>CAVQRK010000001.1:0-7645 GCA_963715225.1 uncultured Actinomycetota bacterium
TGATGATCGTGGTCTTGTTGTTGTGTCCTGTTACTAGTTTCAGTCGTCTTGTTAGGCTGTCGGCATACGCATAGGACATTGTGGCCACCGCGATCTGGCCGCATTCGGGACGTGCACAACGCCTGCTCACGTCGGACAATCTACAACCAGGCGAAGGACGCCCAGCGGATGCCCGGGTCATGAATCTGAGACTCGTCACCGTTGGATCAGTGGCGGGCGATGCCCATCTGGTCCCGGGCCTTCTAGGCTGTATGGATGCCTTCGGAGCAGAGCGGGCCAAGCGAACCAAGCGGTACCAAGTCGGGGGGCATGCCGTCATGGCTGGTGCCGGTGTTGCTGGCGGTCGTGGCCCTGGTCATGATCAGCGCCCTGTACAGCCAGGATCGATCCGCGTCCGAGCAGTCGTACTCCGACTTCGTGGGCCAGGTCGAGGACGGGGATGTCGAGAAGGTCACTTGGAACACATCTGACGGCACAATCAATGGCGAGTTGGCCGACGGCCAGGAATTCACCACGACAGGGCCACTCGAAGCACCTGCCGAGGTGGACACCCTCATGCGGGACAAGGGCGTCGAGGTCAACTACGAGTACCCGACCCCCAACTTCTTCACCACGATCATCCCTCTGATGCTGCCCTTCCTGCTGATCATTGGCTTCTTCGTGTGGATGAACCGCAGGGCCCAGGGCCAGATGGGCGGGATCATGTCCATCGGCAAGTCGAAGGCCAAGACGTACAGCACCGAGCGTCCGGCGACTCTGTTCGCCGACGTGGCCGGCTATGAGGGCGTCAAGCGCGAGATTTCCGAGGTCGTCGACTTCCTCAAGGAGCCCGAGCGATTCCTGGAGATCGGGGCCAAGATCCCCAAGGGCGTTCTGCTCGTGGGTCCCCCCGGCACGGGCAAGACCCTCATCGCCAGAGCGGTCGCCGGCGAGGCCGGCGTGCCGTTCCTGTCGGTGTCGGGGTCGGACTTCATGGAGATGTTCGTGGGAGTCGGCGCCAGCCGCGTCCGCGACCTGTTCGAGTCGGCCCGCAAGCACGGTCGGGCAATCATCTTCGTCGACGAGATCGACTCCATCGGCCGCAAGCGCGGTGCCGGACTGGGTGGCGGCCACGACGAACGCGAGCAGACCCTCAACCAGATGCTGTCGGAGATGGACGGCTTCGAGGGACACGAGGGGGTCGTCATGATGGCGGCCACCAACCGGCCCGACATCCTCGACCCTGCGCTACTTCGGCCCGGTCGCTTCGACCGCCAGGTCGTGGTCGGCCTGCCCGAACTGGAGGACCGCAAAGCCATCCTGGCGGTACACGTGCGCCACAAGAAGCTCTCGCCATCGGTCGATCTGGCGGTCATCAGCCGGGGGACGCCCGGCATGTCCGGTGCCGACCTCGCCAACCTCGTCAACGAAGCGGCCCTGACCGCCGTTCGTCGGGGCAGCAAGATCATCGAGCCCCACGACTTCGAAGAGGCCCGCGACCGGGTCATGATGGGCCAGCAGCGCGAGTCCCTCGTGTTGACCGGACACGAGAAGCAGATGACCGCCTTCCACGAGGCCGGACACACGCTGTGCGCGGCGCTGCTTCCCAATGCCGATCCGGTCCACAAGGTCTCGATCCTTCCCCGCGGCATGGCGCTGGGAGTCACCCAGCAACTGCCGGAGGAGGAGAAGCACTCCTACAGCCAGGAATACCTCGAGGAATCGATCGTGGTCGCCATGGGCGGACGTGTGGCCGAGGACATGATCTTCGGCCAGCGTTCCACGGGTGCTGCCAACGACCTCCAGGTGTCGACCGGGCGCGCCCGCAAGATGGTGACCGAGTTCGGTATGAGCGAGAAGATCGGCCCTCGGGCCTACGGCAACGCGGCACCGGTGTTCCTCGGTGACGACATAGGCCACGCCCGCGAGTTCTCCGAGGACACCTCGAAGATCATCGACGACGAGGTACTGCGCATCGTGGTCGAGGCCGAGGAGAGCTGTCGGGAGCTGCTGGAGGCGAACCGAAAGGCGCTCGACCTGATCGCCGGGGCCCTCCTGGAGGACGAGACGGTGTCGGGGGCCGAGGTGAGCCGCCTCATCAGGGTTGCCAACGGCACCGAGCCGGACGTACCGCGGCCATCGCCTCCGACTCCCCACCAGGCGCAACCGTCAGCACAGGTGCACGGCCACGTACCGGGAAGTCAGAACCCCGGTGCCGTCACCTCTCCCCCGCCGCTGCCTCCGCACCTGCACCCCGGCAGCGGCATGGCGCGAACCGGTACGGTGCTCTGAGCGGACGGCACCGTTGTACCCGGCGGCAACGCTGATCAGACGGCGTCGTGCCCGCCGCAGCCCTCGGGAAGCGTCCCCGGCTCACGGGCCTCGGCCACCGCACCCCACAGGTGGGTGGCGCTCACAGGACCCACGAAGGACTGCATCACCACTCCCTGGTCGTCCGCTATGGCCACGATGGGCACGGCCTCGATCTTGTACCGACTGTGTAGGTCCGGGCTCCTACCCACCTCGACCTCGCACACAGCCACCGCGTCGCTGCCGAGCACCGAGGCTCGAGCAAGTGTCTCGGAGCACGAGTTGCAGTTCGCCGAGGTGAACACCGCCACCAGCCACGGCCGGTCCTGACCGGGGAAGTCGCTGCGATCGAGCTGGGCCGGTGCGTTGTAGACCGCCGCCGGTTGTGTCGGCGCTGTCAGGAACCCGCCGTCTCCTGATCAATTCGGCGACCACGACGGCCACCAACACGACGCCGAGAACCGCAAGGATCCTCACCATTGCCAGGTCCCCTGATCACCCACCGAGGTCGGCCAATCCGTCGAGCGAGTCGAGCACCGGCACCGATGCCTGCAGCGACAGGTCCATCGGATCGCGGAACACCAGCAGCCTCTCGACCACCACCGGTACATCGGAGCGCACCACTACCGAGAACGTCGATCCGGAGGAATCAAGCTGTTCTGCGGACACCGCCACCGAGTCCCCTGCTGGTATCTCGTACTCGGTTGGGGTACCGGCGACACCGGCGGCAGACACTGCCGTCACCGATACCGCGGCTTGCTCCCGTGACGAGTTGTGGATCATCACCGCCCCGTCCAGCAAGTCCGTGAATCCCATCCCCGCACTCACCCATGTCCGGGCTCCCGCCACGGCTCCCGGCGATGCCGTGGTGCCCGAAGCCAATAGAGCACGCTGTGGGTTCGTCTCGTCGCCAACGGCAGTGACGTTGACGGACCGGGCTGCGACCACGGGCTCGCCCCCCACCGACTCGAACCTCTATCGCGTGGAATCCGACCGGAGGGACGCGACTCTCCTGTCCCAGGTCGATCACTCCATAGCGGAGGCCGGGGATCTTGAGCTCGAACGGCTCTGGCAACACCTCCAGCCCCCCGAAGGGAACCACCTGCACCAAGAGCTCGACCGGATCGTCGTTGGGGTTCAGCACGACCAGTCGTTCCGCCGCGCCGGGATCGGCGAAGCCGCCGGCGAAGGACCACTCGGGTGACGCGACCCTGGTCCCAGGCACCAGACGGAGCCCCTTCACAGCCACGTCGCCGGTCCCGTCGAAGCTCTGCGCCAACTCGGCCACGATTCCACCGGACCGCGTACGCACGGTGACGGAGAACTGCTCGCGCCTCTGCACCTGCTCGCTCAGTTCGACGACCCTGGTGGTACCCGCGGCCACCACCAGGCCCGACAGGGCGGTGGGCTGGCGCACCCCGGTATCGAACGCCGACCTCGATGTCCACCGACGCATCGCCGGGAAATGGGTTGAACAGAGACAGGCGGGCCGTGGCATCACGGGTCGTGACCACTGTCGGGAAATACCACGTATCCGCGGAGAACGTCGAACATGGCGCCTGGTCAGCCCCCGTTGCGGAGCTGAAGCGATGCTCCACCGTTACCGGCGCATCCGCCTCGATCATCAGACTCGACGTCGCCGCTCCCAGACTGGACGCAACATCCAGCTCGACCGTGGTCGAAGCCTCCACCGTGAGAGCGCTGGAGCCGACCGGACCCTCCTCACCGAACCCGTCGATCCGCACGTCGGCGTCCTCCTCCCCCGCTGAGGCGATGATCACCGTGTGGGTGGGTGCCTCGGCCGCAACATCGCGGGCCGCGCAATACCAGGAACCACCCGCCGAGCCCACCGAAGCAGCCACGGGCGCTCGCAGCACCCGTGACGGGGCCACCTCGGCGCGACCGGGGAACCAGAAGACCAGAGCGGCGACAATCGCCAGCAGGGCCACTACTACGGGCCAGCGGCTCCGTTTCACTGCGTCTCCTCGCCGCCGGGCTCTTCGGCCTCGGTCGATCGGGACGGATCGCCCGAACTCGCCCAGTCCTCAGGTTTGGATCCCGGTCCGTCCACCACGACGAGCGGATCAGCACGGGCCACGACGCGCTTCCGCCGAGTGGGGGTCGGCAACGAACTCCGCCGAGTGGCGAGGTAGAGCAGGCCGGCGATGGCAGCGAGCTGCCACAGCTGGAGGACCCTTGTGGACAACGGTGGCGACCAGACCAGAGATGCGTCGCCGCCCTCTTCAACAGAGAATTTCTGTCCCCAGGCAAACAGGCCGTCCCGCTCGGCATCCCCATCCGGGGTGGACAGCTTCATCCCGGGTCGCCGGTGACGGACTGGGCCACGATCGATTCGTCGTCGAGCTTCCCCGAGAACGAGGTACCGAAGCCCCGACCCAGAACCGAATCGGGGGTGTTCCCCGGATCGGGAGCCGTCGTGATGTCGGATCGCGGCGGCCAGGCGGCAGTCACCTCGAAGAGGTCGATTCCGGGACCGACCAGAATGCGCCGCAGATCGAGCTGCTCCTCCAGCGTGTCGACAACCCCGACGGGCATCGCAACCTCGGCGGTGGCGAAGGGCTCGGGCGCCGGTCGATCCACCACCACCACATAGCGGATCGACATGGGCGAGATACCCCGTCCCAATCGCGCTGTCCGGCCCTCCAGGGCAGCGGTGAGTGCCTCACTCACCGCCTCCACGGAGCTTCCGCCGTCGAGGCGGTAGCGTTGGGACATGACCGGCGTGATCCCGTCGGACATGCCCATGTTCACGCCGGGGACCGACTCCAGCGGCCAGCCCGACAGGGGCAGGACATCGGGATCACCTATCCAGAGCGCCCTGAAGTCGTCGCTGTCATCGATGACCGACAGCGCCCGATCGAAGTCTCCATCGGGTAGGTACCAGCGCCCCTGGGTCGAGGCCACGAACTGGGGTACGAGGCCGAGGAACAACGCACCTACCCCGAGGAAGCTCAATATCTGTCGGGTGCCGAAGTCGCTTCGCACGACGTCTTCGTCGAACGCCAAGGGCCCCATGGCGATGGAGACCGCGAGGCCCAGTGCCACGGGCACCAGGAACACCTCGACGCCGGCACCACCGAGCAGATCGGCGCTACCCGCCCAGACCGCGGCTCCGAGTCCGGCCGCTATCGAGCTCCACCCGCCGGCGGCCCAACCCAGACGCCATTGCCGTCCGGTGAACAGCGGTACGGCCGCCGCAGCGACCAGACCCCAGCCGAACACGCCTACCTGGAGCTGACCGATCGACCCCGTGAGCATCTCGGCGGCCGAGGGAACCGGAGCTCGCCCGTCCCACAGTCCCGTGAGCGTGGCTGCGTCGCCGTCGCGCGAACGCGGCAAGTAGCCATGGCAGGTTGATGGCCAGCGCTCCTGCGAGGCCGGCCAGGGCGTTGCGTGCCGCAGCCGCGGAGCCAGATGCCTGGCCGGCGAGGGCCGGCCCGACGAGCATCACCAGCGCCGTCACCACGATCACCAGCGATGCGAGCGGGCTGATGGCGCACACCAGGCCGACCAACACCGAGGTCCCCGCATACTGACGCAGTCGAGGTCCGGGCGTCTGACCCTCGGCAGCGAAGGGCGACAGACCGGCATGGCGAGCGATCCGCCGCAGCAACCAGGGAGCTGCGGCGTACGCCACGAGTGCCTGGAGGCGGGCCTCGCCCGCTGCGTTGAGGGCGATCGGAGAAAGCCCGTACGCAGCGACGATCGCTGCGCGCGAGCGCATGGCGGAACCCGGGGGCAACAGTCGCCAGACACCAACCGGACCCAGCACCAACGGTGCCAACAACAGAACCCTGCGAGCGGCACCGGCGGAAAAGACAAGGAGGGTTCCCAACAGACCGAGCCCGCCCATCGATCCCGGGGGTATGGCTGGTTCACCCAGGCCCGAGGCCCTCCAACCCGCCCACCACTCCGACAACAACGCGCCCACCGAGTCTCCGGCCGAGGTGAACTCGCGGCATCGAGGGCAGCGTGCCCAGCCACACCGACCTGGCGCCGAACGCGAGCAGGATCGGTATGGCAACTGCAAGGGCTATGGCCAGCCGCGAATCGGAGCTGGCAGTGGTGGCGTCACGCAGTCGGTCTCGACCGGCACGGGTTGCGACCACCACCCGGTTCTCGGAGGTCGTCTCACCCGTGAGCACCCGCATGCGGTTGCTTCCCCTGCGTTGCAGCGCCGACCAGTCGCCCTCGGCAACCCGTCGGAAGCTCTTGCGTCTCCTGCGCGCCCGGTGGATCTGGATCGGGTGGGTGACCACCCAGACCCATGTGGCCAGGATGTCCACGGCGGTGCGTCCACGGCCCAGGACGAGAGCCGCGACCACCTCAGCAGCACTGATGAAGAACGCTGCCGGGATGACGCGGAACAGCGCGGCGGCGCCATGGTTGGTCAGTGTCATCCGTGCCTGGTGACGCAGCTCGAGTCGCTCACGCGAATCGGTCGGCCTCCGCTCGTCGAAACGACCCCGGTGAGCCACCGTGGCACGGTGGCAGAACTGCACAGAGGCGCCGGCCAACTGGGCCTTCCAACACAGGTCCACGTCCTCGCCGAAGTACCCGATCGCATCGCTCAAACCGCCGATCGTCCCGAACAGATCTGCACGTACCAGGAGACAGGCGTCGGACACCGCAAACACACGGCGAGACGTGTCGTGCTGTGACTGGTCCAGTTCGCCGGGGTCGACCAACTCCCGCGGTGCCCCGAAGCGGTCCACGGCGAGGCCGACCGACCGCAGCTCCTCGGGGTTGTCCCAATCCACCAGCTTGGGGCCGACGACACCGGCGTTGGAGCGGAAGGCCTCGGCGACCAGCTGGGTCACAGCATCGGGCGCCAAACGGACGTCGTCGTGACAAACGAGGAGGAACGGTGCGCCCTCGATCGAACCGACTGCTTCGTTTGCGGCGGCGGAGAAGCCCTCGTCCTCCGAGCGACGTTTTACGAATGCATGGGGAGCAATATCTGCCACCCGTGGAGCCGGGTCGCCGGCCCCACCGTTGTCGACCACCAGGATCGACAACTGTGGGTAGTCCTGGTCCGCAAGGCTCCGGATCGTGTCGCTGAACCAGTCGCCGGGGTCCTTGGCCACCACCACAGCCACTACGGGTGGGGCACCGAACCCACTGACCACCTTGTCAGCGTCGTCGACGGACGCCTCCGGGGGACTCGGAGGATGATCCAACCAGGTCTCCAGCGGTCCGCCATCGGGCGCAGCCCCCTCGGGGGGATCGAACGACCCGGACGACAGGTCGCGGTCGTTCGGGCTGCTCCGATGGGGGCGCGGGATCTTCGGTGGGAATCGGGTCACTCCTTGTGGGGCCGCGGGGATCCGGCGGC
>CAVQRK010000002.1:0-59888 GCA_963715225.1 uncultured Actinomycetota bacterium
GGTCAGCATCCGCCGGCCCCCGCTCCGTACATGTACTTCGCTCGGCGGCTCATGGCCACGCCCGCGAAGACGTTCTCGGCTCGCAGCTGCCTCGACCATCCCCACCGGAGCGATCACCGGCACCGCCCTCAGCGACCGCTTCCTGGGTAGTACACCCTTGACCCCTCGAAGTGATCGATGTGGGAGTGGGTGTAGATCACAGCCGTGACCGGCCGGTCGCCGAGGTGTTCACGGCCAACTCCATGGCCGCGGCCGCGTGCATTCCGACCGATATCAGGGTCGATGACGATGAAGCCCTCGTCGCCTTCGATGATCGTGATCTCCGAGATGTCGAACCTCGCAGTTGGTGGATACGGTCAGCGATCGCGGGTAGCCCGGCCTCCATGTTCAGCCGGGCCTGCCGCCACAGCGAAGGGTTGACCGTCGACGGAGCATCCTCGTTGTCGAGGTACCGTAGTCGCCGAGGTTCCACGCCGGACGACTCCGCGGTCCGTCGATAACGGGCGACGTGGGCGGCCACCAGTCCCGAGCGGCGTTCTCGATGTCGGCCGCATCAGTCCAATCCATGGGGCTGGCGGAAGCGGAACTGCTCCTGGGAGAGCTCTGTGTGCGACGTTGCGTCCTTCGGTTCGGTCATCGGGACTTGCTATCACCCGGGCGCTCCCGACCACCGACGCCTTCGCTACGCTCCGGACATGACCGACGAGACCGATCCTGAACTGGCGTGGCCGTCGCCGACGGAACACCCGCACGTGCAGGACTGGACCACCGATTCGATCACACCGTGGCGCAGTGGGCCCAGAATGCGCCGGATATCTGGGCGGAGTACCGCTCCGGTTGTCCGGTGGCCCACACGGAACGCTTTGGAGGGTGCTGGTTTCCCCGCCACGACGACGTCTCGGAGATAGCGCACGACACCGACCACTTCTCGTCACGGGAATCATCGTCAACGACATGGGCTTCCGCGGCGAACCTCCGGTCGGTTTCGCTCTCCCATCAGCTCGGACCCGCCCTTTCACCAGATCGCGCGGAAGCTATTGCTCGGCCCGTTCTCACCCAAGGCAGTGTCGGCCCTGGAGCGGCGACACGCTGACACCTGTCGGAGACTCGCCTTCGAAGGTCACCCGGGCCGCCGCTGACGGCGATGGTCGCGCCGACGCCGCGGTCGACTGACGCACAACACATACCCGTACGGGGTCATCGCCCACATGCTCGGGCTACCGGAGTCCGACGGCGACCGCTTCCGCACCTTCATACACAGGATCCTCGAGAAACCGGGCCAGGTCTCCGCGGCACCAGACGAGACGATGGCCGCCTATCTGGCCGACGTGATCGTGGAACGGCGGGCCGAGCCGGGCGACGACCTCATCAGCTACCTGGTCCAGGCCGACATCGAGGGCATGCCGCTCTCCGACGAGCACGTGTTCGGATCGGTGGCGCTCCTGACTCGATCGCCGGGATCGACACCACTTGGTCGGCCATCGGCGCGTCCTCGTGGCACCTGGCCCAACACCCGGAGCATGTCCAACGCCTTCGGACCGACCCCGATGTCTGGCCCTTCGCCATAGAGGAGTTCCTGCGCTTCTACGCCCCGGTGACCATGGCCCGGGTCGTCAGCCAGGACATCACTGTCGGTGGAGCGGAAATGAAGGAGGGGACTGGGTGCTCCTGCCCTTCCCATCGGCCAACCGTGATGAGGACGCCTTCGACGACGCCGGCGAATTCGTCATCGACCGTCAGCGCAACCGGCACGCCGCCTTCGGTCTCGGCATCCATCGCTGTGCCGGCTCCAACCTGGCCCGCATGGAGCTACGAGTTGCCCTCGAGGAGTGGGTAGCGGCCGTGGACCGTTTCGAGTTGGCCGACCCCGATCCCGACGCCGTGCGGTGGTCCACCGGCCAGGTACGGGGGCCACGAGAACTGCCCGTGCCGACTACACGCTGTGACTGAGGGAGCATCCCGATGAGAATCGAGTACGACCGCGACGCCTGCCAGGGCCACAACCGTTGCTACCTGCTCGCCCCGGAGGTCTTCGACGTGGACGACGAGGAATACGCGGTCCTTCGCATCGACGAAGAGATTCGGCCGAACTGGTGGAGAAGGCCCGACTGACTGCGGACAACTGCCCCGAGTACGCCATCAAACTCGTGAGTGAACGGCAAACTCGTGGAGTGAACGGCAAACTCGTGGAGTGAACGGCAAACTCGTGGAGTGAACGGCAAACTCGTGGAGTGAACGGCAAACTCGTGGAGTGAACGGCGCCACTCGCGGGCGGACGGGGAGACACTGCACACTCCGCTGCCATAGACAGCAGCCCCACCAGCACGGCTGGTGCAATGTCGTTCGGGCTATCTGCCCGCCCCGCCCATCCGCCAGTGTTCTTTCATCGGCACAGCGGGCCCCCGACCTTGAGTGCCCACCCTCCGCGGTGACGAATTGCACCCGGGTGGAACTGCACTGGGCACGACCTGAGCTCAGGGCCCCTTCGGTGTCGCCGGCAACAAGGCACCGAACCGACGGGACCGGAGTGCTCCGGCCCAGACCCCCGCGCTGTAGATGACATCATCGGCGACGGCGACGCACCGCTGCCCATTCCTCCGTCCGCCGAGGCGACCGACCCGACCAGGGCCGCAAGAGCCAGTCGACGCCCCTCCTCGATACCAGCGAGCCCGCAACCAGGACCGGCCACCATGGCCGGATACCCGCCCGTGCGAGCTGCCGGCCTGCGCCCAGGTGTCCGCGCAGGGCGATCTGCATGGCTGCGGACGGGGGGACGCCCTCCAGCCTGCGCGTGAGCACCATCGTGGAGCCCACCCCCACCGAGGCACCGACAACGGGATGACCCAGACCGACAAGCGCCCATGCAGCCGTGCTCGACGCGGAACACACCACGGGGGCCACCGCACCGCGATGACGCCTGTCCAACGCCGCAGCCGACAAGCCGTAGTCGAAGCGTTGTGCCGCCCATGAGTGCCAGTCGGGTCGGGGTTTGTGGGTGACCTCGGATGCCGGCTCGTAGCGCACGAGGTGGCCGGCCTCCACCGCTCTCCACACGAGATCGACATCCTCGCCGACCCGCATCTCCTCATCGAACCCGCCCAGGGACGCCAACACCTCCACCCGTGCCACCAGCACGGCTGCGGGCACGTAGGACACCCGTCCGAGCGGCACGACCGCAGCGGCCGACGGACCCAGGTCCAGCGGTGAATGTCCGCATTCGTAGCTGGCCAGCACGTCGGGCCCGGCTCCGAGCGGACACGCGGAGCGATCAGCGCCACCGTGGGTCCCCCAGCTGTGCGAGCAGAGGCGTGAGCCAGTCCCCCTCCAGGTGGATGTCGGAATCGACGAACGCCACCAGTGGGGTCCGAACCATCGACAGACCGGCGTCGCGCGCAGCTGCAGGCCCAAGTGCTTCATCGTGGCGGAGCACCGAGGCAGCGTGGCGTGCAGCTACGGCGGCCACCGAATCGGCGTCCAGCGATCCGTCGTCGACCACGGTGATCTCCGCTGTCGGCACCGTCGCTCGGACTCCGGCCAGAACGTCCCCCAGCGACCGAGAGCGGTCACGCACGGGGACCACGACAGTCACCTCGCCGACCGCGGGGATTCCGGCGTCGGGTCCGGAAGCGGATGGGCAGCCCCCGCGAGCACCAACCTGTCGAGCAGATCTGCGTGAACCCGCGACGTCCCGGTCGCCTCCCCGCTCCGACAGAGTTCGTCGAGCAACTCGTCGCCGGTCTCGGTGAGGCGAAACAGTTTCAGTGGCGATCCCCGACCCACACCTTCGGCGCCAGTCGCCTCAGCGTTGCGTCCGGGCGCAGGGAGCGACGGGGACGAGCGTCTCCGATCGCAGAGGTCACGTGGCGGTCATGCCCGCGTCGACAGACAAGGTTGCGCCGGTCGTCCCAGAGGCTCCGGGGCTACAGAGCCACGCCACGGCGTCGGCCACCTCGGCCGGATCCAGAAGACGTCCCAACAGGTGGTGTCGATCGAACTCGCGCGGTGAACCCGATCCGTACACGTGGGCCGAGGCAGCCAGGATGTCGGTGTCGACCGATCCGGGCGATACCGCGTTGGCAGTGATTCCCGAGTCGGCCAGATCAGCGGCCATGGAACGAACGAGACCGACCACTGCGTGTTTCGTGGCGCTGTAGGCACCCATGGCAGGCAGGCCCCGGGACCCGGCGGCCGAGGCGACGGCGACGAATCGGCCCGAGCGGGGCTCGGGTCTCGCCAGCATCGCCGGAATCGTGACAGCTGCCGTGTTGAGGACACCGAGGATGTTGACGCCTGCCAGCGACTCCCACACGGCCTCGGCTGTCTCCCACAGAGGTGGGCCGCCCCAGACGACGCCCGCCGCACACACCACCGCGTCGAAGGGACCGACGCCCTCCAGAGCCGATGCGAGCCCGTCGCGGTCTGCTACATCCGCCATGAGCGCTATGGAGCCGTTGCCGCAGGAGGCGACCGACCTCCTCCAACTGTTCGGGACGGCCCAGTTGGTAGTCGAGGGTCGGGTCGTCCTCGCAGCGATCCACGGCCACGATGCGAGCTCCGTCGTCAGCCATTCGGCGGGCAACCGCTGCACCGATGCCTCTGGCAGCACCGGTGACGAGCACAACTCGGGACGTCATGGCCCAGCGTGGCACGACTGGGCGCAGTGGGGCACGGCGGTAGCGTGAGCAGATGATCGCAGTGGTTCCCGTGCGCTCGGGCGAGCTCCCCGCCGGGGCGCCGAGACCGTCGCCGAAGCCGGCGGACGAGTTCTGCTGGTCGGCGACCGCGCGTCGGTCGCCGCCTCCGAAATGGACGGAATCGCCACCGAGATCCGAACGTGGGACACCCAGGATTCGCTCCCGGCAGGTGGGCGGCCGCGCTGGCACCGGAACTTGCCGAGGAACGCGTGGTGATCCTCCCGGCCAGCCCGGATGGCCGCGATCTGGCTCCGCGACTGGCTGCCCTGCTGGGCCACGAGCTCCTCACCGGTGCGGTCGAGGTGCGTCCTGACCGCGTGACCACGATCGGATTCGCCGGAACAGTCATGGCCGAGCACCCACTCAGGTCCGCCACTGTCGTGACACTGCAGCCGGGCGTGCGCGGTGTCGAACGCCACCAGAGCGGACCGGCGACGATCGTCGCCATTCACCCCACGGCGCCCGAGGTACCCGAGGCCCGGATCGTGGAGGTCCTGCCGCCCGACGTGGCCACAATGGACCTGGCCGAGGCTCCGAAAATCCTGGGCGGCGGCAACGGGCTCGACAGCGAAGCGCGCTACGACCAGCTCACCCGGATCGCCACGGCTCTCGATGCCTCTGTCGGGACGACCCGGGTCATCACCGACAAGGGGTGGCTCCGCACAACCGACAGATCGGAACCACCGGAGTGGTGGTGGACCCGCGGCTGTACGTGGCATTCGGGATCTCCGGCGCCGTGCAACACACGAGCGGCCTCGGTCAGCCAGACCACATCATCTCGGTCAACACCGAGCCGCACTGCCCCATGATGGGTCTGGCCCAACTGGCGATAGTGGCCGACGCAAACGCGACCCTCGATGCGCTCGAGAGCGCCCTGGCCACGGTGACCGCCGGTGACTCCTCGAGGACGGCATCGTGACCGACGCCATCATCGTCGGTGCCGGTCCTGCCGGTGCTGCCGCAGCCATCGAGCTGGCTCGGGCCGGTCGCTCGGTCGTACTGCTCGAAAGAGGGCCCTTCCCGGGCTCCAAGAACATGTACGGGGGCGTGATCTACGGCCGCATCCTCGACACCTTGATCCCCGCTTGGTGGGAGGAGGCGCCGATCCAGCGGTGGGTGACCCGCCGCCAGACGATGCTGATGACCGGAGACCAGGCGCTCACCGTCGACTACCGCAACGAAGCCTGGGGCTCGCCGCCCTACAACGGTGCGACCGCCTATCGACCCGACTTCGACGCCTGGTTGGCGGACAAGGCAGTCGAGGCCGGAGCCGAGTTGGTCTGCTCCACCACAGCGACGGGGCTGATCACCGAGGGTGGCAGAACTGTCGGCGTGCGGACCGACCGTCCCGACGGGGACCTGAGGGCACCACTGGTCATCGCGGCCGATGGGGTGAACTCCTTCCTGGCCAAGGAAGCCGGGCTGTACCGCGAGACCGATGCCTCCAACTACACGCTCGGGGTCAAGGAAACCATCGCCCTGCCCCGGGAGGTCATCGATGCCCGATTCGGAGTTCGCGGCGACCACGGGGTCGACATCGAGATAATCGGCTGCACCGGAGAGGTTCCCGGTGGAGGATTCGTCTACACGAACCGGGACACCATCGCAGTGGGCCTCGTACTCTCGCTGCCGGCCCTGGCCGAGGGCGACACCCGGCCGGAGGAACTGTTGCGCCGCCTCAAGGAACATCCGGCGATCGCCCCACTGGTGGAGGGCGGCGACGTCAAGGAGTACTCCGCCCATGTGATCCCCGAGGCGGGGTACGACATGATGCCCGAGCTCGCTGGCGACGGCATCCTCGTGGCCGGCGACGCTGCCGCCATGTGCCTGGCCGCCGGCATCTGGCTCGAGGGAGTCAATTTCGCCATCGGGTCCGGCGCCGCCGCGGGACGGGCCGCCGTCGCAGCCCTCGAGTCGGGCGACACGAGCGCAAAGGGGCTCGCCGGGTACCGCTCACGCTTGGAGTCGAGTTTTGTGCTGGCCGACCACCGGCGTCTGCGCGATGCGCCCCACCTCGTGATGGGCGACCTGGCCCAGCGACAACTCCCGGCGCTCGCGTGCGGAGTGGCCGGACAGCTGTTCCAGGTCGACAACCCGGAGCCCAAACCCGGCATGTACCGCATACTTCGCACCCAGATGCGCGCCAACCGTGTGAAGCTGCGCGATCTCTTTCGGGACGGCTGGCGTGCAGTGCGGACCTTCGGATGAGTGGGCCGGACATGAATCGCAAACGGGGCTACCCGGCGATCAGCTTCGAAACCCGAATGGATACCGTCCAGTTCCGGGTCCATGAGGACGCTCACATCACGGTCAACGACACCGTGTGTCGTGACTGCTCGGTTCGCGGGTGCATCACCGCCTGTCCCGCCGACCTCTTCGTACCCACGTCCGACGGCGGGATTCTCTTCAACTACGAACAGTGCTTCGAGTGTGGCGCCTGCCATTTGGTGTGCAACGAAGAGGGCGCCATCACCTGGAACTACCCCGAGGGCGGGCACGGCGTCGTGTTCCACAACTCATGACCTCGACTGCGGACCACCGTCTACGCGGACCGGTGGCCGCATGCGTGAAGTGGGTCGACCTGCGCCCCGAGGTCGATGCGGTGCACGGGACCGTCACACCCTCCGAACGGGGCGGTGGCTTCTCTCCGGCCGATCGAGCAGCGCTCGAGGTGGCGATCCGCCTTGCAGATGCCTGGCAAACAGAGGTTGCTCTGGTCTGTGCAGGCCCGCCAAGGGCGGACCGGGGACTGCTCGACCTGGCCGCATCGGGTGCGCACCAGGTGATTCGCATCGATCAGAGCGGACAACTCCCCTCCGCAGTCACAGCAGACGTGCTGGCGACCGCGCTGGGCCCCGGCGACCTGGCGGCGTCGGCAGTCGTCTGCGGAGATCTGAGCTACGACCGCGGATCAGGATCGGTGCCCGCCCTTCTGGCGCATCACCTCCAGTACGCCCAGGCGTTGGGCCTCATCGAGGTGACGCCCGCCGGGCCATCGGCGGCCGACGTCGTGCGGCGACTGGATGGTGCCCGCCGCGAGAGGCTCGCGGTGGCAGGGCCATCGGTACTGTCGGTCGAGGGGGCGGTGGCGAAACTGCGGCGCGCCCCCTGGCTGCGACCATCCGCGGCGCTGCCGATGCCCCCGGAACAGCAGTCCAGGTGCGCGGCGGGCGGATCGAAACCCATGTGGAGCCGCCGAGGATGCGGCCGTGGCGCCCCCGTGCCCGGGTCCTGCCCCCACCGGTGGGCGCGGAGGCATTCGACCGCATCGTCGCGCTCACGGGCGCCCTCGTGGATCGCACGCCACCCAGGACCGTGGAGGCCGACCCCGGGCAGGCCGCTGATCTGATCGTGGCCGCGCTCCGGGACTGGGGATATCTGGCGGACGGGTCAGAGGGGGACGAGACGACACCGGGCGGGCCGACGGCGGCCGACCCAACAGCGGTCCATGCAACGGAGCCCGGGTCCTGACCCCGTCCGCCCGCGACTCGCATTTGGGCGCCATGACCTGGCCCGACCTGGTGGACGCACGCCTCCTGCTGGTGGTCCCCACCGGAAGCTGCGAACAACACGGCCCCCACCTGCCCCTCGAGACCGACACCCTGCTCGCATGTGCCTGGGCCGACGCTCTGGCTGATCGCCGCGCGGATGTCGTGGTTGCTCCTCCGGTGTGGATCGGGGCATCGGGTGAGCACAAGGGGTTTGCAGGGACGCTTTCCATCGGAATCGATGCCATGCGCGACACCGCGGTGGAGTTGGCCCGCAGCGCGTTGCCCGAACCTCACCCGAAGCAGGCCCAGACTCGGCACGACATGGCACAGGCCTTCTCCGGCGTGCTGTTCGTCAACGGGCACGGCGGCAACGCACAGGCTCTGGCCGAGGCGATGACGATCCTGGCAGAGGAGTCCCGGGTCGTCGATGTATGGCATCCGCGCATATCTCAGGGCGATCCCCACGCCGGCAACACCGAGACCTCGCTGATGCTGCACACCCACCCGGCGTCGGTGCGTATGGAGTTGGCCGAACCGGGCAGCGGGCAGCGGTTCCGGGACATCATCGGCACAGTGCGCGAACAGGGGCTTGCCTCGGTGACACCAAACGGAATACTCGGCGATCCCACCACCGCAACTGCGGCCCACGGGCGCGAGCTGTTCGAGTCTCTGCTCGAGGATCTGCTGGTCTGCGCACACGCACTGGTCCCGGCTCCCAGCGGCGGCGCCGAGTAGACGACATTGCTCACCCGTGGACCGAGTTCGGTGGCCATGCCGCAGGTGCCTACTGTGGAGTAATGGGCCACGACCACGGCCATTCCCATGGCTCCGCCCTCGCCCGCTCCGGCGAGGCTGCGAAACGCCCGTTGACCTATGCGCTGGGCATCACGCTGGTCACCCTCGTGGTTCAGGTGGCAGTCGGATTGCAGACGGGTTCCTTGTCGCTGCTCACCGACGGCGCCCACCTACTCACCGACGTCGGCGGGATCGTGCTCGCGTTGGCGGCGGTGACCTTCGCCTCCCGGCCCACCAGGGACGAACGAACCTACGGGCTGTACCGCCTCGAGGTTCTCTCCGCGCTGGCAAATGGGGTCCTGCTGATCGCCGTGGCGATCTGGGCGATATGGGAGGCAGTCGGGCGCATCCAGGATCCACCCGAGGTCCCCGGCCTGCCGGTGCTCCTGGTCGGAGCACTCGGCCTGGTCGCCAACCTCGTGGCGCTGAAGTTACTCAGCGGCGGCGGATCGTTGGCCGCCGAGGGGGCCCGCGTCGAGGTCCTCGCCGACGCCGTGGGCTCGGTCGGAGTGGTGGTGGGCGGCGCGCTGATCCTGCTGACCGACGAACCCGTCATCGACGCCTGGGTCGGGCTGGCCATCGGCCTGTGGATCGTGCCGAGGGCGATCCGACTGGCACGTGAAGCGCTACGCGTCCTGCTGCAGCAGGCTCCCACCCATGTCGACCTGCCGGCGATCATGGCCGACCTGGACGGCATCGAGGACGTGGTGGATGTCCACGATCTGCACGTGTGGACCCTCACGACCGACATGGACGTTCTTAGTGCTCACCTGATGGTCTGCGCCGAGGCCGACCACCACCTGGTACTGGACCGGGCTCGCGATCTTCTCGCCGAACGACACAACATCCACCACGCCACTCTGCAGGTCGAACCCGACACGCACTCAGGATGCGATCAGGTCGACTGGTGACCTCGGGTTCTCAGGCGATCGCGGCACCGACGCGTTCGCCATCGATCACTGCGGCGTGAGCCCGTCGGGGTGCCACGGCGTCACCGACCCGGTCCACCCGGACGCCCGCCTCCATCAGCTCGAAATAGAGCGAATCCACAGGGTCCGGCGGCACCGCGAGAACCACCCAGTCGGGCTGGCGCGTCACCATTGCACCGGTCGGATGGTGTTGCAGGCGGAGCACCTGACCGCTGACCTCCATCGGAACCAGCTCGGTCGTCTGTTCGATGCCCTTGGCACGGGCCCGGATCCAGAAGTTCTCCAGGTCGAGTGTGAGCCCCAGATCCTGACCCACCACCATTCCCGGGGTCACGATCTCGACCGAGCAGTCGCGGTCGGCCAACAGCTCGGCCACTGAAGTGGCCTGGTGGAATCCCAACTCGTCGAGCACGAGCACCTCGCCGCCTGGGGCCACAGCACCGCTGAGGACGTCGTGTACGTCGACTATCCAGTCGGCACCAGCTGGTGCCCACCACGGCCGGGCGGGCCGGGAGCCGGTTGCCACCACGACCTGGTACGGGTCACGACGAGCCACCTCGTCGACATCGACGTACACCCCGTATTCGATCTGCACGCCGAGCCTGCCGCACTCGTGCAACTGGTTGCGCACGAGGTCGCCGAACTCGGCCCGGTTGGGCACGGTGGCCGCGAGACGCACCTGGCCGCCCGGTTCATCTGACGCCTCACACACCGTGACCCTGTGGCCGTTACGTGCCGCCGCAATTGCCGCCTGGAGTCCTGCCGGGCCGGCGCCCACGACGAGTACCTCGCGGGAGAACTCGACAGGGTGGGCCAATCCCACACCCGAGGACTCCCTGCCGGTGCGCGGATTCTCGATGCAGCCGAGCCACCGGTTGAGGCCCATTCTGCCCACGCACTCCTGGTTACAGCTCAGGCAGAGACGTGTCTCGTCGCCGGCTCCGGCGCGGGCCTTGGCCACGAACTCGGCATCGGCGATCTGACCCCGCACAATGCCGACCAGGTCGCAGTGGCCCTCACTCAGGGCGCGTTCGGCCTGGATCGGGTCCTTGTACCGACCGACGCTAACCACGGGAAGGTCCACGGCCTTGCGGATCGCGGACGGGATGAACGTCGCGTATCCGGGCGGCACATGCATGGACGCCTCGATCATGAACAAGGAGGCCGTGGCCACGCCGATCGAGGTGTTGATGTAGTCGACCTGGCCGGTGGCCTCGACCATCGCCGCGACGCGAACTGCTTCGTCGATCGTAGTCCCGCCGGGGATCAGTTCGTCGCCGCACAGACGGACGCCGAGGGCCAGGTCGGCACCGACCGCGGAGCGGACCGCGGCCACGATCTCGAGCAGGATCCTGGCCCTGTTGCCGAGCGATCCGCCGTAGTCGTCGGTGCGCCGGTTCGTGGCGGGGGACAGAAACCCACGAACGATCGAGGAGTGGGAACACTGCAGTTCGATCCCGTCGAACCCGCCTTCGGCGCAGTGCTCCGCAACCCGGGCATACGACGCGACGATCTCCGCTATCTCACCACGGTCGACCGCCTTGGGGACCTCACGGAACAGCGGATCGGGCACCGAGGACGGGGCCCAAACCGGCAACCTCGAGTACATCGATGACGCCTGACCACCGTTGTGGTTTATCTGGGCGAAGATCGGCACCCGGTATCGGTGAACGGCCTCGGTGATCCGACGGTAGCCAGGAATGACATCTCGCCGGAAGCCGTGTATCAGCTTCTCATAGGGCCAATCCGTCGGATGAGTGGAGTGCTCCTCAGTGATGATGAGCCCGGCTCCCCCGGCCGCACGCTCGGCGTAATAGGCCGCATGCTGCTCGGACGGACGGCCGTCAACTGCGTAGTTGGTCAGGTGCGCCGCGAACACGATGCGATTGCGCACCGTGACAGGACCAATCCGTTGGGGAGACCAAAGAAGGCGTTCAGCCATCGTCCAACGCTACGCCGGTCTCGAAGGGGGACAGAAGTCGGCGGAGGCGACTCCTGGTCGGAGAGCTCAGATCGCAGGTTGGCGGCGGCCACGGACGATCGCCGCGGTCAGTCCCGCGATCGTCGAGACAGCGGCAGCGGCGCCACCGGCCACTGCAGCCACACGTCCCCACATAACATGACCACCGAACCAGTCGTCCAGGTTCTCGACATGACGATCGCGGTCGACAATCACATCGCCCACGGGCTCGAGACCGAAGCCCACGAGGCGTCCTTTGTGAACGTGACCATACAGTCCACCGGGAAGGCTCACGGCAACGTCGTCGTGAATCCTGAACGCGCTGTTTGCCGACTTGGCCATGTCCTGTGCCTGCTGGATGGTGGACTCGAGCAGGTTCTTCGTCGTCTCGATCATCAGTGGTCTCCTACCGGCTCCGTTGCCTGATCGCCCCACCCATGACACGCCAGGGTCGCGGGTGTCTTCCCATTCTACCCGGGCATCGGCACTTCGGGCAGGCGAATCCGATGAGTACTGAAAGGGTCCTCTACTGGACGTCCCAGGTGGACCCGGACTTCAGGAGCTTCTCGATCAGCTCTCGACCGGGTGGCGCCTCCGGGACCGGGTTGCGTTCGCCGTAGACCATGCGGTCCACGTCCCTGAACACCCCCATGGGGGTGGGCTCGTCCATGTTGGCCGACAGTCGGGACAGGGCGAAGGCAACCGACGGGTGGGGACGGGCTTCGTTGTGCACCAGGAGTGCGTCCACGCCAACGTCTGCGACGTCGACGATCACGATGCCCTGCTTGGGATCCAGGACGACGCCCTTGCTGCCGTCGGGGCCGAAACGGATCGGTTCTCCCTGGCGCAGCGGGATGATCATGTCCTCCCGGTTGTCCCTGGCGGTGATCTGTTCGAACGCATGGTTGTTGAACACGTTGCAGTTCTGCAGGACCTCCACGAAGGCTGCCCCGCGGTGTGCGTGGGCCCGTTTGAACACCTCTTCCATGTGCTTGCGGTCCATGTCGTGGGTACGGGCCACGAACGTGGCATCGGCCCCCAGCGCAACCGAGAGCGGGACCAGCGGCGAGTCCTCGGAGCCCTGCGGTGAGGATTTCGTGACCTTGCCCTGCTCGGAAGTCGGGGAGTACTGGCCCTTGGTGAGACCGTAGATCCGGTTGTTGAACAACAGGATCGTCAGGTTCATGTTCCGACGCAGTGCGTGCAGCAGGTGGTTGCCACCGATGGACAGGAGGTCTCCGTCGCCGCCGACCACGAACACCGAGAGATCGGGATTGGCCAAGGCCACCCCGGTTGCGATGGCGGGAGCCCGGCCGTGGATGCCGTGGACCCCGTAGGTGTTCATGTAATAGGGGAATCGGGCAGCACAGCCGATCCCCCCGACCACAACGACGTCCTCCCGACGCACGCCCATGTCGGGCAGCGCGAACTGGAGGGCGGCAAGGATGGAGTAGTCACCACAACCCGGGCACCATCGGACCTCCTGGTCGCTCTGCCAATCGGTCCGCTTCGTGGTCGGGATTTCCACCGGTGTCGCAGTCATCAGGCACCTCCGCGCGAGTTACCGGTCGCGCTTCCGTTCGATTGGTCGTCAAGGGATCCGACGGCCTTGCGTATCTCTGCTTCGAGCTCACCCGAGGTGAACGGAAGACCGGACACCTTCGTTATCGATCGGGCGTCCACCAGGAACTCCGAACGCAGGATCATCGAGAGCTGACCGAGGTTGATCTCCGGAACCAGCACCTGGGGGTACCGGGCGATGATGTCTCCAAGGTCACGGGGCAGCGGGTTGAGGTGGCGAAGGTGGACCTGGGCGACCTTCGATCCCTCGGAACGGACCTTCTCGACCGCTGAGGCGATAGCGCCCCACGTCGAGCCCCAGCCGATGAGCAGCACGTCGGCATCGGCATCGCCACTGATCTCCAACGGCGAGTACGTGTCTGCGACGCGGTCGACCTTGGCCGCTCGCAGGTCGGTCATCAGTTGGTGGTTGTCCGGGTCATAGGAGATATCGCCGGAACCATCGGCCTTCTCGATCCCGCCGATGCGATGCTCCAGGCCCGGTGTGCCCGGCACAGCCCACGGTCGGGCAAGCGTCTCGGGGTCCCGCACGTAGGGCCAGAACTCCTCGCTGCCGTCCTCGTTTGTGTGGTTGGTCTCGGTGGCGAACGTGGTGGACAGATCAGGGAGGTCGTCCACGTCGGGGAGACACCACGGCTCGGAACTGTTGGCGATGTAGCCGTCCGACAGCAGGATGACCGGGGTGCGGTAGGTGATGGCGATCTGCGCCGCCTCTATCGCACACTCGAAGCAGTCGGCGGGCCGCGACGCCGCGATCACCGGCAGCGGCGACTCGCCGTGGCGCCCGAACAGCGCCTGCAGCAGGTCGGACTGCTCGGTCTTGGTGGGTAGCCCGGTCGATGGGCCACCTCGCTGGATGTTCACGACCACCAGTGGGAGTTCCAGGGACACTGCGAGGCCGATGGTCTCGGCCTTGAGTGCCATGCCGGGGCCCGATGTCGTGGTCCATGCCAGGTCACCGGCGAACGCAGCGCCCACCGACGAAGCAACCGCGGCGATCTCGTCCTCGGCCTGGAATGTCCGGATCGCGGCCTCGGGGTGCTTGGCCAGTTCGTGCAGGATGTCCGATGCCGGGGTGATCGGGTAGGAACCGAGGTACGTGGGCAGTCCCGACAGCTGGGCAGAGGCGATGATTCCCCAGGCCAGGCTCGTGTTGCCGTTGATGTTGCGATAGGTGCCCGGCGGTCGGTCGACGGGTGCCACGGAGCGCGTCACCGGGATCAGCTCCGTGGTCTCGCCGAACGCGTAGCCGACCTCGAACGCGGTCAGGTTTGCAGCCTTCACGAGTTCGTCGGACTTGAATCGGGCCTCGATCCAGTCACGGATGTCCGCGGGATTCCGGCTGTACATCCAACACAGCAGACCCAGGGCGAAGAAGTTCTTGGATCGTTCGGCGTCGCGACCCTTCACGCCGAGTTCCTTGACCTTGGTGACCGTCAGGCTGGTCATCGGCACCTCGACGACGTTGTAGTCGTCCAGGCTGTCGTCCTCGAGCGGGTTGGCGTCGTAGCCGGCTTTCTCCAGCTCGCGCTCCCCGAACCCGTCGGAGTTCACTATCACCATGCCGTCGGGGCGGAGCTTGGGGAGCTCTG
Organism: uncultured Actinomycetota bacterium; assembly: GCA_963715225.1. Taxonomy (GTDB): domain Bacteria; phylum Actinomycetota; class Acidimicrobiia; order Acidimicrobiales; family Microtrichaceae; genus CAVQRK01. Next base: position 15,043 of record CAVQRK010000002.1, read on the forward strand.
ACCGCAGAGCGGCCGGGTTCATGGCCACCAGTACGTCTGCCTCGTCGCCGGCAGTCGATATGTCCTCCGAGGAGATTCTGACCTGGAAGGCAGACACGCCCGGAAGGGTGCCGGCAGGAGCCCGGATTTCCGCCGGGAAGTCCGGGAGTGTGGCCAGGTCGTTGCCCGCGAGCGCGCTCGATGGCGGTGAACTGGTTACCGGTCAGCTGCATCCCGTCGCCGGAGTCACCGGCGAGTCGGATCACGACGTCAGTGATCTCGTGATGCCCCTTGGTGTCCGTGCCCGGTCCTGTGCCGGTTGGCTCTTCAGTCAACGATTCCACCCCCTCGGACGGCCTCGCTGCCGCCCGTCGGTCATCGGGTCCGGACCATCGAACGCCGCCGGATGCAGGGCTCGGTCCTCGATGAACCGTAGCAACCGCGGCTCGGGCCGCGAAAAGCGCCTGCCCACCGACGACGAGTGGGATCCTCAGCCCAGTTCGAGTGCGCGCCGACGCCCCTCGAGAACCGCCTCGTGGACAGTGCGTGGCGCGACACAGTCACCTGCGCGTGCGACGTGGCGCCCCAGGTGCTCGAACAGTTCTGCCGCAAGCGAATCCTCGGGGAGACGCGAACCGGCGTCGATCAGGGCGGTGATCTCGATGGAAACATCATCGCCACCGAAACGATCGGCCAGCACCGCCGTTCCGTTGCCCACCGAGCGCAGGGTGCGACGCCGGTGCATTTCCACGCCCGCCTGGGCGAGACGAGCATTGGCCGGACCCAGGTCACCGGCACGGGCGAGCTCGTTGCCGACGATGAAGTCCGGGGTGACCAGATGAACCGATCGGCCGGCGGAGGAGAGCACCTCTGCCACAGCCACACCCGTGGGTCCACCGGTCGGATCCCACACCAGGACTGTGCCGTCGGGAACCGAATCCGGGCGATCCAGCACGTCGGCGGCGCTCAGAACGGGGTCGAACGCCAATGGGTGATCGGTCGTCAGTTCTCCAGGTCGGTCACCGGTAGCCAGGATGACTTGGGGGAACTCCACCGCTTCGGCAACTGCCACCTCGTGATCGGTGCGTATGTCCACGCCCAGCCGCCGGCACTCGCTCTCCAGCCACTCGGCGAGGGCCTCGAAACGCTCGCGGCCGGGCTGCCGCGCAGTGGTTGCCAGTCGGCCTCCGAGTTCGTGCGAACGCTCAGCCAGGCGGACACGATGTCCACGCAGGGCGGCCACCCGAGCCGCTTCCATCCCTCCGGGCCCACCGCCGACGACCAGGACATCGACGGGCGACAGGGCTGTGCCCCTCACCGGGGTGTCCTCGGTCTCGTGTCCGCTGAACGGTTCGGCGATGCAGCTCACGATCGGATTTCGATTGTCGCGAACGGCGCACAGCTGATTGCACAGGACGCACGGACGGATGCGCTCGGGCAGCTGCTCCGCAACCTTGGACACGAGCAGCGGATCGGCAATCTGCGCCCGAGTCATCTCCACCGCGGCCACCGGACCGGCGGCCAACGCGTCGGTGGCCATCCCAACGTCGACGATCGAGCCCTGCACCACCACCGGCACCGACCCGTCGAAGGCCTCGCTCACCGCGGCCGCGACGGAACTTGCCAACTCCAGATTGAAGCCAGGTGACGTATGACCATCCGGGCGGGTGGCGCCCACCGAGTAGATCGAGCCCCGCACCACCGTCAGCAGGTCGGCTGTCGTTGCATCCCCACCACCCAGCAGATCGAGCGCCAACTGCGGCGCCTGTTCGGGTGTGATCCCGGCCCACGGTGCCAGCTCGTCACAACAGAGCCGCAGCGCGACTATCCGGTCCGGGCCCACCGAGGCCCGGACCGCGGCAAGGGCACGGCGGAGGAAGAGGGTGCGCTGTTCGCCCCACTCGTCGTCGCGTTGGTTCGTGAGGCCGGACAGGAACTGGCGGGCGAGGGAGAACTGCCCTGCGTTCACTTCCACCCCATGGCAACCGGCATCAGCCGCCAACGCTGCCGCCTCACCGAAGCCGGCCAGGACCGCCTCTATGTCCGCCGACTCCATCCATTTGGGGACCTCGCGGGTGTTGACCTCGGGTACCCGACTCGGCGCCCACAGCTCGCGCTGCGACCAGTGTGATGTGCCCTGCCCACCCGCGTGACCGAGGGCGGCGAGCACGAGGGTGCCGTGCGGTGCGCAGGCCGTGACCACATCGGCCCAACCGCGGGCCGACTCGCTCGCCAGAGGTGCGCGCTCGTAGGGCCAGTCGGAGGGATGTACCGATGCCTCTTCGGTAACGATGATCCCGGCACCACCCTCGGCGCGGCGGGCGTAGTAGGCGACGTGGCGGTCCGAGATGGCACGGCCCCGGCCCAGATTGGTCTCGTGCGGCCCGAATACGACGCGGTTGGGAGCCGTGAGGGAACCGATTGGGAGCGGGTCGAGAAGACCCGGGGGCGTCACTGGCACGCCAACATGCTGGCGCGCCGACCGCCCGGCGGGGAAACCCACGCCCGGTCGGAGTCCGTAGGGTCAGGCACCGACCCAGGCGCGGGCCTCAGCCTCGTCCGCGTTGGAGAACACCTTGATCTTGCTGGGCATCAAGTGACCGAACAGCCCGACGGACTCCGACACCCACTTGGTGTCGGAAACAACCGCGATCTTCTCCCACTTCGACATGCTCTCGGTACCGATCTTTGCGTCTTCCCACATCGCTTTGCCCGAGTAGCCGGTGAACTCCTCGCCGAGCACATACAGCAGCGCGACCTTGTCCTGAGCCGCCAGCGCGGTCTTCAGAGCAGGCTCGAGGGTGCCTGTGTAGTCCTCCTTGGTCACTTGTCCCTTGGCAACGAACCCGACCACTGCGTCGGGGAGATCGGGGATCATTTCGATGGTCATCTGCGCTCCTGCATCGGCGGGGTGACCGGGAACAGCCTACGACTCCGGTCCCGGGGCGGGCGTCAGCGCTTGCGGGCCAGCATCAGGCCGTCGCCCACGTTGAGCAGCAGGGCATCCACGCGATCGTCGGATGCGACCATGTCGTTGAAGGCCATGAGCGCAGCGGTGGATTCATCGGCCGTCTCGGGATCCGCGTCGAGGACTGCCCCCGACCACAGGGCGTTGTCGGCGACGATGAGCCCTCCGGGCGCCAGACGTGACAGCAACTCCTCGTAGTAGGCGCCGTAGTTCTCCTTGTCTGCGTCGATGAATGCCAGATCGATCGGATCGTCGGCGGGAAGGGCCCGGAGCGATTCCAGGGCCCCTCCGATGGTGACCTCGATCCGCCCATCCACACCCGCCTCCTCCCAGTAGGGACGGCCCACATCCACGAACTCCGAGGAGATGTCGAAACAATGCAGTCTGCCGTCCTCCGGTAGCCCCTCGGCGATGCACAGGGCCGAGTACCCGGTGAAGGTCCCGACCTCCACCGCATGGCGTACCCCGAGCTGGCGGACCGTGAAGGTCAGCCAGGGCCCCTGCTCCTGGGCGATCTGCATTATCGACAGATCACCCATCGCCTCGGAGGTCCGCTCAACCAGCCGACTGTGAATGTCGCTCCGGGGCGGATCGCTGTGCGCCAGCAGATACTCCCTGAGTCCGTCGGTCATCGTGATTCCCTTGCCGGCCATGGATCCTCCAGATCGGGCTGCGGGCGTCTCATCCGGGACGTGCCGGTGCCCTGCCCAGCCCCCCCGTGCCGGGCGAATCTACCTGGGAGCCGACATCCCCCGGCAGCAGCCCCCCGCAGCGTCGGCCAAGATGTGGCCATGGATCCGGGTGAAGCGCGAGACCTGTGGCATCTGCTGGAAACGGTCCACGCCGTCACCTACTTCGCCCCAGGTTGCCGCGCCGCCAACGAGGACCTTGGTTTCAGGGGGTTCTGGATGGGCTACTTCGGGTGCCGCGCGGCCCCCATGGGTCCGGTGGGCGCCGGAGTCGTGACCGCCAGCTTCGGGGGCTTCCACCCCACGATGGTGCAGGCGGCTCTGCCCGACGCATGGGGCTTCGTGGACCCGGAGCGAGCGGTGGAGACCAGGGCCGAGGCTGCGGCCTCAGCTCTGCGCGAGGCCATGGCCGATTGCGAGGACCTGGTCGCCGATCTCCTGGGCACACTCGATCGGGCGGTGGAGTCGGCAGACGGATCCGGACGACCACTGTTCGCCGCCAACCAGGACGTCTTGCCCTTCGAGGATCCCGTGGAAGACCTGTGGCAGATGTGCACGACCCTGCGGGAACATCGCGGCTCGGGCCATGTTGCGGTTCTCACCGCCGAGGGTCTGGGTGGTTGTGAGGCCCATGTCCTGGCTGCCGCTGCAACAGGGACCGAACCCTCGGTCTTACGCGACAACCGGGGTTGGTCGGAACAGGACTGGACGGATGCCAGCACGACGCTGCAGGTGGCCGGCGTCCTCGACCCGTCTACGAACACACTCACCGAACGAGGGTTACGTCTGCACGGACGCCTCGAATCGCGCACCGATGACCTGGCCGCTGCCCCGTACGCGGCCATCGGTGAGTCGGGGCGGGAACGCCTGCGCGACGGTCTCATCCCGCTCGCTTCCGCAGTGGTCGCAGCAGGCTGGATCCCCTTCCCGAACCCGATTGGCCTGCCGGAGGTCGTATGAGTCCGACGCCGTCCCATGTGGGCCTGTGCACCCCCGATCTCGATGCCAGCGTGACGTTCTTCGTCCAAGGCCTGGGTTTCGAGTCGGCAGACGGCTGGGACCTTGATGCCGCAATGCTGCCCGCACTTCCGTCGGCGCTCGAGGTCGACCCTGACACTGACGGGAAGCTCGAGCTGCGCTCCCAGATGGTGCGCAGCGGCAGCTTCGCGGTGGAGCTGCTTGCCTACGCGACGCCCCGGCCGACCGGCGAGCCGTCGACCAGTCGGGGCACGGTCGGCCTGACCCATCTGGCCTTGTGGGTGGACGACCTGGATGCCGCCCTGGAACGAGCGATCGCCGCCGGCGGCGAAGTGCTGGAGTCGACCAGGGCCGACCTCGGAGTGGAGCTGGTGTTTCTCCGCGACCCTGCAGGAGTGCGCATCGAACTCATGGCACATCCGGGCTGACCGGAGCCGACGTCGCGGGCCTGGCCGTCAGCGGGTGACAGCCAACAACTCCAGATCGACCGCTACGGGTCGTAGCGCACGCTCTCCGGAAGATCTAGAACGCCCTCGCGTCCGTCCAGGATCGCGGCCCGGACCGTGAAGAAGTCCGCGACCCCGGCAACGTCGTGCACGCGCACGATGTCCCCGGGCGTGTAGTCGATGGCGGCGAGCGCCCCGTAGGTCCCAGCCGATCGATCCGACGGTGGGCGATTTACGAGCGCACCCACGAAATCCTTCCTGGACACGGCCCACAGGAACCGGGGGTTGCCGAGTTCGCGGCGCAGCTCCCGGGCGTGATGGAGCACGGCGATCGTCTGCTCGGGAGACTTTCCCAGGTCCGGCCCGGGGTCGATGACCACCTGGGTGCGTCGGACACCGAGCGCCTCCAGCATTTCGAGCCGAGCGGCGAGGAACTCGAGTCCGTCACCGACCGGGTCGGCAGCGAGGTCGGAACGGGACATGCGCACCTTGGGCGTCGCCCGGCTGTAGGCGAGCACGATATCCACCCCGGCGTCGGCGACCACCTCCGCCAGGTCCCCGTGCAACAACCCGGACGGGTCGTTGACCAGTGACGCTCCCGCAGCCAGCGCCGCTCGGGCTACTTCGGCCCGGTATGTGTCCACCGAGATCGTGGTCCCGTGACACGCCGCCCCGACAGCCTCGATCACCGGAACCACCCGGGAGATCTCCTCGCCCTCGGTGATCTCGCGCTGATCGGTGCGAAGTGACTGGCCGCCGCAGTCCAGGATGGCGGCGCCGGCTGCCCGCATCTCCAGGGCCAACTCGACCGCACCGGCAGCGTCGACCCCGCCTACGAGTGAATCCAGCGACGCGTTGACCACCCCCATGATCAGTGGTGTCACGGTTGGCTGCTCGTCCATGGACATCGGCGACAGAGCGTACCGACCGCGACACGCACTTCACGATCAGCCGATGCGATCCTCGATCACGTCGGCGAAGCGCTGTGGATCTGCGACGGTGAGCGTGACGCCCGGATGCCGGAGACCATCACCGGGCAACAGAGCGGCGACCGGTTCATCCATGCACACACAGACGCCACAGGCAGTGTCGGTACCGAACGTCACTCCCCGGTCGGCGAATGAGAGCCGCGCCCCGACCGCCTTGTACCAGGCGTAGTCACGGGTGATATGGGCACCAACCACGTTGCTAAGCGGCGTGTCCAGCGACCACCGACCGAAACGGACCGACAGCTGCTCCTGGGTGACGGTGACACAGGAGTTGGACGGGCCAACACCCAGGACCGACAGCAGGCCGCGGTACCGGGGGTTCCACTCGAAGTCGAAGTGCTCCACTCCCGGCTCGCCGGCATCCGCGCTCATTCGCTCGTCGGTCCCGTGAAGTCAGGTGTGCGCTTCTCGCGATGCGAAGCCACGCCCTCGGCCACATCCGGTCCACCGAACCCGTAGAACTCGAGCCCCAACGACGCGTCGAAGATCGAGGAATGGTCCCGGTACCAGTTGTTGAGTGAGTGCTTGGTCCACCGGATGGCCGATTGCGACCCGGCGGCAAGGGACTGCGCGACGGCCAGCGCCCGTTCCTGCACCGCATCGTCATCGACACACAAGCTGACGAGTCCGATCCGCTCGGCTTCCTCTCCGGTGAGGGGCTCGCAGGTGAGTAGGTAGTACTTGGCCTTCGCCATCCCGCACAGCAGCGGCCAGCAGATGGCTGCGTGATCTCCTGCCGCCACACCCAGACGCGTGTGGCCGTCGATGATCTTGGCCGAACGCGCGGCCACCGAGATGTCGGCCAGCAGCGCGGCGACCAGACCAGCGCCGACGGCCGGGCCGTGAATGGCCGAGACGATCGGTTTGGAACAGTTGATGACGTTGAACACGAGATCCCTTGCCTCGCGCAGCACCAGGGTGCGCGCCGCGTAGTCGTCGATCATGTCCTCGACGAGTTCGAAGCTCCCCCCGGCGGAGAATCCCTTTCCCGCACCCCGGAGCACCGCCACCGCGTGGCCGGGTCACGGTCGACGGCCAGCCAGACATCGGCGAGCTGGCGATGCACGGCCCGGTCCACCGAGTTGAGCCCGGGCGCATCCAGGGTGATCGTCAGGATGCCCTCGCTCGGCCGGTCGAAGCTGAGCCCGGGGAAGTCGGCTTGGATGTCGTCGCTCATCGCCCGATCATTGCGCCTGGGGCCGTTCTGTGCCGCGAGGATGGCGCTGAGCGCCATCCTCGCGTCACAGAACCGGGGGTCGGGAGCCGTTGGCGGCTCAGGCGGCCACACCCACGAAGGTTCCCGGAGACGTGTCGAACCCCGGGAACACCTCCCCCAGGTTCGAGGCTCCCAGCCGGCGGGTGAGAAGCTCCGCCAGCACTGTCCGCTGGTCGACCGTCACCGCGAGGTCGCCCCGGTCGAGAGCCGCCGGCGCGAGTCCCGGCCACGTCCCGTGCACGCCGGGTAGGACGCCACCACCCACGACGAGCATCTGGCTGCCGTAGCCGTGATCGGTGCCCCCAGAGTCGTTCTCGCCCAGCCTCCGACCGAACTCCGTCATGGTCGCAACCGTTACGCGGTCGCCGATCCCGGCAGAGTCCAGACGGTCGAAGAACGCGCCCAGCGCGGCATCCAGCTGGCCGATCGAGCGACGAGTTCGGTGGTTGGTGTTCGTCGGCGAACCCATGTCGTCGTGGTGGTCCCACCCGCCGTAGTCGAGCGTGGCCGCCTGCACCGGCAGGCCTGCCTCCAGCAACCGGGCCAGCGTGAAGAACAGCCTCCCGACCGACGTGTTGGGCCAGTCCGACGGCGGCGAGGTACCGCCGGCGATCACCGGAGCGATCTCGTCGAGGGCTCCGAGAGCGACACCTGTCCACGTGGACAACGCTCCGCCCGCGATCTCTGGCGTGTAACCCGCGGCGATGGCCTCCATCGCCCAAGCAGGTGTGGGCCCCCAGGAGATGAGGCCGAGCTGATCGAGCGACGGGGCCGAGATCGCGCCGTACCCTCTCATGGACGGCGGGAGGCCTGTCCCCGCGGTAAAGGCCCGAAGGGGATGGTCGCCCGAGGCTGTGCCGGCGAGGAATCGCCCCAGCCACCCTCCCTGCACCGACCAGCGGTTCTCCGGACGGCCTGCCTCGATGCCGTCCTGACAGTCGAAGTGCGACCGGGAGTGATCGGGCGAGCCGGCCGCGGGCACGACTGCCACCCGGCCGGCGTCGTACAACTGGCTCAGCCGTGCTGCACCTGGATGCCACGCGAAGTCCGACCGTGAGGCCGGACCGCCCAGCGGCAACGCCACCGACTCGGGGATGGCGACCGTCGGACGGGCGTCGTAGTACGCGGACTCGCCCACCGGCGGCAGCACGGAGAGGCCGTCACAGCCGCCGCGCATGAACATGGTCACGAGGGTGTTCCCGGTGTACGGCGCCGCCGCAGCGGCGGCGCGGGGCGCATTTGCCAGGAGGGGGATTGCAACGGCACCGGCGGCGGAGCCGGCCAACAACTGGCGTCGAGTGGTCATGAGCGCTGGAACCCCGCTGTCTGGAGGAGGACGGTGACGATCGGCTTGGCGTAGTTGTGGTCCCAGCTTCGGAACACGGTCTGGTCGGTCACCCCGTACTTGGCCAGCACAGTGGACCGCACTCCCGGTGGCCAGGGCTCCCCTGCGATTGCCAGAGCCATGACGTCGAGCCATTCGCCCCACTTCTTGTTGGGAGCCCAGTCCATCGTGGCCTTGGCGTCGAACGGCAGACCGGCAACGGTGCCGTAGGCAAGCCAGACAGCCAGGTTCCAGCGGGACACGAGCGAACCAACCGACAGCCAGAATCCGTTGGCGTCCGGGTATCCGTTGGGCGCAGGCCAACTGTGGTTGGCATTGCCCATCTGCTCCAGGCGTGACCAGTTTGCCCAGAGAAAGTCGTCCGGCTTGGCGGGGGCAACCCACTTCACGCCCAGAGCCCGTGCCATCTGGGTGACCAGAGACGCCGGTCGGCGCAACTTGGCGCCGGCAGAGTCGACGAAGTCCGACGACAGCACCAGCGACCGTACGACTGCGGCAATGCTCGTGTCGCTGCCCAGATACGCATTCACGGCCGCATCCACGACCGCGGAGGTGGGTGAGACGTGCTCGCCGATCAGTCGACGAGCCAGTTTGTGGCACACCCGCCGGGCGGTGGCCGGGTGGTGGGCCAGGTGGTTCAGGAACGCCCGGCCCGCGGCCTCACCCGAGAGTGCGCCACGGGCCCAGCCGAGCACCTGACGCGTGGAGGACATGGGTCCTGTGTTGTGCCAGCTCGCCTTGAACGAGAAGCCGCTCGTGCTAGTGGAGGTTGACCAGCCCGAGAGCAGATGGGCCACGGCGACCACGTCCTGCTCGGTGTAGCCGGCCGTGGAACCAACGGTGTGGAGTTCCATGAGCTCGCGGGCGTAGTTCTCGTTCGGCGTTCGACCGCCGTCGGCCCGGGAGCTCGCCTGATCCAGGTAGTGCAGCATCGCCGGGTGAGTGGCCACGGCGGGCAGCATTTCCGAGAACTTGCCGAAGGTGAGCGGACGTATCACGTTCCGGTCGTATTCCGGCATGTGGTACTGCGACGGGCTCAGGTTGGCGTCCACGTTGAAGTGGTCGTGCCAGAAGTCGGCGACCAACTCGTGCAGCTGGCGCTTGGAGAAGATCCGCCGGATCGTCTCGTGTGCGGCCATCTCGGTGGGAACCCGCCAGCTATCGCTGTCCTTCACCTGCTGGGCGGTCCAGCCGGGACGTGGCCACGACGTGACCAGCGGTGCCACGTGTGAGTCGTCGATCGACTGCCACGCCAACTGCTGCTCCAGCCAGGCGGCCAGGCCCATCGACTCGATCTCGGCGGCCAGGGCCGGGGTGGCACCCCAGCTGAGTCGGCGGGCGACGTGCAGACCCTCGGCACCCGCCCACTCGGTCGGCACCGGAGGTAGCCCCGGTTTCCCGGGCACCGGCGCTGGCGCTGGCGCTGGAGGAACGGACTCCGCTCTGTTCGGCGGCGCGCAGGCCGAGGCCACGGCTCCGGCACCCAGGAGACCGCCGAACTGCAGGAGGCTCCTGCGCGTCGAACCCGCGCCGTCCCGCACGGCTACATCAATGACATCCCCGGCCAACTCACCCACTCGACGACTCCCCAGTCACGGACCCCCCACCGATGACGGGCCCGACACTCCATCGTCAATCGGGGGTCCGCGACTTGAGGCGGATCAGCAGATTGTCCTCAGCCAGGCCGGCGCACCGGTGCAGGAACCGGAACACCGGGCCGGGAGTGGTCCTGTGACGGCCTGGGTGCGTAGCCGGCCACAGCGGCGAGTTCGGCCAACTTCTCATCGGCTGCCCCGTAGACGCACTCCGGATCGGGGTCGGTCAGATCGAGTCCGACGAAGAACTTGGAGGCCATGCAGCCCCCCTGGCAGGCGTCGTAGCTGCCGCAGCTGACGCAGGCACCGGGGTTGTCGGGTTCACGAAGGCCGGCGAACAGGCTGCTCTCCTGCCAGACATGGGTGAAGCCACCCTCGTCACGCACGTTGCCGGCCAGGAACTCGTCGTGGATCACGAACGGGCAGGCGTAGACGTCGCCCACGGGATCGATCAGACACACCACTCGGCCCGCGCCGCAAAGGTTGAGACCCGGAAGCGACTCACCCAGAGCGGACAGGTGGAAGAAGGAGTCGCCCGTCAACACATCGGGGCGGTCCAGCAACCAGTGGTACAGCTGGCGTTGCTGGGCCTGCGTGGGATGCAGATCCTCCCAGCTGTCGGCGCCTCGTCCCGAGGGTCGGAGCCGAGTGATCCGCAGCTGCGCGCCGTGGTCGTCGGCGAGGGCCTTGAACTCGTCGAGCTGGTCTATGTTCCGGCGGGTGGCGACGATGCTGATCTTGAACGGGCCGAAGTCTGCATCGGCCAGATGACCCATGGCGGCCAGAGCGGCCCTATGGGACCCAGCGCCCCGCACCGGATCGTTCACGTGTGCGGTAGCGCCGTCGATAGACACCTGGATGTCCAGGTAGTCCATGGCCGCCAACCGTGCAGCGGACGCCGCATCTATGTAGGTCCCGTTGGTCGAGAACTTCACTCCCACGTCGTGGGAGATCGAGTATTCCAGGATCTCGAAGAAGTCTTTGCGGAGCATCGGCTCGCCGCCGCCGAGGTTCACGTAGAACACTCCCAGCCGCTGGAGTTCATCGACAACGACGAAGCACTCCGAGGTACTCAGCTCGCGTGGATCCCGGCGCCCGGAGGAGCTCAGGCAGTGGACGCACGCCAAGTTGCAGGCGTAGGTGAGCTCCCAGGTCAGACAGATCGGGGCGGACAGACCGCCCTTGAAATGCTCGACGAGCGGGCGTGTTGCCGTCGGTGGCTGCGGCTGAAGCATTGACTCAGGTGCGGACACGAACCATCTCCGATTCCTCGAGTGTCTCCAGCGCCTTTATGAATGACGGCCAGCGCTGCTTGCCGATTCCGGCCGCCAGCAGCGCCGCCTCCAGCGAGGGTTCGGCATCAAGCTGTTCGAGGACGCGCAGGAGGTCGGGGTGCTTCACGAACGACAACTTGCGGTTGCCGAAGTGATAGACGAGCGCTCCGAAGTCCTCGGGGCGCAGGCTCACCTGAGGGTCCAGAGCGTAAGGCTCCTGCAGTTCCATCGATCTAGTACCGCCCCACCTGCCGGATGGCTATGTCAGTAGACGCCGCACATGCCGTCGATGGAGACCTCCTCGACCAGCAACTCCTCCTCGAGGAGTGGTGCCGCGTCCTGTGACGAAGCCGCGGCATCGTCGTCGAAATGCGGTTCCGAGGTGGCCCGGCTCTCTGTTGCTGTGGCCTGCGCGGTCGAAACGGCGTCCATGAAGTGATCCTAGAACCACCGCGCCGATGAGCGTGGTATCGGCCCAGGTGCGATGCTGTGGTTCGATCGACCCAGGAGCGAACATGGCCATCGAACCGACCCATGGCGACGACCACTACACGGTCATCTCCGCCGACTGCCACGCAGGCGGTAGCCACGAGCAGTACCGCGAGTTCCTCGACCCCGCTTATCGAGATGCCTTCGACGACTGGCGTGGCGAGTACCGCAATCCGTTCAAGGACCTCGGCGACCAGCGCAAGCTCCGCAACTGGGACGACGAGTTGCGCAGCGCCCAGACTGAGGCCGACGGTGTGGTCGCCGAAGTCGTGTTCCCCAACACGGTGCCACCGTTCTTCCCGAACTTCGTGCTCTTCGCCGCACCACCCAAGCCCGAGGAGTACGAGCTGCGCCGCGCCGGCGTACACGCGCACAATCGGTGGCTGGTCGAGTGGTGTGCGCGGTTCCCGGACCAACGGGCCGGCATCGGGCAGATCTTCTGCAACGACGTCGACGATGCCATCGAGGATGCACGGTGGATCGCTGATGCAGGGCTGCGCGGAGGCGTGCTCCTTCCCAACATCCCGCCGGATTGCACCTGGGTGAAGCCGCTGCACGATCCGTATTACGAACCTCTGTGGTCGGAACTCGAGGAACTCGGCCTGCCCGTGAACGTGCACGGGGGCACCGGCCTGCCCGATTACGGACGTCATGCACACTCGATGCTGCTCTATCTGACCGAGGTGGGGTTCTATGCGCAGCGACCTCTGACCCACATGTTGTTGTCGGGCGTCTTTGAACGCCATCCCGGCCTGAAGTTCGTGATCACCGAGTCGGGTGCCGAGTGGCTCCCTCCCCTGCTCGAGCGCCTGGACGCGACCCTGGAGACGATCCGGGCGACGGGCGCCACCGGGGAACTGCGATTCCCACCCGAGGCCGTACTCCCCCGCTCGGCGAGCGAGTACGTGGCCCAGAACGTGTGGCTGGGCGTGTCGATGCCCGGACCCGGCGACCTCGATGCCCGGCGGGTGCTCGGGCCGAATCGTTGGATGTGGGGATCCGACTATCCCCATGATGAGGGGACTCCGCCGTTCTCCCGCGAGGGACTGCGGGCTCTCATGCACGATCTCGAGCCGGCAACCATTCACCGCCTGGTGGCGGCCAACGCCGCAGACCTGTACGGATTCGACCTGGATGCCCTGGCCCCTCTCGCCGCGCAGTTCGGGCCCACGGTGGCGGAGATCGCCGAGCCTCTGGGCGACCTCCCGGACGAAGCGAACGATGCCCTGCGCAAGGCTGCGCGAGCGGCCTGAGCAGGTACACCCGACGACTTCCTCGACCCGACAGCGGTCAAATGACTGCGTGGATAGGGTTGCGCTAGAACTTGTGCAGTCGCGCGAGGGTGCGACCGCGAACAAAAGGGGACCACATGTCGACCACCACCCGCGCAGCCGTGCTCTGGGGACCGCAGCAGGACTGGAAGGTCGAGGACATGATCCTGGACGACCCCGGCCCCGGAGAGGTCGTGGTCGACACCGCCTTTTCCGGTATGTGTCACTCCGATGAGCACGTGGTCACCGGTGATATGCCCATTCCGTTCTGGCCCTTCGTCGGTGGCCACGAGGGCTCAGGTGTGGTCCGCGAGGTCGGCGCGGGAGTGACCAGCCTGTCCCCCGGCGACCACGTATCCATGTCGTTCATCCCCGCGTGCGGACGCTGCAAGTCGTGTTCCACGGGGAAGCAGAACCTCTGCGACGAGGGCGCCAAGCTCTTCGACCTCCAGATGATGACCCGCACCGAGGGCTCGAGCTCCCACAAGATCGGCGATGAGGAAGCCGCTCGATTCGCCCAGCTCGGCACCTTCTCCGAACAGCTCCTCGTGAGCGAGAACTCACTGGTCAAGGTCGAGGGCGACCTGCCGCTCGACATCGTCGCCCTGGTGAGTTGCGGAGTGGCCACGGGAGTGGGGTCCGCCGTTCACCGTGCAGAGGTGAAGGCCGGGGACAACGTCACGATCATCGGCATCGGAGGCGTCGGCATCAACGCCGTACAGGGGGCGGCCATCTCCGGAGCGAAGCGGGTGATCGCCGTCGACCCGGTCGAGTTCAAGCGCGAGAAGGCGATGGAGATGGGGGCCACCCACACCTACTCCTCGATCGAGGAGGCGCTTCTCGCCGTGCCGGACCTCACGTGGGGCGAGATGTGCGAATCGGTGATCCTCACACCCGGTGTGGTGACCGGAGAGATGATCGAGCCGGCAATCAACCTCGTGGGCAAGGGAGGAACCCTCGTGGTCACTGCTCTCGCCGGCCTGATGGAGAACGACGTCTCACTGAATCTGTTCATGCTGGCCATGATGAACAAGTCGATCAAGGGCACGGTGTTCGGTTCCGGCAACCCCCGGGCCGACATTCCCCAGCTGCTGTCCATGTACCGCGAAGGTGTGCTCAAGCTCGACGAGTTGATCACCAATCGGTACAAGCTCGAAGAGATCAATCAGGGCTATCAGGACCTTCGCGACGGCAAGAACATCCGTGGCGTCATCGAGTTCTGATGCCGCGGGCGAAGGCCTGACCACCGGGGAGGGCCCAACTGAGCAGCCGACCTTCGGGCCCGAGCTGTTGACCCGCCTGACGACCGGGGTCGTTGGACGACGCAGAGAGCTGGAGTCGGTTGTCGCGGCGCTGGCCGCCGGTCGCCACCTACTGCTCGAGGGCCCGCCCGGGACCGGGAAGTCGACCGTCCTTCGCGCCATTGCCGCCCAGGCCCATCTGGGCTTCGAGTTCGTCGAGGGAAACGCGGAGCTGACACCGGCCCGGCTCATCGGCACCTTCGATCCCGCCGGTGTCCTGGCGGAGGGCTACGTACCCGATGTCTTCGTCGACGGACCGCTCGTCTCGGCTCTGCGGGACGGATCGCTGCTGTACGTGGAGGAGATCAACCGGGTGCCCGAGGAGACACTCAACGTCCTCATCACCGTCATGAGCGAGGGCGAGCTGCATGTGCCGCGGCTCGGGCGGGTACAGGCGTCGAGCGGCTTCCGGCTGGTGGCGGCCATGAATCCGTTCGATGCGGTGGGCACGGCGCGGATCGCGTCCGCCGTCTACGACCGGTGCTGCCGGCTCTCGATGGACTACCAGTGCGCCGAGGAGGAACCGGAGATCGTCGTCCGTGGCGGTGCCCGGGTCGGATTCGCCACCGACGCACAGCTCACCGCAACCGTCGCCATGGTCCGTGACAGCCGGGATCACCCGCCGACGTGCGCACCGGGTCGTCGGTTCGAGGAGCCATCGACCATGCGCTCTTGTGCGCCGAACTGGCCGGATTGCGAGGTGTCGCCGAACGACGATCCGGCCGTGACCCTCGATGCCGCACTTCTCGCGCTGTCGGGGCGACTTCGGCTGCGCGAGGGTTGCCCCGGCACCTGAGGAAGTCGTCGAGGAACTGTGGCGACGTCGATTCGCACTGAAACTCCGGGGGGATGGGCGTCCGTGCAGGAGCCGACCGGGAAAAGCCTGACCCCGCCGCCGGGCGGGTCCGACTCTCCGTCGACGACGAGATCGAGGAGGGTGAGGCGGCCCGGATGCGGTGGCGGAGGCGGGTCGCAGGACCGCGTTCAAGGCCGCGAGCTGTCCCGACACGACCATTTCGACGACGTCAGCCCGGAGGTCGGGATCCTCGACGAGGACGCCTTCGCCGACGCATTCGAGGAGGACCTCGACGAGGCGTTGGCCATGCTGGCGGAACTGATCGGGGCGACCGACCGGGACTGGCTCGAACTGGCACGTCAGCTGGCCGGCCGGATCATGATCGGAGCAGCTCGGATCGGGTCCCAGCCGCAGAGGCGTCGGACGGCTGACGTCGCGACCGCCTGCGCGACAACGAGGGTGACATCGATCTGGACGCCTCGATCGACGCACTCGCCTCGGCCGCTCCGGGGATCATCCCTGACTCCGGCAGAGCTGTACGTGACCACCTGGGATCGTCCGTCGACGGCCGTGTGCCTGCTGGTGGACCGGTCGGGCTCGATGGCGGGAGACCGACTCGCGTCCGCGGGAGTGGCCGCAGCCGCGATCACCTACCGAGCGCCTCTCGACTGCTCGGTGGTCTGTTTCAGCGACCGCTCGGTGGTGGTCAAGGCACAGGACGAGACGCGCTCGGCAGACGTCGTTGTGGCCGACGTGCTGTCACTTCGCGGATTCGGAATCACCGACGTCGGACTTGCCCTGCGGACCGCTGGCCCGCCAGCTCGGACGGTCCGATGCCGGGCGCCGCGATCGCCATTCTGATGTCGGACTGTCGGGCTACGACCGGCGGCGACCCGACACCGCACGCTGCCGGCATCGATGAGCTCACCATCCTGGCGCCGGACGGCGACACTGCGGATGCAGAGGCGCCTGCATCGGCCCTGGAGCGCGCTGGTCGCCGCTGGCGGGACCCTCCACGTGCCCGACGCCCTGGACCGCGTGCTGGCCGGCCGCTCAGCTGACGATCAGGTGTCGCGAGCACCTCATCGAGCACGGCAAGGTCGTCGTCGTTGCGCGGCCTCCCGATGACGAGCACGAGTACGTCTCGGGTCGGTGGTCAGGGTGGCAGTCGAGGATGATCCCGACCAGACCGCCCCGCAGTCGGTGATCGCATACGGCCCACCAGGAGGCCGAGTCGTCGTAGGTGTCGCGCTCCTGTTCGGTACAGCCCGGATCCCTCGACCGCGCCGGCAGGATCTCGAGTCGACGTTCTCGCCGTACGCTGCCGAAGCCATCGATGGCCACGATCCTGACTCCGGGACCTGTGCTGCCGTCGAAGGCAGCAAGGGACGGAGCCGCGAACAAGGTGGGCTGCGGGGTTCCGAGGCCGGCGAGATCCTCGGGTGTGGTGCTCCAGATCGGACCAGGAGTCCGGAACCATGGTTGTGATCCGGCCCGTGTCGTCGGACACCGAGACGTAGTCGCTTTCGGGAATGGCCGAGGAGTCGTCGCCCCCGTCGACCTGTCCACCGACGTTGGTGGCAAAGGAGTAGGTGGCTGTGAGTTCGGCGCCGTACAGCTCGCCCTCGAGTTCCTCGGAGGTGTCGAAGCGGAGCACCCGGATCGAGAGGGGATCGCCCTCGCACGCCGAGCGCAACACGTCGCAGTATTCCTCCATCGTGCCGCTGTCGAGCTGTACGCCATTGAGGTTGGTGATGATGTCGCCGGGATGCAGCCCGGTCTTCTTGGCAGGCCCGCCGGCGTCGAGAGCGTTGACCCACACGCCCGCGATGCCAGCTCTCCTCGTCCTGCACCGCAGTGCCGTTGACTCCGATCGAGAGCTCGTCACCGTCCTTCAGGGTCTGCACGACGTCCGCCGGCCAGATCCGAGCTGATGGCGTAGAACTGCTGGGTCGTGGTCTGCTCGTTGCCACCGGTGCGTAGTTGACACCCACGACCTGTGCTTCGTCGGTGACAAGCGGGCCACCGGAGTTGCCGGGCTGGATGTTGGCGTCGTGCTCGATGACGCTGGCCACGGAGGCCCATTGCGTCTCACCGTCGGCCTCGGCCTTGGAGACCACCCCCTTGGTGGCGGTGTACTCGGGGTCGCCCAGTGGGTAACCAAGGGCGAACACGTCGAGCGGCGGCTCGGGTGCCTCGTCGGAGATGGACAGGTACGGCCACGGACCATCGTCGTCCAACTTGATGACCGCCAGGTCATTGCACTCGGAGACCCCGAGCACCTCGGCAGCGATCTCCTGGTCCTCACCGCCCACCAGGACCTTCAGCGACCCGGCGCCGGTCACGACGTGGTTGTTGGTGACGATGATGCCGGAGGGATCGACGATGAAGCCCGACCCCGAACCTCCGCCGGCGACGGTACCGACCTGAGGGTCGCGGAACTCACCCTCGGACACGATCTGGACGACCGCGCTCTTGGCGTCCTCGACCGAGGTGATCGCTCCGTCGGGCTTGTCCGCGGCCTTCTTGGAAGCGGAGTCGTCGCTACCGCAGGCTGCGGCAAGTAGGGCGATCGTTGCGCCCAGCACCGCCAGTGATCGAAAGGAACGGGACATCGAGGACTCCCTGATCGAGGATGAATCAGTGTTCAGACAACATGTTCTACCTCCTCGGGGCCCGAACGCGATGGATCGCGGCAAGTTGATCCGGATCTGTCGCGGAATCGACATCACGGCGACGTAGCCACTTCCCTTTCGCCGGGCGAACTGCTTGTCGAGCCCGGAACGCACCCGTATCCTGACGCCCCAGCAGAGCGAGGGAACCCGGGGGGGTTCGGACATGGGTGACTACGGATTCTGGCGACTGGCCGAACGCGACCCGGAGGCCGTGGCACTCGTCATGTCCGACGGCCGCACGATCACTCGGGGCGAGTTGCTGGCACGCTCCAACCAACTCGTCCATGGTCTGCGGGACCTCGGGGTGGAAGCGGGCGACTCTGTGGCGGTCGTGCAGCCGAACGACGTGCCCATGGTGGAGATCTACTTCGCCGCCATGCAGGCCGGGTTCCGGATCACCCCGATAAATCACCACCTGGTCGGCCCTGAGATCGCCTACATCGTGGACGATTCAGAGGCCAGGGTGGCCATCGTCCACCAACAGTTCGCCGACGCGGTCACTGCGGCCCGAGCCGAGGCCGTCCTCGATGACGATCGTTGGTTCGCCGTGGGAGACATCGACGGCTTCCGCTCCTTCGACGAACTCGCCGAGGGTCGGTCCACCGCGGCCCCGGAGGGGCGAACCGCCGGTCAGGCCACCCACTACACCTCGGGCACGACAGGCCGACCGAAGGGCGTTCGGCGGGCGATGCACCAGATCGACCCGAGCGACATGGCCGAGCTGATGACGGGCCTCCAGGGGATGTTCGGGATCGTCCCCGAGGACGGCAACGTGCACATCTGTGGCTCGCCGCTCTACCACACGGCCCCCCTCATGTGGTTTGCCAGCGCCCTGCACATGGGGCACCCGGCGGTGCTCATGGACCGCTGGGACTCCGTGCGGGCCTTGGAACTCATCGACGAGCACCGTGTGACCTGGTCCCACATGGTTCCGACCCAGTTCCACCGGATCCTGGGCGCCGTCCCGGAGGAAGACCGAGCGAAGTACGACGTGTCCAGCCTCAGGGCCATGGTGCACGCCGCTGCGCCCTGTCCGCCCGATGTGAAGCGACAGATGATCCACTGGTGGGGCAACTCAATCTGGGAGTACTACGCAGCCACAGAGGGCGGCGGCACGATCATCTCCGCTGCCGAGTGGCTCGAGAAGCCGGGTTCGGTCGGGCTGCCGTGGCCGGGGTCCGAGATACGGATCCTCGACGACAACCACAACGATGTCCCCACGGGCGCGGAGGGCACTGTCTTCATGAGCCTGGCCCTTGCGGACTTCGAGTACAAGGGCGACAGGGACAAGACGGACTCCAACCGGGTCGACGGGTTCTTCACGGTGGGTGACTGGGGCTACCTGGACGAGGACGGCTACCTGTTCCTCAAGGACCGCCGCTCCGACCTGATTCTCTCGGGAGGCGTGAACATCTACCCCGCGGAAATCGAGGCAGCCCTGATGTCGATCCCCAGCGTCGCCGATGCGGCCGTCTTCGGGATCCCACATCCCGACTGGGGCCAGGAGATCAAGGCGGTGGTGCAGCCCCGCGACGAGTCCGTTCTCGGTGACGGGGCCGCGCAGGAGGCCCTGCGCGACGAGATCATGGCCGCGCTCGTGGGATCACTGGCCAGGTTCAAACACCCCCGGACGATCGACATGATCGCCGAGATGCCACGCGACCCGTCCGGCAAGTTGTTCAAGCGGAAGTTGCGGGACCCCTACTGGGCGGGCCACGACGCCGACTGACGGAGCCGCTGCCACCGGGCGGCTCGACCGGGTCGGCCCGGTTCCACTGTTCCTCGTCTCCGCGACCTCGCTCTACCTCGGCGCATCGCTGGCCGTAGGCCTGTTCGACCATGTTCCTCCGGGTGGTGTCGCCTGGTGGCGAATCGTTGGCGCCTCGGCGATCCTGGTCGCCTTCCGGCGCCCCTGGGCCAGGAGCTGGACTCGCAGGCACCTCCTCGATGCCGCCGCTTTCGGCATCGCCCTCGCTTCCATGAACACCTTGTTCTATCTGTCCATCGGGGAGCTCCCGTTGGGGACCGCGGTAGCGATCGAGTTCATCGGTCCGGTGGCCGTGGCGGCGTTGGGAGCCCGCACACAGCGAGCGTGGCTGTCGCTGTGCCTGGGCGCTTGTGGGGTGTCGCTGCTCGCGGGGATCGAGATGTCGGGGTCGACGCGGGGTGTGTTCTTCGCCCTGGCTGCGGCCGCATGCTGGGCGCTGTACATCCCACTCGGCGCACGGGTCGCCCGCAACGGCGACGGCCTCGACGGGCTGGCCGTCGGGACTGTGATAGGCACGGTCGTGCTGGCGCCACTGCTGTGGGACTCGGCGTCGGTGGCACTTGGCGACTGGCGGTGGCTGCTCGCCGCGTTGGGAGTGGGCCTGCTCTCCAACGCCGTTCCCTACGGTCTCGACCAGGTGGTCCTGCGCAAGGTGACCACCCACCAGTTCGCCGTTCTGCTGGCGGTCCTTCCGGCAGCGGCCACCGTTGTCGGAGCGATCCTGTTGACGCAGATCCCCACGCCGGTCGAGATCCTCGGGATCGGCCTCGTCGTCGCCGCGGTTGGCCTCCGGGAATGACTGCCGCGCCTGCGCAGTTGGATTCCACATGACCGTACGCCGACTCAACCACGCAGTACTCCGCGTGAAAGACGTGGAGCGGGCAAGCGAGTTCTGGAGCGAGGCGCTCGGCATGGTGGTTGCCACCTCGATGCCGGGAGCCGCGTTCCTGCGGTTACCGGCGTCGGGGAACCACCACGACCTGGGGCTCTTCACCGGCCGGGGTGACCCACCGCCGCCCGGCGGGATCGGGCTGTACCACCTGGCGTTCGAGGTGGAGGCGTTCGACGACCTGCAAGGAACTCGCAACCGCCTGGCGGACATGGGCGCCCTCACGGGCGAGTCCGACCACGGCGCCACGTTGTCGCTGTATGCCGCAGATCCCGACGGGATCGAGTTCGAGGTCATGTGGCAGCTTCCGGTCGAAGAGTGGGAAAGCGATGCTGCCATCACGCGTCGGCTGGACTGGGTGGCGGCGACGAATCGCTGGGGCGCCTGAGCACCACTGTCCGCCGGGCCCGGGCTCAGTGGCCCTGGATCCGGGCGATTGCTGCGGCCTCGGACGGGTCGGCCTCCGTATCGAGGAACGACTCGAGCATCTCGAGCGCGATCGTCGGCGAGACCAGCCTGAGACCGACCGCCAGCACATTGGCATCGTTCCAGCGGCGCGAACCCCGTGCGGTCTCGGCATCGGTGCACAACGCGGCGCGTACGCCATCGACCTTGTTGGCCGCGATCGACACACCAGTACCTGTCCAGCAACACACGACTCCCCGCTGGGCGGAGCCACTCGCCACGGCCTCGGCCACGCGTCTGCCCACCTCCGGCCACTCCGGCGTTCCCTCGAGAGCCGTCACCTCGTCACCACGATCGTTCAGCCAGGCCAGCATGGCGACCGTTGCTGGCGTGACCTCGTCCGTTCCGAATGCGATGCGCACAACCTGAACGCTAGGCCCACTGCGGTCCCGGCGGTGAGAGGATGCCGAGCATGAAGGGCATCACTCTCCCCGAACGTATGGACGACTTCACGGCAGATCCGGTCGAATTGTTCTTCGATCTTGCGTACGTGTTCGCGTTCTCCCAGATCGTGGCACGGCTGATCCACGATCCAACCTGGTCGGGAGTCGGGGAAGGAGCGCTCGTGTTTGCGCTGCTGTGGCTGCCATGGCAACAGCTCACCTGGGCCGCCAACGCAGTTTCCGGGAACGGTCGCCGGATCAGGCTGATCCTTCTCGCTGCGACCGTGGCCAGCGTTCCGATGGCAGCCGCGACCGCCGATGCGCTCGGCAACAGCGGGACTGTGTTCGCAGTATCGCTAGCCGTGATCATGTGTCTCGGATTCGCGATCCAGGCCCTGGGCGCGGATCTCGGCGACGAGCACCGCTCGGCGATCGTGAAGTGGATGGCGCCCAACGTGGTGGCGATCGCGGTCCTGCTGGTCGGATCCGCGCTCGAGGGCACTGCGCGACTCGCGCTCTGGCTGCTCTCCGCAGTCATCGTGCTGGGCGCCATGATCGCCGCTGGTCAAGGCGAATGGATCATACGCGTCGGCCATATGGCCGAGAGGCACGCTCTAATCATCATCATCGCCCTCGGCGAGGTGATCGTGGCCATAGGTCTGCCGGTGCTCCAGAACTTGGAGGCCGGCGAAGGCCTGCCCGCCCCTACCCTGTTGGCCCTGGTCGCGTCAGGGGTCTTCGCTTGCCTCCTGTGGTGGGGGTACTTCGACCGACCTGCACCGGCCCTGGAGAACTACGGAGAGCACCTGGAGGGCGACAGGGAGCGGGGGCGTTGGGTACGCGACGTCTACACCTGGGCCCATGCTCCGATCGTGGCGGGCGTCATCTTGTCGGCGGCTGCGCTCGAGGAGATGGCACTGCACCCGAGCGACCCCGTGCCGGCCGGATTCCGTCTGATGCTGCTGGGGGGATTGGCGCTCTTCGCCCTGGGCATCGCCGTGGCCATCTGGCGGACTTTCAGGGCGGTCGCCCGGGAACGCCTGTTCAGCGCTGCAGCGATCGCGGCCCTGCTCGCGTTCGGAGGTTCGATGGACGCCGTGGTACTGCTGGCCGCAGTGGTCGCTGTCATGGCGCTGACCCTGGTGGTGGAGCACTTCCGAATCGAACACTGAGACCCTCCCCCAACTCCGTTCTGTGACGCGAGGATGGCGCTGAGCGCCATCCTCGCGTCACAGAACGGGGTATCGGGGGCGGGAACGCGGATCGGGGGTGGGTCGGAGCTTCAGGTGAAAAGAGCCGCAATGGAGTCGAGGCACTCGGGGTTGGCCAGGGCCGAGGTGTTGCGAACCTCGCGGCCGTTGACCTTGTCCGACACCGCTAGCTCCGCCAGCTTCCCGGAACGGGTCCGCGGAAGGTCATCCACCTCCAACACCAACGCAGGCACGTGACGAGGGGTGCATCCGCTCCGGATCCGTCCCCTGATGTCGGCGACCATGTCGTCGTCCAGCGCCGCTCCGTCCGCGAGCCGAACCAGCAGCACGATCCTCACATCGGAGTCGACCTCCTCGCCGAACACGAGCGACTCGAGCACCATCGGTATCTGCTCCACCTGCCGGTAGATCTCGGCAGTGCCGATCCTCACCCCGCCGGGATTCAGGGTGGTGTCGGAGCGACCGTGGATGACCATGCCCCCATGGCTGGTCCACGAGGCGAAGTCGCCGTGCGCCCATACGTCCGGGAAGCGTTCGAAGTACGCGCCGCGGTAGCGGGGTCCCATCTCCCCCAGCGGGCCATCGCCCCAGAAGCCGAGCGGGGTGGAGGGGAACGGAGCGGTACAGACGAGTTCGCCACGTTCCCCCGGTGCCGCGGGGTGGCCATGGGCATCCCACACGTCGACGGCCATACCCAGCGCCGGCGCCTGAATCTCTCCCGAGTACACCGGGCGGGTCGGGTCGCCCCCAACGAAGCAGCCGCACAGGTCGGTGCCGCCGGAAATCGATGCGAGGTGCAGTCCGCCATCGGCGCATCCCGGATCCACCGACTCGTAGATCCACGCGAACGACTCCGGCGAGAGCGGTGAGCCGGTAGAGGCGATGGTCCGCAGGCTGGAGAGATCCACCGAATCAGACGGGACGTATCCGGCCTTGGCCACCGCGTCGATGTACTTGGCCGACACACCGAGGAACGTGAGTCGCTCGGACTCGACCAGTTCCCACAGCCGGGCAGGCCCGGGATGGAACGGATTGCCCTCGTAGAGCACCGCGGTGGCGCCCGATGCGGGGACCGACGCCAGCCAGTTCCACATCATCCAGCCACAGGTCGTGAAATAGCAGACGCGGTCACGCGGGCCGATGTCGCAGTGGAGCTGGTGCTCCTTGAGGTGCTGGAGCAGCACGCCGCCGCTGCGGTGCACGATGCACTTCGGCACCCCTGTGGTGCCGGAGCTGAACAGCACGTACCACGGGTGGTCGAATCCGAGTTGGGCGAACTGGGGCTCGATGCCCTCGTGAGCAGCGACCCATGCGCCGAAATCGACGGCCGAGCCGAACTCCTCCAGGGCGCGCAGATCAGGCGCAGGATCGAGGAACCCGAGCACCACCGTTCGACGCAACCCGGGCAGGCCACCCATGATCTCCGCGAGCTGCGGTCGCCGATCGAAGTCCTTGCCCCCGTAGGTGTAGCCATCTGCAGCGACCAACACGGTCGGCTCGATCTGGCTGAAACGGTCAAGTACACCGTCCACCCCGAAGTCGGGCGAGGTACTGCTGAACACGGCTCCGATCGAAGCCGCCGCCAGCATTACGAGCATGGCCACATCGGTGTTCGGGAGCCACACGGCCACCCGATCCCCCGGACCCACCCCCTCTGAGCGCAGCGCGGCGGCGATCGCCCCCACCTCTGTCCTCGCACTGGCCCTGGTGACTTCGCGTCTACGGCCGCGCTCGTCGATCGACACCATCATCACGTCGCCAGGATCCGCGGAGGTACCGGACACGTTGCCGTCGAGGATCACCTCCGCCACGTTCATGACCAGACCCGGGAACCAGTCTGTGGCGAAGGCGCCGGATCCACCTGCGCAAAGAGCCGCACCGGGCCGATTCACAGCGGGCATCAGGGTGTCGAGCAGCAGACCCCAGAAGTCGTCCGCATCCTCGGTGGACCAACGGTGCAGCGCCTCGTGGTCATCGAGGTCGCGGTGGACCACCTGCGCTGCGGTCCGGCGGAACCGGTCCATGGCGGTGGCCGCCACCCGTTGGGGGGAAGGTGTCCACAGAGGCATCTCGGTCGGTTCGGCCATTGACCGCAGTCTGGCCGCAGTATGCGGGACCGACAATCCCCACCCGGGGACCGAGGAGCGTGGATGCTCGGGGTTGGGCCACAATGTCGCCATGGAACGCCTTTCGGGAATGGACGCGACCTTCCTCTACGTCGAGACCCACGACGCCCACATGCACGTGGCCATGACCGGGATCTACGACGTGTCCTCGATGGACGGCGGCTACAGCTTCGACAAGATCAAGGAACACATCCGTTCCCGACTGCACCTGGTCCCTCCGTTCACGCGACGCCTGGTGCAGGTGCCGTTCCGCTTCCATCACCCGGTCTGGGTACAGGATCCCAACTTCAACCTCGACTACCACGTACGCCGGATCGGGTGTCCGACACCCGGAGGGCGACGGGAGCTGGCCGACGTTGCGGCGCAGATCGCCTCCATCCCGCTAGACCGCACCCGCCCACTCTGGGAAGCATGGGTGATCGAGGGCCTCAAGCAGGATCGGGTCGGTTTCGTCGTCAAGGTGCACCATGCCGCGATCGACGGCGCATCGGGTGCA
Organism: uncultured Actinomycetota bacterium; assembly: GCA_963715225.1. Classification (GTDB taxonomy): domain Bacteria; phylum Actinomycetota; class Acidimicrobiia; order Acidimicrobiales; family Microtrichaceae; genus CAVQRK01. Next base: position 40,392 of record CAVQRK010000002.1, read on the forward strand.
GAGATCATGACCGAGCTCTATGACCTGACCCCCGAGGGACGGGATCTCGATCCGGTGGAGATGGAGCCGGAGCACATCCCCACCGACCAGGAGCTGCTCACCTACGCCGCGCTCTCGAAGCTGCGGCTGGCCCGCGAGTCGTTCGGTCTGGCGAGACGGACCATTGCGGGCATCAGCGACCTGATTTCCTCGGTACGCGACCCGAACTCCTCGCACGGGGCGACGCCCCTCACCGCGCCCCGAGCTCCCTGGAACCACACCATCGGGCCTCATCGCACGGTCTCCTTCGCCCGCCTTCCCCTCGAGGAAGCCAAGGCCGTAAAGGACACGTTGGGGGTGAAACTAAACGATGTGATCCTGGCCGTCTGTTCGGGAACCCTGCGCCATTACCTGGCCGCCAGGAACGAACTGCCCGAGGAGTCACTCATGGCCACCTGCCCGGTGTCGGTCCGCGTCGATGGCGTGGATGCAGACCTCGGCAACAAGGTCTCGGCCATGTTCGCGTCCCTGGCCACCGACATCGCCGACCCCACCGAACGACTGGCCGCCATCGCCAAATCGACTAGCGGAGCAAAGCTCGACCACGACCTCGTTGGTGCCCGAACGCTCACCGACTGGGCCGAATGGGCCTCGCCGCGGACTTTCGGCCTGGCGTCGCGCCTATACGGCTCCATGCAGTTGGCCGATTCCATCCGACCGCTGCACAACCTGGTCATATCCAACGTCCCCGGGCCGCCGTTCCCCCTGTACCTGGCCGGCGCCGAGTTGGTGGCCGCCTACCCCATGGGACCGATCATGGACGGGGCCGGGCTGAACATCACCGTGCTCTCCTATCGCGACCACATAGACATCGGGTTCATGGCGGACCGCGAACTGGTCCCGGACATCTGGGACGTGGCTGCAGCAGTTGACCCCACGTTCGAGGAACTCGCTGCTCTGGCAGTCGACAAGAACCCGACTATCCGTAAGAAGGCAGCACCGGTCACCGCAACGTCCAGGTCGGCCAAGAAGAAGGCAGCGCCCCCGAAGAAGAAGGCAGCGGCCGCCAAGAAGCGGCACACGACCGAGATGACGTGAACCCGATCTGCAACCTGTTCTAGTTTGGCTCAGTGGCCTACAACATCGCAGACCTGTTCGAACACACTGTCGACGCCGTCCCGAACCGCACAGCTCTGGTCTACGAAGGTTCGAGTTGGACCTTCGCGGAACTCGATGCCCGGGCGAACCGGATCGGCCACTGGTTGGCCGACAACGGTGTTGAAGCCGGGGACCACGTCGGCCTGTACGCGATGAACTCGGAGGCGTGGATCTCGACGGCACTGGGGTGCCTCAAGATCCGTGCGGTTCCGATCAACATCAACTACCGCTACGTGGAGGCCGAACTCTCCTATCTCATCGGCAACTCCGAGATCGTCGCCTGCCTGTTCGACGAGGAGTACGCGCCCCGACTCGCGGCTGTGGCATCGGAGTCACCCAGGCTGAAGACGTTCGTACACATCGCGGATGCCGAGGGGCACTCACCCGAAGCGACCGCGGCACTCGATCAGCTGGGATCGACGGAGTTCGAGGAGGCCTGCAACGCCGGGTCACCCCTCCGCGAATTCCCCGAGCGGTCCGGTGACGACATCTACATCATCTACACCGGCGGAACCACGGGCATGCCCAAGGGCGTCATGTGGCGCAGCGAGGACATCTTCTTCGCCCTCGGTCAGGGCATCGATGCCCTCACGAACGAGCGGGTGGCATCGGAATACTCCCGCGCCGAGCAGGCTGCTGCGAGCGAGACCGGCCTGGTGTTCTGTGTGATTCCGCCGCTCATGCACGGCGCCGCCCAGATCGCGACACTCAGTCAGTGGTTCATCGGCAGCACGATCGTGTTGCTGCGGCGATTCGACGCGGAAGCCGTTTGGAACTCGGTCAACGACGACGGGCTCAACTCGATGATCATCACCGGTGACGCGATCGCCCGTCCGCTCATCGAGACCCTCGAGGCGAACCCGGGTCGCTGGAACACCGACAGCCTCATCTCCCTTTCCAGCTCCGCGGCGCTGTTCTCCCAGTCGGTCAAGGATCGATTCCTCGACTACTTCCCCAACCTGATCATCACCGACTCCATCGGATCCACGGAGTCGGGCTTCAACGGCATCAACTATGCCGCCAAGGGACACAAGGCCGAGGGCGGCGGCCCGACCGTGGCTCCCGGCCGTGACGTGGTGGTACTGGACGACGATCTCGAGATCATCGAACAGGGCGACGAACGCACCGGCCGCCTGGGGCGCGGCGGGAACATCCCCCTCGGCTACTTCAACGATCCCAAGAAGACCGCGGAGAACTTCGTGATTGCCGCTGACGGCAACCGATATGCCGTCTCGGGCGACCTGGCCCGCTGGAGCGGCCCCAACCTGGTGATGCTCGGCCGGGGAACCGTGTCGATCAACTCCGGCGGCGAGAAGATCTTCCCCGAGGAGGTCGAGGGCGCGGTCAAGTCCCACCCGGCGGTGTTCGACTGTCTGGTCGTCGGTGTCACCGACGAACGGTGGGGCCAACGGGTGGCCGTGGTCATCGAGTGGCGCGAGGGCATGACAGCGGACCTGGATTCCATAGGTGAGCATGCCCGCACGCTGGTGGCCGGCTACAAGGTGCCACGCGAGATCCACACCGTCGATGAGATACAACGGTCCCCGTCCGGCAAGCCGGACTACCCATGGGCCAAGAAGCTCGCCGAGGCCGGTGAGCACAAGGTCGACTGAGGGTCGTTACCTGGCTGCCGGCCGGCCGGAAGTCAGGCGGAGGAGAGAGCCGGACCAGACATCAGGCGAGTGCGAAGTACGCCGCCAGGCCCACGATGAGCAGGGCACCGCCCATCCGGAGCCGGGCCGTCCGGCGCTCGTCGAGTACCGCTCCCAGCCCGTGGCCGATGGCGACGAAGGTCATGTTGACCATGAGTGATGCCGCGACCATGCCGAGGACCCAGCCGAGAGTCCCCACACCCGCTGCTCCACCCACGACGATCGAGGTGAAGACAAGGACCGTCAGTGGATTCACGGCGGTGATGGCGAAGAACTCGGCGGCCAGAGCAAGCTTCGCCATACGTGGGGTCCCGTCGAGCTCCCCACCGGCGTTATCGGACCTCAGAAGGCTGGCTGCACCGCGTTCCATTGCCCTGCCGCCGACAGGGGCGGCGAGTGGTTCATCGAGCAGGATCTCGGCACCTGCCGATCTGTCCATCGCCACCAGGTCCGCCCTCGCCGCAGCCCAGAGGCGCCAGGCGAGCACGCCCAGGACACCGATAGCGCCCAGCCGCAACATCGGCTCGATCGGCGCCAGAACGTTCGCTGCCGCGACCCCGGCCAGCGCCGATGCCGACGCGAAGCTCAGATCGGCTGCCGCTACTCCGACCGCTGCCGGCACCCCGCCACGTACACCGTTGCGGAGGCCCTGCTCGATCAACAACAGGGCGATCGGGCCCACGATGATCATGACTGGTACTCCGGTGGCCACGCCGAGGAGGAAATGGGAGAACTGCATGTCTCCGAGTATGACTGCGCCGAGGGCGTGTTTCAGAGGGTATCATTGCCGATATGACACCTTCAGCCGTGGATACGGCGGCGATAGACGCTACTGACCTTGCTATCCTCAGTGAGCTCCGCCGCGATGGCCGTCTCACCTGGCGTGACCTGGGCGAGCGGATCGGGCTCAGTGCCACTGCCACCGCCGACCGGGTCCGGCGTCTCGAGTCAGTCGGCGTGCTGCGTGGTTACCGCGCCGAGGTGGACCTGTCCGCTCTCGGAGTCGGCCTCCAGGCCATCACGGAGATCCGGCTGGCCCGCACCGCTGATCCGGAAACGTTCGAGGCGCTTCTGCAGGAGACACCCGAAGTGCAGGCCGCCATGCATGTGACCGGATCCCTCGACTACGTGCTCATGGTCGCCTGCGCCGACGTGCCCACGCTCGATCGCCTGCTCCTGGAGTGGCGCTCACGAGGTGGTGTCGAGGAGTCCTCCACGAGGATCATCCTGCGTGAGATCGACCTGTCGGCGGACCTGCCCCGCTGATTGCGAGAATTCGCCGGCCGCCTGAACCCGGCCCGACAACCCCGCGTGTGGGTCTCCGCGGCTATGTCTCCGCCGTCTCGATGGCCTCCTGGGCCTCGAGCCACTCCGACATGAGCCCCTCCGCGGTGGACTTGGCGGCATCGTGCTCGTCGGCCAGCCCACGCACCCTCTGATGATCCTCGTAGATCTCGGGATCTGCGAGTTGCTCACCGATCCGTTCCACCTCGGCCTCCGCCTTGGCGACCTGGCGCTCCAGCTTCTGTGCACGCTTGCGGAGTTCACGCGTATCCGACGCACCGCGCTCACGAACGGCGGCCCCACGCTTTCGGACTTCGGCCCGGTTCTCGCGACGGCCTGCACCGCCGGTCTTCGCATCGCTGCCGGGTGCCTTGCCGCCCGACGACCTTCCCCCGGAGGTACTGCCCCCGGAGCGACCACCGCCGGGTGTCGCCGGCGCCGCAGCGGTAGTGGCGCCCGACGGCGCCAGGAGCTCCTCGTCCACCTCGTCGTACATCACCGCCCGGCCGTCGCGAACCACCACCAGACCGTCGGCCACCTCCCGGATCAGGTATCTGTCGTGCGTGACCAGCAGGACGGTGCCGGGATAGGCCACCAGGGCATCCTCCAGCACGTCGCAGCTCGGCAGATCGAGGTGGTTGGTCGGCTCGTCGAGCACCAGGAGGTTCACCGGTTCGACCATGATCCGGGCCAGAGCCAGGCGGGTGCGTTCCCCACCGGAGAGGTCGCCCACCTTTCGGTCGACCGCGTCGCCCGAGAATCCGAAGCCGGCCAGCACGCTGCGCAGGTTGCGTCCATGCTGCTCCCCAACTGCGGCGCGCAACTCCTCGATCACCGTGCGATCGAAGCGCAGACTGTCGACCTGGTGCTGGGTGAAGTGCGACACATCCACGTTGGACCCGAGTCTGGCCGTGCCCGAAGTCGGTGACAGCTCGCCGAGCACCATTCGCAACAGCGTGGTCTTGCCCGCGCCGTTGGGCCCTATGAGGGCCAGCTTCCGACCCCGCTCCACCACCAGGTCGACGTCGGACAGCACGGGCGTGCCGTCGAAGCCCACGGTCGCACCGTCCACCTCGATCACCACACGCGAGCTGCGCTGGGGGGCAGGGAACCCGAAGCGGGCTGCCTGCGCGGGTCGATCGGGAGTGTCGATGTCCTCGAGCCGCTCCAACATCTTGATACGGCTCTGAACCTGGCGCGCCTTGGTCGCCTTGTAACGGAATCTGTCGATGAACTGCTCGAGATGGTCCACCTGTCTCTGCTGCTGGGCCTGGGCCGCCCTCAGGCCGGCGAGCCGCTCCTCGCGCTGCACCACGAACTCCGCGAACCCGCCCACGTACTCCAGGGCCCGACCGCCCGAGACCTCGATGACCCGCTCGGCCACCGCATCGATGAAGTCGCGGTCGTGGCTGACGAACAGGATCGCTCCCGGCCAGTCGGCCAGGTAGCGCTCGAGCCACGCCACCGACTCCACATCCAGGTGGTTGGTCGGCTCGTCCAACACGAGCAGGTCGGGCGCGGACAGCATGAGCCGGGCCAGGGCGACCCGCATCCGCCAACCACCCGAGAGGTCCTGCACGGGGCGCTCCATGTCCTCGGAGGTAAACCCGAGTCCGGCCAGGACCCTGCGTGCCTCCGCCTCGATGCCGTAGCCGCCGAGGGTCTCGAACCGGTGTTGGGCGTCGCCGTAGGCGTGTAGCGCCTTGTCGTGGGCATCTGCATCATCGGCCGAACCTCCGGGCCCCGTGGCTGCCACGTCCTCGAGGAGCCGTTCCATCTGGGCCTCGAGGTCGGTCACGTGCGCCACCGCCCGCATCACCTCGGCGATCACCGATCCCTCGACCTGCAGGGTCAGCTCCTGGGGCAGGTACCCGATGCGAGTACCCGACGCCGAGTGGACCTCTCCGGCGTCGGACTGCTGGTCCCCGACGATGATCTCCAGGATGGTGGTCTTGCCGACGCCGTTGCCGCCGACCAGAGCCACACGCCGACCCGGCATGAGCCGGAAGGTCACATCGGTGAAGAGGGTTCGCCCGCCATGGGACTTGGCGAGGCCGGAGACGGTGATCACGACGGTCGAGGTTACCGACGAGCCGGCTCGCACTGTGAACGCGGGTACGGGCCGCCCATCGTCACCGGCTACCCCTCACCGCGACCACGCTGGCCGCAGCCACCACCGCAGCGGCGCCGACGGCGCCCAGGAAGCCGAGCCGCTCCCCGTAGAACGCAACCCCGATGCCAGCCGCCAGCACCGGCTCCACCATGGCGACCACGACCGCACGCGACGACGTGACACGGGTTATGCCCATCCCGAACAGCAGGTACGGCAGGTACGTCGACCCGATTCCGAGGGCAAGGATCCACGCCACCATCGCCGGAGTCGGTCGGGCGACGCCGACGATGAGCGCCAACACCAGTCCGCCGATCGGTAGCACCAGGGCATAGACCACCGGGGCGTCGACGGCTTCGAAGAGACGCCGACCGAGCAGGTAGTAGCTTGCATAACTGATACCAGCGACCAGGCCCCACCCCACCGATACGACCGAGACCGTTACCGTGCCGGTGGCCGACGCGGCCAGTGCCGCAACCCCGACCACAGTCACCCCGACCGCGGTGATCTGCCGGAGGTCCACCCTCTCGTGCAGGAAGGCCACAGCTCCGATCGTCACCCAGATGGGGGCGGTGTAGAGCAGGACATAGGCCAGTGAGATCCCACCGGTCTCCACCGCCAGAGGCAGCGAGGCATAGAACACGACCACGCCGACCAGACAGAAGGCGGCCAACCCGATCCAGTGCCGCCCGACTGCTGAAACGGTTGTGCGGGAGGGCGGACGTGCGCGTCGCGAGACCGCGGCGTGTGCTGCGAAGCAGCCGCCGCCGACGATTGCCCTCCACGCCCCGACATCCGCGGCGGGCATGCCGAGGTCGCCCAACTCGCGCGTGTACACACCGATCAGGGCCCACAGAGCCGCGGCTCCCGCGACCAGTACCTCGCCACGGACTCCGCGGCGAACGGTCACTTACCGGATGCCACCAACTTGGCCCAGCGGTAGTCCGCCTTGCCCGCCGGCGAACGCACGATTGAATCCACGATGCACACGGAGCGGGGAGCCTTGTATCCCGCCAGGCGACCCTTGCAGTGCTCAGCGAGTTCCTCGGCTGTCGGCGCGGCCTCACCGGGGGCAGTGGCCACCACTGCTACGACCTGCTCCCCCCACCGTTCGTGGGGTACGCCGACAACCAGCACGTCGTACACGCCGGCGAAGCCCTTGAGCACGCCTTCCACCTCTTCGGGATAGACCTTCTCCCCGCCGGTGTTGATGCTCACCGAACCACGACCGAGCAGGTGTACGGAACCGTCCTCGGAAACAGTCGCCATGTCGCCCGAGACCACCCAACGAACGCCGTCTATCTCCCGGAACGTTTCAGCTGTCTTCTCCGGAGCGTTGTGGTAGCGCAGCGGGATGTACCCCGAGTGGGCGATCCGTCCGACCGCGCCCGAGCCGGGCACGACCTCGTTCCAGTCGTCGTCGAGGACCTTGGTCCCATCGGCGAGGCTGTCGAACACCGCGGTTCCTGCCGGCGATTCACCCGGTTGGAGCCGGGAACTGCCCTGGATACCCGTCTCGGATGATCCGAACCCGTCGGTGAACACACAATCGGGGAGCATCTCCATCAGCCGCAATTTCGTGGTCTCCGCCAGGGGGGCGCCGCCGTTGGAGAACGCGAACAGGCTGGAAACCTCGAACGGGCCGTCGCTGTCCCAAGCGTCTGCCAGGGGCCGGGCCATGGCATCGCCGACAACGGTGGTGGTCGACACCTTCTCGGTCTCGATCGTGCGCCATATCCCCACCGGGTCGAAGGGACCGCTGTGCAGCACCACCTTGGCACCGCAGAACAGCCACATGAGCGCCACCCACTGGGCGGCTGCGTGCATCAGGGGGGCCAGCGCGTAGAAGGTGAAGTCGAAGTCGATGATGCGGTCGACCATCTCCTCGGGGCTCTCCACGGGGCCGTTCATGCGCATCGGGTCGCCACCGGTGAGGCATCCGAAGAAGGCATCGCCGTGGCGCCACACGACGCCCTTGGGCAGGCCCGTCGTGCCGCCCGTGTAGATGACGTACAGATCCTCGTCGCCGCGGTCCCCCGCATCCGGACGCGCCGAGGATGCAGCGGCGAGTGCATCTTCGTAGGACCGGAAATCAGAACCCTCGGGCAGATCGCCCGTGACCAGGGTGTGGCGCAGCGACGGCACCGACGGAACCACCTCGGCCACATTGCCCACGAACGACGGCTCGGAGACCACCGCGACCAGGGCGGAGTCGGTGAACAGATGCATCAGCTCGTCAGCGACGTAGCGGTAGTTGATATTCACCGGTACGGCGCGGATCTTGAAGCACGCAAGCAGGGTCTCGATGTACTCGATGCTGTTGGTGAGGTAGCAGCCCACGAAGTCACCGGGGCCGACCCCTTCGCCACTCAGATGGTTGGCAAGCCGGTTCGCCCGATCCTCCAGCTCGCCGTAGGTACAGCGCCGCTCCCCGCACACCAGGGCTTCGCGTTCGGCACGCGGTCCACGACCGCCTCCCAGATGTCGGCAATGTTGTAGGTCGTCGGGATGCTCGGGGAGCCTGCTCCGCCTTCGCTCCGGGTGCTGTCGCTCTCTGGGGATGCCACGGGCCGAGATTAGTTGCCTCGAACCCTCGGTCGAGCAGGATCAACCCCCGGAGAGGACCGCCTCCGCATCGCCGTCGAAGGCATGTGATCCCCGGCGGACCCACTCCCCCGCCACCGCCAACGGAACCACGAGGACCGCCATCGCCGGCCTGAGGGAACCGAGCGCGTCGGAGGTCGCTCCCACCAACGGTGGCCCGGCCGCGGAGCCGAGCGCTATCAAGAACTGGACGGCGGAGAACGCCATGCCTCTCATCGGCGCCGGCACCACGTCGGCGACGGCGGCGGTGAGGTTCGGTATGGCCATGGCGATGAACACGTTGGCCAGACCGAAGGCGGCGGCCTGAGCCGCGAGCGAGGGAAGCAGGACGAATCCGACGAACGACGCTGCGCCTGCCAGTAGTGATCCGCCGGCAAGTCGGAGACGCCAGCCCGTACGGCTGCCGTGGTGGCGATCCCCGAGGCGACTGCCGACGATGATCCCTATTACGATCCCGGTACCGCCCACCGCACCGGCGATTCCCCCGGCCCCCGACTCGGCGAGCCCGTGCACTTCCTCGAAGTAGGCGGTGGACCAGAAGAAAAGCGATGCGAGCGCGGAGAACAACACCGGCACCGCCACCAGCAGGGTCCTCATGGTCGGTATGGCCCACAACATCCTCAACTGGGCGATCGTGGGAGGCCGGCCCTCGTCGGCGCCACCATCATCGGCACCGGACGCTACGGACCCGTGGGGAACAGGATCGCCTGCGGCGACCTCCTCGCCATGCGGGACTGGTTCGTTGGACGCGAGGTCTCGACCGCGGCGGTCGAGCACGTCGCCAAGACCTCGCCGCGGTTCGTTCAGGGTCATCACAGCCAATACCGCCAGTAGGCCCGGCAGGGCCAGCACCACGAACGCCGTCCGCCAGCCGAGAGCGTCCGCCAACGCGGCCCCGAGCGCTATGCCGAGGGGGAGGCCCAAGTAGTTGGCCATGCGTTCGTATCCATAGGCCCGCGCCCGCGCCCGCGCCGGATGGGCATCGGCGATCAGGCTGGAGGCTGCAGGGTTGTTGAGCTGCGCTGCCGCTCCCAGCAGGACCCGGGTCAACAAGAACACTGCGAATATCGGGGCCATTGCCGACCCGATCACCACGAGCGTCCACAGGACCGCCGCCGCGCCCAGGACCGTCACCCGACGATGCCGGTCTGCCAGGTGTGCCGAGGGCACCGCGGCGAACAGGCTTCCCAACACTGCCGCGGTGGGGATCAGTCCCGCAAGGGTGTCGCTCAGGCCGAAGGTGTCCTGGATCGCCGTGAGCGACCCGCCGACCATTCCGACCGCCGTGGTCTCCAGCAGCGCCACCATCGAACACACGATGGTGATGCGCCAGCCGATCGGCGCCTCCGACGACAGCGACGCGACAGACATACCCATCTCGGTCGCACCACCCTGCGGATCCGTTGCCATTGGCTGCATCCCCACTTCGAACCACCACCCTGGCCACCGCCGACACCACTTTGGTGTTCGCCCGACCAATGTGTGTTTCGCCCAGACCCTACGCATTGGATGCAGTTCCGGAACGCTGATCCGCCCTGCGGTACAACATAGGTGGTGGGAAAGACGTCTGAGATGGGCTGGACTGGGGCCATGTCGACCTGGCCATGGACTCGTCGCAATCCCCGCGTCACCGGGATCCCGCCGTCCGCCAACGGTGCGTCGTCGTTGCACCTGCGCTGGGATGTGCCGGGGTCACTCGGCGCCGCTGCGGTCGACCTCACCGTCGAGGAAGCTCCGGCTGTCGACCAGCTGTACTTCTGGGCGCTCCAGGTGGACTTCGTCGACCCGGCAGGGCGAGCTGCCGGAGCAGCCCACCTGGGTCTCCAGTGGCATCCGGGACATCCTGGTTCCACCGCGGTCAACTGGGGCGGGTACCGGGCCGGCGGAGGCGAGCTCGACGGCACCGGATCGGCGCTGCCCTCGGCAATGGCCAACATGAATACCAGGGACTTCACCTGGCGAGCGGGCACGCCCTACCGGCTCTCCGTCGCTCCGGCGCCCGGCGTCGAGGTGGTTCCCTCGGAGACCCGGTGGCGGGCAACGGTGACGGAAATCGACAGCGGCACGTCCACGGTGGTGCGTGACCTGCATGTCCCCGGCGACCGCATCAGCGGCGTTCTGGTGTGGTCGGAGGTCTTCGCCCGTTGCGACGATCCCTCGGTGTCGGTGCGATGGTCGAACCCCACGGGGACCGCGCTCGACGGATCCGAGCGCCGAATTCGGCGGGCGACCGCCAAGTACCAGTCGCACGCAGACGGGGGTTGTGCCAACACCGACTCCTCGCCGGCAGCCAACCTGAACTTCCCCGGCCTACGGCAACGGACCAACTGCGATCGGGTCACTGCACAATCGTCGGTCATACCCTGGCCCTGAGGTTCGGGGCCTGAGGTTCGGCATCCGGCGAACGACAACTGGTGCATCGAGAACGGGAAGGTGTTCCCCTTTTCCGCGCTGACATAGGGTGGCCCGATGGCCATGCCCACCGATGTACCCATCATCGACACGATGATCGGATTCCCCAGCAGCGACCGCAGCAAGGTCTACAAGTTCCTGGCTCCCTCACTTCGTGACAAGGAGAGCCAGGAGGACTTCAAGATGCCGGCGCAGTACATGTTCAAGGACGTTCCGGCCGAGATCGAGGAGGGCGTCGACCCCGTAGCGGTGACGCTGCACAACATGGACACGTACGGTGTCGTCCGCGGCATGGTGAACGTCGGCAACGACGAGCGCGAGGAACCCAGACGGGCGGTCCGCGACTTCCCGGACCGATTCCTTCCCTGCATCGACGTCGACCCCCGAGAGGGCATGGACGCCGTGAGGCGTATCAAGTCGTTCCACGACGAGTGGGGCATCGTGGCGGTGACCAGCTTCCCTTCGGGGCAGTCGACGGCCATCAATGCTGCGGCCTACTACCCCGTCTACGCGGCGTGTGTGGAGCTGGACCTTCCCATCTTCCTGACCGTCGGCGTCCCCGGCCCCCGCGTACCCCTCGCCCCCCAGAAGGTCGAGCTCCTGGACGAGGTGTGCTGGTTCTTCCCCGATCTGAAGGTGGTGATGCGCCACGGCGCCGAACCATGGGAGGACCTGGCGGTGAAGCTGATGCTCAAGTGGCCCAACCTCTACTACTCGACCTCCGCATTCGCCCCGAAGCACTACCCCCGGGCCATCATCGACTACGCCAACTCCCGGGGTGCGGACAAGGTGATCTATGCCGGGTACTTCCCTGCCGGCCTCACCTATGAGCGCATCATGTCCGAGTTGCCCGACGTGGCACTCAAGGACGAGGTGTGGCCGAAGTTCCTGGGCGGGAACGCCGCGCGGGTACTGAATCTGCTCTGAGACCGACCTGGCCTGAGATTGGCCGACCGGTCCGCGGGCTGCTCTCGAGACGGGCTGGGCGACCCGGTGACCACCGCCAGGGATGTCGATACCTTCGGACCGTGACGGAACTGGGCGCCGACCCTGCTGACCTGCGTGAACTCGCCAACGATCTCCGCCACGCCCGACGTCAGTTGCTCGACTCGCAACGGACCGTTACCCGCATGGTCCTGGCCACGACGTGGGACGGACGCGACGCCACGAGGTTTCGTCGGGAATGGTCGGGCCACACGCGTAGCTTCCGCCTCCTCGGCGACGACCTACTGGAAGCAGCCGCTGAGGCCTCACGCAACGCCGAGGAGCAGGAACGTGTATCCAACGTCGGGTCGACTGACCTCGCGAACAACGCCGTGGGCGCCGCTGACCCGGCGGCACCGACCCACCCCGAAGTCGGCCGGCCACCTCATGGAGACCCGCTGCCGCTGCGCACTGAATCATGGACCCTCGGAGCGCAGGCCGCGGCGGCCTTCGGGCTGGCGACAGGAAGCGCCCTCACCATCACCGACCTTCCCGGCAACCACACGACGGTGACTATCGAGGACTCCGTGAGCGGCTCCGTTTCCGTAGGGCTCGGTGCCGAGGCCGGCTCAGCTGACGCCGTTTCCGTCGAAGTCGAGGCCCAAGCTGGTGCGGCCGTGACCCTCACGCAACGCCGGCGTTGGCAGGTTGACGACGCGGACGTCGGCGGATTCCTGATGAAGCTCGGACTGGCCGAAGGGATCGACCGCGCTCCGATCCTTGGCGACAACCCGCTGACAGCGATGGCCACGGACCGGATACTGACGACTGCAGGACTCGGTGTCGGCAAGGCGGACACCACCGATGCCCTGTTCGCAATCGAGGGAGACCTAGGTGCCGACGCCGCCGCCCTGGTTCCGCTGGTGGGGGTATCGGGCGCCGCCTTGGCTTCGGTGGGTCTTCGTGCCGGGCCGGGTGGTCGAAGTCTGTTGCTCGAGGGTTTCGCCGACGGCAGGGCTCGGGCGTTCGGGGCCGGGTCGACCGGCACCACATCCACGTCGGTGGAGATACCGCTCCGCGAGCGTGGTTTGACACAGCCGATGATCCTCACGACATCCACCGTCGTCGACGGCAGGGAGACCCTGGAGCGACACGTGTACGACCTCGACCGGGACCGCACCTCGGCAGCGGTCACGGACGCCCTCGGCGCGTTATCGACCGGCAACCCGATCCGGGCGATCGATCCGCTGGAGTCTGTTCTCCGTTCGATACCGGGGAAACCCGTATGGAGTGATTCAGCCCACGGTTCCGTGAACGACGACGTGCACCAGGTCGGGGTCGGGGTACTTCTGGGACCGAAGCTCAGCGGCGAGATCGAGGGCGGCCGCACGATCACCGACTACTCGGGGGTCCGGGCGACCACCGGGGTCCCCCCGCAGGTATCCGGAGGTGGATCCTGGTAGCCCCGGAGCCGAAGGCTCAGCCCTCGACGGTGACGTTGACCTCGTACAGGAGCTCGTCACCCTCGTACACGCTCATCGTCGCCGAACCGGCGCTCAATGCCTCGGCGCCGGCGTTGAACTCGGCCTGACCGTCGGAGTATGCCTGGGACACTTCGAGGACGCTGGGATCGTCGGTCTGCACATCGGTTGCGTTGGGTGTGCCCACGACCACGAACCCTCCGACCTGGACCGTTACGTCACCGGCGGCATCGACAATTGTCGGCGCCTCCAACGAGGTCGAACCGTCATCGGTCGCTGCGGAGGAGTTGGTGGTAGTCGCTTCGTTTGAGTCACCCGAGTCGGTTGAGTCACCCGAGTCGTCCGAGTCACTCGAGCAGGAACCGGCCAACAGGGCGAGGACAGTCAGGGCAACAGCTGCGGTCTTCATCATGTGCGCGACGCTATCCATGTAACGGCGCAAAGCGGTGGTTCCTCAGCGCGATGCGATCAGGCAAGCAGTACCTGCGTGGCATTGCTCAGATGCGGAAGAACACCCCTGGCCTCGTCCGCACCGGAGATCCAGCTCACCAGCGCCGCCAGCCACACGTCGGAGAGGAGGTCGATCTGGAGGATCCGGGTCTCATCGGCGGGTCCTTCATCAACCAGGGCATCGGAGATGATACGACGCATCTCCTCGCGCACCGAGGCGACGACCGGGGCAACATCTGTGTTGCCCGACACGAGAGCGCGGATCATCGCCGTGGTGACCGCCGGCTGGCTCTGCAGGTTGCGGTTGGCGCGGCGCAGGACGTCGATGACCCGCTCGACGCTGTCCTCACCCTCGGGGGGGCGCACAGCCAGTCCGTCGGCCAGGATCTTCACCTGCTGGAGCATCACTGACATGAGCAGGAATTCCTTCGACGGGAAGTAGCGGTACAGCGTCCCCAGGGCAACATCGGAACGGGCCGCGACCTCACGCATCTGGACCGCGTCCCAGCCACCCTCCAGCGCCAACCCGAGCGCCACGGCGAGCATCCGCTCACGACGCGCGGTCTGGGACTCGGTGAGGCTCTGGGATCGCACAGACCCACAATACGAGAACGCGTTCTAGTTGAACCTCATTCTCACGAGAAGCCAGTCCCGATCCTCGCGCAAAGAGAGTCACACCGATGGCCACGCGCATGGATCACCGGCGACCTCGCTCAACGCGGCCATGTCGGAGAACCGCACGGGTACGTCATCGACCCTCACCTCGTTCGAGTCCAGTTCGGACTCGATGAGGGCCACGTGCTCGCTCGCCGATTGCCAGGCCGGGCCTCCTTCGCGCCACACCTGCAGAGCGACGGGAGCCCCCAGGTGCTCCGCGAACGACAGGACGGCTCCCGTCTCGGCAGTCTCGATCCCCTCCTCGTCGGTGACGGCCAGAACCGGACGCCCCTCGAGCACGCAGGCCAGAGCAGCTGCCGAGGCGAAGCCGGGAGCCGCGGTGGATGGCACGCACACCGAGTTGGGAATCGAAGTGGGAAAGGTACGAGCCACCCAGAACCCGGCCGTACCGGCATCAACCACGGCCATACCCCGATCCGGCAGGGCGCCCGAGAGATGCAGAGCCGCCCGAGCCGGGCTGAGGGGGGCTCCATCGTCCTCGTACAACGGGCGGACAGCTGCGGCGAGCTCGTCATAGAAGGCCGGCCGCCGCGGAGGGCCACCAACGGCCGGCCAGTTTGCGCACAACGCTGCCAGCTGGCCCGGATGAACCTCCTGCACCACGACCTTCGAGAGTGCGCCCTCGGGAAGCTCGGCCGGGTCGACACCGGTGGCGATCACCACTTCGGCATCGTCCAGCCCAGCCAGTTCCAGGTCCCGCTGCTGGAGACCGACGGTGCCGAAGTGCCACGGGGAATCCCACCTCAACACGCCCTTGGCACCCATGGTGTTGAGTACACCGACCGAGGCGCCGCTGGCGAGGGCCAACAGCCCTTCGACACCCCCTGCCCGGATGACGCCCGGGCCGGCCACCACCAGAAGTGCCAGACCCGCCATGGAAGGATCCAGCGTGAGCACCGGCTGCCGCTCGGGTTGTGCCGCGGCGACAAGATCGGCCGAGGCCGGCGCGTTCAGGTCAAGATCCAGATGCAGCGCCGACGTACCCGGGAGCAGGATCCCCGGGGGGTCCACGAGGGCATCCAGCATCTCCTCGGCCGATCCGATGGTCTGCAGCGGAGCCATTCCACCCGGCTCGCTGGACAGGTGCAGGATCGGTCCGGGCAGGAACGCGGCACCCAGCCGACCTCGACCGTCGACTTCACCGATCCTGCCGTCGGCATCTGCCAGCAGCACCGCCAGGTCGGCCTCGGGGACCGCTACATGCTCGGGAAGTGCGTACCCGCCGTTGTCGGCGGAGTCGGGACCCACCGGAATCGACTCACCCCACACCCGTCGGACTCCCAACTCGGCCAGTCGGCGAGCCAGCACATCGGCGACGATCATGACCGTGCTTCCATGGACTCGGCCTCTCCGGCGAAGTGATCCAGTGCCGACTCGATGGCGTTCACCAGGGTGGGGTCCAGATCCGCGAACGAGTCCACCGAAGCGAGCACCCGGCGCCATCCCTGACTGGGAGTCCCCCAGCCGAGTGAATCGCAGATGCCCGTCTTCCAGTCGGTACCCATCGGTATCTCCGGCCATACCTCGATGCCCACCGACGCGGGCCTGACGCATTGCCACACGTCGACGTAGGGGTGTCCCACGACCCTGACGTGTGAGGACGTGACCGCATCGGCAATTCGCTGTTCCTTCGAGCCGGCTACCAAATGGTCTGCAAGCACCACCAGGGTCCGGCCCGGGCCGGGCCCGAACCGTTCTATGTCGGCGATCAGGTCGTCGAGCCCGCCGAGCGCTTCGACGACGACGCCCAGTTCCCGCAACTCGTCGCCCCAGACGCGCTCCAGCAATTGGGCATCGTGAGTACCCTCGACCCACAGTCGGGATGCTCGGGCCACCCGCGCCGCCTGCTCGGTGGCGACGATGCCCCCGGCTGCGCTGACCCTCGTCCGGGGCGCCTGCTCGGTCCGTGCGGCGACGAGGGTGACCGTCTCACCGTTCACCGCGAATGCCCCCGGCCGGTTCCGGAACGCGTGCTTGGCGCCCCGGGAATCGCGCAGTTCGACCACCTCACCAGTGAACCGGTTGATCCGACCCCGGTTGCCGGTGGGTCGGTGCAGGACCGCCAACTCCAGGCACGCCTCGACGAAGGGATAGCTCTGGGACGGCCGGGACGTACCCGCCGCGATCTCATCGAGGATGTCGTCGCTCACCGTCGCGACGGTAGCCCCGCCTCGCCGCCGCGCCGGACCGCCGCGCCGGACAGATCGCAGCTGTTCAGCCGAAGAACCGATCGGCATAGGCCCGGAGCAGCTCCTCGCCCTCCTCGCCGGTGGGCTGTTCGACACCGACGGCCTTCCATGCCGACGTGAGGATTGTCCCCACTCCGGCACCCTCCAGGTCCTCGAGCAACCCTGTGCTCGGCACGGCGAGGGGTGAGGCGATGATCTCGAAGTGCCGGTCGGCCCGACCGGCATCCTCCCGCGCCCGATCGAGGGTCTCGCAGTGCTCGATGAGCTGCTCGGGCGTGTAGTACATGCCGAGCCAACCGTCGTTGCGCGCCGCACGCTCGAAGGCGATCTCGGAGTGACCCCCGATGTAGACGGGCACCTGGGCGGGCGGCGCAGGCTTCATCTCCAACGGCTCGAAGTCGTAGAAGTCGCCGTGGAACTCCTGCATCCCACCTTCCCAGAGGCGATGGAGGACGTCGACCATCTCGTCCATCCGCTTTCCGCGCCGACCGAAGGGCTGTTCCAGTAGGTCGAACTCCTCGCGCATCCACCCGGCACCGATACCCAGAGCCACGCGGCCCCCGCTCAGGTAGGCCGCTGTGCCCACGGCCTTGGCAACCACGAACGGATTGCGCAGTGGCAACACGTACACGTTGGTCATGAAGCGGAGCCGTTCGGTCACCGCGGCCATCGACGCGATCGCCACCCACACATCGGGCCAGTGCTCGTCCGGTGAGAACTGGGGCACACCGTCGGGCGTGTACGGGTACTTGGATTCCAGATAGGACGGGTAGACCACGTGGTCCGACACCGCCACGGAATCGAATCCGACCTGCTCTGCCACCCGGGCCAGCCGGTTCCAGTCGCCCGGATCGGCACCGATCATTGCGTTGCAGAACTTCATCGGGTTTCCTTCGCTCGCTCGCGGAGTTCATAGCGCAGCACCTTGCCGCTGGCGTTGAGCGGGAGTTCGTCGAGCACCTCGACCGTGCGTGGCGCCTTGTAGTTGGCCATGTTCTCCCGCGCCCACGCGGTGACTTCGGAGGGTTCCAGCGTCGCCCCCCCTGCGGCGACCACGAAAGCATGCGCAACCTCGCCCATGCGCTCGTCGGGAACGCCGACCACTGCTGCCTGGGCGATTCCCGGATGGGCTCCTAGTAGAGCCTCTATCTCGGCCGGATAGGCGTTGAATCCACCGACGATGAACATGTCCTTCAGGCGATCGGTGATGTCCAGGTACCCGCGTTCGTCCATGGTCCCGACGTCGCCCGTGTGCAGCCACCCGTCCGCGTCGATTGCTTCCGCGGTCTGCTCGGGATCCTCGAAGTAACCCCGCATCACGTTGTAGCCACGCACGACGACCTCGCCGGCCTCACCCCTGGGCATCTCGTCGCCGGTATCGTCCACGACCGCCACTTCTATGCCGGGGATGGCCCGCCCAGAGGTGTGCGAGATCGTCTCGTCGTCGTCATCGGAGCGGCACACAGTGACCACACCGCAAGCCTCTGTGAGCCCATAGGCGGTAAGGACCGTCTCGAACCCGAGCGTGTTGCGCATGCTCTCGACCAGCGCGACAGGCACGGGCGCCGCTCCCGTCACCGCCAGACGGAGAGTGTCGACACACGATGGATCGAACCTCGGATGATTGAGGAGGGTCTGGTACAAGGTCGGCGGCCCGGGGATCATCGAGATGCCTTCCTCCATGATCACCTCGGCCGCCCGTTCGACGTCGAACGTGGGCAGGGGCACAAGGGTGCAGCCGGACATGAGACCGGCGAGGATGCCGGCCTTGTACCCGAAGGTGTGGAAGAACGGGTTGATGACCAGATAGCGGTCATCGGCGCGTAGCCCCACGATGTCCGCCCAGTCGGCGAAGGCACGCAGGCTCGACCCATGCGTCTGGATGACGCCCTTGGGGGCACCCGTCGTGCCCGAGGTGAACATGAGGTCGCTCATGGTGTCGGGTCGCAGTGCCGCGGCTCGGGCGACAGCCTCCGCCGGGTCGACCGACTCACCAGCGGCCAGGAGCTGCTCGAACTCGACTGTTCCATTGGGCACGGTACCCTCGTGACGCATGACCACCACCCGGTCCAGCGAATCCAGTACGTCCGGAGCTGTCTCGGCGAGCATGGTGACGTACTCGTTGCCGAGGAACCCGTCGACGGTGAACAGGACCCGGGCACCGGAGCGACGAAGGATGTCGGCCGCCTCGATCCCCTTGTAGCGGGTGTTGAGCGGCACCAGCGCGGCACCTGCGGACTGAAGACCAAATAGGGCGACGACCCATTCCCAGCAGTTGGGTGCCCAGATGGCGACCCGGTCGCCCTCCTGGATTCCCGCGGCGATCAGGCTGCGGGCAACCGCCTCGGCCCGTTGAGCCAGCTCGTCGTATGAGATCCGCTCTGCGGGCACCACCGACAGATCCACGACCGCTTCGGCGTCGCCGCGCCGCTCCGCGGCGTCGGCGAGCAGGCCGGGTATGGTGCCCCAACGCAGATCGCCTCGGGTTCCGTCCTCGGCGTTGCTATCCCCGCTCTTGCTGTACGAGCCAGTGCTGGTCATCGCTTCAGCAAGACCAACTGAACGAGTAGGTTACA
>CAVQRK010000003.1:0-81443 GCA_963715225.1 uncultured Actinomycetota bacterium
GCGAAGGAGCCCGCTGGGCGACCTCCCGGGCAATGGACGTTGTCGACGAACGTCGCTGGGACGCCACCCAGCGGCGGTGTGCTGAGGAGGTCGACCGAGTCGTCGTGTGCTCGCCGCTCGATGTGGAACGCTCGGGGTTGACGACGCGGTGGCTGTTCGCAACGGGGCCGATGTCCCCGCAGGCCGGACACCGACCGTGGCGAACTGCGGTGCGACGTGCCGACGATGCTGTTCGTGGCCGCCCTCGACTACGAGCCCAACACCGATGCCATCGAGTGGTTCGTCGACAAGGTCCTGCCCTTGGTCAGACGCCGGATGTCCAGGGCGGTCGTACGGGTCGTCGGGCGAGGGTCCGAGAAGGTCGGGTGGATTGCCGATGTGCCGGGCGTGGACCTGATCGGCGAGGTCGACGAGATCCGCCCGAACTGGATCGCGCGGACGTATCGATCGTGCCCATCCACGTGGGGGCCGGCACCCGTCTGAAGGTCATCGAGGCCATGGCTCACCACATCCCGATCGTGTCGACCGCTGTGGGTTGCGAAGGCATCGACCTGGTCCACGGCACCCACGCCCTGATTGCGGATGACCCGCTCACGTTCGCTGACGCCTGCCTGTTCACTGGCGAACGGCGGCCGACAGCCTCGCCGGCGCCGACCGCGGAACTGTTCGAGGAGCGGTACACCTGGGACGTTATAGGCGACCGGGTCGTGGAACTGGTCCGTGAGGTCACCTCGACTGGGTGGACCCTCGATTGACCAGACCCTCGAGCGGATGTGCCCTGCGGGTCCCTCATTCGCCGCCCGTGGGGCGCACAACGGCGGGGGAGTGCCGGAAGAACTGCTCGACGTCCTTCTCGAAGCGGTAGCCGCTCTCGGCTCCCACGACATCGCGCAGCCGGACGCTCTCCACGAAGCTCGCGCACCGCCTCGGCCGATGTGTACTCGTACTCGAACCCCGCCAGCTTGAGGCGTGAGTTGTCGACCCCCCGGCCGTAGCGCAGCAGGTTCATGTACTCCTCGGGTAGATCCACACCGAGCAGGCGCAGGGGAGTGGTCATGAAGCTGGTCCCCACCGGGAGGAGGGGAATGGTTCGCTTTCCGCAGATCGCGGCCACCTCGGACCAGGGCAGGAGCCCGTCTCCGGCCACGTTGTACACACCCGGAAGCTCGTGACGCAGGGCGAACAGCATCGCCCTGATCACGTCGTCCTCGTGAACGAACTGGAAGCGGGGATCGAATCCCATGAGCGACGGGACAGCCGGCAGGCGCAGCGCCCTCGTCAGGGGTGTCTCGATGTCGTCGCCGATCACGTTCGAGAACCGCAGCAGTGACACGTTCACATGCGGGTTGTCCTCGGCGAAGTCGTTGACGTATCCCTCGACGGCCTCGAGGCTGCGTTCGACCGGGCGGCGGGCCACGCGACCGGGGGGTGTCCTCGGTGAACCACACCGGGTCCTCGGGGGAGCAGCCGTACACGACGGTGGAGGACTTGACGAGAACGTTGCGCACGCTGGAGTCGGACCTGGATGCGGCGGCGAACAGGTTCATGGTGCCGATGACGTTGATCTCGTGCATGGCGGCCTTGGACATCTGCGTGGGATCGATCACGAGGAACGTGTGGACGATGGTGTCGACCTGGGTGGCCTTCACGATCCGCGCCAGGGTGGGGTCGTTGGCGTCGACACGCACGTACTCGGTGCGTTCGAGCTCCACGGTCGGCTCGGTCGTGTCAAGTCCCACGATGACCTCGACACCGGGGTCGGCCTCGAGCACCTGGGCCGCGAGCCCGCCCCAGAAGGTGCCGAGCCCGGTGACCCGGACCCGACGTGGACCCTTGGGTCGTCGCTGCGAGGTGCCTGAAGAACTCATGTGTACCTCACCCGAACCGACCCGACTCTCGATTGCGCAGCATCTCGTAGAGCGCTGCCTGGATGTGGTCACGGATGGCCTCCGACTCCTCCATCACACGTGAGCGGCTGTAGCGCTCCTGGTCCGCAGGGACGTCGAAATGGACCGGATCGAGAACCTTAAGGGTGAACTTGGCCGGGAAGTAGCCGGCGATCCCGAGCGGGACCAGCGCCAGCATGTTGGCTGTGATCGGCGCGTAGGGTGCGCCGATTGCCTTGGCCAGCCCGGGTATGTGCGCAGGGTCGGCATGGCCTCCTCCGAGCCGACCACGGCGATGGGCACCACGGGCACGCCGGCCGCGCATGGCGATCTCCACGAACCCACCTCGCCCGAAGCGGCGGAGTTGGTAGCGCTCGGCGAAGGTCTTGCCCGGCCCCTTGGAGCCCTCGGGGAACACCAGCACCAGCTGCTTCTGCTCTGAGAGGAGTCGGTAGGCGTTGTCCGGGTGTGCGGGGAGTCCGCCCGGCCGCGACCACAGGGTGCCGACCACCGGGTATCGAGCGGAAGAAGTTGTCGGCCAGCCCGTAGACCGGACGCTCCAACTCGGTCTCGATGCCGTGCATGATCACCGGGGCATCGGCGGGAATGGCGCCGGCGTGGTTGGCGACAGAGCACACCGCCGTCGGTCGGGATCTTCTCCAGGCCATGCCAATCCACGCGGAACCACTTGCGGTAGATGGGGTCGTACATGCGCCGGGCGATGCCCCTCATGTGTTCGGAGCGGCCCCATTCGTCCACATCCGAGGTCCGGGGGTCGGGCCTCGGCGTCGGGCTCCGGCCGGGGCAGTGGGACGAGCTCACCGCCCTTGGTGTGAACGGAATTCTCGTGCACGGGCACCTCGTCCACAGCCGCCTCATCCGCCGCTGGGCACGTACCGCCCGGTCGGCGCTGTGTCGTCCCCTTCCCGGGGTCTGCAGCCATGGCCGCATGCTAGATCCACCCGGGCGTTGTGTCAGGAGCGTCCGGCACGGCCCGGACGAGTGTCACAGCCATCCACGAAGATGGGTACATGCCCAGACCGCAACTATCAGTTGTCCCGGGGGTGACACGACCCCTGCCACCGCAGTCGAGTTCTCCGAGGCTGTGCGATCCGTGATCGATCTACCCGCAGGGGTGCGCCTCGTCCCGCCCGTGTTCCGCTCGCCACCACGACGAGACGGAGTCGACCGGACCATCCGCCGGCGAGGATCCAAGCCCGCCGTGGTCGCGGTCCGCCGGACGGGTCGGCCCCTGTCCCACGGTGCGGTCCGACGTCATCGAGGGTGTGGTGGTGGCCGACGGCCTCACAGCGACTCGCGCGGATCGCTTCCGCCATGCTGCGTGGTCGGCTGTGGAAGGACGCCAACCGCCACCCCGGGCAACGGATGTGCCACCATCGGACGATGCCCGGGTGGCGTAACTGGCAGGCGCAGAGGGCTTAAAACCCTCAGTCCTTCGGGACGTGCGGGTTCGAGTCCCGCCCCGGGCACCTTGAAATTGCGGGGTTCACCGATCTCCCCTTGTCTCACCAACCGGCTTCAGGTAGAAATGGTCCGCGAAATGACGAACTACCCGGACAGGTTCGCGGGAGAGGGCGTACGTGTCGGGAACGGTCAGCAGTACGGCAAGGGATGGCGGTACCGGGCGTGTGTCGGCGTCGATCCCTCCACGGGTAAGCGCCGCTGGGCCACCAAGGGCGGGTTCCCGACCAAGAAGTCGGCCCGCACAGCGCTGAACGCTGTGCTGACCGATGCCGACAACGGCCGCGTGGTGCGTCGGTCCAAGGTCGACCTCGGTGAGTACCTCGACGGCTGGCTTGACGGCGTCGAGATGGACGTGAAGCCGACCACGGCGGCAGGGTATCGGCGAGCGGTTCGGACGCTCACGCAGCGGTTCGGCCAGGTCGGATTCCACGACCTCACTCCGCTCGAGGTCGAGCGCATGTATCGAAGCCTCATCAAGGACGGACTGGCGTCCAAGACGGTGCGCAACACCCACGGGGTGCTGCGGCGTGCGCTGGCAGAGCGGAGCGGTTGGGGTTGATCGTTCGCAATCCGGCCGCCACAGCACGTCCGCCGTCGGTCGAGCGCAAGGAGCAGACGACGTGGACGCCCCCGAGCTCAACACCTTCTTCGAGTCGACACGAGGTCATCGGCTGTTCGCTTCGTTCGTGCTGAGCGCCACCACCGGGGTGCGACGCGGCGAGCTGCTCGGACTCCGGTGGCGTGAGGTCGACCTTGACGCCGGGCGGTTGGCAATTGTGCGCACCATCACCACGGTGGACGGACACCCCATCGAAGCATCGACGAAGACGAACAGGAGTCGCCGGCGGATCTCGCTCGACGCCGTCACCGTCGAGGTGCTTCGCTCGGCATCGCCAACGCCAGGAAGCGGAGCGGCGGATTGCGGGATCGCTGTGGCAGGACACGGATCTCGTGTTCACCCGTGAAGACGGAAGTGCGCTGCATCCCGACCGGTACCGCGCCTGTTCAGCAGATTGGTCCACGCGGCTGGCGTGCCGAAGATCCGACTACACGATCTGCGCCACACCCATGCCACGCTCGCGCTCGAAGCAGGTGTGCATCCGAAGGTCGTCTCCGAGCGGCTCGGCCATGCAACGGTTGGCATCACGCTTGACCTGTACTCACACGTGTCGCCGACCTTGGACGAAGCTGCAGCAGAGACGATCGCTGCCATGCTCGTCGTTCCAAATCACGCCCCCTCCTCGCCTGTCTTGAGGTCTGCGGTAGAGACGGCCGGGCCGGGCGAGCATCTCCTCGAGCGCGGTCCTCGGCACGAGCAGCCGCCGACCCATCTGAATGACCGGGAGCCCAGGGACGCGTTGGGTTGCACGCCAACGCCGGGCCGCCTCGTAGGCACTCGCCCGGCTGATGCGGAGCACGCTCGCAGCCTCCTCCACGGTCAGAATCTCGCCGTGTTCGGCCAGCAACTTCGTCGTTCCTAACATGAGCGCTCCCATTTCAGTTCCGTCTACCTATGTAGGCCCGGTCGCAGCGTCGGAGTTCACGTGGGCGTCGCCGGAGCCCGGTGAACTTGCCTATGAAGGTTTCAGGCAAGTTCAGTACTTGATGGTCGAGCACGACGTGCTGCGGGAGGTCCAGCACGACCCCACGGCCAGATTTGTCGTGCGCCAGCCGAGAATTTGCCGAACACGACGTCCGGCGGGAGGTCCAGCGGGATGTCGGTATGGCAGGGATCCGACGCCACGAGCTCGAGCAGGAGATCGAACACGACCCGGCCACGATGGAGCACCCGCACGTAATGGCATGTGCTCGCTTGTCGGTTCGCTCGCATCCTCTGGACGCCAAAATTTCTGCAGTGCTGGCGTGCAGACGCCGGGTGTGTCCAGTCCGCTGCGGTACCCAGGCACTCCAGCGTGCTCGTCGCCAGCGCCACCCAGAAGGCGTGTCGGGCCGTTGGCGGCCGAGCCAGGCCGCTGGAGGACTCGGCACACCGCCAGCGGGAGGTTGAGCAGGTGCCCCGTAGGGGAACCTGCAAATGTGCGCGCCGGATCTGCTGTTCTGTGACGACGTGAGGGACCGGTGATCAGGTGTTCCGGACGAGCCGTCTCGGCGTGTGAACGAAGCCGTGCGCAAGCGACCGGGTCGCTGTTGGGGGGCAATACGGTTAGACGTCGAGGGTCGTGCGGGGTCATTTCGGGGTGGGGTGGAGCCCAGGCGGGTTCGCGCCGCCGCGATTGGCGAGGCATCGAGCAACTCGGAGTGAGCTACAGCCGGGCTGCACCGTTCGGTGGTTATCGTCACATCACACCTAAGCGCGCGCGATTTCGCCCGAGAGGGGGATACTTCGAAGATGGGCACGGAGGAACGTCGCGCCGTCCGGGGCGCGGTCTACCAGGGCGACGGAGATGCTGTGGTGGCGGCGCTCAGTGGCCTCGACCTGGATCGCTCGCTGCAAGTCGGTGGAAGCGCTCTGCTGGTCGCTCTCGATGACGGCGCTGCCGGTGCTGGCGAGCTGGTCGGGCGGGTCGTAGCTGGGTTGCGCGAGCGAGGGTGGAAGGGTGATGAGGAGCTTGCTGTCGAGCTCGACGTCGCCAGGGGAGTGGCCGAGCCGACAGGGTTGACCGGTCTGCCGGTGAATCTGGAGGAGCTCAGCGAGCTGATCGAGTCCGGTGACCTCGGGGGCGGGGCGGTGAACCTGCACTCCGGCGAGGTGTGGCGCACCATGTCGTTCGACTTCTTCGAGGACGCCGGCATGGAGAGCCCGGATCTCGATGACCCAGACGAGTGGCTGCTGGTCGACGGCAGCGGGTCCCAGCAGGGCTACCGCGACATGGAGTTCTTCATCGCCACCGTCGAGGACCCGACCATTGCAGACCGCTTGGCAATTGCCATCGAGGGCAAGGGCACGTTCCGCCGCTTCCGCGCCCTGCTGGAACGCTACGAGGAGGTAGAGGGCTCCTGGTACCGGTTCTCCGAGGAACGTCGGTGGGGGCGGGCACGATCGTGGCTTGCCGAGATCGGCTGCCGACCCGTGCCACGACAGCGATTCACCGCACGCTGAACCTCTGGCTTGCGCCTCAGGACTGACCGTCAGCCTGTTCCGCTTGCGGACACGCCAGGCTGTGTCGCTCCTTGACCAGCTCCAGGAGAGGGATGTCGAGGCTGTCGCGGACTGCAGTGCAATGACGGTCGAAGTGCGTCGCACTCGTACTGTCATCGTCCACGGGATGTCCGGCGCTGTTGCCAGGCAATGCCGAGTTGCTGCGATGTACACACGAGCGCGGGTAACGGTGTCACCAGCTGAAACTGCGACCCAGGTTGCCGCTGCGAATCGCGTGGCCGTTGCTGGGGGTGCAATGACCTGAACTTGGTCAATGCATGCGCCGACCGGAGCGGGCTGTTCACGGTGCGCTCCCGACGACACGGTCCTCGGTGAGCATGGCGGTCCAATTGGCCGCTATTGCACCCGAGTCCAATCATGGTCAGCCCTGACCAAGCAGGTCTTGAACCCAGTGGTCAGCCCTGACCATCGCGCGTGCAATGACGAGTTCACCAGCAGGTGGCGGGTGCAACGCTTCGATGACTCGCGGCTGAAGGAGAGCCTGTGGAGTGGTCGCCGATGGTGGTTCGGTGGCACCAGGTTTGCAGCAAGTGTCGAGAGTCGTGTCTCCACCCACCCAACTGTCCGGATGCGATCGGGACAGCGCTCGACGGCCCTTCGGCGGGAAACGGGCAGGGGAGCACCACGGGGAGTCTTCCTACGACCGCCGGCGTGCGCCGCGCAGGTCATTGGACCGACGCGCCTTGGACGCTCCTCATACCGCTCCTGGTGCGCCTCTCGTGATGTCAGTCGTACCGCACCGACACTGCCACCGTCGTCGCTTTGACACGCCCCGCGGTCCTCACCGGAGGCTCTCAGAAACCGTGTTCAGGGAGTGGCACAGACTGGCTTGTTGCGCAAGCGCAACAAGCGGAGGCGCCGCACACGGTTGTGCCGGCGGGTGTTGCCACTGCCGGGGCCCGGTCGGGTTCCCCGCGAAGCGCACCAACTCTCCCAGATTCGCGGCCGCCCGAAGCGCACCAACTCTCCCAGATTCGCGACCGCCCGCAGCGGCGGCCAGCGGTCCTCGAGGCCGCATAACCAACCTGTCACCGCAAACCGGGGACTGTCAGATTCTTTGTGTATCCGGTCGTGATGGTGTTCATTGGTAGTAGTGGTTGGCGATGCGGTCGCCGTAGTGGATGGTGAGAGCATTGAGGATGGTCTTCCAGCCGTTGGTTCGTCCGATCAGGTTGGCACGCCCGGGCCGGTTCTGCTGGGAGACGAGGTAGAGGACCTTCAACGCAGACTGTTCGTTGGGGAAGTGCCCTCGGTGACGTACAGCCCGACGGAAACGGGCGTTCAGGCTCTCGATGGCGTTGGTGGTGTACACGATCTTGCGGAGCTCGGCTGGGAACTCGAGGAACGGCACGAACTCGGCCCAGTTGTTCTCCCAGGATCGGATCATCGCCGGATAGGTGTCTTGCCATTGCTCGGAGAACTCCGCGAAGTCGGCCTCGGCGGCCTCTGTGGTCGGCGCCTCGTAGATCGTAGCGCATCTGGCGCACGATCGATGACCAGTGTTTCTTGGAGGCATAGCGCAGGCTGTTGCGCACCAGGTGCACGACACAGGTTTGAACGGTTGCGTCGGGCCAAGTGGTGCGAATCGACTCCGGCAGACCTTTGAGTCCGTCACAGCACACGATGAGCGCATCCGCGACGCCGCGGTTTCGGAGCTCGGTGAGCATCGTCGCCCACTGCTTGGCACCTTCACCACCGGAGGGCCCAGCCACATGCCCAGCACGTCTCGTTCACCGTCGAGGTTCACCCCGATCGCCACGTACACCGGCCGGTTGGCTACCTGGGAGCCTCGGACCTTGATCACGATCGCGTCGATCAACAACACCGTGTAGAGCGGATCGAGGGGCCGGTTCTGCCAGGCCACCATGTCCTCCACGATCGCGTCGGTGATCTTGGAGATCGTCTCGCGGGACACGGTGGTGTCGTAGATCTCCGCCAGGTGAGCTTGGATGTCGCCGGTGGTCATCCCCTTCGCGTACAGCGAGATGACATTGCCGGTGAGACCATCGAGACGGCGTTGATGTTTCGGGATCGTCACCGGGTCAAAGGACCCGTCACGGTCGCGGGGCATCATCACTTCGACCTGGCCGATCTCAGTGGTGATCGTCTTGGGATAGGAGCCGTTGCGCGAGTTGCCCGACCCTCTACCCTCAACAGCGTGGCGTTCGTAACCGAGATGCTCGGACGAGCTCGACCTCGAGACCCCGTTGCAGCACGTGTCGCATCAGATCGGTCAGCAGTCCCCCCTCACCGGTCAGAGCGACACCCTCAGCCTGGGCTCGCTCAACCAGCTCCGATGCCCAAGCATCCAACGACGCCGGCGGATCCCCTCCCGGCACCGCCACCTCCAACGACGCGTCGTCTCCTGTGCTTCGTTTAGTCATGAGCGCAATCCTTCCCAGCCCGCAGCGCTCAACTGCGGACCATCAGATCACGCCAGATACACAGAAATTCTGACAGTCCCGAGGGCACCGGGGGCGATCCAGCCGGGCGAGCGGTCGTTGCTGAGGCGTCTACCGAATCAGGGTTCGCCGAGGGCGAACTATGCGCAGAACTCGAGTGTCCTTCGTGAGGAGATGAGCCGTGGGGTGCCGATCCGGGATGCGACGATCGATCCGTTGACCGGTCAGTTGGCGAACAACACGGGCTTCTTGCGGGCGGAGCGCGACATCCTGATGAATCGTGGATGGGTCTTCGATCCGAAGACCGGCTACTGGAATCCGCCGGGATGATTTCGGTGGGTTCGGAGGTGGGAGAGGTGCCGACGACGGAACCGGGGCCAGAGCACGCGGCGCTTGGTTTCGTCGCGGCGGTGCAGGGGTCGTTCGGGTTCTTGGAGAACGACTACGGGTTCCGGCTGGTTCGGGCCGAGCCGACGTTCGTGCGCTACGAGGGCGAGCGACGCTTCGTGAACGTCTTCCACGGCCGGTCCTCTTACGAGCTAGGCGTCGAGATCGGCAGGTGGGTAGAGGTCGACGGTGAGGTTGCCGAGCAACGATTCGGTCTCGGCTATGTGGTGGCGTTGAGCCGTGAGCCCGACAGCGTCGGGTTCCGGGCGTTCACCGCGACTGATGCGGACACGGTGGCCCGGTTCGTTCTGCAGTTGGCCGAGTGGACCCGCGACTTCGGCGCTTCCGCGCTCGCTGGCGGCGACGCGGCTTTCGAACGGATGAGCGCGCGGATCGGCTCGCGATTCGCAGATCTACTTGCAGGAGGGCCGTGCCTCGCAGTTGCGTGAGCGGGCCGAGTCCGCGTGGCATGACGAGGACTTCGGCCGTGTCGTGCTCGCCTATCGGGAGATCTTGGACGAGCTGCCGTTGGTGCAGCTCCGGCGTTCAGAGCTCGGGCGGATGCATTACGCCGAGGGGAAGCTCGACGAGCCCAGCTGAGATCAGCTGGCGGTCAGCTGGCGGTCAGCTGATGTCGCCGGCGAGGGTGCGGAGGCGGGTCTTGGCGATGAGGCCTTCGATGGTGTTTTGGAGGGCGGCGAGGTCGTCGGGGTTGAGTTCGGCGACGGCGGTGAGTTGGTCGCTGAGGACGTCGCTGGCAGCGTGGAGGTGAGCTGGACCACCTGCCGGGACCCGCTCAGACGGGCCGGCGGGGGATGTCGTCGATGAGGAGGTGGTCGAGGGAGACGTTGAAGGTTTCGGCGAGGCGGATGAGCAGCTCGGTCTGGGGGACGTGAATACCGTGTTCGTAGCCGGAGGGGTCTGCCGCGGTTGGCTGAGGTGATCCCCGTGTAGTGGTCCAGGTGCTGTGGGAGTCCGATGCCCCAAGATGGGGCGAGGAGGACAGCACCATGACCAAGCGACGGCGGCATACGCCCGACCAGATCATCCGCAAGCTCGCTGAGGGCAACAAGCTCTTGGCCGGCGGGGCGGAGCTCGATGAGGTGTGCCGGCATCTGGAGATCGCGGAGTCGACGTGGCATCGCTGGCTCGCCCAGTACGGCGGCATGAAAGCCAACGACGCGAAACGGCTGAAGGAGCTCGAGGGTGAGAACGCCCGGCTGAAGAAGCTCCTGGCCGAAGCGGAGTTGGACAAGTCGATGCTCAAGGAGATCGCGGAGGGAAACTTCTGACCCCGAACCGTCGCCGGCTGCGCGTGAAGATGCTGCAGGACGGGTTCGGGGTCTCCCAACGGCGGGCGTGCCGGGTGGTCGGCCAACACCGGTCCACCCAACGTCTCGACCCGCCAGCGCCCTCCGACGAGGAGGCCGAGCTGCGGGCGTTCCTGCGTGCGTTCTCCGTGAGCGGCCCCGGTGGGGGTGGCGACGTGCCGCGAAGGCAGCCGCGGCGGACGGGCCGCCAGGTCAACGACAAGCGGATCCAGCGCCTGTGGCGCGAGGAAGGACTGCAGGTGCCCTACCGCAAACGCAAGAAACCCCACCGCGGGATCGGCACCGCCGTCGGGCACGATGTGCCCGATCGCACCCAACGCCCTGTGGGCGACTCGATTTCCAGTTCGACGTCACCGTCGATGGCCGCACCCTCAAGCTGTTGAACGTCGTCGACGAGTACACCCGCGAATGTCTCGCCATCGTCGTGGACCGCTCCATCGACGCCGACGCGGTCGTCGCCACCCTCGACCGCATCGCCGCTCACCCGAGGCGCACCCGCCTTCGTCCGGTTCGACAACGGCCCCGAGTTCATCGCGCATGGCCGTCGCGGACTGGTGCCGCTTCAACGGTGTCGGCATCGGTCTTCATCGACCCCGGCTCACCCTGGCAGAACGCCTGGATCGAGTCGTTCAACGGCCGGCTCCGCGACGAGTTCCTCAACGGCTGGCAGTTCGACAACCTCCTCGAAGCCCAAGTCCTGATCGAGGACTGGCGCATCGACTACAACATGAACCGACCCCACAGCGCCCACGGCGACCTCACCCCCACCGAGTTCGCCCAGGCCTGGACCACCCGAAACCAACCAGCACTCGCATAGCCCCTGGACCATCTACCGGGGACCCCTCAGAGCGGGGTAGTC
Organism: uncultured Actinomycetota bacterium; assembly: GCA_963715225.1. GTDB lineage: Bacteria > Actinomycetota > Acidimicrobiia > Acidimicrobiales > Microtrichaceae > CAVQRK01. The sequence goes on from CAVQRK010000003.1 coordinate 11,472, forward strand.
GCGAAATAGTCGCGAACTACCTGGACATCCTCGAACTCGTCAGTACGGGATGAACCGAGGACGTTCGCTCGCGGCCCTAGATACCAGGCTTCGGCGCACTTTACGCCACTCGACGCCACGCCCCGTCATGGCCAACCCTTGGCTTAAAACCCTCAGTCCTTCGGGACGTGCGGGTTCGAGTCCCGCCCCGGGCACGTTGAAGTTGTAGGGGTTCAAGCCTTCCCGGTCGGACGGACCCTGAATCACCCTGGGACGTTCCTATGGACGTCAAGCGCGGAGGGGGAGGGTGCTGAGATCGGCGCGGAGGATCCGGTAGATCTGGCGAGCGACGTACCGTTTGAGGCAACGGATGACCTCCTTCTTGGTGCGGCCCTCGGCGGTGCGGCGTTCCATGTAGCTCCTGGTCTGCTCGCAGTAGCGGAGTCGAACGATCACGATCATGTGCAGCGCCCGGTTGGCTGCCCGGTTGCCTGCGTAGTTCAGCCGGTGTCGGTTGGTGCGTCTGGAAGAGACCGGGATCGGCGCGGCGGCGCATGAGGTGCGCGAAGGCGGCTTCGGAGCTGAATCGGTCGATGTTCTCGCCGGCTGCGATGAGCAAGGTAGCGGTGTGATGGGTGCCGAGTCCGAGCAGCGACAACGTCTCGGGTGCCGCTGCTGCGACGAGGGGGTCGAGCTCTGTATCGAGGCCGGCGATCTCCTCGCCGAGGGTCTCGATACGGCGGGCGACGCTGCGCAGTGCGAGCTTCGCCGCCCGGGTCGGGTGATCGGCAGTGGTCGAGGGGCGGAGCCGTGAACACAGCGTGGCTTTGCCTTCGAGGGTCTTGCGGCATGCGAGCTGTTCGCGAAGGGCCGTTGGGGCGGTGACGAGCAGGTCGCCGAGCTGGCCGAGCGCGGCGGTGCGGGCCTTGACAGCGCCGTCCCGGGCGACGCTGAGCTCTCGGATCGCTTCGACGATCCCGGAGGTGTTCTTCGCTGTCCGGCTCGCCTGTCCTGAGAGCACCTTGCGCGCTGCAGCTTCGGCATCGATCGGGTCGCTCTTGCCGCGCCGGGCCCTGGTGTGCGCGTGGGGCTGGTTGATCTCGATGATCCGCACATCGTGGTCGCTCAGGTGACTGGCGAGCCCGGCGCCGTAGCTGCCGGTCGACTCGACACGGACCGCGATGATCGGCCCGAACGCCGCTAGCCACGTCCAGCGACGCTTCGTAGCCGCTGCTCGTGGCGGGGAACTCGGCGGTGTCGAGCAGACGGCCGAGCGGGTCGAGTGCGGCATCGGTGTGGGTGTCGGTGTGGCGTCGACGCCGCCGATGACGCCGACAGGGTGCTCTGTCATGCTGGAAGTCCTCCATGGCGTGGAGCGGCCGGTGAGCCGGGATGGGACGGACACAACAGTGACGGGGCATCTGTTGGCGCAGGTTCCTATCAGGTCACGTCTGACACAGACCGGCCGCTGGTTGGTTCGGTCGAGCTGATCAGCGACGTCGACGCGTCCCAGGCAAGACACCCGCGAGCGAGGTCGTTCTGATGGCAGGTCAGACGCCGCCGATCAGCTCCCGGTGGGTCTTCACTGTTCTGATGGAGCCTCTGGCCTGTCACCTCACCGCGCGCCAGTCCCAACGAGCTTCCCATCGACATCCGCCCCGCTGCCCGCGTCGACGCTACGTTGCGGATGTGCAGCCACATCCCGCGGCGGGCCTCACCAGCGTCGAGGCCGCTGAGCGGCTCCAGCGCGACGGACCCAATGCGCTCCCCCAGCCACCGAGGGTTCCCTCGTGGCGACGGGTTTTCGACCAACTCACCCATTTCTTCGCCCTCATGTTGTGGGTGGCCGGCGTTCTCTCACTGGTGGCAGGGCTTACCGCGCTGGGGGTCGCCATCTTCGCGGTAGTTGTCTTCAATGCACTGTTCGCGTTCGTGCAGGAGTACCGCTCCGATGCCTCAGTCGAACAGCTGCGCAACCTGCTGCCGCGACGGGTGACCGTGGTGCGAGACTCGGTGCCCGCGGAGCTCGACGCCGACGATCTCGTCATCGGCGACCTCGTGGTGCTCCAAGCAGGCGACCGGGTGGCCGCGGACATGGAGGTGGCCGAGGCCCACGGTCTGCTGCTCGACACCTCCGCCCTAACCGGCGAGAGCGTGCCCGAGGCCACCACGCGGGGCGATCAGGCATCCTCGGGCACCTTCGTGGTCGAAGGAGAGGCGCGGGCGGTGGTGACGGCAGTGGGCGGCAACACGCGCCTGGCGGAGATCGCCGCTATGAGCCGGCGAACGGCTCGTCGACCGAGCCCGCTCGCCCAAGAGCTGCACCGTCTGGTGCCGCGTAATAGCCACGATAGCTGTGGCGGTGGGCGCGGGGTTCTTCGGTCTGTCGCTGCTCATCGGCGCACCGCCGAGCCAGGGGATCATCTTCGCCATCGGTGTGACCGTGGCGCTGGTTCCCGAGGGCCTGCTACCCACCGTCACGCTCTCGTTGGCGATCGGCGCGCAGCGGATGGCTCGTGAGCACGCTCTGGTGCGCCATCTCGAGTCCGTGGAGACGCTGGGCTCCACCACGGTCATCTGTACCGACAAGACCGGCACCCTCACCAGGAACCAGATGGAGGTGATCGAGGTGTGGACGCCGGTGGGCACCGTGAGCCTGCGCGGTGACGGCTATGGCCCCCGGGCTCATGTGACGACTGCCCCGCGCGAGCGCACGTGCAGCGATTGACGCTGCCGGATTGGCAGCGGGCATCGCCCGTGCTTGCTCCAGCGGGGTGGCTGTCGAGGTGGACGGAACTTGGGAGCCGAGGGGCGATCCTATGGAGGCGGCCATCGATGCACTGGCCAGGCGGCTCGCGACTAGCGACACCGCCGAAGTCGTGCTCGATCGGTTCCCATTCGACCCCCGCCGTCGGCTGATGTCGGTGGTGACCACTGACCGAGTGCTGGTAAAGGGTGCGCCCGACGTGGTGCTGGCCCTTTGCAGCACCGTCGGAACCGCGGCGGCGATCGCGCTCGAGGAAATGTCGGTGCGGGGCCTGCGGGTGCTCGCGGTGGCCGACCGCCCCACGGGGGACACCCCGCCAGAAACCCCCGAGGCAGCGGAGAGCGATCTCATCCTGCGGGCACTCCTGGGCTTCGAGGATCCGCCCCGCCCCGATGTACGCGACGCGCTCGCCGAGTGCCGTCGGGCCGGGATCTCCGTGGCTATGGTCACCGGCGACCATGCAGCCACAGCGGCGGCGATCGCGGACGAAGTGGGCCTGCACCTCCCTGGATCGCCGGTGGTCACCGGCAACGACCTCCCCGATGATCCCGACCAGCTGGGAGTGCTGCTCGACAACGACGGGATAGTGGTGGCCCGCGCCACCCCTGAGGACAAGCTGCGCATCGCCGAGGCGCTGCAGCAACGCGGCCACGTGGTGGCCATGACCGGCGACGGAGTGAACGACGGACCGGCTCTGCGACGTGCCGATATCGGCGTGGCCATGGGAGCCTCGGGCACCGATGTGGCCCGCGAGGCGGCCGATCTGGTGCTCCTCGACGACCACTTCGCCACCATCGTGAGCGCGGTGCTGCAGGGCAGGGCCACTTTCGCCAACGTTCGCCGGTTTCTCACCTACCACCTCACCGACAACGTGGCTGAGCTCACACCGTTCGTGGTGTGGGCGCTGTCCGGTGGTCGTATCCCGCTGGCCCTGTCGGTCCTGTCCGTGTTGGCCCTCGACGTGGGCACCGACACCTTCTCTGCCGTGGCGCTCGGTGCCGAACCCCCAGACCCGGGTGCCGGCAACGACCCTCCGGCACAGGGGCGGTTCCTCGACCGCACCGTGGCCACGAGAGCCTTCGGCCTGCTCGGGCCCACTGAGGCCGCGATGGAGATGGGGGCGTTCTTCGCCGTGTTCCTTGCAGCTGGCTGGCGACCAGGTGATTCCTTCCCCGGCGGCGCCACCACCTTCGCTGCCGCCGGAGCGGCCTTCACGGCGGTGGTAGCCGGCCAGGCCGCGAACGCCTTCGCCTGCCGCAGCAGCACCCAGTGGGCGGGCGCGGTCGGGTGGTTCACCAACCGGCTGCTGCTCTGGGCAGTGGGCCTCGGGCTGGCGGTCGCCGGAGCGTTCCTATTCGTGCCCGGGCTCGACCGCCTGCTCGAGCACGAACCGCCGACCGCCGCCGGCTGGGTGGTGGCGCTGTCGGCCGCACCCGCGGTGGTAGTGGTGGACGCCGCCTGGAAGAGGACGCGGCGCCGCCGGAAGTCGGGTCCCCGCCCGGCTTGAGGTCCAGCGAGGTGCTTCATGCAGTGTGGCTCCACGAGCAACCTGAGCGTGAGCGAGGCACAACAGCAGCGCCTCACCGCCAATGCGGCTGAGGACGGTGGTCAGGATGACCATGGCGGCCAGGTCGCCCCACCATAGGTGTCTGTGAACCCGGGGGACCGCCACCAAGCTCCCCCAAGTGGTGGACACAGCCCGACAAACGTTCGTGGCCAGAGCACCAGCTGGTCTTGCCACCTCGGACCCGCCGGCGCGGGATGAACCGCGGACGTCCGCTCGCGGCCCTTGCTACCAGGTTGCAGCGCGCTGGAGGCCACTCGGCGCCACGCCACGTCATGGCCGAACCTCAGCTAGAACCCTCAGTCCTTCGGGACGTGCGGGTTCGAGTCCCGCCCCGGGCACATGGACGCCGGCTTCGCGCGCTGGCGCCGGCGGTTCGAAGGTACGCCCGGAACGGCGTTCCGCTACTCTCGTCTGAGCGGGGCGGGCTCGCCGACCCGGTTGGAGGATATGGCGATGCATGGTACGACGGGCGATCGACGGAGCATTCGTAAGCGGTTGCTGACCGCAGCCGCGGTGCTGGGTTCCCTTGCAGCTCTGTCCGCTGCCTGTGCGGGCCCTGCCCCGGCTCCGGCTCCGGCTCCACCTCCGGCCGAAGGCCACGTGGGAACGCGCCAGATCGCCGTCCAACTCTCGGGTGCAACCACCTACTCCGTCACAGCGAACGTTGATTCCGGTCGGCTGGTGTCGCGCTGGAACGGCGCATCGGTGGCCACCCTGTCTGGCACCGTGGGATTCCAGGGCGCGGGTGGCCCCGCGTCGGCCACATTCGATCTGACTCGTGTCGGTTCTGCCTATGACGGCACGGTGTCGGTGTCCGACCCGGGCGCCGGAGTAGCCGAGACGATCACCCACACGCAGGTGGCACTCACCTTCAACGGAGACGGTGACGCCAACACGGTCGCAGTCGACGGGGGCACCCAACTCGTCTGGAGCACCGACACCCTGCAGGCCGACGGCCTCGTGCCCGCGCTCGACGTTCTGACCTCCCAGGAGGCCGAGTTCTGTGTCGGCGCCCAGCGAAGTCTCGTCGGCGTCGACACGGTGGAGCTGCCGACCGTGGTGAACACCAACCACACCGACCGTGACGCATTCGTGATCTCCAAGGTGGACTATGGGCCACTTGGTGTGCACACGTGGACCGACCCCGACATGGCGACCACTGCAGCCGGTGAGACGGTGGCCATCACCCACCGGATCAGCTGCAAGACATCCAGCGCCGACAAGCTCGATTCACTCGGTGTGTCGACCTCGCCCGACCTGGAGTGCTCGACGCTCACAGCCTCGTCGATTGCCGCGGCCCGTCTGCAGATGACGCCGGCCGAGCTGGCCGCCTATGACACCACCGGCCGCCAGGTCAGCCTGCAGCCGGACGTGCTCGCTCCGGCCGGACCGGTCTGGCTGGCACCCTTCGCCGACGAGGTGGTGAACGGAGCGCAGCTGGACGTGACCGCGGCTGCGCTCAGGGTCGACTGGACCGATCCCAACTACTTCGTGCTGCCCGAGAACTTCCGCGGCGTGCACTACTGCACGGTGTGGTCACCGGCCTGGGCCTACTGGTGGATGACCGTGGGCGCATTCATCCCCTGAGGTAGGTCCCCCACCCCGGGCAGGGCAACACCGGTCCCGGGCGATGGTTACAGTCCGGCCCATGCCGCTGTTCGCCGATCGCTCCCTCGGTCTCACCCCTGCATCCGTGCGTGACCACCGCGAGGTGGCGCGTCGGCGGTTGCCCCGCCAGCTGTTCGACTACATCGACGGTGGTGCCTACGAGGAATCCACCATGGCGGCCAATGAGTCCGACCTGCACGAGATCCAGCTTCGTCAGCGTGTGATGAGGGACGTCTCGGACATCAAGTTGTCCGCGACGGTGCTGGGTGGCGAGATGCGGATCCCCGTGATCCTGGGACCGGTCGGGCTCGGCGGTATGTTCGCCCGCCGGGCAGAAGTGCAGGCGGCGCGTGCCGCCGAACAGTTCGGAGTCAGCTTCTGCGAGTCCACGGTGTCGATCTGCTCCATGGAGGAGGTAGCGGCTGCCACGACCCGGCCTTTCTGGTACCAGCTGTACGTCATGCGGGACCGCTCCTATGCCGAGGACCTGATGGCGCGGGCCCGGGAGTCGGGATGCGACGTGCTGGTTCTCACCGTCGACCTCGCCGTGGTGGGGGAGCGGTACCGCGACACCCGAAATGGAATGACCGTGCCCGTCGGCCCGGTGGCCAGGGCTGTCAAGGGCGTGGATCTCGTTCGACACATCAGCTGGTTGCGCGATGTGGCCATCGGCGGCAAGCCGCTCACGTTCGGCAACCTGGAGAAGGCCGTCCCCGGCGCCAGCACGCCGGAGGACTTCAAGGCATGGGTCGATGCCCAGTTCGATCCGTCGGTCACCTGGGACGACCTGGCATGGGTACGCGAGCACTGGTCAGGACCCGTGGTGCTCAAGGGGGTGCTCGACCCCCAGGACGCAGCCACCGCCGTGGAGATCGGTGCCGACGCCGTGGTGGTCTCCAACCACGGCGGTCGTCAGCTGGATGACACCACGTCGACCATCCGCGCCCTGCCCGATGTGGTGCAAGCGGTGGGCGGACGCGCCGAGGTGCTGTTCGACGGTGGCGTGCGCAGCGGCCTGGACGTCCTGAAGGCCATGGCGTTGGGCGCCGACGCCGTGTTGCTGGGGCGGGCCTGGGCCTGGGCTGTGGCCGGTAGCGGCGAGGCGGGGGTCAAACACGTTCTCGAGACCATGGAGAAGGAGCTCCGTGTGGCGATGGCGCTCTGCGGGGCCACCGACGTCGGCGAGCTCGACCCCTCGGTGCTCATCGGCCACTGACCCGACGTGCTCAGGACACTGCTTCCCGAACCGCTTGGTACACCGCGGCCATCTCGTTGGTACGAACGTGCCAATCCACTACAGAAGCATCCCTGGCACGCCGTTGACACTTCTCGACAGAGTGAGCAGTAGTTCAGAGTGAGTGGGTCTGACGGCGGGGCAACTGCCTCGCCGTCAGAGCGTTTTGTGGGAACCCTGCATCGCGACGAATCGGGGACCCGTCTTCATCTCCGCGGGTTGTGGCCGATAGGTGTCCGTGGCTGATACGCGAACACCTTTGACCCCGACCGAGGCCCGGACGCTGCTCGCTTCGGGCATCGACTCCACGGTCGTGCTCGACGGCGCAGGCGTGGTCGTGGCAGCGTCCGACTCCGCGGGCGAATCGTTCGGACTCGACGCACAGGCGTGGATTGGCCGGGCCGCCCTCGAACTCGTACACCCAGAGGATGCCGCATCGGCCATGGCCTCCCTGGTGGAGACGATCGCCGGACCCGGCCGCCGGGAGCCGATACGCCTGCGAATCCGGGACAGCGGCGGCAACTGGCGGCCCGTGGAACTGGTGGGCAACTCCATCGCCGATCACGGCGGCGTCGTGGTGCTGAACGTGCGGGACAGAACCGGCGAGCCGGACCACGAGGAGTGGGTGCACAACCGGACCCAGCTGTACCGCCAGGTGGTCGAGATGGCTGCCGAGGGCGTATGGGTCATCGACGGCGAGCTCGCCACCACCTTCGTCAGTGAGTCCATGGCCGCGATGCTCGGATGGAATGCCGAGGAGATGCTTGGCCGCAACGTGTGGGACTTCATGGATGATGCAGGACGGGAGTTCCTGCAGGAGAAGATCGCGACGGCCTACGAAACGATTCGCGACACCCGCGTCTACCGGTTGCTCCACCGCGACGGTCACACGATCTGGGTGCGGGTCAACTCCAACGACCTCGGGGTCGGCGACACCTACCAGGGAACGATCGCCGTGGTCACCGATATCACGGCCCACCACCTCGAACACGAACGTCTGGCCCAGGAGCGCGCTCGATCAGAAGGGCCTTCTGGACGCCATCCCCGACCTGATGTTCAGGCTCGACCGCAGGGGTACATATCTCGGCTACCACGGCGGCCGCGAAGCAGATCTGCTGTTGCCCCCCGAGGAGTTCCTGGGGCGCACGGTGTCCGAGGTCCTCCCGGCAGGTGTCGCCGCCAGCATCGGCCGCGCCATCGAGGAAGCGCTCGACCAGAATCAGTTGCAGATCGTGGAGTACGACCTGGAGGCCGGGGGAAGGACCTCAACCTACGAGGCCCGGATATCGGCAAGCGGATCAGACACCGTGGTGGCAATAGTCCGCGACCTGACCGCGCTACGAGACGCCGAGCGCGCCCGTCGCGATCTTCTGGTCGAGGTCCATCGCCGCGAGGATGCCGAGGCCCGAGCGGAACTCGACCAACGACTCCACCAGGCAGCACGCCTGGAGGCCCTCGGTCGGCTCTCGGGAGGGGTCGCCCACGACGTCAACAACCTGCTCGGAGTCATCGGCAACTATGTGGCGGTTGTGCGACGGTCGACATTCGATCCCACGATCCTCGATGACCTTGCCGAGATCGAGAATGCCGTGCGTCGCGGCGCGGAGCTGACCAAGCGACTTCTTCTCGTCGGTCGGCGGGACCAGAGCGAACCGGTCGAGCTGCCGGTCTCCGGTGTGGTGGGCGACATCTGTCGTGTGTTGAGTCGTGCGGGCGATGCCTCGGTACCCATCCGTACTGAACTGGCTGCTCCGAACCTGCAGGCTCTCCTCGACCGGAGCCAGCTCGAACAGGCAGTCGTCAATCTCGTCATCAATGCGCAGGACGCCTCCCCTTCGCAGGGGGAGGTGGTTGTGCGGGTGGCCGAGGAGCCTCGCTGCGAGGGGATCGACAGCGATCGGGTGGTCACGGTGTCCGTGTCCGACAGCGGCCCCGGAGTGCCGCCAGAGCTGCGTAGCTCGGTGCTCGAACCGTTCTTCACGACCAAGGGTCCGGGGCGGGGTACCGGCCTGGGCCTGGCAGTGGTACATGGGGTCGTGAGCGAGGCCGGCGGCGTGTTGAGAATAGAGGACGAAGAGGGTGGGGGTGCTCGGGTGTCCATGCTCTTCCCCGCGACCATGATGGAGGCGCCGGGGGTCGGGGGGCAGACGCCGAGCGGGCAGCTCCTGGTGGTGGATGACGATCCGGATTCGCTGCGATCCACCGCACGGTTGATCGGTTCGCACGGGGTAGAGGTCGTCACCGCGACTTCTGCCGACGATGCGATCAGCGCCCTGGACGAGTATCCCGGGGTGGTCGCAGTGCTCAGTGACGTGGTGATGCCGGGTCGAAGCGGTATCGAGTTGGACCGTGAGCTGCGGTCGCTGAATCCCGACATGGAGGTGATTCTGATGACGGGCCATGTGAACCGGTCCGACGCGCTGCCGCCCGACCGAACAGTCCTGTCCAAGCCTCTCGACATCGAGGCGCTGCTGGAGTCACTCGGAGCGCTGGTCCGTCGCTGACTCCCGACGTGTGCTGAGTTCCACCAGTCCTGCCTCTGAGGCCCTGACCACGATCTCCATGCGGGTCGAGACCCCCAGCTTTCGTGCGATGCGCTGCACGTGGTTCCGAACGGTGTTGGCGCTGAGGTAGAGCTCATCGGCGATCTCGCGGTTCGTGCGCGAGGCGGCCAACAGTGCCACGACCTCTATCTCCCTCTGTGACAGGCCCAGGTCCGACGTCGGGGACACAGACCCTGACCCGAGTTCGCGGGCAGCAGCGGCCGTGAGCTGCACCTCGCCGCGGGCGGCGGCTCGGAGCGCACCGAGAAGCTCCTCGGGGGCACGGTCCTTGGTGACAAAACCGTCGCACCCAGCTGCCAGCGCGGCGCGAACCACTCCGTTACCGCTCTCACCTGTCAGTACGACGACACGAGCCTCGGGAGCCTCGCGCCGGACGGTGGCGATGACGTCGGTCCCGGACCCGCCGGGAAGGTTCCAGTCGGCGAGCACCAAGTCGGGTTGGTCGCTGCGGAGCCGGTCGGGCAGTGAGACGAGGGTCGTGCAGGTGCCGAGAACGTCGATGTCCTCGGCATCGGCCAACAAACGGGCGAGGCTCGTGGCGAACATCTCGTGGTCGTCGACTATCAGTACCCGCACGCGGTCAGCGTATGGCGTCGGGCACGTGGTTTCAGTGCGCCCCGTGGTTTCAGTGAGCACTGCCTAATGTGCCGGAGAGCCGGTCGTGGATCTCGGTGCTGCGTTCGTTGAGGCCGATGATCTCGGCGTGGGTGCCGTGGCGGGCGAACTTGGCGACGATCGTGTCGAGTACCGCCACCGCGGAGCTGTCCCAGATGTGGGCATCGCTGAGGTCGATGACCACGTTCGGGCGTCTCCTCGAAGTAGTCGAAGGCGTGGACCAGTTCGTTGGTGGAGGCGAAGAACAGCTCACCGGTGACGTGGTAGATCCGTCGTCGGGCCTTCGGGGTCCGACGACGTCGGTCACCTCGACGAGGTGGGCGACACGGCGGGCGAAGAAGATCGCCGAGAGCAGCACGCCGGCGAGCACGCCCAGCGCCAGGTTGTGGGTGAACACCACGATCGCGACGGTGACGACCATCACGGCGGTCTCGCTGCGTGGGATCGCTGCGGAGCGTCGACGGGCTGATGCTCGACCAGTCGAACGTGGCGACGGCGACCACGACCATCACGGCGACCAGGGCTGCCATCGGGATGGCGGCGACGACGGGTCCGGCGACCAGGATCATCAGGAGCAGGAACACGCCGGCCGACAGTGTCGACAATCGGGTGCGACCGCCGCTGCGCAGGTTGATCATCGACTGGCCGATCATTGCGCAACCGGCCATGCCGCCGAGGAAGCCGGTGATGACGTTCGCGATGCCCTGTCCCCGGGCCTCGCGGTCGTTGTCGGAGTTCTCGTCGGTCATGTCGTCCATCAGCTGTGCGGTGAGCAGGGACTCGAGCAGACCGACGATGGCCAGCGTGAAGGACACGGGAGCGATGATCGCCGAGCGGTCTCGAACGAGAACGGCACGTTCGGCAGCGACAGCCCCGGCAGGGATCGCCGGCAGCTCGCCCATGTCACCGACGGTCGGCACGACGCAGGCCGAACACTGCGGCCGCGCCACCGACGGCGACGATGGCGACCAGTGGTGAGGGGATCGACCGTGGTGAGCTTCGGGAACAGGTAGATGATGGCGATGCCGCGCCGCGACCATCGCGTAGACGGTCGATGCCGCCGCCGACGACGTGTTCGAGCTGGGCGATGAAGATGAGGATCGCGAGTGCGTTGACGAATCCGGTCATCACCGAGCGGGGGATGAACCGCATCAGGCGTGCCGACACCGAGCGCTCCGAACGCCACCTGGAACGCGCCCGCGAGGATGGTCGCAGCGAACAGGTACTCGACGCCGTGGTCCGCGACCAGCGGCACCATCACCAGCGCCATGGCACCGGTCGCGGCGGAGATCATGGCCCGGCGACCGCCGGCGAAGGCGATGATGATCGCGATCGAGAACGATGCATAGAGGCCGACCTTCGGGTCGACACCGGCGATGATCGAGAACGAGATCGCCTCGGGGATCAGCGCCAGCGCGACGACGAGGCCCGCCAGCAGGTCGGCGCGGGGATTCGCGAACCATTCCGTGCGGAGGCTGCCCGCCACGGGACGTGACATGACAGTCTGGGATGACATTCGGACTTTCCGGTGGGGGGGGCGGGGAGCCGAACGGATCGCATCACCGGCTTCGTCCCCAGCGTTACCGGCGAGCGCAGATCGTCCAGGGGCACCAAGGGCTCACGGCTCGGAATCGAGACTACAGCCGCCTTTGGCCCTCTCCTGCATCGCCGGCTGTGAGTCGTGTCACAGCGCCCGCCTAGATTGGCGTCGAGCCCATGACCCTGATCCAGTCCCACCCCACGCTCTTCGAGTCGCTTCGCTGCCGGCGCTCCGGTGGGCTCCGACACGATCTGGTCGACGGCGTCGAGTTCCACCCCGCGGTCGCCCGGTGGTTCGAGGAGAACGTTCCCGCTGCGGCCCGTCGGTGCCGCAACGGGCCGGTTGGCCGCTGCTGGCCTCGGGTCGATCCACCCTCATCGCCGCCCCCACCGGGTCGGGCAAGACGCTCGCCGGCTTCCTGATGTGCATCAACGGCCTCTACCTCGAGCACGCCGGCAGGGCACCCCACGTCGGGGGCGCAGGTCGTCTATGTGTCGCCGTTGAAGGCCCTGGCGGTCGACATAGCGGAGAACCTCCAGGGACCGCTGGCGGACATCGCGGAGATCGCCGCGGCCATGGGACTGGATGCGCCGCCAATCACGGTCGGCGTCCGTACCGGCGACACCACCCAGTCCGAGCGCGCGTCGATGGTGCGCAAGCCGCCCACGTTCGTGGTCACCACCCCCGAGTCGCTCTACCTGATGGTCACCGCCGAACGCAGTCGCGGGCCGTGCTGACCTCGGTCGCACGGTCATCGTGGACGAGATCCATGCGCTCGCCCGTGACAAGCGGGGCGCGCATCTGACGCTCACCCTGGAGCGGCTCGACCATGTCTGTCGTACTCGAGCGCCGGTCCGGGTCGGGCTGTCCGCCACCCAGAAGCCGATCGACACGGTGGCCAGGTTGCTCGTCGGCGCCCGTAACGACGCCCTCGGCGCACCCGACGCGACCATCGTCGACGCCGGCCACCAACGCGACCTGGATCTGGCGCTCGAGCTGTCCGGCGGGAGAGCTCGAGGCCGTCATCTCCGCCGCGCAGATGGAGAGCGTGCTGGATCGCATCGCGGAACTGGTGGAGGGTCGACGCACCACCCTGGTGTTCGTCAACACCCGCAAGATGGCCGAGCGACTGGCGCACCAACTCGGCGAACGGCTCGGCGACGATGTCGTTGCGGCACACCACGGGAGCCTCAGCCGCGAGCGACGCCACCGCGTCGAGACCCGTCTGCGTTCCGGTGAGCTGCGGGCCCTCGTCGCCACGGCTTCCCTCGAGCTCGGCATCGACATCGGACCTGTCGAGCTGGTGTGCCAGATCGGGTCGCCGCGTTCGATCGCCACGTTCCTCCAACGTGTCGGACGTTCCAACCACACCCGGGTGGGTACCCCGACCGGACGGCTGTTCCCGCTCACCCGCGACGAACTCGTGGAGACCACAGCACTCCTGGCCGCGGTCCACGGTGGTCGTCTCGACGCGGTCGAGCCACCCACGGCACCGCTCGACATCCTCGCTCAGCAGATCGTGGCCGAGACCGCGGCCGCAGGAATGGAACACCGACGACCTCTACGACCTGGTTCGTCGAGCACACCACTACCGGGACCTGACGCCGCGCGGCTTTCGACGAGGTGGTGGAGCTCGTCAGCAAGGGTGTGATCACCGGCCGGGGACCCCGCGCCGCGTACGTGCACCACGATGAGGTCAACGGCGAACTGCGGGGCCGCACGCGGCGCCAGGCTGGCAGCGCTCACGTCCGGTGGAGCCATCCCCGAACTCGGCGACTACCGGGTGGTGTTGGAGCCCGACGAGACGTTCATCGGCACGGTCAACGAGGACTGGGCCACCGAGTCGATGGCCGGAGACATCTTCCTGCTCGGTACCCACTCGTGGCAGATACGCCAGGTCACGGCCGGCCAGGTGCGCGTCGTCGACGCCGGTGACCGCCCGCCCACGATCCCGTTCTGGCTCGGTGAGGCGCCGGCCCGCACGGTCGAGCTCTCGGCCGAGGTGTCCGATCTGCGGGCGGGGGTCGAACGGCTGCTCCATGCAGGGGATCCGGCCGGGGCGGTCGAGTGGGTGCGAACATCGCTCGCGGGTCTGTCCCGAAGCTGCGCAGACGGTCGTCGACTACCTGCACGCAGGCCGGGCCACGCTTGGCCTACTGCCGACGCAGGACGACCTGGTGCTGGAACGGTTCTTCGACGAGACCGGCGGCATGCAACTCGTCATCCACTCGCCATGGGGCGGGCGTATCAACCGGGCAATGGGCTATGCCCTGCGCAAGAAGTTCTGTCGGAGCTTCAACTTCGAGCTCCAGGCATCGGCCAACGATGACTCCGTGGTCATCTCCCTCGGACCGCACCACAGCTTTCCGCTGGGCGACGTGATCCGTTTCATCAACAGCGACAACATCCGCGACACCCTCACCCAGGCAGTTCTGGATCAGGCGGTGTTCCTGTCGCGTTGGCGCTGGAACCTCAACCGTTCTCTGATCGTCCTGAGATTCCGTGGTGGCCGTAAGAACCCTCCGCCGATCCAGCGCATGGAGTCGGACGACCTGATGGCAGCGCTGTTCCCGGGAGCGGCAGCCTGCCAGGAGAACATCACCGGCCCCATCGAGATCCCCGATCACCCGGTGGTGCGCCAGACCGTGCACGACACCCTCACCGAGGCCCTGGACGTCGACGGTCTGATCGAGTTGTGGTCACGGATCGAGTCGGGCGAGGTGCGCGTGCACGGCCGCGACACCACCGAACCGTCGCTGCTCGCGCACGAGATCCTCACCGCCCGGCCGTATGCCTTCCTCGACGACGGCGAAGCGGTCGACCGCCGCACCAATGCCGTTCCCCTCCAACGCGGGCTACCCGTCGACCCGCAGGAGATGGGTCGGCTGCTTCCGGAGGCAATCGAGCAGGTGCGAGAGGAGACCCTCCCGCGTCCGAGAACCGCGGATGAGCTCCACGACTCTCGCGGCCCTCGTGTTCACGTCGGCCCGCCCCGAGTGGGAGCCACTCTTCGTCGAACTCGAGTCACGTGGCCGGGTAGTGCGCCGGGGCGACCCGGGGGAGCAGCGCTGGCATACGACCGAGGCCACCACCAAGGTGGACTCACTCCTGGTGGGCAGCTCGTCCGAGGCGGATGCCGTCATCGTCGATCTCGTCCGCGGCCATCTGGAGATGCACAGCCCGAGCACCGCGCCGGAGTTGGCAGCGTTGACGGGGTTGAAGACGTCGTCGGTGGCTATCGGCCTGGCCGCACTGGAGGGTACGGGCTTCGCTATCCAGGGCAGCTTCACCGGAGTGGACCTCGCACAAGCGGAGTGGAGCTCGCGCCGTCTCCTGACGCGCATGCACGCCTACTCGCGTCGTACCCGTCGTCGGGAGATCGAACCGGTCAGTCCACAGAACCTGGTGCGGTTCTGGCTCCGATGGCAGCACGTCGCACCGGGCAGCCGGGTACGGGGACGAGCTGGACTGGCCACGGTGTTGTCGCAGTTGCAGGGCGCCTCTGCGGCCGTGGCCGGCTGGGAGTCCGAGGTGCTTGCGAGCAGGGTGGAGGACTACGACCCGCGCTGGCTCGACGAACTCTGCCTAACCGGTGAACTCACCTGGTTGAGACTGGCTCCTCCGGTGGTGGCGGATCCACAGCGCCGGGGTGGGGCGCCATCCAAGGCGACCCCGGTGTCGCTGGTGTATCGCGACGACCTGCGCTGGTTGCTGGCGGCCATGCGCGGCCCCGACTCCCCACCGGTGCCCGAGTTGGGTGCCGTCAGCGAGATCGTGGAAGCGATCGAGCGTCACGGGGCATCTTTCGCGGGGGAGCTGGTGGACCGCACCGGCCGGATGCCCACCGAGGTGGAGGATGCCTTGTGGGAAGCAGCGGCCCGAGGGCTGGTCACCAGCGATGGGTTCGCCGCCATCCGCTCCTTGTCCAGGGGCGAGCGGCGCCCAGCGCAACCCCCGCGCAGCATGAGCCGCCTACGTCGAGGGGGCCGTGTGGCAGGCCGGGCCGCCGGGCGGTGGTCGCTGGTGGGTGAACCCGTGGAGGTGGCGGCGGGCGAGTCGTCGTCGGCCTCCGCCATCGATGCAGAGACCCTGGCGGAGGCACTGGCCGACCAACTCCTGGCGCGCTGGGGAGTGGTGTTCTACGACATCGTCGCTCACGAGGGCCCAGCAGTGCGGTGGCGCGAGCTGCAGTGGGCCCTGCGGCGCATGGAGGATCGAGGTCAGATCCGCGGCGGACGGTTCGTCAACGGATTCAGCGGCGAGCAGTTCGCCCTCCCCGAGGCCGTCGACGGTCTCAAGGCGATCCGTCGGCTGGAGCCGTCCGAGGCAACGGTGAGTGTCAATGCAGTGGACCCTCTCAACGTCACCGGTGTGATCCTCCCCGGCGACCGGACACCCGCCCGGCGCACCGAGACCGTCGAACTGCCGCTGTAGGCCTCGCGGCCCATCCCCCTCCACTCGTAGCGAAGACTGCATCCGAACGACCGACTGGTCACGAAGGGACCTCCTGTATGAACGAAGACACCCGCCCGATCGCAACCGGAGTGACTCCAGAGCGCCTCGCAGGCCTCCGCCGATGGAATATCGGGCTTGCGGTCCTCCACGCGGCACAGGCCGTGTTGATCCTTGTTCTGGCCGGGAGCTTCAGCATCGCCGTCACGTCCACCTTCCCGGCCGGGCCCCCGGGTTCGCCCGTACCTGCTCCCGACACGCTGTTCGAGGTGACCATCGGGGTCGCGGTCGCCCTGTTCCTCTTCCTGGCGGCGTTCGACCACCTGATCACCGGCACGTTCGCCCGCGGCGCCTACGAGCGGGACCTGCGCCGAGGTATCAACCGGTTCCGCTGGGTGGAGTACGCGTTCAGCGCCACTCTCATGGTCATCCTCATCGGTTTCTATTCCGGGATCACCGACATCACCACCGTGATAGCTGTCGCCGGCGCGAACGTTGCGATGATCCTCTTCGGGTGGCTCCAGGAACGGATGAACCCTCCGGCCCGCGGCACTACGACGATGGCGCCCTTCTGGATGGGCACCATTGTGGGGCTGGCGCCGTGGCTCGCCATTCTCGTCAATGTCGCGGGCGCCGAGGTGGTCCCCGGATTCGTGTACGGAATCATCGTGGCCCAGTTCCTGTTCTTCTTCAGCTTCGGCCTCAATCAGTGGCTGCAGTACCGGGGTATCGGAAAGTGGTCCGACTATGCCTATGGCGAGAAGGCCTATCTGGTACTCAGCCTGCTCGCGAAGTCGGTGCTGGCATGGCAGATATTCGGCGGGTCGCTCGCGCCCTGAAGCCGTGTCCAACAGCGAAGTTGGGCGTGCGGCCTCCGTCTGGGTGGATGTGCCCAGGAGGGCGGGCGATGCTCGTGTGCGCTTGACACTTCGCCGGATCCGGTGACACCGTGATTCGGTGGATGCGGGCGATCTGAGCGGTATGGGGCGCGGCAGCGATCTTGCGCCGATACAGTCCGAGTCCGCTCCGGCGATCGGTACGGACCGACTTGCGTTCGTCGACGTCATGCGCACCGTGGCGGTTGGGCGGGTCGTGGTCAATCACGCCCTTCCATGGGCGTGGTTGAAGTGGTTCGAGTCACTGCCTGTGATGTTCTTCGCGTCCGGCCTGCTGGTCGGTCGCAGCCTTCAGAACCGTCCCTGGAAAGCTGTCGTCGTGGGGCGGTTCCGTCGCCTGGCGTTACCCACGGGCGTTTACCTGGTATTCGTATTCGTCAACTCGTTCTTCGATCTGCTGCCGGGTACGGCCACCCACCTCTGGTACGTGTGGACGTTCCTGGTGTTCACGGTGCTGAGCGGTGTCTTCCTGCGGCTCATCCGATGGTCGAGGGTCGCCACGCTCAGTGGGCTGTCGGTGATCGTGGTGGCTCTGACACTCAGCGATCAGAATGTCCCCGCGCTCAGCGGCGCCTACGCCTTGGCCTGGGTGGCCGGCATGATCTGGGCCGAGGACGGGTGCCGGGTGCCGTCGCGCCGATTCCTGGTGACGACAGCAGTCCTTGGCTTCACGGTCGCGGTCGTCGCGGTGGCAGTTCTGTTGCGGATCGACGCCTTGACCTCGCCGAGCAAGCTCGGTATCTCGATGGCTGCGTTGGGAGCCGCCTGGCTCGCAGTCGGCCTGTTGTTCCGCAGGCAGCTCGAGATGCTGATGCACGTGAGGGGACTCGGAAGGTTTATCCGCTATCTCAACAAGCGGTTGCTGACCATCTACCTGTGGCACCTGCCGGCGACGATAGTGGCCAGGGATTGGGCGGCCGACCTGGGTCTCGGCCCCAACTGGTCGGTTCCCTTCGTGCTGGCCGTTACGATTGCTCTCACAGGAGTGGCCACCGTTGCCCTCGGTGGTCTGGAGGACCGTGCGTCGGCGTCGTCGAAGAAGGTCAAGGCCTCCGCTCAGGCCGCGGGACGTCCGGTCGAACTCCGCTGAGTCACCGACGCGCCGGGTACGGTTGGCCTGCCCCGACGATCACCTCATCCTGCGGAGGATTCCCATGAAGCGTCTGCTGGCCGCGCTGGCTGTACCCGTACTCCTGTTGACCGCCTGTTCCAGCGGTGACGAGAGCGAGGATGCGGCTTCCGACCCGACAACCACTACGTCGAGCACCGCTGATTCAGGGGATGGGGACACAGCTGACCCCCAGGAGCCGATCACGGTTCTGGTTACCAACGACGATGGCATAGCCGCTCCAGGAATCGATGCGCTGGTGACCGCCCTGGACGCCCGCGACGACGTGCAGGTGGTGGTTGTTGCCCCGGCGGAGAACCAATCCGGTTCGGGAGGCAAGACCACCGCGGGTGAATTGCAGACGTCGCCGGCGACCACAGCCTCCGGATACGAGGCCACCTCTGTCGTCGGCTTCCCGGCGGATTCGGTCATCTGGGCGCTCGGGGAGGGGGAGATCGAACCCGATCTCGTCATCTCGGGCATCAATTCGGGCCAGAACATCGGACCTCTCGTCAACCTGTCGGGCACCGTGGGTGCCGCACGTCAGGCCGCCCAGCTCGGCGTGCCCTCGGTGGCCGTGAGTCAGGGCTTTGGCGACCCACCGGACTTCCCGACCACCGTCGAAGCGATACTCGCCTGGTTGGACGACAACATCGATTCGGTTCGTGACGGCTCGATCGGTACAGATACGGTCACCAACGTCAATGCCCCGACCTGCCCGACCGGCGAGGTGCAAGGTGTGGTCGAGGTTCCAGTTGCCGGCGACACCGGAGCAGACCTCAACGCCGTCGACTGCGGTGGCACGGCGGACCCGACCGACGACGTCACTGCGTTCACCAACGGTTGGATCGCGATCAGCGCCCTGGAGCCGACCGGCAGCAACACCGAGTAAGTACGAGTAAGGACCCGACATGGCAGACCCGCAGCAGTACTCGATTCCGGACCTGAGCGGTCGCGTCGCACTCGTCACCGGGGCCAACGGGGGGCTGGGGCTGTGCACGGCCGAACGCCTGGCAGCCGCCGGCGCAGACGTGGTGATGGCGTGTCGCAACCAGACCAAGGCTGCCGAAGCTCTCACCCGGGTCGAGCGAACGGCTCGGGGATCGAGGGTCTCGCTGTTGTCCCTGGATCTGGCTTCCCAGGCGTCGGTCCGCGAAGCGGCGGCAAAGGCGACCGCGGAGCTGGATCGAATCGACATCCTCGTCAACAACGCGGGCGTGATGGCCGTACCCCACGAACTCACCGAGGACGGGTGGGAACGTCAGTTGGCCACCAACCACCTGGGCCACTTCACGCTGACAGCGTTGCTTTGGCCGCTGCTCACTGCCGCGCCCTCACCGAGGGTGGTATCCGTCAGCTCGAATGCGCATCGGTTCGGAAGGATCCGGTTCGACGACCTCGACGGCACCGAGCGGTACAACGCCTGGATCGCCTATTCACAGTCCAAGCTGGCCAACCTGCTCTTCGTAGCCGATCTGCAGCGCCGGTTCGATGCGCTGGGCTCGGGTGCGATGGCTCTCGCTGCTCATCCGGGGTGGGCGGTCACAGACCTGCAGACCACCGGCCGCGGGGTCGGTGGAGTGGAGAAGTCGTTCATGGATCGGGTCAACGCCGTATTCGGCCAGTCGGCGGACATGGGTGCACTGCCGACGCTTCACGCGGCCACCTCCCCGCATGTCGTGCCGGGCGGCTACTACGGCCCGGGTGGTCTCCTGGAGATGCGCGGATTCCCCGTGCCCGCCCCACGCAGCGCAGCGGCACGCAACCTCGAGGCGGCGGAGCGCCTGTGGGGCGTCTCCGAGGATCGCACCGGTGTCCGCTTCAGGCCGGACGAGCGAGTGTGAGCAGGAAATCCCCGGCGTCATCGGTCCACGCTGTCTCGGTCACCAGACCGGCAGCCTGGAGTTCGCTGCGTACCTGATCGGCAGTGAACTTGGTGCTGATCTCGGTGCGGATGTGGTCGCCAGCATCCAGGTGTAGGTCGAGTCCCTCGAGTGCGGCCACGTGTACGTCCTGATCCCGGTCGGCGACCAGGTGCATCTCGACCCGGCTCTCACCCGGATTCCACACGGCGCGGTGCCGGAACGCAGTGGGTTGGAAGTCGGCCATGAGCTCCTCGTTCATGACCGACAGCGAGTTGAGGTTGAAACGGGCGGTGACGCCCTCGGCGTCGTCGTAGGCGGGTAGCAGCCGACCCAGTGGCTTCACCAGGTCAGTGCCGAGCAGGAACCAGTCGTCTTCGCCGAGGGTGGCCGACACCCCGGCAAGGAAGTCCTTTCGCTGGACGGGATCGAGATTGCCCACGGTCGAGCCGAGGAAGGCAAGTAGGCACACTCCGTCGGTGGGTACCGCTTCCAGGTGCTCATGGAAGTCTCCGACGACGGCGTGGACCGACAACTCGGGGCGGGATCCGGCGATTGAGGCAGCGGAGGTTCGCAGGATCTCCTCGGAGCAGTCGAACGGTGCGAAAGTCCGCAGTGTCCCGTGCTTCTGTAGCGCGTCCAGCAGCAGAGCGGTCTTGTCCGAGGTTCCCGATCCCAGTTCGGCCAGCGTCTGCGCACCGGTGATCGATGCGATTTCGTCGGCCCGGTCGGCCAGGATGCTGCGCTCGGCCTCGGTGGGGTAATACTCGGCCAGTCGAGTGATCCGGTCGAAGAGTTCCGAGCCCAGCTCGTCGTAGAACCAGACCGGCGGGATCCAGGGCGGATCGTCGCGCAGTCCGATCAGGGTTTCCTCGGCGAGATGTGTCGACCAGGCCGACTGGTCGAGGTGGACCTCGACGGTGACCTGTGCTGCCTCGGCGACCGGGAATGTGTCAGTGGTCATGGGCGATCCTCACTCCGCTGAATGCCCACCTCGACGAGGGTGGGAAGAAGTTCCGGTAGGTGACTCGTTCGTGCCCCGGCGGGGTCACACAGGCGCTGCCGCGCAGCACGTGCTGGTCGACCATGAACTTGCCGTTGTACTCGCCGACGGCACCGGCGGCCGGACTGAAGCCGGGGTAGGGAAGGTAGGCCGACGCCGTCCACTGCCACGCCTCCCCGCAGAACTGCAGAGGGTCGGCACCGGGCGATCGTGCGGGACTCGGCGCGAGCGTCGGGCAGGCGCCCCGCTCGGGTGGGCTCCAGTGTTCCCGGGCGACAACCTCCCACTCGGCCTCGGTCGGCAGCCGGGCGCCGCGCCACCGGGCGAAGGCATCCGCCTCGTGGTACGACACGTGGATCACGGGCTGGGCCGGGTCGATGGGCAGCAGGCCGTGGAGGGTGAACTGGGACCACTCGCCGTCGATGGCGTGCCAGTAGAGAGGCGCTTCCCATCGCTCGGCGCGCCCCAGGTGCCAGCCGTCGCTGAGCCACAGCTCGGGGCGTTCGTAGCCATTGTCGTCCACGAACTCGAGCCACTCCCCACAGGTGACGAGGCGGTCGTCGAGGGCGAAGGGCTCCAGCCACGTCTTGTGGTCCGGGCCCTCGTTGTCGTAGGTGAAGGCCCTGCCGCCGGATTCGGCATCCCGATTGCCGACCTCCACGAGCCCCCCGTCGTGCTCGAGCAGACCGGCTGGCCGGCCGATCCCGTCGTTGTGGCGATGGTGCAAGGGGTCCGGGTCGGCCACATACGCGGGGTGTACCGGGTTCCTGGAAAGCAGGTGCTTGGCGTCCATGAGCAGCAGTTCCTGGTGCTGCTGCTCATGGTGAAGTCCGAGCTCGACCAGATCGAGAACCGGATCCTCGAAGACGCCCGATCGAAGTGCGCTGGTCGTCGCCTCGTCGACGTGGCGCCGGTAGTCGGCCACCTCCGCGACGTCGGGTCTGGTGATCATCCCGCGCTCGGAACGAGGCTGTCTGGGCCCGACGGCGTCGTAGTAGCTGTTGAACAGATAGCCGAAGTCGGGTTGGTACGGCTCGAATCCGTCGAGGGTTGCGAGTACGAACTCCTCGAAGAACCAAGTGGTGTGGGCCCGGTGCCACTTCGTGGGGCTGGCGTCGGTCATCGACTGCACGACCTGGTCCTCCGGCCCCAATGGCGCGGCGATGGATTCGGTGATGCCGCGGACGGCTGCGTAACCGTCAGCATCGGCCACGGGGGCGCGGGTTGTGACGTCTGGGCTGTGTGTGGTGCTCACCGGGTCCCCCGTTGGCGCGCCGAATAGACCGTGACCTGTGTTGGAACCCTGAACACGATAGGGCTATTCCTAACGCGAGAAGCGCCGGGTCGTCGTCGACCCGGCGCTTCCTCGCTTTCCCCGAGGGGGGGGAATGTGTGGTTTCCGCCGAATCAGGCGTTCGCCGATTGCCTGGCTGTGACTCCGGGCAGGTTCAGGACGCCGGAGCCGGTGTCCTCGTTGTACCCCGGGGCGCCGTGCTCGAGGACGTCGAGCCCCTCGATCTCCTCCTCCGGGGACACCCGGAGACCAACGGTGTACTTGATGGCGTAGAAGAGGGCGAAGGCGCAGACCAGGACGAAGGCGGCGATGCCGGCCACACCCACGAGCTGGGTAACCAGCAGCTCCGCTCCATCGCCGGCCAGCAGTCCGCCGTCCATGGCGAACACACCCACCAGGAGTGTGCCGAGCGCACCGCAGACTCCGTGTACCGACACCGCTCCGACCGGATCATCGATCCGGACCCGGTCGAAGAACATCACGGCACCGACGACGACTGCACCGCAGATGGCGCCGATCGCGATGGCACCCCAGTTGCCGACCGCCGCGGTTCCGGCGGTGATACCTACGAGGCCTGCGAGCATGCCGTTGGCGGTCATGGCGACGTCGGGCTTGCCCGATGTCATCCAGATCACGGCCATGGCGACCAGTGCTCCGGCAACTGCTGCCAGGGTGGTGGTCACCGCGATGTCGCCCACCGCCGGGAAGTCGGCCGCCAGCTGAGATCCAGGATTGAAGCCGTACCAGCCGATCAACAGGATCATCGTTCCCAGCACGGCGAAGGGGATGTTGTGTCCCAGGATGGCGCGGGGTTTGCCGTCCGGTCCGTACTTGCCGATGCGTGGACCGAGCACGAACGCCCCCGCAAGGGCCGCCAGGCCACCGGTCATGTGCACGATGGAGGACCCGGCGAAGTCGGTGTACAGACCGTCGCCGAAGCTGGAGATCCAGCCGCCGCCCCAGGTCCAGTGCACGACGATGGGATAGATGAACCCTGTGATGACCAGTGAGTAGATGAAGTAGCTCTTGAACTTCGTGCGCTCTGCCATGGCGCCGGAAACGATGGTCGCCGCTGCAGCGGCGAACGCCAACTGGAAGAAGAAGTCGACGCTCGGCGCAAGCCCACCGTCGGCGGGCGACCAGCCGCCACCATCGCCGAGGGCGAAGTTGCCCCAGCCAATGAAGCTGTTGCCGTCAGGGCCGTACGCGAAGGCGTAGCCGATGAGGAAGAACATGACGGCGCCACCGGCGAAGTCCATCAGGTTCTTCATCATGATGTTCGAGACGTTCTTGCCCCTGGTCAGGCCGGCTTCGACCAGAGCGAAGCCAGCTTGCATGAAGATGACGAGGATCGCGGCGACGAACACGAAAGTGTTGTCGAGCAACGTCTTCGACTCGGGTACCAACTCCTGGGCAAACAAAGTGACTCCTCGGGTTGCGGAACAGGTCGTGATCGCCCACGGGCGATGCGTTGCACTGTTGTCGGTCCCCGTTGCAGGACTGTTCGGTGAATGTGAACGATCTGTTTCGTGATCGCTGGCAGGGCTGAACCTGGCTCAGGTACCGTCGTTGTGCGGCTAGGGGGAACATGGTGGGAGTACCGAAGAACGACGTGGCACATGGGAACGGACCGAGCAGACGCTCGGTGTTGGTGGCGGGGGTCGGAGTTGCCGGTGCGCTCACGCTGGCGGGATGTGCGGCCTATCCGGGCCTCGATGCGGTCCTCGGACCCTGGGACGCCGGAGTCGCCTCAGGCCTTCATGCTCCTGATGCCGCGGTGTTGTGGACCCGCTTCTCGCCCGCGGCACTGTCGACCGTCGAGCTCGGGTGGGAGGTGGCCGTCGATCCGGGGTTCGCCACGGTGATCGCGTCGGGCAACGTGACTGTAGGTCCGGACACCGATGGTTGCGCCAAGGTTCTGGCCGAGGGGCTGGTACCTGGATCGCACCATTGGTACCGCTTCTACGCCGGTGTGTCCCCGGCAGCCGGCGATGTCTCGCCGGCGGGGCGCACGAAGACACTCCCCGAGGTTGACAGCACCCCGGGCTCACTCAGACTGGCCGTCGGCAGTTGCCAGGACTTCTCCTCGGGCTGGTACCCGGCGTGGCGGGAGATCGTGGCCACCGAGTTGGACGCAGTGATCTTCCTGGGGGACTACATCTACGAGTCCGCTGGTCGGCCGAATCCTCTGTGGGGAGTACGCGACGACACGAGCGCGGGTGCTGTGGACCTGGCCACCTACCGGGCCAAGTACCGCATGTACCGAACAGATCGCGACCTACGTGCCGCTCACTCCGCACACCCCTTTGCCCCCGTGTGGGACGACCACGAGTTCGTCAACAACTGCGATCGCCAGACCATCGCTGACCTCCCGGCAAGGGCCGCGGCCGCCTATCGGGCATGGTTCGAGTACCAACCGGTCTGGCCGATCGACGGCAGCCGCATCCATCGCCGCCTGCGCTTCGGCCGCCTCGCAGACCTGTCGCTGCTCGACACCCGCCAGTACCGGGACCCGAACCCCAGTGGTGGCGACCTGCTGCGGATCACCACGGAGCGCCCGGCATCGGTGGTACACGACGCAGGACGGACGATGCTCGGAGCCCCGCAACGTGACTGGCTCCTCGAAGGACTGGGCGTGGCCCAGGGCGACGGTGTCACCTGGAAGGTGCTCGGCCAGCAGGTGATGATGGCGCCGCTGAGGTGGATCGACCTCGATGAGCCCGTCTTCGGCGACCATCCGCGCCACGCCGGTTTGTACTTCAACCTCGATCAGTGGGACGGGTACTCCGCGGAACGCGATCTCGTGACGGGCTTCCTGGATGGCGAGGGCATTGCCAACACCACGATCCTCACCGGTGACATCCACTCCTTCTGGCAGGCCTCGATCCACACCGACATGGAGGACTTCTCCAGTCCCGCGGTGGCCCAGGAATTCGTGTGCGGCTCGATCTCCTCGACGGCCCTCGGATTCTCACCGGACCTGGCTCAGGCGTTCGGTGCGCTCACCAAGGGATTCTCGCCCGCATTCCGGTGGGTTGACTGGGAGCATCGGGGATACGGCCTACTGGAGGCCACGTCGGATTCGATGAACGTCCAGTACCGGGTGGTCGATCCGTTGGTGCGTTCGTCGGTGCCGCGAAAGGGCGTGGCCTTCGACTGGGCCGCAGGCACAGACGAGGTCGTCATCTCCCGCTGATGCTTGCCTCGCGGGTCCAGCGCTTCCACTGACGGCGCACGAGTGGGGGTCTCACATCGGGTGCGGCCTTGGCGGCCACTGCCTCGATGACCAGTTCCAGCCAGGACTGTTCGAGCTGGTCGCCCTGAGCGAATGCACCCGCTGAGGGCGGAGGGTCGGCGATCCAGGCGGCCTCGACGGAGTCGCGTTGGGCCCCGTATCGGCCCAGCAGTGCCTCGGGGTTGCGCATGACCAAGCGGTGCAGACGTTCGTGTCTCCACCACAGGCTTCGGGCATCGACGGTGTTGCCCGGGGCCGGACCGAGGTCCACGGGCTGACCGACGGCCACGGGCTTGAACAGCGATGTGCAGGGTGCGGACGTTGCGGTCGCCCAGTGCTGGATGTCGCCGCGGAGGTCGCCCACCCACGATGCGGTGGACTGTGTGGAGGTCAGGAGGCCACCGGGGTGCGCGCACGGAGCGCCCAGGGCGCCGTTGAATACGGAGTAGGTGGGACGGCCGCCGCGCCCGTGGTCGCGGAGTGCTGCCATCATGTCGGCAGCGCCGACGGCACGCTGCGCACTCGCAGTGGTTCTTGCCTGCCGGGTCCTGCACTCGGCGACGCGGGACCTGATCGGGTCTGCATTCGCCTCGGCGAACCCTGCGATGGTCAGGCCGTTGGAGATCGACCTCGCTCGCCCGGCGACCACCTCGGTGGCGTGGGAGCGTCCGGCAGTCTCCAGCACGATTGCCCCGTTGGGGTCGGCGACGATGAAGGAGTTGTCGTAGGTGAACTTCGGATGCTCGAAGGAACAGGACCCGCCCTGGCCGTGCCTCTCGAGTAGATCGACGATGACAGCCACCGCGCCGGAGGCCGAGTCGGCCCGCTCCAGGCCCAGGCGCAACAGGTCCATGCCCAACAGTCCGGGCTCCGGTTCTCTGCCCCCGCCCAGGAACCCGGCGGCCCGGGTGAACACTGCCTCGTTCCCGATGACCACGCCATGTTCGTTGGCGCCGATCTCGGCGCCCCACATCCACCATGGACGCGAAAGCAGCACAGCGTTGGTGTGCGGGAGCTGGTCGATGGTCGTCCAGGTGCACGCCACCTCGGCCCCCAACGGATGGTCAACCGCCGGGTGCCACTCGAGGAGCTGGGACTCGTTGGGGTCGCGGTCGCTGTTCTTGGCGAACAGGACACCGTCGTCGGTGAGGCTCACGAGCGTGTCGCACACGGTCACACGATAGGCGTGCGACGGGGGCCCTCGGGCCCGCCGGTCAGAGGGCGTTGATCGCGGTGTAGCCGCCGAGCACGTCGCTCACATCGGTGAATCCGTTGGCCCGCAGCAGGCTGGCGGCGATGGATGAGCGGTAGCCGCCGGCGCACAGAGCCACCACCGGGGCGTTCTTGTGGTTGTCCAGCCGATGCATCTCCTCGCGGAGCCGTGCGACGGGGACGACGTGCGCACCCTCGAGGATGCCGGACTCGGTCTCGCCGGGGTTCCGCACGTCGACAACCACCAGGTCGTCGAGTTCCTCACGTCGGCCTGCGAACTCCTCGGCGGTGAGCCTGGAGGCCCGGCCGACCAGTTCGGGGTTGGCGGCCATGGCACCGTAGGGATCCGCCAGGTAGCCGGCCACGCCGTCGAACCCGATGCGGGCCAGGCGGGTCCGGGCCTCCAGTTCGGCCCCGGGCTCACAAACGAGGATCAACGTATCGTCCGGCCGGGCGACAGATCCTGCGTACTCGGCGAAACGCCCGTCGAGCGCGATGTTGATGGAGCCGAGGACGTGTCCATTGGCAAAATCCGTCTGGTCCCGGGTGTCGATCACGAGGGCCCCGTTGCCGCGTGCCGCGATGATGGCGTCTAGGTCCATAGCCTCGGGAAGCTCACCCTCGAGGTGGAGCTCGCGTTCCTTGCGGTTGAGGATGGCGTCGTGAACGAAGTAGCCGGGTGCAGCGGGTTGGCCCTCGGTGACAACGTCGAGGAACTGGTCGACCGACATGTCGGCCAGCGTGTAGTTGGAGACCCGCTGCTCCCCGATGGTGGAGACGGTTTCGTTGGAGAGCGATTTGCCGCAGGCGGAGCCGGCTCCGTGGCCGGGGAACACCTTGGTGGCGTCGGGAAGGGTCATGAGCTGGTCGCGAAGTGAGCCGTACAGGGAGCGGCCGAGCTCATCGGCGGTGACTCCGATCGAGGCCAACAGGTCGGGCCGGCCGACGTCCCCGATGAACAGGGTGTCGCCGGTGAGTACTCCGTAGGGGACCGCCGCTGGATCATCGACGTCGCCGGGGTGTTCCCACACGACGATGGAGATCGACTCGGGGGTGTGGCCGGGTGTGTGACGGATTTCCAGAGTCACCTCTCCAAGGCTGATCCGCTCACCGTCGGCCAGCTTGCGATGGGCGAACTCGGCCTCGGCGCTGGAGCCATAGGCGATCTCGGCACCGGTGGCTTCGGCCAGCTCCAGGTGTCCTGACAGGAAGTCGGCATGAAAGTGGGTCTCGATGACCATCACGATCTCGACGCCGGCTGCAGCCGCAGAATCGAGGTAGTCCGAGACGTCGCGCTTGGGGTCGACCACCACGGCCTTGCCGGTGGTCGGATCACCGATCAAGTACGAGGCCTGGGACAGGCAATCGAGGTAGTGCTGTTCGAAGATCACGTTCTTGGCCTTTGTGGTGGTGGTGGTGCCCATTGTGTCGCTCCTGTGGTTCCGGGGGGACGGATATCGGTGGGGAAGGGTGTCGCGGTCTCGTGACGTCAGCCCAGGGCGGTGATGCCCTGCGTCGCGGTCCAGACCGCCATGGCGGCGACGAGCACGGTGAGTGCGGTGGTGAGGGATCGGGCTGGAACTCGGTGGGCGACTCGCCGACCCACCAGCACGCCGGCGGTGGCGAACACGGTGAACGGTGCCACGATCGACCAGTCGACCGAGCCGACGTCCGCTCGGAGCGCGAGGGCGACGGCGCTGTTGATGGCGATGACGAGCAGTGAGGTGGCGGCCGCGGAGCGAATGTCGAATCCGAGCAACAGCACGAGTGCCGGCACAATCACGAAGCCGCCTCCGACGCCGAACAGGCCGGTGAGGAATCCCACCGCGGTGCCGGCCAGGAGGAGCCGCACGATGGTGCAGGTGTCGACGCCTGCGACGACCTTGCAGTTCCGAACGCGCTCGATGCGTCCGGCGGGTGCCTGTGACCCGATGGAGGCCGCGCCCCGCTCGTTGTGCTCCATCTCGGGGACGGGGGCTGATGCCGGCACCGGGGCAGGCGTGCTGAGCAGACCGTGAGCCATCTTGGCGGCCACAACCGCCATGAGGATCGAGAAGCCGATCAACAGGGCGCCCTCGTCGAGGCTGTGGTTGAGGGCGGTACCAGCAACCGCGCCACCGATCCCGGTGATGCCGAACACGATGCCGGGGCCGACCCGAACACGTCCTGACGGTAGGTCTGACACCAGACCGATAGTCGCCGCGGTGCCTACGACAATGAGAGATGCGGTTGTGGCCTCGGTGACCGCCAGGCCTGCAACCCCGACGAGGACCGGCACGGTCAGGATCGAGCCACCACCGCCGACTGCGCCGAGGGTGAGGCCGACCGCCAGGGCTAGACCGAGGACGAGTGCGAACTCCATAAGTACAAATGTACGGACAATTGGGAACCGTGTCAAGGGGTGGCGCCGTGCCGATCAGTGTCAGGGTGGATCAGTGCGGTCGGTAGGACGTGAGTCGCAGCGATGCCTCGGTTCGACCACCCTCGAACCGTGTCACCACCGCGAAACGGTCGGCCCGCACCAGGCTGCGCCGCCATTCCACCGGTCGCTCGCCGACCTGTCCCAGACGTTCCAGGCAGAACACCGCGTCCACACCTGCAAGACCCAATCGAGTGGCATCATCGGCACCCGGTATCACGGCTCGCACACGCTCCCAACCACGGTCGGGACGACCCGTCCCGGTGGCCAGCAGCTGCTCGTAGAGGCTGGTCCGGGTCCAGTCGGTGTCGGTCAGCGGTGCTCCCACCGCCTCGGGCAGCCAGACGCGGTCGACCGCGAGTGGTTCGCCATCCGCTCTACGCAGGCGCTCGATCAACAGCAATGGAGCATCGGTTGCCAGCCCCAGAGCTGCGGCCGCCTCCGCCTCGGTAACGGTGCGCTGGCCGAGCAACTCCGAGGTCTGCTCTAGGCCTCCGGCCTCCACCGCCTCGAACAGCGAGTACATGGCATCCAGAGGTTGTTCGACCATGCCGTCGGCGAGCACGGTTCCCCGGCCGCGTTCGCGCACCACGACGCCCTCCTGGGCCAATCGACGCACCGCCTCGCGTGCAGTGTGTCGACTCACGGAATAGGTCTCCACCAGCTCCTCGTCGGTCGGGAACCGATCAGTGAACTCCCCGGCGCCGATCCGCCCGCGGAGATCGCCCTCCACCTGCGCCCACAGGGGTAGGGGCGAACTGCGGTCAACGGGTGTCATGACGTCAATCGAAGCACGCCGGAAGGTCGCACCGACGACTCATGTGGCAGCTGGCTCACGACGAACCCATGGCGTCGAGCATCTCGAGGCGAACAGCACGGCGGGCCGGTAACAGCGAGGCCAGCACGCTGATCACGATCCCGGTGGCCAGGATCAGCCCCACACGACCCCACGCCATCGATGGCGTGGCATCGGTCAACGAACCGCTCACGATGAAGCCGAGGAAGACTCCAGTGGTCACTCCGATGATCGTTCCCAGGATGCCGATGAGGAATGCCTCCGTTCGCACCATGGAGCGGACCTGCTGTCGCGTCATCCCCAGTGCCCGGACCATACCGAGCTCGCGCCGCCGCTCGTGGATCGACAGGTTCATGGTGTTCACGATGCCGATCAGCGCTATCAGCACCGACAGACCCAGCAGTCCGTTGACCGCGGCGATGAAGAAGTCGATCACGCTCCCCAGGATCTGCCCGATGAAGTTCCCGGGGAGTGCTTCGATTCCCGTGTAGTCCTCGGTGAGGTTGTCGAGCTCGGCCCCGATCTCGTCGATCCGATCCTGGTCGGCCCGTATGTACACCTGGCCCACGGGCTGGTCACCCGCCACCTCGGCGAAGACCTCCTCGTTGACGATCGTGCCCAGGAACAGCGTGTCGAGCTGGATCTCGAGTACGGCTGCCACCGGTATCTCGACCACTTCGCCCTCGGGGTTCAGCAGCATGTACACCTCGCCCACCCGGGCGGTGGACAGCGATGAGCCCGACTCGCCGATGTCGAGCCGCGGGCCGCCCTCTTCGGACGCAGGGACGGAGGTGGACGATTGCTGGGAGGAGCCGGTCCCGTCCTCCACGAGTAGCCCCTCGAGCCCTGCCGTGCCGGCGCCCAGACCAGCGGCCACATCGGCGAGGGAGCCCTCCGAAGCCTGGAGTCCGGTGGTCGACACGAGCTTGTCGACGTCCACACCGCTGAGCTGCGCGGTGATACCCGAGGCATCCGTCACCTGCGCCTGGCGTACGGGTGCGAGGTCGCGGACGCCCTCGATCTCGCCGATGGCCGTCACGACCTCGTCGGGGATGGGGGTGATACCGACCATGAGGAAGTCCGACGAAGTGATCTTGGCCAGCTCGGCCGTGGCCCAGTCACGAAAAGCGGTGCCCGACACCGTCACGACCGTGACCAGGAACAGCCCGATGACCAACGCGTTTGCGGTGGTCGCGGTCCGTTTGGGGTTGCGCACCATGTTGTCGGCGGCCAGGCGACCCGTGATGGAGAAGCCCAGAGGCACCCTCACTCCTCGGCCGAAGAGGTGGGCCAGAAGAGGTCCGCCCACAACGACGCCCAGGAACAGCGAGAGGGACCCGAGGCCGAGGACGATCCCGTTGCTGTCGACGAGAAGGTTGAACATCAGCATCGCCACACCGAGGACCAGGAGGGCGCCACCTATCCACATGCGGGCCCGAGAGGTCCCGGAGTGGTCGACCGCCGATGCCCGCATGGCCTCCACGGGTGCGGTCCGCCCGGCTCGGAATGCGGGGATCATCACCGCGACCACGGTGATGATGCTTCCGGCCAGGACCGTGATCAGGACGATCGACGGAGTCAGCGCGAATCCGGCGCTGGGAATGGGCACGTCGAACCGGTCGAGGAGCCACTGCACCACCATGCTCAGCAGCACGCCGACCGCGAGGCCCACGAAGCTCGCCCCGAGGCCCAGACCCAGCCCCTCGACGAGCAGGGAGCGTCGCACCTGGGCAGGCGTGCCGCCGATGGACCGGACCAGCGCCAGTTCTCTGGTCCGTTGGTGGACCACCACGGTGAACGTGTTGTAGATCACGAATCCGGCCACGAAGAGGGCCAGGAAGGCGAAGCCCAGCAGCACAGGCTTGAGGAAGGCGACGAACTCCTCGGTGGCCGCAGTCTGCCGTTCTCTGAAGTCAGCGCCGGACATCACGGCGGCGTTGGTGGGAACCGTCGACTCGATCGCATCCACCAGCGCCGCCGAGGACCCGTCGGTGCGCACAAGGATGCGGTTGTACTGCTCCGACCCGGCGCCCAGGACCTCGAGGCCTTCGGCGGGGGAGAAGAACACGCTGCCGCCCCCGTCCACCGATGCCGCCCTGCCGAACTCGGTGACGCCCACCACGGTGGCCGATATCCGCCCGGCGGGTGTCGCCAGTTGGAACTCGTCACCCAGATCGATCGCCAGTTTCTCCGCGGTCTCGCGGTCCACCGCGATCTCACCAGGGGCACCGGGTTCGGTTCCCTCGACAATGGTGAACGGATTGAGTTCGTCGTCGGTGATCCATGAGCGGCCCAGGCTCTGGGAGCGAAGGGCGTCGCCCTGGTCATCGAGGAGTTTTACGCTCTCGTCCAGTTCGCCCGCCGCGGCAGCCGCCTGGGGCAGGGCCTGGATCTGCGCCAGAACCTCGGCATCGATGCCGCCCGTGCCGTGCGGGCCCTCGGAAACGTTGCTGGCGGTCACCGCGGCGTCGACGGCGGAATACTGGAGCTCCACGTTCCCGGCCACAGCGTTGCTGATGGCCTCGGTGAGCATGAGTCCGGTGGCGACGAACGCTGTGCCCGCGATGATGGCCACCGCGGTGGCGACCAGCCGGGTGAGGTTGGCCCGCAGGTTACGGAGCGTCAGGCGCCACATGGTCGACTCCGCCCGTCTCAGCCCGAGAGCCGACCCATGCGTGCCAGCACGGAGTCGCGATCCGGATTCAGGAGCTCGTCGACGATTAGTCCGTCGGAGAGGAAGAGGATTCGACTGGCATAGGTGGCGGCAACCGGGTCGTGGGTGACCATCACCACCGTCTGGCCGAAGTCCTCCACCGCCCGGCGCATGAACGCCAGGATCTCCGCGGAGGAATGGGAGTCGAGGTTGCCGGTGGGCTCGTCGGCGAAGATGATCTGCGGCCGCTCGACAAGCGCTCGGGCAACGGCCACACGTTGTTGCTGGCCGCCGGAGAGCTCCGAGGGCTTGTGCGACAGCCGATCGGCCAGTCCGACGGTCTGCTACAACCTGCTCCATCCAGCCCGGGTCGGGCTTCGTTCCCGCGAGGTCGAGTGGGAAGGTGATGTTCTCCTCGGCGGTGAGCGTGGGCAACAGGTTGAACTGCTGGAAGACGAATCCGATTCGCTCCCGCCGCAACAGTGTGAGGTTCTTCTCGTTCAGCGTGCCGGTATCGACATCGCCGATGATGACCCGGCCTGCGCTGAGACGATCGAGTCCCGCCGCGCACTGCATGAGTGTGGTCTTGCCGGAACCCGAGGCGCCCATGATGGCGGTGAAGCGGCCCGGCTCGAAGCCGACCGTCACACCATCGAGTGCCCGAACCTCGTTCTCGCCCTGCCCGTAGACCTTGTAGCCGTTCAGAACCTGGGCAGCCCACACCAACGGGGTTTGTTCGTTGCCGAGGGACGCCATATCGGCAACCTAGACGGGCTCGGGGGACCAGTTGATGACCACGTCGTCGAACCCGGCGGCGCCGAGGAAGGTTTCCAGCCAGGCGTTCGTGTTGGTCCTCGCGGTCGCACGCAGGCCTGAATCGGCCGCCGCGGCCTCGAGCTTGCGCTCGGCTGCGGAGTACAGATCAGCGTCGTCGTACGGATTGGACGACATCAGGTCGGCCACTCGGTCCACCAGCCCTCGCTGTCGATTCACGATACGGGTCTCGTCCTCCTGGACATCTGCGTCGTGCAGCACGGGTTGGGGTAGCACCAGTGAGATCGAGTTGCCGTCGTCCGAGACCGTCACGGACTCGCCGTGCAGCGACCCGAAGTCGACGGTCGCCCTCACGCTGCCGCTGGCTATGGCCACGACGCGCTCACCCTTGATGGCGTCCGGAAGGTACTTGGCATCGGTCTCCAGATCGACGTCCTGTACGAACTGTGCCTCTGCAGCGGTGAACTCCTCGAGATCGCGGATGCGTTCCACGACCGTCGGGCCGGAGCGGTCGACGGTCTCGGTGCGAAACGGATTCAGGAGTGCGGCACCCACGGCGACCAGCGCGATCATGGCGACGAGTCCGACTCCCAGGCCGACCATCAGGGCGCCGGGCAGTCCGGCGGCGCGGCGGGGCATCTTCTTGAGTGTTCCCATGAATGAACTGTGCCCGGACCCGGCTCACCGATGCACCCGGCGAGCGGTGAGGGCTCTCAGTCGCGGAGTACCTGCTCAGGCAGCGGGAGCAATCACCCAGTGCGGCTGAACGAGACCTGGAGTGCTCCCGCATCATCACGCAGCTCGAGCCCGGATCCCTCTACCGAGTAGACCGTCGCCGCAGCCAGCGCTGCCAGATACTGGGACTCCAGCGCGTCCACTTCCGACCCGCAGCTCATCTCGGTAGCGGTGAGATCCGTAATGGAGATGGAGCCGGCCTCAGCGTTCCACGTAGCCGTGTAGTCGTTGCACCCGGTGTTTCCGCCGACAGCCCCGTCGCCGCCGAACTCCATGGTCACCGACGGCGTGTTTGCGTCGGACACGACTGCGTCGTTGCCGTTGTTGATGCCGGTTGCACGCCAGGAGCTACCGGCCAGCTCGTCCGACACCGCAGTGTAGGAGAGGAGTGTCTCGCCCGAGTCGTCGGTGAGGCTCAGGGTGTCGGTCACGGTCTCGTAGCCGGTCACCGAATCCAGGTGGGCAATCACTGCTTGCTCCTGGCTTTGTGCACCGGGGTCGGGGCATCCCATGAGTGTCATGGGCCCGATTGTCAGCAGCAGCGCACCGTCTGCGCCGTCCCATGTGCCAGCCAGACGGTTGCAGCCCGTGGAGCCGCTCAACTCGCCGTCATCGGCGAAGGAGAGGGTTGCCTCGCCGGTGGCAGGTTGACCCTCCCCGTCCTGGGACCAGCTGGTCAGGAGCCAGGACGTGCCGGTCAGGTCTTGGGCGCTCTCGGCGGGATCCGCCGTCGTGTCCGAACCTCCGGATGCATTGTCGCTTCCGCAGCCGGCCAGGAACGACACGATGACAACCAGATACGTGAGGGAACGAAGCGACTTCATCCCCCTTACTCTATGCGTCGATGATGCGCACGAGAAGCCTCACAAGGCTGGGGTCGGACCCCAGGTGGGGTAGCAGCTCGACCGCTACGCCGGGGTGGGTCCGCCGGGCCTGCTCGGCGATCCCGGGCAGGTCGACCAGTACGTGGTTCCCGGGATGCAGGAAGCAGGGCAGGATGCGCACGGTGGATGCTCCACCGGACACCGCCGTAGCGATGGCGTCGGGGATCGCCGGATCTGTCAGCTCCAGGTACCGCGGGGACGACCACCGCACCCGACGTTGCTCCCACGGCCGCGACCAGATCCTCATGCGCGGCCTGGGCCGCGGCATTGCGGCTGCCGTGGGCCACCAGCAACGTGACCGTGCTGTCGCTGCTGGGATGGGATGCGCTCATCACGCCACGGTACGGTGCCCAGCAGTGCCGAACAACGGGGTGACAGACAACGACGTGCCCGCGGACGAGCCCGGCCATGGGGTGGGGCCGCACAGTGTCCCCTGGCCCACCGACCCCCGCATGGACCCGGAACTGCTCGAGGGTGGTGACCGACGCAATGTCATCGACCGGTTCCGGTACTGGCGACTGGAGGCCATCGCCGAGGAGTTGGAGCGAACCAGTTTCGGCTACCACGTGGCCATCGAGAACTGGAAGCACGATCTCAATATCGGCACCGATTGTGCGCAACGCCAACACGTTCGGCGCCGCGGCGGTTCACATCGTCGGGCGACGTCGTTGGAACCGTCGCGGGGCGATGGTCACCGACCGTTACCTGCGGGTACACCACCACGACTCCGTGGATGGGCTGGCGGATTGGGCTGAGCGTGAAGGACTGTGCCTGGTGGGGATCGACAATCTGCCCGGCTCCACCCCGCTGGAGGCCGCCCCCCTTCCCCGTGACTGTGTGCTCCTGTTCGGTCAGGAAGGGCCGGGGCTGTCCCCGGAGGCGCATTCGCGCTGCCAGCAGGTGCGATCGATCACGATGTACGGGTCGACCCGTTCCATCAACGCCGGTGTCGCCTCGGGCATAGCCATGAACGCCTGGCTCAGTCGGCATGCTCCACGGTGAAGCCGACTGCTTGACCGAATGCGAGTTCGAGATTGTGTCCGTCGGGGTCGGCGATGATTCCCCAGTAGCCGACCGGTGGACCGGCGTCGAAGGGACCCAGCGCCTCGAAGCCGGCCTCGGTGGCACGTCGTAGCCCGTCCTCCACGGCCTCCCGCGAGTCGACGCCCACCCCGAGGTGCCCCCAGCCGCCGAGCCGGTGGTCCACGCTCCGCTCCAGCAGGACCACCACGAACGGGCGCGTGCGGTCGGAGATCCAGGCGACCCGTTCACCGGGTTCGCCCCGTTCGTGTACGACCTCCATGCCTGCGAACTCCCGGTAGAAGTCCAGGCTGGCGGTCATGTCGCTCACGGGCAGAGCGACATGGGTAAGTCCTTGGTCCACCGGATGGTCGCCCGGGTGCAGGTGTTCGTTCATATCGCTGCTCACGGTCCTACGGTATTGCCATGTCGACCGACCGGACCGTTATCCCCGAACCAGACCCGAACGGTGCCCTGGCGGGGCGAACGGCCATCGTCACCGGTGCATCCTCGGGGTTGGGGCGGAGGTTTGCCCAGGTCCTGCACGGCGCCGGCGCCCACGTAGTGGTGGCCGCCCGCCGGGCCGACCGTCTGGCCGATCTCGCCGAGCTGTTGGGCGATCGGGTGACCGTGGTGGTGGCCGACCTGGCCGTGGCAGCCGACCGCGAGGCACTGGTCGCAGAGGCATTCGGTCTGGGCGGTCGCGTCGACATACTCGTCAACAACGCCGGGTACGGCAGCCCTGCTCCTGCCGAGGACGAGACTGCTCGAGCACTTCGTGATGACCCTCGAGATCAACCTGGTGGCGGTGTTCCACCTCTCGCAGCTGGTGGGGCGCCACATGATCGAGGCCGGCCACGGAAGCATCGTCAACATCTCCTCCGTGCTCGGCATGGTCGGAGCCGCCCCGGTCAAGGAGGTCTCGTACTGCGCTGCCAAGGGAGGCAGTGGTCAATCTCACCCGCGCCCTCGGAGCCGAGTGGGCACGCAAGGGCGTCCGGGTCAACTCCATCGCGCCGGGTTGGTTCCCCAGCGAGATGACCCAGGAGCAGATGTTCGACGACGCTGCAGGGCTGGACTTCATCAACAGGAACACGCCGATGGGCCGCGGTGGCGAACATCCACGAATTGGACGGGGCACTGCTGTTCCTGGCCGGTGACGACTCTACCTATGTGACCGGTCAGAACCTGGCGGTCGACGGAGGCTGGCTGGCGCGCTGAGCGCGCCTGTCGCGGCCGGGTCAGCCGGCAGCGGGAGAGCCGGCAAAGGCCGCGGGATCACCGGGTCGCGGATAGGGCGGCCGGTTCCAGGCCAACACCTTGGCCAGATTGTCGGTGATGGGTCGCCATTGAGCGGGATCCCAACCGTCTGCCTTGCCGACCAACTCCTGGTTCGTCCCCACCACGACGAGGGCGGGGATCTGCTCGACGCCCACCGCGGCCACGAACCTCGCGATCGGGGTCGGTGAAGGTGAGGAATTCATCGGCCCAGGGGCCGAGGAAGGTCAGGGCGTCCTCCTCGACGGCGGTGACCATCCATGCGACGCGGCAGTCGGCCTCGACGCAACTCGTGCAGGATGCGGCCTGCGGTCTTGCAGGAGCCATGCGCTCTCCTCGGTGTACGGGTCGATCACGACCGCCACCAGGTGGAACAGCTGTGTCTGGTCGGCCAGCGTGATGGACTTGCCGCCGACCGGATGCAGCTCGACGTCGGTGTTCAGTGCCACGGCGGCCGACGATAGCGCGGGCGGCGGCACGGCCCCAACGATGCCCGCCTACGCTCTGCGGAGTGCACCCCATCGAGCGCCTTCGTTTCGTGGCCCGGGCCGAGGGCGTGCCGGGCGACGTGCTGGCGATGGAGGCCACCGCCGCGTTCACGACCTTCGCGGACGACCCGGCGGCCCTGGTGGCCGGATCCCGCCGGGTCCTGTCGCGGCAGCTCGGCTGCGGCCCGCTGTGGTGGGCGTGTGCCCGCCTGCTGACCGCCGATCGCATGCGTCGAGGTCGCACGGGAGACCATTTCTCTGCTCGAGGGCGACACCACCGATGCCGCCCTGTCCCTGTCGATCGACGACGACGTCCAGGTGGTCGATGCGTACGCCATCGGCGACGGAGGAGCAGTCGTCGACGCGTACGACCTCGACGACTGGATGACGACCGGGGACCGCGGTGGCTGGTGGCCGGTGTCGGCGTGCACCTGAGCGATCCGCTCTGGTCATCGTTGGTGGAGCACTGGTCGGCGGGCCACCGGACCTCCGAGGACCTGGTGCCGCTCGACCGGTTCACCCATTTCGTCGGCCCCGACGGCCCGCTTGCCGATGGTCGCCCTCGGCGAAGCCGACTGTCCGGTTGCCCCGGAGTTGTTCCGCTGGTCGGCTGAAGCCGACCGTCCAGCTCTGGTACTTTTCCGGCCATGGGTGAACGAGTCGAATTCCCGGTCAAGCGGATCAACCTGTCCCGGCTACTTCGCCCCCGCCGAGGACGGGTCGGGTCCCGGCGTGCTCGTGATCCAGGAGTGGTGGGGACTGGTGCCCCACATCGACGGACCTGTGCGACCGGTTCGCCGCGGCGGGCTTCTCGGCGCTCTCGCCGGATCTGTACCGCGGCGAGACGACCACCGAACCCGACGAGGCCGGCAAGTTGATGATGGCGCTCAACGTCGATGCCGCCTCCAAGGACATGGACGCTGCCATCGACTTGCTGCTCGAGCGTCGACGAGGTGACCTCGGCCAGGTGGGTGTCATCGGCTTCTGCATGGGAGGAGGCCTGGCGCTGGTGGTGGCCTGCAAGTCGCGCGACCAAGGTCGGTGCGGTGGCACCCTTCTACGGACTCATTCCCTGGGAGGGCGCCCAGCCGGACTTCTCGTTGCTGGAGGCGCCCGTCCGGGGCCACTTCGCCGAGCTCGACGAGTTCTTCGGCCCCGAGGCGGCACGGGGTCTCGAGTCCCAGCTCCGCGGAGCTGGGCAAGGATGCGAGATCCGGATCCACGACGGGCCGACCACGCCTTCTTCAACGACACCAGGCCCGAGGTCCACGATGCCGCGGCGAGTCGCAGCTGGCCTGGGACGACACCTGGCGTTCTTCCGCGACGAGCTCGCCTGAGCGCCTGCGTGGAGGCACACCGTCACCGCACGAGCGTCGTCGCCGCCGATTCCGACGCGATCACGGTCGTCGCCCGCTCCACCGACCGGGGCTTCGCGTGGCGGCATCTCCAATTCGTCGTCGACGCCGCAACCGGTGCGCTCGGTCACCGCCGTGTGCACGCTCACCGGGTTGTCGGGTCGCCTCCGCATGTTCCGCAACGGCTGGCAGTCCTGGAGCGAGACCTCGGTGGCCACCCTCGGAGTGGACACCGATCCGGCGCTGACGCCCGGGCACCCTCGAGATCTGATGCGGATGACACAGCACGCCGACAGCGCTGCTGCACAGGCCGACCGGCTCCGCTCGGAGATGGTCACGGTCGTGTCCGACGACCGG
Source organism: uncultured Actinomycetota bacterium (assembly GCA_963715225.1). GTDB lineage: Bacteria > Actinomycetota > Acidimicrobiia > Acidimicrobiales > Microtrichaceae > CAVQRK01. The sequence continues at coordinate 51,167 of CAVQRK010000003.1, forward strand.
GGCGCAGTGCTGGCCGGTTTCCTCGGTGGTGACCTGCACGACGGCACGATCTGGCTGGCTCACGGGCAGACCGGCCAGGAGCTGCGCGTGCAGGCCTATCCTCGGCGGCGCGGTCCTGGCACCCGGGGAGCAGCGGGATCTGCACGAGGTCCGACTCGAGGCGGTCGACGGACGCCAACGACGCCCTGGCGCGAGTGGGCCGCAGGAGTACGGCCGCCGCCGCTGGCCAGGGACCGGATCGCCGTACCAGCTCGGCTGGTGCTCCTGGTACCACTACTTCGAGAACGTCCGTGAGATCGACATCCGCAAGAACCTGTCCGCGGCCGCGGACTGGCCGATCGAGGTGTTCCAGGTGGACGACGGATTCCAGTCCAGCGTCGGCGACTGGTTGAGTCACCTCGGATAGCGTTCCCGTCGCGGCCTCGCGCCATCGGTTCCGCGATCGACAGCGGCCGGACTGCAGGCCGGGGCTGTGGCTGGCACCCTTCCTGGTGGCGCCTGACTCGCAGATGGCGCAGAAGCACCCGGACTGGATCGCCAGGTTCCCCGGCGGCGACTCCGCTGATCGCGATGTACAACGACCACTGGGGTGGTTTCGTCCACACGCTCGACACGTGAGCCACCCGGACGTGCAGAGCACCTCGAGTCACTGGCGCGCTCGGTGACGGAGATGGGTTTCACCTACCTCAAGTTGGACTTCACCTACGCGCCGGCGATGGCTGGTGCGCTACCACGACACATCGATGACTCCGGCGCAGAGGGTCCGCGCCGGCTACGACGCCATCCGACGGGGTGCGGGCGACGACGCATTCCTGCTCGGATGCGGAGCGCCTCTGGGCGCCACGGTCGGGGTCGTGGACGGCATGAGGATCGGTCCCGACGTGGCTCCGTGGTGGACCCCGAAGCGCGGACCTGTGGGACATGCCCGGCTACATGGGCACCATCCCCGCCACGGTGAACGCCTGGCGCAACACCCTCGGCGCGGTCCTTCATGCACCGTCGGCTGTGGGCGAACGACCCCGACTGCCTGATGTTGCGGCACACCGACACCGACCTCGACGCCGACCAGGTGCGCTGCCTGGGCGATGGCAGTGGCGACTGAGCGGCGGAATGGCGGTCATCAGCGACGACCTGACGCTCCTCGACTGTCGGTCGGCCGGACCTCTCGGCGAGGTGCTGCGACTGGGCCGCGCAGTCGATGCGATGGCGCTCGAGGGCGAAGCCCCGCGCTGTGACGACCTGATGGTCTCGCCCCTGCCGCACCGGCCTGTCGGCGCCGGCGCCCACCTCGAGGGCGAACCCGAACGTGGCTTCGCCGGCGTCGGTGGCTCCGCGGAGCCAGTGGGGACTGAGGCCGTGCGCGTTCTGGTGGTCACCAACGACCTGCCGCCGCGGGTGGGCGGCATCCAGTACTACGTCGACCAGCTCTGCCGCGGGCTGTCCGATGCCGGCGATGACGTGTCGTCTACGGGTCCGAGTCGGCAGGGTGGCGGCAACACGATGCGGACGCCCCGTACGACGTCGTCCGGGAGCCGACACGCAGATGCTGCTGCCCGACCCGCGCAGGTCCGGCGCCACCTCCTGGAGCTGGTCGGCGAGATCCGCGCCGACGTGGTAGTGTTCGGCGCCGCGTTCCCGCTCGGCTTGCTGGCCGGCCGCTCCGGGCGGCCGGTGTGCCGTCGGTGGCCTTCACCCACGGACTCGAGGTCTCTGCGGTCCGGGCACCGGGCGGCAGCGCGTGCTTCGCGGATCGGCGACTCGCTGGCAGCGGTCACCTATGTGTCGCACTGGTGCCGGGATCTCGCTGGAGTCCGTGCTTTCGGTGCCGCACCCGGCGCACGCGATGCTCCCGCCGGCGGTCGATCCCGCCGAGTTCAACGAGCCGTGACGGTGAGGCGGTGCGGCGTCGATACCGCATCGGGGAGGCGCCACTGGTGGTGTGCGTGTCGCGGCTGGTGGAGCGCAAGGGCCAGGACCGGCTGATCGACTGCCTGGCGAGCTGGCGTGCCGAGGTGCCGGGAACCCGGCTGATGATCGTCGGCGACGGACCGCACGCGGATCCGCGCTGGCAACGCGCGCGCCGCTGCGCCGGTGTGGCGGACTGGGTGGTGTTCACCGGCCAGGTACCGGAGGAGGAGCTGCCCGCCGCACTTCGCCGGCGCCGACGTGTTCGCCATGCCGTGCCGCGAACGGCGCAGCGGCCTCGAGGTCGAGGCGTTCGGAATCGTCGTTCATCCAGGCCCAGGCCGTGGGCGTGCCGGTGGTCGCCGGCAGGCATCGGTGGGGTGCCCGATGCGGTTCGCGACGGCGAGACCGGCCTGCTGGTGGACGGCACCGGATCCCGCCGAGGTCCGATCGGCGTGTCGGTTTCCTGCTGGCCGACGCGACCGCGCGTCGCGCCATGGGCGCGAGCGGGCCGCAGTGGGTTGCGTCGGACTTCAGCTGGGATCAGCGCACCGTCGAACTCAGGTCGCTGCTCGACAGCACGGTCGGCGACAGGGACTGACCGGGGTGCTCAGAGCTTCGAGAGCGACGTCGGCTGAAGTCGTCCAGGTGCGGGCCGGTGCCCAAGGCGCCGGTGGCGAAGCGTCGACGACCTTGCCGTCCGTGTCGATGACGAAGGTGACACGCTCGGCACAGCCGAGGTCCTCGTTGAAGCACGCCGTAGGCCTAGGCGACGCCGCCGTGGGGCCATCCGTCGGAGAGCAGCGGGAACTCGGTATCCCTGCTGCTTCTTCCATTCCGCGAGGCGACGGCTGGCGGTCGCAGGTGATGGCGATCACCTGGTTGTCGGCCGTGTCGAAGCGGAGAGGTTGTCCCGCAGCGTGCACAGTTCGCCCTCGCAGATGCCTGTGAACGCGAACGGGATGAACACCAGCGTCACGGACTTGTCGACCCCGGAACGTCGAGAGCGTGACTTCGCTCTTGTCGGTGTCGTTCAGGGTGAAGTCAGGTGCCTCGGCACCGATCTGGATGGTCATTTTCTGCACTGCTCCTGGTGTGGTGTTTGTTCAGGTGGAATCGGCGCCGGGCAGCCAGTCGACCAGGATGGCGTTCACCTGGTCGGGGTACTCCTGCTGTACCCAGTGGCCGGCCCGGGGCACCATGTGGGTCTCGAGGTCCGAGCAGACCGAGCCCATGTTGGCGGCCAGGGCCGGTGGCAGTGCCGGGTCCCATTCGGCGGTGATCATCGAGCGTGGGGATGTCGAGCGGCATGGTGCCGGCGTCGGGGTAGCGTGGCGGCGTTGTGTCCATGTTGCGGTACCAGTTGATGCCGCCGCCGAAGCCGGTCCGCTCGAAGATCTTCACGTAGTGGTCCACCTCTTCGGGCGACGCGATCGGGTCGCCCATCGGCTCCAGCTCCTCGATGCGACGGAACGGGTTGAAGTCCATTCCACCCGCGCGGCCCATCTGCTGCTCCAGCGAGCACCGCCGGATCCACGCCACCGACCATCAACTTCTCGAAGAGCATCCGTGGCCCGGGGGTCCATGACCGACTCGGGCACCTCCGGTTGCTGGAACCACAGCATGTACATCTTGTCGTCGTCGTCGAACATGCGACGGAGGAAGTCGGTCCCCGGAAACGGCGTATACGGCGTGCAGACGCCGACGACGCCGGCGACCCGGTCGGGGTGCAGTGCAGGCATGGCCCAGGCCACGAAGCCACCCCAGTCGTGACCCACGAAGATGGCGCGGTCGATCTCCAGCACGTCGAGGAGGTCGGCCAGGTCGCCGCAAAGCTGACCGAGACCGTAGGCGTCCGGACTCCTCGGGAGCGGACGTACCGCCGTACCCGCGTTGGTCCGGGGCGATGGCGCGGAAGCCGGCATCGGCGACGGCCGGCAGCTGGTGTCGCCAGGAGTAGGCGAGCTCCGGGAAGCCGTGGCAGAAGACAACCGGTGGACCGTCACCGGCCTCGTGGACCGCCAGCCGGATCACCGGATCGTGTGGCCCGTCGGGATCATGGGTTCCGGGCAAGGTATGGGTGACTGCCGGCGGGAAGGCCGTCATGGCCCGCACCGTAGCTTCGCACGTAGCATCCGGGACATGCCGACAGGTCTACTCCCGAATCCAGCGCCCTCCGATGCCATCGTCACTGATCCGCAGTCTGTCGCCGAGGCCTTCATGCACGCGCTGGCCGCGCCGGACATCGACCAGGCTCTTTCGCTGATCGCCGATGACATCGTCTACAGCAACGTCGGTCTCCCCACAGTGCGCGGACGCACCGAGGTCGGGAAGGTGCTCCGGGCGCTCGATCGCCCGTCGGCATCGTTCGAGGTCTACCTGCACTCGACATCCGCCGATGGTCCGGTCGTTCTCACCGAACGCACCGATGTGATCGTCTTGGGCCCGCTGCGCACCCAGTTCTGGGTCTGGGGTCGCTTCGACGTCCACGATGGACTCATCACGCTGTGGCGTGACTCATTCGACTTCCTGGACATCGCCAGGGCAACGGTCCGCGCCCTGGCCGGCGTCGCAGTTCCTGCCCTGCGCCCCGAGCCGCCCGGTCCCGACGACAGTCCCGGTCGCTGAGTAGCCGAGCGGTCCGCTGGCAGGTTCGGGGGAGCTGGTGGGTACCGTATGTGGATCGTTGACCACGGGATTCCCTCAAACAGATTGGCGCTGGGACCGGCGCTCAGAGCGGCAGGCCTAGTGTTGGCTGGCGCTCTGCTAACCATCTCCATACCGGCGCGGTCGGCCGGCGCCGATTACGTGGATCCCCAGGCCGAGCGACCTGTCAGGGTCGACCAGATGCCGGTTCTCGGTCAGGCCGACCTCGATTCGGCGGATTCGGCCGCTGGCGACGCACTCAGCGCCCTGGAGAACGCACCCGTGGAGACGCAGGTGGCGTGTGCCTCGGACGACGGCACGGAGATATGCATCCGTCGTCGGGAGGCAGAACCGGCCGGGTCGCCGACAGTGCCTCCTGGGTCGGAGGTATTGCTGGGCGCGGCGGTGGCATCACAGCCGCTGTCGCATGCGAGCCAGGTCTGCGACGGCACCGGTGCCGACGGATACCGGGTCCAGGTGGTGTACGCCCACACCTCGGTGAGCCCCGACCCGGCTCAGGTGGCGAGGATCTCGACATCGTTGGCCAATGTCGACGCAGCGTTCGCGGGCTCCGCGAGTCGAACGGGCGGAGCGCGCCAGGTCCGATGGGTGACCGATAGTGGCTCCCCGGGATGTGTGGTCACGGTCCGCACGGCACGGATCACCACGGGCGCCACCGACTTCGGTGCTCTGCTCGCGGACCTCGAGGGCCAGGGCGCCGTGACCGCCGTCGGGGCGGGTACTACCAAGCACCTCATATTCAGCGAGGGTCAGATGGTGAACCCGGCCACCGACACGTGTGGTGTCGGGGAGTCGTTCTCCGACGACAGGCCGGTTGCCGCCTCTCCGTCGAACAAGAACCTGTTGGGAACCCGCGCCGCTGTGGACGGGCGCTGCTGGGACATCAACGGCGGGGGCTCTGTGCCGGCACACGAGCTGATGCACACCCTGGGTGCGGTCCAGTCCAGTGCGCCTCACACCAGCAACTCCGGACACTGCAACGACGAGTACGACCTCATGTGTTACGGCCCCGGCATGACCTACCCCTGCCCGGCGGCTTCGGACAACGCCCTGTTCGACTGCGGCAACGACGACTACTTCAACACCGATCCACTCGCCGGGCAGTATCTCTGTGACCACTGGAACACTTCGGACAGCGCCTATCTCAAGGGCTGGTCGGATGCGCAGCCACCTCGGGCCGTGCGGAATCTGTCCGTCACTTCGTCGGCTTGGTGTCATCTCCGTGGACCACGGGGGAACGGCGAGCTGTTACGGCGCCGACTCCTATCGGGTGAGTATCAGGGGGTCGGGACCGTGGACACCTCGGCCACGACGTCCCGGTTCAACGCCCCGCCTGGCACCTACACGGTCACGGTCCGGCCGCATTCGCCGTACGGCGCAGGGTTCGGCGCATCGGCCTCCACCACGGTGACGGTGCTCAACAACCCTCCGGTAGGGAGGATGGTGCTCTCGCTCACCGACGGACGTGGCTACGGAATGTTCGGCTACGCGATCGACCCCGAGACGGGAGGCCCGGTGCGAATGCGGGTGACGATCCCCGGTGTGGTCAGCCGCGAGTTCGACTGGAATTACACCTGGGCCGACATGCCCCGGTTCACCGGCGTGAATCGGCACCGAGTCGCTCGTCTTCCTCGCCCAGTTGCCACCGGGCACCCACACGGTGTGCTTCGACGCGCTCGATCCCCAGGGTGGCGGTTGGACCCGGCTCGACTGCAGGACCCACGACGGTCAAGTAGGAACACCCCACCGCGGTGTGCGCTCAACCCCAGACGGCGGACCACGCGTCGCCGATCCAACGCCCGATCGCGCCGCCGAAGAGAATGAAGAAGGTGCTCGCGGCGACGACCATCACGCCCATGACGATCCATGTCGACGTGGGGATCTGTCCGTCGTCGGGAATGCCGGGGATCTTCGGCGCGGATCATCAGGATCGTGCGTTCCGCCCAGGCAAAGGGCAGCAGCGAGAGGCCGAGGATGATCACGAGCCAGCCGGGACCGGGCAGCGGCAGCAGGGCGATGCCGATGCCGATGACCATGAAGCCGCCCACCGCTCGCAGGGTGCGCCGTATGGCGCCGGCACGTGCCTCCTCCAGGCTCTCCTCACGGCGCCCGGTGGCTCATTTCGGCCTCGATGGCGACGTCCTCGAGGGTGTGCCGCGCGTCGACCGGAGCGGGTGGTGGGGTCGAACTCGTGGTGCGGCACCACCGGCGGCACATCGGTTCGGTCCGCCGGATCAGGACCGGGCGGCGATCCGGCCTGCTCGGCAGCATTGCCCTGTTCGTTGCCCTGCCCGGGGTCGGGCGGCTGTTCGCTGGACGTCACGCCCGACAGTCTCGCATCCCGGCGCGGTGGCTAGCCGTCGAGTTGCTCGGCGACCGAGCGCACCGTGGTCTGTTGTTCGGGCGAGAGCGTCTCGATGTGCCCGTCGAGTTCGTCGGAGAAGCGCAGCCGTTCACGGTCCGCAGCGTCCTCGGCGGTCGGCATCCAGGCCGAGTGCAGTACCACCGGTACGCACTCGCCATTGGGCGCTGGACAGCGTCGCGATCGGGCCGGCGCACGACCTCGGCCGGCGTCGAAGACCTCGACCCGGAAGCCGTTGTCGTTCAGCACTGGTAGCACCACGTATCCGTCGTGGCCGCCGGGCTTGCTGCCCGGCATACCGGCTGCGGTCCCCCGTCGGTGCCGCCGGCGTTCGGATCGCGAGGGGCGAATGCGGGGGAGGTGATGTGGTCGGAGGTGTCGAGAGTACTCCCAGCGGCCTTCCAGCTCCAGCGATCCGCCGATGCAGCGAAGCCAGCACTCCCGGGGTGTCCTCGGCGGGCAGTGGGCCGACTCGGTCGCCGTAGTTCTCGATGGCCCGGTGGGTCACCGCCCCGGGCCGGAAGCCCTGGTAGGCGATGTGGTGCAGCGTGGGGGCCGTCAGGGCCTCGGTGGACCAGTCCATGGCGGAGAGCTGCAGGTTCCAGGTCCAGTCGTCGTCGCGGAGCAGGGCGACCTGCTTGGATGCTCCGGTGACGGGGTCGAACATCACCTCCGAGCACGAGTTCGGTGCCATGGCCGTGTTGTAGAAGCCGACGAGCGCCGGGTCGATGGGGTCGCCGTTGGCGTCGAGGTCGCCGGCCTGGAGCCTGTAGCCCGAGGTCCATCCGGTCCATGTGTTCGAACACGACGCGGATGCCGTCCTCGTCGCCCCACTTGGCGTAGAAGTGTCCGGTGGTCGGGAGCCACGCTCGAGACGACCGGGCTCAGTGGCTGGCCGATCGGGCGTGGACTCGATGTCATCCTTGCGCAGGATGTAGACCGCGGCGTCGTCGTCGCAGGTGACGGTCCGTGGTTCGCCGATCATCTCGCCGGCGTCGGTCTTGAAGTTGCCCGAGTCGACCAGCACCAGGAAGTTCTCGGTCTGGGTGATCGTGTGTGATCCGCCGTAGACGGCGCCGCCCGGCCACGGGCCAGACCCGCACCTCGGTGCCGTCGCCTGGGTAGTGCACGACGTGCAGCATCTGGGCGCCGGTCTCGAAGTCGAGGCCGAGCTTGACCGTCCAGAGGCAGCCGCGGTCGGGGTCTACGACCGGATGAGCGGAGGAGAGGTAGAAGGGCAGGATCCCACCCAGGTCCACCGAGGGCTCGCCCCAGCTGTCGCGGTGCCCGATCTCGCCCAGGAAGTCCGAGCGTCGCCGGGATCGCACCTCGACCGGTCGTCCCGACGTCCCAGGTGGCGAAGAGACGGTCGCCCCAGGGCAGCGGAGCGGTGTTGGCCTGGTTGGGGAATCCGAAGGGCGGAGTTGTAGCCGGTCGGACCGGCGGTGGAACTCACTCCGGGGCGGCACTCGATGAGGCGTTCCGAGGGGCTCTCCACCACCCGGGTGCGCCAGGCCCAGCGGTCGGCATCGGCGCTCCGTTGGTGCCTGGGCGCAGGGAGAGCCGGCACAGCGTGCCCGATCCGAACAGCGCGTACGGCAAGTCCTCCTCGATCCGCGGTGAGCTCAGCACGAACTCCCCGCTGAGGTCGTCCGGCCACTCGCCGGAGGTGAGCCGAGATCCATGTCCCGGTGCTTGCGTGGTGGCTATGGAGCGTGGAACAGGCACTCGGGACCCCCGAGGGTTGACAGTGTTAACCCGGCGCACATTCAACCATGGACAGGAGACTGCGGCATCTTGGGTCAGGTTCCGCTAGAACGGCATCCATGGCTGAGCCCCGAACAGACACCGGTCGCCGATCTCCATCGGGCAAGAAGTCCCTCGGGACAGTCCCGGACCGGTGGGCGATCTGCGCGTCGGTGACCGATGAGCTGCTCAACGACCTGGCTCTGATCGGCGTCGGCGACGGCGTGGCGATGGAGGCTGTGGAGCAGGAGATCAACATGCCCGCGATGGGCGAGGTCCGACTCCGGCTGGCCCTCACGGTCACCAGCGTCACGCTTCGACCTGCGTCGGACGACGGAGGCCGGGCGCGGTGTGACAGTTCTCGGCTCCGGCGACGTGTCGGTCAAGGGAAGCGACTACGAGGGCGATGACGATCTCGGGCGGCGCGTCGGCATGCCCAACCCTCCTGCCCCTCTGCCGGTGGCGCTCACCGCCCTGGCGGACCCCTACTTCGAGCTGCGAGACGATCACACGCTCTCGTTCGGCCTCGACCTCCGAGGGTCGGAACTCGTCTCGCTCGACGTCGACCAGCGACGCCGAGGTGCCCGACGGTGTCGACGTCGGATGCCTGGACCGCGGTGCTCCAGATGACATCGATGATGTTCATCGATGATGGGCCAGGAGTTGTTCGCCGGCCTGGGCGAGGCCGTGGGTTCGGTCGGCCTCGACCTCGGGGACGACGTGGGTGCGATCCTCGCCGATCTGGGGGTCGATCCCGGTGTCGCCGATGCCCAGGTCGGCTCCGGAGTGCTCTCGATAGGACTTCCCGCCCACGGCGACGTGCAGGGCCGGGCGCTTCCCGTTCCCGTTGCCGGCCGCCGACTCGGTGTGAGCATCGCCCGGTCCGGCGTCGACCGACTTGCCGGCGGGCTGCTGGAGCGGGCGATCGGTGGTCTGCCCATGCCCTTCGAGCTCGAACTGGATCTGGGCGAACGACAGATCGGTGGCCGGGTACGCCAACAGCGGGTGATCTCGGATCGCTTCCCCGACCTGCGCAGTTCCCTGCGCACCGATGTCGGTGTCCGCCTTGTCGGCGGACGTCTCGAGGTGGGCGTGGCTGCAGCATGGCTGGAGATGCCGAGTATCGTGCCCTCGTTCGTCAACGGCATCAATCGCCGACTCGGAGGACTGTGGGTCGATGGCCCCGCTCAAGTTCCGGTTCCCGGCGACCCTGCAGGTGCCGCTGGTGCCGGGCACCGACGACACCATGGGGGTGCGTGTCGACGACCTACGGGTCTCACCGGACGGCGTGGGCGTGGCCCTCGCCCTGGCTTGACATGCTCGCCGTTCGCCGAGAGGACCATGTCTGTGGACGGGAGGACTTCACCCTCGCCGACCAGAGTGGCACGCAGCGCTCGTTGTCCGGCCTGCTCGCCGATGGTCCCGTGGTGCTGTTCTTCTATCCGAAGGCCATGACCACAGGCTGCACCAAGGAGTCGTGCCACTTCCGCGATCTGGCGGGCGAGTTCGCCTCGGTGGGCGCCCATCGGGTCGGGATCTCCTGCCGACGAAGTGGACCGCCAGGCAGCCTTCGACGCCAAGCACGACCTCGGCTACCCGCTGCTGTCCGATCCCGATCGCGCGGTGGCCAGGCAGATCGGAGTGAAGCGTCCGGGCCCGCTCATGAACCGACGGGCGACGTTCGTGATCGGTACCGATTGCCGCGTGCTCGGCGCGTTCTCCAGCGAGATCAACATGGAGGCCCACGCCGATCGGGCCCTCGAGGTCCTGCGTTCCAGTTCTGCCTGACGCCGCTCGTCACCCGGGCCGTAGTCTCACGCCATGCTGTTCGACGGTACGCGCACCTGGCGGGACCCCACGGCGGTGTCGCTCAACCGTCTACCGATACGGCCCGCCATGACTCCGTGTCCAGACGTCGCCACCGCCCGACGCGGGGATCCGACAGCCTCGCCGTGGTGGCGCTCGCTGGACGGGACCTGGGACTTCGAGCTCCTGGACCGACCCGGGGCGCTGACTCCCGGCCATCTGACGGAACTCGGCACCGGTGAGCAGATCGAGGTGCCGGGTGCCTGGACCACACAGGGCCATGGCGCTCCGCAGTACACGAACGTGGCCATGCCCTTCGCCGGTGAGCCCCCCGAGGTTCCCGAGGACAACCCGACCGGGGTCTACCGGCGCCGGATCGAGATCCCCGCGGAGTGGAGGGACCGCCGCACGGTGATCAGGGTGGGGGCTGCGGAATCGATGGTGTTCGTATACCTCGACGGTGCCGCGGTCGGGTACGGCACCGACAGCCGCCTGCCCTCGGAGTTCGATCTCACGGGCCACGTGAAGTCGGGTGGGACGCACACACTGGCGCTGGTGGTGCTCAAGTGGTCGGCATCGACCTGGATCGAGGACCAGGACCAGTGGTGGCACGGGGGGATCCAGCGCAGCGTTTCCATGCACAGCACCGCGGCGGCCCACATCTCCGAGACCAAGCTGGTGCCGGGCCTGGACCCGATTCCGCGGCCCGGTGGTACGGGCACGGGCACCCTGGATATCGCTCTGGCCATCGTGGGCCCACCACGAACCGGATCAGGCTGGACCGTAGAGGTGCGGGTGGACGGGCCGCGCCGGGCGACGCTGGCCACGACCGGGCGCATGGTGGTCCCCCACTGGAACGCCGATGGCATGTTGGAGCAGATGGCGGGGGCAATGTTCACCGAGCCCGGTGTCGTGCGCGGTCGTCTGGAGCTCCGCGACGTGCAGCCCTGGTCCGCTGAGTACCCGACCCTGTACCCCGTGTTCATGATCCTGCGCGATCCGGATGGTGCGGTGGTGGAGGTGAACTCGCTTCGGACCGGGTTCCGTGCCGTCGAGGTGCGCGACCGTCAGTTGCTGATCAACGGGGCGCCGGTGATCCTGCGCGGGGTCAACATCCACGAGCACGACCCGCAACGCGGGCGAGCGGTTGGTCGCGAGCAGACCGAACGAGATCTGGCCATGATCAAGAGCGCCAACCTGAACGCGGTGCGTGCTGCGCACTATCCCCACGACGAGCACTTCGCCGAGCTGTGCGATGAGCTGGGTCTGTACGTGATCGACGAGGCAGATGTGGAGAGCCACGGTCGGCAGTGGTCGATCTGTCACGACCCCCGTTTCGGTCCAGCCATCGTCGAGAGAGTCCGGCGTATGGCACAACGCGACGTCCACCATCCGTCGGTGATCGTGTGGTCTCTGGGCAACGAGTCCGGATACGGGCCCCCGCACGACGAGGCGGCGGCGTTCCTGCGGCGGTGGGATCCCAGCCGGCCGCTGCACTACGAGGGCCCGTTCATGTTCGATCTGGGGGCGGAGGCCCCCGTAAGCGACATCGTGTGCCCGATGTACACGTCGGTGTCGGAGGTCGTGGAGTGGGCCGAACGCGCCGAGGATCCGTGTCGCCCGCTCATCCTGTGTGAGTACTCCCACGCCATGGGCAATGCCTGCGGCTCCCTCATGGACTACGACGAGGCGTTCGAGACCCACGAGGGCCTCCAGGGCGGGTTCATCTGGGAGTGGGTCGAGCACGGGATTCCCGTGGATGGGATGACCGGTCCCGACGGTGCTCCAGGTTGGGGATACGGAGGCGACTTCGGGGACGACTCCCGCGAGGGCAACTTCGTGCTCGACGGTCTCGTCGCAGCCGATCGGGAGCCGCATCCGGTGCTCCAGGACATCCGATTCCTGGGCCGACCGGTGCGGTGCTCACTGGTGGACGTCGGGACCCGATCCGTGAAGGTCGCGTTGGACAACCGCCGCTGGTTCACCGACACCTCGGACCTACAGGGTGAGTGGGAACTCACAGCCGACGGTGAGGTCGTGGCACACGGCGATCTGCCAGCGCAGCCAATCCGCGCCCGCGGCAGACGCACAGCCACGCTCTCATGGTCGGCGGGGGCCCCCGTGCCCGGTGCCGAGCACCTGATAACCCTGCGGTGGCGACAGTCGGAGCGCACCCGGTGGGCCCCGAAGGGCATGGTCGTCGCATGGGACCAGTTCCCGGCCGCCGTGCATACGCGGCCGACCGGTGAGCTGCCTCGAAGGAGTCCCTCGGGTCCCGGGCTCCCACCGAGCTTTCTCGAGTCGTGGACCCCCGCGCTGTTCCGGGCGCTGACGGACAACGATGGAATCAGCCAGGGTTGGATGCGAGGCCTCAACGGCTCGCTCGAACGTTGGGTCGACCAACTCGGACTGGACCGTTGTACATGGGATGCCGTGGCCGGTGAACTCAAGGCCCCATCTGTTGCGGCACCGTTGAAGGTGAGCTTCACCACCGAGGTGTTGGACGGAGGCTGGCATCGCCTGCAGTTCTGCTTCGATCTACCCGGGGAACTGGACGACCCACCGCGACTGGGCGTCGTGTGGGAGCTGCCGTCCGAGCTGGAACGCCTCGACTGGTATGGCGACGGACCGCTCGACTGCTACCCCGACCGGCGCGTCGGTGCCTTGGCCGGACGGTGGCGATCGACGGTGTCGGAGCAGTACGTCGGATACGGGATGCCCCAGGAGCACGGTCATCACACCGCGATGCGGTGGGTCGCCCTACGTGGCCCCGACGCCGGGTTGCTCGTGGTCGGCGACGGCACCCAGGGATTCTCCGCCCGCCACCACAGCGACGACGAGCTCTGGCGCGCGGCGCACACATGGGACCTGATCGACCTCGCCGCCGCCCGTTCCACCTTCCTGGCACTTGATGTGGCCCAACGTGGCCTGGGTCAGTCCTCCCTCGGTGAGGAGGCGGGTGAGCGTTTCCGCATCCGTGCCGGTCGCCACCGCATGGAGCTCATGGTCCGCGGTCTTGGGCCAAGGGAGAACCCCGCCACGTTGTACTCGACCCGACCCCGTTGATCCGAGTCTGGGCTGATCTCGGGTCAGAGAGCCATGCCGATCCGGGCGGCATCAGCGGCAAGCTCGTCGCGGAAGTTGGGATGGGCTATGCCCACCAGCGCTTCGGCGCGTTCGCGGACGGTCATGCCGGAGAGCTCGACCGCACCGTGCTCGGTGATGACGACGTCGATCTGGTGCCGGGGTGTGGTCACGACCATCTCCGGAGCCAGGTTGGGAACGATGCGGCTGGTGAGGCCGCCGGACGCCACCGTCGATGACCGCAGACACAGCAACGAGCGATCTTCGAGCTGTAGCCCGGCCCCGGCCAGGAAGTCCTCGTGGCCGCCTGTGCCGGAATGCTGTTCGCCGTTGATGGTATCGGCGGCGACCTGGCCGTAGAGGTCGACGGCAGTGGCTCCGTTGATCGACACGAAATGGCGATTCTCCGCGATGAGTCGGGCGTCGTTCACGATGTCGACCGGGAGGAAGCGCACCTGGTCGTTCTCGTGCAGCCAGCGGTAGAGCTCCGGGGTTCCCGCCGCGAACGTCGTCACCGAGAATCCGTCGAACTCACCCTTGTTGGAGTTGGTCACCTTGCCGGCCTCGTAGAGACGCATCAGTCCGTTGGTGAACATCTCGGAGTGCACCCCGTATCCGCCGCCCGGCCCCTCGGCGAGCAGCGTTGCGATCAGTGACGGGATTGCCCCGATGCCCGTCTGGAGTGTGGCTCCGTCGGGGATGAAGGCTCTCGAGTGCTCGGCGATGGCCCGATCCGCGTCCGAACCGGCGGCATCGGGAAGGTTAACGGGTTCGCCCTCGCTCTCGAACACAACGTCGATCTCGTTCAGGTTCAGGCTGTGGGTGTACTCTGGGCGGCAGACCGAACGTGCGGGGGAAGCTGTCGGAGTACTCGACTATCAGCAGCCTGTCGGGGTCCGCGCCGCAACGGTGGAACTCGTCCACCATCGCTCCCGCGTGCAGTGACAGCGACAAGTTGCCGTCCGCGTCCGGCGGTGCCGTCGCAGTCGCCATGACCCTGGGGCCGATCTGCTGAACGATCGGCCCGAACCGGCGGAAATCGGCCGGTACGTATTCGATCGCGGCTCCCGAGTCGCGCAGGAAGCGCTCGGCGGGACCGAAGAAGCCGCTCTTGTACCGCACCCCGGGCTTGGTGAACACCGAGTACAGGTCGGTCAGCAGGGCACCGAACAGCTCGAGGTCGACCCAGTCCTCACGGTCACCCAGGGCGTGGAGGAAGGCCGGTGGGTGAGCCGGCCCCAGGCCGATCGCCAGAGTGTCGGCGGGTCGCACGTGTGCGGCTGCTGCTGCGGGCGAGTCCACCTTGGTTGCCACTACTGTTCGCTCCCTCTGCGAGCCCGTCGGGTCAGGGCCGTTGGAGAGCGAACGTAGCTGACCGGGATGGAGTGCACGCGTGAATCTGGCCAATGTCTGGGAGGCGGTGGCCGACGAGCTGGGTGAGTTCCCGGCACTGTTGCACGGCGGACTCGAGCGGAGCTGGACCGAGTTCGAGGACCGGTCCGCGCGAGTGGCGGGGCATCTCGAGCGAAACGGTCTGGGTCCGGATTCAAAGGTGGCCCTGTACCTGCACAACGGACCCGAGTACGCCGAGGCCACCTTCGCGGCGTTCAAGTGCCGCGCAGTTCCCGTCAACGTCAACTACCGCTATCTCTCCCAGGAGCTCGAGTACCTGCTCGACAATTCCGATGCCGAGGCCGTGGTGGTCTCGGCCGTTCTCCTCGACCGTCTCGAGGAGGTCGTCGGGCGTCTCGAGCAGATTCGAACCGTACTGGTGGTGGGCGTTGACGCAGCCATTGGACTGCCCGAGCTGTCGGTCGATGTGGAAGTGGTCGACTTCGAGTCGGTGGCGCGTGACGCTGCGCCGGCGGAGCGCCGATCCGGCGAGATGTCAGATCTCTGGTTCCTCTACACGGGCGGCACAACGGGCATGCCCAAGGGGGTCATGTGGCCGCACCGCAGCCTGTTGGAGTCGGCAGCCCCGACGTTCCGCATCGTCGGCGCAGATGTGCCCGCTACGCCGGCCGAGGCTGCAGCGACCGCCCGCCGATTCGCCGAACGCGGGTCGCAGCGTGAGGATGCTGGCTGCCGCCCCACTCATGCACGGCACGGCCGGGATCCCGATGCTCGGCGTCCTGAGCGCCGGCGGGTCGGTCGTGACTCTCAGCTCCCACTCCTTCGACGCAGCGGAGCTTTGCGACGTGGTGCAGCGCGATCGTGTCGGACAGCTAAACATCGTCGGCGACGCGTTCGCCAAGCCGATCGTGGCCGAGCTCGAATCAGCCAGGGCTGCCGGCCGTCCCTGGGATCTGTCGTCGCTGAAGGTCGTGGTGAGCTCTGGAGTCATGTGGAGCCAGGCCACCAAGGACGCACTCCTGGAGCACTGCGACGCGGTGCTGGCGGACCTGTTGGGATCCTCGGAGGGCACCGGTATAGCCAGTTCGGTCTCCCGCCGCGGTCGTAGTGCGGCCACGGCGCGCTTCAGCCTGGGCGAGAACGCGACGGTCCTGACCGAGGACGGCCGCGTCGTGGCGCCCGGCTCGGGGGAACAAGGCGTGCTGGCAGTCGGCGGTCCGATCCCGGTCGGGTACTACAAGGACCCGGAGAAGACCGCGGCAACGTTCCGCGAGGTGGCAGGGCGAACCTGGTCGATTCCCGGTGACCACGCCACGGTGGCGGCCGACGGCACCATCACGCTCCTGGGCCGAGGCTCGGTCTGCATCAACACCGGCGGCGAGAAGGTCTACCCCGAGGAGGTCGAGGAGGCGCTGAAGCTGCACCCCGCAGTACACGATGCCAACGTCGTTGGTCTCCCCGATGAACGCTGGGGGCAACGGATTGCGGCGGTGGTGTCGTTCGAGTCGGCTGCTGACGGCGTCCGTGGAGGAGTTGAAGGACCACTGCAGGGGCGAGCTCGCGGGCTACAAGTGCCCCAAGGAGATCCTCGTTGTGGATCGCGATCCCACGCGGCCCCAACGGCAAGCCGGACTACCGCTGGGCGGTCTCGGTACTCGGAAGCCTGACCCGTTCAGACGAATGCGGCTTCGAGCTCGTCCATGCGGGACCCGAGCTGGGCGAACGGCACCGGTTCGGACAGCACGAACCCCTGGGCCAGGTCGCAGCCCATCTCAGCGGAGCGCCCCCAGCGTGGGTTCGTCCGCGACGCCGAGGGCGGTGACCTCCAGGCCCAGCTGGTGGCAGAACTCGATGGTCGACCGGACGACGGCTGCGTCGGCAGGAATCGAGGTGAGGGTGGCGATGAAACTCCGGTCGATCTTGAGTCCGTCGACCGATAGTCCCGAGACGGTGCTGCAGCGAGGTGTAGCCGGCCCCGAAATCATCGATGGCGACGCTAGAGTCCGACGTCGCGCAACCTGGTCGACGAGTTCGGCCGCACGTAGCGGGCTGTCGGTGAGTGACGTTTCCGACACCTCTACCTCGAGGCGACCGGCGACGATCGATGCCGTCCGCGTGCAGCAGGCGAATGAATCCGTCGAGATCCTCGCCGGCCCCGAACGAGCTGAGGTTGACGGACCACCAGCACGTCACGGCGCAGGGCCTGGAGGTCGGCTGCGGCTGCCCCGGCCTCGCCGATCACCCATCGGGGCAGGTGCGTCGACCACGCCGGACCGGTCGGCCAGATCAAGTGCCGAAGCGGAGTTGTCGGCGGCCCCACCCCATCGCAGGAGGGCCTCGACTTTCGCCACGCGGCCGGTCCGCAGGTCGACGATCGGCTGGTAGCGCAGTTCCATGTCGCCGGCGCCGATGCCTTCGCGTACCTGGTGGAAGCAGGCCCGACAGGAGTCTGCCGCTCGGCTTCTGAGGATGCACAGCCCAGGTGCGGCCCTCGGTGCCCGCCCGTCGTGCCGCGGCCTCGGCGTCACGCAGCAGTTTCTGCGCCGCGTCGGTGTGTGGAGCGCCGGCGGCGCCCACCAGGGCGTCGACCGCCACGGCGTCACCGTCGACGTCGAACGCTATTGCCAACGCCGCGGCGGCGGTCTGTGACAAAGCGGTCAACTCATCGAGGTGTGACAGCGCCGGGGGCAGCACCGCCAGGCGGCACTCGCCGACACGCGGGCGAGCAAGCCCCGGGCGCCTGGTGCCTGTGAGCCGGCGGGCTACCTCGCCCAGGAGGCGGTCGTCGACCACTGGCGTACGCAGGTCGATGGCCAGGAGGCCGATCGTGGCCGGCGTTGCCGTGGGTCATCTCGCCGAGGCGATCCTCGAGCATGGCCAGGTTCGGGAGCCCGGTTCGCTGGTCGTGCAGGGCGCGGTGGCGAAGTTGGTCCTCGAGCTCGGCGACCTGTTGGCTCACGTCGGTCAGTCGCAGTGCGACGCTTCCGTCGGTGAGTCGGGTGAGTTCCGCATCGAGCAGCCGGCCCGGCAACTCGCTGAGCGCCAGACGGGCGAAGGCAAGGGTCGCTCCCGTGTGGGCAACGTCGAATGCAGCGTTGCGAAGGAGGTGGAGCGACACGTCGCCGAACATCTCGTCCAGGTAGGCGGCGCTCGGACGCCGGAACAGTTGGACCGCAGCCGGGTTGAGGTCCGCCACCGCAAGCGATGCGACGTCGCCGGGATCCATCAGCTGGAGCACCACAATGGCGTCGCTGGTCTGCTCCAGCAGCTCCTCGGCGCGGACCCTGCGTGTGCGGGCCCGGGCATCGGAGGTCACGTCCACGAGCGTGAAGGTGAGCGGTTGATCCGGGCCATGGTCAACGACACCGAAACGGAACGAGCGGTGTGTTCCGTCGGCATGGCGAAGCCGTACCACTGCGGCTTCGCCCTCGGGGTCACTGGCTGCGGTGCGGAATGCAGCGAGGTCCTCGACGTGGACGATGGTGCGAAGGGTGCCTGGAGTGAGGAAGGCGACGGGGTCCCAGCCGAGTAGGTCGTGCACCGACCGCAGAGACATGGTGGCTGTCCGCTCCGGCGGCGGTCTGCTGCACCAGCACGATTCCCGCGTTGGCGATGCTGTCGTCGTACGCCGAGACGCATCAGATTGAGTTGAGCAGTTGCCGACTTACGTCGCATCAGAGGAAACGCCACGACTCCGACAATAGACGTAGGTGCACGCACCCGGGCAGTTCATCGCTGGGGATCCACCGCGGCGCAAAGTGCCCCGACTACGTTCTGCAGCGCGGATGGAGATCCAGGACCATTACGCGCGCAGGTGAGCCATGAACAAGATCGTCCAAGTCCTCGCCGTGCTCGCCGCATCCGTGGTCGTGGTTGCACTCTGGCGCAGTCCCGCCACCGCCGCAGGCGATGTGGGTGAGGTGATCGGATGGACCGCGAGCCTGGTCCAGGAGGCCTTCGGCCGGTTCGCCGATTTCCTCGGCGAGTTCTGAGCGGGGGCCGGTAACCATGCCCCTGGTGCCCACGCCCGACAGGGTCCGGTCCTGGCATCCCGAGCAGCTGGTCAACGACCTGTTGGTCGGTGACGAGCAGGTTTACGAATTCGCCTCCCCCGACTGGCGGGTCGTGCTCCTCGACCAGGCCCCGCTGGCATTGCTCGGTGTTGTGGTGACGCTGTTGGCCGGCGCGGCGATCGGGCTGGGTCCCGCTGTCCTGGTCTTCCTGGGCCTTGCCGCGATCCTCGGTTGGCGGGCGCTCGATGCCTGGCACACCCGTTACGTGCTGACCGATTTCAGGGTCCTGCGTATCTCGGGTGTGCTCGATCGCAGGGTGGAGTTCATCCCGTGGCGCAAGGTCACCGACGTGAGCCTGCATCGTTCGTTCTGGCAGCGTCTCGTCGGAGCCTCGACGATACGGATCGAGTCCGCGAACGAGGCAAGCCAGTTCCGGGCGATGAACGACGTGCGCCACCCTCGCGACGTTCTTCGCCAGATGCTCCAGGAGGTCATGGCGGCATACAGCGGACGGGTCGAGGTGGAGGGGATCGGTCCGGTGGACATCCCCACCCACGTTCGTCCTCCCGACGACTGACCTGGAGTTGTCCTATTCGGCTGGACCCAGCTCGATCTCGACCGCGAAGTCCTGACCCTCGGCAGTCTCGCAGGGTCTCGATCCGCCCGGCGTCACGCACATCGCCGGCAACCAGGTCCAGCATCTTCAAACGCTCCGCGGTGTCTGTGACGGTGACTGTCGTGACCGGATTGCGCATGGAGACCTTGGCGGCGGACTTGGCGCCGCGGATCTCGCCGAGCACAGCAGCGGCAATGGCCAGGGACTCGCGTCGGGCGTCACCGGCGACTGCATGTAGCTCGGCGGCCTCGGGCCAGTTGGCACGGTGCACCGATCCCTGCATCCACCAGGACCACACCTCTTCGCAGGTGAACGGCAGGAACGGTGCGAAGAGGCGCAGCACGTTCGACAGCGGCCAGGTCGAGAGCGGCCCTGGCAGAGGCAGTTGCGGCCGCATCGGTGCCGGTCCTCGCCGTAGGCGCGACCCTTGACCAGTTCCAGGTAGTTGTCGCAGAACGACCAGAACCAGGTCTCGGTCCGCTCCAGCGCCCGGGCGTAGTCGAAGCTCTCGAAGGCATCGGTGGCGTCGTCGACGAGTTCGGCCAGACCCCGCCAGCATCGAGGCGTCGATCGCTTCGGTGACCGCGGCGGGGTCCGACAGCGTGGTCTCACCCGTCTCCCGGTCGATGGCGAAACCCGAGCGCGAACCGGGACGCGTTCAGCAACTTGATGGCGAGGCGGCGGCCGACCTTCATCTGGGCGACGTCGAACGCGGTGTCGGTGCCGGGACGGGCCGAGGCTGCCCAGTACCGCACGGCATCGGGGCTGTGCTCGTGCAGGAGGTCGGTCGGGACGACCACGTTGCCCTTGGACTTGGACATCTTCTTGCGGTCGGGATCGAGGATCCATCCGGACAGAGCGACGTTGCGACCAGGGCAGCGAGTCGAACTCGTAGTGGCTGCGCAGCAGGTGGAGAACAGCCACGTGCGGATGATGTCGTGGCCCTGCGGACGCAGGTCCATGGGGAAGGTGCGCTCGAACAGGTCGGGTCGTCCTCGCCCCATCCACATGCGATCTGCGGCGTCAGCGAGGACGTCGCCCATGTGTCCATGATGTCGGGGTCGCCCACGAATCCCCCCGGGACTGCCGCGGTCGGTCCTCGGTGTAACCCGGGCGGACACTCGGCCTGTGGGTCGATCGGCAAGCGACGACTCGTCGGGCACGATCGGGTCGTCGTGGACCGGGTCGCCCTCGTCGTCGAGGCGGTACCAGACCGGGATCGGTACCCCGAAGTAGCGCTGGCGGGAAACGAGCCAGTCGCCGTTGAGGCCACCGACCCAGTTGTCGTAGCGGTGACGCATGTAGTCGGGATGCCAGGCCACCTGCCGCGCCGCGTTCGATGAGCGCGCTGCGCGAGCTCCTCGGAGCGGCCACCGTTGCGGATGTACCACTGGCGCGAGGTGACGATCTCGAGGGGCTTGTCGCCCTTTTCGAAGAACTTGACCGCGTGCTCGATCGGGCGGGGCTCACCGACCAGCTCGCCGGTCTCGGTGAGCATCTCGACCATCTGCGCCTGGGCGCCGCCGGCTCCCTTGCGCGCGATGCGGCCGTAGTCGCTCGCGGGCCTGGTCGGTCGTCAGCCACTCGCGGCACCTCGGCCTCGAAGCGACCATCGCGAGCGAGGCAGGCCCGCGTGGGCAGGTCCAGCTCGCGCCACCAGGTGACGTCGGTGAGGTCGCCGAACGTGCAGATCATGGCGATGCCGGTGCCCTTGTCGGGTTCGGCCAGCTCGTGGGCCAGGACCGGCACCTCGACACCGAACACAGGGGTGGTCACGGTCGTGCCGAACAGCGGCTGGTAGCGCTCGTCGTCGGGGTGGGCGACGAGCGCGACGCAGCTCACCACCAGCTCGGGGCGGGTGGTGTCGATGAGGATCGGGTCGCCGCCGTCGACGATGCGAAGGCCAGCTTGTGGTAGGCGCCGGGGCGCTCGCGGTCCTCGAGCTCGGCCTGGGCGACCGCGGTCTGGAAGGTGACGTCCCACAGGCAGGGCGCCTCGGAGGAGTACGCCTCGCCGCGCGCCAGGTTGCGCAGGAACGCCCGTTGGGAGACACGCCGGCTCTGCTCGCCGATGGTCGTGTAGGTGCGTCGACCAGTCGACCGACAGGCCGAGATGCCGCCAGACATCCTCGAAGGCCTGCTCGTCGATCGCCAGCAGCTGCTCGCAGCAGTTCGATGAAGTTCGGGCGGCTGACCCGCACGAAGTCGCCGCGGTTCTTCGCCGGGGTCTCGGGTGGCTCCAGGTCCTCCAGGTAGGGCACCGACGGGTCGCACAGCACGCCGAAGTAGTTCTCGACCCGTCGCTCGGTGGGCAGGCCGTTGTCGTCCCAGCCCATCGGGTAGAAGACTTCCTTGCCGCGCATCCGCTGGTACCGGGCGATGGTGTCGGTGTGGGTGTAGCTGAACACATGGCCGACGTGCAGTGAGCCCGAGACCGTGGGTGGCGGGGTGTCGATGGAGAACACCTCGGCTCGAGTCTGCGAGCGGTCGAAGGAGTAGGTGCCGGACGCGTCCCACGCCCCGGACCACTTGTCGTCGAGGCCATCGACGGAGAGCTTGTCGGGACGGTTCGGTCCGGGTGAGGTAGTCGGGGGGCAGCGCTGGCATATGTGGTCAAGGTAATGGAACTCACAATGGTGCAGCCATCGTTACCGGAGCTGCGGGCGGCATCGGCTCGGTGACAGCCGGCCAACTGGTCGCCGATGGCATGGCCGTGGTCCTCGCCGACATCGACGGTGACGGCCTTGAACGCGTGCGCACCGGGCTCCTCGAAACGAGCCCGGGAGCACGCCTCGCGATCCTGCAGGGCGACGTGGGGGATCCGGAACACCATCAGGAGCTGGTGGCTGCATCGGAAGACCTGGGCGGATTGCGCCTCTCGGTCCTGAACGCCGGTGTGTCGCTCCCGGGGTTGAGTTGGGAGATGCCGCTCGAACGCTGGGAGCTGACCACCCGGGTCAACTACTGGGGTGTGGTGCACGGGCTTCGTGCGGCCCTCGCCACCATGGTCCCCCGAGGCGACGGATGGGTCGTGGCGGTCTCATCCGGCGCCGGTCTGGTGGCCACGCCGGGTCTGGCCCCGTACGTGGCCACGAAACACGCCATCGTGGGGATGATGGAGTCCGCCCGACACGAGCTGGCAAGGATCGACTCGTCGGTCGGTGTGTCTGTCATCTGTCCCGGCAACATCGCCACCTCGGGTCCCGACCGACCAGCCATGTCAGGCATCGATGCCGCAGAGGGTTCCGCCTATCCGGAGGTGGCCGACGCGATCCAGGCCACCACCCGTGCCGGCGTGGAGTCGGGTGCCGATCCGTCAACGGTCGCGGATGCTCTCGTGGACGGGGTGGGAGTCGGCAGGTTCTGGATCCTGCCCCAGCCCGAGCTGGCCTGGGCCGCGACCGACCGTATGCGCAGACTCTCCGAGGGCGAAGATCCGGTGGATCTGCTGGGCTGAGTGGCGCCGGCCCAGTCTGTCACGCAGTTGCGGCTCAGTCAGGAGCGACGGCGACACGGTTACCGCCATTGCCGTGCGCTGAGCGCGGCGGCGGTCCTGGCCTGCTCCATCAGGTCCTCGATCGAGGTGGCCCGGTGCGATTCGACTATGCCCGCGGAGAAGGTGAACTGGGGTCCGGTCTCGAGGGTGAGTGTCAGGGTCAGAGCCTCCCGAACCCGTTCCAGGGCCATCGACGCATGCGTTGCGCCGCAGTTGCCGAGCACGACTGCGAAGCGGCCGTCCTTCAGGCGACAGACGAGGTCTTCTGGTCTCAGAGTGATCCGGAGCGTGTCGGCGAGCATCCGGAGCGAATCGTCTGCGACCTGATCCCCGTGCGCATGGCGCAGCCCCGCGTACTCGTCGAGGTCGACCATGGCCACACAGAACGGCACGAGGGAGCGGACGGAGTCGCGTAGGAAGTGGTCGAGGGTCCGCGCCCCGGGTAGCCCGGTGACGTCGTCCTCGCGTGATGCCGTCGAGCGTCCCTTCAGGCGTCGCTGTTCGGAGATCCTGAATCCGGTGCGTTCGACTACCCACTCCAAGAGGCCCAGCGTGTGTCCGTCCGGGGACTCACCCGGGGCCTGCAGGATCGACACGACGCCTAGAATCCGATCATCCAGCCGAAGCGGGATGCAGGTGGTGGACACCTCCATATCGGGGTCCGACAAGTGGGAACACGCATCCAGCGAGGAGGTACTGGTGCTGACGGTGACTCCTTCGGTGAGCGCTCCACAACTGGGGAGCCCCGGAATCGGGCGGGCCGGCTGGAGCTCGTTGTCCAGCACCCTGACCGACCAGCCCACCTTCGTCTGGTCGGGAACCGCCAGCAGGAGGGAGGGGTCGCTGTCGGGAACCAGTTCGGCGGCGGCACGCAGCGCTGCTCGAATGGCGGCGGGTTCGGAGTCGGTCTGGGCCAACCCCCGTTCGAAACGGGCCCTGAACCCGACCTCGGCATGGGCACTGTCGAGAGCCGCCTCGGCATCCTCTGCCTGGAGACGGGTTCTGGCAAGCGCACCTACCAGGGGCCGCACGACTGCGGCGAGCACGGCTCCCACCGCAAGACCCCATCCCAGCAGCCGTACGCACAGAGCGCCGGTTCCGTCGAGCCCGAGCGCGGCGACCACCAACTCGGCCGCCAGCGGTGGTCCGACAACGGTGGCGACGACCCTAACCGGCTCGGCGGCCTCGATCGTCGAACGCGATCCCGGTGAAGATGGATCTGACTCCGGTCGTCGCTCGAGTGTCGCCACCGCCAACCTTCCTTGCATCCTCCGGAACGTCGGGTCGACGATCCCGCTCTCGACGGTATCGGTGTAATCGCCGGAATCAGCCCGCTCGGCTGCCGAATTCAGCCCGCACGGCGCCGGAATCAGGCCCGTCGCCTTCGCCGGTAGGCTCGGCGCCGTGATCCGCCTGTACGACACCGTCACCCGATCAGTGGCACCGCTGGAGCTCCGCGACCCTCCGAAGGTCGGGCTCTACGTTTGCGGGCCCACCGTGTACGGCCCGGCGCATCTCGGCCATGCCCGGATGGCTCTCGTGTTCGACGTGCTGCGGCGCTATCTGGAGTGGTCAGGCCTCGCAGTGACGTTCGTTTCCAACATCACCGACATCGAGGACAAGATCATCGCCCGGGCTGCCGAGGAGGGGCGGGATCCGGCCGACTTCGCACGGGAGTGGGAGGCGGCCTGGTATCGCACGATGGGCGAGCTTGGTATCGAGCGTCCCGACCATGATCCGCATGCCACCGCCTATGTGGATCAGATGGTGACGTTGATCGGTGACCTGGTGGATCGCGGAGCGGCGTACGCGACCTCCGATGGCGTGTACCTGTCGGTCGAGTCGGTACCGGACTACGGCCTTCTCGCACACCAGTCGCTCGACGAGATGCTCGCCGGTGGCGGCGACAGGGAACTGGTGGGCGCGGAGAAGCGCAACCCCGCGGACTTCGTGCTGTGGAAGCTGGCCAAGCCGGGTGAGCCGAGCTGGCCGTCGCCATGGGGTGACGGCAGACCTGGCTGGCACACCGAGTGCGTGGTGATGAGCCTCGATCTGCTGGGCGACGGGTTCGACCTGCACGGCGGTGGCATCGACCTGGCGTTCCCGCATCACGAGAACGAGCGCGCTCACGCGGTGGCGATGGGCAGACCGTTCGCCCGTCGCTGGATGCACAACGGGTTCGTGGAAGTGGGCGGGGAGAAGATGTCGAAGTCGCTGGACAACTTCACCACCGTCGATGACCTGACGACGCGCCACGATCCGCGGGCATTGCGACTGCTGATCCTCCAGGCGCACTACCGGTCGCCGGTGGAGGTGACGCCGGCGTCGATGTCCAACGCCGAGGCGGCGCTGGAACGATTCGACGCGCTCGCCCGTCGAACGGTGGAGCTGCCGGAGGTGCCACCGGCCCCTGGGCGCATTACCGCCTTCACGGATCGGATGGACGACGATCTCGACACGCCGGGAGCGATGGCCGTCGCCTTCGGTTGCGTCACGGACGCGAACCGCGCCCTGGATTCGGGCGATGAGTCAGAGGCTGCCCCGGTGGTGGCGGCGTGGCGTTCGATGCTGGAGGCAGTGGGTCTCGAGGTCGACGTGGCCGACAGCGAGCTGCCTGCCGAGGTGCAGGAGCTGTGTCGGCGTCGCGACGAGGCACGGGCGGGCAAGGACTGGGCGAGCGCGGACGCGCTACGGGACGAACTCGTGGCTTCCGGCTGGGTGGTCGAGGACACTTCCTCGGGAACGGCCGTGCGCCGGGGTTGAGTGAGCAGCCCGCGTCAGGCTGCGGTTCTTCGTTGTCGGGGTGGGGGTGTTGCGGTGGGCGGCGGTGGTGGTCGTCGTCGGTCGCTGGCTTGTTGGGCGTTGATTGTGCCGTTGGGGGTGTGCCAGATGAGCCGGATGGCGCCGGGGGGTGCTGGTTGGCCGTTGGCGTTGAGTTCTTGGGGTATGGCTTGGAGGGTCCAGTTGTTGGAGTGGGCGTACCCGTGGTGGCGGCGGCACAGGAGTGCGAGGGTGTCCAGGTCGGTGGTGCCGCCGTGTTCCCAGGGGATTATGTGGTGGGCGTCGCACCATGATGCGGGAGTGTCGCATCCGGGGAATACGCAGCCGCCGTCGCGGGCGATGAGGGCGCGGCGTTGGTCGGGGGTGGCGTAGCGGGTGCCGCGTCCGGCGAACAGGGGTGTGCCGGTGGTGGGGTCGATGATGATTGGGTGGCACCAGGCGTCGCAGGTGAGTACTGCTGCGGTTGTGGGGTCGAGTGGTTCGCCGTTGATGGTGGTGGCGGTGTCGCCGTCGATGATGATGATGGCTTCGACTTTGGCTTTGGTGGTGGTGGCGGGGTTGTGGGTGAGGCCGCGGCGCACGATTTCGATGAGGGCGCGGGCTCGTAGGGTGGCGGGGGCGGGTATGGGCGCACCGCCGTGGCGGTGTTCGTTGACCGCGGCACGGTATTGGCGGTCGTATTCGTGGCGTAGGGCGTGTTCGAGGCTGACGGCGTGGTGTCCGGAGAACCTGCCACGCAGGTGCAGGTCGCCTTGGCCGTCGGTGGATAGGGACATCTGGTCGTGGTCGGAGCAATCGGGTTCGGGGCCATCGGTGTCGAGGTGGCGGGCGATAACGCGCAGGTTGCGGCGGAACGCGGCGAAGGTGACGTCTCGAGCCATGTCGAGCAGGATCGGTTCGGCCTCGTCCAGCAGGTCGGCGATGCGGGGGTTGGAGACCGAGTGGAGAGCCATGGCGTGGTCGGTGGACAGCCGGCCGTCGGCTATCGCTTCTGCGAAACTGGGGAATCGGCGTAGGACTCGGCCCAGTTCGAGCGAACGTTTGGCGGTGCTGCGCGACCCGCGGGTGCTGTGGCTGAGCCATCCGTGAGCGCTGAGGCCTCCGGTGGATTCGGTGGCGCCGGTACGATCCAGGTGCTCCATGCCGGCTGCCAGTGCGGTTTCGATGCCACGGCGGGCGGTTTCCAACTCGGCCACGCTGGCCATGGCAGCCGGGCCGTCCATTGCGGACCACTCGAGGTTGTTGGCTTCTTTCACTGCGCTCACCAGCGCATCAGCAGCGGGTTCGCTCTCGCCGAACCCGCGCATGACCTGTTCGTCAGCCAGCCGCGCCCGGAATCGTTCCAGCTTTGCCCGACCGGAGTGGGATCCGCGAACGCACCCCGATCGTGGCCTTGGGGTGCTGCGCTGGCCGCCCCCTGCGGGATTGTCGGAGTCGAACACATGTTCGATCATACGACTACCACCTCACCGGGGTCAACGGCCATTTGGCTGTACTTCACCCGTCGCCGAGCCTTCATCCGGCATCGAACCAGGCATCGGAGGACCACTGCGTGTCGGCACACACGTCGTGGACGACGTCGTGCACCAACGAGCGCATGGGCTCCTCGAGGAACTCACGCACCGCCAGCAGGCCGTAGCACGGTCCCAGGATTCCGGAGAGAGCGGCCCGGGCATGGGGCAGAAGGCGGTCCGTCTCGGATCGTGTGACGCCAACGAAGATCGAGTCGTACGGTCCGATCGCATGTTCTCCGTCGGCTATACCCGTCCTTGCCGCCTCGTCGAAGTACGTCGAACGACCGTGTCGTCTGGCAAGTGCCGCGGCGACCGCCATGTGGTGGCCGATCTCGTCACGGTGGTCGCCGAGGTCATCGATGCACCAGGAGAGGTAGCCCTGGCTGCCGACTACGCGGACTGCGTCGCGCACTGCCTCGATGACCGGTGACCAGGGCCCGAAGCGCTCGCCGGAGCGGATGCGGGGGGTACCCAGGACGGGGTTGGCGCCGAGCCCGGCGCAAAGCTCGCGCCAGTCCCGAGCCAGCGACTCGATCGAAGCGACCACATCATCGGCGACCGGAAGGCGTTCCCCCTCGGGCTCGCGGTGTAGTTCCCAGCGCAGCGGCATTACGTCGGATCCAGGGTGGACCTGGAACGCGTCTACCTCGTCGGGGGTGACGGGGTCACCGACCGTGAAGGTGGCTGAGGTCAGCCCGCCGTCGAATTCCACTTCGTGTTCAGAACCGACGTCGAGATCCCCGGCAAGGAGCAGCTGGGCGTAGTGGTTCAGGCGCTGGCCGATGTCCCGCGACGAGAGTTTGAAGTCGTGGCCGGGATCGGTGCCGTCGGTCGGGCGCGCCCACATGTGCAGCTCGGGGTGGCCCAGGTCGGCCAGTCCGACCGTGTAGCCGAAGTCCTGGCCGGTGCCGTCGGGATCGAACACCGCGATCACCTGCCAGTCGGTGGCTCTCGCCGCCGCCCTGGCCCTGCGTCTTCTTTCACTCGGCTTCTTGCTCATCGTCTCTCCTCAACCTCTGTCCCAGCGGGGCACAGCGCCGCTGGGCGCAGTGCCGCTGACTGAAGGGGGAGAAGCGCTGGGACTTCGAGAGTCTTGGACCACGAGGATCAGCGGGGGGCCGGCCGCAGCCGGGTGGGAATTGGCGTGTATCGCTCCACAATTGGAGCAGTGCACTGTGACAAGCAGGCCTTTGCCGGCCGGGAACCCCCGGCCCTACTTGCCCCGGCGATGGGGGATCCGCCCAGTTGCCAGTTGGGTTACCCACGGGTAACCTACTCTTGGGTAACCGGAATCCGGGCCAACAGGCCGTGATCGAAGGATTGATGATGACTGACTTCTCGCTCGCCCTGAACGAAGACCAGATCCAGATCCAGAAGTGGGTCCACGACTTCGCCGAGAACGTCGTGCGTCCCGTCGCTGCCGAGTGGGACGAGAAGGAAGAGTTCCCGTGGCCGGTGGTCGAGGAGGCTGCCCAGATCGGCCTGTACGGCTGGGACTTCTTGGCCCAGGCCATGATGGGCGACCCGACGGGTCTGACCATGCCGCTTGCGGTCGAAGAGCTGTTCTGGGGCGACGCCGGAATCGGCCTGTCGATCTTCGGTTCCGGTCTCGCAGCAGCGGGCATCGCCGGGGTCGGAACCCAGGAACAGACGATGGAGTGGATTCCGCAGTGCTACGGCGATGCCAACGACGTCAAGCTCGGAGCGTTCTGCGTGAGCGAGCCCGACGCCGGCTCCGATGTGAGTTCACTTCGTACCAAGGCCGTCTACGACGAGGCCAAGGACGAATGGGTAATCAATGGAACCAAGGCGTGGATCACCAACGGTGGGATCGCCGACATCCACGTCGTGGTAGCAGCTGTCGAGCCCGAGTTGCGCAGCCGTGGGCAAGCCAGTTTCATCATCCCGCCCAACACCCCCGGGCTCTCGATGGGCCAGAAGTACTCCAAGTTGGGCATTCGTGCCTCCCACACGGCCGAGGTCGTCCTCGACGACGTTCGGGTTCCGGGCAGCTGCCTTCTGGGCGGCAAGGAGAAGCTGGACGAGAAGCTGGCCCGTGCCCGCGAGGCCAAGGACAACCCGCAGGTCAGCTCTGGCAAGCAGCCCGCAATGGCGACCTTCGAGGCGACCCGCCCCACGGTGGCTGCTCAGGCCGTGGGCGTCGCCCGCGCTGCCTATGAGTACGCACTCCAGTACGCACAGGAGCGCGAGGCCTTCGGCAAGGCGATCATCCACAACCAGTCGATCTCGTTCATGCTCGCCGACATGGCGACGCAGATCGACGCCTCACGCCTGCTCGTGTACCGAGCCGCATGGCTCGGGAGCAACGGCACCTTCGAGAACGCCGAGGGTTCCATGTCGAAGCTGCATGCCGGTCGGACCGCGGTCTGGGTGACCGAGCGGGCCATCCAGATCCTGGGCGGCTACGGCTACGTCAAGGAGTACCCGGTCGAGCGTTGGCACCGTGATTCGAAGATCTACGACATCTTCGAGGGCACCGAGCAGATCCAGCAGCTGGTGATCGCCCGGGCCATCTCCGGCCTGCGCGTCGAG
The DNA here is from genome assembly GCA_963715225.1 of uncultured Actinomycetota bacterium. Classification (GTDB taxonomy): domain Bacteria; phylum Actinomycetota; class Acidimicrobiia; order Acidimicrobiales; family Microtrichaceae; genus CAVQRK01. The sequence goes on from CAVQRK010000003.1 coordinate 81,062, forward strand.
TAGCCGAGAGCTCTGCAATACCCGGTCCTGACGACTCGGGTCCACGAACTTCGAACCGGCCGGCGGGCTCCTTCCGCCGGCCGGCTCGCGACCCGACGGGGCCCGTGGTACCAGTCGGATCCAGCGCTCGCTTGTACCCCCGCCCTCGTTGCCACCATCGCGGTGTGTTCGTCCTTCATCCGACCGTCCAGCGGGTTTCTCGGGCAACCGGCGATGCTCGGCCCTGCAGGGCACAGGGTGGCGAGCCGACCCGCGCGGCACGCGGCCCGTTGCACCTCGTTCGCTAGGGGGTCGCGCTGTCGTCGGCGTTCGTTGCGGTCGATTCGACGACGTCGTAGGTGCGGCCGAGGTTGGACACGATGGCGGTGATGAGGGCTGCGAC
>CAVQRK010000004.1:0-227725 GCA_963715225.1 uncultured Actinomycetota bacterium
CGTCGCAGCGCACGAGGCTGCGGTCGCCCGTGCGGTCACCTATTTGGAGCAGGTTGCGGCGTGGACGAGGACGGGTCGCAACGGGATCCACCGGCAGAAGGCGAACGGCTTCGTCGCCGCGGGGTTCCGCCATCGTGTGTCCGCGTGACCGGGACCCCTTGCTCCACACCCATGTGCTCGTCGCGAACTCGGTGCGCACGGATGACGGACGGTGGCGGACGATCGACGCCGTCGCGCTGTACGACCATGCAAAGACCGGCGGGTACGTCTACCAGGCGCAGCTCCGCCACGAGCTCACGGCACGTCTCGGTGTGGGGTGGACGCCGGTCCATGACGGCCTCGCCGACATCGTCGGTGTCGATGAGGACCTGATCGGGCTGTTCTCGAAGCGTCGCGAGCAGATCGAGGCCAACCTGGCGGAGTGGGGTCTCACCTCGGCGAAGGCGGCGCAGGTGTCGACGTTGCAGACCCGGCGGGCCAAGTCGGTCAGGTCTGAACCGGTGTCTGAACAGATCGACCGCTGGCGCACCGAGGCCCTGACCATCGGTGTTGACAGCCGGGTGCTGAAGCTGGTGACCGGTGAACACGCCGTGCCGACCGTTGACGCTGCAGCGTCAATCCTTGTTCGACCGGTTGTCCTCGCCGGAGGGGCTGACGGCGGACCGCTCGACGTTCGACCATCGCGACGTGCTGCGTGCGGTGATCGACCAGCTCCCCGCCGCCGTACCGGTCGAGACCGTCGAGCGACCTTGCGAACACCTATCTGCGGCGGCCCGAGGTCGTGATGATCGGCTGGAACGAACGCACCGGCACGACGTTCTCGACCACCGGGCTGATCGAGCTCGAACAGTCGGTCGTCGACCTCGCCGAGAACGGTCTGAGCGCCGGTGTGGGGGTTGCGGTCGAGAGAGCTGTCGAGGGTGCGGTCGAGACACGACCGTCGATCAGCGATGAACAAGCAGCGGTGGTGACCGAGATGTGCACGTCCGGCCGTGCGGTCGAGGTTCTCGTCGCAGCGGCTGGGACCGGCAAGACGTTCAGTCTCGACGCAGCACGCGAGGCGTGGCAGCGCAGCGGCCACACGGTCATCGGTTGCGCGTTGTCGGCCTCCGCCGCGCACGAGCTCCAGGGCGGCTCCGGGATCCGCTCCACGACGATCGCGATGCTCAACCTCGACATCCACCAGGACCGCAAGCGTCTCGACTCGCGCACGGTGCTGGTCGTCGACGAGGCCGGCATGGTCGGCACGAGGACCCTGGCGCCGCTCCTCCAAACCGCGAGCGCCGCTGGGGCGAAGGTCGTGCTCGTCGGTGACCCGAAACAGCTGCCCGAGATCCAAGCCGGGGGAGTGCTCGGCTCCCTGGCCGGCCGCCACCCGGTACTCACGCTCACTGAGAACCGGCGCCAGCACGACCCGACCGAACGCGACGCGTCGACGAGCTCCGTTCCGGCGAGGTCGACCAGGCCATCGGGATGCTCCGCCAACGCGGACGAGTCGTGACCGGCAGAAACGCCGAGACGGTGCGCGACGGGATGGTCGAGCAGTGGTGGCAACACCGCAACGCCGGCGACGACGCGTTGATGATGGCGAGACGCAACGCCGACGTCGACGACCTCAACCGGCGCGCCCGACGGCACGTCCACGCCGCCGGCGAACTCTCCGGCGAGCCGCTCGTCGTGAACGAGCGTCCGTTCCAGATCGGCGACCAGGTGATCTGCACGAGCAACGACTACGCCAACGGGATCCGCAACGGCACGACCGGCACCATCACCCACATCGACCACCAGCGCACCGCCGTCACGTTGGCGACCGACGACGGTACCCGTCGTCTCGACGACGAGTACCTCGCACGCCGGGTCGATGCGCCACGGCTACGCCGTCACGGTCCACAAAGCACAGGGCCGCACGTGCGAGCACGGTCTGCTCCTCGCCAGCGACGACCTGCACCGCGAGATGGGCTACGTCGGCCTCAGCCGCGGCAAGCAATCGAACCGCATGTACCTCGTCGCCGACGAAACTCCCGACGAACTCGAACACCACGGCCGAGCCGGCGAACGTGCTGACCCGCTCGACCTCGTTGCCGACTCCCTTCGCCGCAGCGCATCCCAACAACTTGCCCTCGACCAAGCCCGAACACAGCCGGAGCTCGATGACGGAGCAGACATCGGCATGTGACCCGCTCGGTCAAGGAGGGTCTGTCAGGAACTTTGCGCAACCGGCGATGCTCGGCCCGGCAGGGCACAGGGTGGTGAGCCGGCACGCGGCAGCACGCGGCCCCGTTGCACCTCGTTCGCTAGGGGGTCGCGCTGTCGTCGGGGTTCGTTGCGGTCGATTCGACGACGTCGTAGGTGCGGCCGAGGTTGGAGACGATGGCGGTGATGAGGGCCGCGACCGGAAGGGCCATGAACGCACCCATCGGCCCGGCGATGGCGCCGCCGGCGATGGCAGCGCCGAACGCGACACCGCCGTTGAGTTCCATGGTCTGCGCGCTGAGCCGTGGGCTGAGCCAGTAGTTCTCGACCTGCTGGTAGACGAGCGTCCACGCCAGCAGGATGCCGGCCGACGCGAGTCCTTGATCGCCGAGGGTGACGAGGATGGGTACCGCTGCGCCGATGTAGGTGCCGACCGCAGGGATGAACTCGGCGACGAAACCTTCGAACAGCGACAGGGGTATCGCATAGGACACGGGCACCCCCACGAGGACCATGACCACGAAGAAGAGACCGCCGTTGATGCCCATGAGCAGGAGCCGCGAGTAGAAGTAGCCGCCCGTCTGGGTGATGGCGGTGTCGGTGACCCACGAGTAGACCCGTTGTCGGTGTGGCGGCACCTTCGACAACAACGCACGTCGGATGCGTTCGTTGTCGGCGGTCAGGTAGAAGGTGAACAGTCCGACGGTGGCGAGGTCGAAGACCATGCCGAGCCCGGAGGAGGCGACGCCGAGGATCTCGTCGGTCCAGTCGCTGAGCGCTGCGCCCGTCTTGGTCGCGGCGGTCTGGGCGGAGCTCTGATCCACTGCGGTGACGCCCAGGTTCGACTCGGTCCAGTCGTTCAGGCTGGTGATCCAGTCGTCGCCCTTGTCGCTCACGGTGCCGGCGAAGTCGGCGATGCCGGGGATGAGCAGCAGGACCATGGCCAGGACGAAGGCGACGACACCGGCGTAGATGACACCGACGGACGCACCGGGACGCCACCCCCGCTTCTGTTGGAGGTGCTGCACCGCGGGCACCATCGCGAGTGAGAAGAACAGCGAGATGACGAGCAGGAAGATCAGGTGTCGTGCCCGGAGCGCGACGATCACCCCGATGGTGGTCAGCACGCCGACGGTCACGGCTTTCCAGAGCGATTCCCAGACGAACCGGTCGACCCAGTCGGGACGTCCACCCCGCAGCGTCCGCTCAGCTTCGTGCGCCTCCGCTGCTTCGGCGACGTCGGAGGGCATGGCGTGTAGGTGGTCGTGGTTGCCGTCCGTCGGCTCGTCGCTGGTCATGGCGCGCCCCTTGTGGTGTTCGACGGTGTCACAGCCTCGCCCCGTCGCCGTTGTTGGATCATGAGTAGTCGTCCGCCTCGTCGCTGCTCCGGGAGTGGTCGCGCAGCAATGTGAGCGCCCCGAAGTACAGCAGCGGCATCGAGCCATACAGCGCCAGGCTGGCCACCGGTGAGGCATCGGCGAGTGCCATGGCGATCAGGTACACGCCGATCGGCGTCAGGGTCACGAGCAGGCCGAACTGCTTCGCCCGCGGGGACGCCGGTTCGTAGAGCAGGTGCGGCCGGGTGGAGAGGTAGCGGAACAGCACGGCCCGCATGATGCTGACCATGATCAGGACGGCTCCGTAGAGGTGCAGGGCGATCGGTGACCGGTCGTACTCGCCCACGACCGACGCGGCGAACGGGATCAGCGAGACCGGAACGAGGAACAGCAGGTTGAGCCACACCACGTCCCTGTTGATCTCCCGCACGCCCGCGAACACGTCGCGGTGCCACACCCAGAACATCCCGGTCAGCAGGAAGCTGATGATCCATGCGACCAGGGTCGGACCGACGTCACCGAGTGCGGAGCGAAGTGACGCGCCATCGAGGTCGGACGGCACGCGGATGTCCAGGACGAGGATCGTGATGATGATCGCGAACACACCGTCGGTGAACGTCACCAGTCGGTCGGGATCCGCCCGTCGTCGGGTCACGGCTCCGTCGTGCTGTCCATGATCCGCTTGCCGGTCGGGTCGGTCGGGCACCGCTGTTCCTCCTGCCGAAGCACCCGCTTCGACGCCGACGCCGGCACGGGTGAGACGCAATGTCTCACCCTATGCTGTCCGTGATGGCGACGAGGCCCGCACGAGGCGCGAAGACCCGACAGGCGCTCATCGATGCTGCGGTGTCGATCATGGGCGAGGAGGGCGCGGCCGCGGTGACGCCCCAACACGTGGCGGCCCGCGCTGGTGTCGGCCGGGCAACGGTGTACCGGCACTGGTCCGACAGCGCCGCACTCGTCCAGGCTGCGCTCGAACAGGTCGACTTCCCGCCCGTCGTTGCGTCCGATGCGCCGATCAAGGTGCGCGTCGCAGCCGAGCTGGAACGTCTGGCCAACGAGCTCAGTTCGGTCCAGACACGCCGGGTCCTGTCGATCCTGCTCGAGCGGTCCGAGCGGCTCCGGACAGCAGAGGCCATGCGGGCCCGGCTGGTCGCTGCGTTCGTGGCGAACCTCGATGCAGCCATCCGTGAGGCGGTCGACGCCGGTGAGCTCACCGCCGCTCCCGACCCCGGCGAGATGTTCGACCGCTCGTCGGTCCGCTGTGGTCCCGACGGATGCTGCGCGGCGAACCCGTCGACGATGGCGTGATCGAGCGGATCGTGGACGACGCCTTCGAGCCCTGGCTGGCCTGAGCAGCGGAGATCGTCCGCCCCGAGGTGATCCACGCGCATCAGGACCACAGTGGGCCGGCCTTGCCCTGAACCTGCCCGCTCCCTGCGATGAGACATCGTGTCGCACCATGTTCAGGTGACGGTCCCATCGTCCTGTGCTTCGTCCAGCGCGACCGGGTCGAGCGCGAAGAACCGGCCGAGTGCCGGCCAGCGCTCTGGGAGCTTCCGCACACCGGGAAGGGCGAACAGGGCTCTCGAGAGGCTGCCGACTCGCTCGAACATGACCGCGTCCACGATGAGGCTCGCCGCCATCATCCTGCCGACCACGAAGAAGTAGCCCAGCGCGGCGACGCTCACCCCGAAGCTGCCCACCACTCCGGACGAGCGACTGATCCGCTGGGGCAGCCAGAACTGCAGCACCCACTGGGCCGCAGCCATCACCGCGCCGAGCAGCAACGCGCCCGGAAGGAGCGCGCCGGGGTCCGAGTTGGTTCTCGGCAGCAACCACGTGATCCCGAACCACGCGACGGTGAACAGTGCGGTCGCAGCTGACCAGCGCAGCGGCGGTGGTCACCAGGGCGCCGCCCGCTCGGATCTCGCTCAGCAGCAAGGACAGCCCGAGCACCACCACGAACATCGAGGTGATCGCTGTCACCAGTCGCAACGTGACCCGCACATCGAGTCCACGGACGCGCCACGCTCCCGCCGACGCAGCCAACAGCACCAAGGTCAGCGCCCGCCCGGCCCACGGCGTGAGCACGGCGCCGATCAGCAGCATCCCCCAGCTCGACCGGTCCGCCGAGCGTGCTGCGGTGTCCAGTTGGTCCGCGACGATCCCCGTGACTCCCGCCGTGTCGATCATTCGTCGAATGCCATCCTCGCCGAACACCAGTCCGATTCCGCCCACGAGCAGCATCAGCGCCACCACCACGAACAGGAACAGGCGGAGCGCGATGGCGCTACCCAGCATCGACCCGAACGTGTCGCGATCACGCTCGTACAGCGACACCGACAAGTCGAACGTGCCCGACCGTTCCCGTTGATGGGCGATCCACGATGAGCGGCGACGTGCCCGAGCGCTCGGTCCCGCAGGGTTCGCTCCGCGCTCGGTGTTCGGACCGACCGGCTGCGGGACCGGACCGGTGGAGTCACTCGACGACATCAGCTCAGGTTCCCACCAGTTGCCCGATGGAGTGTCACCGGAACCGTGCGGTCCACTCGTCGCTTCGTCGCCACAACTCGGCTCCGAGCTCGGGAGTCGCCGCTGCGCTCGGTGTCGTCAGCTCTCCCACCGAGTAGTACTCGCCGTGGTGATCGAGTACATCGGGTGACGTCGCGCACATCACCGAGGTGCGTGCACCTACCTCGGGTGAAGGGCGGATCCGTTTCAGCACGGCGGTCACCGGGCGAGGCAGTCGCCGGACCACGTCGGTTCCGATCAGGTTCCCGGGGTGCAGGGCGACCGCGAGCATCTCATCTGATGGCACTCGTCGGGCGAGCTCCTGGACGAACAGCACGTTGGCCAGTTTCGACACGGCGTACTCGGGCAGTCCGGTGATGCTCCGGGTCGGTCGCCGGACGTCATCGAAATCGATCCCCTTGGTGTCGTTGTGGCTCCCGCTCGAGACGACGACGAGTCGTGCCGGGCCGCCATCGGGTGCGGGGCGGCTCGCGTCGAGCAGCTCGAGGAGGCCGGTGACGAACAGGAAGTGACCAAGGTGATTGACGCCGAACGCGAGCTCGAAGCCCTGGCGTGTCTGTCCCCGTTGTCCTGCCACCCCTGCGTTCGCGACGAGGACGTGTATCGGATCCCCGCGGTGCACCAATGCAGCCGTGGCGTCGCGAACTGAGCAGAGGTCGGCCAGGTCGAGTGGGAGGAATTCGAGCGCGTCGTTGCCCGTGGCGGCAGTGAGCTCCTCGATCACGGGTCGTGTCGCGGACTCGGAGCGGCAGGCCAGGATCACGCGGTCGCCGCGCTCGGCGAGCGCGTGGGCTGTTGCCCGGCCCAAGCCCGTGTTGGCGCCGGTGATCAGGCTGGTCGTTCGTTGTGGAGTGGATGGCTGCATCGTGCCTCGGTGCGATCGCGGGTCAGCCGAATGCGCAGGACGACGTGCCGGTGGTGGACGTGCCGGGGGCGGCCCCGTCGATGCGGAGGTTGCCTGAGCTGTCGGTGGACACCGGGGCCCAGCGCACGTGACGGTCGTAGCCGCTCTCGTAGTCGTCCTTGGTGTGGAAGAACATGATCTGTTCGCCATCAGGTCCGTCGGTGAGGCTGTGGTGCCCTGGACCGTAGAAGCCGACGGATGGGTCGTCGTGGAGGATGGGAGCGGGTCCGGTGCGGGTGAAGGGGCCGAGCGGGTTCGTGGCGGTTGCCTCACCGATCGAATAGCAGGTCGTATCCGCTCCCGCCCCGGAGTAGGTCAGGTGGAACACGCCGTCGTGTTCGGTCACCCATGGCGCTTCTCGGATGAAGAGCTCCCAGCTCGCCACCTTGGCGTCGAGCACGATGGTCGCCGGTCCCGGCGCCGGAGTGGTCTCGTCGACCATCGGGATCGCGGCCATCACTGCGACCCCGAGCACCGGGTACGTGGAGAAGTACAGGGTCAGGGATCCGTCGGACGCCTCGAAGAGGAACGCGTCGATTGCGTGTTCATCCGAGTCCAACAGCGGGACCGGGTCCGTCGGGGAGCCCCAGTAGTTCCCGTCGCCCACCCCGCCGTAGCCGCTGCCGACCAAGGGATGATCGAGCACCTCGAGGAACGGCCCGAGTGGTGAGTCGGCGCGGGCCACGCCGATCCTGTTCCCGGCCGTGTAGTACATGAAGATGCCGTTCGGGCTCGCGTGCAGATCCGGCGCCCAGTATCCACCGTGGTCGTTCCACGAACCCGGTGTCGGCTCCCACACGAACCCCTGGTAGGTCCACGAGCGCAGGTCGTCGGAGCTCCAGGCCTCGAATCCGGACTCGGTGCTGGTGGTGGCGTACAGGTACCAGGTGTCGCCGACCCGCAGGACCTCGGGGTCGGCAACACCGATCAGCGCCCCGTCACCCCGGGTGAGTTGCAGCTCCGAGAACGCCTCATCAGCCGATCGGCGGCTGGAACCGTGTCGGCGGGTGCGGACTGCACGCGGCCAGCACGAGGATCAGTACCGCCAGCATCGTTTCCGCTGGTCGCCGCAGCAGCCGCGTCACGCCCATGTCCGCCATCGCAAGAATCGTAGGTGAGACATTGTGTCTCGTCGACTACAACTGCGTCGCAGGCAACTGCGTCGGACCTCTGTCCGCTTCGTTGTCATCGACGAACGGGTCGCCCGATTGCCATCGCTCCACGTGCGGGATGGTTCGATACCCTGTGAGCATGTCCTCGATGGAGCGGATCACGATCGACCCGGAGGTTGCGCACGGTCGTCCTGTGGTTCGGGGCACGCGTATGCGGGTTGCCGACGTCCTCGCTCTGCTCGCGGCTGGTGCCGACGAGGCGGAGATCCTTGGGACTACCCGTACCTCACCGCAGAGGACCTCAGGGCGTGCCTGGCCTACGCAGCAGCGCAGGCCAACCACGCCGTGGTGATCGCATCGTGAGCGTGTGCGCTTCCTGATCGACGCCCAGCTCCCCCGGCGCTCGCCCGAGTGCTGACCGAGCACGGTCACCTGGCGGAGCACGTCAATGACATCGGTCGTGGCGATGCGCCGGATCGGGAGCTGTGGCAGTACGCACTCGACCACGCCGCAGCGATCGTGACCAAGGACGAGGACTTCGCTCACATGGCCACCCTCGGTAACCCTGCGCCGATCGTCGTGTGGGTCAGAGTCGGCAACACGCGCCGTGCCCCTTTGCTGGCGTGGTTCGGGCCGCTGATCGATCGGATCATCGCGATGGTCGAGGCGGGCGACCGGGTCATCGAGCTGCGCTGACCGTCGTCCAGTGCTTGCACCGAACGACCGCGACCATCGTCGGCGGAGTGAACGCGCCTCGGTGCCAGTGGGACATCAGTACGCCAGGTCGCGGTCGGCGTGAGGTACTACTCCGGTACTAGTACTCCTCGGAAACGGCCGAATTGAGCCGGACTCGGTGAACGCGATCGCACCTATGGCAGCGATCGGGACTCGGCGAACGGTGGATGCACACCTACGACATCTTCGAGGGCACCGAGCAGATCCAGCAGCTCGTCATCGCCCGGGCCATCTCCGGCCTGCGCGTCCAGTAGGCGACGAGCACGGCCCGGCGGCGGGCCTGGCGTCCTGGTCGCGACAAGCGAGAGATGCCTGCGATCCCTCGCAGTCGGTACCTTCGTCACATGCGTATCGAGGTCTGGCAGGGCGACATCACCGCCTTGAACGTCGAGGCCATCGTGAACGCCGCCAATTCGGCCCTGTCGCCCGGAGGCGGGGTCTGTGGTGCCATCCATGACGCCGCAGGACCCGACCTGGAGGCCGCATGCGACCAGGTCGGGGGTTGTGAGACCGGCGACGCCGTCGCCACGCCGGGCTTCGAGTTGCCGGCGCGCTGGGTGATCCATGCGGTGGGGCCCATATGGAGTGGCGGTGATGAGGGCGAACTCGAACTCCTGGCGTCGGCCTATCGCCGCTCGGTCACTCTCGCCGATGATCTGGGTGCATCGTCCATCGCGTTTCCGGCGATCTCGACCGGCATCTACGGCGTGCCGCTGCGAGACGCGACCGAGACAGCGGTTGCGGCGTTGTCAGCGCTGCAGCCGGCAAAGGTCGAGCGCTGCATCCTGGTTGCGTTCGATTCCCAGACCCACGAGGTACTCCAGGAAACGCTCGCCGACTACCGGTAATGCGGCCTCGCAGCTAACGGTCACGGTTTGTACTCGACGGTCGAGAGACCCTCGACGGTGGCGTCGCTGATGAGGCGTTCTCCGGCGGCGACATCGTCGCGCAGGGTCATGGCCCAGAAGTCGAGTGTCGACGCCACCACCAGGTCGTCGTGCGGGGCGGGGTTGTTCTCGAAGGGCTGCGAGTGCTGGCCGTCGGTGAGGGTCACGTTCCAGAGAGGTCCTGCGATCTTGGCGAGGATCGATTGCTGGAGGTCGTAGGGGATCGCGGCGTCAGCGGTGCCTGCGAACGCCAAAATTGGTATCCGACGTGAGTAGTCGTACTCACCACCGGCGAAGGGGAGTTCCAGGGCCGACATCAGGATTCCGGACACGTATCGCTGGTCCTCGCAGCACGGGTGGAACAGAAGCGGGTACGTCGTCGCGCCACCCAGCGAGAGCCCCGAGATGCCCATGTGATCCGTGGCGATCATGGACTCGAGGGTGCCGCCCTCCCCGTTCATCTCGAGCACCCGGTCCAGCACGAACTGCACGTCGTCGGGCTGGTTGACGAAATCGCCGACGGTGCGAGTTCCGTCGGGGGCGTCACCGTTGGTCAGCGGGAAGTTGGGAGCCACCACGATGTAGCCGGCCTCGGCCCAGAGCGAGAGCAGTTCGGAGAACTTGGCCGAGGTCCCATCCATGCCGTGTGCGTGCATCACGAGGGGGAACGGACCCTCACCTCCGGGAATGTAGATGTCGGTCTTCAGCGACCTCCCGGGCTGATCACCGGTCGTGCGCGACTCGTCCACGAAGTCCTCGGTGAGCACGGTGAAGCTTCCGTCACCCGTGCCGATCGTGGTCGTCGTCGTGGGGTCGCTGGTCTGGTCGGGATTCGCATCCGAGCCGTCGTCGGCGGTGGCATCGGTGCCGCCACACCCGGCGGCGACCATGGCGGCTGCGGCCATCAGGCCCATGGTCAAGCGGAGGATCATGAGCTGTACAACCCGCGAAGGTAGAGGGCCTGCCCCACATGTTGGAGGCTGTCGTCAGCGATGCTGATCAAGCGGACGCCACGCGAGACCGGCGGGTCCCACCGTTCGTCGACGATCTCGGACAGGGCTTCGGCATCGAGACCGGCGAGCATGCCGTCGGTGCGGCCCTGGACCGTACGCATGTAGTCGAGCAGGACGTCAGGGCCGTCCGGTTGGACTGCAGCGACCTGCTCCGGCGTATGGCCGTAGCCGACATCGTTCGGATCGGCTGCGAGGCCGAACCGACCGGCGAAGCCATCGCTGAGGTACAGCTGCTCGCAGCCCAGGAGCTCCGACACGTGATGGTCGTGTACCCGGGTCATATGCCACACCAGCCAGCCGATGCTGTTGGTGCCGGGGGCCGGAACACGTCGGAGGTAGGCGGCGTCCAGACCCTCGACCGCCGCCTCTGTCAGGGGCGGTATCCGGCCGTAGAGCTCGAGCAGCAGGGCGGCGACATCCATGGGGTCGAGTCCACCACAGCGGGACGGGGGTTGTTCGGAAATCGATCCGAATGTTTGCCGGCAGAGTCTCAGGTGTCCAGGGCCTGACGCAGGGCCTCGACCAGGCGACGGGTTCTGGGTACCTGCCACCGGTCGCCGGGGCGGTTCATCACGTATCCGAAACCCATCTGCGCGTCGGGGTCGGCGAAGCCCAGCGAACCTCCGTTGCCGTAGTGTCCGAACGAGGCCGGGCCCAGACCTACGGGACGTGACCCATCGGGGAGCATGAACCCGAGTCCGAAGTGAGAGGGGCGTTCGAGAACCAGATCGTCGCCGCGGCTGTGCGTCGTCGACGCCTCGCGGACCAACGACGGCGCGATGGGCAGCGAGGTACCGGCAGCGGGTGCATCTGCCAATGCGGCGAACACCCTGGCGACACCGGTTGCGGTGGCGTGCAGGTTGGTGGAGGGGATCTCCGCCTCGCGGAAGGCGGCGGTGTTGACCGATCCGAGACCGGAGATCTCCGGTGGGTTGAAGTACGTGGCGCGACGCATGCGGCTCAGGTGGTCGTCGCCCTGGTGCGGGAGGAACTCCGGTGGGATGTCCTGATGGAAGTCGACGTCCGCGGTGCGGTGGTGATGCTCGGGTGGGAGGCCGATCCACACGTCCGCGTCGCACGGACCGGCAACCAGTGCGGCGACTGCGGCTCCAAAACGGCTTCCGGTGACCCGGCGCACCGGTTCGCCCAGCAGATGTCCGAGGGAGTTGACGTGGTATCCGTGGGCGGTGCCGGGCTCCCACCACGGTTCGGAATCGGCCAGCGCTCCGGCAACCGTCGCGAAATCGAAAGCGTCTGTCGCGGTGAGCGTCCTGCGGGCGCCGGGAACGCCGGCCCGATGACACATGGCGTCGCGGAGGGTCACCTCACCCTTGCCGTGGGCCGCGAACTCGGGCCAGGTGATCGCCAGCGGTGCATCCAGATCGAGGTCGCCCCTCGATACGGCGGCCAGGACTGCCGCTGTGGTTACCGCCTTACCGATCGAATAGGCGTTGACGAGGGTGTCGCGTTCCCACTCCGTCGTCATGGTGGTGTCGGTCCACCCGCCCCAGAGGTCCACGACCGTCCGACCCCCGATGATGATGGACAGGGCGGCGCCCAGCTCGCCCCGATCGGACTCCGTGGGTGTCCAGTTCGCGGCGAAGGCATCTCGGACACCGGTGAACGCGGGGTCGACATGTCCACCGATCGGGGGCGCTGCTGACAGGTCGTCGGTCATCAGGGCGGAGTCTCGCCCTCTCCTGGAGCGCTGACAAACAGGGGAGGTGGGACGATCCGTTGGTAATGACCCGGGTTTGGAATGGCCTGCGCTGCCGTCCGATGGTGTTGCCTGGTGTCATGGGCGATAAGGAACAGGACGAGGCTTCGAGCGGTACGGGCGGGGGTTCCCCTACTCACGTCGACTTCTACTGGCGCCCGGGCTGCATGTTCAGCGCCTCGCTGCGTCGCAGTCTCAAGAGACGTTGCATCCCGCTCGAACGCCACAACATCTGGACCGATTCCGACGCGGCGGCGATCGTGCGTTCGGTGGCCGCAGGGAGCGAAACGGTGCCCACGATCGCAGTCGGCGGTCGGGCGTTGGTGAACCCGACGCCCCGGGCGGTCGAGGAGTTGTTGGCCGAGGTCGCTCCGGAGCTGTTGGATTCGGCGAACTCCGAGCGTGACAGCCGGGGGAACTGGCTCACGCGGGCGCTGGGATCCAACTGACGAGACTTCAGGCCCGGCCGCAGGCGTCGGGCGGGTCAGCGCTCGAGGTCTGCGGGCTTCCAGAAGCCGGGCAGAGGCCGGGGGTCGTCGTCGGTCGCGTAGCTGCGCAGCCGTTCGAGCCCGACGGGGTCGTAGAGCTCGATGACGTCGAAGACGACCCCTGGTCCGGCTGCCCGGAGAGCCTTGTCGCCCGGCGATCCCGGGCCGGGCAGAGCAGCCGTGATCACGAGTGGCGCTCTTCCAGCGGGATCGGCAACGCCGATCACCTGCAGGCGCCCGAGTAGGCGCCACACGGCGTCGGCGCGCTGTAGGCCAGGGCGCGAGGAGGTGAACGCACCCCCGACCTCGACGAACCACGGGTCTGCGCCGATCCCGTCGAGGACGAAATCGCACTCGAGGGCACCGCTGGGGTGCCGCACTCCTCGTCGCCGCTCGTCGAAGCCCGCCTCGGCCAGGGCTGCCTCGGCGAGGTCGAGCACCTTCTTGCCGTCCGCCACCGCTCGGGCCTGGAAGTACTCCTGGCGATCCTTTGCGGAGAGTTTGGCGACCGTGGTTTGGCGAATGGCCGGATCCGAGCTCTCGAGGGAGTCCGTCAATTCCTCCAAGCCCTCGGCATTCTCGAGTTCGGTGGCCAGGCGGGCCTGCGCCAGATCCACGTAGGAGGAATCGGTGTCGTATCCGATCCCGATCCGGCCGGTGCGGGCCGCAGCCACCACCGTGGTGCCGGAGCCGGAGAACGGGTCTACCACCAGGTCGCCGACGTAGGTGTACAGGTCGATCAGGCGGCGGGGTAGCTCGACGGGGAACGGCGCGGGGTGGCCGATGCGGTTGGCCGACTCGGGGTCGATACGCCAGACATCGCGGGTGACGTCGACGAACTCGTCGTTGGCCAGCGTCGATTCGTGAGGCAGCCCGGCGGACACGCGCTCGGACTTTGTGAGCGCTCGGGAGAACCGTCCCTTGGAGGCGATGATCACCCGTTCGGTCATGTCGCGTAGGACCGGGTTGGATGCCTTGGCGAACGAACCCCAGGCGCAGGAACCGGACGACGCCTCGGACTTTTCCCAGATCACCTCACCCCGCAGCAGCAGCCCGAGGTCGTTCTGCAGGATGTCGATCACATCGGCGCTCAGGCTGCGGTACGGCTTGCGGCCGAGGTTGGCAACGTTGACCGCGATGCGGCCACCGGGTTCGAGGACGCGGCGACACTCGGCGAACACCTCGCGCAGCAGCTCCAGGTAGTCGAGGTAGGTGGAGGGAATGCCGCGTTCGCCGTCCTGCTCACCCGTCACCGCCAGCTCGTACTCCTTGCCGACGAAGTAGGGAGGAGAGGTAACCACGAGCGCGACGCTGTTGTCGGGAAGCTGGGTCATCTCAGCCCCGGAGCCCACGAACACCTTCCCCGTGCCCAACTCCCCCAGGAGCTCGGAGGGGCGGGCAACGGTCTGGTCGGACGAGAGCGTGGGTGGGGCGAATCGGGCGTAGAACGCCGAGGCGTCGTGGCCTTCGCGCCGACCGGCCCCGAACGAGGACGTCGCCGTGCGTTGGGAGCGGGCCGCACCATCGTCTGGTGCGTCGGGGCGTGGGGTCACGTCAGTGAGCATAGGAGTGGGGGCCGACATCGGCGGCTCCAAGGGTGCCCGGGGCAAGAGTCAGGCTCCGGACACGTCCGCTGCGCTCTGCCCGGACTCGTCACCGGTGCACTGGTCATCGAGCCCCGAGCGGAGGTGGGCGACCGCTTCGCTGCGGATGCGTGTGCGGCGCATGGGCGGTAGTTCGTCGAGGATCTGTTTGCGGTATGCCTTCTCGGCCAACCGGGGGTCGAGCACCACAACCAGGCCGCGGTCGGTGGCGGTGCGGATGAGCCTTCCGGTGCCCTGTGCCAGCAGCGATGCCGCCCTCGGGACCTGCACCTCCAGGAACGACCGGTACCCCGCGTCCGATTCGGAGACCCCGGTGGCGATCAGGCGCTTCCGCGATGCGTCGGAGCGGGCCTGCCAGAGGGGATCGTCGGGTCGGGGAAAGGAAGCTTGTCCACGATCACGCAGCTCAGGGAGGAACCGGCGATGTCGACCCCCTGCCAGAGGCCCATGGTGCCCACGGCCACGGCGTGCTCGTCGCCGGCGAACTCGGCCAGCAGCTTCGGCTTGGGGAGTTCCCCCTGGAGTAGCACCGGCCAGGAGAGATCCTCCCGCGCCCGCTCGGCGAACTCCACGCGCGTTGCGCATCGACGTGCACAGGAACAGCGTGCGGCCCTCGGCGGCGTCGATCACCGCCGCCGCTTCCTTCCAGGCCGCATCGGCCCAGTCGGGGTTGTTGGGAGTGCGGTCGCGCGGAATGGCCGATTGCAGCAGGGGCGGGACGTAGAGCATGGCCGCGGCGCGGTGGTCGAACGGACTACCGACATCGACGTATTTGCCGCGCGAGCCGAGACCCAGTCGGGACACCATGGGCTCCGACACCGTGGCCGAGGTGACGACCACCGCACAGTCCCCCCAGGCCTGGGCGGCCAGACGGTCGCCGACGTCGATGGGCACGCGTCGAACGGCAGGACCCGGTTCCTCCACCCAGATCGCATCGTCGGTTCCCTTGGCGGTGAGGCGCTCGATGGCCTCGGCCAGTCGGTCGGCGCTGCGCCGGGCGGCCTCGGCCCGGGCGTCTGCGCTGTTCGCCTTGACGGCATTGCGTGCCGCGGCCTGGGCCTCGGCGGCTACGCCGGCGGCCCGGCCGACCGTCGTTGCCAGGTCGCCCTTGGACGGGAACCCGTCGCGGAACACCTCGTCGGAGTGCTCTCCCAGTTCGCGGTCCACGACCGCGGCGGTGCGTCGCAGGGACGACCGCAGTTCCTCGGCGGGTCTCACGCCCATGCGCACGTTGCGTTCTACCCGCAGGAGGTCGTCACCCCGCAACTCGGCCCCGAACGCGGACGACAGGATGTCCTCTGCCTCGTGCGCCTCGTCGATGACATAGGCATCGGCGTCTCCGAGGACGGCGCCGTCAAGGGCCAGATCCGCGCCGAGCAGAGCGGTGTTGACCAGCACCACCTGGGCTTCGCGCGCCGAGGCGATGGCGGCCTCGGCGAAGCACGACTCGCCGTGGGAACACTTGTCGGCACCGGGACAGCCGTCGGGGCCGGTGGCTACCCAGCCCGCAGTCCGACGGTCGAGTTCAAAGGGCAGTTCGGACAGGTCGCCGCTCTCGGTCCCGGTAACCCAGTCCATCACCACAGCAAGGCGGTCCTCCTGGGCGCCGCCGAGGTCCTCGGTCCCGGCCACCTCCGCTTCCACCTCGAAGAGCATCTCCTGGGTGTCGGGAGGCGGTTCCCCGGCCAGCACCGATCGGGCATCGGCCAGTCGGGCGAGGCAGACGTAGTTGGACCGTCCTTTGAGTACCGCCCAGTCGAGCGGATGCTGCTCGGCGACGAAGGGGAGTTCTTTCTCCGCGTACTGATCCTGGAGGGCCTTCGTCGCCGTCGCGATGACCGTGCGCGTGCCAGAGCCGGCCACGGCGGCCAGGATCGCCAGGCTCTTGCCGGTGCCGGTGCCGGCCCGAACGGCAAGCCTGCCGTGGGCTGCGAGTGCGTCGGCGACCAGGGCGGTCATCTCCGTCTGTCCCTTCCGGGCCTCCCCGCCGCCCGGCAGTGCGGACACCAGGTCACCGAGCAGTTCGACGGCAGCGGAGGCAGGGGATTCCGGGGCCGTCATCCGGCCAAACTAGCGCCGCGCCGGATCGCCTCCGGACAGGCTCAATCGGGCATCGATACCCCTATGGGTATAGCGTGGAACAGGACGCGAGGAGGTACGCCATGAGGATCGTCGAGGTCTATGCGGACGTCGGATGCCCGTTCACCCACGTGGGGCTGCGACGATTCGTGGCGGAGCGATCGGCCCGGGGGATAGACGATGTCGTCCTGCGGGTGCGGGCCTGGCCGCTCGAGGTCGTCAACGGCGCACCTCTGGACCCCGTCTTCATCGCCGAGGAGGTGGACGAGATCCGTGCCCAGCTCGATGGCCACTGCTTCGCCGGGTTCGATCCGCAGGCGTTCCCTGCCACCTCCATGCCCGCTCTGGCGCTCGCAGCGGCCGCCTATGACATCGACGACCGGCTCGGTGAGGTGGTCAGCCTGCAATTGCGGGATCTTCTCTTCGAGCGGCACCAGGACATCGCGTCGGGCGACGTGCTCGCCGGCGTGGCGGCCGAGCACTCGATCGAGTTCGATCCGGGCGCCCTCGAGCGCCATGCGGCGGTGGTTCTGGCCGCACACGCCGAAGGGGTCGAGCGTGGCGTGATCGGCTCACCCCACTTCTTCACCCCAGGTGGAGACTTCTTCTGCCCGGCACTCGACGTGAGCCGTGACGCCGAGGGACACCTGCACCTGAGTGCGGACCCCGATGGATTCGCCGAGTTCATCCGCTCCTGTCTGCACTGAACCCGATGGTTCACGGCCTCCCACCAAAACGCGTGGATCCCCGCGCAGAGGTACGGTCGCCGTCATGAAATTCGGACTGCTCTTCGCCAACACACTCGGATTCGCCACCCCGCAGGGGGCGGCCGACATGGCCCGCTCGGCGGAGGCAGCCGGTGTCGAGTCCGTATGGACAGTCGAACACGTCCTGTACCCCGATGGCTACGAGTCGAGCTATCCCTACGACCCGTCGGGGAAGATGGCCATGGCTGCCGACACCCCGCTGCCCGATCCGTTGATCTGGCTGACCTGGGTGGCAGCACACAGTGAGACGTTGCGCCTGGCCACCGGCATCCTGATCCTTCCCCAGCGCCACCCGTTGGTGCTGGCCAAGGAACTGGCCACCCTCGACGAGGTGTCAGGTGGACGCCTGGAGCTGGGCGTGGGCGTGGGCTGGCTCGAGGAGGAGTTCGATGCCCTGGGCGTCCCGTTCGAAGGCCGTGGTCGGCGCACCGATGACTACATCGACGCCATGCGAGCGGTGTGGGACAGCGACCATGCCTCCCACGATGGCGAGTTCACAAGCTTCTCCGGCGTATCGGTCAACCCGAAACCTGTCAACGGCCGGGTGCCGATCCACATCGGTGGTCACACCAAGGCCGCGGCGCGTCGGGCCGGTCGCCTCGGCGACGGGTTCGTGCCTGGTGAGGGCAACCTCGACGAGCTGCTGGGGGTGATGAGGGCCACCGCCGAGGAGTTCGGGCGCGATCCCGACGCCATTGAGGTCACCGGCGTGCACGCGGGTCTCTGGGGTGACGATCCGCTCGCCGCGGTCGAGAAGATGGCGGCCAGAGGGGTGGACCGCCTCGGCATCCCGGCGTTCATCTTCGCTCTGGCACCCGACCCGGCCGCAGCGCTGGCCGAGTTCGGCGAGAAAGTGATCGCGCCGGCTGCCGACCTGTAGGCGAGGTCGGCCCGTCCTGTCAGGGCCAGTCCCGGCGGGTCAGTCACGGCGCACCGGGGCTCCTACGTCAGCATGTCGAGCGTGCCGGACTCCAGTGCGTGCTGCGCCGAGCGTTCGGCCATGGCACAGAACATCTCGTCACCCCGGTCTGTCTGTCCGACCACCTGCGATGCGCCGATCGCCATGACGAGTCCGTCGAGGGCATAGCGCCGGTAACCGGATTCGATGGTCGCCATGCCGAGCTCGACGCCGTGTGTGGCGAGTCCGCTGCGGTATCGCTGCAGCAGTTCTGTCTCATGGTCCACCCGGTCGTCAGCCACGAGTGCCCCTCCGAGGAAGTACGAGAGGTCGCTGAGGGCCGGTCCGAGCGAGACCGTCTGCCAGTCGACCACGGCGACTTCCTCCGGACCCACAAGCAGGTTGTCGGGGCGGAAGTCGCGGTGCACGAGAGCGCTCGGCCCCGGACGGTCCCCCAGGTAGGCGACCGCGTTGTTCATCAGGGCAACGCTCATTTCCATGACTTCGGGCTCGAGGCGATCCGCGTAGCGTTCGGTGAACCCGGGGTACAGCATCGAGAGCAGAGCGGAGTGTGCAGCCGGATCGCCCTGTTCGCCGAGGATCGACTCCGCACCGGCAGGAGTGCGACACCACCAGGCGGCGTGCAGGGCCGCCAGCTGGTCGATTGCGGCGCCGGAGTCCTCCGGCGACATCCCGTGGATCTGGTCGCCCTGGGTGTACTCGTCCAGGTCTTCCAGCACCAACAGGAAGTCGTCGGCCGCGGGATTGATGGCTGCGACATGGCAGGCAGGAGTGCGGAGGAGGGCATCCCCGGCCAGGTGACTGTAGAAGCCGACCTCGATCTCGCCGTGACGCAGCGCCGCAGACATCATCCGGCTGTTCGGGTCCTCCGAGCCGGTCTTGGCGACCACGGAACGCGGGGCTGTGGGCGCATCATGGGCCAGGCGGATCCGCAGGCACGACGCGACCTGCCCGGTGCCGACGGCTTCCACGTAGACGTCGGCGACTTCCGAACCGGCGAGTTCGTCCGACAGCAGTGACGACCAGAACGCCGGTGTCTCCAGGGCGGCCAGTAGCAGTGCGTGGTCCTCCAGGTAGTCGGCGATGAAGCCGGGTCCGGGTGTCGTCATTGGGCGTTTCCTCTGTCTCCATCGCCGGGCTGGTTGTTCCGGGATGCTCGGTACTGTGCAATCACGGGGGCGAGCTCCGAGGGCGTGCATCCGTGCATGATCACCCCGTCTACTCCCAGGTCGAACTGGGCGGTGACAGCCTGGGCGCACTGAGCGGGCGTTCCAACAGCGGCCGGTGCCAGCCACTCGTCGGGGACGATCTCGGCGATGGCCTCGAGCTGTGAGGTGGTGGCGTTGGCGTCGATGGCGGAGAGGAACGAGCTCACAGTCCTATCGGCCCGGAAGCGTTCCAGGAGATCGGGGTCCCATTCGTTGGTCCTGACCATCAGATCGCCGTAGCCCTGCAGGTAGGTGGCCATTCGGCCAACGGTCTTGCGTAGGCGGACGTCTTCGTCGAGGTGGTCACCGATGGTGGCGAAGCAAGACCACACCTTGACCTCCGCGGGATCGCGCCCGGCGGCCTCGGCCGCGGAGCGTACGGTTTCGACGCAGCGCCGCGTGGTCTCATCGGTGAAGAACGTGTGAAGCACCACCGCGTCGAACGCCCTGCCGCCCAGCGCCAGGCTGTTCGGCCCGAACGCACACAGCAGCAGCGGTATGTCGTCGTCGAAGTCGCTGCCAAGGTGCAGCATGGGCCACGCTTCCGGCCGCTCCGTCGTGGCCCAGCAACATCTCGCCGTGCCAGAGACGTCGCATGATGGCAGCGAAGTCTTCCATCTGTGCAGTTGTGATCCTGGGGATGGCGGACAGATCAAAGATGGGTTCGATCCCTCGGCCCAGACCGAGCGTGAAGCGGCCGCCGCCCATTCGGTGAAGCGTCATGGCCGCGCTGGCGGTGACCAGCGGGTGGCGGGTGTTGTGGTTCGTGGCGGCAGTGGCGATCTGGATGGACGAGGTGACCGCGGTTGCCGCGCCGCTCAGGGCCATGGCCTCTTTCACGTTGAAGCGTTCCGAAACGAACGCGGTCCCGAGACCGAACCGCTCGGCCTCGCGTGCCTCCTCGATCAGGTCGGAGGGCTCGTGTGCTGCGCCGGCGAGCAGATAGCACCCGAGCTCCGCCAGGGGCTGTTGAGATGGTCCTGCCACCTCGGCACGATAGGCCGGTTGCGCCCGTGTCGGGGGCCCAGCCGGTACGGTCGGCGCGATGCCCGAGCCCGCCGAGCCTGACCAAACAGAGGTTGGGTCCGGCGACACAAATGCTGGATCTGGCGACGCAGAGGTCGGGCCCGCCGACGATGTGGAGCCGGAGCAGCCGAATCTGATCGATCGCACCGCTGACCGATTGGATTCCGTGCAACGGTCCGTCTCCCTGTTCGCAGTGATCCACGCGGTCACCAAGAAGTACGGCGAGGATCGCTGCGGTCAACTGGCCATGATGCTGTCGTACCGGGGATTCTTCTCCCTGTTCCCGTTGCTACTGGCCTTCGTGAACATCGTCGGCCTGCTCCTGCGTGACAACCCGGAGCTGCGCGACGATCTGATCGACTCGACCCTCGCCTCAATTCCCGTCGTCGGCCCCGAGATCCAGAAGGGCGCCGAAGCCGCCGGTGGCAGCGTGACCGTGGTGGCCGGGTCGATCCTGCTGTCGATCTGGGCCGGTCTCGGCCTGCTCGATGTGCTTCAGGAGGCACTCAACACGGTGTGGGGGGTTCCTTTGTTCAAGCGACCCCCGTGGATCATCCGACGGCTGCGGGCGATCCCGGGCGCGGTTCTCATCGGAGCGTGTCTGGTGCTCTCCGGGGCGTCGGCCTGGGTCTTCAACGACCGTGACCTGTCCTGGCTAGAGCGGGCGGCCGGCTACGGCCTGCCGTTGCTTGCCGGAGCGCTCTGCTATCTGGGACTGCACTGGCTGCTGTGTGTCCGCAAGGTGCCCTTCCGCGCCCAGTTGCCGGGTGCCGCATTCGTGGGAACGGCGTGGCTGGGGCTGCAGTTGCTGGGCACCTGGTACGTGAACAGGTTCGTGATCCAGTCCTCCGACACCTACGGCGTCTTCGTCGTGGTCTTCGGCCTGCTGTCCTGGGCGTACCTGCTCGGACTGCTGTACCTCTACGGCAACGAGCTCTCCTCGGTGCTTCACGACCGTCTCTGGCCGCGGAGCCTCACCGGCAGGAACTTGGGCGACGCCGACACGGCGGCCTATGAGCGCGTGGTGCAACGCGAGCGGCGCCTCGAGGAGGTTGGTGTCGACGTCGACGTGCCGAGCCTTCCGAGGTAGCCCCGCCGGGTTCAGTCCTGGTGACGGGCCTGGGCGTCCGCGATGGCGGCGAGCGCGTCCGCCTTGCCCGTCCAGCCCCCGAGCTCGCTTCCCTTGCCGGGCTCCAGATCCTTGTAGACGGCGAAGAAGTGGCGGATCTCGGCCAGCAGGAATGGGTCGAGATCGTCGATGTCGCCGATCCGCTCCCACCGGGGATCGCCGGCGGGGACGCACAGGACCTTGAGGTCGCGTCCCGCCTCGTCGGTCATCTCCAGGACCGCGACGGGGCGTGCTCGGATGTGGCAACCCGGCATGGTGGGGTTCTCCAGCAGCACCAGGGCGTCGAGTGGGTCGCCGTCCTCGGCGAGGGTGTGTGGGAAGAATCCGTACTCGGCGGGGTAGACGGTGGCCGCGAACAGGTGACGGTCGAGCCAGACCTCGCCGGAGTCGTGGTCGATCTCGTACTTGTTCATCGAGCCCTGGGGGATCTCGACGATGACCTCGAACGTGTCCTCGATGCTGCTCACCGTCGGAGGCTACCTGTATCGCCGAAGTGCCCGTACCGCTCGGGTGCCCGTACCGCTCAGGCTGGGGAGGTGCCCTCGGCGTCGAGCCCGCGCATCCCCGACCACGCAAGACGGGAAACCCGTGCCGCCAGCTCATCGACGTCGGGGGTGCGGTCGTGTACGAGCCAGAAATGACTTGCCGCCTCGGTCATGCCCACGATCGTGTGGGCGAGCAGCTCCCTGTCCTCGGCCGGTTCCCCGTCGACGACGATCAGTTGGGCGATCGCCTCCGCTATCGAAGCTTCGACCGCACGGGTGAGAGAGGCGAACTCCGCGTCACGTCGGGCCCCTGAACCGAATAGGACTATGAACGCGTCGGTGTTGCTGCCCACGTACTCGAAATAGGCGTGGAAGCCCTTCTCGATCTGCTGGCGCGGTCCGGCCGCGTCTGCTGTTGCCTTGGCAATCGTGTCCCTTAGCTGGTTGCCGATCTCGGTGAGGAGCTCGACGAACAGGTCTCTCTTGGATGAGAAGTGCTGGTACAAGACGGGCTTGGTGACCCCGGCGGCCTCGGCCACATCGTTCATGGACGTGGCATGGAACCCCTGATCGGCGAACACCGATATGGCGGTCTCCATCAACTGTGCCCGTCGCTGAGCTGCTGGCAGCCGCATTGTGACCCGTCCTCCGCCCGGCCGACTTGCCGGTTACCCCACGGTAACAACCACGCCGGCCGGCGACACCATCACTGGTCGTAGCATGGGCGCGATGGAGCTGGCGGAGGGACTCAGGTTGGACAAGCTCCGCTGTTCCGCGGTGCATCGAGCCGCGGAAGTCGATCCCGCCGGAACGGCCCCGGTGTGGGACGCGATTCTTGTAGTGGAGATTCCGGGTCCGTGGCCGCGGGACATCTCCGAGGCCGAGCCCTTCGCCTCGCTTGTCGGTGCTCCGAAACCGACCATCGAGGGTGCCGACGGGCAACGATGGAGGCCCCAGGGAGTGAAACCCGAGAGCCCTGACGGATTCGTGCGGGTGATGGCCTTCGAGCGCTCGGTCGCGGGGGCGGGTCCGTTCGCAAGGCGCGAGTGGCTGCTGCCGGGGGCCGATCCGAGCAGGGTAGTTGGACTCCTGGAAGGGCTGGTGGGTGCCGACCCCGATGCTGTCAGTGGATTCGATGACTGGAGAGACGACCACGACGGGGACGTCGTGGATCTGCTCCTGTGTACCCACGGCACGCGCGACGTCTGCTGTGGAAGCTCCGGCCCGGCTCTGCACGCGGAGATCGTCGGCCTTCTCGGCGGCACGACCACCACGGCACCCGATGGCGGGTCGGTCAGGGTCTGGCGCACATCACACGCGGGCGGCCATAGGTTCGCGCCCACGGCCGTATCGCTGCCCGAAGGAGTCTCCTGGTCGCACCTCGATGTCGAACTCGCGGAGGCGATTGTGCGGCGCCGGGGCGAAACGACGGACCTGGGTGCCCACTTGCCGCGGATCGGTGACTGTCGACGGCGCTCCGGCCCAGGTCGCTGATCGCGAAGCCTTCCTCCACTACGGGTGGGACTGGTTGAAGGTCGAGAGAACAGCGGTCGTAGTCGCCCACGACCGCCGGACGCTGGCCACCACCGTGGATGTGCTCGGGCGGATGGGCGACGGCTCCGAGGCGGGGATGAGGGTCGAGGTCGAAGTTGACGGCCAGGTGGCAACGCCCACCTGCGGCGGCGTCGAGGCGCCAGAGTTCACGACCGAGACCGTGTGGCGAGTAGCGCGTTCGGAGCCGATACCGGACTGAGAGACCACGACCGCGTTGGGCACAGCAGTTCCCGGATCAGTATCCCGAGGATTCGCCGCGGTCTTCCTTGTCGGCCGCCTTGGCGGCGTGGGAGAAGATGATCGCCGGCAGCAGAACCACAGAGCCAAACACGATGAGCGTCACGATGGTGGTGACGATCCAGCCGGGGAACTGGGCCATGAGCCCGATGAAGAACAGCACCATCGAGAGTGCGAAACAGGCGTATCCGAATCGCTGGCCGGCCGACGTCCAGCGCAGTACCTGTGCCCGACGAATCAGCACCGGGTCGGTCTCGGGGGACGCCATCTCCGAGAGCCTGCCGCACAGCGGTTGGGCCTACCGAATCTGGCCAGTCGGAGATGTGCTGACATAGCATGAGACTTGCTTCGAAACGGAGCGCGACGGTTTGTGGAAGGGCCGTTCGGGGGAGAGGGGTCCAGGCCCCCCGACCCGGATAATTGGGAGGGGAACATGGCAGGTCGTTTGTATTTGGACTTCTGTGGCGAGGAACACGAACTCTCGCCGGAGCAGGCACTGAGCTTCGGGCGCGAGGCCGACCTCGAGATCGACGACAACCCGTACATGCACCGCGTGGTGGGTTGCTTCGAGAGCAGCGACGGTCACTGGTGGATCCACAACCGGGGGACGGCCATCGCCCTCAATGTCTTCGACCACAACTCGCCCACGGCCGCGCTCGTCGCCCCCGGGGCCAGTGCCGCTCTGACCATGGCCGACTTCGGCATCTCGTTCGTGGCCGGCAGATGTCGCTATGAGATCGATGCCTCCCTCGAGGACGTCGCGGATCCCGCGGAGCTGGTGGAGACGCCGAGCAGCGGAGAACGCACTCTCGAGTGGGGGATGGTGGAACTCAATCACGATCAACGGCTGCTGCTGGTCGACCTCGCAGAGCACCGACTGTTGCATCCGTCCGATCGCAATCCGGAGTTGCCGGCCAAGGCGGCGTGCGCCCGCCGGTTGGGCTGGTCGCTGTCCAAGTACAACCGCAAGTTGGACCATCTCTGCGCGAAGCTCGACCGCGCCGGAGTCCCGGGCATGTACGGCGAGGCGGGGGTACAGGCACTCGACCGTCGGCGCCGACTGGTGGACCATGCGGTCGATTTCGGCCTGGTGAGCGGCAGTGACCTCGGCGTGCTCGAGGAGCGTGTCCTCTGAATGGTGCTGCGAGCCGACTCGGCGATCGATCTAGGGCTGGCCGAGCTGAACGATCTCGGCGCCGGACTCCGATACCAGCCACCCGCGGCCGGCGGCGGCAGCGATGTCGTCGCGGCGGTGCAGTTCATGGTGCAGGAGTTCCCCCCACTCGTGCGCGCCGGATCCCAGCAGGATGCCGGTGCGAGAGGAGCGCAGACGTTGCACGCCGTCAGCGTAGGACCGGCGTAGATGGATCGGGTCTCCGGCTGCCACGACACGGACCGGTTCGCTGCGGGCCAAGTGGGTCACCTCGCACAGGAGGTCGTCGACCTCGGAGTCGTCCATCCAGCGATCCAGGTCGTCTACGAGCCCCAAACGTGGCGTCAGGTCGCCGGACCGGGCCGAGTCGACCAGCCGGCCCAACACCTCCGCCGGGGAGAGGTCCTCGACCGTCGATATCCCGTTGCGCTGTGCTGCCGCCCTCACTGTCGCCAGCGCACTCGTGCGACCACTCCCCGGCTGGCCGGCCACCAGGGCTCCACCCCTCGAGAGGTCGAGGTGGGCAGGGCCGAGTTCGTCAGCGCCCATGCCCAGCGCCAGGTCCCAGAGCGAAGCGCGTCGCGGCGCGGCGAGGCTCGAGAGGGACAGTGATGTGGGAAGGACCGGTGCCGCCGGCAGCGGATCGATCCCGGGGGCGTCATCGGTCACGGCGATCTGTCCCCACTGGCCTCCGAACCAGGTACGGCCCGGCGGCAGGTCGCGGGCGGCGAGCCTCGGCGGTGCGTCCATCATCGCCGCCTGGTCCTCATCGACGCTGCGCAGGGCGATCCGTTCTCCCATCGAGTGCAGCAGTGCGGGGGGTACTTCGTTGCGTCGGCGTGCCGTCATGGCGACGATGACACCGCGTACCCGGCCTTCCTCGGCCAGGCGGGTGAGTAACTCCGTGGCCCGTCCGCGGTTGACCCGTGACTGTCGTTCCTCGAAGGCGCCGAACCCATCCAGGAGGAGCAGGGTCGGTCGTTCGACGGGACCTTCCGTCAGCCTCCCCAGCAGCCGGGTCACCGCCTCGTGATCCCCGCCGCCCATGACCGAACGCACCGACGCCATTCCAGTCAGCCCGGAGAGGCCGCCGTCGTTGTCGATCGCATGGATGTCCCAACCTCCTCGCCGTTCGACGGCAGCGGCGATGGTCACGAGGGTCGTACTGGCGCCGGATGTCGGTGCACCTATGACGATCACTCCTCCGCGGCGAGCGGGGTCGACGGCGAGCACGTCACGGCGCTGCAGGTGTGGCAGGTCCACGACTCCGATCTGCAGCGGTGCCCATGGGTCCTCGGCGCCGCACCGATTGGCGCCGGCCTCGACCACGGCCGTCAGGTCGAGGTGCTCGGGCAGCGGCGGTGGGAGCGGAGCCGGGGGTGAGGCGAGGCCGAGGTGAGCGACCGCCTCGTTGGTCGCTGCAACCAGCGCTGCGAGTTGCGTCGGGCCGTCGTGGTCCACCTCGCAGCGGCTCGGGGGGCTGCCGAGTGACCTGATCTCCAGTTCTTCAAGTGGGCGCGCCGGATGCCCGCTGAACGCGATCTGAGTGCTCACCAGCGTGTCGTGGCCGAGGCGGATCACGGCACGGCCGGGGACGTCGCGCGGCAGCGTGGACGCATCGGGGGAGTCGATGACGTCCACGCTGTCCTCGGCATCGGGTAGCCGTAGGGCTATTCGCAGCGAGGTGTTGGCGCGTACGGCGTCGCTGATCACGCCCGTGGGTCGCTGTGTCGCCAGCACCATGTGGATCCCCAGACTGCGTCCTCTCTGAGCCACGTCGAGCACGCCGTCGAGGAAGTCGGGGACCTCCGACACCAAAGTGGCGAACTCGTCGACCACCACCAGAAGAGCGGGGGGCCGTGATTCGGTGTCGAGTTCTGTCAGGTCTCCGGCTCGGTGGTCGTCCAGCAGCTGTTCCCGGCGCTTCAGTTCCGCTCGAAGGGCAGCCAGCGTGCGGACCACCTCCGCAGGTCCGAGGTCGGTCACCAGGCCGACGCAATGGGGCAGGCCTGCCAGCGGCCCGAAGGCCGCGCCACCCTTGTAGTCGACCAGCAGCATTGTCACCCGGTCGGGTGGATGCAGGTAGGCCAGTCCCGCCAGCATCGTCCTGAGCAACTCGCTCTTGCCCGCACCGGTGGTGCCGGCGACGAGCGAATGAGGACCGTCCACGGTCAGGTCGACGGTGAGAACCCCACCGCCGCGGACCCGCCCGATCGGCACCGGTAGACCCGATCGTGGGGTCGCCCACTGTTCCAGTACATCGCTGGTGGCGAGACCGAGGCCGATCCCGGTCAGATCGACCCCTGTGGGCAGGGTGTCGTCCCCGTCGGCGGCCCCGGGCCGCAGTCCCGCCAGTCGGCGCGCCGTTGTCTCCAGAACCGCCGGCCCGATGGTCTCGGGCTCGAACTCCCTCGGTGTCCCGTGGTCGACCTGCAGTGTGGCGAGGCCGTCGGAGTCGAAGTGCACCAGTGCGCGAATGCCATCGGGTACCCCCGCGGCGTCGGGCGCCAGCCAAATGACCGGACGATCGGAGTCACCGAAGTCGTCGATGCGGTCCCGGTCCACCACGGTGACCAGTTGTTGTCCGCGGTGGTTCAGGTGTGGGAGCCAATGGGTCCATTCCCAACCGGCGGGACCCACGTGCAGGTCGATCCCCACGCGGTCCGGTGGTGCGAGCGTGACGAGCTGTGCAACCAGCGCGGCCGCAAGGGGGAGAGTCAGGTGATGGTCGCCGATGATGGCTACGCCGCCAGTGGCAGCGAGCTCGATCGAAGCCGGTCTGGGACGCGTCTCGTTGTGCGACAGCACGTCGTCCACCTCTCGGCGCAGACTCGGGCGGCCCTTGCAGTCGCCGAGCACTGTGTCGTCGGGTGCAGCGAGGGCAAGGCCCAGCCTGACAACCGTGGGGTGTGGATGCAGCCCCGATCTCTCCCACAGCCGATGGCTGATCGGCCTCGTCCAGGCGATGGTCTCCTGGACGCACGGGCTGTGCATCTCGTCGCGATGTCGCTGCTCGTCGCGGCTCTGCTCGAGTTCTCCCGAAATGCCCGCCAACTCCTCGCGGAACTCGGTGACCAGGAACCGGTCGGCGGCCCTGGCTTCGCGGCGGCCCTCGATGCCGGACGCGACCACGTACACGACCGAAAAGCCCATGAAGGCCACCATCATCACGCTTCGCGTCGCAATCCACATTCCTGCTGTCATCAGGAGCGGGACCGCTGCCGACAACCACGGGAAGCCCGGAGGGCGGTAGCGCCCGGGGGTCGGCGGTAGCTGGAGAACCACCGGCTCGTGGTCGTGCCACTCGCCGCGGGCGATCGGCTGGGGGGCAGCTGGACCACCCCGCGGCGGCGGGCGAAGAACTCCTCGGATGGCCAGCGTCGCCGTCCATGTGCCGCAGCGCAGCATGGCGCCGTCGCCGAGTCCGGAATGACCGTGCACGGGAGCTCCGTCCACAGTGATCGTGTCGAATCCGTCGTCGTGCACGATCACCTGCCTGCCGACATGCACGATCACGCCGTCGGTCACCTGGGTGCGGCCGTAGCGCAGGTTCTGGAGGCCCGCTGCCGTGAGCAGCGCCACCGGCGCCAGGGTGCTCCGGTCAGGCGGGCGGGCATCGTTGTCGGTCAGCCGTTGAATCTGGATCGTCGACCCCGAGGGTGGCGCAGCATCGATCGCCAGTCGCCTGGGATCGATGGGCCGGCCGTCGACGCAGACGGTCGTCGCGTCCTCAGTCTCGTCCGGCCAGGGCTCGACCGTCGTTACCGATCCGGGGAGCGAAGCGACGTGGGCCACCAGCGCGTGGGCCAGCTCGCCCATCGTTGCCGATGGTCGAAGATCGACCTCGACGTCGTGTAGGCCGTCGTGGTCGAGTCGCCAGCAAGCACGGCTGGTCATCGTCCGCTCCCCGGTCGGCTATCGCCGGCTCAGTTGCCGGAGACCTGTCGCTGGTCGTTGACCTGCTTGTCGATGTGCTGGCCTGCCTCGCCGCAGGAGGCGGGCGGCATCGTTCATTGCCTTGCGGTGCTGCCCCTCCCAGCGGCTCTTGAACGAGTCGCTGTCCTTACCCTTCCACCAGACCGAGCGCAGCTTGCCGTCGACCTTCTTCGCCGATGCGTCGATCGAGTCGGCCTCGCTCTTCATAGCCTTGCTGAGCTGGGTCATCTGCTCCGGGTCCAGACCTAGCTGTGCCATTGGAGTTCCTCCTGAGGTCAGGCCACCGCGATTCGGTGGACCTCAGGATTGAACAGCGTTTGGGTCGGGCTGTCAGCGGGCCGAGCGACCCGGTCGCCGCTCGGCTAGACGCGACGGGTGCAGTCCTGGTCCCTTTCGGGGAGCGGGACCGCGGCTGAGAGCCGACAGTGAATCCGTGTACGAGCCGCCAGGACTACGCCCGCGGCTGCGGCCGTGACCCCCGCCGCGGACCTCGTAGCGTCGCATGACGCTGGCGGTCACCAGCGACAGGCCGACGAGCCACAGGACATCGCCGATCGAGATGACCTGGCCCCACGGGAGTGGAATTACCCCACCCAGGAATCCCAACATGGCTCCGTCGGCCACCTCGCGGCCACCGGTCAGCACCGCGGTCTCGAGCTCGGAGGCGTTGTCCACCACACCGGCGGATACCAGGGCCGAGGACGAAACCGGCATACCCCAGTTGAGGAGGGTGACGAACAGATTCAGTCCCACACCGGCGGCGACGAGGATCATCCCGCCGGTACGTATGTTGAGCACCGCGAATGCCAGAACCAGTCCCAGTGCCACCAGCCGTAGGAGAACCGCAGGTGTGCCGTGGATCGCGACCACATCGGTGATGACGACCAGGCTGACCCCGGCCAGACCGGTCTGCCACTGCTCCGGTCGCCAGTCGAGCACGTTGCCGACGTTGCCACCCCAGCGCATGCCCAGGCCCACGCCGACACCCAGGGCGAGCACGGTCAGGATCAGGGCCATGGGGGAAAACTAACCTGCCCCTCATGCCTGGCGACGAACTGACTCACGAGGTGACCGATGGTGTTGCCCTACTCACCATCAATCGGCCCGAGCGGCGAAATGCGCTCACATGGGAGGTGATCCAGGGTCTGCGCACCGCCGTGGCAGATGCAAGGGCCGATGACGACGTGCGGGTGCTGGTCATCACCGGAGCCGGTGACCAGGCGTTCTGCGCCGGCGCCGACCTCGGTGGAATGCAGGGTGAGAGCCACGCGGAGCTCCACGATGCACGGGGTCAACTGGCCGGACTGTTCGAGGACCTGTGGTCGCTCGGCAAGCCGACGGTGGCCCGCGTGCAGGGCTACTGCCTTGCCGGTGGATTCGGCCTGGCCCTCTCCTGCGACCTCGTGGTCGCCACGGAGGACTCCACTTTCGGCACGCCGGAGATCAAGGTGGGACTGTGGCCCTACATGATCACGGTGCCGCTGTGTCGTTCGATGCCACCCAAGCGGGCACTCGAGTTGATGATGACCGGACGCAGGATCGATGCCGCCGAGGCGGACCGTATCGGATTCCTCACATCGGTCGTGGATGCCGCGGACCTCGACTCCACGGTCGACGAGCTCACCGCTCAGCTCGCCTCGGCCTCACCCTCGGTCATGCGACTCGGTCGTGACGCCTTCTACCGCACGTGGGACATGGGTGCCGCCGACGCGCTCGCCGTGCTGCATCCCATGCTGACGGTGGGGACAGGTCTGGAGGATGCCGCCGAGGGCATCACCGCATTCGTCGAGAAGCGCGAACCTCGCTGGACCGGCCGCTGAGCAAGAGGCGTCGGGGCAACGGCGCCGAGCGGGTGTAGAAACAGCAGATGGCCATCGTCACCTACGAATCTGCGGACAACGTCGGGCGCATCACGATCTCACGCCCCGAGCGTCGCAACGCCCTCAATCACACCGCACTCGAGGAGCTGCACACCGCCGTGAAGCGTGCAGCAGAGCAAGAGGTGCGTTGCGTAGTGGTCACCGGTGATGCCGGCCACTTCTGTGCCGGCGCGGATCTGAACGAACTGGAGGACCTGACCTTCACCGAGGCGCTTCGGGCCGCCTTGGACGACCTGGCCGCCCTGCCGTGCCCCACAGTGGCGGCCATCGCTGGATCGTGCATGGGGCTCGGGGTGCAGATCGCGCTCGCCTGTGACCTTCGGATCGCCACGCCCGACGCCCGTTTCGCAGTACCTGTTGCGAAACTCGGCCTCATGGTCGACCACTGGACGATCCAGCGTCTGGCACTGAATGCCGGCCACTCGACGGCCAGATGGATGCTGCTCACCGTGGAGCCCATCAGTGCCGGTCACGCCGTTGATGTCGGCTTGGTCCAGCGTCTGGTCGAGCCCGAGGGAGACGATCCCCAGGCAGAGGTCCTCGCCGACGCCGATCGACTGGCGGGCCACATCGTGGCCCTGGCCCCGCTCGCCCTCACAGGGTCGAAGCTCGGACTCGATCTGCTGGAGCGTCCATCCGGCGACGCCGATCCCGAAGGCGTCTATCGAGCCGTGTTCGAGCGGGCATGGGCCTCGGACGACCTCACCGAGGGCCGCCGGGCGTTCGGCGAGCGGCGTGCCCCCGAGTTCCGGGGGACCTGAGTCCGGCGCCCTCCCGTCACGGCGAACTGGGGGGTTCGGTGTTGGTGGGCGACGGGAATCCCCCCCCAGATCGGGTTGGCGCGGCGACCAGTGCCAGAGGTCGCTCAGATGGCGGGGAGGTAGCGGTCCATGTGGACGTACCCGTTCCAGACCAGGAGCAGCACCAGAGGCATCGCCACCAACCAGACCACCCATCCGCGCTTGATGCTGCGCGGTGATCAGCCACGCGCCGAGCACCAGTGCCGCTGCGGCGCCGCCGTATCCGAGGGCCACCGGTAACTCCGATGGGGTGGAGCCGAGCCCCTCCTCGAAGTCGTCCGCCACGGATTCCTGGACGTCTGAGGGCTCCGCGACCACCGGTGAGGCCTCCACCGGGGCTTCCTCGAGCACTGCGTGCACGATGATCCGCTGTCTGGCGGAATACTTCGGGTGACAGGCGGTGAGGGTGATCCGGTTGTCGCCGAAGTTGTCCAACACCTCTGTCTGTGACGGCTTTACGGTGTACCACGCCTGGCTCGGGGTGTCGGGTGCCGGAATGACCCTGTAGGTGAACCGCCCCTGGCTGGTCGAGGCGATGATCTCGTCGCCTGGAAGAAGTTCGTCGATGCGGTTGAAGGGCGCGCCGTAGGTGGTTCGGTGCCCTGCCACCCCCACGTTCCCGGACTGGCCGGGGAACGGCGTGCCCGTGTAGTGACCGGGGCCCTTCTTGAGGTCGGCGCGGGTGGTGCCCTCCACCATCACGCGCGCCAGGTCGATGCGCGGAATCTCGATCACCCCAGCCGGTTCGCCCGGGGCTGGCGTCGGCGGCGGCCCGGTGGTTCCGACCACTCCGGTCGTTCCCGTCTCCCCGGTCAACTCGGTCAGCTCGCTTCCCTGGGCTGCGCCCAGCTGTTCGGCGAACTCGTCCAGGAGCTGGTCCTGTTGGCGGGACTCCTCGAGGCCGGTTCCCCACAGCTGGAAGGCGACGAACCCCAGAACCACGGCGCCGGCGACTATGAGCAGCCGGCCAATGACGCCCAAGGTCTTCGACAACATGCAGCCACCGTACCGAGACTTACGGCCGATGGATACGGACCCGGTAGCGTTGTCTGACCTCCCCCACAGCCATGACCGACGCTGCCGACCTCCCCGCACCCAGTTCCGGTGCCCCTTGTGACACCCCCGCGGATGGTCTGCAGTCGCCAGCCGAAGCTGGCCGCAGGCCAGCCGAAGCTGGCCGCAGGCCAGCCGTACGGCTGCGAGGTGCCGTCGCCCTGCTCGGCCGGTTCCCTGCTCTGGCAGGGGTGGACCTCGATGCTGCTCCGTCCGAGATTGTTCTGTTGGCAGGCCCCAACGGGGCAGGCAAGACGACCGCCCTGCGCGTCTGCGCCGGGCTGGTTGCGGTGGTCGAGGGCGAGGCGGAGGTGCTCGGGGTCGACCTCCGCTCCGACCGGCATTCGATCCGTCGCCGTGTCGGGCTGGTCGGCCACACCGCGGGCCTCTACCCGGATCTGAGTGTGGCGGAGAACATGACCTTCTGGTCCAGAGCCTCTGGGGCAACGGAGGCGGATGGAACTGCGGCACTGGGCCGGCTCGGGGTTGCCTCGAGGTTGCATGATCTGCCGGTACGGGTGCTGTCTGCAGGTCAGCGGCGTCGAGTGTCGTTCGCAGCGGTGCTCGCCCGTCGGCCCGAGGTGTGGTTGCTGGACGAGCCTCACACGGGCCTCGATGCGGCTGGCCGTGATCTCGTCGACGGGCTCATCCGGGAAGCATCGGCTGCTGGGGCAACGGTGGTGTTCGCATCGCACGAACTCGACCGCGCCGAAGAGGTGGCGCAGCGCACCGTGGCCATCTCAGGTGGGGTGGCCACATGAGCAGTGTGGGAACGACCCTGACCGGAGTGATCCGCGACGCCCGACTGGTCGCCGCCAAGGACCTACGCCTGGAGCGGCGCACAAAGGTGGCGCTCGGCCAGATGCTGCCGTTCGCGTTGTTGGTGCTGTTGCTGTTCGCCTTCGCCCTCGATCCTGATCGTGGGGTGCTGGAGGAGGCGACGGCAGGACTCTTCTGGATGACCGTGCTGTTCACGGCCGTGCTGGCGGTGCAGAGAGCTTTCGCCGTCGAGGTGGATGATGGCGTCCTCGACGCGCTCCGCCTGACCGGGGTAGCTCCCGCGTCGATCTACCTGGGCAAGGTCGCCGCTCTCGTGGCCGAGCTACTCGTGCTCGAGGTGATCCTCGGTTTCGGAGTGGCCATCCTCTACGACGCCCAACTCGAGGGGTGGGGGTTGCTGATCGTGGTGGCCCTGTCGGCAACGGTCGGAATCGCCGCCGCCGGTGCTACATACGGGATTCTGGCCGCTCGACTTCGCCAAGGCTCGGCGTTGCTGCCAATCTTGTTGTTGCCCCTCTTGGCACCCCTACTCATCGCCGCCACCCGCGGCAGCGACGTCGCCCTCGGGCGCGAAACTGGCAGCGGGTGGTCCTGGGCCGCCCTCCTCGGCGTATTCGCCGTGGCCTACCTGGGCCTCGGCACAGCACTGTTCGGGCCGCTGCTCGACGAGACATGAGACCAGACATGACACCAGCTCCCAGCGCAGACCAGGACCCCGATGGGGCGACAACCCCGGCAAGGTCCGCGTGGACATGACTACCCAGGTCGCGCCCAGGTCGTCGGCGCCCACATCTACCGGTTCGCGGGTAACGCGGATCCTCGGAG
Source organism: uncultured Actinomycetota bacterium (assembly GCA_963715225.1). Lineage (GTDB taxonomy): Bacteria > Actinomycetota > Acidimicrobiia > Acidimicrobiales > Microtrichaceae > CAVQRK01. The sequence goes on from CAVQRK010000004.1 coordinate 34,357, forward strand.
CGTTGTCCTTGGTCGGCCTGGCCGCCGTCGCACTGTTCGGTTTGGTGATCAGCCCTGCAGATGCAGAACTCGGCGAGACGATCCGCATCCTCTACCTGCATGTGCCGACGGTGTCCTCCGCCTACCTGGCGTTCGTGATCACCGCGGTGGCGTCGGTGGCCTACCTGTGGAAGCGCACGGAGTTCTGGGACCTGTTGGCTGCCTCGTCGGCCGAGGTAGGTGTGTTGTTCTTCGCCCTCACGATCTTCGACGGGATGATGTGGGGCAAGGTCACTTGGGGCGTGTTCTGGCGCTGGGAGCCCCGGCTCGTCACCACCACCGTGTTGTTCCTGACCTACATCGGCTACCTGGTCGTGCGTTCCATACCCACCCAACCCCGTACTCGCGCGACCGTGAGTGCGGTGATCGGAATCATGGCCGTGGTCAACATCCCCATCACCCACAAGGCCGTGGACTGGTGGCGGGGTCTGCACCAGTCTCGCAGCGTGCTCGGAACCGTCGACCCCGAGATGCAGGGGTCGCAGCTGTTCACCACATACCTGTCGCTGACTGTCTTCATGGTGCTGTTCGCCTGGCTGCTCATCCATCGATTCCGTCTGTCCTGGCTCACGGAACGGGCCGCGGATCAGGGGCTCGAGGGGGCTCTGGCCGAACGCCGGGCCGAGGGAGGTCCCACGTCATGAGCACCAACACCTACATAGCGATCGCCTGGATCGTGACCCTCACCGCGATTGCGCTGTATTCGTTGTGGGTGATCCGGCGCGGCCGAGAGGTATCCGCCGAGGTTCCCGAGGAGGAGCGACGATGGATGTGACCGACGATCCGGAATCCCCGGACGCGGCCCCGCTCGACGGGGGAGCGGTACGCCCTGCCCCGACGGACGACTTCGACCTGACACCGCGCACCGGCGGGTCGGCCGGAGCGACGGGAGGCGGATCCTCATCCCTTCGCCGCTGGATCGCCGTCGGCGCGCTCGTACTGTTGCTCGGTGCACTGGGATTCGTGCTGTTCCAGGGGCTCAATGACGCCGCCACGTTCTTCTACAACGTGGACGAGGCCGTCGAGCAGCGCGCCGATCTCGAAGGCGAGCGGTTCCGCATGCAGGGCAATGTGATCGCAGGCACCGTTGTCGACACCGGGACCGGCGTGGAGTTCACCATCACCTACGGGGGTGCCGAGATGCCGGTGGTCCATACCGGCACTCCACCCGAGCTGTTCGGTCCCGACATCCCGGTGGTCATCGAGGGAACCTTGGACGGCCTCACCTTTGCGAGCGACGAGATTCTCGTACGACACGACAATGAGTACGACGAGGAGAACCCGGACCGCATCGCCGATGCGGAGCGGGACGCGCAGGCTGTGAAGTCCACCGAGGCCGAGCCGAGGTGAACCGGGCCCTCGGGCTGGCTGGCGTCGTGATCGCGTTGGCTGCAGCCGTGATCGGCATCGTCGTGATCGCATCGGGGCTCAGGGGGGATCGCCCCGAGCGACTCCGTTCGGCCAGGGGTTGGGCCGCTCTGGTCGCAATGGGGTCCGTCGTGGCGTTCCTGGCGATGGAGCGGGCGCTCATCACCCGTGACTTCACGGTGGAGTACGTGGCCCAGCACGGGTCCTCGGCGACCCCCCCGCTGTTCAACGTGGCAACCCTGTGGTCGGCGCTCGAGGGGTCCATCCTGCTGTGGGTTCTGATCCTGTCGGGCTACCTGCTGGCGGTTGCTCACAGGTTCCGCCGTCGGCTGACCGACCCTCTCGTGGCCTGGGCGCTGCTGACTATCTTCGTGGTCGCGGCCTTCTTCCTGGTCATGTTGTTGACCGCCGCCAATCCCTTCGGTCAGTTCGTCCCACCCACGGGATATGACGGCCCCGGACCCAATCCGCTTCTCCAGAACCACATCCTGGTGGCCTTTCATCCGCCGATGCTCTACCTGGGATACGTCGGATTCGTGGTGCCGTTCGCCTTCGCGATCGGCTCCCTGGCATCGGGTCGGGTGGGTGAGGGCTGGCTGGTGGAGACACGCCGCTGGACCCTGTTCGCATGGGGTTTCCTCACCGCGGGCATCATTCTCGGGGGGTGGTGGAGCTACGAGGTGCTCGGCTGGGGCGGCTACTGGGCCTGGGATCCGGTGGAGAACGCATCCCTGTTGCCGTGGCTGACGGGAACGGCCTACCTGCATTCGGTCATGGTCCAGGAACGCCACGGCATGCTGCGTGTCTGGAACATCGCCCTGCTGTGTTCCACGTTCAGCCTGACCATCCTGGGAACGTTCCTCACCCGGTCGGGGGTGGTCGAGTCCGTACATGCCTTTGCCTCCGGAGCGGTGGGCCCGATGCTCCTGGGGCTGTTCGCGGCGACGGTCGCCGTGTCGTTGGGTCTGATCGCCTGGAGGGCCGACGATCTCCGATCGATCGGGCGAATCGAGACGGCGTTCTCGCGTGAGGGAGCGTTCCTGGCCAACAACGTGGTGTTCTCGGCCCTGGCGTTCGTGGTGCTTCTGGGGACCGTGTTCCCGCTCATCCTCGAGGCCGCCAACGGCGAGCGGATCTCTGTCGGGATTCCGTACTTCAGTCGCATGACGATGCCGCTCGGCTTCGCCCTGCTCACCCTGATGGCCATTGCTCCCGTCATGCCGTGGCGGCGCGCCACCACCGAGGTGGTGCGTGAGCGATTGTTCTGGCCGGCGTGGTTCGGGGTGGCCACCATCGTGGTCTCGGCTCTGGCCGGGGCCCGCGGTTGGGCGCCGCTGCTCGCTTTCGGGTTGGCGGGCTTCGCAGCGGGTTCGGCAGTTCGCCAGTTGGGCATCGCCGTGCGACGCCAGCACTGGCGCGGATTCGTCGGTCGCACCAACGGGGGCATGGTGGTGCACCTCGGCACCATCCTCATTGCCTTCGCGTTCGCGGCCTCGTCGAGCTACCTGCGCCAGGCCGAGGTCCAGCTCGCTCCGGGTGAGGAGGTCACGGTCGCAGGTCACACCGTGGAGTACCTGGGGACGACCACGTCCGGTACCGACCGGGTGATGACTGTCGCTGCCCGCGTCCGAGTCGATGGCGACCGCGTGTTCGAGCCTCGGCTCAACCGCTACCGGGCGAGCGGGATGGTGATCGGTACCCCATCGGTGCGGGTCGGACCCACCGAGGACGTGTACCTGGCTCTCACATCATCTCCCGAGGCATCGGGTACGGGTGGAGGGGGCGATTCAGCCGGCTCCGGAGGCTCGGACGAGATCGGCCTGAGAGTCATCATCCAACCGATGGTGATGTGGGTGTGGGTGGGTGGGATGGTGATGGTGGCCGGAACGGCACTGGCGCTGGTGCCGGCCGCGAGTCGTTCGCGTGATCGTGAAACCAGGACCGAGGTGACGGCATGACTGACGATGTGGCAGGTGGTGGTCGCAACCCCGTGGTTGCCATCGTGGCCGTCGTCGCCGTGGTCATGGCAGCCCTCGTGGCACTGTTCGCCTTCTCCGACTCGGGCGACGGACCTGATACGAGCGATCAGGTGATCGAGGACCGGGCACCGGCGCTCGCGGGTACGACCATCGCGGGAGACGAGTTCGATCTGACCGCCGAGGCGGGCAAGTGGGTGCTGGTCAACTTCTTCGCCACGTGGTGTCCGCCGTGCGTTGCCGAGCATCCGGAACTGGTGGAGTTCGCAGAGCGCAACGCAGACAGCGCCACTGTGGTCAGCGTGGCCTTCGACGAACCCGCGCCGGTGATCGAGGAGTTCTTTGCCACCAATGGCGGGGACTGGCCGGTGGTGGCCGACGCCGCTGCAATCCCCCTGGACTGGGGGGTCGTGAAGCTGCCCGAGTCGTTCCTGGTGTCACCCGAGGGCATCGTGGTCAGCAAGCTCGAGGGCGGCGTGACCGCCTCCGAGCTGGAGAACCTCATAGCTGAGAGCGGCGGGTGAACCTGCCCGCCGCCGTGCGTCGTCAGTGGCTCTGGTGGGTGGCCATGTCGCTGGTGGTGGTCGTTGTGCTCGTGTTCGCCGGTGGCACGTCGCCCGACGGCGGTACCAGCGATGACCGACTGTACGGCCTGGCTGGCCAACTGAAGTGCCTCCAATGCGTGGGGGAGTCGGTGGCTGCGTCGCAGGCGCCGCTGGCGGAACAGTTCCGCGAGGAGATACGCACCCAGATGGCCACCGGGTCCACCGACGGCGAGATCCTCGAGTTCTTCGTCGAACGCTACGGGGAACAGGTGCTGTTGGAGCCGCCGGCCACGGGGCTGGGCGCCCTGGTCTGGGTGGTGCCGGTCCTTGCCCTCGGCGCAGCGGTGGTCACGCTCGGCTTTGCCTTCAAGCGCTGGCGCACCGATGAGGCCGTTCCTGGTGCACCGGGGTCCGGCGAGGAGACGGAGATCTCCGCTGAGGACTCGTACCGGCCACCGGAACAGGATCTCGACGAGCAGGGCCCAGGGGCAACAGACTCGGCCGGCGTGCGATGGCCGGTAGTGGTCGGGGGTCTGGCGGCCTTCGCGGTGCTGGCAGGCTGGTTGCTGGTCGTCGGTTCGCAGGACAGGGGCGACGGTGAGTTGACCGGTGGCAACCCGTCGAGCGGAGCCGATCTGTCGAGCTGTCAGTCCGTGTCCCGTAGCGACCCGGATGCCGCCGTGGAGTGCTACGACGACATCCTGGACGAGGCGCCCGACGACGTACAGGCCCTCACCTACCGGGGTTGGTCTCTGCTGCGAGCGGGCGACGTCGAGTCGGGAACAGCAGATCTCAAACGTGCCTCGGAGCTCGACCCCACCTATCCGGACGCACGCGTGTTCCTGGCAGTGGCGGCATCTGATCGCGGCGACTTCGTCACGGCAGGGGAGGAGTTGGCGATGTTCTGGGCCAATGATCCATCCGATGTAGCCGTTTCCGTGGTTCAGTCCGAGGGCCTCGAACGCAAGGTGTTCTTCGGGTTGATGTCCGCCCCCACCAGGGACTGCTGGGGGCAGGCTGCGGCGGCGGGTGAGCAGGGCGCCATCGATCAGGTGTTCCTCGACGCGCTCGGTGGCTGCCTCGACGGCGTTCTGGCAGCGAACCCGGCTGACGCCGATGCGGTCCTGTCTCGTGCGCTCGCGTACGTGGGTCCTGACACCGCCGACCCCGGGGCCGCCCGCAGCCTGCTCGCGAGCCTGCTCGCCGAGAACCCCGACGATTCGGGTGCCCTGGCCCTCCTGGTGTCGCTGGATCTGGCCGCTGGTGACCTCGACGGCGCGCTGGAGGGGCTCGAAGTGCTGGAGGACCTGCCCCGGAGTCCGGCCGCGTTCCTGATCGGGGATGCCGCCACGTTGCGGGCGGCCTACTCCGCCGCCCGCGAAGCATCCCTGCCCAACGCGGAGGGTGGCTGAAAAGCGACGATGGGGGCCGCCGAAGCGACCCCCATCGCGGGGAGTGGGTGAGGCGGATCGCTGTGCGGCCGCCGGTTCCCCTGCTCGCCTCAGAGTCCTATCGAAGTGTTGTAGATGTGGGTGTAGCCGAACCCGTTGATCTGGAACGAAGCCGTCGAAGGAAGCAGGTGGCCGATGCGGAACACCGTTGTCGGCGGAAGCTCCGTCGACCTCGATGACCCCGTTCTGGAGTCCGGCCAGGTTCAGGCCGACGTTCATCAGCTCGGTGAACGCCCCCGCCGTCGGGAGATGGATCTGTATGACAGTTCCCAGGACGTCATCCGGATTTCCCAACCCCTCGAAGGTCGCTGCGATGAGCCCTGGAACGATGGACAGCAACTCGCCGAGGCGAGCGACGATCATGTCGACGAGCTGTTGTTCCGTGGGCGGTATCGGTGACGCCGCGATGAGCAGGTTGAGCGCATCCGTCATCACTCCGGTGAGGACGGTCTCGATCACGTCGGTCAGAGCGCAGGCGTACGGGAAGATCCCGTCGCGCTCCATGACGAACGCCATGGTCCCGAAGATCTCGAACGGCGCTGTCTCGAACAGAACGTCGCCGATGTCCAGGTTCTGCGCCTCGGGGAACACGATGTCGGCGGATCCCGCAGGGACGGGTACCACGGCCCCGTTGTAGCCGACGTCGGTGGCCGGTAGCTGGCCGGACCGACATTGGGAGGACACGTAGGCGACCGAGGAGTTGGCAACCCCCAGCTTCGAGCGGAATCCGAGCTGTATCACGTAGGGCTCGTCACCCACGTCGTAGTCCTCACCCTGGACGACCTCGATCGAGACCGGCTTGACCTTCCATGTGATGCCCCCCGGCCCCCCCGGGGTGCATGCGGCAGCGACCATGGAGATGGCGGCCAGTACGAGCGCGGCGACGGCTATTTTCCGATGCATGGAAACCCTCCAAGGGTGCGAACAATCTGTGAGGAACCTTAGTCTCCCCGTTCCAGGTGTGTCGGAAGTCATGCGATGCACCGTCTCCGGAACTGGGCGCGACACGGGACATCGGCATGAGGCAGAATTCGGCCATGGTGCGCATCGGTGGTGGACAGGGCTTCTACGGCGATGGATATGTGGGCGTGGGCCCGTTGCTGGCCGAGGGCGTCGACTATCTGGTCTGCGAGGCCCTGGCCGAGCTGACGCTGGCCATTCTGGCCAAGGACCGGGCGCGCGACGAGACGGCCGGCTGGACCCGTGACCTGCCCATCTACGCGTCGATGGTGGCACCGGCCGTACTGGCGGGCGACACGAAGTTCATCACCAATGCCGGGGGAATCAACCCGATCGCCGCCGGTCGGGCGGTCCTCGAGTCCCTGAAGGCTCAGGGGCACACCGGAGTGAAGGTGGCCACTGTGGTGGGGGACGACCTGCGGCCCCATGCCGGGGAACTGGGACTGGACCCCGACGCGGTGTTCGCCGCCGCGTACCTCGGTGCGGCTCCGATCGTGGACGCACTCGACGCCGGTGCGGACATGGTGATCACCGGGCGGGTGGCGGACGCCTCGCTGTTCCTGGCGCCGCTCATCCACGAGTTCGGGTGGTCCTACGACGACTGGGACCGGATGGCCGCCGGGGTGACCGTGGGCCACCTGCTCGAGTGCTCGGCCCAGGTGTCCGGCGGCAACTACTCGGGTGATTGGTGGGCCAACGGCGACTTCAGTCGGCCCGGATTCCCGATCGCCGAATGCGAGGCCGATGGAACCGCGGTCATCACCAAGCCATCGGGCACCGGTGGGCGAGTGAGCTTCGACACGGTGCGCGAGCAGCTGATGTACGAGGTGCAGGACCCGACGGCCTACCTGAACCCCGACGTCACTGCCGACTTCACCTCGGTCCGCCTGGAGGAGGTGGCACAGGACCGGGTGGCGGTGAGCCGACGTGAAGGGGACACCGCGACCCGGTACCTACAAGGGTCTCGTCTGTACCGCTGCCGGTTTCTCGGGAGAGGCCAGGCTGCCCTACGGGTGGCCCGATGCCGAGGCCAAGGCTCGAGCAGCGGCCAGATTCCTGCGGGCGAGGGCCGACGACCTGGGCATCGAGGTACTCGAATGGCACGAGGAGTACTTCGGTGTCAACGCCTTCGGCGGTCCCACGGTCGACCTGGCCGCGGCCGATGCGCTCGCGGCACTCGGTCGCGGCGAACCGGCCGAGGTCATGGGTCGCCTCGTGTGGCGGTGCTGACGAGCGGGCCGACGCCGGACGACTGATGCGGGAGTACGGAGCCATGGGCCTCGGTGGTCCACCGATGGTCACCCCGTTCGGTCGGGCGCGCGAATCGGGCCCCACGCAGCTGCTGTCCCTGGAGGCAGTACCCGTGCCGCGTGAGCTCGTCGATTCCTCGGTGGTGGTGTCGATCGAGGTGTCCTGACCCGTCGGTCGTCGACGAGGCGCGCGTACCGGCAGGTCTCAGCGGAGCTTGTTCCAGCGAGCCCTTGGCGAAGTGGGTTCCGTCCCAGCCGTCGAGCGCCCAGACGGAACCCTTGGCGAAGCCGGTCCTTCCTGGCGAAGCGCATGCCGCGCGCCTCGTTGCGCGGATCAGGTCGGGGATCACGTCACCGTGGCTGCAGAGCACCACGTTGCGGCGACCCGAGCTCCTCGACGACATCCCACACGTCGTCGATGCCGGTGCCCTCCGCCAGAGCGCGGTGTCGACGGTTACCTCGGAGGCCGAGGGCATCGGCCAGCGGCTCGACGGTCTCTAGGCACCGCGGTAGGGGGCTCGAGAGCACCTGCTCAATCGGCTCGATCCGCCAGGTGGTCGGCGCACAGCGGCGGCCTGGCGTTGGCCCTTGTCGTCGAGGTGGCGGTTACCGTCGGCGGATCGGCGCCGTTGCGTCGGCCGGCCGATCCGTGGCGCACGAGGTAGAGGGTCATGGTCGGCGCAACGGTAGTCGGGGCGTGGACTCCGCAGCTAGCTGTTCGCCCATGGCCAAGGTGCAACTGCGTGAGGTGTGCGGCGTCCGCTCGGGCGACAAGGGCGACATCAGCGACCTCACGTTGTTCATGGACGACCAGGCCACCTACGAGGCCGTCTGTGAGGCCGTGAGTGCGAGATGGTGCCGCACCACTTCGAAGACCTCGTTCACGGTCGCGGTGCAACGCTACGAGGTGCCGAACATCTGGGCGCTGAAGTTCGTGCTGCGCGGACGCCTCGGCGGCGGCGGTCCGCGTTCGCTGCGCTCGGACAACCTCGGCAAGACCCTCGGCGGTGCGCTGCTGCGTCTCGAGGTCGAGCTGCCCGACGACGTGGTGGAGGCTTCGCCCGACGCGGCCGGCCGGCGATCGCTCTCCCATCGACTGATCGCCCCCCGGATCGGTGCGTCGGCGGGTTCGACCGGGCCGGCGGCCAACTCCACGAGCGCACCAGGAAGGCTCGGTGCCCGGTGAAGCAGGTGGGGTGCAGCGCCGCCGATCGAGCGGCCCCGGCCACGTTGGCATGCGAGGTCGTCGACGAACGCGGTGCGCGTGGGCTCGACCGACAGCTCGGCGCATACGTGCCGGAACACCTCCGGGTCGGGTTTGGCGATGCCGATCTCGGCGGTGTTGAACACGACGTCGAACTCGTCGAGCAGGTCGAGGACGTGCAGGTCGCGGCGCAGCCGGGTGGTGCCGTTGGACAACAGTGCGACCGGCAGCCTGGTCACGCAGGCGCCGCAGCAGAGCACCATGTCGGGGTCCACGACGCCGACGTTGGCCTCCCAGACGTCGAGCGCCGGCGCGACCCCGGTCACCGTAGGTGTCGGTGACCTCGGCGCGGATGCGGTCCATCCACTCCCGGTAGGTGAGCCGGCCGGTGATCGCCGCCGGGCCCAGCTCGGCCGGAGAAGGCCACGCCCAGGATCGCGCGGGCGGGAAGGCCGTGGGCCTCCTCCACGCGCGTCGAGCTCGTCGTCGTTCCAGTGGCGGATCACGCCGTCGAGGTCGAACACGACCGCGTCGATCGTGCCGCCGGGCGTCGGACTCACGTGCGCGCCTGTCCCAGAGCCGGAGGTCCGCCAGGACCTCTTCGAGGGCGGCGCGAGCGCCCAGCTCGACCTCTGCGGGTGCGTGGACCAGCCGACCGAGAGGCGCAGCGATGCGCTGGGCGTCCACGCCCATCGCCGCGCAGCACCGGCGACGGTTCGAAGGCTTCCGAGCTGCACGACGAGCCCGAGTGCGACCGCCACGCCACGCTGGTCGAGTCCGAGCAGCACCGGTTGCGGCTCGACGCCCTCGATCGCGAGGCACACGAGGTGGGGGGCGCGGCGATCGGGGTCGCCGAGCACGGTGACACTCCGTCGGTTCGGTTCGCCCCACCCGTGATGCGGCGCGGTGAGCGCGGCGCAGCGGTCGAGCTCGCCGGCGGCCGGCGGCCGCGAGCTCGTCGGCCACCGCGGCCAGGCCCACCGCGGCCGCGACGTTCTCCATACCCGCCCGTCGAGCGCGTTCCTGGTCGCCGCCGACGAGCAGCGGCGGCACTCCGCAGGTTGCGCCGGACGACGAGTACCCCGATGCCGTGCGGGGCCGCCCAGCTTGTGGCCCGAGAGCGACACCAGGTCGGCCCCGCGGCCGCCGCCTGGGTGCCTCGGCGCCCGCCTGGGCGGCATCGACGTGCAGCAGCGTGCGGCCCCCGGTCGAGGCCAGGTCCGGCGGCCGGCGAGCGCTCGCATCCACCGACTGGCGGGTCGCGACCTCGTGGTTGGCCCACTGGAGGTGGACCAGCGCCGTGTGGTCCGTGACCGCCGCAGCGAGGAGCTCGTGGGGTCGACACGGCCGTGGCCGTCGACGGGCACCTCGGTGCACGGTCCCCGGTGGGCCCACGACCTGCACCGCGGAGTGCTCGACCGCGCTGCAGACCACGTGTCCGGGCTGCCCCGGTCCCGGATCCCGCGCTGCCCGTGGCCCCCCAGGTGGCAGCGGCGATCGACTCCGTGGCCCCGGAAGTGAACACGACCTGGCGGGGCCGCACGCCCGAGCCAGCCGGCGACGCGGTCCGCGGGCCTCCTCCAGCGTGTCCCGTGCCGCGATGCCCCTCGACGTGGAGCCGCGCCGGATCGCCGAGCCTGCCGGCCGCGGAGGCGTCGAGGCACTGCGACCATGGCCCGCGGGCGCTCGGGCGCAGCGGCGAGGTCGAGGCGTGGTCGAGGTAGGCGCGGGTCATCGGGTGCCGGAGACTGGCGGTGGCTCAGTCGTCGACGGAGGTGACGCAGTGGTCGTCGCCGCTGGCCAGCGAGGAGCTGAGGTCCACCGAGGTCTCGCCGTACAGGGTGCCGAGCATTCCGCGCACCATGCCCCGGTCGACGGCGCAGATCACCGGGTGCTCCACGGCGGCGTCTCCGAAGGGGCAGTGCTCGGTGACGATCCGCAACTTGTTGCCCTCCTTCTCGGCGTGGGCCGCGAAACCGTGCGCCGAGAGGGCGTCGGCAACGGTGTGCAGCGCCGAGCGGAAGCTGGTGGTGGAGTGCTCGCCCATCTCGTCGGCCATCGAGCGGCCGTACTCGATGCCGACCTCCTCGGCGAGGGCTGTGGCCCGCTCCGGACCCAGCTCGGCCAGGGCCCGCCCCAGCAGCTGCACCAGGACGTCGTCGTGGCGCACCGGCATGTCGAGCGTGCATCTCGCTCGCGAGCACCAGGTACCGCTTGGAGGGTCGACCGGCGCCGCCCGGCAGGACGCTCGGTGGTGATCTCCAGGTATCCGCCCGAGGCGAGCTTGTCGAGGTGGTGTCGGGCGACGTTGGCGTGCAGGTCGAAACTCGGCGCAACCGATCGACGCGGTCACGCCTTCGGGCTTGGCGTGCGCGAACAGGTAGATCTCGCGCCGCGTCGGATCGCCGAAGGCCGAGGTGATGGCGGTCACCGCGGAGGCGAACTCGGTCGGGGAGAGCGACGGCATGCGCAATGGTACCGGTGGGCGCCGATGCCCCAGCGACCCGGACGCCCGGTGCGGGTGATTGGGTTTTCACGGTGCAACCGGGGAGAATCGTCCCATGACTCCCCCCGCAGTCACCCCCGAAGCCGTGATCGAAGCCCTGCGACCGGTCCAGGACCCAGAGCTGCACCGCTCGATCGTGGAGCTCGACATGGTGCGCGACGTGGTGGTGGATGGGTCCCGTGGTGTCGCTGCGAGGTGGTGCTGACCATTCCCGGGTGCCCGCTGCGCAACGAGATCCAGCAGCGCGTCGACGCCGCGGTCACGGCCCTCGAAGGCGTCGAGCGGCGTCGACATCATCTGGGGCGCGATGACCGACGAGGAGCGCGCCGCGCTGCGCGAGAAGCTCCATGGGGATCCGGGAGCCACGGCCGGCTCGCAGGCGGCCCACGGCCATGCCGAGGGGCGGGCCATCCCCTTCGCCGATGCCGGCTCCCGGACGCGGGTGCTGCTGATCGCTTCCGGCAAGGGCGGAGTCGGCAAGTCCTCGGTGACCACGAACCTGGCCATCGCGCTGGCCGAGCCGTGGCAAGCGGGTGGCGGTGGTGGACGCCGACGTGTGGGGGTTCTCCATTCCCCGCATGCTGGGCGTCGAGCGCCCGCCGGTGGTGATCGACGAGATGATCGTGCCGCCCGAGGCCCACGGCGTGGCCTGCATCTCCATGGGGTTCTTCGTCGAGGAGGACCAGCCGGTCATCTGGCGCGGTCCGATGCTGCACAAGGCCCTGGAGCAGTTCCTGACCGACGTCTACTGGGACGAACCCGACTACCTGGTGGTCGACCTTCCGCCCGGAACCGGGGACATCTCGCTGTCGCTGGCCCAGTTCCTGCCCCGGAGCCGAGCTGTACGTGGTGACCACGCCCCAGCCCGCGGCGCAGCGGGTCGCCCAGCGAGCCGCCTTCATGGCACACAAGGTGAACCTCGAGGTCAAGGGCGTGATCGAGAACATGTCCTGGTTCACCGGCGACGACGGCAAGCGCTACGAGATCTTCGGCTCCGGTGGCGGCGACGACCTGGCGGCGCGCCTCGAGGTGCCGCTGCTGGGACGGATTCCGCTGGTGCCGCGAGCTGCGCGAGGGTGGCGACTCCGGGCCGTCCGATCATGGTCGTGGCGCCCGAGTCCGAGGCCGCACAGGCCTTCGACGAGATGCGCCCGTGAGGTCGACGAGGAGCTGGCTCCGACCCGTCGGACCCACCCCGAACTCAAGATCATGTGAGTTCCCGGCTCGCCACCGGCGGGCCACCCGGGCCTGCCCGCAGACCCTGAGCCAGGTCCCGAACACATTGACGACCTCGACTCCGGCCCCCACAGCGGGGTCGTCGACGCGGTCCAGCTCGACAACCCGGCGTTCCTGTCCCACCTGGCGGATCCGGTGCGTTTCGGATTGTTCGGCCCCGGTGGCCCTGCGCGTCGTGTCACCTCGGCAACGCTCGCCGTCATCCTCATCGGCGCCGGAGTCGGACTGCACATCGCCGCCGGAAGTGGCCACCGCCGCGGTCGTCTTCGGGATCGGCCCGTGATCGCGTTGGTGGTCGACCAGTTCCCGGCCCCGGGAGGTGTGGAGGTGCAGGTCGCGGTGTGGCTGACCGGGACTGCTCTCATCGCGGTCGGCTCGGCAGCTCTCATAGCTGCCCGCTTGGGAACCGGAGCGGTCGATCTGCTCGCATTGGCCTTCGCCCACCGCCGGGTGGGGTCGCATACGGTCGGGCTCACCCGATCACGTGCGATGCTCGAGGCGGCTTTCCCGGCGGCCGCAGTTGCTCCGGGCGAACTCATCGCCGCGGAGATACCGGCGATATTCACCTGATGTCGGGTCACGCTCACCGGGTCCTCGACGAGGTCTATAGCATGGCCCTGTGGATGTACGCATTGGAGTGACCTACTCGCCCCGTGAGATCGACCTGCAGCTCGCGGACGACACCGACCGCGAGGAGTTGCGCCAGCGGATCGACGAGACGCTCGGCGGCGACGGCGGAGTTCTGTGGCTGACCGACAAGCGCGGACGGGTGGTCGGGGTGCCGACCTCGAAGGTCGCCTACGTGGAGATCGGCTCCGACGAGGACGGTCGGTCGATCGGGTTCTCGTCCTGAGCGCCACGTCTCATCCCGAGCCGCACGACAGCGGCCGCAGGCCGCACTGCTCGACCGCAAGCTGCTGTTCGTCACCGGCAAGGGTGGCGTCGGCAAGACGTCGGTCGCGTCCGCCCTCGGCGTGCTGGCCGCCGGCCCGCGGAAAGCGCACGCTGGTCTGCGAGGTCGACGCCAAGGGCAACCTCGCCGACTTCTACGGCGTCGGGCCGCTGTCCTTCGCCGCCACGGAGGTCCGCAAGAACCTGCGTGCCATGACCATGGACACCGAGGAGTCGCTCAAGGAGTACCTGAGCCTCCAGCTGCGGGTGCCGCTGCTGGCCCGTCTCGGCCCGCTGGCGCGGACGTTCGACTTCGTGGCCAACGCCGCGCCGGGGGTGAAGGAGATCCTGACCGTCGGCAAGCTCACCTACGAGGTCCGCGAGCGCAACTACGACCTCGTGGTCGTCGACGCATCGGCCACCGGACACGTCGTCGGCCAGCTGGGTTCGCCGGTGGCCATCTCGGAGCTGGTCACGCGTGGGCGTGGTCCGGTCCCAGACCGACTGGATGATCGACATCCTCACCGATCCCGCCCAGACCGGAGTGGTGGTGGTGACCGTGCCCGAGGAGATGCCGGTCTCGGAGACGCTCGAGCTGCTCGACATGCTGCGCGGACGAGACCGACATCGACGTGGCCACCGTGGTGGTGAACCGGGTGCTGCCGGAGTTGTTCGGCAGGGGCGAGGAGGCGATCTTCGACGCACTCTGCGCGGACCCGGGCCGGCAGCTCCGCTCGACGCCGGAGGTCGGACCGGGACCGTCGAGGCGTGCTCGACGGCTGCAGACCTGGCCGTGAGCCTCCGCCGCAGCCGGGTGCCGCACCTCACCAGGTTGCGCGACGGCCTGCCCGAGGGCCTGCCGCTCGTGTACGTGCCCGTACCTGTTCCATCGTTCGCACGGTGTCCGGGCCACGGGTCGCATCGCCGAGGCCCTGGGCGAGGAGCTCGGCTGATGGCGCGGCCAGCAGGGTCGGGGCACCACGCTCGAACAGCTGTGTGCTGCGAAGGAGGTCGTGGTGTCCACGGGCTCGGGCGGGGTGGGCAAGACCACCACCGCCGCCGCCATCGGCGCCGCGGCCGCCACGCACCTGGGGGTGAAGGTGCTGGTGCTCACCGTCGACCCGGCCCGCCGGCTGGCGAACGCCCTGGGCCTGGAGCGGTTCGGCAACGTGGAGACCCGGGTCCCCACCGAGGCCTTCGACGGCCGGCGGCGATCACTCCGGAGGGCGAGCTGTGGGTCGCCATGCTCGACACCAAGCAGTCCTGGGACGACCTGATCGCACAGCACGCCCCGGACCGCGGCCACCCACGACGCCATCGTGGCCAACCCGCTGTACCAGAACATCACCGGCAAGTTCGTCCAGAGCCACGACTACGTGGCGATGGAGCGGCTGTACGAGATCCACAACTCGGGCCGCTACGACCTGATCGTGGTGGACACCCCGCCGACCCGCAACGCCATCGACTTCCTCGAGGCGCCCGGAGCGCATGGCGGACTTCTTCTCCTCGCGGCTGCTGCGCTGGCTGATCACGCCCGTACCGGTCGCGGGTGTTGAACCTGGCCTCGAAGCCGTTCTACTCGGTGGCCGACCGGATCCTCGGCAGCCAGTTCCTGGAGGACATCGCCGAGTTCTTCATGCTGTTCCAGACGATGTACGACGGCTTCGTCGAGCGGGCCGAGGCCGTCACCACCCTGCTCGGCGGACCCCAGACCACCTTCGTGGTGGTCTCCACCCTCGAGGTGGCCCCGGCCCGCGAGGCCGAGTTCTTCCTGGAGTTGCTGGCGGAGCGCCGCTACCACGTGGGTGCGCTGGTGCTGAACAAGGTGCTGCCCGAGTTCCTGCTCGGGCCGCACGCCGCCGGATGCGGCCCAGGCCCTCAACGGATCGTCTCCGACGAGCTGGCGCCGTCGGGCTCGCCGAGGTCGCTCGGCGAGCCTGCGAGTGGAGGCGTCCCACGTGAGCCACGTGCTGTCGGAGATGGGGTCGAGCTTCCTCGACTACCAGGTCGTCGCCCGCCGCGAGGCCGAGCAACGCCGCGAGCTCGTCGGCCTCGCCGGAGCTGGTCCTGAGCGGTGCCCTACCTCGAGGACGACATCCACTCCGTTGCGGCGGCCTGCTGGCTCTGGGTGAGAGGATCTGGCGGTGAACGAACCGCCGCGATCCCGGCCCCGACCCGCCGGAGATCGAGTCCGCGGATCCCACCCGGTTCCTCCCGCCGCTGCGCGGTGACCTGGCCGCGGCCAAGGAGGTCGAGCTCGACGAGGAGGAGGACTTCACCGCCGAGCACGTGGCGCTCGTGGTCCCGCCGGTGGACCACGAGGCCTCCCGACACCTCAAGCGGCTGGTGGTCAGCTGGGAGATGCTGGCCGACTTCTCGTTCTCCGACCTGCTGCTCTACGTGCCCTGCCCGAGCAGGCCGGGGGCCGCAGCCGGTTCCTGGTGGTGAACCAGATCCGACCCAACACCGGCCAGACCCTCTTCGAGGAGGACGTGGTCGGGCGAACGGTCGACGACCAGCAGCGGCCCCTGGTGGCACGCGCCGCGGCCGACGCGCGAGATCATCGACGACGTGGTCGACTCGGAGTGGCTGGGCCAGCAGGTGAAGGTGACCGCCGTACCGGTGATGCACCACGGCACCAGGTGGTGGCGGTCATGGCCCGTGAGTCGCCGCTCGCACTGGCCCGCCCGCCCGGCGACCTGGCGCGTACCTACCTGGAGATCTTCGACCGCCTGGCGGCCATGGTCGCCGCCGGCGAGTTCCCGTTCCCCGACGAGGAGGTGCTGTCGGCCGGCGGTCCCCGGGTCGGCGACGGCGTGCTGCTGGTCGACGCCACGGGACGGGTCACCTTCGCGTCGCCCAACGCGGTGTCCGCACTTCGGCGACTCGGGCGTGTCCGGCGCGATCCTGGGCGAGCTGGCCTCCAACCTCGGCGCCGCCGGCGACGGCGTGTTCCGGTCGTTCCTGTCGCGCCGGCCGGCGATCGAGGACATCGAGCACGGCGAGACCACGGTGGTGTCCCGGTGCATCCCGCTGCTGGCTCGGGGGCCGGGTCGACGGCGCGGTCGTGTTGCTGCGCGACGTGTCGGAGCTGCGGAGCCGGGACCGCGCGCTCATCTCGAAGGACGCCACGATCCGCGAGATCCATCACCGGGTGAAGAACAACCTCCAGACCATCTCCTCGTTGCTGCGACTCCAGGGCCGCCGCCTGGACCGAACCGACGCGCGAAGGCGGCCATCGAGGAGTCGGTGCGGCGCATCGGGTCGATCGCGCTCGTGCACGAGACGTTGTCGCGGGCGCCGCCGACGAGGTGGACTTCGACGAGATCGTGCAGCCCGCTGGTGCGCATGGTCGAGGAGGGGCTGACCTCCCCGGACCGCCCGGTTCGCTTCGAGATCACCGGCAGTGCCGGGGAGATCGGGTCACCCGAGGCCACCGTCACTGGCGGTGGTGCTCACCGAGCTCCTCCAGAACGTGATGGACCATGCCTACCCGGCCGGGCACCCTGGCCCCCGGCGAGGGCGGACTGGTGCGGATCACCCTGTCGCATGACCCCGACGCGACCTGTTGGTGGTGGTGCGCGACGACGGCGTCGGACCGTGCCGAGGGCTGGACCCGGACGCGGCACGAGCCTCGGTCTGTCCATCGTGAAGGGGCTGGTGGCGGACCTGCGAGGGCACGATCGACTTCGGCTCCGCCGGCGGCGCGCCACCGGGCGGCCGGGCACCCAGGTCGAGCTGCGCATCCCGCTGGCGCCACCGGAACGCTGACCGCACGCCGGCGCGTCCGAGCCGGCAGCACCGACGGCCGTCGCCGGGGGCAGGACGCGGAGACGGCCTCCCGAGGGAGGCCGTCGTCGGAGGCCCTCGGAGGGGTGCGGAGGGTCGGTCAGGAAGCGACGCGGCGGGCCGCGGCAGCGCGGGCCTGGCGGCGCACGTGGCGACGCTCTTCTTCGGACATGCCGCCCCACACGCCGGAGTCCTGGTTGGTCTCGAGGGCGAACTGGAGGCAGGGCTCCTTGACGTCGCAGGCCTCGCACACGGCCTTGGCCGATGAGATCTGCTCGACGGCCAGGCCGGTCGTGCCGACCGGGAAGAACAGCGAGGGGTCGGTGTCCCGGCAGGCGGACGTTCGCCCGCCAGTCGTCACTTGCGATGTCCAGGCTGCGGCTCGATGTGAGTGCCACTGGTCCTCCGTGGGAGTATCGGACGCGCGCGCTGGCGCGATCCGTGTGTGCGTTGTCGATCGGCTCACGGTCTCGGTTTCCCGCCGGTGGCTGGGAACTTGTGAATCCGTGAACAAACACAAGCTACTGGCGGTCACTCACCGTGTAAAGGAAAAGTTGCGGTAACATGTCCAACACGGGAAGATCTGCTCATCATCGCCCATCGAGGAGCTTCGGCGGACCATCCCGAGAACACGCGGGAAGCCTTTATGGAGGCGGCGAAACAGGGTGCCGACTGGGTGGAGCTGGACGTCCGCCTGAACGCCTCGGACGGCGACCTGATCGTTCACCACGATGCGTGGTATCACGATCAGCGAACGGTCTGGTCCACCCCATCTGCCGCACCGCCCACGCGGCGTTCCGGAGCTGGTCGAGGCGCTGGACGCTTGTCGCGAGGGTCGCGGCCATGGGAGTGAACGTGGAGATCAAGAACTGCCCGGTGATCTCGGAGGCGTCGACGTGCCCCGGACCCTGGACGTCGTCGACGCCGTGTTGGATCTGTTGTCGGTCCCGCGCCAGGTCGGGGCTCGACGAGGAGATTCTCATCACCAGCTTCGACACGGAGAGCATCGATCGCGTACGGGCGCTCGGCGGGCCACCGACCGGCCAGCTGGTCTTCGACCTGCAGGCCTGGCCCGATGTGGTGTCGATCCACCGTCGAGTCGCGGTCACGCGGCGCTTCAACCCATGGGATCCCTTCGTCGACGCCGAACTCGTGGCCTCGGCCCACGCCGCCGGACTGATCGGTCAACACGTGGACGGTCGACGAGTCCGCCCGCATCGCGGAACTGGCAGGCGATGGGCGTGGATGGCATCATCACCAACGTTCCGCGGTCTGCTCGACAGGCCCTCAGCGGCTGACCGTCGGAGCCAGCAGTCGCAGAACTCTCGGCCGGTGCGTGAAGTGCAGATCGGCCACGTCACCCATGAAATCGCCGTCCATCTGGTAGGGCATCGTCGTTCGGCGTCTGATGGTCACCGACTCGACACCGGTACGGATATGCACATGGTCGTTCTCGCGGAGCCCACCTCCGCGCAGCGCGGACGCGACAGTCGGCACGAAGTCTCCGAAGTTCATCGATGTCAGCGTCACCACCGACAGCCCTGAGTCGAGATCGGCCTCAGGTGACAGGGTGAAAGGTCGCGGTCCGACATATGTGTACGGGTCGCTGTTGAGCACCAGGCTGAAGTATCCGGAGTCGATCATCTCCCCGTCTTCGAAGTGCACCGAGAAGTGAGGCTGTGTCCGGTCGTAGCCACCGAAGAACGTCCGCAGCGCCGAGGACACGAACGGCAGTTGGCCGAAGTAGCGCTTGGAGTTGGGGTGGCGCTCCATCGCCTCCACCAGTGCCGCGTCCCACCCGACGCCTACGTGAAGGGCGAATAGGCGCCCCTTGGCCTCGCCGAGACCGACCCGTCGGATCGACCCGTCGATCAGACAGGAACCGAGCGCCTCGGCGGCCGCAACGGTGTCGCGGGGAAGCCCGATCGTGCGTGCAAACACGCTGGTCGAACCACCCGGCAGCGCTCCGAGGGCGCAATTGGTACCGACGAGGGCCCCGGCGACCTCGTTGAGCGTGCCGTCGCCGCCGAGGACGACCACTGCGTCGGCTCCGTCCATGGCGGCCTGACCGGCCAGTTCGGTTGCGTGACCCCGGTGCGAGGTGTGACAGACACGGACCTCGGCCACCTCTGCGAGGGCACCGGCAGCACGACGCTGTCGGCGCGTCGTGACCGATGCAGCGAAGTTGTTGACAACCAGCACGAGGCGCATCGGCACAGTGTGGTCTCCGTGGCGCCCGGTGTGCGGGGTGCTCCGGTCCCCAGGTTTTGTTACCGGCCGGTAGCCGCGGCAGAATCGCTTGCATGAACGTCGTCGTATGCGTGAAGCAGATCCCCGACCCGGCCGACCCGGGCGCAGTTGGATCCCAGCACAAAGACCCTCAAGCGGGACGTCAAGCTCATCCTCGATGAGTCCGACTCCTACGGCGTCGAGATGGCGCTGCAGCTCGTCGACACCGCCGGTGGCGGCGAGGTGACGCTCGTGTCGATGGCTCCCAACAACGAGGTCGGCGGTCTGCGCACCGCCCTCGCCATGGGTGCTGCCAAGGCAGTGCTCGTCAGCGACGAGGCCCTCGCCGGCTCCGACGCCCTCGGCACCGCCAAGGTGCTGGCCAAGGCGATCGAGCGTGCCGGGGAGGCCGATCTGGTCATCACCGCCACGGAGTCGTCCGACGGCTACACCGGAACGGTTCCCGAGCAGATCGCGGAACTCATGGGCCTGCCGTCCATCACCTTCGCCAAGTCGATCGCGGTGGAGGCGGCACCGTCAAGGTGCAGCGCCAGACCGAGGCCGGATACGACGACGTCGAGGCGCCCACGCCGGCGCTCGTGTCGGTGACCGCCGGAGTGGTCGAGCCCCGCTACCCGTCGTTCAAGGGGATCATGGCCGCCAAGTCCAAGCCCGTTGACGAGGTCACCATGGCTGATCTCGGCATCGACGCCTCGCAGGTCGGCTGGGCCGGCGGCGGCCAGGAGATCGTCGAGATCGCCGAGGCCGAGGCACGTGAAGCCGGCACCATCGTCGAGGACGACGGCGAGGGCTTCCAGAAGATCGTCGACTACCTGGCCGAGCTCAAGGTCATCTGAGCGAGCGCCCGAGAACGAGAACCCGCAAGTACGGATAGGGAACCAAACATGACTGTCTCCAAGATCTGGGTGTTCGCCGAGGCCGCCGACGGCAAGGTCACCACCACCACCCTCGAGATGCTGGCCAAGGCCACCGAGCTCGCCGACACCGTCGAGTGCGTCACCGCTGCCGGCGCTGATGTGGCCGGCTGAGCTCGGTGCCCACGGTGCGGCCAAGGTGTACACCGTCGGTGGCACCGACGGGAAGCTGCTCGGGCCCGCACTGTCTCAGGTGCCATCGCCGCCGCGGTCGAAGGCGGCAACGCCCCTGACGCCATCCTGATCGCCACCAGCTACGGCGGCCGCGACGTCGCCGGCCGCCTGTCGGTGAAGCTCGACGCTCCGGTGATCACCAACGTCGTCGACCTCGTCGACCGCGACGGCGCCCTGACCGGCGTCGAGCCGGTGTTCGGTGGCACCACCGACGTGTACACCAGGTTCACCGGCGACAAGGTCGGCATCTTCCTCGTGCGGCCCAAGTCGTTCGCCGCCGCCGAGGACTCCCTCAGGTGATGCCGCGGCGACCGAGGAACTCGCTTCGGGCGACCTGGGCAACACCGACGCCGCCACCGTCACCAATCGCTTCGTCGAGGAGACAGAGCGGACCCGTCGCTCGACGATGCCGACATCGTCGTCTCCGGCGGCCGCGGACTCGGCGAGAGCGAGAAGTTCGAGATGGTCGAGGAGCTGGCCAAGCTGCTCGGCGCCGCTCCGGGAGCATCTCGTGCGATCGTCGATGCCGGCTGGGTTCCCTACTCCTACCAGGTGGGCCAGACCGGCAAGGTCGTGAAGCCCACCGTCTACATCGCCGCCGGCATCTCCGGGTGCGACCCAGCACCTGGTGGGGATGAAGGGTTCCAAGAACATCATCGCCATCAACAAGGATGCAGGAGGCTCCGATCTTCTCGGTCGCCGACCTGGGAATCGTGGGCGACGTCCACAAGGTGATGCCGGCGCTCATCGAGGCCCTCCAGAACCGCTGATCCACGACAACACGACTGGCGCGGCCCCCTGTTCAAGCAGGGGGCCGTCGGCGTTCCCGCGGACGGATTCGAGGATGCCTGAGATCTGGAGGAACTGGGCCGGGAACCAGCGGGCCCTGGTGGAGCTGGTCAGGCCGACCACCGAGCACGAGCTGTGCTCCATCGTGCAACGTGCCGCCGACGAGGGCCGCAGGGTCAAGGCGGTCGGTGCCGGCCATTCGCTTCAGCGACACGGCGCTGACCGATGGCGTCCTGCTATCGCTCGAGGACTACGGCCGGGTCCTGTCACCTGGACTTCCGAGGCCGGGCTGCTCACCGTGCAGGCCGGCGCGCGGCTCGCACGCGATCTCGGACTACCTGTGGAGCAGGGGCCTCGCACTCGAGAACTCGGCGACATCGACGTCAGTCGCTCGCCGGCGCGACCTCGACAGGCACCCACGGTACGGGATCTGCATTCGGCGGAACTGTCGACGGGGATCGTCGGACTGCGAATCGTGGACGGTACGGGCGCGGTCGTGGAGTGCGACGGGTACACCAACCCCGAGCTTGTTGCGGTGTCGCCCGGATCGGCGTGGGGGCACTCGGGATCCTGTCGACGGTCACCCTGCGGGTGGTGCCCGCGTTCAACGTTCACGTCGCCGAGGAGCACCGCCGCTCTCGAGGAGGTCCAGGAGGCCTTCGACGAACTCGTCGCAGGCAACGACCACTTCGAGTTCTACGGTGATCCCCCGCACGGGACTGGCGTTCACCAAACGAGGTCGACGCAATGCCGAGCCGCTCGAGCCCCGGAGCACCCCGGCACGTTCGGTTGCGAACCATCTCGTTCGCTGCCCGGGCCTCGCAGGGGCCAGTGCAGTACAACGAGCGGCCCTTCCGGGCGTTCGACCGCGCCCGTGGGTCGTCGGTTCCTGGAGATGGAGTACGCGGTCCCGCTCGAGGCAACCATTGAGGCCCTGGGATCGGTACGCCGTTTGATCGATGGCACCGCGAACCCCACGATGTTCCCGCTGGTGGTCCGTACTGCCGCCGGCGGACGACATCGCACTCTCGACCGCGTACGGGCGCAAGACCGGATACATCGCGTTCCGTGCAGATCGGCGAGTACCTCACGAGCGGTACTTCCGCGCCGTGGAAGCCATCCTGATGGCCCACGACGGGACGGCCACACTGGGGCACGCTGCACTTCCGCACAGCCGAGGACCTCGGCGCCGCGCTATCCCCGTTGGGACGAATTCGCACGGGCGCGCGGCGGCGATGGACCCCGAGGGGATGTTCGTCAACGCCTACACCCGCCGTGTGTTCGGTCCCACCCGGTAGTTGTCGGGGGCGTGGAGTTGCTGGGCAGCGCGTGAGCCCCAGTTCGTCTGGGGGTGTCCCTCAGGCCTGGCCCATCGGTCAGACAAGTGGCCACGGATAGCGGCGGCCCGTGGGGTCATGGGGGAAGTGGCGGGAGGCCAGGAGGCCGGCCGAGCGTGACGACACGGCTTCGATCTCTTCGGCGGAGAGCCAACGCTCGAGCCGGGAGGGCGCACCCCTGCGCTGCAGATCGCGCACGGGTTCGAGCATGGCCTCCGGTATCTCCTCGCCGGCGAAGTCCCAGATCACAGTGCGGAGCTTGAACTCCCGGTGGAAGCTGAGCCCGTTGTCGATGGCCCACACGCGGTCGTCGTCATCGACGAGACAGTGGCCACCCTTGCGGTCGGTGGCGTTGGCCACGAGGTCGAGCACGCACAGACGCCGGAGGTCGTCGATCAGGTCGTCGTCGTCCAGGTCCCGAAGGGTGAAGTAGTGCTCCTCGAACCGCGCCGGCACGAAGGCCTGCAGTGATCCCTCGCCCATCGGGCCCTCGTCGCGGCCGACCGTCGGGGGAACCAGGTCGAAGCCCAGGACCTCCGACAGTTCCCAGGTGGCCACCTCCCGGCTGCCACAACCCGTCGGGGAAGTCCCACAGGGGCCGTTCCTGGGATGCCGGCTTGTAGATCGCCGGTGCGTGGTCCGGACCGCAGCTCACCTGGGTCAGGTAGGTGCCGTTGGAGGACCACGGCATGAGTCCGAGGACCTCGATGTCTCCCGCACGCCAGCAGGTGCGACCATGGCCTCGGTATCGCCGGGAGCGACTGTGGCGTCGTAGGTGAAAGGTGCCGGCTCATCCGGCATGCGAAGTCGATCCCGATAGGGCGATCCGGGGCCGTCATCGCATGCAGCCGATGCGAGCCATGTCAGTTCCACCGGGGGCACGCGTGGCCCTCGGGATCCATCGGTGCTCCGCAGAGCCGGCACGCAGGCCGCCCGGCGGACATCAGCTCGTCCGCAAGTTCACCGAAGGCGATTGCCTGTCCCGTGGTGAGAACGAACCGGGCCTCGGAAGGGTCGCCCAGCAGTTCCTCGGCAGTCTCGAGTAGAGCCTCGAGCTCCTGTGCGCCGAGCTCGTCGCCATCCTCGATCATCGACCTCGTCGACCACGAGCTCCTCGCGCCGTCACCAGGATCCGGCCGTTGACCTCGTCCACGCCGACCGAGAGCTGGCCCACGGCCCACCGCTCCTGCACCGGCTCGATGAAACCGACGACGTCACGGTCGACCTGCGCGGGCCCCAGCGCCTCTGCCAGTTGTCCGAGGTAGCGCCCCAGCATTCCGACCTGCTGTTTCTCGCATCGGAGCGAAACCACGTGCTCGCCCAGCCGGGCCTGCAGGTAGAACACCCGGTCGCCCGGTTCGCCGACCGCTCCGGGCACGAACGCGTCGAGGTGGTCGAATTCG
The DNA here is from genome assembly GCA_963715225.1 of uncultured Actinomycetota bacterium. Classification (GTDB taxonomy): domain Bacteria; phylum Actinomycetota; class Acidimicrobiia; order Acidimicrobiales; family Microtrichaceae; genus CAVQRK01. The sequence continues at coordinate 58,439 of CAVQRK010000004.1, forward strand.
AAGGAGTCATCGGAACTCACGACAGCGCCAACTTGCCCAGGTCGTCGCCCGTGACTGTTCACGTTCATCACGATGGGTGCGCCTCCGCCGAAGAGCAACGTGGTGACCGAACAGGGCGAGACGACCAGACGTTGGAAGTTGTCCAGGTGAGACACCTGCGGCCATGGCGATCGCCGCCTTGATGGGATCGGCGTGGCTGACCGCCACGATACGTTCGCCCGGATGAGCGGCCACCAGGGTCAGCAACTGGTCCCACATGCGTTGCTGCATCTCGGTGAACGACTCGCCGCCGGGGAAGCGGAACGTTGACGGGTAGTTCTGGATCCGGGCCCATTCCGGCTTGCGGCGGAGGTTGGCCAGGCGCTTGCCGGTCCAGTCGCCGAAGTCGCATTCGACCAGGCCCGCCGAGGTACGTGTTCCGAGCTCCGCACGCCCGTGCGATCGGTGCCGCCGTTTCCCGGGTGCGCTCCATCGGCGACGCGTACACCGCACCCGGCTCGAGTGCCGCGATCCGACCGGCGGCGTGTCTCGGCCTGGGCGACGCCCTCGTCCGACAGGTGCAGACCCGGGGCGCGTCCGGGCAGGACCGATACCGGTGGTGGCCGTGCGCCCGTGACGCACCAGGAGCACCATCGTCGGACCCTCGCGCTTCCTCGACGGACGTCTGGCGGAGCCGGAGCGGGAACTTGCAGCCATGTGTCGATCCTAGGGAACAGGAGTGACCCGACCCGATCGCGGTGCGCGAGGATGCGCCATGGCTGAGGCGAGAACCGGGGTGACCGAGGGGGAGATGGACGAGCGGGCGGCTGCGCTGTCGGTCCTCGAACAGCGGATCACCGCATGCCGCTCGTGTCCACGTCTGGTGCGGTGGCGTGAGGAGGTCGCCGCGGAGAGACGTGCCGCTTACAGGGACGATGTGTACTGGGGCCGCCCGGTACCCGGGTGGGGAGACCCCGCTGCCCGGATCGTCGTGGTCGGACTGGCGCCGGCTGCTCACGGGGCCAATCGGACCGGCAGGATGTTCACGGGCGACCGCTCCGGGGACTGGCTTTACCGCGCGATGCACCGAGCCGGTCTCGCCAATCAGGCGGAGGCGATATCCGCGGACGATGGACTGGAGCTGCGCGATGCGTGGGTGACATCGCCGGTCCGCTGCGCTCCGCCGGCCAACAAGCCCACCGCAGCCGAGCGGGACGCATGTGGTCCGTTTCTGGTCGAGGAGCTGGCACTCCTCGCCGACATCCGGGTGATCGTGGCTCTCGGAGGGTTCGGCCACGCGGAGGTCGCGCGAGGCTGCTCGGAATCCGACCCCGCCCGAAGTTCGGCCACGGATCAGAGGCGACGGCTACAGATGGACGGGTACTGCTGGGCAGCTACCACGTGAGCCAGCAGAACACGTTCACCGGACGGCTCACCGAGGATATGTTGGACGCCGTGTTCGCCCGCGCCTGTGAGGTGGCCGGTCTCCCCGAGCGATAGACACCAAAACCGGTTCGGCGCGGCCTAGCGTGGTCGGGGTGAATGCGCCGGATGCCCCGCCACCTGGAATCGGGTGCGCAACGCGAAGCAGGGTTCAGCGGAGCTGATTCGGTCGTGGACGTGGATGAGGAGGGGGCAAACCCCATCCCCATCGCCAAGATCGACCGGCGCAAGCAGGTCATCGGTGGGGTCTTGACGGTCGCGGTCCTTGCCTTCGTGTTCCTCGGCATCTTCCCCAAGTTCGCCGACTACGGAGCTGCCTGGGTCTCGATCCAGAAGATGTCGACCGCCTCCCTGGTTCTGCTGCTGGCAGTCACCCTCGTCAACATTTTCGTGTACGTGTTGCCGTATCAGGCGTCGATGCCCGGTCTCAGATACGGCAACGGATTCGTCGTACGCCAGACGTCGTTCATGATCTCCAACACGATCCCCGCGGGCGGGGCGTTCGGGCTCGGAATCCAGTACGCGATGCTCAGTGGATACGGCTATGGGGCCTCGGCGACCACGACCGCTATCGCGGCCACTAGCACCTGGAACCTGCTCGTGACGCTCGGGCTTCCGGTATTCGGAGTTCTGATCCTGGTGTTCCAGGGCGGAGCGACGTCCAACGAGGTGTTGGGCGCCCTGGCCGGTCTGGCGGCACTCATAGTGCTCGTCGGCGTGTTCGCTCTCGTGCTGCGCAGTGAGAGCGCGGCGGCCCGTATCGGCCGTTTGGGGGATCGGATCGTCGGGTCCGTTTCGCGGACGTTTCGACGTCACCCCAAACCCGATGCACAGGACACCGCAGGCGGCGAGGGCGCCGTTTCGAGCGCCCTGCTGCACTTCCTCGACACTGTTCGCGGCGTGGTGCAGGAACGGTGGGGCCAGATCACGGCTACCAGCGCCGCCCAGCAGCTCTGTCAGTTCGCGATACTCGCTGTAGCGTTCTTCGGTATCGCCGGTGCCGACGGGGGATTCAACGTGGGGGAACTCTTCGCGGCCTTCGCCATCGCTCGTCTTGCCGGCTTCATCCCGGTCACCCCCGGTGGGTTGGGAACAGTCGATGCCGCTCTGGTGGGACTCATGGTGAGCCTCGGCGCCGACAAGGACACCGCCCTGGCCGCGGATCTGGTGTGGCGCGCGGCGTCGTATTTCCCCCAGGTGATCATCGGAGTGATCACGTTCCTTGTCTGGCGCAAGCAGGCCGGACCCGGCGCCAAGCGCAACGCCGCCCAAGCTGAGGCGTGAGCGGTCCCACATGGCTCATCGAAGGGACGACCGCTAGCTTGGTGTGGCCCGTGATGCACCCAGGAGCCCCGATCCACCGATGAGTACCCAGAACACCCGCCCCCGCACCCCGACGCGTCGGACCCTCGCCCTACTGGCACTGGGTCTGACATTTCCGCTCGCATGCGGTGTCAATCCGCAGCCGACGGAATACGACGAGACCTACGAAGAGAACTTCATGCTCGGCTGCACCACCCGAGAGGACAGCGACGGCAACATTCCCGGGCAGAACGAGGACGGCGAGCCCGCCGAGGGAGCCAAAGCTCTGGCCACCGAGAACGAGTGCGTGTGCATATACGACGGTCTGGTGGACAAGGTTCCCTTCGACGAGGCCAAGGATTTCGAGAACGAGCAGGCCGAGGCCGAGTCGGGAGATGAAATCGAGGTTCCCGACAACATCGCCAAGATCATCGACGGGTGCTCCGAACCCGGTTGATCGGCTGTTGTGGTCCCCTCATCTGAGCAGGTCGGGGATCTCCGTCAGTTCGACGGCCCTGGTGGGGTCGTAGTCGAAGAGTGACCGTGCCGGTGTCAGTCTGCTGACCTCGACGGTGGGTATCGACGGTTCCGTACGGAGGCGGTCAGTCATGGCGACCCACAGCCCCGAGCCTGCCTTTGGTCTGTTCAATTGCGGGCGGTGGGGAGTGCTGATGGGTGGCGACGGACTCATGCAGAGCCGATCGGTCCTCCGCTCCCATCCCTGGAGAGCCGAACGGACCATTCACGCCGACAATGGGCCGCAGGGCCCACGGTGCTGAGCCATGTGACCCTACGGGTCAGTGCCAACCGTGACCCTACGGGTCAGTGCGCCCCGGTTCCCTCGGTTACTCCGATGCGGACGCTCGCTTCGGCTGTGACGGGCCAGCGGCTACGTGAACGCTCCGCCAGCTTGCGCATGAGGGCGATGGCGCCGGGGTCGGAGTCGCCGGGCCGGGACTCTATGACGCCCTGGTCGATCATCCTGGTGATGATCTCGCCGGCCGAGGTCGGTCCGCACGATCGTGAGGGTCCAGTCGCTGTTCTCACCGATCCCGCCACAGGAGATGTCGGCGTGCTCGGCCGCGAAGTCGGGGCAGTGGTTGCAGCCCTCGCGGGTCCAGGCGTGACACTCCTTGAGGTTGACCTCGCGGTAGGTGCCGTCCTTGGTCCAGATCTGGAACACGCCCTTGATGTTCATCTTCGCGATGTCGGAGCGGGCGAGGCCGTACTTGGTCCAGAACAGTTCCTCGAAGATGGCGTCGTCGAACGTCTTCGAGCAGAGAAGCCCGAGATTGAACACGATGGGCTTGCCGACCTTGCCGATCTTGCGGCTCCACATCACTGGCGGCACCGAGCTCTGGCAGCTCATACCGACGAGCGCCAGACGTTTGTGGCCGGCCTCGAGCGCCTCGTCGATGGCCAGTGTGTTGGCGGAGTAGGTGTACCGACTGCCGGCGGCCTCGAGCACCTCTTCCCGGTTGGCGGCGACACCGGGTCGCGCCTTCCATGAATCCGCTGTCCGCCCTCCAGGAAGCTGACCAGCGAGGCATCGATGTAGTCGTGCTCCATTGCCCAGATGAGGATCGCGGAGACGAGCCCACCGTCCTGGCCGTTGGCGAGGACCGTCTCGTCGCTGGCTCTGGTGAGCAGGATGTCCTGGTAGATGCCGGCGATCTCGTCCTCTTCGCGGGTTCTGGCGAAGAGGTGGTCGTCGGCCTGGGCCTCCCAGATCCCGAAGCGGGGGCAAGCCCGCGTGCAGCTGGTGCAGCCCTTCTGGCCGTGTCCGCAGTCATCGGGGCCCAACTCGTCCTCGAGGTGGAACGGTCGGTAGCCGCCCTGCTCGTGGTTGTACCCGATGACGTCGTGTGGGCACGAGATCACACAGCCCGCGCATCCGGTGCACAGGTCGGTGTCGATGACCTGGCCCTTCAGCTCCTTCCACTGGTTGCGCCAGCGTGCGGACTGGACCTCGTCGAGTCGTGCCTGCTCGATCGTCATGAGGCGCATCGTAGGCGAGGGTTCTGCAGTCGGCGGACGTGGCGGGTTGTCCTCACTTGACCGCTCGGTCAAGATACGAACATGGACTTGAGCTATCCCCCCGAGGCCGAAGAGTTCCGCGCCGAGATCCGTGCCTGGCTGGAGGACAACCTCCCCGACGGCTGGTTCGAAGACGGGTTCGAGATGGACGCGGAGACCGAAGAAGCAGTTCGTGAAGGAGTGGACCCACAAGCTGCACGATGGTGGGTGGATCTGCGCCACCTGGCCCGAGGAGTACGGCGGAAAGGGGCTGTCCACCATGCAGGGCGTGGTGCTGGCCGAGGAGTTCGCCAACGCCAAGGCTCCCATGCGCGCCGACTTCTTCGGCGACACCCTCGTGGGGCCGACCATCTTGATGAACGGCACGGAGGAGCAGAAGAAGTACTTCCTGCCCAAGATCCTCGACGGCTCCATGAGTTGGTGTCAGGGGTTCTCCGAGCCCGACTCCGGATCCGACCTGGCTTCGCTCAAGACCACTGCGGTGCAGGATGGCGACGAATGGGTGATAAACGGCCAGAAGGTTTGGACGACCCAGGCCCAGTTCGCCGACTACTGCTTCGTGCTCGCCCGCACCGACCCGGACGTCAAGAAGCAGGCCGGGCATCACCTATCTGCTGGTCCCGATGAAGCAGCCCGGCGTCGAGGTGCGTGGCATCACGCAGCCCGATGGCACCGCTGAGTTCAACGAGGTGTTCTTCGCCGACGCTCGCTGTCCGATCGACAACGTGGTCGGTGGCGTCAACAACGGTTGGAAGGTAGCCAACGACACCCTCGGTTTCGAGCGCGGCATGTCGGCCACCACGGGCTACCGCCGTTTCGCGGAGGAGTATCGCCTGATGGTGGCCAAGGCCACCGAGAACGGGCGCATCGACGACCCGCTCGTTCGCCAGGGGCTCATGCGCTACTTCACCAAGATCCAGATACTGCGGATCAACGGCCTGCGTTCCCTCACGGCAACCGTTCAGAAGCGCAAGGACGCGGGAGTGACGGTACTGGGCGTGACCAACAAGATGTTCTGGTCCGAGATGCACCGCGACGCGTTGGAGTTGGCCCTCGAGATCTGGGGTACCGAGGCGCTGCTGTCCACTGCCGGGCCCGGGAGCGGGTCGTGGCCGGCGGCCATGCGGGCCCAGGGTCGAGAGACCTACCCAGTCAGCCCCATGGTGTCGGCATTCTTCTTCTCCCGGTCCGAGACCATCTGGGGCGGCACCGCCGAGATCCAGCGGAACATCGTCGGCGAACGGGTTCTGGGGCTGCCCCGTGAACCCAAAGTGGACCAGAAGAAGGGCTGAGTCCCTCAGGCCCTGGCCAGGACCTCGCCGTGGACACACACGAACACGGCGTCATCGCTGGCCGCCCACTTCGACGGAAAGCGTCCGGCGATCTCGGCCAGACCCATCACGGTCGGTCAGACCTAGCTCGACCGCCTGGTCGGCGAACGAGGAACCCACCACGCGTTCGGCCCAGAGCTCGCCCCACCACGAGCACTCCTGTGCAGTGGCGTAGGTCCATGTCGAGCTCGAGTACGTCGCATCGACGAATCCGGCAGCGCGGACCCAGCCGCAGGAGGTGCCTGCCGGCGTCGGCGTCAGCGCCGTTGGCGTCGGCCACCTCGTGGTGGAGTTGCATCCAGCCGTCCAGCCGACTGTCTCCGGGCGACCACATGAAGGCTCGGTAGTCGCTGTCCCGAACGGCCAGTAGCCCGTCGGATCGAAGCACCCGGCGCATCTCGGCCAGTGCAGCCGCAGGGTCAGCCAGGTGCTGGAGGACCTGGTGGGCGTGGACCACGTCGAACCGGTCGGTGTCGTAGGGCAGGTCGTAGACGTCGGCGGTCTCGAACTCGACATTGTTGATGCCTGCGACTGCCGCCGCTGCCGTGGCGGCATCCACCACCTCATCAGCCACGTCGATCCCGATCACCCGGCCGGGGGCTACCCGGCTCGCCAGATCGATCGTGATGTTGCCTGGTCCACAGCCGACGTCGAGCATGTCGTCGCCCGCTCCGAGTTCCTCGAGCAGGTAGGCGGCGGAGTTCTCGGCGGTACGCCAGCGGTGGCTGCGCAGAACTGCGTCCTGGTGCCCGTGGGTGTAGCGGTCGGCCATCGCCCCAGTAGAGCATCCTCAGGGGCCGTTGGGTCATCCTGAGGGGCAGCCCAGAGTCGGCACTCGGACACCTCGGTCGTGTTCAGGCTTTGGTCCGGTCCCTAGGTTACGGTTGTGTTGCCGTGGCTGGGAACGAGACACCCCCGAGACCTACGAGATCCGGTCCCGGGCAGGGGTCGGGTCCTGTCGTGCGACGCCCGAGGCGGGCAGCGACCCCCAACCACAGACGACGTCGCATCGTGGTGGGAGTGCTCTCCGCAGTCTTCATCTTTGCTGCTGCTGTTGCCGGATACGGGTGGTGGACCTATCAACAGGTCGACCGGATCGACCTGGATCTGGCCGAGGTCGCGTCCGGCGAACCCCGCAACTACCTGGTGATCGGGTCGGACAGCCGAGCGGAGATCACCCGGAGCGACCCCAACTCCGGGGTCATGCTCGGCGGAGATGCGCCCGGTGGGCAACGTTCGGACAGCATTGCGGTTCTGCGGGTCGACCCCGACAGCGAACGGATCGATGTGCTGTCGATCCCCCGGGACCTGTGGGTAACTCTCCCGGACGGTTCTGAGCAGCGCATCAACGCGGCCTATGCGGAATCCACCCAGACCCTCATAGACACCATCGATGACAACCTCGGCATCCCGGTGCACCACTTCGCCGAGGTCGACTTCACCGGTTTCCAGCAACTCATCGACTCACTGGGTGGAGTTCCGATGTACTTCGACTCCGCCGGTCCGCGACCCCAATTCGGGGCTGCGGATCTCCGAGGCGGGATGTGTCGTTCTCGACGGACCGCAGGGACTGGCCTTCGCCCGGTCCCGCAGTCTGGAGTACAAGAACGAGACCGGGTGGCACACGGACCCGTCGGGCGACCTCGGTCGGATGACGCGCCAGCAACTGCTCATGCGTGCCTCGCTGTCCAAGGCACGGTCCATGGGTCTCGGCAACGTCGGTCGACTCAAGGGGCTGATAGATGCCGGACTGGAATCCACGACCGTCGACTCCGGTCTGGGCTTCGGCGACATCCTGGCCCTCGGGCAGCGGTTCTCCGACTTCGACCCCCAACGTCTCCAGACCCATGCCCTGGCGGTGGAGCCGTTTCGAACCGACGGAGGCGCCGCTGTACTGATTCTCGACGAAGCTGGATCGGCGGAAGCCCTCGCCCTGTTCCGCGGTGGTGTCGAACCCACGGCGGTGACCACCACCACCGTTCCGCCGCCGAGGCCGAGCGACGTGACGGTGTCGATCTACAACGCCGGTGGGGTCGAGGGAGAAGCACGCCGCGTCAGCTACGTGCTCTCCGGAGGTGGGTTCGGAATCGACGTCGTGGAGACGTCACCCGATGAGGTGTCGTGCGACCACCGTCTCCCACGCTCCGGGAGCGGAAGCGATGGCCACGTTGGTTGCCAGCTGGCTGGGCCCGGAACCGGAGATCGTCGAGGACGAGGACCTGTCGCCCGGTGAGGTACGCGTGGAACTCGGCGAGGACTTCAAGAGTGTCTCTGAGCCATCGTCCGAATCGGCTGATGGAGCGGGGGAGTCGGCCGGCGAATCCGGCGACGGTGATACGACGACCGCGCCCCCCGAGTCAGAGCCCGGGGCCGACGGCGGTACCGGCCACGGCACCCACCACTACGACCACAACGGTGCCCGGCTGGACCCCCGGTGTGGCTCCCGAGGGCGTGGAGTGCGTTTGATCGCCTGACCAGGGCATCGATTCGGCCAGAATGAACGGCCAGTGAGCGACAACCAGATCATCCTCGGCCTGGCCACGATCGTCCTGTTCGGGGTGGGAGCGATCTGGATCGCCCGACGCAGGGCGTTCCCCTCGCTGCTGCTCCTGCTTCCTGCGGGCCTGCTCGCCGGCAGCGTCCTCGATCTGGTCGAACCCGAGAAGCTGTTCGGTGACACGCTGTTTCCGGGCGTGACCCTCCTGGTGGGTTTGTTGTTGTTCCAGTCCGGCCTTCAGTTGCGGCTCGTGGACCTGCCCACCGATGCCCGCCGACCTGTCCTGAGGCTCGTGACCGTCGGCGCGGCCGTCACCTTCATCGGTTGCTCGCTCGCGGTCTGGCTGGTGATCGACCCCGGGACCGATCTGGCGTTCCTGACCGGGGCCATCCTCGTGGTGTCCGGTCCCACCGTGGTGGGGCCGCTGCTGCAGGCAGTCCGCCCCCAGGAACCGACCGATTCGATCCTGCGGTGGGAGGGCACGGTGCTCGATCCCATCGGCGCCATTCTCGGAGTGGTCGTGCTCAACCTCATCCTGGCGTCGGAGCGGGTCGGCATCCATCCGCTGCTGCAGATGCTGATTCGCCTGGGCGTCGGCGCAGCGGTGGGTGTCGTGGCGGGGGTCCTGCTGGTGTTCGTGATGTCCCGCTTCCTGGTGAGCGACAACATGGAGGCCGCGGTTGCGCTGCTCTTCGCCGTGGGTGCCTTTGCCGCAGCGGAGCTGGTGGCCTCCGAGGCGGGGTTGTTCGCCACCGTCGTGCTCGGGATGGTGGCAGCCAACCAGGAGATCGTCCCCACGTCGCGCATCGCCGGCTTCGGAGAGACCCTGGAGGTGTTGATCATCGGGTCCCTGTTCATCGTGCTCGGCGCGTTGGTGGACCTGGGCGACCTGCTGGCGTCCGGATGGAAGATCGCGGCGTTGGTGGCCATCCTCGTGATCGTCGTCCGTCCGCTGGCGGTGGCAGTGTCGTTGTTCCGCTCTCCCGGGGTCCCTTTCCGCGATCGGGCGTTCATGGCCTGGGTGGACCCTCGCGGCGTGGTGGCGGCGTCCACCGCGGCAGCGTTCACGGGTTCTCTGGTGGCGGCCGGTTTCGAGGCCGACTTCCTCCTGCCGACCGTCTTCGGAGTCATTCTCGGAGCAGGTGTCATCTACGGCCTGACCGCGGGACCGGTTGCTCGACTGCTCGGAGTCCGTCGGGCCCCGCCCGAGGGCGTGGCGTTGGTCGGCAACGATCCGTGGATGGCCGATCTCGCCGGCTGCCTCGACCAACTGGACGTGTCGGTGCTCGTCATCACCTCCAGCGCCGAGGTCCGTGTCGAGGACTCCAGGCTGGGGGTTCTGACCACTTCCCTGCAGGGTACCGAGGAGCAACTTCGTCAGAGGATGAACGATGCCGGAGTGGCCAAGGCCCTCGTCAGCCTGCAGCTCCGGGCTCACCGAGAACCTGGTGACGGCACTGATGATCGAACGACTCGGACGCCGCCATGTGTACCGCGTGGTGCACGGCGGGGAGACGGCGGTCGAACGCACGGTGGAGGCGGCAGCGACCGCGTTGGCCTTCGGGCCCGAGCGTCACCGACGTCGACGTGGCGGGGCGTCTCGCAGACGGGTCGACGTTGAGGGTCCTGGCGCCGGCGGAGATCGAGGGGGCGCTGGTGGTGGCGGCGGTCAGCCCGAGCGGGCACGTCAACCTGAGGCCGTATTCCGATCGTCCCGCGCCCGAGGACACCCAGATCGGTCTGTGACCGGTCCGACCCCGTCTACTCCGGCTTGCGTCCCACGCAGTGCCAGTTGAGCGTGAGTAGTTCCTCTTCCTCGGCCTGGATGTAGGACTGGCTGTTCTCGTTCAACCGCTGCATCAGTGCGTCGGTCTTCTTGGGAATGACGTGGATCTTGGCAAGGAACTTGAACGCTGCTTCGTACTTGTCGAAGAGCGCGACTTCCTTCTTGATCATCTCCACTGCAGGACGGCCCACCGACGAGACGAGCTCGAATCCCGCGGTGCGGTAGGCATCCTCCCAGTACTCGTAGAACCAGAATCCCCCGAACACGGTCAACTCGCGGGTGTGCTGGATAAGGGTCCGCTGATGCTCGTTGTCCCGGTCGTAGGCGTCGAGGGCAGCGACGTCGTTGATGACGAACATGCCCCCCGGCTTCAGCACCCGGAACACCTCGGCGAAAGTGAAGTCATGGTCGCTCACGTATGTCATGGGCTGGACCGCGTAGACGGCGTCGAGGGAGCCGTCCTCGAACTCGAGCGGTTTGTTGAAGTCGCCGACAGAGAAGTTGGAGCCGGGCAGGTTGGGGTTCCTCCAGGCCTTCTCGATCTGCGACACGTCGAGATTGATGCCGTAGGGCGTGGCTCCGGTGAGCTCCGCGATGTGTTCGGCGATGGCGCCACAACCACAGCCGATGTCGAGCACCTTGTCTCCCGGGCCGATCCGGAGATCCTTGGCCACGATCCGCTCGAACAGGATCTGGTTCTGGAGCACCGACTCATCGGGGTCCATCGAGGGCGGCATGTACATCTTCTCGACCGAGCCGAGCGTGCAGAGCAGGTGGATGACCTTGTAGAGCTCCTGGAGCTCATTGCTGCTGCCCTGGGGATACCCCTTGATCGGCACGCCGTTCTTGTGGTCGTCCTTGGTGTTCTCGGGTGAGTCGACGAAGAGTTCGTCGTAGGAGCGCATGTAGGCGTTGTAGTCGTCGTCGCTGATCCGCAGCAGCCCCCACAGGGCACCCAGACGATCGCGGACTGTCGTCGGCTTGTGTTTCATGTCGTTCCCCCGCTGGAACTACCTCGAGAGCGCCCCCGGCAGGATTCGAACCTGCGCACATGGCTCCGGAAGCCACTGCTCTATCCCCTGAGCTACGGGGGCTCGGGTACCGGCATCGTAGCGGCTGGCATCATCGCCGAGGGAACCGTGGTCGGGTCGTTGGGACCGTGGCGCACGCTGTTCGGACTCACCTCGGGCTCCACCCGATTCTGACTACGGCGGCTCGTACCGGCGCCGGTAGCATCACCTCCCCATGGCCGCCGACAGCGTCGAACACTCCATCAAGGCGGCCGTAGCGGCCTGCCTCACCGCATTCGGCCTGGACGGAGCGCCCCAGGATGCCTCCGAGGTGCACCTGGAGCGACCGGCCAACCCGGAGCACGGCGACTTCTCGACCAATGCCGCGCTGGTGCTGGCCAAGCGCAACGGTCGCAACCCCCGTGAGCTGGCCTCCGAGCTGGTGGAGGCCCTGTCAGCGGCTGGCGTTCCCGCACGTCACCGGTGTGGAGGTGGCGGGACCTGGATTCGTGAATCTGCGTCTGGCTCCGTCGTGGCTCCACGACCTGGTCCCCGTGGTGGTCGACGCCGGCGCCGACTATGGCCGCTCGGACCTCGGTGGTGGACGCAGGGTGTTGGTCGAGTTCGTGTCTGCCAACCCCACCGGTCCGGTCCATGCCGGCCATGCCCGGGGCGCCACGTACGGCGACGCCCTGGCCCGGCTGTTGGAGTTCGCCGGTCACGAGGTCGGGCGGGAGTTCTACATAAACGACCGTGGCGTACAGATGCTGACTTTCGCCGCCAGCCTCGAAGCCCGGGCTGCGGGTGGGAACCCACCCGAGGGTGGGTACCTGGGTCAGTACGTCGCGGACTGGGCGCAACTCATGCCGGCGGGAGCGGATGCCCTGGAGTGGGGATACGCCCACGCCCTCGGTGAGCAGAGGCGGGTCCTGGAGCTGCTCAACGTGCAGTTCGACCACTGGTTCTCCGAGCGTGACATGGTGGCTTCGGGTGCCATCGAGGTCACGCTCTCCGACCTACGCGATCGTGGCGTTGTCGACGACCGCGAGGGTGCGGTGTGGTTGCGGTCCACCGACTTCGGCGACGACAAGGACAGGGTGCTGGTCAAGAGCGACGGTGAGTACACCTACCTCCTGCCCGACATCGCCTATCACCGTGACAAGTTCTCGCGCGGGTGGAATCTCCTGATCGACGTGCTGGGTGCGGACCATCACGGCTATGTGGCGAGGATGAAGGCCGCGGCGGAGTCCCTGGGGCATCCCCCGCAGGACCTGGAGTTGGTGATCACCCAGCTCGTGCGTCTGGAACGCGATGGCGTCGAGGTCCGCATCTCCAAGCGTTCTGGTGACCTGGTCACCCTCGAGGAGCTCCTGGACGAGGTCGGCCCCGACGCCGTGCGTCTCACCTACCTGCTGCAGTCCATCGACTCACCCCAGACGGTCGACCTCGATCTGGTGGTCGAGCAGTCGAACGAGAACCCGGTGTTCTACATCCAGATGGCCAACGCCAGGCTCAACTCGATCAGCCGCGTGGCCGCCGAACGGGGGATCGAGCGGGTGCCGCTCGCGAGATGCGGATCTCACGCTGCTGACCCACGAGCGCGAGTTGGCCGTGCTCCGGGTTCTCCATGAACTGCCCCAGACCGTCGAACTGGCGGCGCGGGAGCGGGCGCCGCACAAGGTGACGACCTGGGTGCGGGAGCTGGCCGGCACGGTCCATGGCTTCTACCACGATTGCCCAATCCTCTCGCCGGACACCCCCGAGGAGCTGCGCCAGGCGCGTCTGTGGATGGCAGAGTCGGCACGCATCGGACTGCGGGTGGGACTCGACCTGCTCGGAGTCACGGCGCCGGAGGCAATGTGAGCGCCCTGCCCCAGGGCCTGCTCCCCGACACCTCCTCGTTCGACGTCGACGGTCATCTGCGGGTGGGTGGCGTCGACCTGCTGGACGTTGCCAGAGACTTCGGCACACCACTGTTCGTGTACGACGAAGCCCACCTACGCGCCAGAGCCGCGGAAGCGGTGGACGTCCTGGGACCCGACGGTGCCATCTATGCGACCAAGGCGTTTCTCTGCCGGGCGATGGCCCGCCTGGTGCACGAGGAGGGCATGCGTCTGGATGTGGCGACGGGCGGCGAGATGGCAGTCGCCCTGGCCGCAGGGGTGCCGGCCGAGCGCCTCGTGCTGCACGGCAACAACAAGGCGATATGGGAACTGCGCGCCGCCCTCGACGCCGGCGTGGGGCGGATCGTCGTCGACTCCGAGGCGGAACTCGACAACATCGAGGCCCTGGTCGCGGACGGGCTTCCGCGACCCAGGGTGCTGCTGCGGATCAACCCGGGGATCGAGGTGCACACCCACGAGCACGTCCGCACGGGCAATCTCGACTCCAAGTTCGGGTTCCCGCTGCCCACCGGGCAGGCCCATGAGGCCGCCCTGCGAGCGGCCTCCTCGGGCGCGATGGAGCTGGTCGGCCTCCACCTGCACATCGGGTCCCAGGTCTTCAGCGTCGAGAACTTCCTGGAAGGTCTGCGCAAGGTCGCTCCTTTCGTCCGCGACGAGGACCTGCCCGAGCTGATCGTCGGCGGAGGATTGGGCGTCGCCTATGTCGAGGGAGAGGAGGCACCGACGCTGGCGTCGTGGGCCGGGGCGATTCTGCGCACCTGTCGCGAGGCGGGCATCACTGCCAGCATCGCCGCCGAGCCGGGCAGGGCGATCGCGGCGCAGGCGGCCATCACCCTGTACACGGTGGGAAGCGTGAAGTTCATTCCCGGGGTGCGTACCTACGTTGCCGTTGACGGAGGCATGAGCGACAACCCCCGCCCCGTTCTCTACGGCTCCGGCTACGAGACCTTCCTCCCCCGAGCCGCGGTGTCGGAGCGGGTCATGCCGATACGTCTGGTGGGAAAGCACTGCGAGTCCGGCGATGTGCTCGTGCGTGAGGGAAGCGTGCCCGGCGACCTCGCGGTCGGCGACATCCTCGCCACCCCGGTGACGGGCGCCTACGGGCACTCGATGGGCAGCAACTACAACAAGATCCTGCGCCCCCCGGTGGTCTTCGTGCGCGACGGTGAGGCCCGGATGGTGGTGCGTCGCGAGACGGTCGCCGATCTGCTCGCCACGGATATCGGCTGATCGGGAAGAGGATCAGGCTTCGGCTGACCAGGAGCAGGCTGGGTCAGCCGGCCCCGACCACCTCAGCAAGCAGGTCGAGACCGACCGCGCCGACGCGCAGGACGTCGGAGTGGAATCCGACGGGGTCGAATCGGCCGGCGGACCGCCGCTGCAAACGCAGATCGATGATCGCCCGCTGGCCCAACTTGTAGCTGATGGCCTGTGCGGGCCAACCCAGGTACCGCGTGACCTCTGAGGAGGCCAGGGCAGGCTCGACGAAGGCCACTTCCTCCAACATCTCGCGTGCGAGGGCCGGCGACCAGTGCTCACCGGGATGGAACTCGGCATCCTCGGGGATCGAGTAACCGAGATGGAGGCCGATGTCGATGACGATCCGACACGCCCGGAATAGCTCGGCGGCAAGCTGTCCGACGACGAAGTCCGGCAGTTCCAGGTAGCCCAGTTCGGACATGAGGAGTTCTGCGTAGAGGGCCCACCCCTCCCCGCTGCCCGGCTTCCACACCAGCGTGCGGTGGTAGCGGCTCAGGCGATCGCCGAGAGCCATCTGCGTCCCCACCTGCAGGTGGTGTCCAGGAAACCCCTCATGGTGGGCGGTTGTCACCTCTTCCCACAGTGGGAACGTGGTCCGCTCGCCCAGCGGGTACCAGACGCAGCCGGGGCGGGAGAAGTCCTCCGACGGCGGCGTGTAGTGGGGCGCCAGACGCGCCACCCGGAGGGGAGGCCTTCACCTCGATGCTCCGGATGCGGTCATCCACCGAGAAGTGTGTCCCTGCCAGCTGCTCGAGGGCGGTCAACTGCCGCTCCAGCATCAGGTTCAGGAACTCCTCGCCGTTCGACGTGGAGCGTGAGGGGTCCGTTCGCAGCAGCTCCATCGCGCGCACGAACATGCTCATCGGGTGCCACCGAACTGCACGCATCGGCCAGCTCGCCTTTCAGGCGGTGGACCTCCGACCACCCCCATGCGTAGGTCTCGGACGGTTCGATGACGGCGCCCAGGTGCGATCTGGCCTCGCGCAGGTATCGCTCGGTGCCGACGGCGTCGCGCTCGGCGGCGTGGGGTAGGTACTCGCGCTCCAGCCAGTCGGACGCCTCGCCGTATGCCTGTCGAGCCAGCGCCGCGGCCTCGGCGCAGTCCTCGAGGTGTGCGACCTCGGCGAACCCCTCCGGAGCCGACCATGCGCGGCCCTGCTCGATGGCGGCCAATACCTGCCGTCGCGCAACCACCACTCCACGGTCCAGGCCCTGTGTCAGGGTGGCCCGCCACTGGGAGAGGGGCTCGTGAATCGTGCGGAGCCGGGCGGCTACAGCAGTCGGATCGCTCATCACACCGAATACGTCGTGCAGGCCCTGGAACGACGACGTGATGCTGTTGAGGTCGAGCCATTGGTCCCCGGCCTCGTGGCGCTCCAGGGCCTCGTCGAGGTCATCGGTCAGGACGCGTAGTGCCAACTCCTCGTCGGCGCCCGACACCTGACAGCGCCGGGCCTCGTCGCGGATGGTCCGAGCGAGCTCACGCGCGGGACTCGCGGCCGGCCGGCGAGAGGTCCGGCCACCGTTCGTCGTGACCGGCGATGCCGGCGACGGTGGCAGTGAGCGGGTCCACAGCGGCGACGGCCTCGGTGGCCCTCTCGCTGAGCTCGAAGATGTCGGTTTCCATGTCGTCGGCCATGCGGGCACTGATCGTAGAAGCTGGTGTCCGGACCGTGTGGCGCACCGGCCGGTCGGGAATCGGCTTCGCGGGGTCGCTCGGCGGCCCGATACCGTGGCCACCGTGGAACGCACCGTGAACATCGGCGTACTGGGTTGCGGCAACGTCGGAGCCGCACTCATCAGCCTCATTGCCGACCGTGCCGACGAGATCGAGGCGCGCACGGGTGTCCGTCTGGATGTCACCCGCGTCGCGGTGCGTTCGCTGTCGAAGGAACGCGACGTGGAGCTGCCCGCGAAGGTCTTCACCACCGATGCCCACGAGGTCGTCGCCGACGAGAACATCGACCTCATCGTGGAGGTCATCGGCGGCATCGAACCCGCTCGTGAACTCATCCTCCAGTCGCTGGCAGCGGGCAAGGCCGTGGTCACCGCGAACAAGGAGCTGCTGGCCAACCACGGAGTCGAGTTGTACGCGGCGTCCGACGACTCCGGTGTGGACCTGCTCTTCGAGGCAGCCGTTGCCGGGGGGATCCCCCTGATGCGACCGCTGCGCGAGTCCCTGGTGGGTGAAGACGTATCCCGCGTGATGGGCATCGTGAACGGCACCACCAACTACATCCTGACCAAGATGACCGAGGAGGGTTGGAGCTACGCCGAGGCGCTCGCAGAGGCGCAGTCGCTGGGCTATGCCGAGCGGGACCCGACCGCAGATGTCGAGGGTTACGACGCCGGTGCCAAGGCCGCGATCATCGCCACAATCGCCTTCGGTCGCAAGGTCGTCGCCGGCGACGTGAGTCACGAGGGGATCTCGTCGATTACCGCCACCGACATCGACTTCGCCCGACGTCTCGGGTACCAGATCAAGCTCCTGGCCATCTGTGACCGGCTGGATGACGGATCCATCGCCGTTCGGGTACATCCCACGATGGTGCCCGACCATCACCCGCTGGCATCGGTGCGCGACAGCTTCAACGCCGTATTCGTCGAGGGTGACGCAGTGGGGGAGTTGATGTTCTACGGGCGGGGCGCCGGAGGGTTCCCCACCGCATCGGCCGTGCTCGGTGATGTGGTGGATGCGGCATCGAATCTCTCCAAGGCGACGCACGCATCGCTCGGCAGCTTCTCGAGGGCGACTGTCTGCCCGATCGATGACCTCCACTACAGCTACTACCTGAACATCGAAGTGGCGGACCGCCCCGGCGTCCTGGCATCGGTGGCGGGGATCTTCGGGGCCCACGGCGTGTCGATCCGCTCCATGGAGCAACAGGCGCTGGAGGATCGCGCCGTCGGTTCCGACCATCCGCGTCTGATCTTCATCACCCATGACGCCAAGGAGTCCGACGTCCGAGCCACGCTGCACGAGCTACGGGACCTCGATGCCGTCACGAACGTCGGTTCGGTGCTGCGGGTGGTCGGCGGCGACTGATGCGCTATGTGTCGACCAGAGGCAAGGCTCCGGTGCTGGGTTTCGCAGACGTGCTGCTGGCCGGCCTCGCGGCCGACGGGGGCCTCTACGTACCGGAGAGCTGGCCCGAGCTGCCGCCCAGGGATGCTCTGAGCAGACTCGACTACCCGGAGCTGGCCGCGGAAGTGATGTGGCCCTACGTTGCGCCCGACGGCCGGCCCGGCGCTGGTGATCTCAGCCGTGAGTCCTTCGACCGGATCGTCTCGGAGTCCTACGCCACGTTCGACGCAGACTCGGTGTGTCCCATCGTCGAGGTGGGGGATCTCTCGGTCGTGGAGCTCTTCCACGGGCCGACGTTGGCGTTCAAGGATGTCGCCCTACAGCTCGTGGGCCGACTCTTCGAGTACGTCCTCGAAGGTCGCGACGGGCGCGTGACGATCCTCGGCGCCACCTCCGGCGACACCGGCTCCGCGGCGATGGATGCCTTCAGGGGTCTCGACCGTGCCGACTGCGTCATCCTGTTCCCCGAGGGTCGTGTGTCGGAGGTGCAGAGGCGTCAGATGACCACGATCTCGGAGTCGAACTGCCACGCGGTGGCGGTGGACGGGACCTTCGACGACTGCCAGGACATCGTGAAGGCCGCATTCGCCGATGTGGAGTTCCGCGAAGAGGTGGACCTGAGCGCCGTCAACTCGATCAACTGGGGCCGGGTGATGGCCCAGGTCGTCTACTACGTGTGGGCATGGCTGAAGGTCGCTCCCGACGGCGGTCCCGTAAGTTTCTGCGTGCCGACGGGGAACTTCGGCAACATCCTCGCCGGCTGGGTGGCCAAGCGGATGGGCCTTCCGATCGACCGGCTCATCGTGGCCTCGAACCGCAACGACATCCTCACTCGCTTCTTCACCAGCGGTGAGATGCAGATGGAGCCGGTCGTGCCGACGACCTCTCCGTCGATGGACATACAGGTCTCGTCCAACCTCGAGCGCCTGCTGTTCGATGTGCTGGGCCGTGACGGAGCGGCGGTCTCGGACCTGCTCTCCGGTTTCCGCGATGCGGGCCGGGTCGAGGTGCCGGCAACGGTGCTGGACACACTGCAGGGTGAGTTCGACGCAGGACGACTCCACGACGACGAGGTCGCCGAGATCATCGACTCCGTGCACGAGGAGTTCGACGTCATGCTCGATCCCCACACCGCGGTCGGGGTAGGGGTGGCTCGGCAGTTCACGGGATGCACCGATAGCCCGATCGTGTGTCTGGCCACTGCCCATCCGGCCAAGTTCCCCGATGCAGTCTTCGAAGCCACTGGGGTCAGGCCATCGCTTCCCAGGCACCTCGATGACCTGTTCGAGCGGCCCGAGAGCCTGGACCACGCTGCGAACGATCTCAGCGCAGTGGAAGCCCTCGTGCGTCGAGTGCTTGCAGTTGGAGGCTGAGTCCCGATACATTGACTGTGTCGTCTCCGGCGGGGGCTGAGCTAGGCGGCATTCCAACCAGTTCGGGTCTTGTCCCGTGCAAAGTGGTAGGAATCCGGCTTTGCTCGCCCGTTGAGCGGTCACCGCTCCGCAGCTGCGATCCCGCGAGCTGTTGCCCACCGGTCCCCCCTACGACCCAGCCGGGTGCCCAGTCACCCCGGCTCAGCAAACTCCGAAGAAACGGAGACACCATCGTGAGTGTTGACCTGCAGAGCCTTGAGCGCAAAGACCGCGCCGAGCTCGCCACAATCGCCCAGGCACTGGGTGGCAAGACGACCAGTCGGACCAAGAAGGCCGACATGGTTCAGATGATTCTCGAGCTCTCCGGAGTCGCCACGGGCGGCGGAGGCGGGAAGCCCGCGTCCGAGGACAGCGGCGCCGACCGAGGCACTCCCTCCGGCGCCGGAAACGGCAGTGGCTCGTCGTCCGCGTCCAGCTCGACCGCCCCCGGAGCCGACAAGTCGGACGATTCCCGGGACGGGTCGGATGGCCCTCGCCCCGCCCGTCGGGACGCCCGCGAATCGGGCGGGAGCAGCGGCAGTGAGAGCACCGGCGACGAGGCCGGTAGGTCCGGGGAATCCGGTGACAATGGTCAGGGCCGCAATCAGGGTGGCCGTGGCCAGGGTCAGAACCAGGGTGGCCGGAACCAGGGCGGTCAGAACCAGGGCGGTCAGAACCAGGGCGGCCAGAACCAGGGTGGCCGGAACCAGGGCCGGAACCAGGGTGGCCGGAACCAGGGCGGTCAGAACCAGAGCGGTCAGAACCAGAGCGGTCAGAACCAGGGCGGCCAGAACCAGGGCGGTCAGAACCGCAACAAGGGCGCTGGAGGTAACCAGCAGGACGAACCGGATGCCGGCAACCGTCGCGGTCGTCGGCGCAGGGGTCGCAACCGCGGGGGACAAGAAGAGCCCCAGGGCGAGACCCAGCAGTGGGATGGCGAGCCCGTTCCGGTGTCGGGCCTGCTCGACCTCCGCGACGACGGCTACGGATTTCTCCGGGTCAAGGGCTTCCTCCCCAGCGAGGACGATGTGTACATATCCGTCAAGCAGGTGCGTCAGCTCGGCCTCCGCAAGGGCGACACCCTCGACGGTACGGCCCGCCCTGCGAACCGCCAGGAGAAGAACCCCGCGCTCCTGCAGGTGGACAAGGTCAACGGACAGGATCCCGAGTCTCAGCGCGAACGGCCCCACTTCGAGGACCTCACACCGCTTTTCCCCGACTCCCGGCTGCGCCTCGAGCGAGCGGATCAGCCGCTGGACATGACGTCGCGAATCATCGACCTGATCTCACCAATCGGCAAGGGGCAGCGCGGTCTCATCGTCTCGCCTCCGAAGGCCGGCAAGACCACGGTGATGAAGACCATCGCCCAGTCGATCGAGGCCAACAATCCCGAGGTGGAGCTTATGGTCCTGCTCGTGGACGAGCGCCCCGAAGAGGTGACCGACATGCGTCGCTCGGTCAAGGGTGAGGTGATCGCCTCCACCTTCGACCGTCCCTCCGACGAGCACACCCAGGTGGCGGAGCTCACCATCGACCGCGCCAAGCGGCTGGTGGAGATCGGCAAGGACGTCGTGATCATCCTCGACGGGATCACCCGCTTGTCGCGGGCGTACAACCTGGCGGCACCGGCCACCGGCCGGATCATGTCCGGCGGTATCGACACCGGTGCGCTGTATCCGCCCAAGCGGTTCTTCGGCGCCGCCCGCAACGTCGAGGAGGGTGGCTCGCTCACGATTCTCGCCACCGCGTTGGTGGAGACCGGATCCAAGATGGACGAGGTGATCTTCGAGGAGTTCAAGGGCACCGGCAACATGGAGTTGCGCCTCGATCGCAGGGCAGCCGAGAAGCGGATCTACCCCGCCATCGACGTGGACGCCTCGTCCACCCGCCATGAGGAGCTGCTCTTCGAACGCACCCAACTGGAGCAGGTCTGGAAGCTTCGCCGGGTGCTGTCCGGCCTGGCGGCGGAGAGCGGATCCGGTGCGGGTCTCGAGTTGCTGATTGATCGCATGAAGACCTTCCCCAACAACGACCAGTTCCTGGCCGAGATCGCCAAGGCACCCGGGGTTCCCGGGTAGCGAGGACCGAACAGTTGCGGGAGCTTCCTCGCGGCTGGCCAACCTCATCGGGTCTGTCGGCTGGGAGTCGACGCCCCGTGGCTGGCATACTGACGAGTCCCCCATATGGCGCCGTTCGGAAACCGGTGCCGACAGATGGAGCAGCAATGAAGGCCGGAATCCACCCCAACTACCGCTACGTCGTGTTTCAGGACACGTCCTCAGGCGACAAGATCCTCACCAAGTCGACGATCGAGTCCGAGGAGACGATCAAGTGGGAGGACGGCAACGAGTATCCCCTGGCGAAGGTCGAGATCTCGGCCTTCACCCATCCGTTCTTCACCGGTCAGATGAAGATCGTCGACACCGCCGGTCGTGTGGAGCGCTTCGAGCGTCGCTACGGAGCCCGTCGCAACAAGAAAAAGGGCGGCGCAGAGGCCGCCGCAGAGGCCGAGAGCTGAAACCTGACCAGCAGCAGCGCCTCCTGGAGGCGAAGCTCGCTGCCCTCGTGCGCGATATCAGCGACGAGGAGATCGTTCCCGGAGCCCTCGGGGCCGGTGTCTCGGCCACGGCCGGACATGTCACCTATGTGCTGCAGGGGGAGACGGATCCCGCGGCGTTCGCCGGGACGGTCCTGCACACGGTCCGATCCGGATCCTCGCGACTGGTGCTGTTCGCCGACGCGGGAGCATCGGTGGGCGCCCGTCTCGCCCAATGGTTCGATCTCGACATCGAGCTCCGCTCGGTGCAGGGCGCCACATCGGTACCGGCCCAGGCCGAACCCATGCCCGTGGTACTTCCTGGCCCCGACGACGCGGACGAGCTCCTCGATCTGCTGCGTTCCCATGACCTGGAGGTCGTGGCCGAGCAGGGCTCGTGGCGCGGCGAACTACTCGGCCTCGAGGTGGCTCGGATCGTCGAATGGCCCCGGGAAACGGGTGGTGACGGACAACTGCACCTGGAGGCCGGTGTGGGGCGTTTCGACCGCGAACGCGGCCGCGGCGATGCATCAGGGAGAACCCCCGGTGGCTGGGCTCGAACGTGCCATTGGGGCCGTGCGGGAGCGTCGTCATAGCGGTGCCACATCGCATCCTCTGAGCTTGCTGGCACGTGCGAGGTGGTTGCGCGCCGACGCGCTCGCCGATCCGGCGACGGTCGGGGCTGCCTCGCTGGAGCCGATCCAATCCAGCTTCGCTGCAGCGAGCGTCCGCGACGAGGTACCTGCCGCCGCACTGGGGGTGACTCCCGACGGCGACCCACTGGTCGTGGTGTTCGCCGCCGGCGCCCGACTGGACCTGACCCCGATTGCCGCCGACACCCGCGAGATGCAGCGTCCCGGAGCGATCCTGCGCCTGGCGCTGCCACCACGCGATCATCTCGGCGTCACCGACGAGTTGGCCGAACTGTTGGCGCCGCTCGTCGATGTGGTCGAGGTGGAACCCGGGTGGGTGTGATGCGCGATCGTCTGGAGCATCTGGCGCTCGAGTTCGCCAACTGCGAGTCCCAACTAGCGGACCCCGAGGTCGTGGCCGATCGGGAGAGGTTCGTCTCGGTCAGCCGCCGCTACAAGGAGCTGGAACCTCTGGTCGCGGCGTACGCTCGTCTGGGCTCGGTCGAGGGCGACATCGGGGCCGCGTCGGAGTTGTTGGAATTCGCCGATGGCGATGAACGGAGGGCGCTCGAGTCCGATCTCGAGCGCGCCCGCCTCCAGCACTCGGAGCTGGAGGAGGAGCTCCGACTGCTTCTGTTGCCGAAGGATCCCAACGATGACCGGAACGTGATCCTGGAGATCCGTGGCGCCGAGGGTGGCGAGGAGGCCAACATCTGGGCCCGGGATCTACTGGAGATGTACCGGGCCTTCGCCCAGCGGATGGGTTGGTCGTCCGAGATTCTCGCCAGCACGCCATCCGATCTGGGGGGCGTGACGGAAGCGACGCTGCGGGTTGTGGGCGACGGAGTGTGGTCGCGGCTCAAGTTCGAGGCCGGGCCGCACCGTGTCCAGCGGGTTCCGGTGACGGAGTCGCAGGGTCGGGTCCACACGTCCTCGGCGACGGTCGCCGTCCTACCCGAGGCCGAGGAGGTCGATGTGCGTATCGATCCGAACGACCTCGAGATCGACGTGTTCAGGTCGTCCGGCCCCGGAGGGCAGTCGGTGAACACGACGGACTCAGCGGTGCGGATCACCCACCTCCCCAGCGGGCTCGTCGTATCGATGCAGGACCAGAAGTCACAGCTGCAGAACAAGGCCAAGGCCCTCGCCGTGCTTCGTTCCCGACTTCTGCGCGCTGAACAGGAACGCGCATCCGACGAAGCCGGGGCCGCGAAGCGCGCCCAGATCGGCGGTGGGGGCCGGGGTGAGAAGATCCGCACATACAACTACAAGGACAACCGGGTCACCGATCATCGCATCGGCCTGACCACCCACAACCTGGACCGCGTGCTCGGCGGCGACCTCGACGAGATCAGCGACGCACTCCTCACCGACGAACGGACGCGGCTGTTGTCCGCCGAGGCCTGACGGTGGGCGGCGCAGAGGGTGTGCCGGCCGCGGATGCAGGCGACACGGTGTCGTGGCGTTCACTCCTGGTCGAGGACACGGAACGTCTCCGCCTCTTCGGCGGTGCGGCGGACGCCCGTCGTATCGTGGAGGAAGCCAGTGGTGCCTCCGCGGCGGAGCTGGCACTGGTGCTGGACGATCCTGTCACCGAGGGCGGTATGGCCCGCCACGACTCCATGGTGAGCCGTCGCGAGCAGGGGGAGCCCCTCCAGTACGTGCTCGGCCACTGGGGCTTCCGTGGTCTCGACCTCATGGTTGACAGTCGGGTACTGATCCCGCGTCCGGAGACCGAGCAGGTGGTGGAGATCGCACTGGGAGAACTCGACCTTCTCGGCGGCAGGGAGCTGTCCACAGCGGTGGTCGACCTGGGAACGGGTTCCGGCGCCATTGCACTAGCCATTGCCACTGAACGGGTGCGAGCAACGGTGTGGGGCGTCGACACGAGCGCGGATGCGCTAGCGGTTGCTCGGGCGAACCTCGCCGGCATCGGCCGCTCGGCTGCCAGGGTAAGCCTCTTGCTGGGGGACTGGTACGCCCCCCTCCCCGAGACGCTGCGCGGCACCGTGAACCTGATCGTGTCCAACCCTCCCTACGTGGCGACGACCGTGGACCTGCCCGCGGATGTGGGGGAGTGGGAGCCCCTCGCCGCCCTGTTCAGTGGTGAGGACGGACTCGATGACCTCCGCACGATCATCGATGGCGCCGCGGACTGGCTGGAGCCCGAAGGCGTGCTCGTCTGCGAGCTGTCGCCCGAACAGGCAGATGAAGCGGAGCACCTGGCGGCCGTACACTTCGCCCGAACGCGCATAGAACCGGATCTCGCCGGCAGACCCAGGGCACTGGTGGCCGCTGGGCCCACGGGAACCACTGGGCCCACGGGAACCACCGGCACCTCGAGACGATGACCGAGTGGGATCGGTACGCGGCGACCTGGGACCGCGATGACGTCGCACGGGCGTACGCCCGCGCCGCGTTCGGTTCCCTCGGGTCGGTCCTGGCCTACCGAGGTCTTTCCCTCGATGGCACTCGCGTGTGCGACTTCGGTTGTGGCACGGGCCTGCTCACCGAGCTGGTGGCCGGCAACTGCGTGCGGATCGATGCCGTGGACACATCGCTCGCCATGCTCGGGGTCCTGGAGACCAAGATCGAGGACCATGGGTGGTCCCATGTACGCGCCACGACCGATCTCCCCACCTCGCACGCGGCGCACGACCTGGTCATCTGTTCGTCGGTATGCGGGTTAGTGGATGACTATCCCGGAACCGTCCAGGAGCTGGCCGCCCTTCTCCGGCCGTGGGAATCTTCGTTCAATGGGACTGGGAACGCGATGACGCCGACGCCGAACCACACGGTCTCACCCGAGGCGCCATCCAGGAGGCACTCGATTCGGCGGGTCTCGGGTCGATCTGGTCGCCACAGCTTTCGAACTCGATTTCGATGACCAGACCATGAGTCCGCTTATGGGAGTGGGGCACAAGCCCGCGGCCTCTTTCAGCTGATTCCCGAACCGCGAAAGCGGATCATCATGAAGATCCGGCTCACCAGCGTCTTCGTGGATGACCAGCGAGCAGGGCTCGCCTTCTACACCGACGTCCTTGGGTTCAGGGTGAAGCACGACATCCCGATCGGCGGGGACGCATGGCTGACCGTCGTGTCCCCCGACGACCCGGACGGCACCGAACTGTTGTTGGAGCCTTCAGCCCACCCCGCGGTCAAGCCGTATCGCGACGCACTGGTCGCGGACGGAATCCCGCTCGCCCAGTTCTCCGTCGACGACGTCGAAGCCGAACACGGCCGACTCACGGGCACGGGCGTCACGTTCACACAGCCACCCACCGACGTCGGCGACGCGGTCATCGCAGTCTTCGATGACACCTGCGGCAACCTCATCCAACTCATCTCCGAGAAGTGAGGATCGGGGCATCCGAGCCCCCTGTGCGATCGGACTCCGTCGCAGATTCGTGCTTGCGGCGTCCGGAGCGCTGACGTATGATCGAACGTATGTTCGATGACGACACAGTGGGGGAGCAACGGCGCGCTGCGGGAATGGCTCGTCTCGAATCCGTGCGCGTTCGCCTGCGCTCCCAGCAGCGCTCGTGCCCGCCGGGCGCCGCCGCGGAGGTTGTGGAGGACGCTCGTAGGGCAGTGGACGCGCTCGGAGCCCTGCTCTGGGCCGATCTCGATTCCGAGGGTTCGATGGCATCGGTGCTCGGTCTCGAAGCCTCCCGTCGGGGCCTGGAGGCCAGACTCGCTGCCGGCATGGCCCACCTCGAGAGTCGTGGTGCCACGGTGCAGTCGAGCGGGTTGGCAACGAACGCCTGGTTGGCCCACAACACGCACGGCGCACGTGACACGGGTCGGCGCAGTGTCGAGATGGGTCGCACTCTCGATCGATTCCCCGGCTTCGGTGATGCCATCCGTTGTGGTGAGCTGAGCACGGATCACGCGTCGGCGTTGGCCGTGGTGTCGAATCCCCGGATCGTCGACCGACTCATCGAAGCTGAGCCCACACTGTTGGAGATGGCTCGTTCGGTCAGCTTCGAGGCGTTCCGCCGGAATCTGCGCGTGATCGCCCGGCGTCTGGATGCCGACGGCGCCGAACCGGACTGTGGAGACCGTGACGAGGTGGCCATGGGCACCGATGCGAGCGGGTTCCTGCACCTCCGCGGGCGCTTCAGCGGTCACAACGCCACTGTCGTCGAGCGTGCTCTGAGGGCGGAGACGGACCGTCAGCGGCGTGCTGCCAGCGACGAACACAGTGCAGCGGGTACGACGATGCCGACTCCGGGTGCCCTCCGGGCCAGGGCTTTCGCCCAGTTGGTGCGAAACGGGCTCGGCCGCGAGCTGTCCCGCGATGGATCCTCGTCGAGCGAGGCCCCGCGCACCGAGGCCATCGTCGTGATGCGTGAGGACGATCACGGTGGGCACACGGTGTGCAGCATCGACGGTGAGCCCCTCGATCCCGAGACCGCGGCGGTGCTGACCTGCGACGCATGGCTGCGGCCGATCGTGACCGATGCCGACGGCACGCCGCTGTTCGCCGGGCGCGGCACCCGCTATGCCACGCTCGCCCAGCGCCGAGCTCTCATCGCCCGCGACGGAGGCTGTGTATTTCCCGGGTGCGATGCACCGGCTGCATGGTGCGACGCACACCACATCGTGCCGTGGGAACGAAACGGCTGCACCGACATCAACAACCTGGCCTTGCTCTGCAGGCGCCACCACGGTCTCGCCCACTCCGGCGGCTGGACGCTCCGTGCCGAACCGGTCCGGGTGCAGGCGGACGGATCGGCTGGGTCACCCGGCGCGGTCGACCTCCTGTGGCACACGCCCGACGGCCGTGCGCTCTCCGCCCAGCAATCAGGACGGCGGGCACCACCCGGTCAATCGCGCAGATCGGGACCCGCGGCCTGACTAGGGCCGCTCCCAGGTCGACGGCAGTCCAGGGGTGAGCAGGGCCTCAGCCCCCTGAGAGCGCCTGCATGAGTGTCACCTCGTCGGACTCCAGCACCGGGTGTGATGGGTCGCGGATCGGGGTTGTGTTGACGAATATCTTCATGTGCTTTCGCACGCCGTTCTGCTCGTCGATCACCCTGAATCGGATACCGGGGAATTGGCGGTCGAGGTCCAGCAGCACCGCTCCCACCGTGCCGCCGGTCGCCGTGACCACGGGCGCCTGGTCGGTGTAGGACCGCAACGGGGTTGAAATGCGGACCCTCACGTCCAGTCTGCCAGGTACTCGATCGAGTAGACCTCGGGCAGGTGGGCCCCACTGAGCGACCACGTCTCCCCGGCGTCGCCGCTCGACCACACCTCGCCGCCCGTGGTTCCGAAGTGCACAGCGACCCCGTCGGATTCCTCCACGGTCATCGCCTGGCGCTTGACCGTGAGCCAGCCGCGCTCCGGAAGTCCGGCGTCCAGGCGTTGCCAGGTCTCGCCGGCATCGCCGGATCTGTAGACGGCGGGACGGCCGTCCGGACTTGTTCGTGGCCAGACGTCGGTGCCGTCCATTGGGAATACCCACACAGTGTCGGGGTCGCTGGGGTGTAGCTCGATGGGAAATCCGATATCGCCGATCGAGCGCGGCATTGCGTCGCCTATCCGGATCCACTCGGTCGAGGGTCGGTCCAATCGGTAGATCCCGCAGTGGTTCTGCTGGTACAACCGGTCCGGCGCCTGCGGGTGGAGCCGCACGCAGTGTGGGTCGTGTCCGAACTCCGCTTCGGGGCTGGGGAGGAACTCGGCCGAACAGCCTCGATTGAGGGGCGACCAGGACATTCCGCCGTCCGTGGTCTCGAACACCCCACCGCCCGACAGGCCGAGGTACATGTGTCCAGGGTCGCGAGGGTCGATGTTGATGGAGTGCAGCATCGACCCGTCGGGGGTGTTCTCCTCCGGCCACTCGCACCAGGTGGCCCACATCGGGTGGTCGTTCCAGCCGTCGACGGGGTCCCAGGTGTCTCCGCCGTCGCCGCTTCGGAACAGACCCTGTGGCGACCCGCCCGCGTACCAGACACCTGGCTGTGAGGGGATCGGGGGCGTGAGCCAGAACACTGATCGTAGAGACCGGTTCAGCTGCTCTCCGGTCCGAAATGCCGGGGGTCGTGAAGACTCCCGCCAGGATTCTCCACGGTCATCGGAGACCATCACAGTCGGACCGAGGTGGCCCGTGCGGACCGCCGCCACGATCCTGTCGCCGTCAGGGTCCCACACGGCGTGCTGGATGATGTGGCCCAGGAAAGCGGGTTCTCCCACCGGCTCCGCTGGTCGTATACGGAACAGACCCTTGCGGGTTCCTACGAGAAGCGCCACTGCGTCATCCTCTCTCTGGTGGCGGGGCCGCATCCTGCGGCCATGACGTGGGTATCCCGCGCCTGAATCTCAGATCGGCTGGTCCGGACTCACTATGCCGAGGCCCTCGTTCTCGGGTACGGGGACCACGGCGTCGTCGTAGCACTTGAAACCGTCCAGGTCGTCGGCATCGCTTCCGATCTCGGGGTAGAGGCGCTCGAAGCTGCCTTCCTCGGTGACCGTCATGAGCATGGCGCACTCGGCGGGTGGCCCGCCCTCGGGGCCGGGGTCGGTCGGCGCATGCATTCCTCCTGCGGTCCAGTCCTCGACAGCGTCTGCTGCTTCGAGCACACAGGCCCGGGTGAGTTCGCCGTCGTTGGACTCGCCGCAGTCCTTGGCGGCGGTTGCGAAGAGCAGCCACGCGGAGAAGCTCTGCATGCCGAGAACGGCGATCTTGGGATCGTCGACGTTCGTCTCGACTATGTCGATGTACTGCTGGATGGCTGGCCAGCGGTCGGCTTCTTCGAAGGGGTGGAACGACGATCTGATGATCGTTCCGGCCGTGGCGTCGGCGCCACCGGAGTCGACGTAGATCTTGTCGTAGACGTTGGTCTCGACGACGGGGTAACCCTCCCAGCCCTGCTCACGGAGGGTCTTGACGAGAGCCCCCAGGTTCGTGGGCTCTCCCACGAAGTGCATCGACTGGGCACCGGTGGCGATGATCTGCTGTGCGAGTGGGGTCCAGTCGGAGAGCCCGGTGACGGGGTAGGAGATCACCCCGGCGTTCTCGACCCCCTCGGCCTCCATGACGGCAAGCGTCTGGTTCTTGATGGTGGCCATGGCCGGAAGATCGCCCCACACCTCCACCATCGATTCGGCTTCTTCGGGGTGCAGCTCCTTGAAGTCCCTCATCCAGTTCGATGAGATCTCCGCCGACGGGTGAGGCATGGGCTGGATCTGGCCGTTCGACTCCGACTTCTCCGGTGAGACCGTGAAACCGGGGACCTCGGCGAGCTGGCACAGGTGGAAGTCGGAGTCAGCCTTGTCGGTGAACTGCAGGTTGTCCTGCACCTGCCCGCCGCCGACCATCATGAACACCCCGTTGCACGCCCGCGCCATCGCAACTTCGACCTCCAGCAGCTTGCCGTCGAGGTCGACTATCTCGATTGGGAGTCCACCGATACCGCCCTGTTCGTTGCACCAGGCGGCGAAGGCATTGGACGCGTCCCACATCTCCTTGTTGAGCCCGGGCCGGATCTGTGATGTGCGGTCGTTGGGCACTCCGAGCAGCAACGTGTCCGTCGACCCCGCGCTCTCGTCCGCATTCACCGTGAAGTCGCCGGGTCCGCAGGGTGATTCCATGTCGCCGAACGAGTCCTCATCGCCGGGCGGGTCGGCCTGCGTGCCTGTCGAGTCATCCTCGGTTGTCGACTCGGTGGTCTCCTCTGCGGATCCGTCCTCGTCACCCTGGGCAGCGCAGGCCGCCGCGAGCAGAGTGGTGAACGCAAAAACGCGATGAAAGACCTGAATGCCTTGGACATTTTATGTCCCCCCTGTGTTGCTCCGGTGTGCCTGTGGTTTCCCGGTGTGCCGTGCGTCACGGTACACCGCCGACCACGCGGGCATAGGTCGTCCGCGGCACCTCCTCAGGGAACAACCAGAACCTTCGCCTGGCGCTGCGGATCGCGCAGGTTCTCGAATGCGTTCGCGACGCCGTCCAGGTCCACGTGGCCAGTGATCATCGGTGTCACGTCGATCTCCGCCTCGGCGGCTCCCTGGCGAGGCGTGACCCGACTCATTTCGACCGCATGGAGGCCCACTGACGTCGGCTCCGTGAGCGCAACCTCGCTCGACCCGAGACCGTTGGGGACCTTCATGAACAACATGTCCGACAGCACCAGACGTTCCGCGTACCCGCCCGGTTAGAGCGCCGAATACCCGACAGGGTGCAGTCCGTCGGAATTCATCACGATTGGGATGGATACCACGACATCATCGGGCTTGCAGTTCCCGACGTTCTCACCGACCTCGAGCACCCGGCACGGAACTCGTGGCCCATGACCACATCGGCCGAGGTATCGAAGACCTCGGTCGGGAACTCCGTACTCGCCGCCGCCGCACTCGACATGTCCGCGAACTCATCGGCGCGGTCGAGCGTGTGAAGGTCGGAGCCGCACATCCCGCATGGCCAGGACCTGACCCGCCCGGGGGTCGGGGTCGGGGACCTCGTCCACCACCACGCTCTGGTCGCACATAACGACAGCTCGCATGGGCGCACGGTAGCCTCCGCACATGAGCTTGGGTCGTAGGAGCGGATCGGATCCGCAGTGGCTGTCGTCGATCGCCCTGTTCGACGGCATGAGCAGCGGGGAACTCGCCCGCGTGGACGAGTTGACCACTCAGATCGAGGTACCCGACGGTGAGATCCTGGTCGACCAGGGCGACCCCGGCACCTACTGCTACGTGGTCGTCGAGGGGTCAGCCAGCGTCTACGCGAACGGCGAGTACGTGACCACCAACGGTCGAGGTTCCATGATCGGTGAGATGGCTCTGATCGACCATCGGCCGCGGACCGCGACTGTGGTCGCCGACGGCCCCATGACGCTTCTCCGTCTGGACACACGCCAGTTCGGGACGTTGCTCGAGGAGATGCCCAAGGCATCCGAGCGGGTCATGGCGATTCTGGGTTCACGGCTGCAGCGCTAGTTCGCCGTCCTCGGCCAGGACAGCGGCGGTTCCGCCGAGGTCCCGGTGCATCGCTGCATTCATGACCTCGGGGTCGTGCGACACTCCCCAGACGCGAGATCCATCGGGTGTGATGCATGCGGCATGGAAGCGTTCCGGTGAGTTGTCCCGGGCGTGCATCACGGTCCAGGCCTCGACCTCGACGGTGCCCTGGAATGACGAGAGGACTTCGTTGCCGCTGTCGGCGGCGTCGATCTCGGACTGTGGTCGCTCGTGGCGGAACCCACGTACCGGTGGCTCGGTGCTGAACACCCCGAAGGCGTGCTTGTCGACGTTGCCGCCATTTGCGGTGACCATTCCGACCGAGGCCGGGTCGGCGCGCAGGACGCCGACCATCGAGGCGAGGGCATGTCCGACGGGGTTGTTCCACGGGCCCCCTGCGAAGGACAGCCCGCCGTACACGGTCAGGGGCCGGCTGAGTGGATCCAGGTCGAACTCGCGGCAGAACAGTTGCACCGCGGACGGGAAGCACGAGTAGATGTCGAGGTGCGCCACATCCTCGATGTCAACGCCTGCCAGCTCGAGGGCCCGACGTCCGCCGACGCCGATCGACGGAGACCGTGCGAACGATGAACGTTCCGACATCAGGCGGTCCTTGCCGTCGGTCCCGCTGTGGCAGAACACCCATCTGTCGCGGGGCACCCCGGCCGACTCGGCGGCCTCGGCGCTGGTGACGATCAGCGCGGTGGCCATGTCGACATCGGGGTTGGACACCATGCGTTTGGTGTAGGGCCAGCCGACGAAGCGGTTCGCCGGTGTGGCCGTGGTGATCTCTGCGGCCGAGAGCGCCTCGCGGCGCCACGCATACGGGTTGGCGGCTGCCACTCGGGAGAACCCCGCCCACATCTCGCCGACGCGGTCGATGTGGTGCGAGACGGTGGACCCCGGCCGCTCCAGAAGGGCCTGGTGCATCAGCGCGGTCTCGAACAGGGGATAGGACTGCACCGGGGCGACTATGCCCTTCGCGTGTTCCGCGGGGTGGCCCAGGGTGAACGTGTCCTCGCTGCCCCAGTCGGGTACTACCTCCTCCGGCTGAATCGTCCAGTCGGGCTTGTCGCCCTCACGCCTGGCGCTGGTGCGCGTGTTCCAGGCCTCCCCGCCACACAACAACCCGATGTCGAGTTCCCCTGCGGCTATTGAGCTGGCCAGGCGGTTGAGGAGCATCTGGGGCGTGTTGCCGCCCATCGCCGGGTACCAGGTGCGGGCATCGGTGGCCCCCACCGCGTCGGCCACGATGTGAGCGGGGTCCCGGTAGCGCCACGAGATGATGGGCACCGCTGCGATCACATCCGCTCGAGCGGCCAGAGGCGCAACTGCGGAGGTGTCCGTCTCGGCGAGGCGGAGTGCCTCGACGATGAGGTCGGTCGGCGACCGCGGATCAGCGCCCTCGTCAACGCGATTCAGGAACTGGCCCACGCCCACTATCACGGGGGTTCGAGGGTCGAGCTCCATGACCGCCGAACGTACTTGACCGCTCGGTCAAGTACCCAGCCGCAGCTCACGTGTCGAACAGGTGTTCGTGTATCATGGGCGCCATGTTGCAGGGGAGTCTCCTGGCCGCCGGTGAACCGGAAGTCAACGATGTCGTCTTCGAGCGGCTGGAGCCGGGTCCCGGAACCTGGCTGGACGTGGGACGCGGGGTTCTGGGAGGCGCCGACAGCCTTCTCTACGAGCTCATTGGGTCCACGGACTGGAGGGTGGGGCGGAGGCAGATGTTCGATCGGTTCGTCGATGATCCCCGGCTGTCGCGCTGGTACTGCCGGGAGGACGGCGACCCGAATCCGGTTCTCGCCCGTGTGCGAGCCGCCGTGCAAGAGCGCTACGGCTGCGATCTCGGCGGTGTCGGCCTCAACTACTACCGAGACGGTTCCGACTCGGTGGCGTTCCACGCCGACCGGGAACTGCGGGACCTGGAGCGCTCGATAGTGGTGATCCTCGTGATGGGGGAGCGGCGGCCGTTCCTGATCCGGCCCACCGGTGGAGGTAGCTCCATTGATCTTGCCCCGGCCTCCGGGGATGTGATCGTCATGGGCGGTCGTTGCCAGGCTGATTTCGAGCACGCGGTGCCCAAGAGCGCGCGTCGCCGAGGTCCGAGGGTTTCGGCGTCCTGGCGCTGGAGCCCCGGCCCCACCCCCACGGTGTTCCGCCGCGACGGGTATTTCGAGTCACGTAGCTGGCGTAGCCTGGCCCCGTGAGCGACACCACCATCGCCTTGGGCGCAGACCATGCTGGATACGAGATGAAGGACGCCATCGCCGCGCACCTTCGGGACCGTGGGTTCCAGGTCGTCGACCTGGGTACCAACTCGGCCGAGAGCGTCGACTATCCCGACTTCGGGGCGGCCGTCGGCCGGGCCGTCGTCGGTGGCGATGCGGACCTGGGGGTGGCGGTGTGCGGCTCGGGGATCGGTATCTGTATGGCAGCGGACAAGATCCACGGGGTCCGTGCGGGAACCGTTCACGACGAGACCTCTGCGCGCCTGGCCCGACAACACAACGATGCCAATGTGATTTGTCTCGGTTCGCGACTCACCGGGCCCGCGGTGGCGCTCGCCGCCGTCGATGCGTGGTTGGACGCGGAGTTCGAGGGCGGGCGACACTCGAGGCGCACCGCGAAGCTCGACGGTTTGATCTGACCCACCACACATGACGCGGCCCGGGCCCAGTGGGTTCGCAGATCCGTGCCACCTGTAACTAGGAGACCCCGCCATGCCCTGGCCCACCGAACGCGATACCGAACTCTTCGACGTCATCGATCGGGAGGTCGAGCGCCAGAACACGGGCCTCCAGCTGATCGCATCGGAGAACTTCACCTCGCCCGCGGTGATGGAGGCCGTGGGTTCGGTCCTCACGAACAAGTACTCCGAGGGCTATCCGGGCAAGCGCTACTACGGTGGTAACGAGTTCGTCGACGAGTCCGAGGACCTGGCACGCCGCCGGGTCTGTGAGCTCTTCGGAGCCGAGCACGCCAACGTGCAGCCGCACTCGGGGGCAAACGCCAACGTCGCGGTGTACCTCGCGCTGCTCGAGGCAGGAGACACCGTCCTCGGCCTGAGCCTGGATCACGGCGGCCATCTCACCCACGGTTCCCCGGTCAACATCTCGGGGCGGATGTACAACTTCGTGAGCTACGGCCTGACCCCATCGGATGAGCGCATGGACCTCGAGGCGCTCCGGGACCTGGCTCTGGAGCACCGGCCGAAGATGATCGTTGCCGGCGCCACCGCCTACTCGCGCGAGATCGATCCCGCCCCGATCCGCGAGATCTGCGACGAGGTGGGGGCGCTGTTCATGTTCGACGCAGCCCACATTGCGGGGCTCATCGCCGGTGGCGCACACCCCAATCCGGTGGGCGTGGCCGACGTCGTCACCTTCACTACGCACAAGACCCTCCGCGGTCCACGCGGCGGCTGCATCCTCTCGAGCGCCGAGTACGGCCCCGCGATCGACAAGGCCATCTTCCCCGGCCTGCAGGGTGGGCCGCTGGAGCACGTGATTGCCGGCAAGGCCGTGGCCTTCCGGGAGGCCACGCATCCCAGCTTCTCCGACTACGCCCATCAGATCGTGGCCAATGCCCGCGCTCTGGCCGGAGCGCTGGGCGAGCACGGATTCCGGCTCGTGTCGGGTGGCACGGACAACCATCTGATGCTGATCGACCTGCGGTCCTTCGACGAAGACCTGACGGGTAAGGAGGCCCAGGTGGCCCTGGACCGTGCCGGGATCACACTCAACAAGAACACGGTTCCCGACGACCCCCGCAGTCCCTTCGTCACCTCGGGGCTACGCGTCGGGACGCCATCGGTCACCACCCAGGGGATGCGCGAGTCGGAGATGGCCGTGGTCGCCGAGCTGTTGGCGCGGGTGCTGCGCTCACCCCAGGACGACGCGGTGGGCGCTGCGGTTCGCGGCGAGGTCGCCGACCTCTGCGCCGGGTTCCGTCCGTACGCCTGACCCTCGGGAGTGGACCATCGAGACTTGAAGGGTCCGGGCCGCGCTCCTGGGCGCCGGTAGGTTTGCGTCGTGGGTAGCTACCTGATCGCCATGGCCGTCGCGGTCGTCGCTACCGCATTGGCCGTTCCACCGTTACGGGTTCTGTCGCGTCGATCCCAGGCGATGGCCCATCCGACGGACCGCAGCGTGCACGCCCACGCCACGCCACTTCTCGGGGGCACCGCGCTGTTGATCGGGGTCCTCTGCGGCCTGGCGTCCGCCTGGTTCCTCGACGACCTCGACGAGGTCTTCGTCACGCCGGGGAACCTCGTAGGTGTGGTGGCCGCGGCGGTGGTCATGTGGCTGACCGGACTTGTGGACGACCTCCGCGACATCTCCCCTCCGGCGAAGGTCGCGGGCATGGTGCTCTCGGGTTCCATGCTCACGCTCGTCGGGCTCACGATCATCTACTTCCGCGTGCCGTTCCTGGGGTTCACCGTCCTGCCGCCGGATCTGTCGGCGCTGGTCACCGTGCTGTGGGTCGTGGGTATGGCGAACGTGGTGAACCTCATCGACGGTCTCGACGGCCTGGCCGCGGGGATCGTGGCCATCGCCGCAGGGTCGTTCTTCCTGTACGGATGGGCGCTGCTCGACGAGGGCGTGCTCGATCCCTCCAACGTCGGTCCTCTCGTAGCCATCGTCACCGCGGGGGCGTGCCTCGGGTTCCTTCCGTTCAACTTCAATCCCGCCAGTATCTTCATGGGCGACAGTGGCGCCTTGATGCTCGGCGTGCTGCTTGCCTCCTCCACGGTGGCCGTCGGTGGGCAGTCGGACGACCCGTTCTCGGGC
Source organism: uncultured Actinomycetota bacterium (assembly GCA_963715225.1). GTDB lineage: Bacteria > Actinomycetota > Acidimicrobiia > Acidimicrobiales > Microtrichaceae > CAVQRK01. The sequence continues at coordinate 94,413 of CAVQRK010000004.1, forward strand.
CAGTCGTGGTTCTTCTTCGCCCCCCTCGTCCTGCCGCTGATCATCCTTGCCGTACCCCTGATCGACACCCTGTTCGCCATTCTGCGCCGCGCCACCAAACGCACGGGGGTGGCGACTGCCGACAAGGCGCACCTCCATCACCGACTCATGGACCTCGGCCACGGTCACCGCAGAGCGGTGTTGATCATGTGGGCGTGGACCGCGGTTCTGTCCGGATTCGTGTTGGTGCCCGTATACACCGGCCGCGGAGACGCGGTGGTGCCGATCGGGCTGGCCGCGCTGGCCCTGCTGCTGTTCACCCTGTTCGCCCCAACCATCATCAAGAGGGCCACGGCCCGCAGCTGACGAGAGCTCAGTCGACCAGAACGGTGTCCGTGTCGACGCCAGAGCGGACGATCGATCCGGGCCGCGCACCCGTGGTCTGGCCGTCGGTGACCGTCTCGGTGCCGCTCACCAGCACATGGCGCACTCCGCTGGAGCCGGCGTGCAGTCGGCCACAACCGCCTGGGAGGTCCTCCACCAGCGTCAGCATCTCGCTGTCGATGGTCTCGGGGTCGAACACGACGAGGTCGGCTATCGCACCCTCGGAGAGGACCCCGCGGTCACGTAGCCCGAACAGCTCTGCGGGTACCCGGGTGAGCATTTCGACTGCCCGTTCAAGGCTCACCAGCTTGCGTCCGCGCAGGCAGTCTCCGATGAATCGGGTGGGGTATCCGGCACCCTGCATGCGGTCGAGGTGCGCCCCGGCGTCGGACCCTCCGAGCATCACCGAAGGATGATCCCAGGCCTGACGCCGCAGTTCCCAGGACTCGGGGTCGTTGTCGGTGGCACCCGGCCACAGCACGGTCCGCAGGTCGTCCTCGAGCACGATGTCCACGAGGGTGTCGAACGGGTTGTCGTCACCGCGCTCGGCCGCGATGTCGGAAACCCGACGGCCGCTGAGGCCCTCGTTGGCCTCCGAGAAGGTGTCGCCGATCACGTAGATGTCCCAGCCCGTGAGCCTGGCGAACACACCCGCATCGGGGCTTGCGGCCCGATCCTGCATGAAGCGGCGGACGTTCGGGTCGCGGCAGTTTCTCCATGCGCTCGGGGACTCCCAGGGAAAGGATGTCGCCCCAGTCGGGCATCAGGTTCAGTGCGCAGAAGTTCAGGAAGCTCATGTTCATGGGCACGATCACCGGCATGGTCAGGGCGACCACGCGGGCCCCTTCCTCGGCGCACCGGTCCATGGCCGCGAGCTGGTTGCGGTAGCGCTCGGGGGCGTGGCTGTCGACGGTGAGAACGTTCCAGTTGAGCGGCCGACGACCCGTCCGCGAGAACTTGATCATGAAGTCGACCTCTTCGTCCTCGAACCCGTCGAGGCAGCCGTCAGAGGCGAACTCGAGGGTGGTTCCCTCGTGCTCGGACACCACCGAGGCCAGCTCGAGGAGTTCGTCCTCGGTGGCCCAGCGTGATGCGACGGGCTCGCCGTCGCCGTCGGAGTGGGTACGGGCCCGGGTGGTGGAGAATCCGAGCGCACCGGCATCCAGGCTCTCGGCCAGCAACTGCTTCATGGCGTCCAGCTGTTCGGGGGTCGCCTCGTTCCCGACGGAGTCGGAGCCCATGACTTTGCGTCGCAGAGCGCAGTGGCCGACCAGGAATGCAGCGTTCACAGCGAGGTTGCCGTCGAGGCGGTCGAGGTATCCCTGCATGGACGTCCAGGTCCAGTCGACTCCCTCGGCCAGGGCGGCCAGAGGCATGCCCTCTACCTTGGCCATCATCCGTGCGGTGTATTCGCCATCACCCTCGACCACCGGAGCAAGCGTGAATCCGCAGTTCCCCGCGATCACCGTCGTGACCCCGTGGACGTTGGACGGCGATGCAGATGGATCCCACAGCAGCTGGGCGTCGTAGTGCGTGTGGGGATCCACGAAGCCAGGGCACACGACGAGACCCGTGGCGTCGATGGTGCGACGTGCTCCGTCGAGTGCGGCCGATCCCGGGTCCGCTATGGCCACGATGCGCCCGCCGTCGATGCCGAGGTCGGCGGAGCGGGCAGGGTCCCCGGTTCCGTCGACGATGGTTGCGTTGCGGATGGCGAGATCCACTTCGTTCTCCTAGGGTCGCTTTGCAGCACATCTGACGGTCTGTCAGATTTGTGGCCATCGTGTCAGAATCGGTGGCTGCGGGCAACGTGTCCGCGTCGGGGATGAATGGGGAGCCGAAGTGAAGAAGTCGTTGTTGGCGTTGCTGGCCGTGGTCCTGGTGGCCACCTCGTGTGCGGCCAAGAACAAGGACGAGAGCGCCGGCGGCGAAGGCGAGGACGGAAGCCCCACCCCGCAGGCCGGCAAGGGGGTCGTCGATGGTTTCGGTGACCTGGAGTCACCTTGCGGACCCGGCGACCTCACGGTCGATCCGGCCCAGAACGGGGGGTCCACCGACACGCTGAAGATCGGCGTGCCGAATGACCGGTCCTCCACCATCCGGCCCGGACTCAACAAGGAGCTATGGGACTCCTCGGTCGCCTTCTCCGAGTGGTGCAACGCCCAGGGCGGAGTCGGAGGAATTCCGATAGAACTGGTCGATCTGGACGGCAAACTCCTGGAGATCGAGGCTGCCATGACCAGGGCATGCACCGATGTTTTCATGATGGCCGGAGGCGGCCAGGTCCAGGACAACCTCCAGTTCACCGGCAAGCCGGAATCCGATTTCCATCAGTGCGGACTGGCCGAGATTCCCGGCTTCACCGTCTCTCCGGAGAAGTCCGATTCCAACGGCCAGATCCAGCCGATGCCCCATCCGGCCGCCGAGGCCACCTCCCTGTGGCTGCGCGACTTCAAACTGCTGCACCCGGACGAAGCCGAATCGATGGTGGAGGTCTGGGGTGACCTTCCGGCGATGGAGGCCATCAGGAACCAGTCCGTGGCCATCATGGAGGGCGAGGGCGTCGAGAACGCCGGTGTCTTCTCCTACCCGGTCACCGGCCTGGCCGACTGGACCCCGCTCGCCCAACAGATCATCGCCACCGAGTCCCAGTCGTTGCACTTCGTCGGTGAGCCGACCAACCTCGGTGCCCTGGTCAAGACCCTGCGTGAACAGGGCTGGGAGGGTTACCCCGTGGTGGAGACCAATGTCTATGACCAGGTGTACGTACAGAGCGCGGGCGCGGACAACGCGGCAGGCACCCTCATCCGCTCCGCGTTCCATCCGTTCGAGGAAGCCGACCAGTGGCCCGCGGTCCAGCAGTACATGGACATCGTCAACGAGAACGTGGACGATCCGAAGATCGCCCTGTTGGGGATGCAGAGCTTCTCCGCCTGGTTGCTGTTCGCCACCGCTGCCAATGCATGTGGGGAGACCAACGACAACGTGTTGACCCGAGCCTGCGTTCTGGAGGCCGCCGACGCGGTCGAGGACTGGACCGGGGGCGGGCTCCACGCACCGACCAACCCGGGGCCCCAGGGCGGCCCACCAGCGGAGTGCGCCATGCTGATCACTGTCACCGAGGAGGGCGCGTTCGAGCGCTACTACCCCGAGATCGGCAGCGACGAGGACGAGCTCGACGGATTCAGCTGCGAGGACGATGCCGTCGTCGACGTGCCCGAGAACGAGGGTCTTGGCAAGGTAAGTCCGGACCAGCCCATCTGAATCAGCGGACTCTTCGGGTTCGCGCCGCCTAAGGTCTGCCAACCTGAAACCGGCAATCTGATAACCGGCGCCCAGATCGAGCGGACACGCGACAACAGTGGACAAGTTCCTTACCTTCACCGTCCTCGGACTCTCCCAGGCAGCGATCTTCGCCATCGCGTCGAGCGGGTTGGTCGTGACCTACACGACCTCGGGCATCTTCAACTTCGCCCACGGGGCCATCGGCATGATGGCGGCCTTCACCTACTGGCAGGTGCACGTGGCCTGGGGCGTCCCCACCTGGCCGGCGTTCTTCCTGGTGGTGCTCGTGATCGCCCCGTTGTTCGGCGCTGGGATCGACCGTTTCATCATGCGCGGGATCGAGGGCGCCCAGGAAGTGGTGAAGATCGTCGTCACCGTTTCGCTGATGGTCGCGCTGATCTTCATCGCGCTGTGGATCTGGCCCGAGGACCGGGCCCGTCCACTGGGGTCTCTGGTCGGCTCCGGTGACCTGAAGGTTGCGGGGGTGACACTCACCGGCCAGAGATTGTTGACCATCGGTGTCGCGGTACTGGTTGCCATCGTCCTGCGCTTCATACTGCGGGGCACCAGGCTGGGGATCGCCATGCGAGCGGTAGTGGACGATCGGGCGCTCCTTCAGCTCAACGGGGGTCGGCCGGGTCGGACCTCGATGCTGTCCTGGGCACTCGGAGCGGGGCTTGCCGCCGTGTCCGGTGTGCTGCTGGCCGCCGAGCAGCCGCCGTCGGTGATCCCCCTCACCCTCCTGGTTGTCAACGCATACGCAGCCGCGGTGGTCGGGCGTCTGCGGAGCATTCCCGGAGCCTTCCTGGGCTCGATCATTCTCGGCCTTTCTATCTCCTACGTCGGGGCCTACGTCCCCGCGGATGCGTCGCTGGGACCCATTGCGCTGGGAGGACTCCAACGGGCGGTCCCGGCGATCATGTTGTTCGTCGTGATCCTGTTGCAGCCACAGGTCAGCCTTCGGGCACACAGCCTCGACCGCGTCCGCAAGCCCATGCCCATTCCTTCCCAACGCCTCGCCCTGATCGGCGGGGCCGTGCTCGTGCTCGCAGTCGTGGCCATCGGCACGCTTATCGCCGCGCCGGACCAGGCAACGGTCCTGAAGGGCTTCGGGTTCGCCATCGCAACCCTCTCCCTGGTGCCGCTCACGGGGTATTCGGGTCAGGTGTCGCTGGCGCAGATGACCTTCGTCGGTATCGGAGCAGTGGTGATGGCGAATTGGGGTGCCAGCGGCAACATCGCGTGGGTCTTCGTGGCCATCGGTGTGTGCGCCGTGGTCGGGGCCCTCGTCGCCCTGCCGGCTCTGCGGCTCAGCGGCATCTACCTTGCACTATCGACCGCGGCATTCGCGACGTTCTGTTTCTGGATGGTCTTCCAGCAACAGGACGTGATGACGGGAGGCACTGCCAACGTGCCCCGGATCTCCATCGGCCCCATCGACGTGGACACGAACTACGGCCAGCTGATCGTACTGGCAGTCGCCTTCGCGCTGATGGCCAACGTGCTGGTGGCCCTGCGTCGAAGTGCCTGGGGTCGCCGCCTGTCCGCCATGCGGGACTCGCCCGTGGCGTGTGCGACGCTCGGACTCAACCTCATGACCACGAAGGTTGGCGTGTTCGCCCTCTCGGCTTCCATAGCGGGAGCGGGAGGTGCGCTGGCCGGGCGCACCTTCATCGCCGATGACTTCGGTCTCGACCAGTCGCTGCCGATCACCATGCTCGCTGTCGTCGGCGGTATCGGCTCGGTTGGAGGGGCTCTGTTGGGTGGACTCCTGCTCGGCGCCCAGCCGATAGCCACCACGGCGCTCGCAGCCAACGCCATCGGGATCTTCGGGTTCGCGAGCGCGTCGGTAACCCAAATCCTCTCCGTCATGCCCGGCTTCATGGGGATCAGCCTCGGACGCAACCCCGACGGCGCAGCGTCGGACATCGGCGACGCCTACCGGGACTTCAGCAGATCGACCCCCGCGATCATTGCCGCCCTGGGCGGCACGGGGGTGCTCTGGTACTGCGCCCGCACCGAGCTGATCACCAACTGGGCGTTCTTCGCATGTCTCTTCGTCATCGGGATCGTGGTGCTTCCGATTCTCCCGGCACTCCTTCCGCCATCGGGCATGGCGCGGGTCGGTCGTACCGGTCCCACGACTGTGTGGCTGGTCCTGGTGCTGGGCATCACCGCGGTGATCCCGTGGGAGGACGTCACCTCTTCGACCGGCTACCGACTCCTGCTGATACTCCTTTGGGTCGCTTTGGGGGCCATCACATCGATCGGGATCCTCGGCGTCAATCCGACGCCTCGACAAATGGCTCCCCAGCCATCCCCCGACGAGCTCGGCCTGGGGGCACCGATCACCCGGTCGGATGCCCTCGCCGCCGGAACAGCGGTCGGCGTCGACGAGGCCGACCTCCGGCTACCGACCGACGTAGGTCTGCTCGCGGTGGGTTCGTCCACGCACGGCGACCGTTCGTCGGGGGATGAGTCGTGAGTGTCCTCGAGGCTTCCGGGGTCACCGTCCGCTTCGGCGGTCACCAAGCGCTGAGCGATGTCTCGATCTCGGTCGATGCCGGCCAGGTCGTAGGACTCATCGGTCCCAACGGCGCCGGGAAGACCACCCTGTTCAATGCCGTGTGTGGCGTGATCGCCCCGACGGCGGGTTCCGTACGTCTGAACGGACGTGACGCCTCCAAGCTGGCGACCCACAAGCGGGCGCGCCTGGGGTTGGGACGAACGTTCCAACGTCTCGAGGTCTTCTCCTCTCTGACCGTGCGCGACAACGTGCGCGCGGGGCTCGAGATACGTCAGACCTGGTCCCGCCGCGGTGGTTCCGGTCCCCAGTACCTGGCCGGTGGCGCCGACCTGCCTCCGGCTGCCGAGGTGTCGTTGATCCTCGAACGCCTCGGGCTCAGCAATCTGGCCGAAGTGTCGGTCGGATCGCTGCCCACGGGTCAGGCCCGTCTCGTGGAGCTGGGACGGGCGCTGGCCGCTCGGCCATCGGTGCTCCTGCTCGACGAACCCGCATCGGGGCTCGACGACACCGAGACCCAGGACTTCGGTGCCCTGCTCATCGAACTCGCCGCGGCCGGTCTGGGAATCCTGTTGGTCGAACACGACGTCGGGCTCGTGATGCAGGTGTGCAGCGACATATACGTGCTCGACTTCGGTCAGGTGATTGCGCACGGGGACCCCGACACCGTGCGGGCCAACGAAGCTGTGGTCGCCGCCTACCTGGGGGCCGGATGAGTACCACCGGAGCCCCGCTGCTGGAACTCCAGGCCGTCACTGCGGCCTATGGCACCATCCAGGTGCTCCACGGAGTGGACCTCGTCGTTCCCGAGGGATCGGTCGTCGCGCTGTTGGGACCCAACGGGGCGGGTAAGACCACGACTCTGTCAGTGGCCTGCGGACTCATGGAAGCCACCTCGGGCAAGGTGCTGATGGCCGGCGCCGACGTCACCGGGGTCCGGGCGGAGGACCTGGCGCGTCGGGGGGTGGTAACGATTCCCGAGGGCAAGGGGATCTTCCCCAATCTCACGGTCCGGGAGAATCTGATGATGGCCACCTACTCCGGGCTCACCATGTCCGATGTCGAGGACGTCGCCTACACCCGTTTTCCTCGGCTGGGTGAACGCCGCAGCCAGATGGCGGGCACACTGTCCGGTGGCGAACAGCAGATGCTTGCCATGGCTCGCGGCTTGGCCGGCGAGCCCGCCATCATGCTGCTGGACGAACTGTCCATGGGTCTGGCCCCACTGGTGGTCGAGGAGCTGTACGGGATCGTGGCGCAGATCGCGCGGACGGGCACCTCGATCCTCGTCGTGGAGCAGTTCGCGCGCACTGTGCTGGGGGTTGCAGACCTCGCCGCAGTGATGGTGAATGGTCGGGTGCGTGCCGTCGGTACACCCGCCGAGATCGAGACCGAACTATCAGCCGCATATCTGGGAGCGTGAAGAATCGTGAGTGACAACCCGACGAGTGAGAACCCCGTCCGGATCCAACAGTTCCGCGAGGACATGGACCGACTGAAACTCAAGGGGACAGGCGGCTCCTCCGAACGGTGGATGCTGGTGGTGGGAGCGCTGCTCGCCATCGCCGGCGTCGTCCTCGGCATTCTCGGAGCCGTTAACACCATCAATGCCGGCGACTCGCCGACCGACCAGCGCGCGTTCATCGCGTCGGGCTCGCTGTTGGGCATCGTGCTGGTGATTGCAGGGGCCACACTGTTCCTGCGTTTCTCGTTGGGTCGGTTCCTTCGGTTCTGGTTGATCCGACTGGTTTACGAAGCCCGCTCGGACACAGACAGGGTCGTCGACGCCATCGAGCGCGCATCAGGTCTCGAGTCGACGATTCCGTCGCCTCAGGCACAGCCGGCCCCGGCGCAGGCTGCGGCACCTCCGCCGGCCTTCCAGCAGCCCGCGAACCCGGCTCCGCCGGCGCCCCCTGCTCCACCGCAGCGCTGACATCCAGCGACGCTCACGCGGCGATTCCGGCGTGGATTTGCCCGTCCAGCGCCGCCCCTCCTAGATTGGGAAAGGTTTCACAAGCGTCCTTTTCACCACCCGACGTTCCCCCCTCTAGCCTGCGGAAGCGATGACCACCGACACCCCCTCGACACCAGTACTGACTGATGCGGCTCAACGGAGCTCCGGCTCCTTCGAGCTCGTGCTCGGCCCTGTGCTGATGGCTCTCGTCGGGCTCATGATCGACAGCTGGTTGGGGACCCGCCCGGTGTTCACCCTGGTGCTCACCGTGTGGGGAATGGTCGGAGCCGCTGTGGCCATCTACTACCGGTACCGCCAGCAGATCGCCTCCACCGCCGTGGTTCGCTCCGCGGGGGAGTCCGACGTTCGATGAGCACGACGAACGATCCGATGATGGTGCGCATCGAGGGCCCGTCGCCGGCGATGGCTGTCGCCGTGGACATTGCCAAGCGCAGCGTCTGGCTTCTGCCGGTCGCCGTCTTCGTCAGCGCCGCCATCTGGGGTATCGACGGTGTCGCCTCGACCCTGTATGCCATCGCCATCGTGGTCGTGAACTTCCTTCTCGCAGGCTGGCTGCTGGCGGTGTCGGGTCGCATCTCCGCGGCCATGATGGGCGCGGCAGCGATGTTCGGGTTCCTGTTGCGCCTCGGACTGATCTTCCTCGCCGTCCTCCTCGTGAAGGACGCCGGCTGGCTGGAGCTGGTGCCGTTCGGCATCACGCTCGTCGCCACGCATCTGGTGCTGCTCTTCTGGGAGATGCGCCACATCTCGTCGTCTCTGGCTTTCCCGGGTCTCAAGCCCGGCGTCGAGCCCAATCCCTACCTGCCCGAGAAATAGGAGCCCGCTAGATGCTCGCTGCGCTCACCAATCCAGCCGTACTCCTCGCCGCAGAGGGCGAGGGCGGCGGCGTCGAGTTCCCGCCGATCAACCTGATCGTCAAGTGGCCCGCCTACTTCGGCGACGGCACGTTCTACGCGTTCAACAAGATCGCCCTGATCTCCATGATCGGGATGCTGGTGCCGGTGATCCTGTTCTGGCTGGCGAAGCGCAAGGCCCAGCTCGTGCCACGGGGCGTGCAGAACGTGATGGAGTCCTCGATCGACTTCATCGAGAACCAGGTCGTGCTTCCCGCCATCGGCCCCGACGGCATGCGCTACCTGCCGATGCTGGTGTCGATGTTCTTCTTCATCTGGATCGGCAATCTCTTCGAGGTGATCCCCACCTCCCACATGCCGGCGAACGCTCGTATGGCCAACCCCCTCCTGTTGGCTCTCGTCGCCTGGGTGATGTTCATCGGCGTCGGCCTCAAGCACCACGGCCTGGGATACCTCAAGGGCGCACTCTTCCCGCCGGGCGTTCCCAAGGCCCTATACCTCTTGGTGACCCCGATCGAGTTCCTTTCCACGTTCCTCATCCGGCCCTTCTCGCTGGCGGTACGACTCTTCGCCAACATGCTCGCCGGACACATCCTGCTGGTCACCTTCAGCGTGTTGACCATCACGCTGTTCGTGCTCGGTCCCCTCCTCATCGTGGGTGGACTCAGCTTCGCCATGCTCGTCGCCTTCACCGGCTTCGAGTTCATGGTGGCCTTCCTGCAGGCCTTCATCTTCAGCCTCCTCACCGCGGTCTACATCGGTGGGGCCCTACATCCAGCCCACTGACACAACCCAGTCCCACAGCGAAGTTCGACCAAACAACCAGATCTGATCAAAGAGGCCGGCTCAGTCGGTCACTGAACAGGAGAAACCAACACAATGAGCGCACTCACCCACGCTGCCGCACAGGTAATTGCACAGACCGACCTCGAAGCCGCTGACCTCAAGGGCATCGAGGCTGCCGGTGGAGCCGGTATGGCCTACGGCCTCGCCGCCATCGGTCCCGGCATCGGCATCGGCTACCTCGTGGGCCAGGCCGTGCAGGCCATGGCCCGCCAGCCCGAGTCGGCCGGTCAGGTCCAGACCACGATGTTCCTGGGCATCGCCTTCACCGAGGCACTCGCCCTCATCGGCTTCGTGGTCTTCATCCTCCTCAAGTTCGTCTGATGCTCGCCTCACTTCTCGTCCTCTTGGCCGAGGAGGACCCGACCTCGATCAACCCCGTCGTCCCCGACGAGCTGGGTGAGATCTTCTGGGGTGCGGTGGCGTTCTTCTCGCTGTGGATCCTCCTGCGGTACTGGCTGCTGCCACCGCTGCTGGCGGTCCGCGAGGAACGACGTGCCAAGGAGATCGCAGATCTCGAGTCCGCCGAGGAGGCCAAGGTCGCGGCCGAGCAGGTTCGCCGCGACTACGAGGCGACCCTCACCGAGGCACGTTCCCAGGCGGCGCAGGTTCTCGAAGAGGCCCGGGCCGCGGCAGAGGCGGAGCGTGGTCGTCTGATCGCGGCTGCTGAGTCCGAGGTCGCACTGGAACGACAAGGCGCGATGGCAGAGCTCGAAGGAGCCCAGACCGCGGCGATCGGATCCATCATCGGCGACGTCGCCGACCTGGCGGTCACCGCCGCCTCGAAGGTCGTCGATGCACCCCTCGAGGTGGGTTCGCACCGCAGCACCGTGGACACCTACGTGGAGGGCGCACGATGAACCTTCTTCCTGCTGGCCCTCGAGGAGGGCGCTGAGAACGGCGCCTGGCTTCCCCACGACATCAAGGAGGTCTGGTTCGGCAGCGTTGCCTTCCTGATCGTCGCCGCCCTGCTGTGGAAGTTCGGCAAGAAGCCGGGTAGCAGCTTCTTCAAGAACCGCACCGAGGGCATCGAGAGCAGCCTTTCCGAGGCTGCGTCCGCCCGCGAGGACGCCGAGGCCGAACGCGACCGCATCAAGGCCGCCCTCGCCGATTCGGAGTCCGAGGCCAGCCGCATCATCGAGGAGGGACGCCAGTCGGCCGACGCGCTCACAGTCGACATAGCGGCCCGCGCCGAGCGTGATGTGGCCGCTGTGCATACCCGCGCTGCGGTCGACCTCGCTGCAACCCGCAACCAGATGGAGGCCGACCTGGCCGGGGAACTCTCCCGGCTGGCCTTCGGTGCTGCCGAGAAGGTCGTCGAGGACGAACTCGACGCCGGCAACCAGCAGCGCCTGATCGACTCCTACATCAACAACATCGTCAGCCAGAACTGAGACGAGAGATGACCGACATCCGAACCACCGCCTACGCCGAGGCCCTGCTGGCCATCGCCAGGGCCGAGGACGAGACCGACACCGTGACCGACGAGATGTTCTCACTCGGTCAGGCCGTCGAGGCCGACGAGCAGCTTCGCTCGACCGTCACCGACTCCCGTCTTCCGGCGGCACGTCGCGCGCAGGTCGTGGAGGACCTGCTCGACGGGAAGGCATCGGCCACCACCGTTGCCCTCGCCTCGATGGTGGTGGCTACCGGCAAGGGCGGTGACCTGCCCGCGATCGGCCGTGAGATGAGCCGTATCGCAGCGGAGGGCGCCGGCGAAGTCGTGGCCGAGGCCCGTTCCGCTGTCGCCCTCACCGAAGACCAGATCGCCCGTCTCGCAGAGGCGCTCACGGCCAAGCTCGGCCGTCAGGTGAGCGTCCGTAACATCGTTGACCCGACCGTAATGGGCGGGGTCGTGACCCAGATCGGTGACGAAGTCATCGATGGCTCGGTCCGCTCCCGTCTCAACCAGCTTCGTGAAGCCTTCTGAGGAGTGACCAGTGGCTGAACTGACCATCAACACCGGCGACATAACCGCCGCCATCCGCAAGAACCTCGAGGGTTTCACCCCCGACACCAGCCTGACCCAGGTCGGTCGTGTCGTGGAGGTGGGCGACGGGATCGCACGCGTATCGGGTCTGCCCGATGCCGCGGTGAACGAGCTCCTGGAGTTCGAATCCGGCGTCGTCGGGCTCGCGCTGAACCTCGACGAGGAGTCGATCGGCGCCGTTGTTCTCGGCGAGGTCGATTCGATCGAGGAGGGCCAGTCCGTAAAGGCCACGGGCGACATCCTCTCGGTGCCGGTCGGTGACGGCGTGCTCGGCCGCGTGGTCAACACGCTGGGCCAGCCCATCGACGGCAAGGGAGCACTCACCAATGTGCAGCCCCGCCGCATGGAGATCCAGGCACCGGGAATCATGGGCCGCAAGCCCGTGCACGAGCCGATGCAGACCGGCATCAAGGCGATCGACTCCCTGATCCCGGTCGGGCGCGGCCAGCGCGAGCTGATCATCGGCGACCGTAAGACCGGCAAGACCACCGTCGCCGTGGACACGATCATCAACCAGGCCGGCCTGGGTGTTAAGTGCATCTATGTCGCCATCGGCCAGAAGGCGTCGACCGTCGCTCAGACGGTGGCCACCCTGGAAGAGGCCGGAGCCATGGAGTACACGGTGGTCGTGGTGGCCCCCACGTCCGATCCGGCACCGTTCAAGTACCTCGCCCCCTATGCCGGTTGCGCCATGGGCCAGCACTGGATGGAGAACGGCGAGCACGGGCTGATCGTCTATGACGACCTCTCCAAGCAGGCCGAGGCGTACCGCCAGGTGTCGTTGCTGCTGCGCCGCCCTCCGGGCCGTGAGGCGTACCCCGGCGACGTGTTCTATCTGCACAGCCGACTTCTCGAGCGTGCCGCCAAGCTCTCCGATGAGAACGGTGCCGGATCGCTCACCGCGTTGCCGATCATCGAGACCAAGGCCGGCGACGTGTCTGCGTTCATCCCCACCAATGTGATCTCCATCACCGACGGTCAGATCTTCCTTCAGGACGACCTGTTCAAGTCCGGTCTGCGACCGGCTGTGGATGTCGGTATCTCGGTATCCCGTGTGGGTTCCGCAGCTCAGATCAAGGCCATGAAGACCGCGGTCGGCACCCTCAAGTCCGACCTGCAGCAGTTCCGTGAACTCGAGGCATTCGCAGCGTTCGGTTCGGACCTGGACGCGGTGTCCAAGGCCCAGCTCGAGCGTGGGTACCGCCTCACCGAACTCCTCAAGCAGGGCATCAACTCGCCCATGCCGGTCGAGGAGCAGTGTGTCGTGATATTCGCCGGAACCCACGGCCATCTCGACGGTGTGAGCGTCGAGGATGTCTCCCGCTTCGCCGACGGCCTCCTCGAATGGTTCAGCACCCGGCACGGAAACGTGCTCGACGGCATCCGCGAGTCCGGCAAGATCGCCGACGAGGACGCCTTCGAGGGAATCATCAAGGCCTACACCGAGCAGTTCGTGGCGACCACGCTCGAGGCCTCGACACCTGACGCCGAGGACCAGGGCGATGCCGAGGCGACCATGAAGCGTGGCGCTCGACATCTTCCCGAAGAGGAAATCGAGCGCGACGGGGAAGAGGCCTGACCGATGGCGGGCGCACAGGAACGGGTGTTGCGGCGCCGTATCGGCAGCACGCAGAACATGAAGAAGATCACCCGCGCCATGGAACTGATCGCCACCACCCGTGTGGCGAAGGCCCAACAGCGGGCGAGCGAGGCCCGTCCCTACGCCGAGCACATCACCACGGTGATCCAGGATCTGGCGGCCGGCGGTGCGGAGGTGGACCATCCCCTCCTGCGGCCGGTCGAGGACCCGAAAAAGATCGGCATCGTGTGCATGGCAGCCGACCGCGGTCTGGCCGGTGCCTACAACTCATCAGTCATCAAGACCGCCGAGCGTGAAGTACAGGCCGCCCGCTCCGAGGGCCGTGAGTTCGCACTCGTGACCCTGGGTCGCAAGGCAGAGGCGTACTTCCAGTTCCGGAACTATCCGATCGACGCCCGGTTCGCCGGGTTCACCGACAAGCCCACGTTCGAGGACGCTGCGGCAGTAGCGGCCCGAGTCAGCGATCTGTTCATCAACGGTGGTTGCGACCAGATCCTGCTCGCATACACCCGGTTCATCTCGATCGGCCTGCAGGAGCCCGTCGTTCGGCGCTTCCTGCCGCTCGAGCGTGCGGCCACCATGGCCGAGGGCGGCGACGCAGGCGCCACGGCCGGCTTCGAGTTCGAGCCCTCGCCGGGCCAGGTGCTCGAGTCGCTCCTGCCTCGCTACGTGGAGTCCCGACTGTTTGCCGCCATGCTGGATTCGGCTGCATCTGAGCACGCCTCGCGTCAGCGGGCCATGAAGGCCGCCACCGACAACGCGGAAGAGCTGATCACCAAGCTCACCCGAAAGATCAACCAGGTTCGCCAGGATGCCATCACCACCGAGATCATGGAGATCATCGGTGGAGCGGAGGCACTATCGGCGGACCGTGGAGACCCCGAGGATCTCCTCCTCGACAACATGTTCTCAGACCCGTTCCCGAAGCACACCGGGGATCACGTGCGTCACGTGATCGGTCACGATTCGTTCTGAAGGAGTCAACAAGAATGACTGTCACCGAAACCGAACTCACCGATGGGCGGATCGTCGCCATTGCCGGCCCCGTGGTCGACGTGGAGTTCCCACCCTCGGCCCTGCCCGGCATCAACTCGGCGCTCGAGTTCACCATCGAGTCCGATGGCGACGACAGCGTCGTCGTGGCCGAGGTCGCCCAGCAGATCGGCGACAGCCGCGTACGCGCCATCGCCATGAAGCCCACCGACGGACTTGTCCGCGGTACGCCTGTTCGTACCCTGGGTGGCGGCATCACCGTTCCTGTCGGCGACGCAACACTAGGACACGTGTTCAACGTTCTGGGTGAGCCGCTGGATGTCGAGTCCGTGGACGTCACGGAGCGTTGGGCGATCCACCGCCAGGCACCGGACTTCGACACGCTGGAGCCCAAGGCCCAGATGTTCGCCACCGGCATCAAGGTGATCGACCTCCTCACCCCGTACCTCCAGGGTGGCAAGATCGGCCTGTTCGGCGGCGCCGGTGTGGGCAAGACGGTGCTGATCACCGAGATGATCAACCGTGTGGCCACCCAGTTCGGTGGTGTGTCGGTATTTGCCGGTGTGGGTGAACGCACCCGTGAGGGAACCGACCTCTTCATCGAGATGGGCGAGACCGCCATGGGCGAGTCGGGCACGGTGCTCGACAAGGCCGCCCTCGTGTTCGGCCAGATGGACGAGCCGCCGGGCGTGCGCCTTCGTGTCGCCCTCTCGGCGCTCACCATGGCCGAGTACTTCCGCGACGTGCAGGGCCAGGATGTGCTGCTGTTCGTCGACAACATCTTCCGGTTCACCCAGGCCGGCTCCGAGGTGTCCACCCTGCTGGGCCGAATGCCGGCGGCCGTGGGCTACCAGCCGACACTCGCTGATGAGATGGGTGAGCTCCAGGAGCGCATCACGTCGACCGGCGGTCGCTCGATCACATCGCTGCAGGCCGTGTACGTCCCGGCGGACGACTACACCGACCCGGCGCCGTTCACGGCCTTCACCCACTTCGACGGCACCACCGAGTTGAGCCGTGACATTGCGTCGCTCGGGATCTACCCCGCGGTGGACCCGCTCGCCTCGTCCTCGTCGATCCTCACGCCCGAGGTCGTCGGCGAACGCCACTACAACGTGGCCCGTCAGGTGCAGGAGATGCTCCAGCGTTACAAGGAGCTCCAGGACATCATCGCCATCCTCGGTATCGACGAGCTCTCCGAGGAGGACCGGATCACGGTGAACCGTGCCCGTCGGATCCAGAAGTTCCTGGCCCAGCCCATGTTCGTGGCCGAGGTGTTCACAGGTCTGCCCGGTATCTTCACCCCCGTCGAGGAGACGGTGGAGAGCTTCGAGATGCTCGTCAACGGCGACCTCGACGATCTGCCCGAGCAGGCGTTCCTGAATGTCGGCGGCGCAGAGGACGTCATGCGCAGGGCGAAGGAACTCGAGAAGGAAGCCTGATGTCGCTCACCGTGGAGCTGGTGTCCCCCGAACGCGTCGCCTTCTCCGGCGAGGCGAAAATGGTGGTCTGCCGCACGACTGCGGGCGACATTGCCTTCCAGCCCGGCCACATCCCGTTCATCGGTGTGTTGCAGACCCACCCGGTCAAGGTCGTCGCCGAGGACGGTGACGAGACGGTGATCGCCGTGCACCAGGGATTCGTGGAGGTCTCACCCCCCGAGGCAGACGGCAGCACCAGGATCACGATCCTATCCGATGTGGCCGAACTGGCCGAGGGCATCGACATCGACAGGGCCCGTGCCGCCAAGGAGCGTGCTGAAGAGGCGCTACGCGTGGACGTCGATGATCCTGAGGCAGCAGCTGCGCTGGAGCGCGCTGCGGTTCGCCTGAGCGTCGTGGACGCGGCCTGACAGGTGAGCTGAACGGCCGGCGGGATGCGCAAGTGGTCCCTGGTCGTAGTTGCTGTGGTTGTCGGCACGTTCGCCGTAGCCGCGGTCGTGCTCCTGTGGCCTGCGGGAACCGACCCCATCAGCGAGGACGAAGCCGTGGCCTCGTTCCGCCAGAACGCCGGTGAGCCAGACCGCGGTGAGCCAGACGCCGGTGAGGTGCCGGAAGCCGGCGTCTACAGCTACGCCACGGTGGGCTCGGAGTCCGTCAAGCTGGGCCCCCTACCCGCCGAGACGCGGGAGTATCCGGGGCTGACCACCGCCACGGTGGCCGCCGGTGACGAGGGTTGCTTCGAGCTCGGGTTGAACCTGATCGAACAGCACACCGAGGACACGACCTGGTGTCGGACCGACGACGGGGGCTTACGGCTCGGGTCCCTGCTCAAGCACCAGAGCGTCGCCCAGTTCGACACGACTGTGACGATCGGGTGCGACCCCGGGGTCGTGTGGAGACCGGGCGCCGATGGGTTGCCGATGGAGTGCTCCCTGTCCCTGGGCGGTGGCCCGATGGAGGTTACCGCTGACTTCGCGGGTACTTCGATCAGCTCATCGGGTACCCAGGAGGTGGAGGGCGAGACGATCGAGGTCGTGAAGCTGGACATGCACTTCGACCTGACAGGAAGCGTGTCGGGTACGTGGGACGAGCGGCTGTGGGTGACGACAGACACGGCGATGCCCGTCCGGATCGACCGCGAGTTCCATCTGGAGGGGTTCGCGGCGTTCGACGAGGACTTCAGTCTCCAGATCGAGTCGACGTCGCCCAGGCGTTGAGGCGCTGACAATGTCTGCAGGTCGGCTCCGGTCAGCCGATGGGATCAGGCCGGGTCGGAGTGCCAGGGGAGTTTCTCGGCCCGATGTCGGGCCTCTACCAGACGGACGGTGCCGGAACTGGCGCGCATTACGAGCGACTGGGTGATCACTGCACCGCGGACGTAGTGCACGCCCTTCAGGAGGTTGCCGTCGGTGATTCCCGTGGCTGCGAAGAAGCAGTTGTCGCCGGCAACCATGTCGTCGGTGTCCAGCACACGGCTCAGGTCGTATCCCAGCGCCTCTGCAGCTGCTCGTTCCGCATCGTCACGCGGCCAGAGGCGGCCAAGCTGCTCGCCACCCATTCCCTTGAGCGCTGCTGCGGCGATCACGCCCTCGGGGGTACCTCCGATTCCGAAGAGGACGTCGACGCCCGACTCGGGCCACGCCGTGGCGATGGCACCGGCGACGTCGCCATCGCCGATGAGCCGGATCCTCGCCCCGGCCTCGCGGATCTCCTTGACGATGTCGTCGTGGCGAGGACGGTCGAGCACGGTCGCAGTGACCTCGCTCACCGCGATGCCCTTGGCCTCGGCGATGGCGCGGAGGTTGTCGGTGACCGACGCGTTCAGGTCGACGCGTCCCTTGGCCTCGGGCCCGACCGCGATCTTCTCCATGTAGACGCACGGCCCGGGATCGAACATGGAGCCCTGCTCCGAGACTGCGATCACGGCGACTGCGCCGCCCCGACCCATGGCCGTGAGCGTGGTTCCATCGACGGGGTCAACGGCGATGTCGACGGCCGGCCCGGTGCCATCACCGACCTTCTCGCCGTTGTAGAGCATCGGGGCTTCGTCCTTCTCGCCCTCGCCGATGATCACGGTTCCGTTCATGGCGACCGTCCCGAGGATCAGCCGCATAGCGTCCACTGCGGCGCCGTCGGCCCCTTCCTTGTCCCCGCGCCCCACCCACCGCGATGATGCCATGGCGGCCGCCTCGGTGGTCCGCACGAGCTCGAGGGCCAGGTTTCGATCGGGGATGCTTGCCATGTGGAGAAATTTACCGTCTGCCCCGACAGGGTTGCGAAACGTGCCACGATGACCGCGTGAGCAACGAGGAGACCGGACAGCCCGAGGCGGTGGAGTACGACTGCAGCCCGTGGGCGGGCGAAACGCGACGAATCCTGCGCTCCGTGCTGCTCGAACGCGAGATCCCCCACGCGTGGGAGGGCACCGTCCTGGTGGTCCCTCTCGACTTCGAGGAGGAGGTGGACGAGATCGTCGACATCGTGGCTGCCACCGCCCGATCATCGCTCGGGTCGGCTCGGAGCACGGTTGGCTACGATGTGTCCGCCTGGTCGGCTGCATCGCAGAATCGACTGGTAGAGCTCATGGTGGATCGCACCGTGCCCCACGAGTGGGACGCGGAGGGGGATCTGGTGGTCCACGAGGAGGACGCCGAGGTCACCGAGGAGCTGATCAGTGAGCTCGGGGAGCCCGACGGAGCCGGTGAGCTGGACGGTCTCGTGCTCCACGACCGCATGGGCCGCCTGTTCGTGGCTGCCGACCGTCTCGCACGGGACCCCCACGACTCGAGCGGCACCCGGGACCTGGATGCCTCCTTCGCCGACCTCGAACATGCGGCCGTGCCCTTCGGGGTCGAGGCCGAGACCTGGCTGGAGCTGCACCGGCTCTCCGCAGCGCTGGTGGCCGCCCTCGACGGACTGGCCGAAGGGGACGAGGACGTCCGTGCATTCGAGCCAGACGGATCTGGGCCAGACGGATCTCGGCCAGAAGAGCATGACGGGGATGGAGACCGCTCCGTACGTGTGGTAGCGGACTCCGAATCGGTGCAGGGCCTTCGCGCGTCGCCTGCGCGATCTGCTGCGCCGGCTGGTGTGACCTAGCTTTGCGGGATGGTCGTGGCCGAACTCGAGGCCTTTTTCTCACGGCCTGTCGCGCCCACGAGACGAATAGCGATCGGCGAACTCAGCCTGTCGGCGGGATCCGCGACCGGCGCCACGGCGATGCTCCTCGGGGGGATCGTCGCCAGCTTTCGGTCGTCGCCTCGACGAGGACGACACGCTCGACCTGAACCGCCTGATCGGGGACGTGGAGGCCGGTCGTCGAGTGGCGCAGCCGCGTATGCGGCACCGCTTCCAGGCCGATCGGATCGGTCTGAAACGAAGTGCGAGCCGGCTGGTCAGGGACAGCGGTGGCTTGTTGCACCTGGACCTCGACCACGACAACGGAACCTCGACCCAGCACTCGTTGTCAGCCGTGTACGCCGCCGGAGCTCTGGGTGCCGACACCAGGCGCGAGGTCGGCGGCGCCCTGCGCCAGGCAATGCAGTGGAACGGTCGCGTAGGACCGGAACTCCTGGGTCTCCTGAGGGGCGGACACGGCGTCGATGCGATGGGGCCCGCGGCATCGGCCGCCGATCCCGTGGCGTGGGCGTTGGGCGTACTCGGCCTTGGTCCGCTCGATGGTCGCCCGAAGCGCTCCGAGGTCCAACGGGCTTTCCGGGCCTCGCTGCGCAGCGCTCACCCCGATCACGGAGCGCCCCTGGACGGGGCTGCGGGCCGGATTGCCGAGCTCGACGTCGCCCGCCGCATCCTGTTGGGATGAAAGACACCACTCTCGTCGGGGGTCGGCGCCGGCCCAGGACTCCCGCTGCGCTGCTGCTCTGGCCCGGGGCGGGTACCGGAGCTGACCATCCCTCGTTGGTGGCGATCGAGTCAGGTGTCACCGAGATGCCTGTGCGGCGCATCGACTTTCCGTACCGCCGGGAGGGGCGTCGTGCCCCGGACAGGGCGCCGAAGCTGGTGGCCTCGATCCGCGACGAGGTGGGGCGCGCGTCCGATGAGCTCGGGGTAGCCCCCGACCGGATGGTCCTGGGAGGTAGATCCATGGGTGGTCGTATGTGTTCCATGGCGGTCGCCGACGGTTTGGGGGCAGCCGGTGTGGTGCTGATCGCATATCCACTTCACCCGCCCGGCCGTCCGGAGAAACTCCGTACCGACCACCTCGGAGACCTGACGGTGCCAAGTCTCTGGCTGTGCGGGGACCGCGATCCGTTCGGGACGCCGGCCGAACTCGCAGCGGCACTCGAACTACCGCCGGGTCCCATCACGGCGGTGACCCTCGAGGGTCGTCACGACCTCGAACGCGCGGACGAGAGGATTCTCGCCGAGTTGCGTGACTGGCTGGGTCTGCCACCGCGCGCCTAGCTGACGTCGTCGCGTTGCTCGTTGAGCTCCTCCAGCTCTCTGCCGGAGGTCTCCGGTACACCGAACGCCAGTGCGGCCGCGATCAGGGGGCCGATGGCCAGCCACATGAACGCGTTGCCGTACCCCATTCGGTCGACCAGCGCTCCTGCCAGCAGAAGCCCGGCCGCGGAGCCCGCCGTGGCCAGTGCACTGAGCCCTCCCCGGGCAGTGCCTCGTCTGGCCGTGGGGAACAGCTCCGGTGCCAGGACTCCAAGTGCAGGTATCGCCAGCGTGCCCAGCCCGGCGGCGAGCGTGGCCGAAACCCACATCGGGGCGCCGGCCAGCACGAAGAACCCCGCGCCGAATACTGCCATCGCCACCAGTCCGGGGATGATCGCCAACCTGCGACCCCGCCGGTCGGCGAGTCGGCCGCCCACGAGGATGCCGAACAAACCCGGCAGGCTGGTCACGACGATGAACAGGGTGATCCTGCTGCCGTCGAACCCGCGGTCGCCGCGGAGGTAGTCGTTCTGCAGCTGGGAGGACGGCGCGACGAAGGCGTTCAGTAGGAAGAACAGCACTCCGAGGAAGACGAAGCGACCGGGACTGACCCGCCTGGCCCTGGCCGTCGTGTCCCGTGTGAGGAAACGCCTGCTCTCGGGAAGGTGCCGCGCTCCGATCCAGATCAGGGGTACACACAGCACCGTGACGCCGAACACCAGGCGCCAGCCTGCCGAACCCAGATCTGCCAGTGGCAGAGCCAGCACCACCGCCCCGGCCCCGAGGCCGTAGCTGAGCGCTCCGAGTCCCTGTGCGGCCGCGCGGGAACCGGCCGGCAGCTCCTCCACGCTCAGGGTGTCCGCCGCCAACATGGCGGCGATGGCCAGGTTGCGGCTCACCGTCTGGAGTGCTGTCGACCGCGACGAGGCTGGGGGCGAGAGCCGATCCGATGCTGAGCGCGACTGCCAGTGAAGCGGCCCAGATCGTCACGCGCCGGCGGCCGGCCCGATCTGCGAATGCCATCGTGGCGATGGTCAGTACGACTCCCACCCGGGCAACCGCCAGCACCACGGACTGCTCTCCGGCGCTGCCGTCACCGAGGTCGGCGGCGGCGAACGTGAGCGCGTTGGTGAGGGTTGCGAACAGCATCCCTCCCACCACGTGGAACAGGCACATGACCGCGAGGACGGTGGACTGGCCTGGATCCAGCCGATCTGGAAGGGCCCACACGGGGCGGGTGCCGGCGGCCATGGGGTTACGCAGCGCTCGGCGTATCAGGGGGACGTACATGGGGGCGAAGACGGGGATGGCCGGCCGGAAACGCACGAGCTGGCGGTACCGGAATCGCCCGGGATCCGTCTCCTCCCATTCCACGGAGCGCTCGTAGGAGCGGAACGGTCCTTGGGTGGCGGCGAATCGGGCACTACCGGTCAGAGCCGTCGGCGGGTCCCCGCTGATCTGTTCCTCCAGCACGACGACGTCGTCGCGTGGCGCCAGTCGACGGGCGAGGTCGCGGGCATCGATGTCCATATCCAGGCCCCGACCCACGGCGGGCATCCTAGGTGTGACCAGCCATACTGGGGCAGTGAGTCGGTATGTCGTGCGTCGCTCCGGCCCCCTCGAGGGCACGGTCAAGATCAACGGAGCCAAGAACTCGGCGCTCAAGTTGATGGCCGCGTGCGTGCTGGCCGAGGGCACCCACGTGCTGCACAACGTGCCGGACATTGCGGACGTCACGCTCATGACCGGCGTACTCGAGGCCATCGGCCTGACGGTGCGCCGGACCGACGGCGGGTCCATGGAGGTGGTGCGGGAACGCGCATTGCAGCCGGAGGCTCCCTACGAGCTCGTCGAACAGATGCGGGCTTCGACCGCTGTGCTGGGCCCCCTGCTGGCCGCGGTGGGGGAGGCCCACGTCGCCATGCCCGGAGGAGATGACTTCGGTGCACGCCCGATCGACATCCATCTGCGGGGCCTCGAGGCGCTCGGGGCGGAGTTCGAGCTCTCGCACGGCGTGATCCACGGTCGTACGACCGGACTGGTCGGGTCCGAGATAGTGCTCGACTACCCGAGCGTCGGAGCCACCGAGAACCTGCTGATGGCCGCGGTGCTGGCCAACGGCCATACGGTCATCACCAACGCCGCCCGGGAACCCGAGATAGCGGACATAGCGGCCTTCCTCAATCGCATGGGCGCCAGGGTCGTCGGCGCGGGAAGCGCTCGGATCGACGTCGACGGCGTATCGGAGCTTCGTGCGGTGGAGCATCGTGTCGTACCCGACCGACTCGAGGTGGCCACGTTCCTGGCTGCACTGGGAGTGGCAGGCGGCGAGCTGACTCTCACCGACACCCGTCCCGACCATCTGGAACTGCTCATCGACCGCATGGGTGCGATGGGGATACGGATCTCGCCCGAGGACGACAACCTGTGGGCAATGCGCACCTCGAGGCTCAAGCCCACGGACGTGGCGACCCTCCCGTACCCCGGGGTGGCCACCGACTTTCTACCGCTGCTGGTCGCGGTCCTGTGTTTCGCCGATGGCACCAGCTATGCCACGGAGAACGTGTTTGCAGGACGCTTCGGCTATGTCGGTGAACTCGCTCGTATGGGCGCCCAGATCAAGGTGGAGGACCATCACCTGGTGATCGACGGTGTGGAGAGACTGTCGGGCGCACCCGTGCGCGCGCCCGACATCCGCGCCGGAGCGGCCCTGATTGTCGCCGCGCTGGGTGCGGATGGAGAGACGCTGGTCCGAGATGGTGATCACGTCGACCGGGGTTACGAGGACCTGGACGGGCGACTCCGTGCGATCGGGGCCGATGTGACCCGCCTCGAGGGTGACTGAGGCCGCACGGAGCCTGTGGCGCGCGGGAACACCGGTGCCGTCGTTGTTGTTGCACGTGACGCAACGGCGGTGACCGCTTGTCCTCTGATCACTGTCGGAGGCTCGCGGCTGTCTAGTCTCGCGGGCGGAGACGTGCATGGACCCCAAGATCGAACTTTCGCAGGTAGAAGAGGTCATCGAGATCATCCGCCCGGCCATACAGGCTGACGGCGGTGACATCGTGCTGCGTGAGGTGGACCAGGATTCCGGCGTGGTGACCGTCGAGCTGCAGGGTGCCTGCGTCGGCTGCCCGGCATCCACGGTCACCATGAAGGCCGGAATCGAACGCATCATGAAGGATCGGGTTCCGGGCGTGACCGCAGTGGTCCAACCCGACGAGGACGAGCTCGAGTTCGGCGAGGCGGTGTCGCTCTGAGCGACTCCGGCGATGCCGAGGCGTTGCTCGTTGCTGCGCGTTCGGGCGACAGAGGTGCGCTGGCACGGCTGCTCACGATCGTGGAGCGTGGCGGCGATCGGGCGTCCCAGGTGGCCGCGCTCACCTGGCCAGGGGCCGGCGCCGCGGAGCTCGGTAGCGCTCATGTGGTCGGTCTCACCGGATCGCCGGGCGCCGGGAAGTCCACGCTGACGAACGCGCTGTGCGGGGTTCTGCGTGACCGGGGGGCCCGGATTGGCGTGCTCGCTATCGATCCCAGTTCCCCGTTCAGCGGTGGCGCGATTCTCGGCGACCGGGTCCGCATGGGCGACCGCGCTCTGGACGAGGGCGTGTACATCCGTTCGATGGCCACCCGGGGGCACCTGGGAGGCCTCTCTGCCGCCACCCCGATGGCTGCCAGGGTGCTCGAGTCCGCGGGGTTCGACTTCGTGGCGATCGAGACGGTTGGCGTCGGCCAGGTGGAGGTCGAGGTGGCCGCGTCCGCCGACACGACCGTGGTGGTGGTCAACCCCGGTTGGGGTGACGCGGTGCAGGCCGCCAAGGCCGGGTTGATGGAGGTTGCCGACGTATTCGTCATCAACAAGTCCGATCGCCCAGGGGCGGGATCGACCCGCCAGGACCTCGAGGCCATGTTGGCGATGGGGCCGAACGATGGTTGGACCCCGCCGATCGTGGACACTGTGGCTACCGACGGCCAGGGTGTGGTCGAGCTCCGCGACACGCTCGACGAGCACCGTCGGTGGCTGGTGTCCTCCGGCGAAGCGGAACAGCGACGCCGGCGACGCCTCACCGAGGAGCTCAGCGCTGTGGTCGCGGCAGAGGTGGCACGCCGTGCGGGCGTCCTCACCCGGGGATCGCGTTGGGAAGCGGCTCTGGGCGACGTCGTGGCCGGGCGGATGGATCCCTGGCAGGCGGCGCGGGAGTTGATCGATCACTCTGACCCCCGGGGTGAGCGAACTGCCGCGCGACCACGACGCAGTGGCCGCCGTCCTGCGGCTGCCCACCTATGTGGTGGTTACCGCTTCGATGCGGGTCGATCCCATGGGCGAGCTGTGGCACGGCCGTGACCGACGTCGCGGAGTGGACGTGGTGGTCAAGGTCGTCCCTCCGGTTCGCAGGGAACGCCTCGAGATCGAGGCCAGGGCGACTGCTCGGGTGGGACCGCACCGGAACCTTCTCGCTCCGGTCATGGTCGGCACCGGCTCCGACGGGTCCGCGTGGATGATCACCGATCTGGCCGTTGGAGGAACCCTCGCCGAGCACACGAGCGCAGACGTGACCGAGCGCCTGCGCTGGGCCGGCGAACTGGCTGCTGCGGTCGAGCACCTGCACGCGGGCGGGGTGGTGCACGGTGACATCACGCCCCACAACGTGCTGCTCGACGGCGACGGGCACGTCATGCTGGCCGACCTCGGAGCTGCTGTTCTGATCGGTGAGGTCACAACCAAGGTGCCCGGCGGGTACACGCCGAGGTTCGCGGCCCCGGAACGGCGTCGGGGCCTACCGGCCACCCCGGAGTCCGACATGTTCGGGTTCGGCGCGACGATCCTGGAGATGATGGACGGTGAGGCACGGGCCGTACCACTACGGGTCCGACGTGTGCTGCGACGCTGCACCGACCCACGACCACGCAGGCGTCCTACAGCGAAGACCGCTGCCCAACGCCTCGCACCGCACAACTAGGGTCCCGAGTCGTGGCCGACCAGATGATCCAGACCTCAGAGACCGACGCGGGCGTGCATGTGGTGACCCTCGACAACCCGAAGGTCAATGCGCTGTGTACACAGCTCCTGACGGAGTTGGAGGCCTTGGCGCTGCAGATGGCGTCCGAATCGCCACGGGTGGTCGTGGTGACCGGTGGGCCCAAGGTCTTCGCCGCAGGCGCGGACATCACGGAGTTCGCCGAGCGAGGCGGCGCGGAACCCTTCGAGTTGTCGCCTCCCGATGACATCGAGCACATCGGTGGAGCATTCCTGGGTGCGCTCAAAGCGGTTGCCGCCCTGCCGTGTCCGACTATTGCCGCGATCAACGGTTTTGCCCTTGGTGGTGGTTGTGAACTCGCGCTGGCCTGTGATTTCCGCGTCGCGTCCGACAGCGCCCGGTTGGGTCAGCCTGAGATCCTCCTGGGCATCATCCCCGGCGGGGGCGGTACCCAGCGCCTGGCGCGCCTGGTGGGCCCCGCACGTGCCAAGGACCTGGTGTTCAGCGGGCGAATGGTTGGTGCCGAGGAGGCTGCAGACATCGGGCTGGTCGACCACGTCGTGGAGGGAGATGCCTCGGTCGCGGCCATGGAAATGGCGGAACGCTTCGCCAAGGGTCCGCTTGGTGCGACTGCATTGGCCAAGCAGGCGATTGATCTGGGGCTGGAGGGTTCGCTGGACGAAGGCCTGCTGTTGGAGCAGCGCCTCTTCGTCTCCAGCTTCCAGGGTCACGACGCGGAGGTGGGCGTGGCGAGTTTCCTGGCGAAGGGCCCCGGTCACGCCGAGTTCTCCTGAGAACACCGAACCACCCTGTGCGTGCAGGTCTCCGTCGGTGTCAGCCCGCCCAGGCCACCCGGCCGAGTTCCACTGGTTCCCCTACGAGGGGACTGCTGGGAACGACCCGGACGGTCACTCCCATCCGGCCGGCCACTTCCAGCGGAGACTCGCCGACGTAGCGATGGAGGCCGCCGTCGAGCGCTTCGGCGCAGCTCATGGCCACGATGCTCGGATGCTCCAACTCGCCCGTCTGGCCGACCCGGCCCGTGACCAATTGGACCTCGACCTCGTCGGTCCGCAGCTCGCCGAGCGAGACGACCGCCTCGACCACTCGGCTGCCCCCGAGGTCGGCGACCGCCTCCTCGGTATCAACACGCTCCACCCGTACGTCCGGCCATGCGCCGGTCACGCGCTCGCGGAACGCCGCCAGGTCCCTGGCGGCCTGCCAGTCGTGTTCCTGCATGGCGACGGCCCTGGTCGCCGCTGGGAGGTAGAGGTTCTCGACGTAGTCGCGCACCATCCGATGCGCTCCGACAACAGGTCCCAGTGTGCGCAGGGACTGTCGCACCCGTGCCAACCACTCGGGGCGGAGACCGTTGTCATCGCGACGGTTGAACAGCGGCACGATCTGGTGTTCGAGCAACTCGAACAGGCTGTTTGCATCCATCTCGGAGCGGCGTGCCTCGTCCTCGATGCCCTCGACCGAGGATATCGCCCACCCGTTGGGTAGCCCTCCCACCCGTTGGTCGCCTGCGGAGAAGCTTTCGGCCCACCAGCCGTCCAGAACCGAACAGTGCAACGCGCCGTTGAGCACCGCTTTCATGCCGCTGGTGCCGGAAGCCTCGAGCGGGCGCATGGGCGTGTTGAGCCACACATCCGCTCCCTGGACCAGGGATCTGGCCAGGGCCATGTCGTAGTCCTCGACGAATACGAAACGGTCGCGTATCTCGGGCTCTTGCGAGAAGGCCACGAGGCGTCGGATCATCTCCTTGCCCTTGTCGTCCTCGGGGTGTGCCTTCCCCGCGAAGACGAACTGAACGGGCTGTTCGGTGTTGCCCAACAGGGAGCGGAGTCGGTCGGGCTGACTCAGCAGTAGTGCCGCCCGCTTGTGTGTGGCCATGCGCCGCGTGAAGCAGATGGTGATCACAGCGGGATCCAGCGCGTTGTCCATCCATTCCAGATCCGAGGGCGACCGCCCGGCAGCCAGCCCGGCGTCGCGCATGCGAGCCCGCACCGTGTCTACGAGTCGCCTCCTACCCTCCTCCAGCGGCTTGGCCAGGTCGGCATCCACGACCTGCTCGATTTCTTCCCAGGCGTTCTCGTCCCACTGCCACCGGCGCCCGAGGGACTCCACGAGGAGTTCCTGCATCTCGGGGCCCACCCAGGTGTCGCCGTGGACCCCGTTGGTGACGTGGCCCACCGGGATCTCGGCTTCGGGCACGTCCGCCCACAATTCCGAGAACATCGAACGGCTGACCGAGCCGTGGAGCCTCGACACACCATTGCGGTACCGGGCCAGGCGCATGCCCATCACCGCCATGTTGAAGCGGTCCTCCGAATCCTGGCCTGGTCTGCGGCCCAGGCGCATGAGATCGTCCAACGACACACCGCACTCCTGGGCCCAACCGGAGAAGTACTTCTCGATCAGAGAGCGGGGGAATCGGTCGATCCCTGCCGGCACGGGTGTGTGGGTCGTGAACACAGAGCCGCCGCGCACCGCCTCGTAAGCCTCGGCGAAGGACAGGCCGTCGCCCGTCATGAGTGATCGGATCCGCTCGAGTCCGAGGAACCCTGCGTGACCCTCGTTGGTATGGAACACCCTCACAGGCTCGCCCAACGCCTCCAGGGCCTTCACGCCGCCGATGCCGAGCAGGATTTCCTGGCGCAACCGGTGCTCCACGTCGCCGCCGTACAGCCGGTCGGTCACCAGTTGGAGCTCGGGCGGGTTCTCGGGAACATCGGCATCGAGAAGGTACAGGGGCACGCGGCCCACCGACGCCTTCCACACCTGGACCTGCATGGTGCGCCCCGCGAGTTCGACGTTGATCCTCACTCCGTCGCAAGGCTCGAGGGCCAATGCGTGCGGGTCCAGGTCCGAGAACCTCTCCTGCTGCCAGCCGTCCACCGAGAGCGCCTGGTGAAAGTAGCCGTGTCTGTAGAACAGCCCTATCGCAACCAATGGAACACCCAGATCGCTTGCTGCCTTGATGTGGTCGCCGGCGAGAACGCCGAGACCGCCGGAGTACTGCGGGATGGCCTCGGAGATGCCGAACTCCGGGGAGAAGTACGCGACCTTGTGCCCGTTCAACACGCCCCGGCCGTCTTCCACTGTGGGAACACGGTGTTCGTCGAGCATCCTGTGGAACCAGCCGGGTCGGGTCAGGTACGTGTCGAGCTCCGAGGTAAGGCTCGCGAGCCGGGTGACGAATCCCTCGTCCTCCGCCAGTTCCTCCAGGCGCTGCGGGGACACCCCTGCCAGCACGCGCCGGGGGTCGTGATGACCGGCCTCCCATTGCTCCGGGTCGATCTCGGCGAAGAGCGCCTGGGTGTGGCGGTCCCAGGACCACCTCAGGTTCGCAGCCAGTGGCTCGAGCGCGACGAGTCGGTCCGGCAGGCGGGGTCGGACTGTGAAACTGCGCTGGGCCTTCATCAACACTGGACCTTCATCAACACTGAGCGTATCGGCGTGTGTCGACTACCGGAGAAGGGCCTCAGCTGGGAGCGGATACGTCGGCTCTCCACTTCGGTGTCCTCGCGGGGCGCCGGTACCCTTGGGCGATGCGTCCGGACGTGCAGCTCCGCCAGATCCCGTTCCGTGCGGGTCCCGGGCTCCGGCGCGCCCTCGTCCCCTTGCTGGCAGGGCTCCTGCTGGCGGCCGTCGTACCGGGCGGAGCCACCGGTGCGCAGGATGGCTCTTCGGACGACACCCCAACCGGCGACGAGACCGACGACACGGGGTCCGACGGTTCGGGTCGCGCCGGGGGTCTCGATGGCGAAGGAACCAGGAGCGAGGGCGAGACCAACCAGCCGAGTGGGCCCGTCGCCTATGTGAACGATGTCGGTGAGGTCCTCCTCGGTATTGGCGAGGCGACTCCTGCCGTTGTCGGCGCCCTGGCCGCTCTGGGGCCCAACGGGCAGGGTGCAGTGGCCATCGCCCCAACCTCCGATGCGGTCGCCTATGTGCGCGTGGACGGAGCGCTGGTGGTTGTGACCACCGTCGGCGGGGATCCGGTGGTCCTGGCCACCGACGTAGCCCTCGATGCGGTTGGTCTCGACCCTGTCATTTCCTGGGATCCCACTGGAGACCTGATCGCCTACGTCGCGAACGGGTCCGAGGAGTATGTTGCCGACGCCTCCACCCGAAGACGATCCAGGGAAGCGGGTACTTTCCTGGCGCCGCTACCCAAGGGCCCGTTGGGCAACGTGCTCAAGTTGGTGAACCTGGCGGGAGCCGTCACCACGACCATCGGCGATCCCTCGTTGCGCTCCATAGTGGGTGTGAACTGGTCACCCGCCGACCCCGTGATGGTGGTCGAGTCGGAGATTCCGGGCTCGACCAACCGCTACACGTTGTCTCTGGCCACCGAGGTGAGCAGCTCTCTTGGACCCACCCCCCTCTCTGCCGACGAGCCTGACTTTGCTCCTGACGGATCGTTTCTGATCGCAGTCGGTCCGTCCAAGGGTCTGAAGGAACTCAAGCGCGTTGCGCTGGATGACCTGAGCCGCACCAATCTCGCCATAGACGACAGCATCTGCGGCCCGGCGGTGTCACCGGATGCGACCCGTATCGTCTACGGAGGTGGCGCGGACTGCAGTCGACTCATGCTGGTCTCGTCGAGCGGTGGTCGAAGCTTCGACATCACGCCCCTCGATGCCCCGGACACGGCCTCGTTCGGGGTCGCCGAGTTGAGCTGGACCTCGGACGGCAGATTCGTGACGTTCCCCGACTGCCAGACCCTGAACGAGCAGTTGCTTTGCGGCGGCCCGTCGATGTTCCTGGAACCGGATACCGGCCGGGTACTCGAAGGGCCCGACGCGGTGACCGTCGCTCCCATCCGGCGACCACTCATCCAGGACGTGTGGGTCGACTTCGTCATGCGTGGACCCCTGGAGGTCAGCCACTCTTTCCTTATCACGGCGGAGACCCAGGGAGCCCTGACCGACACGGAGTCGGGGGGCTTTCTGGAGGCGACGATGGTCGATGGGCTCACCGAGGCCACATTCAAGATGACGATCGGAGCCAATGCCTTCGTCACCGGCACGGTGTACATCGACGACCCGGAGTCGGGGATCAACAGATCATTTGCGATACTGGGCAGGGCTAACCTGGTCGGCCTCCGGATCCTGTCGCTCTCCGGAATCTGGATGACCACGAGCGAACTGCCTTTCGTCACGGGTGAGCTCAAGATGGCCATCCGTCGACGCTGAGTGTCGGCTCCGTCCCTGCAGAGGGCATGATGGGAGCCATGGATGACCGCTCCCTCGCCCGTTCAGTAGCCGTCGGCCGCATCTTGTTCGGGTTGCTGATGCTCTTCGTTCCCCACGATCTTCTCGTGCGTGTCGGTACCGCGGGCATCGGGAGCAGATCGAGCGGAGCCCCAGCTATTGGTGTGGTTGGCCCGCAGCTTCGGAATTCGCGAGATCGTGCTGGGCGGCGGTGCCCTCGTGGAGTTGTCCGATCCCGAGCCCGACGGTCGCTGGGTCACCGCAGGAGCCATGGCGGACACGGCGGATGCAGCAGCCGCTCTGTTGTGGCACCAGGAGTTGGGTCCCTATGGGACCGCTGCCACACTGTCGGTCGCCATTCCGGCAGCAGCGGCCGGCTGGAAGACATCCTCGGGCCTCCGGCCCACCTGAGGGCCACAGACCGGAACCGACCGAACGGAGTAGTCGTCGACAGCGTCACCTTCACCAACGAACTGAGAGTACTGCTGACGCCTTTCTTGCTTCGCAGCGCTGGTACTCGGCCGTACCCGATCCGGTGGTGAGCCTCCGGCGGGTCGACACCCTGCTGGACGGATGGCCGAGCCTGCTGTGGCTGCTGGTCGAGGTCAGAGGCGACCGCGGTAGCGGCGACCCCCGCTGGTACCAGCTTCTGCTGGGAGCCACCGAGGACGAACCAGTGGAGCTCCCACCATCCTGTCGCCTCGGTGCGATGCCTACGCCCAGGGGCGATGCCTGGATCTTCGACGCGCTGGCGGACGAGGAACTCGCCCTGGAGTTCTGCAAGGTGGTCGACCCCACCGCCGGGTTCTCTGCGGTGCGTTCGATGGCCGGCGAGCACACCAACACGTCGCTGGTGATCGACGAGTCCTTCGTGCTCAAGGTGTTCCGCAAGGTAGCTGATGGACCCAATCCCGATGCTGAGGTGACCGAGGCGCTGGGCAAGGTGGGCTACGGCGGAGTGTCGGTCCCGGCCAAGGTGTGGCGCCGCAGTGGCACCGATCTCGCCGTATTGCGCCGGATGGAACGTTCGCGCGGGGTGGGTCGGGAACTCGCACTCGACTCACTTCGTGAGGTCTTCAACCTCAGACGTCAGCCTCGCGACTGCCGGCTCGACTTCGTCGAGGAGTCCGAGGGTCTCGGCGCCGAGGTGGCCCGGATGCACGTGGCGCTGGCCGAGGCGTTCGGGGTCGAACAAGCGGCCGGTGCGGATTGGGCCGGAGACATGGCCGCCCAACTCCATCGGGTCGCCGAGGGTCACCTGGACACGCGAAGCATCGAAGAGGTGTACGCGCGGCTCTCCGAAGCAGAGGACCTTGGGGCTTCCATCCGCGTGCACGGCGACATGCGGCTGGCAAAGACCCTGCGCTTGCAGCGCACCTGGATGATCGTCGACTTCGAGGGTGAGCCGGGGCGCCTCCTTCTGGAGCGTCGACGTCCCTCCTCGCCACTTCGCGACGTAGCCGGCATGACCAGGTCCTTCCATCATGTCGCGGCATCCGCGGTGCGTGAGGTCGAGGTGCCCGACGACGAGGTCAGGGTCCTCGCTGATGCTTGGGCGGAGCGCAACCTGAACTCATTCCTGTCCGGATACGCGTCGGTCGACGACGTGCACCGTCTGCTGCCTCGTTCGAGAGCCAGCAGGGACGCGCTGCTCAGTGTGTTCGAACTCGACCGGGCCGTGTACGAGGTTGCCTATGAGCTCGCGCACCGCCCCGATCTGGTCGACCTGCCGACACGGGCGGTGGAGCGTCTGCTGGAGGACGACGCCCGACCCGACGATGGCGCTCCGTCCCGCTAGCCGGGTACCGCTACCTCTCGACCGTGGATCCCGTCGTTTCAGCCAACTGCTACCTACACCCGGACCGGGTGGCGGGAGTGAGTTGCCAGCGGTGCGATCGGCCGATCTGTCCTTCTTGCATGCGTCAGGCGTCGGTCGGTTTCCAATGTCCCGAGTGCGCAGGGGCGCGCACGACGAAGGTCATCAGCGGGCGGGCTGCATTCGGGCAGGCGTCCAGGCCGCTGGTCACGATGACGCTCATCGGGCTGAACGCGGCCGTTTACGTGATCATGACCGTCACCGGAGGCCAGCCCGGTCGGGCCGCAGGTCCGGTATTCGAATGGGGCGCGACGTGGGGTGTCATGGTGGCCTCGGGGGAGTGGTACCGGCTCGTCAGTGGGGCCTTTCTGCACTCGGGTTTCCTGCACCTGGGCATGAACATGTTCCTGTTGTGGCTGCTCGGTCAGGTCCTGGAGCCCGCATTGGGTCGGGCCCAATTCGCTCTGGTCTATGTCGTCTCGCTGCTCGGCGGTTCGCTCGGTGTGATGTTGATCGACCCGCAGGCACCCACCGTCGGTGCCTCGGGTGCAGTGTTCGGGTTGATGGGAGCACTCGTCGTCCTCCAGCTGCGCGCCGGCCAGAGCCCTTGGCAGTCAGGTATCGGTACCCTCGTGGTGCTCAACCTGGTGATCACCTTCGCCCTGCCTGGAGTGTCCATAGGCGGGCACGTCGGCGGCCTCGTGGCAGGGACGGTCGCCGCGCTGGCCCTCTCCACCCGGCTCGGCCGTGACGGAGTTCCCGCGGTGGCACGCCTCGGGGGCCTGGCCGCGTTGGCGGTGTTGCTGGCCGTGTCGGCGGTGGTCGTGGCCCAGCAGCAGTTCCCGGCCCTGGTCGGCTGACCAGGCCTGGTCGGCTGACCGGCCCTGGTCAGCCAGGGCCGGCCACATGGATCAGGGCAGCGCGCCAGACTCGATCAGATCGGCGAGTTGGCGCAGGTTCTTACGCCAGATCAGGTACATAACGGGCTTGGCGGCGAGAGCACCGAACGGTCCGCCCAACCACCAGGGGAACCGCAGCCGCTCGGACCAGCTGAAGCGGGTGCGACTGCCCTTCCGGCCACGTGGTTCGAGCTTGAACACACCGACCCCCGACACGACCCCGGAGTGCAGCACACCCATGGCACGGGCGGGTTCCCAGCGCGTTATCTCCATCGTGTCGACCAGGGAGATCGGGCCCACCCGGGTCACGCAGTCGAAAGATGTACCCCTGCCAGAGGTCTTGTCGCCAGTGAACTTGATCGAATCGGCGTCGCTCATCCACCGGACATGGGTGGAGATGTCGGCGATAGCGGCCCACACCTGCTTGGGAGCGGCGTCGATCGTCCTCGACACCCTGATGTGCGCCATGGAGCCACGCTATCGGCCTGTCCACGGTTAGCGGTGGGACCGGCGGCCGTCCCGGTTGGATCGCGGGCCCCGGTTCGTGAAGTGTGTCCCGGTGGATCCCATCGAGTTCGTCGACCCCGACACCCTTGCGCCGGGCGACATCCTGGTCGACACCCGTCCCGAAACCGTGCCCGGAAGCGCCGGTCGGTACCAGTGCTTCATACCGCTCGCCTGGCGGGTGATGTACGCCTTCGGCGGTACGACGATGAGCGCCGCTGTGCGCGCCGCCCAGATGGAGCTCCAACGCGGGGACCTCGACGTCGTCGGAGCCGAGGCCACGTTCTGTGCCGCTGTGCCCTGTGGTCCCATCGGCATGCAGGTCGAGGTCCTGCGCAATGGCCGCAACGGCGCCCAGGCATTGGTGCGGCTGTGGGCGCTGGACGCCGCGTCCCCCGACCCGGGGGGTGAGGTGGGAAACGACCTCGTGGTAGTGGTCGTTCTGGGTCGCCGCACCGACAGCGTTCTGGCCTTCGCCGGCGTCGAGGCTCCCGACGTCCCCGACGCGGAGGACTGTCCGGGTCGCGAAACCGTCCCCGACAGTCCCTTCAGCACCATCCCCTATCACCGACAGACAGATTTCCGCATCGCCATGGGTAACGTCGCATGGGGGGAGCCGGTGGATCCGGGCGAACCCCGCGCTGCGTCGTGGTTCCGGTTCAACAACTCGCCCATCACCGCAGGTGGGATCTGGGAGCCGGCGGTGTTGGCCGTGCCCGGCGATGTACTGGGCCCGGCGGTGCATGCCGGACTCGGCGGTCGAATCGGATTCTTCCTGGTCATCTCCCTTCAGATCGGACTCAAGTTCATAGCCGATGTGCCCACCGACTGGGTCCTGCAGCACACGCGGGCGCAGTCCGCTGCCAATGGTTTCGCGTCGGGAACAGCAGAGCTGTTCGATGCAGAACGGAACCTGGTTGCGATCGCTACCCAGACCGCGCTGTTGAGGCCGTTCGCCGTCGATCCGGGCGCCACTGACGCCTGAGCCCCCGTTGGAGCGGAGACTGAGGTCCATCACCCCAGCGGGTGCGGCGTCAGTGCGGGGTGTGGGCGTGGACCGAGATCAAGACCGCGTCGTCGGGTCCACAGGGTGACCGGTCCCAGCCTCCATGGCTGGAAGCGCGGGTCAGGCCCGCCGCGGTGCACCAACGGTCGAGATCGCCGTCGGCCATGGCCCTGATGGACCACGGGCGTACCCGGACGGGCTCGCCGTCCAACAGCTCGATGTGGCGCCCCTCTACGAGGCCGGTCCCAGCTTCGGTCTCGGTGACCACCAGAACCACACCGTCACTGCGCACGGAACTCACTTCCACGCCGGTGCGACCGGTGTTGTGCACGTCGATCAGAGAGAGCTCGGTGATCAGGACCCCGCCCGGCGCCAGTAGATCCGCTGCACCCGCCACGCACGATTGCTGAGCGCCCGGGGCGGTCAGGTTCAACAGCAGATTGCAGGCGGCCAGGACACAGTCGAACTGCCCGTCGATCCCGGCGGCGGCCCACGTCTGCGGAGCGCCTGCATCGGCCTTCACCGCGGAGATGGCCGTGTTGCAGTCAGCTGGGCCGTAACTCGCTGGGCCCGAGCCGGGAGCAGTCTTGTTCGCCAGGGCGTCGAGCATTTCGCTGGATGCATCCAGACCCACGACCTCGAACCCGGCGGCGACCATGGCGAGGGCGACCCGACCGGTTCCGACTCCCAGCTCCAGGATCCTGGCACCCGGCGTCAGCTCCGCCACGAGGAAGTCGCAGAGCTCCCTCTCGTCACCGCCGGGGTACCAGAGGTCGTACACGTCGGCGAAGCTTGCTCCGTATCGGCCGGGATCCCCGGAGTGCATCGTCATCAGGCCGAGTCTGCCCGGTGGAGGCCCCGATCGGGCAGGATGTCAGTGATGGGTCGGGTCAGCCACGAGCACAGTTGTTCACTCCCATGACCGATTCCGGGTGGGTGGCACCGGAGCAGGGCTCGGAGCTCCGGCCTACGACGACGCCCGTGCTGGGCGGAGCGGGTGTGGCCGTCGCCCGCGGCGATGCCCCCATGCCGGTCGACGGGTCCGTCGGGGAGGACAGGGACGACTGGCCACTTACACCACTAGGGCCCGTCGGTGTCGCCGGTGTGCTCGACGGCGGGTTCGAGTTGCTGCGTCACGGGTTCGCTCCGCTGGTCACCCTGGCCGCAGCGCTACTGCTGCCCCTGCAGTTGATCGACCTCCTGGTCCAGCTGCAGTCCGGGGTCTCCGACGGAGTGGCAACCGGTGGTTCGCCGCTGGCCGCACTGGCGGGCATCGGCACCCAGGCCTCCACCCTCTCATGGGTCGTGCTGGCAGCGAGGGTGATCGTTCTCTCATTCCTAGGCATGGCCGCCGGAATCATGGTCGATGACCTCCTCGTGAGGACCCGCCGACAAGGCGGTCAACTGGCCCTGGCTGCGGGACGGCGCTGGTGGGTGGCCGTGCTCGTCCCGGTGTTGTGCCTTCCGGTGAAGTCCCTCGGGGGGTGCCTCGTGTACGTCGGGTTCTTCCTGGCGGACGCCCTGCTCATGTGCGCCTCGGTGGTAGCAGGTGCCGAGTTGGCGGGCCCGTTGCACTCGTTCGCCCGTAGTTGGCGTCTGGCCTGGCGGAGCTACGGAACTGCGCTGGGGGTGGCGTTCGGTGGGTTCTGCATCTCCACGGTGCTCCAGGTCGCGTTGTACGTCGGTCCGGCCGCGTTGGCGAGCATCTTCGTGCCCTCGGACGCGGTTCTTGTCGTGGTGCAGCAGGTGTCGTTGCTGGCACTGCTCATCGTCCAACCGCTCACCGCGTGCATCGCTGCCCGGGCCTACGTCGAGTTGCGGTGCCGCAGCGAGGCACTGGACCTGGATCTTCGACGCCACGAGTTGGGACTCGTCGCTTGATCCTCCAGGACCCGGGTCGCAGCGAGGTCGAGGACATCATGTCCCGACGCGAGTACCAGTACCCGAAATCGATCATGGAACGCGTCGGCGACTGGATAGGGGAGCGTCTCGAGGGCCTGTTCGACCGGGTACCCGGCGTAGATGTGCCGGCATCGTCGTTCGGTGGCGGCGCCGGATCCCTGATCGGGTGGCTGCTCATGCTCCTGGCGCTTCTCGCGGTGGTGGCCGTGGTGGTCATGGTCGTGCGCCGGTGGGTGCCTCGGGTCGAAAAAGAGTCGGACCCGCTCTCGGTGCTGGAGGCCGAACACCGTCGCCGGGCACAGGAGTGGGGAGCCGAGGCCGAGCGGTACGAGGCGGCAGGGGAATGGAAACTGGCCATGCGGGCGCGGTACCGCCAGTTGGTGCGCACGTTGGTCGACCGTTCGCAGGTTGCGGACCTGGCCGGGCGCACGACGCGGGAATTGTTGGCCGACCTGGAGCGGACGACCCCCGCACGCGGTGGAGCAGTTCGAGTCGGCCTGCCTGTTGTTCGAGCTTCCCTGGTACGCCCACGTGGCGACCGGGCCGGAGGAGAACCGTCGCATCCGTTCGATCCTGACCGAGGTACTCGCCGCGCCGATCCTCGAACCCCTGGATCAAGGCCCCCAGGTCGCCGTCGGACGCGTGGAAACCCTGGTGGACACGGTGGTGGACCAATGAGACATCCCGTCGCGTGGCTCGGGACTCTGGCTCTGCTGGGCATCGTGGTTGCGCTGATGCTCCTCTCCGGCGGTGGGGCTCCACCGCCGTTCGGCGTCGACTCGGCGGCTCCGGACGGTTACAGGGCCATGGCTACCCTCCTGGCCGATGCCGGGGTTCGGGTCGAATCCGTCCGGCCCGAGGATCTGGAGCAGCTCGGATTCGGGTCCGACGACGGACTGGTGGTGCCCGTGCCGGAGTACGCGGGTGCGGCCCAGCTCGATGCTGCACGCGCGGCAGCGTCCTCCGGAGCGACGGTGGTCGTCTCGGGAGAGCAACTCTTCTACCCCCTGGAGGATCGGACGCTGGTCCGCTCGCCGGCCAACCCCGTGTCGTTGGGCCGGTGTGACATGGCCGACCTGGAGGACCTCGAATCGGTTGACAACATCAGCGGCAACCTCCTGGCATTGCCCAGTGAGCTCGATGCAGCCGCCACCGAGGTCTGTTTCGCCGATGGTGCCGGTGCGCTCGTGACCAGGGAACCCTCCGGCGGGGGCACGATCACCATGCTGGCATCGCCATACCTGTGGGCGAACGCCCGGCTCCAGCCCGACAAGGAAGAAGGCGGCAGGGCACTCGACAACGGGCCCATGGCGCTGTCGCTGCTCGGGGACCTGGACAGCGTCACCTTCGTCGTCGCCGTGCCGCCGCCCGGGGTCACTCCCGACGGCACCAGGAACCCCCTCTCGCTCATCCCCTTCCCGGTCCGCCTGGCGATGTCCCAGTTGGTCGGAGCCTTCCTCATCTACGCCTGGTGGCGTTCCCGGCGTTTGGGTCGACCCGTCAACGAGGTGCTTCCGGTGGAGGTCTCGGGGTCCGAGCTGGTGGAGGCCGTGGGCGGACTTCTTCGCCGCAGCGGGAGCACCCAGCACGCAGCTCGGGTGCTTCGCGGCGATCTACGCCGGGAGCTGTCGAGCCGGCTGGGAGTCCCACTGGACGGCGATCCGACGGCGATGGTGGCTGCCATATCCTCTCGCACCGGTCGGGATCCGGACGAGCTCGGCCGCCTTCTCTACGGGTCATCGGTCGATACGAACTCGGAGTTGGTGGCTCTCAGCCGCGCTCTGGACGAACTGCACTCGGAGGTGCTCGATGTCCAACCCACTGCCTGAACAGCGATCCGACGACGGGTCATTGGAAGCGATGCTGGCCCTCAGGGCTGAGATCGCCAAGGTGATCGTCGGTCAGGAGGGAACGCTTTCAGGGCTCATCACGGCACTGTTGGTGCGAGGTCACGTGCTCCTGGAGGGAGTGCCCGGTGTGGCCAAGACGCTGCTGGTCAAGACCCTCGCCCACACGCTCGACCTGCAGTTCTCCCGGGTGCAGTTCACCCCCGACCTGATGCCCTCCGACGTGACCGGCCAGCTCGTGCTCTCGCCCGGGGCTGCCGCCGGCTTCGCCTTCCGGGAGGGGCCGGTGTTCACCAATCTCTTCCTCGCCGATGAGATCAACCGCACGCCGCCCAAGACCCAGGCGGCGCTCCTGGAGGCGATGGAGGAGCGACAGGTGACCGCCGAAGGGGTCTCGCGTCCGCTTCCGGATCCGTTCGTGGTGATCGCCACCGAGAATCCCGTGGAGCAGGAAGGTACCTATCCGCTGCCGGAGGCCCAGCTCGACCGGTTCCTGTTCAAGCTCCTGGTCGGGTACCCGAGCGCAGAGCAGGAGGTGGAGGTGCTCGACCGTCACAACCGGGGAATGGATCCCCATGACATCGCCGGAGCGGGTGTGAGGCCGGTCGCCAACGCCGCGCACCTGGAGGCTGCCCGGGCGCACGTCCGAGCTGTCACTGTCGAGGCGCCTCTGCTGCACTACGTGGTCGAACTCTGCAGAGCCACCCGTGCGTCGCCGTCGGTCGAGCTCGGGGTCTCGCCTCGAGGGGCGGCATCGCTGCTCCACGCGGCCAAGGCATGGGCATGGCTCTCCGGGCGCTGGTACCTGACTCCCGACGAGGTGAAAGCGGTGGCCAAGCCGGCACTTCGCCACCGGCTGATGATCCGCCCGGAGCTGGAACTGGAGGGAGTCACCGCCGACGGGCTCCTTGACTCGGTCCTCGCCACGGTGCCCGCACCCCGCTGAGATGTCGCTGCTGCCCACCCGCCGTGCCGCGATCGTCGCCCTCGTGGCCGCGGTCGGGTTGCTCGGTTATCGGGGCGCGCCCGTCGCTCCGTGGGCAGCGGCCCTGGCGGTTACCGCCCTGGTGGTGTTGGCGGCGTTGGCAGACGCGCTGCTGGGTACCACTCCGGCGCAGATCGTCCTCCAGCGACGTCACGCTCCGGTGGTCGTGGCCGGTCGTGAGTCGACGATCGAGTGGTCGGTCCGTTCTGAGTCATCCAGGCGGCTGACCGTGCACCTGGCGGACCAACTGGCGCCCTCCCTGCGAGCGTCGGCGCGTCGTTTCCGGATCCGGGCACCTGCTGGCTCGACCGTCGTCGTGTCCAACACCTTCACCCCACTGCGTCGGGGTCGATTCGAGTTGGACCTCGTGACCGTGCGCATCGAGGGCCGCCTCGGGCTCGGCGCACGTCAGCGTGAGGTTCCGCTGCGAACGGTGCTCAGGGTCAACCCGCCATTCCGTTCGGCTCGCGAAGCCGAACTGCGGATCAGGCGTGCGCGGATCCTGGAGGTGGGCATGCGGTCGGCACGCGGGCTCGGTGGCGGCACGGATTTCGAGCAGCTGCGCGAGTACGGCCCCGACGACGAGTTCCGCCGGATCGACTGGACCGCGAGTGCGCGGGTGGGCAAGCCCATTGTGCGGACCTACCGGGCCGAGCGGAACCAGAGCGTCCTGGTGCTGTTGGACAACGGTCGAGTCATGGCGGGTCGGGTGGGCGGCGTTCCCCGCGTCGAGCACGCCATGGACGCGGCGATGATGCTTACAGCCGTGGCCACTCGACTGGGCGACCGCTGTGGTCTGGTGGCCTTCGACCGGGAGGTGCGATCGGTGGTTCCGCCCGCCCGGCACGTGAACCAACTGGCACGGGTCACAGAGGCCATGTACGCCCTGGAACCGGTGCTCTCGGAGTCCGACTACCAGGGGGCGTTCGCCGAGGTCGTGGCGCGGTTCCGGCGTCGGTCCATGCTGGTGCTCCTGAGTGACCTGCTGGAGCAGGCCGTCCTGGATTCCCTCGTCCCGCGTTGCCTCTGATCACGCGCACCCATCTGGTGGTGGTGGCAGGGGTGCGTGACCCAACAGTGCACGACTGGGCGACCGGCGCGGTGACGGACGACGATGAGGTCTACCGGCACGTGGCCGCGGTGTCAGCCACCGACAACCGGAGACGGACTGCGGCTCGCCTCCGATCCCTGGGTGCGATCGTGATCGATGCCGAACCAGGGCGCCTCGCCGTCGACCTGGCGGATACCTACCTGCAGGTGAAGACGACTGGCCGACTGTGAGATGAGCGTCGTGGCGGCGCTCAGCGCTTCCCCCGGTCGACCCCCCTCAACTACCGATGACCACACCCCTTGCGGCCACGGACTCGGCGTCGGTCACCTCGTCGCGGGTCAGTTCGCCGAGCAAGCCGGTCAGACCCATGCGTTCGGCACGTTGACCCAGGAGCACGACATAGGTTGTGAACGCGGCCAGCGCCGATACGCCGATTCCGACCCGTAGGACGGTGGGCATTCCCGACGGGGTGACGAAGCCTTCGATGAAGCCTGCGATCACGAAGCACACCGTCAGCCCGAGGATGATCACGACCGATCGCAGCCCCTCCTCGCCGAGGGCCTGTCCGCGGCTGCGGTCGCCGGGGGCCACGATTGCCCACGAGACGCGTAACCCTGCCGCTGCGGCGATCAGGATGGAGGCGATCTCG
The DNA here is from genome assembly GCA_963715225.1 of uncultured Actinomycetota bacterium. Lineage (GTDB taxonomy): Bacteria > Actinomycetota > Acidimicrobiia > Acidimicrobiales > Microtrichaceae > CAVQRK01. The sequence continues at coordinate 135,543 of CAVQRK010000004.1, forward strand.
AGAAGTCCGTGGGGTGTGATGAGGCCCCAGAACTGAGGACCTTCTCCGGCGTGGTGCATCACTGCCGCCATCACCCCGACGTTGGTGCCGTTGGTGATCAGGACGAACGCGGGGCCCAGTACCGGCACCACCCCGAAGGCGAACGCCAGGACTGATACGTAGATGTTGTTCACCGTGACGGTGCCGGCGAAGTTCTGCGCAGAATCGGACGAGTAGTAGTCGCGGAACTCCGACTCGGCGATGGACTGCTGGAGCTCGGGAGGAACGGAGGCGTCCAACACGGAGGCGTCATTGGCCAACCAGAACCCCATGGCGACGGCCGGGACCATCAGGAGCACGAACGCCACCGCGATGTAGCGACGCGATACCCAGACCGCGGCGGGGAACGACTCGCTGAAGAATCGCACCACGGCTCGCGCCGGATTGCCCCGTCGTTGATAGATCACGACCCTGGTCTCGCCGAGCAGCCTCGACAGTCGCAGGATCAGTTCCGGATCGGCGTACACGGTCCGGACGTGGGAGAGCTGGGCCGAGGTTCGCTGGTAACCGCCGATGAGTTCCTCGATGAGGGTGTCGTCGATGCGGTTCGTGGACCCGCGCGGGCGGCGGCGGCCCACCTGAGCGCTGAGCTCGGCGAGGCGGCGCCACTCTGGATCATGGATCTGGGTGTAGCGGTCGATGTCCATCGCTGCGCAGTACGGTACGGCCTGTGCGTGCCGGTGTGGTCACTCCCGAGGCGGTGGTGCTGGATCTGCCAACCGCCGGGGTCGCAACACGTGCCTTTGCCCGCCTGGTGGATCTGGTCGTGCAGCTGATGGTCGCCACTGTGCTGGCGATCGGAGCTTCGTTCCTGGTTGGTGCCGGGGCCAGTGTGGTTCTCGTGTACCTGACCGTGTTCGTGGTCGTGCTTCTCTGTGGCCGATCGGACTGGAGATCGTGTGGCGCGGGCGCAGCGTGGGCAAGGCGATGTTCGGTCTGTGGGTGATCTCGGCCGATGGTTCACCGGTCCAACCCCGCCAGTCCGCGGTCCGCGGACTGTTGGCGATCATCGACATCTATCTGTCTCTTGGATTCGTCGCGCTCATCACCGCCATGTTCTCGCCGACCGCCCAGCGGTCCGGTGACATGGCGGCATCGACGGTCGTCGTGCGACACCGCGGTCGGTCCGGACAGTCGGTTCCGGTGGTGTTCTATGCGCCGCCGGGATACGAGGCGTACGTCGCCAATCTCGATGTGAGCGGTCTGGCTCCCGAGGACTTCTCGCTGATCCGCGAGTTCCTGCTACGGGTCACGAAGTTCTCCGGCGACGCCCGCACCGCCCAATCGGTGGGACTGGCGAGGGGTGTTCGCGACCGCATCGGCCACCCGGATACCAGCGGTGTGGACCCGGAGACGTGGCTGATCTGCATCGCCTCGGCCTATCAGTGGCGAGAGGGCGGACTCCTGCGTGACGTCGCCCGCGGCGTCGCCCCGGTCGCAACCCCGATCGCTGCTCCGGCCCTGTACAGGTGACACGTGCCGGAAGGGGACGGGCCCGATCGTCGGGACGGCCTCAGGCGGTGGCCGGGCCGGCGGGCGATGACAGCGTCCAGAGTTCCGGCCCCTCACCGACACACCCGAGATTCCGTGCAACGGCGTGCGACGCTTCGTTGTCCCCGTCGATGTGGAACTCCAGCCGCCCCAATCCTCCGCTGCCCAGTGCCCAATCGGCCAGCAACATCACGGCCCTGGCCGCTGTCCCCCTGCCTCGTGCTGTGGGCGCCAACCAGTACCCCACCTCGGCCGTACTGCTCCCCGCGTGGACGGACACGAGCCCGCAGGCGCCGAGTACCCGGTCATCGTCGCTCGCCGCGACGCAGAAGAGGGCTGCGGTGCGGTCGCGCCACTGAGCGGGCGCCAACTCGGTGATGTACCCGCGGGCATGCTCGGGCAGGTAGGGCACCGGGACCGTCGTCCAGCGCTGGATCTCGGGGTCCTGGCACGCGGTGTGAACCGAGTTGATGTCGCATTCGGCCCAGGGACGCAGCCGTTCGGGGTCGTTCGGGCCTCCGAGCGTCGGTTGGTCTACTGGCCAGCTGAACCTCGACATGGAACTCCCCGAACAGCAGCGTGACACCCATGTGAACGCCGTTTAGCCTTCCCCCAGGCACGAGTGTGCCCGAAGGGGGACCTCCATGGCCACGCTTACCAAGAACCTGTTCCGCGGTGCGGGAGAGGGAACGTGGAACCTGGAGGTGATCGAGGGCCACTGGCCCACCGATGCCTACGGCGACGTGTTCATCATCGGACCCGACAAGCGCGAGCCGGGTGGCCACTGGTTCAACCAGTTCGGTCTGCTGCACCGTTTCTCGATGCAGCCGGCACTGGATGGGACCATCGCCGCCCGAGCCCGACGAATGGAAACGCCGGTGGCACGGCTGGCCGATCGATTCCCCAAGCTGTTCCGCACCGTGGAGTTCGCCCAGTTCTCCCCGTTCGGAGTGTCCAACATGGCGAACACCAATGTGCAGACCATTGATGGTCGCCTGTTCGTCGGCTACGACGCCGGTCGCCCCATCGAGGTCGACCCGGTGACCCTGGAGGTACTCACTCCGGTGGGGTCCAATGGTGAGTGGGCCCAAATGGCGCCCGGCCTCTTGGAGCCCATGTGTCCGGTGGCGGCACACCCGGCTCCTTCGTGGAGGAGCGCGCGGTGTACTTCGTCAACTACTTCCCGATGCCGGGTGCGCCCACCTATGTGGCCCGTTGGGGGCTGTCGGGGCCGGTGGAACGTTGGCCGGTCGAGGGGATGAGCGACTTCGACTCCATCCACGACATCAAGGCCACCCGCGACCACCTGGTGTTCTGCGACCTTCCGTTCAAGATGGAGCCCCAGGTGCTGCGGGGAACCGGGCCGCGCGCGATCCCCAACCAGGACATCACGCAGTTGTGGATCGTGGCCAAGGACGACCTTCGCCGCACTCCGCCCGGGGAGCCGGTGAAGGCGATCGAGGTACACATTCCGATTCCGAGCGGCCATCTCACTGTCGACGTCGACGACGACGACGGGATACTCCGTGTGCACCTGGAGCACATCGCCCTGGCAGATCTCATGATCACCCTCGCCGAGGGCGACACGACGCACGCCGGGGAGGTCGTGGGGGCAGATCACGAAGGCCTGATCTCACTGACCCAACAGCCGGGGTGCATGGGCACCTACGAGATAGTTGCAGCCACCGGCGAGGTCCGGGCGGCCGAGAAACTCTGGGACGACCGGTTCTGGGGCGGCGTGCTGTCCACCTACGACTACTCCAGTGCCGAAGCCCGTGACCGGGTGACCCAGGCGTGGTATTCGGGGATGGGATTCGATCCCGCCCTGGTGTCCCAGGAGTGGTGGGACCTCTACGAGGACACCGACAACGAGCACTTCGTGCCGCTGGAGGAGCTTCCGGTCGATGGTCGCCCCGGAGCCGTCGCGCACTTCGACCTGGAATCCAAGAAGGTCGTCGGCGTCTACGAGTACACAGAGCCCGGGGCCTTCCCGTCCCCGCCCACGTTCGTGCCCCGCCGCGATCCGCAGCGGCCCCAACGACGGCTACGTCATGGTCCTCGTGCATCGTGGATCGCCACAGGGCGACGAGGGCAAGGAGATCCAGATCTTCGACGCCCAGGACATCGAACGCGGCCCGCTGGCGCGTGCCACGGCAACCGGCTTCAACCCGCCACTGCTGTTGCACTCGTACTGGATGGAGGAGCGCGACGGCCCACGTCCCAGCGACTACCGGGTGTCACCCATCCGTGACCTCGGCGGAGCCCTGGCCGGCTTCGGCAGGGTTGTCCGTACCTGGGCCGCGGCAGGAAAAGAGATACGCAGGCGCACGAAGGAAGGCTCCATGCCCACCTCCGGCCCGGGAGCCATCTCGCTCTGAGCGCAGCGATCGTCCAGCCCCTGCGAGCCGCGGTCTTGCGGTGGCCGCGTGCGTTGGGTTGGTCCGGGCTGGGAGAATCCCTACATGATCGACATGGACCACGCGGCCACGACTGCACTGTGCCGTGAAGCCATGGAGGCGATGGAGCCGTTCCTCGGTCCGGGCGGCGGCGCGCAGCGCTACGGAAACCCGTCGGGGTCGCATCGGATCGCCCGGGATGCGACGTGTGCGCTGGACGAGGCCCGCGAGACGGTGGCTCGCTGTCCTCGGGTGTGATCCGGGCGAGGTCGTGTTCACATCCGGAGGCACCGAGGCCGACAACCACGCCGTGACCGGAGGCATGCCGCCCCGGCCCGGCGTACCGATCTGTTCCGCCGTCGAACACCCCGCGGTGCTGGACCCGACCCGCGCACTCGGCGGGAGCATCGTGGCGGTGGACCGCCTGGGTCGGATCGATCTCACCTCTCTCGCCGCCACCCTCGACCTCGTGGCGGCCCCCGACGGTCCAGGTGTCTCGGTGGTGTCGGTCATGGCGGCGAACAACGAGTTGGGCACCATCAACGACCTCGACGCCGTTGCCGACGCCATCGAAGAGTGCGCGCCGGGTGTGGTGCTGCACACCGATGCCGTGCAGGGCGCCCCGTGGCTGGACCTGAGCCGGACGGCCGCCAGCGCTCAGCTGATCAGCGTCTCGGCCCACAAGCTGGGCGGCCCCAAGGGAACGGGGGCCCTGGTGGTGCGTGCTTCGACCTCGCTGAATCCGCTGTTGCGCGGTGGAGGGCAGGAACGCGACCGTCGCGGTGGAACGCACAACGTGGCGGGCATCGTCGGCTTCGCTGCCGCGCTGGCGGCGGCCGATCTCGATCGGGCGCAACGGGTGAGACAAACGGCGATCCGGCGCGACCGCCTGGCCGACACCCTCACCTCCACCATCGAGGGAGTGACCGAGACCGTCGGTCCGGAGGTTGCTGCAGCCGCAGGTGCCCACGCGGACCGCTCCGGGGTGCTCCCCGGTCACTGCCACCTCCTGGTGGAAGGTGTGGGTGGGGAGGAACTGCTGCTGGTTCTCGAACGTCTCGGCGTGTGTGCCTCGGCCGCGTCGTCGTGTGCCTCGGGTGCCGTCGGGTCCTCACACGTGCTCGATGCGTTGGGGCTGGCCGGAGAGGTCGCCCCGGATGCAGCCCCACTACGCCTGAGCATCGGTGTGGATACCACCGATGCCGACATCGACGATGCCGCCGCTGCCGTGGCCTCAGCGGTGGAGCACATACGGTCCAGTCGGAAGGGTGTACCGGTATGAGGATCCTGGTGGCGCTGTCGGGAGGCGTCGATTCCTCTGTGGCTGCCGCGGTCCTCGTCGAGAAGGGGTACGAGGTCGTCGGTGCGACGATGAAGCTCTGGGGCGGTGAGTCCGACACAGGCTGCTGCTCGGTCAGCGATGTGGAGGATGCTCGCCGAAGCGCGGCGCAGCTGGGCATCGACCACCATGTGTTCAACTACACAGCGGAGTTCGATCGGCACGTGGTCGACCCCTACGTCGCAGCGCACGCCCGGGGTCAGACCCCGAACCCGTGCGTCGAGTGCAACCGGCACCTGAAGTTCGACGTCCTGTTGGACCGCGCGGAGTTGCTCGGCTTCGACGCCGTGGCGACCGGTCACCATGCCCGGATCGTCGACCGCCCCGACGGTTCGCGCCGGATCGCGAGGGGTGCAGACGCGGCCAAGGACCAGTCCTACGTCCTGTACCCACTGCACGGCGACGAGCTCGACCGCGTCGTGTTCCCAATCGGTCACCTCACCAAGTCCCAGGTGCGCGAGCGAGCCGCGGCACTGGGGTTGAGAACTGCTGCCAAGCCCGATAGCCAGGATGTGTGCTTCATCACGCGTGCCGATGGCCGCGCCGCGTTCCTGGCGGAGCGGATGGATCTCCACCCCGCGGTGGTACATGACGAGACCGGGGAAGAAGTGGGCTCGGTGGATGTGGTGGAGCTGGTGACGATCGGCCAGCGACGCGGACTCAACCTGGCCGGCGGTGCCGATCGTCGCTTCGTCACCGCTGTCGATGTCGCGCGGCGGTCGGTGACTGTCGGCCCACCCGAAGCCCTCGACCGCTCGTCTGTCGCACTCACATCCATGGTCTGGGCGGACGGGCCGGCGCAGGGCGAGGTGTCGGGGCAGATCTCGGCGCACGGAACGGCGCAGGCAGCGGAAATCGTGGCTGCGGATGTCGACTCCGCCGAGCTGTCGTGGCTCCGACCCCAACGCCGTGTGGCGCCGGGCCAGAGCGTCGTGCTCTACGACGGCGATGAGGTGCTGGGCGGCGGGATCGTCACCGCGGACGACCCGGGCCGAGCCCGGCGACCCAGACCGTAGTGCGGCTCAGGAACGTTCCACCTTCATGCCTCGCTCCTCGGCATGGGCGAGCAGGGTCCCGGGACGACTGGGCACGAACAGGATTCCGGTGACCTCCTTGCTCTCCAGGATCCGGTCTCTGCCGGCGGCGGGTACGAGTTCGAGGGGTGTCGCTGTATCGACCCCGAGCACCAGGCCGGGCGCCCTAACCGTCAGGTCGAGTGCGTCGGTGTCTTCGTGGGCCGGCCCGAGGCGGGTTACGTTCCGGGCTGCGAACAGGATCGGTTCGGCCAGCGCCATGTCGTCCACGAGTGTGAATCCAGCGGGGACGAACACGGCCCATCTGCGAGCGAGACGCCACAGCGAGAAACTGCCCCACCACGCGGTGAAGATGCCCAGTGCCACGAGCGGGACCCCGGCGAGGAACACCTCGTTCGAGAACAGCAGGGTCCCGGCGATGAACGGCGCGACCGTGAGCAGCCACGCCACCTGCAGAGGCCCGACCAGCAGCGCCACCGGTGCCTTTAGCGCGAAGCGGCGCTCATCCCCGTAGGAGGCGCCGTTGACGAACCAGTCGCCGACGGCCGCGCCCATGCAGATCACCGCCGCCAGGGTTGCCGCCGTCAGTCCGCCCCAGCCCGCCGGACCGGGTGACTCGACGGCGGTGGCGGACAGGGCGGCCAGTGGTGCCATGGGGATGATGATGCGCATGGCCGTCAGCGTCGACGGCAGTGGAACCAGCGACACCACGAAGCCGATCGCCCACAGGAACCAGAACAAGACCTGGGTCGTCACCCGCACGGCCCCGCCGGCCCCCGAGGGTCGCGTCGATCAGGTGCTCGAGCAGGGTGAAGGGCAGGGCCAACCAGAGAGCACGAACCAACCACAGAGAACCGGGCGCTGTCACCGACCCAGTTTGCGCCCTCGGCGCACTCACCGCTAACAACGGGTCATGGGGGGTACACCGGATCTGCGAATCGGGCTCCCGACCCTTCCGGCCGATCTTCCGGTCGTCGGAGTGGCGGATGCCGTGGAGGTGGCTCTTCGCGGCCGGTCTTTCCCCACCGTGCCTGTGCCCTGCGACCCGGCCTACTCACTTCTGGCGCAGGCCGCATCGGCGTTCGAGGGCGCGTACGCGATGCCCAACAACGACCTCCGGGTGAACGAGGCCACCTTCGGTGTCCGGCCGGAGGCGGCGGCATCCACCGACTTCGAAGCCTTCGCCGCATTGGAGGCGACGCTGCAGCGGTGGCCGGCCTCGACCGCGGGCTCGGCGGTGGACGCACTCCGTGTGGACATGGTCGGGCCGGTCACGTTGGCACTGACGTTGGCTCGCACCGGTGTCCCCCTGGCGCAAGCACTCGACGCGGCCCGCATGGCACTCGTGTACCGGGCGGAGGCGATTCTGGCCAGGATCCGTGAGGTCGAGCCGAGCTCCGCGGTGGTGGTGATGATGATCGAGCCTCGGCTGTTGGGGTCGATGCATCCCACCTTCCCCCTCACGGTTCGCCAGGTTCGCTCCCTCCTGGATCCCGTTGTGGACGTGCTAGACCGTGCCGCCACCGGCGCAGGGCTTCTCATCGGCGTCCATGTGCCCGGTCGTGCCGACTGGCGCACGATCATCAGCTCGGGCGTGTCGCTGGTGTCCATGCCACCGGATCCCTCGCTCGTCGGCTGGGCGCCCTGGGTGCAGGCTCTCCTCGACAACGGGGGCTACGTGGCATGGGGCGCCGTACCCGTGGATCGCCCTCTGGGTACCGGCGAGGAACTGCTGTGGCGCAATCTTGCAGCCACTTGGCGAGACCTCGAGGGCGCGGGGGTGGATGCACAGCTGCTGCGTGCCCGCAGCATGGTCGGTCCCGCGGACGGCCTCTCACGCTTCGATGTATCGCAGCTCCCGCTGGTGGTGGACCTGGTCGATGCGCTGGCGGGTCGTATCAGGGTGCACGCCGGGCCCAGTCGTGCCTCCTCGGGGTTCTGACCTGCTGATTCAGACAAGCGCCTCCTGGCCCGGCGATGTCGGGGGTGGGCGATAGGTTCTGCTCGTGACCAAGGTCCCTGACGCCGAACGTGATCCGGTTGCCCGCTCCCAGTGGTTGCGCTCGCAGATCCGCGGCCACGATCAGGCGTATTACGGCGACGACGCGCCGGTGATCCCCGATGCCGACTATGACGCGTTGGTGCGGGAGCTGCGCACGATCGAGGCCGATCATCCCGACCTCGTGACGGCGGACAGTCCCACTCGGCGCCCGGGCAGCGCCGCGCGCGGCGGGACCTTCGCCCCGGTGACGCACTCGGCACCGATGATGAGCCTCGACAACGCCATGGACGAGGAGGAGTTGCGTGCATGGGGTGACCGCACGGCGAGGCGGTTGGCGGAAGCCGACTTCGACGGCGCGGTGCGTTTCACGTGTGAGCTCAAGATCGACGGGTTGGCGGTGTCCATCCGATTCGAGGACGGGGTCTACGTCGGTGCTGCCACCCGCGGTGACGGACGCACGGGGGAGGACGTCACCGCCAATGTCGGTGTGATCGAGTCCGTGCCCCACCGACTCGAGGGGGATCCGCCGGCGGTGTTGGAGGTGCGGGGGGAGGTGTACCTGCCACTCGAAGCGTTCTCGGATCTCGTGGAGCGGACCCGTAAGGAGAACGAGAAGGCCGAGGCCGCCGGTCGCAAGGGGCGGCCGGTGCCGGTCAACCCCCGCAACGCCGGGGCCGGCAGTCTTCGCCAGAAGGACTCCTCGGTGACTGCCGGACGGGGTCTTGCGTGGTGGTGCTACCAGTTGGGTCCCGTCGAGGGCGCCGAGCAGCCGCCGGCGCACTCCGCAGCACTGGAGTGGTTGGCCGGTATGGGCCTGCCCGTGAACCCCGAGACCCGCACGTTCGGTTCGCTCGACGAGGTATACGCGTTCTGTGCCCACTGGACCGAGCATCGCCATGATCTCGGCTACGAGATCGACGGTGTGGCCATCAAGGTCGATGATCTGCGACTGCAGTCGCTACTGGGCGCAACGGCGAAGGCGCCCAGGTGGGCGATCGCGTACAAGCTGCCTCCCGAGGAACGAAGCACGACCCTGTACGACATACAGGTATCGATCGGTCGAACCGGGCGGGCCACACCGTATGCAGTGCTGGAGCCGGTGTTCGTCGGTGGATCCACGGTTTCGATGGCCACACTCCACAATCAGGACCAGGTGGCGGCCAAGGATGTCCGACCGGGCGACACAGTGGTGGTGCGTAAGGCGGGCGACGTGATTCCCGAGGTCGTGGGACCCGTTCTCGACGCTCGACCCGCCGGCCTCGAGCCCTGGGTGTTCCCCTCGCAGTGTCCATCGTGTGGCGAACCTCTGGTACGCGAGGAGGGAGAGGCCGGTCACCGCTGTGTCAACGCCGACTGCCCGGCCAAGCGCCTGGCCCGCATCAGCCATTTCGCATCCCGCGGGGCCATGGACATCGAGGGGCTCGGCGAGCGGCAGCTGGAGCTGTTCATTGAGCTGGGTCTCCTGGCAGACGTTGCCGACATCTACACGCTCGACCTCCATTCGGTGGGGGAGTTGCGCGGCTTTGGCGAGAGGGCGGTCGCCAACCTCGCGGCATCGATCGAGGCCTCCAAGGCCAGGCCGCTCGCCAACCTGCTGTTCGGACTCAACATCGTGCACCTGGGCCCCACCGGCGCTCAGCTGCTGGTGGATTCATTCGGCAACCTGGAGGCCATCCGCTCGGCATCCGAGGAGGAGCTGGCTCTTGTGGATGGAATCGGTCCCGTCATTGCGGAATCGGTCCATCAGTTCTTCGCCCAGCCCGACAAGGCCGACCTGGTTGACCGCCTGGTCTCGGCCGGGCTGACGGTGGAGGCGCCCCGGTCGGATCAAACCGATGCGATGCCCCAGACCCTCGCGGGGCGCAGCATCGTGGTGACCGGAACCCTCGAGGGTTTCAGTCGTGACGGTGCCGCCCAGGCGATCGTCGCTCGCGGGGGTAGATCTCCCGGAAGCGTTTCGAAGTCGACCTATGCGGTCGTCGTCGGGGACTCTCCCGGATCCTCGAAGCTGTCGAAGGCCGAGAAGTTCGACATCCCCGTCCTCGACGAATCCGCGTTCGAGGCACTACTCGAAACCGGAGAGCTGTGAGTACCAAGAAGGCAGTCATATTCGACTTCGGCGGGGTCTTCATCGACTCGCCGTTCGCTGCTCTCTCGGCGGCTGCAATAGACCGCGGCCTCGAGCCCGAGGTCCTCGCGTTGGCCGTGTTCGGTGCCTATGACCAGGACACCGACCATCCGTGGCACCGACTGGAGCGCGGTGAGATAACCATCACCGAAGCCCGCGGACAGATCATGGCCGACCACGCCCTGCCCGACGGTTCACCACTCGACCCCTTCGACCTGCTTACGGCCCTGGCCGGCGGCGGTGCTCGTGAGGAGATGGTCGAGTTCTGTCGGGACCTTGGCCGGCGTGGGGTCCGAACGTCGCTTCTGACCAACAACGCCAAGGAGTTCGAGGAGTTCTGGATGCCCCTGCTGCCGCTGGACGAGCTGTTCGAGGACGTCGTCGACTCATCGGCTGTGGGAATGCGCAAACCCGCGCCGGGTATCTATCGTCTGGCGCTCGAACGTCTGGGCCTCGAGCGCGGAGCAGGTGGTGTTCGTGGACGATGCGCCCGGCAACGTGACAGGTGCCCGCACGGTGGGAATCACTTCGGTGCTGATCGGCCAGCAGCGCAGCGATGTCCCGAAGGCGATCGAGACAGTCGAAGCCCTTCTAGCCCAGTGACCCCCGGCGGCGGCGCCGCCGGCCGGTTCGGGGTACGCCTGTTCAGGCGGCGGTGAAGCACCAAGGGACGGGACCTGCGGTTTCGGGGCCGTCGGACTGGGCCCAGACCATGGCTATGACGCAGTTCTTATCGGGGTTGAGCGACTCGATGGGGGATCCGGGGCGTGGCTGGTAGGTGACTCGTCCAAGCCCGAGGTTCTTGGCCAGTCCGTCCTGCTCGTCGCGTATCTCGGTGCCGTTGATGATCAGGTAGGCGTCGTATCCAGTGGCCAGGTCGATCCCGACCTCGGCCTGTGCCAGTACCTCGTCGCCGGAAGCCGGGATCAGTCGGTCGACCGAGTCGGGCAGGGCTAGCGAGGTGTTGTTGTCCCCGGTCACTGCCGCCTGGACGGTGAGGAAGAGACCCAGGCATGCACCGGCCACAACGACGGCGGCAATGGTGTTGCGGGCCCAGGGTGCCAGCCCACGGTCATTTGTTGCTGAGGGTTTGCCGGCGGAGTCATCGTTCCCATTCGCCGTGCGTGGTTCGGCCATGGCACAAGTATGGCGGCCGATGGGGCCGCGTCACGAGCGGGGAGGCTCCCCGCTCGATCAGGGGCCCGGAAGTACGATTGCGTGATGGTGATGGCCGGGGTCTCTGTGGACATGGGAAAGGTTCTGGGCGGCCGCTGGGCACTTCTCGAGCGGGTCGGCACTGGGTCATCGTCAAGGGTCTACCGCGCCAGGGACCTCAACGAGGGCAGACTGGTCGCGGTGAAGGTGCTCGACGAAGCCCTCGCCGCGGACGCTGTCTGTGTCCGGGCGTTCCGCTCGGAGAGCGAGGCCGTGGCCGGACTGCGACACGACAACATCGTGCGGTTCTACAGCTACGGCACCCAGGCGGTGGAGGGGCTCGCCGTCCCCTTCATCGTGACTGCCTTCATGGCCGGTGGCAGCCTGCGATCGATGCTGTCGGCCGGACACCACCTCGGTGTGGCGCAGGCGGTCTCGGTGGGCCGCTCGGCCGGCCGAGCACTGGCGTACGCGCACGACAAGGGGATCGTGCACCGCGACGTGAAGCCCGACAACATCCTGTTCGACAGCGATGGTGTGCTCGGACTTGCCGACTTCGGGATTGCCAGGGCGGTTGCCACGGCATCGGTGACGGAGCCGCTGGGGTGGGGCGGGGGAACCTTCCGGTACGCGCCGCCCGAGCAGGCCGATGGTCGGCCGCTGGATGTGCGCAGCGATCTGTACTCCCTGGGAATCGTCCTGATCGAATCTGTCACCGGGGTTGTTCCGCTGGTGGCCGAAAGCGCGCGGGGCACGAAGTTCATTCGTTCCGACCGACAGGTTGGCGTATCGGACGAACTGGGAGAGCTTCGTGAACCGTTGCTGGCCGCCACCGCGGCCGACCCGGCAGATCGGTGTACCGCGTCGGAGTTCGTGGCCATGCTCGACGCGGCTGCGCTCGTGGCGGGGGCTCCCGCTCCGTTGCCTCTGGTTCCCATCGGGCAGGGCGCCTCTGGGGAAGGCGACATCGGGCTGCGTGCCAGTGGGGAAGGGGCCAGTGGTGTGGGAGTTGCCGCGGCGGCCACCTCAGAGGTGGCGGCACCGTCGTGGGAGACCACCTCGGAGATCGAGATTGTGGGAGAGGAGCCGGACGACTCCGTTCCCGCTCCCATGCCGATGGCGGGACAACAGCCTGTGATGCCCCTCGAGGTGGCTCCGGGCCCGAGCCCGTTGGATGGCAGGTCCTCATCGTCGGCTTCTCGCTCCGGTTCGCGATGGCGACGGGGGCTCGCCATGGTCGCGGTGGCACTCGTCATCGTGGGCGGGGCCTCCGCTCTCTGGTGGTTCGTCGTGCGCGTTCCCACTCACGCGGTTCCCGCTTGGGTCGGCGGGGATGTCGCAGCAGCGGTGGCCGACGCGGACGAGAACGGGTGGGAGGTGCTCGAGCCCACCGAGATTCGTCAGGACGGGACGGCACCGGGGCAGGTGCTGGCCCAGGACCCCGCAGAGGGAACCGATCTGGCCGAGGGCGAGGCGATCGCGTTGACGGTGTCACTCGGTCCCACGCTCACCGCGATCCCGCCGCTGTCCGGAGTCCCGGAGTCGGAGGCGGTCGTCGCCATCGAGGCAGCCGGGCTCGTGCTGGGTACGCGGGATTCCACGTTCAACGAGGACGCCCCCGCGGGCGTGGTCCTGCTCGCTCTGCCGGCGGACGGCAGCGAACAGCCCGACGCGGAGGGGATGGTGCCGAAACGAACTCCCATAGACATCCTGGTCTCGGACGGGCCCGCTCCCAGGACGGTTCCGGCCGACCTGGAGGGTGCGACCCTGGAGGATGCTCGTGCATCCGTCGAAGCTGTGCAGCTCGCAACAGCAGTTGTCGAGCAGTACAGCGATTCGGTCGCAAAGGGTGATGTGGTCAGCGTCTCCCCACCCCCGGGCACCGAGTTGGCGCGTGGCACGGCGATCGAGATCGTGGTGTCGGCCGGGCCCCAGCCGATCGTGGTTCCTGATGTGACCGGTCAGACCGGCACGCAGGCCGCGTCGACCCTCGAGGGAAGGGGCTTCGTGGTGTCCGGCATCGAGGGATCACCCTCGGGTCTGGTCCTCGCCACCGATCCCGTCGCGGGCGAAGCACGCCCGCCGGGTACGTCGGTGCGGATCTTCACCCGCCGTTAGGCAGCGACAGCCGGGTGTCGTGTTCGGGTCCCCTGCAGTCGCTATCCACGCCCCGGTCGTGGGGCCGACCTACCGTGTTGGCTGATCGTCTCCTTCGTTGGGGTGGTCGCTTGTCTGTGGTGTTCCCCAGCCGCCGCGCGACGGCGGCCGCCCCAACGAAGGAGACGGCGGCCCCATAGGCTCGCCCCGACATGGACGAGTCGACGACCCCTCCGCGCGACCAGCCGGATGGGGACTCCCCGAAAGGGACGAGCCAGAACTGGACCCGGTCATCGCGGTGGCTATCGAGGCGCCGGGGGTCGACGAAGAGGCAGTGCTTCCGTGGTCGATGCTGCTGCGCAGATGGTCGCGGCAGCGGGGAGTGGCCGACGACCTGGAGGGACGACACGGCCCGTCGGCGTGGCTCATCACCTGGACCGTGCTGCTCGGCACGCTGGCCGTAGCCAGCTCGATCACCATCCTGGCAGTCAGCCGACCGGCCATCGCCCAGGACCTCGGTGCGAGTGCCAGCACGCTGGTGTGGCTGATCTCGGGACCCACCATCGCGGTGGCGCTGACCGGAACGACCGCGGGCAAGCTCGGCGATCTCCATGGGCATCGCCGGGTCTACCTGATCGGCGTGTTCGGTGCCGCCGCCTTCTCCCTGCTGGCGGCTCTGGCCTGGTCCGGTGGTTCGCTCATTCTGTTCCGGGTGGTGGGTGCGACCGTGGGCGCTGCGACCGGACCCAGCTCGCTGGCCATCATCAACCAGCTGTTCGCACGCGAGGACAGGGCCCGCGCCCTCGGCTTCTGGTCCCTCGTCGTGGCGGGAGGGCCGGTACTGGGTCTGGTCATCGGCGGCCCGCTGGTCGAGGCAGTCGGATGGCGTGCCATCTTCTGGTTCCAGACCCCGCTGCTCCTCGCCGCGGCAGTGGCCGCATTCGTGGTGCTGCCCGAGACGCGCCGGCACCACAACGTGCACTTCGATGTCATGGGTCAGGTTGCACTGGTGGTGTCGCTCGGGGGCCTCCTGTTCGCAATAGACCGGATGTCGGTCTGGGGAATCGACAATCCCTGGGTGCTGGGAGGATTACTCCTGTTTCCCCTCGCCGGGTGGTGGTTCCTGAGCATCGAGCGCCGGGTGGATCACCCTCTGATACCACTGCGGTGGCTCAGGCGACGGGGTTTCGCGATTCCGGTGGCCGTATCGTTCTTCATCCAGTTCGGCTACATGGGTGGCTTCATCCTTACGCCCAAGCTGCTCTCGGACATGCGGGGACTGGGCGCTGACACCGTGGCGCTGATGATGGTGCCGCGACCACTCACCTTTGCCATCGCCGGCCCGGTCGCCGGCATGTTGGCGCGACGGATCTCGGCGCGCACGACTGTCGTTGGGGGAACCATCTCCCTGGCGCTCTCGCTGTTCGCATTCGCCTATGTGGCCCCGGACCCGGGGACCGCCATCGTCGTGGTGGCATTGACGTTGTCGGGGTTCGGCATCGGGGCGGCCCAACCCCGGATCGCCTCTGCGGTGGCCAACGCGGTACCCGACCAGGACCTCGGTGTCGCCGGGGCGACACAGCAGCTGGTCGCCCAGGTGGGGACCACCCTCGGCATGAACACGCTCGAAGGGGTCCAGGTGGCGACCGTGGACGCCTCGGGGCTCGGTGGCTCCTACCGCAACGCCTACCTACTGGGCGCAGCGGTGGCCGTCATCGGCGTGGTCGTGGCGACGTTCCTGGTCGATCTCGGCGAGAGACCCAGGGCGCGCGCCAGCAGGCCAGCCGCGGCCGGGCCTTGACATCGGGGAGCCGCTGAGCTCGGTCAGCGGGCTCAGTCAGACGTGATGGCTTTGATCGCTTCGGCGATCTTCACCGCGGCCTCGGCAGCTGCCGGATCGGCCGGAGCCTGCTGCAGGACCATCATCTTGGTCATGTCGCCGTCGACCTTGATCTTGCCGGCCATGAAGGCCTGCATCCCGGCCTGCGGGTTGCCGTCCACGAGGATGGCCTTGGCCGTGGCGTAGTCGAGCGTGACCGTGAGCTCGGGATCGTCGATGTGGCCGAGATCCATCTCCATCTCGCCGCCCGACGTGTCCATGTGGGCGTTGATCGTTCCATCGCCGAAGGGAACCTCGGTGATCACCTGGTTCATCTTCACCGAGTGGGCCGGCGGAGGTGAGTCGGTGCTCATCTCATGACGGATCCGCTTCGCTTCCTCGAGCCATTCGTCGCTCAGGAACTGGTACGTGGCCATGAGGGCCCCCTTGTCATCGGACTCGCTGGTCGGACTTGTTCGTCTCGCTCGCCGTGAATCCCGTTCACGTCGAGTCCGCACAATACCCGGCTTGACCGCTCGGTCAAGACAGGTCGTAACCTGGGACCCCGACCACCAGCCCCGGGGTGGCCCATGTCCGGCTCCGGGTGCAGCCGATCAAGGAGCCGTGCGTTGAGCGAAGTGATTCCAGGAGCTGAGGAGTGGAGTGCCCCGGGCGGAAAGGTGGGGGTGCTGGTGCTGCACGGTTTCACCGGCAACCCCAGTTCGGTACGTGGCTTGGCGGAGGCATTGGCGGCGGCCGGGTACGCGGTCGAGATGCCTCGTCTTCCCGGCCACGGGACGACCATCGAAGACCTGATGGGGACCACTTGGGCCGACTGGTCCTCCGCTGCCGAAGCGGCACTGGCCAGCCTGGCAGAACGGACCGAGACCCAGTTCGTTGCCGGACTCTCCATGGGCGGGTCGTTGTCGTGCTGGTTGGCCGTCAACCACCCGGAGCTCGCCGGAGTCATCTGCGTGAATCCGGCAGTCGCTCCGAGTGAGGACATGCGCGCCATCGTGCAGCAGTTGGTGGACGCGGGCGAGACCATCATGGCCGGCATCGGCTCCGACATCGCCGACCCGGACGTCACCGAGTCGGCGTATGCGGACACGGCGCTGGCTCCGTTGCTGTCGCTGTTCGACGCATCGGCACAGTTCGGCTCCGAACTCGGAAGGATCGAGCAACCCCTTCTGCTGTTCACCAGTCCCGAGGACCACGTGGTTCCTCCGACCGACAGCGACCTGCTCGCCGAGTCGGTGTCGGGTCCGGTCGAGAGGGTGATGTGTCGACGTAGCTACCACGTCGCCACCCAGGACTACGACCGGGACCTGATCAACGAGCGGGCCGTTGAGTTCGTCGGGCGTATCTCCGGATAGCCCCGCGGCCCCCGCTCCCCACCGCGCACCCCTCGTTCTGTGCTCCCACGATCGCGCTGTGTGCAATCGTGGGAGCACAGAACGATGATGGGGGGATGGATCTGTACGACGGCATCATGACCACGCGGGCGATGCGTCGCATCTCCGGCGAACCGGTGGCGAACGAGGACGTGGAAGCGGTGTTGCGGGCCGCTCAACAGGGACCCTCGGGCGGCAACATCCAGCCGTGGCAGTTCGTGGTGCTGACCGACGAGGCAGACCGGGCGTGGATGGGGGATTGCTACCGCTCGCTGTTACGACCGCTATGAGGCGGTTCTACTGAAGATGGCCCCGTCACACCGCGACGAAGCGTCTGCGGCCTCATGGGACCGGACCGTGGCGGCGTCTCGTCATCTCGCCGAACACCTGGGCGAGGTGCCGGTACATGTACTCGTGTGCATGCCCGACATCGACATGACCATCTCGGATGACGAAGGGCCAATGGACGTGGGCTCCCCGCTGGCATCGGTGTACCCGGCGGTCCAGAACATGATCCTGGCGGCGCGTGGACTCGGGCTCGGTTCCGCTCTCACCACGGTGTACAGGATCCGCCATGACGAGGTCCGGGAGCGCTTCGGGATACCCGATGGCTGGTCAGTGGCAGCTCTGGTACCGATCGGTCATCCGCTCGGTCGGTTCGGGGTGGCGCGGCGCCGCCCGGTCGAGAAGGTCACCCACTGGGGATCCTGGGGCGAGCGCCGTCCGTTCACGAGCGAGTCCTACGAAGCCCCCGGGGCAGCCCGATGACCCTCCTCGAGGACGTGCGTCCGCTCCTGGAACGAATCGCGGCGGAGGGACCGGCGATGGACGCCGATGGCCAGCTCCCCGGTGACCTGGCGCTGGAACTGGCCCGCGCCGGGGTGTTCCGCTCCACGGTGCCGGAGTCGATCGGCGGACTCGAGACACCGTTGGTCGAACTGCTGGCGGTGATCGAGGAGGTTGCCCGACACCACGGATCGACCGGTTGGTGCGTGATGATCGGGGCCGTCACGGGCCTGCTCTCGGGTTACCTAGATCCGGAGGACGCACAGGTCGTCTACGGAACGGATCCGAACGTGATCACCGGCGGCGCCTATGCCCCCACCGGCAGGGCGGTTCGAGGGCCGGGGAACACATTGACGGTAACCGGCCGCTGGGAATGGGGAAGCGGCTCAGCCAACTGCTCGTGGTTGCTGGGTGGAGCGATGCTCGTGGACGACGCCGGCGAGCTGGTGAAGGACGATCCCGGTCTGCCCCAGATGCGACTCTGCTACGCCCCGGCGTCGGATGTGCAGATCGTGGAGAACTGGGATGTGCTCGGGATGCGGGGGACGGGTAGCAACGATCTCGTGATGGACGCAGTGCGTATTCCGATCGGTCGCACCGTGTCGCTGTTCGACGACCCCTGGTCCGAAGGGCCCCTGTGGAAGTTCCCGCCGTTCGGCATGTTGGCGTTGGGAGTCGGTGCCGTGAGTTTGGGTGTAGCCCGAAGTGCCATGGATGCATTCATCGACCTCGGCTCGGCCAAGCGTCCGTCAATGGGAGGTCGCTCGCTCGGACAGCGTTCGACCGTCCGGGGCGAGGTTGCCCGGTGCGAGGCGCACCTTCGGGCTGCCAACGCACTGTTCCATGGCGAGGTCTCGCGGGCATGGACCGTCGCCGAACAGGGGGTCGAGTTCGACCTGGCGCAGCGTGCGTCGCTGCGCCTGGCGGCCACCCACGCGGCGACGGTGGCTGCCGACGTCTGTGTCCGCCTGCACCGCCTGGGCGGTGGCACCTCGGTGCGTCACGGCCAGGTTCTGGAACGGACGGTCCGTGACTCGCTCACCGCCACCCAACATGTGATGGTCGGCGGCCAGCTCTTCGAGTCCGTCGGTGCGGTGCTCTTCGGCGACGAACCCGGGTTCGCCGAATTGTGAGCGGCGCCACTGTCGACCCGTCAGCTGCGATTCGGCGAGAGGTGCGCGAGTGGCTGGCGCTGCACCCCGCACCGGGAGACCAAGAACTTGCAGCCGCAGGCTGGGTCGCTCCCCAGTGGCCCGCCCCGTGGGGTCGCGGTGTCGATGTCGCCGGATCGGTGGCCGTCGAGGAGGAACTTCTTGACGCCGGGGTCCGGCTGCCCGACAACTCGATCGGCATCGGCTGGGCCGGTCCCACGATCCTGGCCGCCGGAACCGAGGCCCAGCGGGAACGGTTCCTGTCGCGGATCCTGTCCAACGAGGACCACTGGTGTCAGCTGTTCAGCGAGCCCGACTCGGGGTCGGACCTGGCGTCCCTGCACACCAGTGCCGTCCGCGACGGCGACGAGTGGGTGCTCGAGGGCCAGAAGATCTGGACCACTGATGCCGAGTCGAGCTCCTTCGGGATCTTGCTCGCCCGCACCGATCCGGAGGCGCCGGCGCACAAGGGAATCTCCTACTTCTTGTGTCCGATGGACCTGCCCGGGATCGAGGTCCGACCCATCCGGGAGATGTCCGGTGGATCGCACTTCTGTGAGGTGTTCTTCACCGGCGTCCGCCTACCTGCCGATGCGCTGCTGGGCTCCGAGGGCGAGGGGTGGCGACTGGCGACGCTGACGTTGGGCAACGAACGGGTGAGCTTGTCCCACGGCGGGCTGCTGTGGGGCATGGGCCCCACAGGCCGAGAGGTGCTGGGAGCAACCGTCGCACTCGCCCGTGCCGGTGGCGACGGCAACCCGATGTCCGATCCCCGGATCCGGCAGCGCTTCGCCCGGCTGTGGACCGAGTCGTTCCTGTTGGAACGCCTCGGTGAGCAGGTGCGTTCTGCCGCGGCGCATGACGGTCGCCCGGGGCCGGAGGCGTCGCTGGAGAAACTGCTCTCCGATCAACACGGACAGCGGCTCTTCGACCTGCTGTTCGATGTTGCCGGGCCGGCTGGCCTGCTGTCCGACGGTGCGAGTTCCTGGCCCGCGCCCGTGTCAGGCGCGGCCCATGAGCCGCTGGGGGCGGGGCTCGGGGCACGCCACCAGCATCCGTGGCCCTGGGGGGCGTTGTTCTCACGGGCGTTGACCATCGGCGGCGGCACCACCCAGGTGCAGCGCAACATCATCGCCGAGCGCCTGCTCGACCTACCCAGGGAGCCAAGATGACCGCATCCGACGGATCGGGCAAGGGTGGCGAGGTGCCCATCGAGAGCCATGGCTGGGCCACGTTGGGATTCGAGCGCCTGGGCAAGTCGACGCCCGAGAGCCCGGGGATCCTGGTGGTGACCATCGACCGTCCCGGCAGCGAACTGAACGCGGTCGACGAGCAGCTGCATGGTGAGCTGGCGCGGCTGTTCCGGCTGCTGCGCCGGGAGCGCAGCGCCCGCGCCGTGGTGCTGACGGGTGCGGGCCGGGCCTTCTGCGCCGGTGGTGACTTCGAGTGGTTCCAGGAGTTGCGTTCGGTGGAGGCGCTCGACGCCCTGCGCCAAGATGCGCGCCAGATGATCTGGGACCTCCTCGATGTGGAGATACCCGTGGTGTGCGCGCTGAACGGTCATGCGATCGGCCTCGGCGCATCCATCGCGTTGCTGAGCGATCTAGTGGTGATGTCGGACACGGCCCGGATCGGCGATCCACACGTGAGCGTCGGGCTCGTGGCCGGCGACGGCGGTACGGTCATCTGGCCCGCGGTTCTGGGACCCGCCCGCGCCAAACAGCATCTGTTGCTGGGGGAACCGCTGGATGCGGTCGCTGCGGAGCGGTTGGGCCTGGTGAATGCCGTGGTGAGTGCCGACGAGGTGTTGGAGGAGTCCCTTTCCCTGGCCCGCCGTTTGGCGGCGCAGCCCCCGCTGGCGGTCCGCTACACGAAGGCTGCGATCAACCAGCAGCTGCGCACGTCTCTGCTCGCCTCCTTCGACCTGGCCGGGGCTCTCGAACTCTCGACCTTCATGTCCGCTGACCACGCCGAGGCGGTCTCGGCCAACATCGAGAAGCGGCGGCCTCGCTTCGAGGGCCGTTAGGTCTTGGGTCGCTAGGTCTTTGGCCGCGGAGCGTCTCCGCCGGTCGGTCGCAGGGGGGCCAGCAGGAGACGGTGATCCGCACTGAACACGCGGCGGCGGACGCCGATGGCCACCACGGCTGTGGTGGTGGCGACCGATCCCAGGATCAGGTACATGACAGCCAGCTGGACCTTGACGGCCACTGTGGGGTCGACGCCCGCCAGTATGAGTCCGACCATGGCACCGGGCAGGAACACGATTCCCACCGCCTTGGTGGTCTCGACCTGGGGAATCAGCGCGGTTCGCAGCGAGTCGCGTACCATCGGGTCGGCAGCCGCGTCGGAGGTCAGGCCCAGCGCCAGGCGCGCCTCGACCTCGTCGCGTCTCTCGTCGAGGCCCTCGACCAACCTCCGACCTACCAGGACGGTGGCCGCCAGGGAGTTGCCCACGACCATCCCGGCCAGGGGTACCAGGGTTCGTGCCGAGAGCTCGAAGACCCCTAGCCCGAACAGGACGGCGAGGCTGACCGCACACGACGCGGTGAAAGCCGCGAGGGAGAGGGTGAAGATGCCGGGAACCTCCCCCGCTCGCCGCGTGGTGGTCCAGGCAGCGAAGACGATCATCAACACCACCCAGGCCCAGCTCCAGGCGATCGGGGTGCCGTCCGCGAGGAGGAATCCGAGCACGACTCCGACGGCGGCCAGTTGCACGAGGGCCCGCGCCACGGCCCACAGGATGGAGCGGCTCATCCCCAGGTGCTGGACGAGTGACAGCCCGACTGCAACCCCGATGAGAACCCCCGCGGCGGCCAGGCCCAACAGACTCGGGTCAGCAGCCACGGTCCTCCGCGAGTGTCAGCCGGTGATTGGCGATGCGGTCCGCCTGGTGCTGATCGTGGGTCACCCAAAGGACCGGGCACCCGGCAGCTGCCAGGTCTGTGATCAGTTTCTCCAGGGTGTGGGTGGCATCGCTGTCGAGAGCCGAGGTCCCTTCGTCGACGAGGAGGGCCTCGGGCGCGGTGGCCAGCGTGCGGGCCAGACACATCCGTTGCTGCTCACCCCCGGAGAGCTCGCGGGCATCGCGTTCCAGGAAGGAACCGTCGAGCGCCACATCTTCGAGCAACGCTGCCACGGCCTCGAGGTCCAGGTCAGCCGCGGTGCGCAGGTTTGCCAGCACCGTCCCGGCGAACGGCGTCGGGTGTTGGAACACCATCCCGACGCGTCGCCGCAGGGTGCAGGGGTCGATCGTCGCTACATCCGAGCCGTGGAACGACACAGTGCCCTCGTCGGGAACAAGTAGCCGGTTGCACAGACGGAGCACCGTCGTCTTGCCTGATCCGGACGCTCCGCCGAGCACTGTGACCCCTTCCGGGGCCACAGCGAGGTCGAGGTCGTCGAGTACGGCGACGTCGTTGCGTCTGACGGTCACGCCACGCATCTCGAACAACGGGATCACATCGCGACGCTACCGCTGCGGTGAGTCGGTGGGCGTGGCGGTACGATCGGCTCGCCATGAGCGAACCAACCCCCAGTTCTCCCGACGCTCCGCCCATCACCACCGCCGAGGTCGCCAAGGTGGCCAAGCTGGCCCGACTGTCGTTGACCGAGGGGGAGCTCGACCGCTTCACCCACCAACTCGCCGACATCCTTGGTCACGCCGCGGACATGGAGTCCCTCGATCTCGACGACGTGGAACCGATGGCCCGACCGATCCCGATGACCAATGTCATGCGGGCGGACGTGCCGGCGGCGCCCCTGGACCGTGACGAGGTGTTGGCCTCGGCGCCGGTGGTCGAAGACGACCAGTTCCGGGTTCCACCGTCGTTCGGGGAGGAATCGTGAGCGCGGCAACCACGGCGACAGAGATCGTCGCGGCCGTGCGTGCCGGCGAGCGTGGGGCCACCGAGGTGCTCGAGGAGCATCTGGCCCGCATCGCGGCCCGAGAAGGCGAGATCCATGCCTTCAACGTGGTCACCGAGGAGGCCGCTCGCGGGGCTGCCGAGCAAGTGGACCTGGCGGTGGCTGCCGGGCAGGACCCCGGCCCCCTGGCCGGCGTTCCGGTGGCGCTCAAGGACAACATGTGCACCCGGGGCGTGCCCACGACTTGTTCGTCGAGGATCCTCGAGGGATGGAAGCCCCCCTATGACGCCACTGTGGTCGAGCGGCTGGCCGCTGCCGGTGCGGTGGTCGTGGGCAAGACGAATCTCGATGAGTTCGCCATGGGGTCCTCCACGGAGAACTCGGCGTTCGGTCCCACCCGCAACCCGCATGACCTCTCGCGTGTGCCGGGCGGGTCCTCGGGTGGTTCGGCAGCCGCGGTGGCAGCTGGATTCGCGCCGCTTGCGCTCGGCTCCGACACCGGTGGTTCGATCCGTCAGCCAGCCGCCTTGTGCGGCGTTGTGGGGGTCAAGCCCACCTACGGCATGGTCTCGAGGTTCGGTCTGGTCGCCTTCGGGAGTTCGCTCGACCAGATCGGGCCCTTCGCCAACACCGTCGCCGACGCCGCAATGATGCTCGAGGTGGTGGCGGGTCATGACCCGGGCGACTCGACGTCATTGCCCCGCCCGGCTCCGGCGGTGTCGGAACACCTCGGTGACGGCGTGGCCGGCAAACGCATCGGATTGATCACAGAAATGATGGGGGAGGGCATCGCCGCAGACGTTGCTGCTCGCACCCGGGCTGCCGCCGATGCGCCTCGCCGCGGCCGGCGCGACCGTCGAGGAGGTTTCGGTGCCCGCGGTCATCTACGGCTGTCGGCCTACTACCTGGTGGCCCCTGCGGAGGCGTCATCCAACCTGGCCCGCTACGACGGCGTTCGCTACGGACTCCGGGTCGACGGCCCGACCACCGGAGAGATGATGGAGGCCACCCGCACCGCCGGATTCGGCGACGAGGTGAAGCGGCGCATCATGCTCGGCACATATGCCCTCTCAGCGGGATACTTCGATGCCTTCTACGGCAAGGCGCAGAAGGTACGCACCCTGATCCGCGCGGACTTCGACGCCGCCTATGGAGATTTCGATCTGCTGTTGTCGCCCACCTCGCCCACGACCGCCTTCGAGCTCGGCGACAAGACGGCGGACCCCATGGCCATGTACCTGAACGACGTCTGCACCATTCCCTCGAACCTCGCCGGCCACCCCGCCATGTCCGTGCCCTTCGGTACCGGCGAGGATGGGCTACCCGTCGGGGTGCAGGTGCTCGCCCCCGCACTCGGAGAGGTGCCCATGTTCGCGGCGGCCGCCGTGCTGGAAGCCGCTGCGGCGGGAGGTGCCTCGTGAGCATCGACCTGGAGCGCTGGGAGATCGTGGTGGGCCTCGAGGTCCACGCCGAGCTCGCCACCCAAACCAAGCTGTTCTCGTCGGCCACCAACGTCTTCGGCGGCGAGCCCAACACCAACATCGATCCGCTCACACTCGGCCTGCCGGGGTCACTCCCGGTGCTGAACGAGCAGGCCGTCGAGCTGGCCATCCGGGTCGGACTGGCCCTGGGTTCCACGGTTTCGCCGAGCACGTTCGCCCGCAAGAACTACTTCTACCCCGATCTGCCCAAGGACTACCAGATCTCCCAGTTCGACCGTCCGATCGATGTCGGCGGTTCGCTGGAGCTGCCCTCGGGAAAGGTGATCCGCATCGAGCGCGCTCGATCTCGAGGAGGACACCGGGAAGTCGACCCATGTCGGTGGCGGCGGGCGGATCCACGACGCCGGACACTCGACCATCGACTACAACCGCGCCGGTGTGCCCCTGCTGGAGATCGTGGGGATGCCGGACATCCGCAACGCTGCGGAGGCCAAGGCCTATGTGACCGAGTTGCGTTCGATCCTCGTTGCCGTCGGTGCATCCGACGGCAAGATGGAGGAGGGCTCGATGCGCGTCGACTGCAACGTCTCGGTCCGGCGGCGCGGCGACGAGACCCTGGGGACGCGCTGTGAGATCAAGAACGTGAACTCGCTACGGAGCCTCGGACGGGCTATCGAGTACGAGGCCGCCCGCCAGGTCGACCTGATCGAGGCCGGTGACCGGGTACAGCAACAGACCCGGCACTGGAACGAGGACGACGGCCGTACCCACAAGCTGCGCTCCAAGGAAGAGGCGGACGACTACCGCTACTTCACCGAGCCCGACCTGGTGGAGCTCGATCCGAGCCAGGAATGGATCGACCGTGTTCGCGAGGCCCTGCCGATGCTTCCCGCCGAGCGCCGCCACCGGCTCGCCGAGGCCGCAGGTGCCGATCTGGCTCAGACCGCCCTGGTGGTCGAACGCGGTCTGGACGAGTTGTGTCTGGCCGCCATCGACGCCGGCGCCGACCCGGCACGCACCCTGACCCACGCCGAGCACAACCTGTCGGATGATCGCTCGGCGTCGCTCGCTCCGGCTGCGCTCGCAAAGCTCGTCGGTATGGAGATGGACGGTGCACTCACCGCCACCCAGGCCAAGACGGTGCTGGCCGAGATGGTCGCCGGCGGGGATGACCCCGAGGCCATCGCTGCAAAGCACGGCTTCGAGGCCATGGATGATTCCGAGCTCGCCGGCATGGTGGACGGACTCATTGCCGAGCACCCTGACGAGTGGCAGCGTTTCTGTGAGGGTGATGCCAAGATCACGGGCTTCTTCGTGGGCAAGGTGATGAAGGCCACCAAGGGTCAGGCAGACGGCAAGGTCGTGACAGGGTTGTTGCAGGCTCGCAAGGGCTGAGTTTGGATCCCTCCGCGGGTGCGCTCGTAGTAGTGGCGCTGGCGGTGTTCGCCGGCGCTGCGCTGAACGCCCTGTCGGGGTTCGGTTTCGCCCTGGTGACGGTCCCGATCATGGCCCTGGTGGTGGGACCCAAGGAGGCAGTGGTGCTCTCGGCGATCGTGGGTCTGCTGTCCAACAGCGGCGTTGCCATTCGTCAACGTCGCGATGCCGACATCCCCATCACCAAGCGGCTCCTCGTCGGATCTCTCCTCGGGATGCCGCTCGGACTCCTGGTTCTGGACAACGTCTCCGATGATCCGCTGAGGGTGGCCATCGCTGTCGTGGTCCTCCTCACGGCAGCTGCCATGGCCTCGGGATGGACCCCGCCGAGTCCCACTCCGCCCGCCGATGTCGCCGCCGGGTTCGTGAGTGGGGTGTTCAACACCTCGATCGGTATCAGCGGGCCGCCCGTGGTGATGCTGTTGCACGCACGTCGGCTTCCCAAAGGCCCCTTCCGTGCGACCACTGTTGCTCTTTTCGCAGTGTCGGGCGCGGTGGCTCTGGTCCTGTTCGGCATCGGGGGCCAGTACAACCGGACCGTCCTCGTGGCCGCGGCCGTCGCACTGCCCGCATGGCCGCTGGGGTGGTTCGTGGGCGACCGGGTCCATCGTCGGGTGCCGGAGGACCGTTTCAGGCGGCTCGTGCTGGCGCTGCTGGTGGTCACCGCCTCGGTGACGCTGTTGGGTGTGATGAATGGGTGATTGTCCCAGAGTGCCCGTGGCGACTCGTGGGATGATGTCGAGCGGCCCTACGATGGTCGGGTTGGGGCGGGGCCGCTCGTCGGCCGCAGGCGACGTGCATATGTCCCCGAGGTGACCACATGAGGGCGAAGCAGAACGGGTTCAGAGCTGCGGCGACCGTCGTATTCGTCGGCATGCTGATTTCGGCGTGCGGTGGGGGCGGCACGCAGGAACTGGCCACCGACGGCGGGGACGGACTGGACGGGCCCCTTCCCACCGCCCCGACCGGGAATTCGCTCGGGGGCTCCACTGATCCGTTCTCGGGCGAAGTGGACTTCAACGACCTGATTCGTCGTATCGAGGCGCTCAACGGGGAGAACGACCTCTGCGTGCTGCTCACGGGTGAGGCCATGGCCGATGTGACCTCGGCCGACATCAACTTGGCCAGCCTGGCCGCCAACCCGGCTGCTTTCAGTCAGCTCTTCGCCTCGTTGGACAAGCTGTTCGGACACATGGTTGCGATCGGACCGGCGGAGCTCAATGCACCGCTCTCGACACTCCAAGGTGTGTGGGGTGGTCTGTCCGCGGTCGATATCCGTGGTGCCGACGCGGAGGCACAGGCATCGGCCCTGATCGCCAGTGACACCACCCAGGCGGCGAACGATGCGCTCGGGGCCTGGGTCGCCACCAACTGTCCGGGTTTCTGACCCGGGCCGAATCGACACGACGGGAATCATGCCGCGTCCTACGCTGGGGCCGTGGCAGTGGAAGTCCGCGAGGTATCAGGTGACGATGACCTGAGGACCGCTCGCGCCATCGATCTCAGTTCGTTCGGGTACCCGCCCGAGACGTCGCCCGAGGCGGGGCTGGAACCGTGGCACCGGGCCACGACCAACTATCTGGCGAACGACGACGGCGAGCCTGCCGGAACCTGCCGGGTCCACGACCTCGAGCTGACGGTGCCCGGCGGGAACTCGGTCGGCGTGTCCGGCATCGGTGACGTCGGGGTGCCTGCGGGGCACACACGACGCGGAGTGCTGCGATCGATGGTGACGACGGTGCTGGAGGACGGCGCCCGGCGCGGTCACGCCGCCGCGGCCCTGTACGCGTCCGAGGCGACCATCTACGGAAGGTTCGGATTTGGTCCGGCCACCCGTTCCAAGAAGGTGCGAATCGAGACCGCCCGTGCCGCCCTGCGCCCTGAGGTGGTGTCGTCCCCCGGGTTGGTCAGGGTGGTGGCGCCCGAGCACCGGGCCGCGTACCTGAAGCCTGTGTACGAGCGGGCCAGGATCCGTCGAGCGGGGGAGGTCGCCCGAAGCGACCTGTTGTGGGATCGGGAACTGCAGCCTCGACCATTGGAGTCGACCGAGAATCGCATGTGTCTGTCCCACGTCGATGACGGGGGCGCTTGCGATGCCTACGCCCTGTACACGATCACGCCGGAGTGGGGACCACAGGGCCCGATGCACTCGCTCGAGGTCCAGGAGTTGGTTGCAGCCACGGATGCAGCCGAGTTGTCGATGTGGGATGCCTTGTTCTCCCTCGATCTCATACGCACCGTGAATGCCTGGGTCCCCGCCGACAGCCTGTTGTTCGACGCGCTGGTAGATCGCTGGGCGCCGGCGACCGTGGGTGAACACGACACGCTGTGGGTCCGGGTGCTCGATGTGCGTGCGGCCCTGGCCGCGCGTCGCTACCGCGTTCCCGGCCGCCTCGTCATCGGGGTGATTGCGGTAGTGCCTGGATCTCCTGCAGACACCGTTGACACATTCGAGCTCTCCAGCGCGGCGGATGGTTCAGTCCGGGTGCTCGAGAGCGACGCGGAACCCGACATCGCTCTGGGAATCGCGGAACTCGGATCGGTCTGGTTGGGTAGCGGGTCGCTGGCGGCGCTGGGAGCAGTCGGCCGGGTGGAGGAGTTCAACGCCGGCAGTCTGGGTCTGGCTGACGCCATGTTCGGGTGGTCTCCGTCGCCGTGGATCACCCAGCAGTTCTGAGACCCGACCCCATGTGCAGCCATCGGTCGGTGCGGTAGCGCACGCCCAGCACGGCCACCCGCGACGCCATGAAGGCCGCCAGTAGGACCCAGAGGCCCCATAGGCCGACCGACGGTTGTCCCACCACTGCGGCGCCGACGGCCACCACGACGAGCGACGCCAGCATGGCGACCGCCAGATATCGCTGGTCCCCTGCACCCACGAGGATTCCGTCGAGAGCGAAGGCCACTCCGTTGAGTGGTTGCGTGAGGCCCACCCACCACAGACTCGCCACCAGGAGCTCGGTCACGGCCGGATCATCGGTGAACCAGTCCGCGATCGGCCGAGCGAACAGGACCGTCATCGCGCCGAGCACCATCCCGGTGGCCACGGCCCAGGCGATGATGCGCCGGGCGGTCACCCGTGCCAGGACGCTGTCGCGGGCTCCCAGCGCCTTGGCCACCAGCGACTGTGCTGCGGCCTCCAACGCATCGAGCACATATGCCAGAGCAGCCCAGATCTGAAAGCCGACCTGGAAGGCTGCGAGTGCGACCGTCCCCTTGCGGGCGGCGAGGGCGACCGTGATCGTGAGAGATGCCCGCAGCGCCACCGTACGAACGAACAGATCGCGCCCCACGACCGCCAGCGAGGTGATGCGGCTCCGGTCCGGTCTCAGGGACACCGATCGCCGCACCGCCATGCGCAGCACGATCGCGGCGTAGGCGACCGCTGCCACCACCTTTGCGACCACCGTCCCCCACGCCGCACCTGCGATCCCGGCGTCCAGACCCACGACCAAGGTCACCGTCAAGATGACGTTGAGGGTATTGCTGGCCACTGCCACCACCAACGGGGTGCGGGTGTCCAGGTGCCCGCGCAGTGCACCGGTTCCTGCCATGGCAACGGTCACGGCCGGCATTCCCCACAGGCTCACGGTCAGGTAAGCGCTCGCCTCGTCGATGACCGCCTGTTCGGCTCCGAAGAGCCCCAGCAGCCAGTCCCCGGCCAGGGCGAGCGCCACCGCTACGACCACTCCCAACCCCAGGCCCAACCACAGTCCCTGTACCGACTGCTCCGCCGCCTCACCGGGTTCGCCGGCCCCCACCAGGCGCGCCACGGTGGCCGCGGTCCCGAACGTCAGGAAGATAAGCATCCCGGTGGCGAACAGGAGCACAGCCGTGGCGACGGCCAGCCCGCCGAGGGCCTCGGTGCCGATCCGCCCCACGATCGCCGTGTCGGCGAGGAGGTAGAGCGGTTCGGATGCCAGGGTGAGAACGGCCGGCCCTGCCAGCGCCCATATCTGGCGATCGAGGGAGCGCTGGCGGACTTCGACCACGCCCAACTCTGCCACCACCCGTGCCCTGTCGGGATTGGGTGACGTGAATCGCCGGCCCGGTGTGCTGGAGTGGGGGCATGGGTCGACGGGGCAAGAAGCGCGGCAATCGGCGGGTGTCGACCGCTCTGGTCGTGTCGGTCGTCGCCGTCCTACTGCTGGTGGGTGCAGCGGTGGGTGCCAAGTTGTACGCCGACAGCTCCGCGGAGTCGCAGGTCGACAGTCGCGCCGACGAGATTGGCGACGTTCTGGACGGTGCCACGCCGAGGGACTTTCTGGCGTTCAACTCCGGGCGCTCGGTCCCCGGCAGCGTGGCCAAGGAGGTCGCCGACGCCGAGGATTTCGTGAGCGTCGACGCACGGGCGGACCGGGCCATGATCCGCTTCCAGCCCAAGGGCTGGTGGGCAGGCTTCACCGAACGGTGCATCGTGGCCGTCGTCGACGGTCAGGGGGTCGAGGTACTCACTCCCAAGACGGCCTGCGTGCGCGTGGAGCCGGGCGACTTCTGAGTTCGGCCGTCGACGACCCGTCCGTCCGGTATCAGGATCGACCCGAACGCGTGGCGACCGTACGCTGTGACCATGACCGACTCTCCCGACATGAAACCGCGTTCCCGGGACGTAACCGACGGACCCTCCAGAGCACCGGCCCGGGCCATGTTGCGGGCCATCGGGATGACTGACGACGACTGGGACAAGCCCCAGGTGGGAGTGGCTTCCAGCTGGAACGAGGTCACACCGTGCAACATGCCGCTCTCGCGTCTGGCAGGTAAGGCCAAGGAGGGAGTGTTCGCCGCCGGTGGGTACCCCATCGAGTTCAACACCATCGCCGTCAGCGACGGCATCTCCATGGGCCACGAGGGAATGCGGGCCAGTCTCGTGAGTCGCGAGGTGATTGTGGACTCCGTGGAAACGGTGATGCACGCCGAGCGTTTCGACGCGATGGTCACCTTCGCCGGCTGCGACAAGTCCCTGCCGGGGATGATGATGGCCGCGGCCCGCCTGAATCTGCCCTCGGTGTTCCTGTACGGCGGGTCGAAACTGCCGGGCAACCTCAACGGTGAGGTACTCGACATCGTCTCGGTGTTCGAGGCGGTAGGGGCCCACGCTCTGGGCACAATCGACGACGATGAACTCCACGCAATCGAGACCTCGGCCTGTCCCACCATCGGCGCGTGCGCGGGCATGTTCACAGCGAACACCATGGCGTCGGTGGGTGAGGCTCTCGGACTCTCGCTCCCCGGATCGGCCTCGGCGCCCGCGGTGGACCGTCGTCGCGACGACTACGCCTACGCCTCGGGCGTGGCGGTCATCAACCTGCTGCACCTGGGGATCCGACCGCGCGACATCATCACCAAGGGCTCGCTCGAGAACGCCATCGCCGTGGTGATGGCACTCGGCGGTAGCACCAACGCGGTGTTGCACCTGTTGGCCATCGCGGCCGAGGCGGAGGTGGAGCTGTACCTCGAGGACTTCAACAAGGTCGCGGCCCGGGTCCCTCACCTGGCCGACACCAAACCCCACGGGCAGTACCACATGCTCGACGTGGACCGCATAGGCGGCGTGCCCGTGGTTATGCAGATGCTGATGGAGGAGGGTCTGATTCACGGCGACGAGGTCACTGTCACCGGTCGTACCGTGGCGGAGAACCTGGCGCTGGTCAGCCCTCCCGCTCCGGACGGTGAAGTGGTCCACACCTTCGACAACCCCATCAACGCGGTCGGCGGTCTGGCCATCCTGTCCGGCTCGTTGGCGCCCAGAGGGTCGGTGGTGAAGGTCGCCGGAATCGACTTCGACCACTTCGAGGGCCCCGCACGGGTGTTCGACGGTGAGGACTTGGCCATGGAGGCCGTTCTGGGCGGCCGGATCAACTCCGGTGACGTTGTGGTCATCCGCTACGAGGGCCCCAAGGGCGGTCCTGGGATGCGCGAGATGCTGGCCATCACCGGTGCCATGAAGGGCGCCGGGCGCGGTGGCGACACGGCGCTCATCACCGACGGTCGATTCTCCGGGGGCACACACGGCTTCTGCATCGGGCACGTTGCTCCGGAGGCCGTCGACGGCGGCCCCATCGCCCTGGTGGCGGAGGGCGACCGGATCCGCATTGACGTCCGGAACCACACCATCGACCTCCTGGTGGACGACGCCACCCTGGACGAACGTCGGGCCGACCTGAAGATGCCCGAGCCCCGGTACACCAAGGGCGTCCTCGCCAAGTACGCCGCCCTGGCCCAGGGGGCGGAACTCGGAGCGATCACGCGGGCCTGAGCCGGCTCCTCGGCAACTGCGGTACGCCAAGCAATTGGCGGGACTCAGGAAGGGTCGTCGCTTTCCGGGCCTGAGCCGCGCCAGCGGCTGCTCCGCCAGCGCGCCAACTCGCGCAATGCGACAACCGCAAGTACGGTCCCGCCGGCGATCCATCCCCATGACACCAACCCATCTTTACCGAATCTTGGTGTGGGTATGGCCGTTGGATTGTCGGCACGGCGCAAGACTCCCGGGATGGAAATCAACGACATCTTCGGGATCCCCGCCCATCCGCTGATCGTGCACGTACCGGTGGTGCTCATCCCACTGGCATTCATCGGTTCCCTGCTGCTGTTTAGAACGTCGTGGCGTCGTTCGTTCGCGATTCCTGTGGCCGTGCTGGCACTTGTCGGTGCCGGTGGGGTCTTCCTGGCCGCGCAGTCCGGCGAGTCGTTGGAGGAACGCGTCAAGGAGACGGATCTCGTTGAGGACCACGCGTCGGCCGGGGAGGCAGCCGAGCCATACGTCGTCGTCTTCGCACTGTTGGCCGTTGGTGTGGCCGTCGTCGACCAACTCCAGCGTCGTCGGGGAGATTCCTTGGAGTCAGAAGGAGTTGGCGATGACCGGGATGCTCACACCGGTGACGGCGCGACCGGCACGCGGACGCCGACGCGTTCGGAGTCTGCACTGTCGAAGGCCTTTCCGGCGCTCGTCGTGGTTTGTGTCCTTTCAGGAGCGGCCGCGAGCTACTCCGTCTATGAGGCCGGGCATTCTGGTGCCAAGGCCACGTGGGACAACACTCCTGCGGCTCACGAGGGTGATGAGGGCAACGAGGGCGATGAGGGCGACGAGGGCGACGAGGGCGACGAGGGCAACGAGGGTGATGAGGGTGGCCTCGGCCTGGTAACGCCGGACAGACCGGTGCTCCCCGGCCCAACGGGAGCCTGAGTCGATTCCCCCGCCGACCGGAGGTCGATTGCAGTCATGGCTTCCGACGAGCTTGTCGAGGTGATCGCGGAGGACGCCAGCGTCCTTCGCGTGGTCACACGCGCACAGGTCAGAGCCGGCCGATTGCGGCACCGCTGCACGTTCGTGGTGATCCGCTCCACAACGGGTGATGTGCTGGTGCACCTTCGCAGCGACGACAAGGACCTGTGGCCGGGGCGCTGGGACCTGTGCGCCGGGGGCGTGGTCACCGCGGGGGAGTCGTGGGAGAACGCTGCTCGCCGCGAGGTGTGCGAGGAGCTCGGGGTGCAGCTGGGCGCCGGTGCCGACCTCGAACCGTTGGGGGAATTCTCCTATGACGACGCCGAGGTGTCCGAGCTGTGCCGCGTGTGGACCACGGTGCACGACGGTCCCTTCACGTTCGCCGACGGCGAGGTCAGTGAGGCCCGCTTCGTGAGCGTCGATGATCTGGTCGCCATGCTGGACGAAGTCCCGTTCACCCCTGACTCCGCCACGGTGGTCGCTCCATTGGTGGTTGGCAACCGCCGTCCGGGTGGGGCAGACTGAACGGGTGCGTGAAGCGACCATTTCCGTAGTAGGCGCCTGAGGCGCACGACCGGTCCCTTTCCGCTTGTTGCGCCACGACCTCCCAACCGGGAGGTCGTTCCGGTTTTCCGGCCCGGCGCAGCGATTCGCCCGGGCGGCGTCCGAAGCAGATCCCACCCAACCCGAGCACGACACAGGACCCCGACATGTTGACCAACGGCGGCGCAGCCCTCATCAAGGCCCTCGAGATGGAGGGCGTCGACACCATTTTCGGACTGCCCGGCGGAGCGATTCTGCCGGTGTACGACCCGATCATCGACAGCCCCATCCGCCACATCCTCGTGCGACACGAACAGGGCGCCGGCCACATGGCAGAGGGCTACGCCCACTCCACCGGCCGGCCGGGCGTGGCCATGGTCACTTCTGGCCCCGCTGCCACCAACATCGTCACCCCGCTGTGTGATGCCTACATGGACTCGGTGCCCATGGTTGTCATCACGGGTCAGGTGGGTACGCCGTCGATCGGGACCGATGCCTTTCAGGAGTGCGACACCGTCGGCATCACCCGCAGCGTCACCAAGCACAACGAACTCGTCACCCGCGCCGAGGACATCCCGATGTTGGTTCGCCAGGCCTTCCACATCGCCACCACGGGGCGTCCTGGGCCTGTCCTGCTCGACATCCCCAAGGACATAGTCGACCCCAAGAACCCCGACGCGCACTTCGAGTGGTACTGGCCGTCCGACGAGGAGGTGGCTGCAAGCCTCCCGGGCTACAAACCCACCGTCAAGGGTCATCCGAAGAAGATCAAGGATGCCGCCCGACTGATCCTGGGCGCGAGTCGGCCGGTGATCTACGCCGGCGGCGGGATCCTCAAGGCCCGTGCCGCGGAGACCCTGCGTGAGTTGGCCGAGCTCACCGATATTCCGGTGGTCACCACGCTGATGGCCCGTGGAGCCTTCCCCGACGAGCATCCGCTGTGCCTGGGCATGCCCGGGATGCATGGCAACTACACCGCCATCACCGCCATGCAGCGATCCGACCTGTTGATCGCACTCGGCAGTCGATTCGATGACCGGATCACCGGTCGTGTCGACGGGTTCGCCCCCGATGCCAAGGTGATCCATGTCGACATCGACCCCGCGGAGCTGGGCAAGGTCCGCCGACCCGACGTGCCGATCGTCGGCGATTGTCGACTGGTCATCGAGGAGCTGGTTCGCAGGATCCGGGCTCTCACCGAGGAGGGCGAGCACTCGCTGCCCGATACGCGGGAGTGGCGCTCGCAGATCTCCGGTTGGCAGGAGAAGTTCCCGCTGACCTACGAGCAGTCCGGTCCGGGTGAGCTGCTCAAGCCGCAGTACGTGTTGGAAGAACTCCACAAACGCGCACCCGAGGACTGCATCGTGGCGTCGGGCGTCGGCCAGCACCAGATGTGGACGAGCCAGTACTGGCGCTTCACCCATCCATACACCTGGATCAACTCCGGTGGACTCGGAACCATGGGGTTCTCGGTCCCCGCGGCGATCGGCGCCAAGGTCGGTCGGCCCGATCGGATGGTGTGGGCCGTTGACGGTGACGGTTGTTTCCAGATGACCGCACAGGAACTGGTCACCGCGGCCACCGAACGGATCCCGGTCAAGATCGCCATCCTGAACAACGCCTATCTGGGCATGGTGCGCCAGTGGCAGGAGATGTTCTACGAGGAGCGATACTCCGAGGTGTACCTGTCGCCGGACCTGCCGGACTATGTGAAGTGGGCCGAGGCCATGGGATGCATCGGCATCCGGGTGGAGTCACCCGAAGAGGTCGGACCGGCCATCGACAAGGCCAACCAGATCAACGACCGGCCGGTGGTGATCGAGTTCAGGACCGATGCCTCGGAGAAGGTCTACCCGATGGTTCCCTCCGGGCTCACCAACGACAAGGTCGTGGTCGATCCGACACAGCCCGAACCGCTCCAGGCCGACCACGGGGGCCAACGATGAGTGCCGATGCCCAACATCAGGTCCTGTCGGTGCTGGTTCAGAACCGCGCCGGTGTCCTGGCACGCATAGCGGGGCTGTTCGCCCGACGCGGATACAACATCTACTCGCTGGCCGTGGCGCCCACCGACGACGACCTGTTCAGCCGCATCACCATCGTTGTCGATGTGGAATCGGCTCCGTTGGAGCAGGTCGTCAAGCAACTCAACAAGCTCATCAACGTCATCAAGATCTCCGAGCTCGACCCCCGCGACTCGATCGAGCGGGAACTGATGCTCGCCACCGTGAAGGCCCCCGACCGGGCGCGGAGCGAGATCCTGGAGCTTCTGGGTCTGTTCAACGGCGATGTGGTCGATGTCGGACACGACGAGGTGACGGTGAGCCTCGACGACACCCCTGACCGGCTCGATGACCTAGAGAGCCTGCTGCGCCCGTTCGGGATCGTGGACCTGCAACGCACCGGGCGTGTGGCCCTACCCCGTCTCGAGCGCGCCCCCGCCAACTCCCGCAATCGAAAGAACGGCTGACCGATCTGATCCGGTGCGCCGGATCGTCCGTTTGTGCAGCCGACATCAACAGGAAGCAGACTTGTCCGATGGCCAACGTGTACTACGAGAAGGACGCTGACGCGTCGATAATCGCCGACCGCAAGGTCGCCATCCTGGGCTACGGCTCACAGGGTCACGCCCATGCGCTGAACCTGAAGGACTCGGGCATCGACGTGCGCGTGGGGCTGCGCGCCGGATCGTCGTCTGCTGCAAAAGCGTCCGAGGCCGGTCTGAGGGTCACAGATGTTGCCACCGCGACCGCCGAGGCCGACGTCATCATGATGTTGCTGCCCGATACCGAGATCGGCCCCGTGTATGAGGCCGAGGTCGCTCCGAATCTGAGCGACGGCGACGCTCTCTTCTTCGCCCACGGGTTCAACGTGCGCTTTGGCTACGTCAAGGCGCCTGCGGGCGTGGACGTGGCCATGGTGGCTCCCAAGGGACCGGGTCACCTGGTGCGCCGAACCTACACCGAGGGTGGCGGAGTGCCTTGCCTCATCGCCGTGTCCCAGGACGCCACGGGCGGCGCCAAGGCACTGGCGCTGAGCTACGCCGATGCCATCGGCGGCACCCGTGCCGGAGTGCTCGAGACCACTTTCGAGGAAGAGACCGAGACTGACCTCTTCGGCGAACAAGTGGTGTTGTGCGGTGGCCTGTCGGCCCTCGTCCAGGCCGGGTTCGAGACACTCGTCGAGGCCGGGTACCAGCCCGAGTCTGCCTACTTCGAGTGCCTGCACGAGCTGAAGCTCATCGTCGACCTCATGTACGAACAGGGCATCTCGGGCATGCGCTACTCGATCTCCACCACCGCCGAGTACGGCGACGTCACCCGGGGCCCGAGGATCATCAACGAAGACACAAAGGCTGAGATGAGGGCCATCCTCGAAGAGATCCGGTCGGGCCAGTTCGCGGAGGAGTTCATCGGCGAGGTGCGCTCCGGCGGCTCCAACTTCGATGCCCTGCGTAAGCAGGGCAAGGACCATCAGGTCGAGCAGGTCGGATCCGGTCTGCGCGACATGATGCCGTGGATCTCGGCCGGCAAGACCAAGGTCGAGGACATCTCCGGTGGCGACTGAGTAGGTCCCGCCCCAACGTTCACGGGCTCGGTGTTCACCGCCCCCCGCTCGTTCTGTGCTCCGAGGATTGCACTCAGTGCAATCCTCGGAGCACAGAACGGTGGGTGAGAGCCGGTGGTGAACAGCGGCAATCAGCGGGGCTCGGCCGCTGTCCGTACTCTGGTGGAGGTGCTCGTACGCGCGCCTGCCTCGTCAGCCAACCTGGGGCCGGGCTTCGACTGCCTGGCCATGGCGCTGGACATTCCTTTCTGGCTGGCGGCACTCGTACCGGGGTCGCCGGATCCACCCGACGTGCCCGGCCACTCGGGCCCCGTCCCGATGGTGCTGGCGGAGCCGACCCATCCGGCGTCGGTGGCTTTCCGTTCCGCCGGTGGCGACCCCGCTGCGGAGCTGTGGTGGCGCAGTCCGATACCTCCTGGACGCGGGCAGGGATTCTCCGGTGCCGCTCGGGTGGCGGGGGCGTTCGCTGCCCGACGAATCATGGGCGCTCCGGAGACAGAGGCGCGCGGAGATGCACGCGCCGTCGCCGCGGAACTGGAGGGGCACGCTGACAACGCAGCTGCCAGTTCCCTCGGTGGCTTCACGGTTTCCGCCGGCGACACCGACATACGTCTGGCCATTCCTGCTGACACAGAGGTCGCACTCTGGTGGCCCGATGAAGGCGTGGGGACCGATCAGTCCAGACAGCACATGGTCGAGTACGTCACTCTTGCCGATGCAGCGTTCAATGTCGCGCACGCTGCCCTGTGGGTGGCGGCCATGGGAACGGGGGATCTCGGGGCTCTGCGTGTCGCCACCGAGGACCGCCTCCACCAGTCGTCCCGTCTGGCCGCGCTGCCCGAGTCGTCAGCAGCGCTCGGTGTCTTCCTGGAGGACCCTGAGGTGTGGGGCGCGTGGCTGTCCGGATCGGGACCCACTGTCGCCGCACTGGTGCCGGCCGGACACAGGTTGGGGACATCGTTCCCGGAGGGCCGGGTCGCCATCGTGGGCGTGGACACCGCGGGAGTTGTCGAGGTCGCGGAACCGGCCCCTGCCCAGGGTCGCTAGTCTCCTCTGACCGCCAAAGATGCCGAGGAGCGACATGAGTGACAACTGGGGTTTCGAGACCCGCCAGATCCACGCAGGACAGGTACCCGACGAGACCACGGGGTCGAGAGCCGTACCGATCTACCAGACCACGGCGTACACGTTCCGCGACACCGAACACGCCGCCAACCTCTTTGCGCTGGCGGAGATCGGGAACATCTACACACGAATCATGAACCCCACCCAGGGGGTCGTCGAGGCTCGCGCCAGCGCCCTCGAAGGTGGGACCGAGACGGCCGTGGGTCTCCCGGGGGCCCTGCTGGTGGCATCGGGCCAGGCAGCAGAGAGCGTCGCCATCTTCAACCTGGCGGAGGCGGGTAGCCACATCGTGAGCTCCGCGTCGCTGTACGGCGGCACCTACAACCTGTTCCACTACACGCTTCCCAAGATGGGGATCGAGACCACCTTCGTGGAGGATCCCGACAACCTCGAGGAGTGGGCGGCTGCGGTGCGGCCCAATACCAAGGCGTTCTTCGCCGAGTCCATCGGCAATCCGAAGAACGACATCCTCGACATAGGAGCCGTTAGCGAGGTCGCCCACGCCAACGGCGTCCCCATGATCGTGGACAACACCGTCGGTACCCCGTACCTGGTGAATCCCCTCGCCCACGGCGCCGACATCGTGGTGCACTCCGCAACCAAGTTCATCGGCGGTCACGGCACGGCCATCGGCGGGCTCATCATCGACGGTGGGAGCTTCGACTTCTCCGCCGGTGACAAGTTCCCTATGTTCACCGAGCCCGATCCCAGCTACCACGGGCTGTCCTACTGGCCCGCCCTGGGCGCCGGCAGCTTCATCATCAAGGCCCGGGTCCAACTGCTGCGCGACCTCGGCCCCGCGATCTCGCCGTTCAACGCCTTCCTACTGCTCCAGGGTCTGGAGACCCTGTCGCTGCGCATGGAGCGCCACGTGGCGAACGCACAGGTGGTGGCGGAGTACCTGGAGGGCCACGACCAGGTCGAGAGCGTCCAATACGCGGGCCTCGCATCGAGCAAGTGG
Source organism: uncultured Actinomycetota bacterium (assembly GCA_963715225.1). Taxonomy (GTDB): domain Bacteria; phylum Actinomycetota; class Acidimicrobiia; order Acidimicrobiales; family Microtrichaceae; genus CAVQRK01. The sequence continues at coordinate 174,532 of CAVQRK010000004.1, forward strand.
AACGATCGCGTCGATACCTACTGCCCCAAGGGCGCCGGCTCAGTGCCCGCCTTCATCATCAAGGGCGGTATCGAGACCGGAAAGAAGTTCGTGGAGGCCCTGGAGCTGCACAGCCATCTGGCCAACATCGGCGATGTGCGCAGCCTGGTGATCCATCCGGCGTCGACCACCCACAGCCAGTTGAGCCTGGACGAACAGCTCTCGGCGGGTGTCGATCCCGGCCTGGTGCGACTGTCGGTGGGTCTGGAGTCCGTCGAGGACATCATCGGTGACCTGGAGCAGGCCTTCGCCGCTGCCAAGTAGCTGCACGGGTAGCGCCGCGGCGCGATCAGTCGTCGATACGCACCGATGGTCGCCCGTCGGCGATCGTGAGCGTGGCCGGCATGCCGATGAGGTCGACCGGCTCACCGAGCCGTACCGGTGCGGTCACCGCCATGGTCTCGCTGCGGTGCTCACCGCTGGTGATCGTGAGTTCGATGGCGGTGGTGGCCCCACCGGTGGTGGGCAGGTCATCGGCGTTGATCACGAACGCGTCATAGATGCCGTCGGGGAGGGGCGAGATCCGCTCTGCGGGGCCAGTGGTCACCGCGCTGTCTCCAGATCATCTCGACGTTGGCGAACAGGCCTTACCGCCCAATACGGTGCCCTCCTCGACCGTCACGAGACTGGAGAACTGTTGCGTTCCCTCAACCGCCGGTCCCGACGAGACCTGAAGACCTCGAAGACGATCGGACCGATTGAGATCGCCACCACGCAGAGCAATGCGAGTTCGACGTTGTTTGCAACGAGCGGGACGTTGCCGAGGAAATAGCCGAGTGAGGTGACCCCTACGGCCCAGAGAAAACCGCCTATCACGTTGTATCGTACGAAAACGGAGTACTCCATCCGCCCCGCGCCGGCCACGATGGGACAAAAAGTGCGAACGATGGGCACGAACCGGGCCAGCACTATGGCGCGCGGGCCGTGTCGGGCGAAGAAGTCCTGAGCGGTCTCGAGGTGTTCATGTTTGAAGAACCTCGAGTCGGGTCGGCGGAAAAGGGCCGGGCCGGCCTTCAGCCCGAATGCGTATCCCACCTGGTCGCCCGCGACCGCGGCGATGAAGACTCCGGTCAGCACCACCCAGATGTTGAGGTGGAATGCACCGTCGCCGACCTGGGTGGTGAGAGTGCCGGCCGAGGCCATGCCAGCCACGAAGAGCAGGGAGTCGCCCGGCAGAAAGAACCCGATGAGCAGGCCGGACTCGGCGAAGATGATCGCGAAAAGCAGTATGTATCCGCCGCCACGGAGCAGCCTCTCGGGTTCGAGTGAGTTGAGCAGGGCGATCAGCACAATGGACACGGTAGACCACTCTTCCCGCCGGACCCAGACAGAGCTGAGGGGCTCCTCCTTGTCATCTCAAGTTCCGAAATGGCCAGGAATCGTGCAGTGACAGGGACACTGGAAGCGAGAGTGCAGTGCCTCGGCAGGGAAGATCGCCGTGGCCGGGGTGCGTGACCGGACTGGATCGATTGGCCCTCCGGAACGGACCGGTTTGCCCTGCGGTCCGTCCCGGAAGGCCAGAACTCAACTGCCGCCGCCTTCGAGTATCTCGGCGCGCTGGGCCGGGGGCAGCTGTTCGATCACGACGTCGGTGAGTGAGTGGGACACGTCGAGCGGGTACGCGGTGATGCCCATCTCGGGATAGTCGAGGCCGTTGAGCTCGTCCTCGACCGAAGACCGGATCCCACCGCGGGTCCACCTGCTCTGGAGGCGGAAGAAGCCGTACGCGAGGCCCAGCATCACGGTCCAGATGACCGCGGCTCCGATGGCCTGAGCCAGGAGCTGGCGGCCGCCCAGGCCGAAGTCGTACAGGAGCCCGGTCACCCCGGCGTCACCGTGGTCGGTTCCGTTCCAGAGGGCTCCGTACTCGCCCGTTGCGAAGATCGCCACGCTGAGTACGCCGAAGGTCCCGCAGACCCCGTGCACCGCGATCGCGCCGACCGGGTCGTCGATGCCCCTCCGCTCGATGAAGAAGACCGCTTCGATGACCAGGATTCCGGCGATCACGCCGATGACCGCTGCGGCCCAGGGGTCCACGAAAGCACAGGGCGCCGTGATGGCGACCAGGCCGGCGAGCATTCCGTTGACAACCATTGCGGGATCGGGCTTGCCGGTGCGGCGCGTGATCCACACCAGGGAGGCGACCAGGCCGAACGCCGCGGCGATCCCGGTGTTGACAGCCGCCACGGTGAAGCGTACGTCGGTGCCGGCGAAGGTCGAGGCGGCATTGAAGCCGAACCAGCCGAACAGGAGGATGAACGATCCAAGCATGGCCATCGGGATGTTGTGGCCGGGCAGGGCGCGGGCCCGGCCGTCCTTGGCGAACTTGCCGATCCGGGGGCCGAGCACGAGGGCGCCGGCCAGGGCCGCAGCCCCGCCGGTGGCATGGACGATCCCCGATCCCGCGAAGTCCACGTATCCGAAGCCGAGGTCGAGGCTGTTGCCCAACTTTGCCAGCCAGCCGCCGCCCCAGGTCCAGGCACCGAAGATCGGGTAGTACACGGCCCCACAGAAGATGCCCCACCAGATGAAGCTCTTGAACTTCCAGCGTTCGGCCATGGAGCCGGTGGGGATCGTAGCCGTCGTGTCCATGAAGGCGACCATGTAGAGGAAGAAGGCCGCCACTGCGGGTAGGAGCGCGTCGGACACGTTGTTCAGCCCGACTGCGTCCCAGGACCACCAGGCGAACACCCAGTTGCCGGCGCCGACGATGGCGTCGCCGAGCGGCACGTCTAGGCCGAAGTAGCCGGGGTAGCTCCAACCACCGAACATCAACGGGAATCCGACGATGAAGAAGCCGACGAAGCCCAGCCCGAAGATGGCCAGGTTGGTCGTGACCACGTGCGCCGCGTGCTTGGCCCGGCAGAATCCGGTCTCCACCATGGCGAAGCCGGCCTGCATGAAGATCACCAGCGCAGCGCCGATGATGATCCACAACAGGTTGAGCCCGAAGCCGTCCGCCGTCGCCGGAGCTGCTGAGGCGGGGTCGAACGTGGGCGAGTCCTGGGCCATGGCCAGGGATGGGATCAGGACCACTGCGACTGCGGTGGTCAGGCCGAGCGCGAGCTTGGCACGGGAATGGGTTGACACTCAGGTTCCTCCTGCTTGTGGCTCCGCCGCCACCTTTCGGCGGCGGAGGGTCCGAGCCGCCCCCGTCGGAGTCGGCCACCCGAGCGGTTCCAGCCCCGCTACTCAGGTTGGAGGTGAACCTATGTGGAGGTGGTTTCCGGAGTGTTTCCGTCAGTCGCCGCTTTCGTTAACTGATCGTCGGGGGCCGCCGCCGGTTCGAAGCGGTCGATGCTCGCCGGTTCCTGGGAGCCGCGGGCGAGCCCGAGGTCGCCCGCGGTGGCCGGCCGCTCGCCCGGTTCGGTGAGAAGGAAGGGCACGTTCACCACGACGGTGTCGCGCCGGTACTTGAGGGCCACCTTGAGCGCCAGGGCTGACTGGTTGTGGAACACCCCCTGGTACCAGTGGGGCATCACGAACTCGGCGATCACCACCGTTACGAAGTCGTGGTTCCACCGTGCATCGAGTTGGTCGAGGTAGTCCTCCACGCTCCCGGTCAGGTCACGGTAGGGCGATTCGATGATCTCCAGCGGCATGGGTATCCCGTGTCTCTCCCAGGCCTCCCGGATCCGCTCGGCGTTCTCCTCGTCGATGGCCACGGTGACTGCCACCGCGTCCTCGGCGTGGAGGGAACGCGCATAGCGGATGGCGGCGAGAGATGACTGGTTCACCCCTCCCACCAGAACGACCACGCCGTGGCGGGGCGGCTGTCCGAGCGGTCGGTAGTCCGGGTCGACCCTCAGGCGGCGCGCCACATCGCGCGTAGTGCCCCCTGACCGCCTTGAACCCCAACACGATCAGGGGGATCAGCGCCACCGGTATCCATGCGCCGATGGTGAACTTCGACACGATGACCACCACCATGACCACGGCCGTCGCGGCGGCGCCCACGGCGGAGAACACCACGGAGATACGCCACCCCCGTGACCGCTCCTTGATGTGGTGGCGCACCATGCCGGACTGCGACAGGGTGAACGAAGTGAACACGCCGACCGCGTACAGAGGGATCAGCGCGTTCACGTTGCCGCCGAACGCGACCACGAGCAGGGACGCCGCGCCGGCGAGCACCAGAACGCCGTTGGAGAACACCAACCGGTCGCCGCGGTTGGCGAACTGGCGGGGAAGGTAGCCGTCCTTGCCCACGAGTGCCGCCAGCCTGGGGAAGTCGGCGTAGGCCGTGTTGGCGGCGAGGATGAGGATCCCGGCCGTCGTGACCTGCAGCGCCCAGTACATGAATCCGGTTCCCCCGAACACGGTGCGGCCGATTATCGAGTTCACCGACTCGCCCGTTTCGCTCGGGGTCGGCCGGATGTGTTCGGCCAGGACCGTTATGCCCACGAACGAGGCTCCCAACAGCCCGGCCATCCACACCAGGGTGGTGGCGGCGTTGCGCGAGGTCGGCTTGCGGAACGCAGGGATCCCGTTCGAGATCGCCTCGACACCCGAGAGAGCCACCGCGCCCGAGCTGAACGCACGTGCCAGGAGGAACAGGGTGATGCCGCCGATTCCCAGTGGCATTCCGAAGTCCGATCGCAGCTCTGCCAAGGCCTCCTGGTCGGGCGGGAGCACCGGCAGGGTCCCCCGGGCCATCTGGTACAACCCCCAACCGATGAGGGCCCCGAGGGCGAGGATGTAGAGGTAGGTCGGTATGGCGAAGAGCCGTCCGGATTCCTTCACACCTCGAAGGTTGGCGAGAGTGAGCATGGCGATGAAGCCCAGGCAGACGAGCACCCGGTAGCCCTCGAGCGAAGGCACGGCGGAGTAGATGGCCTGGGTGCCCGCGGCCACGGAGACCGAAACGGTGAGGACGTAGTCGACCAGCAGCGAGCCGCCGGCCACCAGCGAAGGGATCTCTCCCAGGTTCTCCCGCGATACGACGTATGCGCCGCCGCCGTCCGGATAGGCGTGGATGGTCTGGCGGTAGCTGTTGGCGACGATCGCCAGCAGGATCGCCACCACGATCGCGATGGGCGTCAGGTACCCGAAGGTGTAGTCCGAGCGGGCCACCACGGCCATGCCGCCGACGGGGACGAGTACCAGGAGGATCTCCTGGGTGGCGTACGCGGTCGATGAGATTGCGTCCGAGGAGAAGACCGCCAGGCCGATCGTCTTGGGTATGCGCTGGTGGTCGGCCTCCTCGCTGGCCAGGGGGGATCCGATCAGTAACCGCTTGAGCGTGGATGCCATGAGCCCGAGCGTGGCTCAGCTCCGGCCCGGGTGTGAAGCGTCTTGTCGACATCTTGATGGTCGGGTGGTTCCCGTTGATCTGTGGAAGGTGCAGGCTGTGGCGATGAGCAACGGGCGACTGTTCGTCTTGATCGGAGCCACACCGGAGAGCCTTGCTACGGCGATGCTGAGCCGGGGCCGCAAGCATGCTCGCAGCGGCGACGACGTGGTGGTCGCTGTCCCGGCCGGTTCCGAGGGCTTGCCCGGACCCGAGTCGTCCCTTCCCATGCTTCAGGACGCAACTCCGGGTCGTGTGGACCTGGCGGCCCTGCTGCGACGCCGACCCGACGTGGCCCTTGTTGCTGACCCCGCTTCGTTCGATTCGTTCGATTTGGGCGGGTCCACGCCCGAACGGGTGCTCACGGTGGTGCTGGAGGCGGGCATCGACGTGGTGATCACTGTTGCGGTGAACCAGATCGAGTCCCTCCTCGACGTAGCTGCCACCATCAGTGGGCAGCAGCCCGGAGGCGTGCTGCCCGATCGATTCCTGCGCTCGGCAACTGAAATCGAGGTCGTCGACAGCCCCGGTGATGGGGATCCGAGTTCCTCCGGCCTTCGGGAACTTGCTCTGAGGTGGGTGGCCGACGCTCTAGCCTTGGACAGCGACGCGATCGAGGGTGACATACGCGAGCGTGTAATGGTCGCTTTCACGGCCGCACCCGGAGGCGATGAGTTGATCCGTCGTGCAGCCCGGATCGCCCAGAGGAGTCGCGCTCGTTTGATCGGCGCTCACGTTGAACCGTCGGTCGATGCACGAATCAACACTGCGGAGCTCTCACTTCGACGCCGCCTCATCGAGGACGTAGGTGGTGTGTGCCGAGAGGTACACGGTGCGGATGTCGCAGAGGCGCTGGTCGAGGCCGCTCGTTCGGAGGGCGTAACGCAATTGGTACTGGGGGGCAGTCGTAGGGGTCGTGGGGAGCGCCTCCGCCACGGATCGGTGGTCAGTCGAGTCCTCCGTCTGGCTCCGGAGCTCGACATGCACATCATCTCTACCCAGGAGGAGCCCGGCTCGGTGGCTCGGGACAACCGGCAGGCGGGGTTGCACCCGACGCCGTTGTCCCCGCAGCGGCGGAGGTCTGCCTGGATGCTGTTGGTGCTCGGGTTTCCGATCCTCAACGGCCTTCTCGTCCTGGCGGGTTCGCACACCGATCTGCCCGTGGACCTGCTCGCCAACCTGTTGCTGTCTGTCGCCGTCGCCGCTCTCGGGGGGCTGCTTCCCGCTCTGGTCGCGTCCGTCGCTGCCTTCCTCTTGGTCAATCTCTTGTTCGTCGATCCGACCGGCACACTGAAGGTGGCCGATCCGGGTCAGTTCGTCGCGCTCGGCACCTTTCTCGCAGTGTCACTGGGGGTCGCGGCGCTCGTCGACCGCCTGGCTCGACGGAACGCGGAGCTCGAGCAGGCGGTCACCAGGTCCACGGCACTCGCTCGGTCGAGTGCGGAGCTGGTGGGTGGTGCAAGTCCCTTGCCTGGACTGGTCGAACGACTCCGGGCGACGTTCGGATACGAAGCGGCTTCGCTCCTGGTTCGCGGCCCGGGCGGCTGGGTCGTGGAGACATCTTCAGGCCCGGGCCCGGCGCCGGTGCGTCCAGGTGGGGGGTGGCCATTGACGCTGTCGGTCGACGACTCATCGGTCTTGGTGGTTCGGGGCGGAGAACCCTCCGGGGCCGATCGGGCGGTCCTGCGTGCTTTCACTGACCAGCTGGTGCTCGCGATGGAACGGGCCCGGTTGGAGGATGTGGCTGCGCAGGCCAGCGTGCTTGCCGAAGCCGATGCCCTGCGGAGGGGACTGTTGCTGGCTGTCTCTCACGACCTGCGCACGCCGCTGGCCGGGATGAAGGCCGCGGTGACAAGCCTGCTTGCACCCGACGTTGTCTTCTCCGAAGTGGAGACCCGCGAGTTCCTGCAGCTCATCGACGCTGAGGTCGATCGTCTCGATCGGGTCATCGGCAACCTGCTCGATGCCGGTCGCCTCGAATCGGGCACGCTGCCGGTCGACTTACGTCCCACCCACCTCGATGAGGTGGTGGCTGCGGCGTTGCACAGCATCGACGTGCCGTCGGGGCAGATAGCGTTGGGTGTACCGGAGTCGCTCCCCCCGGTCGTCTCCGACGCCGCCCTCCTCGAGCGTGGTGTCGCCAACGTGGTTGCGAACGCGCTCGTTGTCGAGCCCGCCGGTGCCTGCGTCCGGGTGGAGGCAGCCGTCGTTGACCGCGAAGTCCAGCTGCGGGTGATCGACCACGGACCCGGCGTCCTGGCCGACGAACGATCCTTGGTGGTGCAGTCGTTCCAACGTCTGGGCGATCGGTCGTCACAGGCCGGCGTCGGACTCGGGCTGGCCATCGCGGACGGCTTCACTACCGCGATCGGAGGTCGGCTCGAACTCGCGGACACCGCCGGTGGAGGACTCACCGTGGTGTTCCACCTCCCCCTGCCGCCGTCGGGGAAATCACCCGCTTTGCTCGAGAGCGAAGCATGACACGCATCCTGGTGGTCGACGACGAACCGCGGATCCGACAGGCATTGGAGTTGAACCTCCGCAGTCGGGGGTTCGAGGTGTCAACGGCTGCCACCGGTCCGGATGCTGTCGCCGCGGTGGGGTCGGATGTGCCCGATGCGGTCCTGCTGGACCTCGGGCTTCCCGGCCTCGACGGCATCGGCGTGATACGAGCGGTGCGTGGCTGGTCGGACGTACCGATTGTCGTGCTCTCGGTGCGTGGGGAGGAGCGCGACAAGGTAGCTGCGCTGGATGCCGGTGCCGACGACTACGTGACGAAACCATTCGGCCAGGCCGAACTTCTCGCGCGTCTCCGAGCGGCGCTGCGGCGTGGGCCGGAGGAGAAGCAGGACACGTTGGTGGCCACGGCTGATTTCGAGCTCGATCTACCCGCGCGACGAGCGATGCGGGTGGCCGCTCGGGGTAGAGAGATGGTTCACCTCACACCCACCGAGTGGGGCCTGGCGGAGTACCTGGTCATGCGACCCGGGCGTCTGGTTCCGCGTGCGGAGCTGCTGAAGGCCGTGTGGGGGCCTGGGTATGGGAGCGAGGCGAACTACCTCAGGGTTCACATGGGGAATCTGCGAAGCAAGCTCGAACCGGACCCGGGTCGGCCCATCTACTTCATCACCGAGCCGGCTCTGGGTTACCGCTTCGAGGGGTCGTGAGGTCACATCGTCTCGGCGAAACTGACCGCGCCCTCGCCGCGCAGCACGTTCTTGAGCAGCTTGCCCGACGCGTTGCGGGGGAGCTTGCCATCCCACCGGTCGACATAGGCGGGCACCTTGAACTCGGCGAGCGCGTCTCGGACCCACTGGCGTATGTCGTCATCGGACAGGTCTGAGCTGTCTATGAGTTCGATCACGGCCCGGACCTCCTCACCCAGTTCGGGATGAGCCACCCCCACGACCGCTGCATCCGCGATGTCCGGGTGTTCCACGAGGCGGTTCTCGATCTCCACGCAGTAGACGTTCTCGCCGCCCCGAATGACCATGTCCTTCGCCCTGTCGGTGATGAACAGGTACCCCTCGTCGTCGAGATGTCCGATGTCGCCGGTGTGCAGCCAGCCGTCACGGATCGTGTCCGCGGTGGCCTCGGGATTGTCCCAGTATCCGGCCATGATGATCGGTCCGCGGATCAGGACCTCTCCGGTGGTTCCGGCCCCCACGTGGTTGCCCATGGCATCTCCGATGGCGAGCTCGACCACCGGCATGGGCAGGCCGACCGAATCCACCTTGTCGACCTCGGCGCCGGCGCTGAGGGCGGTGGCCACCGATGACGACTCTGTGAGGCCGTAGGCATTCGTGGTGGCCTTCACGTTGGGGAAGGTCTCCCGGATCCTGCGTTGGAGTTCATCGGCCGAAGGGGAGCCTCCAAAGGCGACCGAAACGATGCTCGACAGGTCGTGGTCCTTGCGCGCGGGGTGTTCGGTCGCTCGCCAGATCATGGTCGGAACCGTTGCCCAGGTGTTCACCCTCTCGTTCTCGATGAGTGCAAAGACCTTCTCGGGGTCGAATCGACCCTCGGGTATCACGAGCTTCATCCCTCCCATGAAGCCCACCACCAGGGTGGAGTGGCAGCCGGACACGTGGAACAGCGGCGACGTGAGAAGGGCCACCGGCTGGCCGCCACCCGAGTCGTCAGGCCGGGAGACCTCTGGTGCCGGGCTGGCCGTCATGGCGGCATGGGTGAGGCTGAACACTGTGTTCTGCAGGTTGGCGATCATGTTGCCGTGGGTGCTGATCGCACCTTTGGGGCGACCCGTGGTGCCCGAGGTGTAGAAGATCACGGCCGGATCGGACTCGTCGATGTCGACCGTCGGGAAGTCGGGGTCGCCCTGGGCTCCCTCGCTCACGGCGTCCTCGAAGCGGACCAGGTCGGGGCCGCCGGCGCCCGTCGCTGAGCGGGCGTTGTCGAACTCCGCGGGGTCGGCGTCGACCAGCACGACCGACTGGAGAGCCGGAATCTCCTCGAGGTCGCCGGTGACACGCTCGAACCGGCGACCATCGGCCACCAGGACCTTGGCGCCGCTGTGGTTGAGGCCGTAGAGGATCTCATCGGTGTTCCACCAGCCGTTCAGTCCAACGAGGACGGCCCCCATATCCACCGCCGCCCAGAAGGTGGCACACCATGATGGGTTGTTCTGGCTGAGTACAGCCACGCGGTCGCCCTTGCACACCCCGTGAGCGGCCAGCCAGGCAGACATGGCGTTCACGTCGGCCAGGAACTCGGTGTAGGTCAGCCGAAGGTCGCCGTATACGACGAACTCCTTCTCGCCATGGGCGGCGCCGAAGACCTCGCTCACGAAACGCAGGTTCGGGAGGCGGTCCTTGTAGACCTTCATGGGTCGACCGTCGCGGCTGTCATCGATGACGACCTCGAACGGACCACCCGGTCCGGTCAGGTCATTTCGTACGTCTTGGCTGGTCGGCATTCGGAGCCCCTCCCTCGGGCGCCGCTGCGCCGGTCGGGGGAGTATCGCACCCGCAGCGGTGCGGCGCTCTGCAGTCCCGCAGCCAGGTCGTCCTACGATTCGCCGATGGGTTCTCGTCGCCGCGGATCGCTGCGCCACCGGTTTCATCGGGCACGGTACGCGGCCGCGCTGACCATCGTGGTGGCGGGTTGTGGCAGTGCCCACGACTCCGAACAAGTGCTTCCCACCAGCAGAGCCCAGACGACCGCGTCCACGATCACCACAGGAACTGCCGTCGACGTTGACGAACTGGGCGACGGAACACACCAGGTCCGTGTCGACTCGGCGGACCTCGTGGGCGGGTCGGTGACCCTCGACGGCGTTCAGGTGTTCACGGGTATGGACGCCGTCCTCGCCTATCTGGCCGACACCGATGGAGCACAGTTGGAGGGTCCCCAGTTCTACGTGCGAAACGGGACCTCCGATCCACAGGAGTTCCCCGTGGACGCGGCGGGGGAATTCTCGGTGATCGCCGCCGAGGCATGCTGTGAAGCGGTGGATGTCGGCTGGTCGGGACTGGCGAGCGCGGTGGCCGGCGACTTCACCGGGATCTGGGGCGGTGATCCTCCGTTCACCGCGGTGATCGACAACGGCGTGGTGGTCTCACTGGAGCAGATCTACATCCCCTGAGAATTGCGGCTAGATCCTCGCCAGCACGTGGTCGATGCTCCGGGTCAGCGCGGCAACGTCTGAAGGCTCGATCGCTGGGAACAGCGCCACTCGTAGCTGGTTGCGACCCAGCTTGCGGTAGGGCTCGGTGTCCACGATCCCGTTGCTGCGGAGCACAGCAGCCAGCACCGCGGCGTCGACGCTGTCGTCGAAATCGATCGTGGCCACGACGTGGGAACGCTTGAAAGGGTCGGTGACGAACGGCGTGGCGACCTCGTGGGCGTTGGCCCAGGAGTAGATCGTGTCCGCAGATGCGTCGCAGCGGCCGGCGGAGAATTCGAGGCCGCCGTTCTCCAGGATCCAGCGGACCTGCTCGGCGGTGGTGAACAACGTGGCCAACGCCGGGGTGTTGTAGGTCTGATCCTTGCGGGAGTTCTCCAGCGCGATGCCGAGATCGAAGAACGCAGGAATCCATCGGTCACCCGCCACGATGCGCTCGATGCGTTCGATGGCACGGGGCGAGCACGCGGCAAGCCACAACCCGCCGTCGGAGGCGAGGCACTTCTGGGGAGCGAAGTAGTAGACGTCGACCTCCGAGGGGTCGAAGCGCAGTCCTCCGGCGGCGGAAGTGGCATCGACCAACACGAGTGCATCGTCGTCGGCCCCGTCGGGGCGATGAAGCGGCATCGCCACCCCGGTGGAGGTCTCGTTGTGGGTCAGGCAGTACGCATCGATGCCTGGCGCGGCCTGCGGCATCGGATGGTCGCCCGGTTCGGCCGAGATCACCTGCGGATCACTCAGATGTGGTGCCGAAGCGGCGGCCTTGGCGAATTTCGAGGAGAACTCACCGAAGCTGAGGTGCTGGCTCCGCTGATCGATCAGACCGAACGTGGCGATGTCCCAGAACGCCGTCGTTCCACCATTGCCGAGCAGAATCTCGTAGCCGTCCGGAAGCGAGAAGAGCTCCGCGAGGCCGTTGCGAACCTCGGAAACCTTGAACTGCACGGGAGCCTGGCGGTGGCTGGTGCCCAGGAAGTGCCCTGCTGAACCCGACAGCATGTCGATCGTGTCGGGCCGCACTCGTGACGGGCCCGAACCGAAACGGCCGTCGTGGGGAAGCAGGTCGTCGGGGATGCTGATGTCTGGGATGCTCACCCACCCAGTCTCGCGGCTCGCGCATCGTGTCGGCGACTCCGGTCCCCGGGCGGGTACCGGGTAGTTTCGATGCCATGAGTACACCCCCCACCGGTCGGATCTCGCGCCGGATCGCTGCAATCACCCCGTCCGCGACGTTGGCGGTCGACGCCAAGGCCAAGGCCATGCGAGCAGAAGGGGCCCCCGTGATCGGTTTCGGCGCCGGCGAGCCGGATTTCGCCACCCCCGACTACATCGTGTCGGCCGCGGTGGACGCTTGCGCAGACCCCAAGAACCACAAGTACTCCGCCGCCGCGGGCCTGCCGGAGCTCAAGGAGGCGATTGTCGCCAAGACCCTTCGTGACTCAGGAGTTGAGGCCGAGCCTTCACAGGTGGTTGTCACCAACGGTGGCAAACACGCCGTGTACTCGGCCATTCTCACCGTGATCGACGAGGGGGACGAGATGCTCCTCCCCACCCCTTACTGGACCACTTATCCCGAACCGATCCGTCTGGCCGGTGGCGTACCGGTCGAGGTGGTCGCCGGCGACGACCAGGGATTCCGGGTGACCGTCGAGCAGCTCGAGGCCGCACGGACCGAGCGCACCAAGGCGCTCATGTTCGTGTCGCCCTCGAACCCCACGGGAGCGGTGTACCGCCGCGACGAGATCGAGGCCATCGGGCGCTGGGCCCTGGAACACCGGATCATCGTGATCACCGACGAGATCTACGAACACCTCGTGTACGGCGACGCCGAGTTCCACTCCATCGCGGCGGTGGTGCCGGAACTGGCCGAGCAGTGCATCATCCTGAACGGGGTGGCGAAGACCTATGCCATGACCGGGTGGCGGGTCGGCTGGATGATCGCACCCGCGGACATCGCCAAGGCCGCGTCGAGTCTCCAGTCGCACATGACCTCGAACGTGAACAACGTGGCCCAGAGAGCCGCGCTGGCAGCGGTCACCGGTGACCTGTCGGCGGTGGAGGCCATGCGCGAGGTGTTCGACCAACGGCGGTTGAAGATGGTCGCCATGCTGAGCGCCATCGACGGGGTCACGTGCCTCGAGCCCGAGGGCGCCTTCTACGCGTACCCCAACCTGACCGGTCTGCTCGGGCGGGAGCTGGCCGGCCGCACGGCCTCCAACACGGTCGAGCTGGCGGATCTGATCCTCGAGGAGGTCAACGTGGCCTTCGTTCCCGGCGAGGCGTTCGGAACGCCGGGGTACGGGCGCTTCTCGTTCGCCATGGACACCGACGACATGGTCGAGGGAATCAGCCGGATAAGCGCTCTGGTCCAGGGCTGAGCAGTGGCTGCGCTGGCCAGGCCGTTCGGGACCTGGCCCTCGCCGCTGTCGGCCCACAAGGCCGCATCCGGTGCCCCCCGGTTCGCCGGTCTGGCTCTGTCGCGTGGGACTGACGGCTCGGTGATCGTGTGGTGGTCGGCCCTCGTCGGCGGTAGTTACGGCGTATTTCGCTCGACGACCGGAACTGGCGATACCGCGGTGCCCCAGGTCCGCTCAGCCCGCAGTCGGGTGAACGAGTACGGCGGGGGAGCGTTCTGGGTCCACGGGGAGACGTTGTTCTGGGTCGAGGACGATGATCAGTGCATCCGTCGACTGGCCCCGGGCGACGAGGAGCCGGTGCTGCTCACCAATCCCGGTCCCAGCGCTCGTAACCGGCGATACGCAGCCGGCGTGGTGGATCCGACCGGACGCTGGATGGTGGTCGAACGCGAAGTGCACTCGAGCGGGGCGCCCGACGCCGATAGCGAGCCAGCGAACGATCTGGCGTGGTTGCGGACCGATCCGGGGGCGTCCGGTGGCGAGGCAGCGCCCCTGGTCGGTGGTGCCGACTTCTGTGCCGCTCCCGCGTTGTCGCCCGATGGCCGCCATCTGGCGTGGCTCCGCTGGGACCATCCCGCCATGCCGTGGGACGCGGCGGAACTGTGGGCGGCGGAGCTTCACTTCGACGAGGCGCTCGGGCTGAGTGTCGGCAACCAACGACGGGTTGCGGGTGGCCCCGTAGGTGCCGGGTCGACGGGGGGACGACCCGTCGCAGCATGCCTGCCGCGCTGGTCACCCGAGGGTCGGCTTTGGTGGTGTGACGACCGCGAGGATCTGTGGCTGCTGCGGAGCGCGCCGTCGGTCGGCCTGCCGGAACCAGACAGCGGGGCGAACGCTGCCGCGGTCCATCCGGGTCGTGGCGAGGTCGGCGAGCCCCGGTGGGTCTCCGGTGGCAGCCGCTACGGATTCGGTGACGGTTTCGTCGATCTGGCCGAGACCGTCGACGGCATGGACCAGGTGGTCGGACTCGAGATCAACGACGCCGGGGGGTCCACGACGAGCGGGTCGCGGCGTTCGGTTCCCGAGCAACTCGCATCTGTCTCCTGGATCGACTCCCTGGTCGTCGATGGCGACACCACCGCTGTGGTGGCCGGATTCCCGAGCGAACCGACATCGGTTGTGGTCAGCGGGCCAGAAGCAACGGTGCACCATCACAGCGGAACCTTTCCGCTACCCCTGCCCTCGATCTCGAGACCCGAGTCGATCTCCTATGTCACCGGGCCGGGTTCCGGCGGGGTCCGCAACGGCGGGAACGTGGCCCACGGTCTGTTCCACGCCCCGCGCCTTCAGGGCTACGAGGGGCCACCGGGGGACCTGCCACCACTGTTGGTCCGTATCCATGGCGGCCCGACGGCGCATGCCCGGGCCGAGCTGACGCCCTCGGTCCAGTTCTGGACGAGCCGGGGTTTCGCCGTGGTGGAGGTGAACTACCGGGGGTCGACCGGATTCGGTCGCGCCTACCGCGACCTGCTGCGCGGCGGTTGGGGCCTGGTCGAGGTGCAGGATTGCATCGCCGCGGCCGAGTACCTCGTGGCCGAGGGACGCGTGGACCCCGCTCGTTGCGTGATCCGCGGCGGCTCCGCGGGTGGCTTCACGGCGTTGGAGGCGGTCAGCGCTCCTCCCACCGAGGCTGGATTCCGGTTCGCTGCCGCCACCACCTTGTACGGCGTCACCGACCTGGAGGCGCTCGTGCTGGACACGCACAAGTTCGAGTCGCGCTATCTCGACGGACTGGTGGGTCCGTATCCGCAGGACAGGGACGTTTATCGAGACCGCTCGCCGCTTTACCATCCCGAGCGAATCTCCGCGCCGGTGCTGGTACTGCAGGGTCTCGACGATCCGATCGTGCCGCCAGGTCAGGCCGAGGTGCTGGTAGAAGCGCTGGAGGTGGCAGGCGTGGACCACGAGTACCGCGCATATGAAGGCGAGGGGCACGGCTTTCGGATGACGAGCACTCTGGTCGACACTCTGGAGGCAGAGCTGGCCTTCTACCAGCGGGTGCTCGGGCTGGTCGATACCGCCGGCCACTGAGCCGCGACGTGGTGGCCGCGCCGGTGCCCGGGCGGTTTCGGCGCCAGTCGGTTTCGGCGTTGGTCGGTTTCGGTCGGCTGGCCGCTGGCGTCCGAGTGGGCCACGATGTTGGCCATGCGCGTACTTGTGACCGAGGTGATCGCCGACGGCGGACTGCAACGCTTGCGTGATGCCGGCCACGATGTCGACATCCGCACGGGGCTGTCGGCCGAGGAACTGCTTGAAGCAGTACCCGGTGCCCATGCCCTGATCATCCGATCCGCGACCCAGGTCACCGCCGATGTGCTGGCTGCCGGGGCCGACCTCATAGTGGTGGGCCGGGCCGGGATCGGTCTGGACAACGTTGACACGCAAGCCGCTACAGAGCGCGGTGTCATGGTGGTCAATGCACCCCAGTCGAACACGCTGTCGGCCGCCGAGCACACGATGGCGCTGCTGCTGGCCCAGGCCCGCAACATCGCCCAGGCCCACGCGGCTCTCAAGGAGGGCCGCTGGGAACGGTCCAGGTGGACCGGTGTGGAGCTCTCGGACAAGACCCTGGGAATCATCGGGCTCGGCCGCATCGGCAAGCTCGTCGCCCAACGGGCCCTTGCCTTCGGGATGCGTCTGGTCGCGTACGACCCCTTCGTGGGCCACGACCGGGCCCGCCAGCTCAACGTGGAGTTGTTGACCCTCGACGAGGTCATGGCTCGCAGCGACTTCATCACGCTGCACCTGGCCCGGACGCCCGAGACGATCGGTCTCATCGACGCCGAGCTACTGGCCAAGGCCAAGCCCGGTCTTCGGATCGTGAATGTGGCCAGGGGCGGGATCGTGGACGAGGCCGACCTCGCCGCCGCTGTCGCCGACGGAACGATCGCCGGCGCGGCTCTCGACGTGTTCGACACCGAGCCGTGTACCGAGTCGCCGCTGTTCGAGTTGGACGAGGTCGTGGTGACCCCCCACCTCGGTGCGTCCACGGAGGAGGCCCAGGACAAGGCGGGCGACACCATCGCCGACATGGTCGAGTTGGCTCTCGCCGGTGACTTCGTACCCTTCGCCGTCAACGTCTCGGCGGCCGAGGCATCGGAGACCGTTCGCCCCTACCTTCCGCTGGCGGAGCAGCTCGGGCGGATCTTCGCCGGTCTGTGTGGTGAGTGCTCCGGCGCTATCGACATCGAGTACCAGGGGCACATCGCCGAGTACGACACGCGCATCCTCACCCTGTCGGTCCTCAAGGGCTTCTTCGGCGCCATAAGCGACGAGCCGATCAGCTACGTCAACGCGCCCCAGGTTGCCGAGGAACAGGGCATCGAGGTGCGCCCGACCGCCACCACGACAGCTCGCGACTACGTGAATCTGGTCACAATCCGCGGTGGTGGTCACGGCATCGCGGGAACTCTCGTGGGACTCAACTCCAAGGCGTCCATCGTGATGATCGACGACCATGCCATCGACGTCCCGCCCGCCGATCACCTCCTGGTGGTACGCAACGACGACCGCCCCGGCATGATCGGAGCCGTCGGAGCGGTGCTGGGAAGCGCATCGGTGAACATCGATGACATGGCGGTCGGGTCGTCGCCAGACGGTGTCCGGGCGTTGATGGTGATCGCCACCGATCGCACGATCGACGAGGCCGTGGCGGGGGAGTTGCGGGCGACCGACGGGATCACGTCGGTGGCGGTCGTCGGTAGCTGATGTTCTAGGCTTGACGTAGATCGATCTGCAGGTCCTATGGACGATAAGGCCCGCTGGGCGATCAGGCGACAGGGCGGACGACGCGGGGGCGAACAGGTGCGGGTATTCCCAAGGATGGGTTCCGGCGGTACTGCCGGAACCAACAGAACTCGGTTGTTGCCAGCGGTCGTGGCAGTTGCGGTCATGGCCGTCGTCGCCGCTGCTTGTCAGCCTCCACCCAGCCCGACCATTGCGTCGCACGCCCGGAGCTGCACCGTGGGAGTGGTCGGGGACTCGCTGGCCGTGGGGTCCATGAACTACTGGGCGGAGGCATTCAACTCACGCGGCTGCGCGCTGTCGTTCGTGGACGCACGGGGTGGGCGTCCGACATCCGAGGGCGTACAGGTGATCGAGGATCTTGCCCAGCGCGGGCAGTTGCCTGATCTTCTGGTGGTGGCTCTGGGCACAAACGACTCGGTCGATCCTCGTACGTTCGGACCGAGGGTCCAGCGCATCATGGCCCTGGCCGGCAACCGTCCAGTCGTCTGGGTGAACATCGACAAGCCGTGGGTCGAGTACACGCTCAACGCGGCTCTGGAGCTCGGCAGTCTCTTGTACCCCAATCTCTGGGTCTACGACTGGAACGGCGTCGCCGATCGGTTCCCCAACCTCCGGCTCGCGGACGGCATCCATCTGACCGACGGCGGATACCGCCTTCGCGCTGCGCTGATCGCCAACCACATCACCGGGCGCTGATCCGGCGCCCGGTCCGGTCACCAGTTCGGCTCAGTAGGCGGTCAGTTGGACCGTCGTCGGTGAATCGGCATCGCTGAGTCCCAAGCCGGCAGCGCTCACCGTCCACAAGTCCCGCTCGACCACCACCGATCGCAGGATCTGGGTCCGCCATGGGTCAGCCTGCGGTGCGGGATGGAGGATCTTGCTCACGATGCTCAGTTGGTCGCCGTCCACCCCGAGCACCAGGGCCGAGGTGGTGGGCCCCCATGCGTCGGGCATCATGCAATTCACGTCGGGAGGACAGTCGAAGACCTCCTCGGAGTACTGCTCGAGGGGGAAAATGGCGTGCCGGGCGACGGGGTCCCAGGCGAACGCCAGAGGATCGTTCCCGACACTGGAATGGGCGTCGGGTATGACCACCTTGTCGATCTCCGTCGGTGAAGTTGGATCCGAGACATCGAAAAGAGAGGCCTTGAACCCGATGTCCATGCCGTCCTCGGTCGCCTCTCGTCCGATTCCCAACAACAAGTTGTCGCCCACGGGGTGTAGATACTCGGAGAACCCGTTGATCTTCAGCTCGCCCAGGGCTCGGGGGTCGGTCGGGTCCGACAGGTCGATGGCGTACAGCGGATCGGTCTGTCGGAAGGTGACCACGTAGGCCATATCGCCGATGAATCGCACCGACTGGACTCGTTCTCCCACCCCCAGATCCTCGACCGCGCCGATCTCGGTCAACGTGCCCGACTCGTCGGGTCGCAGGATTGTGACCCGACCCTCGGTGGCAGGGATGAACTCCTCGGGGGCGATGATCCCGGGCTCATCGAGGTTCTCCACGGGCATTTCGAGCACCTCGGGCGACCCGGTCGGGTCATCGGTGGTGGTGACGATTCGCAGGTCGCCACCGGACTCCGACAGCGAGTACTGGTTCAGAGGAGCGCCCGGAACGATGCCCGATCCGGTGTAGACGGCCGGATCGTCGCCGGTCATGGCGAAGCGGTGCACGAAGGTGCTCGGACCAGCATCGCTCCAGCCGGTCGAGGTCACGAACATGGAATCCACCGACGCATAGACGATGTCGGCCAATCCGGACACCGTGGCCGGCGCCAGGTCCTCCAGGGTCTCACCCACGGTCAGCACGCTGACGGTCGCAGGCGGTTCGACGATCGTAAGCGCCCGGGCCTCCGGTGCGCCGCTGTCGACCAGGGGCACCACACCCGTGGTGCCACACTCACCGAGGGACGTCACCGCTCCGTCGGCGTCACTCACTCTGGGAAGTACCTCGGAGGCGTCGAGATCGGCAACGACGGACGCCGCTCCGGCCAGGTCCTCGGACATCCGGAGCTGCGCCATGACCGGCATCGGTGACCGGACCACGATCCGCGCCGTTCCATCGACCATTCGAGCCGACACCAGTGATCCCTCCACGATTCGGTCCTCGACCACGGCGGGCCTTGAATCCTGTGCCAGATCGACCCGCAGGATCCTCACTCCCTGGTCGAATGGCACCGGCCTGGACCCATTTGTGGGATCCTGCCGCGGGCACCTCATTCGTCGCGCCGGCACTGCCGTCCTCCTCTGGGATTCCGATGGGTCCGTCGTTGCCCCAGACGGGCAGGAGTACAACGGCTTCATCGCCCCGCAAGAACATCTGTCCGCCGTCGCCGAGGAACCCGTCGAGGCCGTACTCCGACAGGAGCAGTTCTCCGTCCACCGCCGGCGTGCCGTCAAGGGTTGTGACCCGGAGTGTCCCCTCGACGAGGGTGACGATGCGTCGACCGTCGGTCTTGACCAGGTCGGCCTCATCGACGCCCTGTTCCTGGATGTTGGTACCGGCCACGACCTCGCCGGCCTCCCCCTTGGTCGCAGCATCACCGGCCGCTCCGCTTCCAGTGGCCCCGTCTGCAGCCGCCCGGGGCGCCGATTCGGCGAATCCCTCAGCAGCGCTGGACTCGAGAACCATCATGTCGTCGACGGCGCCGAACTGTCCGTTGCCGGAAGCCATCGTGAGGTCGAGCTGTTCCCGGGTGAGTTCCACCAACTCCCCGCAACTCAGGTCGGTGCGCAGGGAGGCCGATGTCTCTCCAAGTCCCGACAGCAGGGGTGTGCGCCCATTGTCGGCACAGCTTGCCCCGGCGACTGCAACGACGGCCGCTGCCGCGACCGTTCGTATCCACAGTCGTGACCGTGAGCGTGAGCTTGCTGTCCTGAGCATCGGATGACCTCCCGGCGGACGTCGTGCGCGCCCATCCTGATGCCAATGTGACGACCGGGATCCCGATTCGGTTCCCGAAACCCCAGATTTCGCGCTCAGGGGGCGTTGTGCTCGATCTCCAGCTGTTTGCGCCAGGCCGGCCGACTGGTCTCGAACTCGCCGATGGCGTCGGCATGGGCCAGCGTCAGGGCGATGTCGTCCAGGCCGTTCAGGAACCGGTGGGCGATCGAGTCGGCCAACGGGAAAGACTCCAGGAAGTCGATTCCCTGCGCCTCGACAGTTCGCAGCTCGACGTCTATGACGATCTCGAGGGTCGGATCCAGGGTCACCGCGTCCATGAGGGTGCGGGCACCCTCCGCCGTCAGCTGTACGGGCACGAGCCCGTTCTTGGTGGCGTTGTTGGCGAAGATGTCACCGAAGCGCGCCGACACAACCGCCCGGAAGCCGTACTGATGAAGCGCCCACACCGCGTGCTCGCGACTGGATCCCGTACCGAACTGCGGTCCGGCGATGAGGATGTTGGCGCCCGTGTGCTCCTCCTTGTTGAGTACGAAGTCGCGGTCGTCACGCCATTCGGCGAACAGGCCTGCCTCGAAGCCAGTTCGTTCGACCCGCTTGAGCCAGTCCGAGGGAATGATCTGGTCGGTGTCCACATCGGAACGGTCGAGGGGCACAGCTGTGCCGGTGATGATCTGTACTGCGTCCATCAGAGGTCCTCCGGGGTGGTGAAGTGTCCGGCGATGGCACTGGCGGCGGCCACTGCGGGGGATACGAGGTGGGTTCGGCCACCCCGCCCTTGGCGTCCCTCGAAATTGCGATTGGAAGTGCTTGCGCAGCGTTCGCCCTCGGAGAGCTTGTCGGGGTTCATGGCCAGGCACATCGAGCAACCCGGTTCGCGCCAGTCGAACCCGGCTGTGGTGAACACGGAGTCAAGTCCCTCCGCCTCGGCCTGGCGCTTCACCGCGAAGCTTCCGGGAACGACGAATGTCCGCACGCCGTCCGCAACCTTGCCTCCACTGGTGGTGATGACCTCAGCGGCGGAGCGAAGGTCTTCGATGCGGGAGTTCGTGCAGGAGCCGATGAACACCGCGTCCACGCCGACCTCGCGAAAGGCCTGGCCCGGAGTCAGGTCCATGTACTCGAGTGCCCGCTCGGCGGCGCTTCGCTCCACGGGATCGTCGAAGTCCTCGGGAGACGGAACCGAGCCCGAGACGGGGATCACCTGCCCGGGGTTGGTACCCCACGACACATGGGGCTCGATCGCCGCGGCGTCGAGGGTGATCTCCTTGTCGAAGGTCGCGCCTTCGTCGGTGAACAGGGTCTTCCAATCAGCCAGCGCCGCGTCCCAGAGTGCTCCGGACGGTGTCTTCTCGCGACCCTCCAGGTAGTCGAAGGTGGTCTGGTCGGGGGCGATCAGTCCGGCTTTGGCGCCGAGCTCGATCGACATGTTGCACACGGTCATCCGGCCCTCCATCGACAGTGCGCGGATGGCCGATCCCCGGTACTCCGCGATGTGCCCCATGCCGCCGGAGGTTCCGAGCTCGCCGAGCACGGCCAGGATGATGTCCTTTGGGGTGGTGCCCGGTCGCAGTTCGCCCTCGACGTTGATCGCCAGAGTCTTGGGCTTGTTCTGCTGGAGTGTCTGGGTGGCGAGAACGTGCTCCACCTCTGACGTACCGATTCCGAACGCAATTGCCCCGAACGCTCCGTGGGTGGCTGTGTGCGAGTCACCGCACACGACGGTCATTCCCGGCAGCGTCCGTCCCTGTTCGGGGGCCATGACGTGCACAATCCCCTGACCGGGGTCGCCCATGGGGAAGTTCACGATTCCGAACTCGGCGGTGTTGGCCCGCAGGGTGTCCACCTGTTTGCGGCTGATCGGATCGGCGATCGGTTTGTCGATGTCGGCGGTCGGGACGTTGTGGTCCTCGGTGGCGACCGAGAGGTCCGGACGCCGCACCGTGCGCCCGGTCATGCGCAGGCCGTCGAATGCCTGGGGCGAGGTGACCTCGTGCAGCAGGTGAAGGTCGATGTAGAGCAGGTCGGGCTCGCCGGGCGTCGATCGGACCACGTGGCGGTCCCAGACCTTCTCCGCGAGCGTGCGGGGACTGGCAGTCACAAGTGCTCCCTTTGGGGGTTCTCGGTTTGGGGTGGCTTCATCTTGATCGGTCCATCTTGGTTGTCGACTCGGGCCTGGTTGTCGCTGTCTCATATAGTGAGATACAGTTCTCAACCAATGGAACCCACTGTAAGCGCCGTCGGGGTGCTCGACAAGTCGGTGCTGGTACTCAACTGCGTGGCCGTGGACAAGTGCTCGCTCGCGGAGATCGTACGGCGAACTGGATTGAGTCGGGCCACCGCACACCGCCTGGCCGTTGCACTCGTGGATCACGGACTGTTGCGCAGGACCGTCGACGGCCGATTCGCTCTGGGCCTGCACCTGTTGGCGCTGGGTCGCGCCTCGGCCGACCAGTTCCCTCTGGCGGAGCGCGCCCGGCCGGCAATGGAGGCGCTCCGGGATGAGACCGGGGAGTCCGTTCAGCTGTACACGATCGACGGGGACTCCCGCGTCTGTGTGGCGGCGCTCGAGTCGCCCCACGGGTTGCGCACGATCGTCCCCGTCGGGGCAGTCCTGTCGCTGTCGCGGGGATCGGCCGGCCGGGTACTCGGTGGTGGAGCCGATCCGTCCGGGTGGGTCGAATCCATCGAGGAACGTGAGTCAGGCGTGGCGAGCGTGTCCGCCGCGGTCCGCGATGCGGACGGAGAGGTGATCGCGGCCATATCCATCTCGGGTCCACTGGATCGGATGGGGCCTACACCCGGTGATCGACACGGCCCGGCGGTCGTGCAGGCAGCAGCCGCGGCAGGTACTGCCCAGGTCTGAGGTGCACCGTTTGGGGTAGCGCCGCGGTCGCGGCAGGTACTGCCCAGGTCTGAGGAGATAGCGCCTCAGCGTCGGGGGCGGCCGCGTTGGGCGGCTGCGCGCCGACGTGAGCGCTGGTTCACCTCACGCTTGTCGTCACGTTCTTGTTGCTCTGCCTCGGCCTCCAGGCGAACGACTTCGTCCAGCAGTGTGTGCCAGACCTCGAGCCGGTCTGCGCCGACCTCCCCGGCCTCGACCGCGGCGAGCAGCCCGCAGTCCGGCTCACTGGTGTGGGTGCAGTCCGTGAACCGGCACTGCTGTGCGTGAGTCACCAGGTCGGCGAACGCTCCTTCGAGCCCCACGTCGGCATGCCACAGACCCACGCCTCGAATACCCGGCGTGTCTATCAACCACCGGTCGCGGCTCAGCTCCAGCATCTGACCCGCCGTGGTGGTGTGGCGGCCCCGACGGTCGCCCTCGCGCACCTCGGCGGTCAGCTGCACGCCACGCCCGGCCAGCGCATTGGCCAAGGTCGACTTGCCGGTGCCGGATGCGCCCAGCAGGGCGGCCACCGTTCCCTCCGGCAGTAGGGGGTCGAGCTCGTCGGTGCCCGGCGGTCCGGTGGACGACACACAGGTCACCGCCACCTCGGGCGCAAAGCGCTGGGCCTCGAGCCGTTCGGCCTCGGCGCGGACATCGTCCACGAGGTCGGCCTTGGTGAGTACGACCACCGGCGTGGCGCCGCTCTCCCAAGCAAGCACCATCTCGCGGGCCAGTCGGGAGGTGTTGACTCCGGCGTCGAGTGCCTGGAGAACCAGTACCACGTCCATGTTGGCGGCGAGGGCCTTGGCGTTCACCGAGACGTCGTCGCGAGCAGCGCCGGGAGCCCGCCGCTCGAAGACCGTCCTGCGATCGAGGATCTCCTCGATCCGCCCACTGCCGTCGTCGAGTGCACAGACATCTCCGACCACAACGCGTCGGACGGCCTTGGCGGCGACAACGAGGCGCTCGTTGCCACTCGAGTCGGTCACGGTGATTCCGCCCTTGTCGATGCGTACCACGCGCACCGGCACCAGCGAACCGTCCCTGTCGTCGGTATCGACCCATGCCCGCTGCCACTCCTGATCCCAGGCCGGTGGCCGGCTCGGCTCCTCGACAGCGTCGTCTCCCATTGCCGCCAATGTTCGCACGATCCGCCAACTGTTGGGGGGTGCTTGTCCTCGGGGGCAGGCCCCGGCGGCACCTAGGGTGATGCGGTGCACCCAACGGGCCAGGTCACTCCACCGTCGCCGGGGGCGATCGCCGCCATAGACATCGGTACCAACTCGATCCACATGGTGGTGGCGCGCGTGGCCTCCGCCGAACGGTTCGAGGTGCTGACCAGGCACAAGGAGATGGTTCGCCTCGGCTCTGGGGAGGGCGACATGAAGCATCTGCAGACGGATGCCATCGACCGTGGCGTGGCTGCCCTGCGGCGTTGCGAGGAGATCGCCAGGGGTTTCGACGCCGAGGTGTGGGCCGTTGCCACCTCCGCTGTACGTGAGGCCTCCAACGCCGCGGAGTTCCTACGACGTTCCGAGGACGAGGCGGGGGTGTCTGTCAACGTGATCTCCGGGGTGGAGGAGGCACGTCTGATCCAGCTCGGTGTGCTCCAGTCCCTCCCGGTGTTCGACCAGCAGATGGTCCTGATCGACGTCGGCGGTGGTAGCACCGAGATTCTCTTCGGCCGGGGAGCCGATGTGCGCTACGCGCGTTCGCTGAAGCTGGGGTCGCTGCGCATGACACGCCGCTTCTTCCCCGACGGCGTCGTGGAGGGAAATGCCGTCCAGCGATGCCGCAAGTCCATCCGTGCCCGCCTCGCCCCGGCAGTCCATGAAGCGGTGGGGCTGGGTCACGATGTCGCTGTCGCCTCATCGGGCACCGCGGAGGCGCTGGCTGCAATGGCAATCGCCGGCGAGGGAGGCGAGGTGCCGTCGGACATGAATGCCCAGGTCCTGACGCGAAAGGCGCTGGCAAAGGTGATCGACGATCTGGCGGGAGCAGCCACCACTGACGAGCGGAAGTCCCTGCCCGGCATCGATGGCGCCCGCGCGGACATCCTTCTCGGCGGTGCGCTTGTGCTCGAACAGACCTGCGACGCGTTCGGCATCGACGAACTGACGATCTCGGACTACGCGCTTCGTGAGGGAGTGCTACTCGATGCTCTGGCCCGACGGCTCGGGGTCGGGCTGCATCACCTTTCGGATCTGCGCAGAGCCTCGGTCACCCATCTGCTCGAGGCATGCGACGACGATCCCGGGCATGCCCTGCAGGTGGCGCGGCTCGCCCTCCAGCTCCACGACCTGCTGGGCGACCGGCTCGAACTCGGCGACGATGACCGCGAGCTCCTGGAGGCAGCGGCACTTTTGAGCAACGTCGGGTTGTTCATCAGTCACAGCGCGCATCACAAGCACAGCTACTACGTGATCCGGAACTCGGAGCACCTGACCGGGTTCACCGACAACGAGAAGGAAATGATCGCCCAGGTGGCTCGCTATCACCGCAAGAGCGCGCCGTCGGAGGACAAGCACCCTCTGTTTGCCGCGCTGGCGACCGAGGACCGTCGACGCGTACGGGCCATGGCCGCCCTGTTGCGGGTTGCAATCGCGCTTGACCGGAACCACGACGGCGGTGTGCAGTTCGTGACCACGCTGGACCGCGACGGCCGGCAGGTGCTGCGACTGCACCCGGTCGACGAGCGGGACCTGGATCTGGAGTGCTTCACCGCCGCTGACCGGTCTGGGCTGCTGGAGCAGATGCTCGAGAGCGACGTCGTGTTCGAGGCCGCTTCTCCCAGCGAGACTGACTGAACCGGACGGCTCAGCCTGGGCGGTTGGCGATCTGCTCCAGGAGCTGCACCATCTTCTCCTCGTTGGTGGGATCTGCATCGTCGTCACCCGACGAACGTCGTTCCGCGAGGGCGTTCATGGGCATGACCACCAGCAGGTAGATGGCGAACGCGGTGATGATGAACGTGATCGTCGTGGAGACCACGAGTCCCCAGGCGATGGTTGCGCCGCCCACGGTGAAGGATTCCCCGGCGAGGTTGTTCACGCTGCCTGGCAGGATCGCTCCGACGATGGGGTTGATCACACCCTCCACGAGGGAGGTGATGACCTCCGCGAACACGACGCCGATGACGATGCCGACTGCCATGTCGACGGCGTTTCCTCTGGTGATGAACTCCTTGAATCCCTTGAGCATGGGTCAGCCTCCTGTTGGGTGGCCAACCGAGTGGCTCAGTCGACCTGGACGATCTCCACAGTCTGCTCCCTGCCGTTCGCTTCGAACGTGACCTTGGAGCCGGCGGCGTGTCCCATCAGTGCCGCGCCGAGGGGGGAGATCGGCGACACGACCTCCAGGTCGTCGTGGCGTTCCTCGATGGAGCCGATCAGGTACTTCTCGATCTCGTCCTCGTCGTCCCCGTCGTAGCGGAGCTGAACCACTGACCCCACGACGACGAGCTGGGAGTCGACCGGTTCGACGATTGTGGCTCCGTCGAGGGTGTTGGCGATGGTGGCGATGCGGGCCTCCATCTTCGACTTGTCGTCCTTGGCGGCGTGGTATTCGGCGTTCTCCTTCAGGTCGCCGTGACTGCGTGCTTCTTCGATCCGGTCAGCCAGCTCGTGGCGACCCCGGGTGCGGAGGTCTTCGAGTTCTGCCACGAGTCGGTCGTGGGCTGCCTGGGAGAGTTCATGGGGGTCGGCCATGACGGTGGAGGCTACAGGGCCGGACTTGTGGGCCGGTGTTGCGTCGGCCCGGGCGTCGTCGTCGGCGACCCGCTTGCTCCGAGAGTGACCGGATGCTCAGATGGGCACGAACAATCGCATCCCCATGTGCAGGAAAGCCGGTCGGATCCCGGCACTGTCCCGCAACCGTCGGCACGACGACCACACCGGTCGGCCAGAGAGCTTCGTGCAGAGTCGGAAGGCTTCACCGGGGGACCGAAGCTTCGATCGAATGTCCGTCGCGGATTGCGGACGTCGGAGCCCGCAGGGTCCGACCATCGGATCCCCCGGGTCTCGGCGCCGGGAGGAATCATGGCCGAGAACACTGACACCGCCGCCGCCCCGCCGCCGGGGCTCCGCCGCGGGATTGCGCGATGGGCGTTGGCGCTCGTTGTGGCCGTCGCCCTGATCGCCCCCGGTCTGGTGCTTCCGGAACCTGTTGGCGCCGCCGCAGTTGTGGCCGGTGACGTTGCTGATGCTGCTGACGCCGCGATTGCGTGGCTGGACGCGGAGGTGGCGGCCAACGGTGGGACGGTCCCGGGGTTCTCGCCAGGAAGCACGGACTGGGGTCTGACCGCCGACGTGGCGCTGGCGAGGATCGCCACCGGTCGAGCCGGCGATGCAGCCACCGAAGCTCTGGCTACCCGCCTGCTCGGGGCACTGTCGGAGTACACCACCTGGGACTCCGTCGGGCCCGATTACACGGGTGTTCGGGTCTCCGGCGCGTTGGCCAAGACCCTTCTGGTGGCGTCCTCTGCGGGGCTCGACACCTCGGCTGTTTCGGGCATCGACCTCGAGGGTGAGTTGCGGTCTCTGATGTGGACCACGGGCGATTCCGCCGGACGGTTCTCCGACCGCAACCCCCACGCGGCTGACAAGAGCAACGGATTCGACCAGGCCTACGCCATGCTGGCCCTGTCGCTCGGCGGGGTCGGCGTACCGGACGCATCGGTGGCATTCCTGATCGCCCAACAGTGTCCAGGAGGCGGATTCCGCCTCGTCTACGGCCCAACGGTCGGCTGTGTAGATGACTCCGAGACCGATCCCGATGCCACCGCCCTCGCCGTGCAGGCCCTGCTGGTCGCGCCCCGCACCCCTGCGGTAGAGCAGTCCCTGGCTGACGCCCTGGCCCGGTTGCTCGGCTCCCAGTCAGCCGACGGATCGTTCGCCGGAGCACCGCCCGCCGACGTCCTCAACGCAAACAGCACAGGGTTGATCGGCCAGACGCTGCGCGCTGCGGGGCAGACGAGTGCTGCCGATGCGGCCGCATCGTGGATCACGGGCCAGGTCCAGCTGGGTGACTCCGCGGCGGGTACTCCGGCAGCGGGTGACACCGGCGCCATCGCCTACCAACCGGAACGGAGAGGCGTCGCCCTGGCGAGTGGAATCGCGGCCCAGGCGCGTGATCAGTGGCGGCGCGCCAGCAGCCAGGGCGTTCTCGCGCTGGGAGCGGGGCCGTTCGTGAGTATCTCCGACGAGGCCCCGGTCGAGCCATCTCCCGTTACGAGCACCACGACCACAACGGCTGCGCCGTTGGGTCCGCTGCCCGAGGATGCAGCACCGAGCACTAGCGTTGCCGCACCGAGTGCCCCGGTCGCCGGTGCTCCCGCTCCACCCGCCGCGGTCGCCGGGGCTCAGGCGGAGCCCGCCCGTTCCGGTGGCGCCGAGCTGGCGGCAACCGGTGCCGATGGTGACCTGCTCGGTGTGACCGGCATCGCCCTGATCTCCCTCGGCGTGGGTGCCGTGCTGCTGGGCATGGCAGTGAGGCGACCCCGACGCGAGGCATGGCACTGGGGATGAGGTCAGCACCGCCTCGCGAGGCAGTAGCCCGGGCGTTGCTCGGGCTGGTTGCCGCGCTGGTGTGGGCCATCGCGGGCTCGGCCCCTGCTGGTGCCGCGGGCACTTGGTCGGAAGGGTTCTGCCCAAGTGGCAGCGGAGTGACCGTGGTCGTCGACTTCCAGGAACTGGGGGGAGGCGTTCACGTTCGTTGTGTCCCGGGTTCTGTGACGTCCGGCTTCGATGCATTGGCGAAGGCGGGCTTCGGTGTCGATACAGCGATCCGCTCACCCGGCTTCCTGTGTCGCATCGACGGCCGTCCGATGAGCGACCCATGCGTAGTCGAGTCGCCGACATCCGCCTACTGGTCGTACTGGACAGCTCAGCGTGGTGGCTCCTGGAGGTACAGCGATGTCGGAGCCGCCAGGCGGCCGACACCAGGCTCGGTCGAGGGCTGGTCGTTCTCGCTCGGTCGTGGCTCGAACTCGGCACCGCCACCGCGGAGCGCGACGGTCGCTGCACCTGTGCCAACGGCTCCATCGCCTCGCCCCACCTCTCCTGTGGCTCCGGTTCCAGGAATCCCAGCCCCGCCCGCTCAGGTGGGAGGGGCCACCACTGTGCCGGTCACCGGTGAGGGTCACTCGGGTCCAGCTGCACCCAGCACCACGGTGTCGGTCGTGCCGGACACGGTTCCGGTGGAAGTGCCCGTGTCCACAGAGGCTCCCGTGGAGGTGCAGGACTCTGTCGCCCAGGACGGCAACCCCGATGATTCGGACAGCGACGACAGCAGCGACGATGAACAGGCGCTGTCCACCGTGGAGCTGGCTGACAACGGTCGATCCGGGCCCGCCTCACCTTTGGGAACGGGGGTGGCGGTGGGGACCATGGCTCTGCTCGGAGCGGGTGCCGTGGTCGTGAACCGTCGTCGCTTCGGACTCGCTCCGGTCACGCCCGACCAGCCATGACCGTCGCCGAGCCGCTGGCTCTGGTCGCACCGGTACGGCGGCTGCCGCGGGCGCTGCATCCGGCGGCGTGGTGGACATGGGCACTGGGGATGGCGACCGCAGCGAGCCGGACCACGAGCCTGCTGCTGCTGGGGCTGATCCTGGCGGTGGTGTCCTTCGTCGTCAGTGCCCGTCGCACCGATGCTCCATGGGCACGCGGGTTCGTCTACTACCTCTACATGGCTCTCTTCGTCATCGGGATGCGTGTCGTGTTCCGGGTTCTCTTTGATGCTGGTGTCGGCGGAACAGTTCTGTTCAGCCTCCCCGAGGTCCCCCTCCCGGAGGCAGCGGCGGGCATCCGCATCGGCGGTGCGGTGACCATCGAGGGGATCGTTGCCGCGGTTCGCGACGGCCTCAGGCTGGCCACCCTGCTCATCTGCCTCGGCGCGGCCAACGTTCTCGCCAATCCCAAGCGCCTTCTGGCGTCGGTGCCGGGTGCGCTGTACGAGCTGGCGGTGGCCGTGACCGTCGCCCTCTCGGTGGCTCCTCAGCTGGTCGAGAGCGCCCAGCGGATCCACCGCGCCCGCCGACTTCGCGGCGACACCACGCGCCGGACCCGGCTGCTGCGCGACATCGTGGTTCCGGTCGCGACTGATGCACTCGACCGGTCGTTGCTGCTGGCCGCAGCGATGGACTCCCGCGGACACGGTCGGCGCGGTGTGCAGACGACGGCAGCGGTACGTCTCACCGGCGCTCTGGTGCTGGGCGGTCTCGTCGGCGTGTGTGTCGGCACCTATGGGGTGCTCGACGCCACCGTCCCGTGGGTGCTGGGTCTCCCCCTGCTCGTCGCCGGGTTGGCCGCCGGTGTGGCCGGACTGGTTCTCGGCGGTCGGCGTGTTGCACATACCCGCTACCGACCCGATCCGTGGGCGCTGCCCGAGTGGGGAGTGTCGCTCTGCGGAGTCGCGGTGGGTGTGGCGATCTACGGGCTCTCGGCCGCCGATCCAGTTGGCCTCAATCCGTCGATGAACGACCTCGGCTGGCCCGAGTTGCCGCTTGCTGCGGCGGCCGTGGTGATGATCGGCCTATTGCCGGCGTGGATCGCTCCGCCGGTTCTGGTGGGTGATCAATGAGTTCCGCGGCGATCTGCTTCGGTCAGGTGTCGGTCACCTATCCAGACGCCTCTTCTCCGGTGTTGCGTGATGTGGAGCTGGACATCCCCGAGGGCGAATTGTGTCTGGTCGTCGGTCACACCGGATCCGGCAAGTCGACACTGCTGGGGGCCATCAACGGACTCGTGCCGCACTTCACCGGCGGCCTTCTGTCCGGCACGGTCACTGTGGAGGGGCGCGACACGGCGGTGCACCCACCGCGGGATCTCGCTGACGTGGTCGGCGTGGTCGGCCAGGATCCCCTCGCCGGGTTCGTTACCGACGTCGTCGAGGACGAACTGGCCTACGCCATGGAACAGCTGGCCGTGCCGCCGGAGGTGATGCGCAAGCGGGTCGAGGAGACGCTCGACCTGCTGGGCATCGCCGAGCTGCGTCGTCGGCCGCTGGCAGATCTGTCCGGAGGCCAACAGCAGAGGGTGGCGATCGGATCCGTCCTGACTCCCCAGCCACGGATCCTCGTGCTCGACGAGCCCACATCAGCCCTGGATCCCACTGCGGCCGAGGAGGTCCTGGCCGCCGTCACGCGGCTCGTGCACGATCTCGGCGTCACGGTGGTCATGGCCGAGCACCGTCTCGAGCGTGTGGTGCATTACGCGGACCGGATCATCCGCGTGCACGACGACGGAACGGTGAGCGACGGCCCGCCGGCCGAGATGCTGTCGCAGACGTCGCTGGCCCCGCCGGTGGTGCAGCTTGGTCGACTGGCCGGCTGGAGCCCGGTGCCCCTGTCGGTGCGCGACGCACGCCGTCTGGCGCCACCGTTGCGTGAGCGCCTGGCCGGGGTCGATCCGTCGTCGCAGCCGGTGCGGCCGGTCGGCAGGGCCGCGGTCGAGGTCTCGGCAAGGGGCGTCACGGTACGTCACGGATCGGTGGTCGCTGTGCGCGAACTTGATCTGGACCTCGGGGCTGGGGTCACGGCCCTGATGGGCCGCAACGGGTCGGGCAAGTCGACCCTGTTGTGGACGCTGCAGGGCACGCAGAAGCGCCAGGCCGGATCGGTGCTGGTGGGCTCCTCGGATCCTGCCCGGCTCGACCCGGCGACGGCCCGCACACTGGTCGGCCTCGTACCCCAGAGTCCCACAGACCTGCTGTACCTCACCCGGGTGATCGACGAGTGCCGCCGATCCGATTCGGAGGCCGGCGCGGCCGAAGGAACCTGTCGATCGCTGCTCGATCGGTTCGTCGATGGCGTGGGTGACGAGGAGAACCCCCGCGACCTCTCCGAGGGTCAGCGCCTGGCACTGGCTCTCGCGGTGCAGCTCACGGCCCGTCCGGCGGTGGTGTTGTTGGACGAGCCGACCCGGGGGTTGGACTACGGGGCCAAGGCCCGACTGGGATCCACGATCGCGGCCTTGGCGTCCGAGGGCCATCCGGTGATGGTTGCCACGCATGACGTCGAGTTCGTTGCGGAGTGGGCCGACCGCGTGGTGGTGATGGCCGAGGGAGAGGTTGTTGCCGATGGCCCGACCGCCGAGGTCGTGGTCGCCTCGGCGGCCTTCGCTCCCCAGGTCGCCAAGGTGCTGCATCCCGAACCCTGGCTGACCGTCGATCAGATCCGGACCGCTCTCGGTGCGGGTGTGGAGCCGTCGTCATGACGACCGTTCAGCGGGTGGGAACGAGCTCCGCGCTACGCATCGGCGGTCGGACCGCGGTCGCCCTGGTCGTGGTGGGGATCACCGGGCTGATGATGTTTCTGTGGCCATTGCTGCTCACGCCCGCTCCAGGCGCGTCGCACGCCACCGATGGTCCACTGCTGTTCGTGGCGATACTGCCGGTGGTCATCGGCATCGTCCTGGCGGACCTGGCCGACGGGGGCATCGACACCAAGGCCATCGCCATGCTCGGGGTTCTCTCGGCCATTGGTGCAGCACTGCGGCCCGTGGGCGCCGGTGTGGCCGGCATCGAGACCGTGTTCTTCATGCTCGTGCTGGCCGGACGTGTGTACGGACCGGGCTTCGGCTTCGCCCTCGGCAACACAACGCTGTTCGCCTCCGCCCTGCTCACGGGTGGGGTGGGCCCGTGGCTGCCGTTCCAGATGATGGCCGCGGGATGGGCCGGACTGGGCGCAGGCCTGTTGTGGCAACGGGTGCATGGCCGGGCCGAGGTGGCGATGTTGGCCGCCTACGGGGCGTTCTGTGCCTACGCCTACGGGTTCCTGCTCAACATGTGGTTCTGGCCCTGGGCCATCGGAGGAGACACTGAGCTGAGCTACGTGGCGGGCGCAGCGGTGCTGGAGAACCTGCACCGGTTCGTGCTGTTCACCGTTGCCAGCTCCACCCTGGGCTGGGATACCGGTCGCGCGGTGACCAATGTGCTCGCCATCGTGGTGCTGGGCCCCGCGGTGCTCACAGTCCTTCGCCGTGCGCGCCGCCGCGCCGCCTTCGAGGCCCCCGTGGTGTTTGAAACCGCGCCCCCACCCGTTCTGTGAGCCCAGGATTGCACTCAGTGCAATCCTGGGCTCACAGAACCAGGATTGGGTGTGCGTGTCAGGGGAGGGGGTTGCCGTTGGGGCCCGTGCGGGGACCGTCGGACAGGAAGTCCTGGGCCCATGCGAACCCGATGACAGTGCCTTCTACGAGGGGGCCGTCACCGGCTCCGACTGGAGCGAAATCCCACGCGCCGGCCTGGCTGGGGGCTGCCCAGTAGGACCAGTATCCGCCCGTCAGCCAGCAGTATGGGTAGCCCTCGGTGGGTAGGCCGTTGAGCGTGCAGACCGAGCCCGGTACGGCCCCGGGAGCGTTGACGTTGACGGCCAGACCCGATGTCGGCCAGGGCGTCGAGGCCACTGGCCTGGGCGCCCAGGGCGCAGCGCACCAGTTGCTGGTTCGTGAGGTCCGCGGTCCAATCCACCACCACGGTCACGCCGGACGACGTCGGGCACGGACCGTTGGTGTATGTGGGATTGGAAGGTGTCGTCGCGCTGCAGGCTGTGCCCAGAGCGGCGAACGTGGCGAGCGCCGCAACGGCGAGGGATCGCGGGAACATGTGGGGCCTTTCGGTTGCGGGGACCCCGACCGGGTTCCGCACCGGGTGGCGGTGATCCGTGGCCCTCGGCCCCGGTCGCAGCACACGATCCGAAATCACGATCCGCAGTCCTCGACGGATGGATTGAGCAGTGCGCTCCTCGGCGGGCCTTCCGACTCGTGGCGAGCTGTTGTCGCCACCCACGGTTGCGGGACAGTGCCGGGATTCGACCGGCTTCCCCCACCCAGGAGCGTGGTATCGACGACTTCGCGTCGACCGGGGCACCATAGGCCACCTCGGGTACCCCGACAACAGGAACCGGCCTCCCCGAACAAACCGAGGTGCGACGTGGTGCAGTACTGGACGTACAATGTCGCCATGCACGGCGACGATCGCGATTGCACTGTCCACGTAGTAGTGATTCCGTAGCGCACGCTGTCTCGGCGTGCGCTCTCGACCGTCCCTCGGGGGCGGTTTTCTTTTGTCCGGCGACACCTGGTCGCACAACAGCCAACAGGAACACAGATGACCCACAAGATCGGCGTGATCGGCGGCGACGGGATCGGCCCCGAGGTGGTGGCCGAGGCCCTCAAGGTGCTCGACGCGTCCGGAGTCGACCACGAGCTGATCCACTACGACCTGGGCGCGCACCGCTACCTCGTCGACGGAACCGTCCTGCCCGACGAGACGCTGGAGGAATGGCGATCGTTGGACGCACTCCTGTTGGGAGCCGTCGGCGATCCTGCACCCGGTGTTGCGGCGCCGCCCGGACTGGTCGAGCGGGGCATCCTGCTCAAGATGCGATTCGAGCTCGACCAGTACATCAACCTCCGGCCGTTCCGGCTCACCGACCAGGTCGACTTCGAGGTCATCCGGGAGAACACCGAGGGCACCTACGCCGGCGAGGGCGGGTTCCTGCGCAAGTGCACTCCGCACGAGATCGCGACCCAGGGGTCGGTCAACACCCGGATGGGTGTGGAGAGATGCGTCCGTTTCGCCTTCGATCGTGCGATGGGGACGGAGCGGCGCCAGCTGCACCTGGTGCACAAGAAGAACGTGCTCACATTCGCCGGTGACCTCTGGCAACGCACCTTCGACGAGGTGGCCCAGGAGTACCCGGATGTGAGCACGGGCTACGACCACATCGACGCGGCCTGTATCCATCTGGTGGAACGCCCAGAGCGATACGACGTGATCGTCACCGACAACCTCTTCGGCGACATTCTCACCGACCTCGGCGGCGCAGTTGCCGGAGGGGTCGGCTTCGCCGCCTCTGCCAACCTCAACCCGGACCGTACCGGCCCCTCGATGTTCGAACCGGTGCACGGCACCGCACCCGACATCGTCGGAGAGGGCAAGGCCAATCCCGTTGCGGCCATCGTGTCGCTGGGCCTCATGCTCGAGCACCTCGGTGAGGCCGAGGCGGCGGCCTCAGTGGCCGCGGCATGTGACCGACCGCAGCGCCTCACCGGTTCCACATCCGACATCGGCGATGCAGTCGCCGAGGCAATCTCCTCCAACTAGACCAGCGAAGCCGGAGCATCCAATGCCCATCACACCCACCGAGAACATCTGGATGAACGGTGGGCTTGTCCCCTGGGAGCAAGCCACCACACACGTCCTGTCACACACCCTGCACTACGGCACAGGCGTGTTCGAGGGCATCCGGGCGTACGAGACGGCAGACGGCCCCGGCATCTTCCGGTTGACCGAGCACATGGCTCGTCTGCACGAGTCGGCGCAGATCATGATGATGGACCTGCCGTACACGGTGGAGGAGTTGGTCGAGGCCACCAAGCTGGTCGTGCGCGACTCGGGGTTGCCCAGCTGCTACATCCGTCCCATCGCCTACTACGGATACGGGG
The DNA here is from genome assembly GCA_963715225.1 of uncultured Actinomycetota bacterium. Taxonomy (GTDB): domain Bacteria; phylum Actinomycetota; class Acidimicrobiia; order Acidimicrobiales; family Microtrichaceae; genus CAVQRK01. The sequence goes on from CAVQRK010000004.1 coordinate 209,904, forward strand.
AGATGGGCCTGAACACCCTTCCGTGCACGGTCGACGTCGCCATCGCCTGCTGGCCGTGGGGTGCGTACCTGGGCGATGACGCCATGACCAAGGGCGTCAGCATGAAGGTGAGTTCGTGGCAACGCCACGACCACAACACCATGCCTCCGGCATCGAAGACCACCGGCAACTACGTGAACTCCTCCCTGGCCAAGGTCGAGGCCCTCAAGGCCGGCTACGACGAGGCCATCATGTTGAATCCCCAGGGTCTCGTCTCGGAGTGCACGGGCGAGAACATCTTCGTGGCCCGCGACGGTCGCCTCATAACCCCGCCGATGGCTGCGGGCGCGCTGGAGGGCATCACGCAGGACACCGTCATGGCCATCGCCGAGGACCACGGCTTCGAGGTCATCGTGGCCGACCTGGCGCGTTCGGATCTCTACATTGCCGAGGAGATGTTCGTCTGCGGTACTGCGGCCGAAGTGAGTGTCGTCAACTCCGTCGACGATCGCCCGCTGCCGTGCCCCGGACCCATGTCGATGGTCATTGCCGATGAATACGCGCGCTGCGTGCGCGGGGAGCTGCCCCGCCACAAGGATTGGGTGGAGCTGGCTGGATGACCGACGACCCGGAGACATCCGAGGGTCAACTGCCCGACGTCGGCGCCGTCCCGGGTCTCGCGGGCAGCGTGGAGGTCTTCGACACGACGCTGCGCGACGGCGCACAGTTCGAGGGGATCTCCCTCACTGTCGAGGACAAGCTCCGGGTTGCCGAACAACTCGACTGGCTGGGCGTCGACTGGATCGAGGGTGGTTACCCGCAAGCCAATCCCAAGGACGCCGAGTTCTTCCGTCGGGCCGCCGAGGGCGAACTCCAACTCGACACATCCACACTCGTCGCGTTCGGGTCCACACGCCGGGCTGCGGGCCGCGTGGACGAGGACCCAACGCTTGCCGCGCTGGTGGGAGCAGGCACGTCGACTGTGTGCATCGTCGGAAAGAGCTGGGACTACCACGTCATCGAGGCCCTGCGGACCGATCTGGACGAGGGCGTTGCCATGGTCGGCGATTCGGTTGCCCACCTGCGTAACGAGGGCCTTCGGGTGCTCTTCGACGCCGAGCACTTCTTCGACGGGTACAAGGCCAACCCGGGTTTCGCCCTTCGCGTTCTCGAGGCTGCGGCGATGCAGGGCGCCGAGACGCTGGTGCTGTGTGACACCAATGGCGGCAGCCTTCCCCACGAGGTGCAACGCATCACCAGTGAGGTGGTGTCCTACTTCGACGGACTCCGCATCGGTATCCACACCCAGAACGACTCCGGTTGCGCGGTCGCCAACACAGTTGCCGCCGTCGTCGGGGGAGCGGGTCACATCCAGGGCACCGTCAACGGGTACGGCGAACGCACCGGCAACGCCAACCTGATGACGGTAATCCCTGATCTGACCCTGAAACTCGGAGTACCCACTCTGCCCGAGGGTCGACTCGATCGGCTCACGGCCGTGAGCCGCCACGTCGCAGAGTTGGTGAACCTGCCACCGCATCCGGCAGATCCCTATGTAGGTACTTCGGCGTTTGCCCACAAGGGCGGTCTGCACACCAGCGCTCTCGCCCGCTCCGGTGGTGCGTCCTATGAGCACATCGATCCTGCCGTGGTCGGGAACCACACCCGGGTGCTGGTCTCCGACCTGGGCGGTAGGGCCGGCATGGGTATGAAGGCCAAGGAGTTCGGCCTGGAGCTCGATGACCACGCGGCGTCGAGGCTGTCCGAGAGGGTGGCGGAACTCGAGTCGCAGGGTTACGTGTTCGAGGCCGCCGACGCGTCGCTGGAGATGTTGATGCGACGGGCGGCCGGCTGGGAGCAGAAGTTCTTCTCCCTGGAGGCGTACCGCGTCTCCAGCTACCACCGCGAGGACGTGGGGTCACCGACGGGCGACACGCACCTGAGTACCGAGGCAACGATCAAGATCTGGGTCGATGGCGAACGTCGAGCTGCAGTGGGGGAGGGCAACGGCCCCGTAAACGCCCTTGATGCCGCCCTGCGTTCGGCGCTGAACGGTCGATTCGCTGCCCTGGAAGGTATCCACCTGACCGACTTCAAGGTCCGGGTGTTGGATGGTGCGAGCGGCCCCGGAGCCACCGATACCGCGGCAGTGGTACGGGTGTTGGTGGAACACACCGACGGTGAGCAGTCGTGGACCACCATCGGCGTCTCGCCGAACGTCATCGAAGCCTCCTGGGAGGCGCTTGTCGATGGCATCGTCTACGGGTTGCTCCATGGCGACGGGGTACGTTGAGTCCATGGGTGCCCCTGAATTCGTCCCCACTGATCACAACGTCGCCGTGAGGTCATACTCGTCACCGCCACGACGCGGTGGCTCGTGGATGGCCGATCGACCCGGCGAGGTCGTCGGGCCACAGCCCGAGGGCGATCGACTCGGAACCCCGGGTCCGGATCAGGGGTACGCGATCACCCTCGCCGAGCGCTTCTCGGGCCAGCTCCAGCTGACCGACGGTGAGTCGGAGTCAGATGCCATGACCGGAGCCGCTGCGGTGGCCATGAAGCGCTCAGGTCTGTTCGGCCGGGGTCCGGTCCTGCACGACGTCGAGGCGGCCCTCACCGTGTGGGGATTCCTCGACCCGGCTGCGGATCCCGAACTGGTGGCGTTGCGGCGCGACCTGTTCGGCGAGGTCCACCATGAAGTTCACTACATGCAGCTGCGCCGGATCGCCGACGCCGTGCCCGCCGAACTGTTGCTCCAGAGCCTGGACGACATCGAGGTCGCCCACGCGGAGGGCTGGCAGTCCTGTCTGGACCTGGACACCTGATCATCCGCCGACGGCTCGGCTAGGCGTAGATCTCCACCTGGGTCCCCAGGGGTAGCTGGTCGTTGAGCAGTGTCACGACCTCGTTGGGAAGCCGCACACATCCGTTGGACACCGCCTGACCGACCTGGTCGGGCCGGCTGGTGCCGTGCAGCGCGATCACTGGCACGCCGTCGTCGAAGACGTCCAGCTGTTCGCTGTAGCCGTTCAGGGGGAGCATGTAAGGCCCGTAGAAACTGCTGGGCACCTCGTCGGTCTTGTCCGTGATGTAGAACCGGCCAGTGGGGGTCCGGGTGGCGTCCTTGCCCACAACGACACTGGTGTCGGTGATCACCTCGGTTCCCTTGTACACCACGAGGCGTCGATCGGAGAGGGTGAGCTCGACCCGGTAGTCGTGCTCCGCCATGTCGACCTGCGAAGTGTCGATGTAGCCCACCGTCCCGTTGGGCCGCACGGGCAGCATTACCTCGGCCCAGTTGCCGCGCTGCTCGGTCACCAACATCGTGAATGCGTCGCCGAAGGGACTGGGGTTCGAGAAGTTCCACCCGGTCGGTGTTGCGTAGCGCCCTTGAATGTCGTAGTCGGGCCTGGGTAGGTCCGGGCGATCGGCGAACTCGGCCTGGCTGGAGGGGAGCTCTGGGGCGTCCCACAGGACCACCGGCTCTGCGGTCTCCCAGTCGGGAGGTGGTGCGGCCCACACGACGACCTCCGCTAGCTCCGGTTTGGCCGTGGCAACCTGGCTGATCAATGCGGGTCGACCGATAGGTGCGGTGGTCGTCGGGGCTGCCGTGGTCGTCGTGGTCGTGGTGACAGGCGGAGGTTCGGGGTCGCTCTGTCCGAACAGAAGCCAACCTGCCAGGGCGAGTACCGCGACGAGAGCGACGGCCGCGACGATCCTGTTGCGTGTCGGGTCGGCGCTGCCGTCACTGGTCGGCGGGCCCGCCGCGGAGCCATCAGGTCGCGCGTCTCCGGGTGCGATGTCTTCGGGTTCGTGGTCGTCGGGTGCCATGTCTTGTGATGCCAACTCGCTGCGTCGTGTTGTTGGATCGGCCGGGATCGCCTCCTGTACGAGGATACGCGTTGCGCCGGGGTGAATCGGGGGGCTGCGCTCGGCAATCTGAGGGGCCTGTGGGGTTTGGGTACCCTTGCTCCTGTGTCAGAACCGATCCGTGTGCGTTTCGCCCCAGCCCCGACCGGCTACCTCCATCTGGGCAGCGCCCGAACAGCGCTGTTCAACTGGATGGCCGCCCGACGGATGGGTGGCGAGTTCCTGCTGCGTATCGAGGACACCGACATCGAGCGTTCCCAGCAGGAGATGGTCGATGTCATCCTCGTCGCCCTGTCATGGATGGGGCTCGACTGGGATGGTCCGGTGGTGCGTCAGTCCGAGTTCGCCGACGCGCACCGCCAGGCGGTGGACCGGCTTCTCGATGAAGGATCGGCTTACTGGTCGGCAACCGTGCCGGAGGCGGACCGGGACCGGACGGGGGGGAAGTCGTGGGACCCGGAGGACCGCGATCGTGACCTGGGCCCCGGAGACGGTAGGGCTGTGCGTTTCAAGGTGCCCTCGGATGGCAGTACAGCTTGGGGTGACCTGATCCGCGGTGATGTCAGCTTCGACAACGAGAACCTCGAGGACTTCGTGATCGCCCGGGCGGACGGCAGTCCGACGTTCTTCCTCGCCAACTGCATCGATGACCACGAGATGGGCATCACCCATGTGATCCGCGGTGAGGACCTGCTGAACGTCACCCCCAAGCAGATGCTGCTGCGCTCGGCACTCGGCTTCGCGGGTCAACCCGTCCAAGCGCATTTGCCACTGATCGTCAACGAACAGCGCAAGAAGCTCTCCAAGCGTCGTGATGACGTCTCGCTGTTGGACTACCGCGATCGCGGCTACCTGCCCGATGCCATGTTCAACTACCTGGCGTTGCTGGGTTGGGGGCCGCCCGACGGGATCGAGGTCCGTATGGACGCCCGCGAGGTGTTCCCCTCGATGTTCTCGGTGGGCGACATCAACTCCGCCCCGGCGGCCTTCGATCCGAAGAAGCTGTTGCACGTCAACGCCGAGCACCTCCGCGCCCGGTCGGTGGACGAGTTCACAGAGCTCTCGCGCCCCTTCATCAAGGAGGCATCGTGGGCGGATCGCTACGACTCCAAGGTGTTCGTGCGCATAGCGGGCGAGATCCAGACCCGGGTGGAGACCCTGGCGGAGGTGCCCGGGTACGTCGACTTCCTGTTCCTGGAGGACCCCGAGATCATCGAGGCCGACTGGGACAAGGCCATGGTGGCCGACGCCGCGGCATGGCTGGACGCGGAGATGGCCGGCGTCGCCGAGTGGGACTTCGACGCGGCGACGCTGCACGAGAACACCTTCGCCCTGGCCGAGGAGCTCGGAGCCAACAGGCGCAAGTTCCAGGCGCCCATCCGTGTGGCGCTCACGGGCCGGCGGGTGGGTCCGCCGCTGTTCGAGTCCATGGAGCTGCTGGGTCGCGAAGAGGTCCTGCGACGCATGGCGGCGGCACGGAACCGCCTGGGCGACCAGCCCGGCTAGTCGTGGATGCCGCCTCACCCGGACCGCGCAGGAGGCACCCATGGCGTCGGTTGGCTCTGGTCCTGGTGGTCCTGGTGGCCGGCTACCTGGCCTGGTCGGTGTACGGCGTCGTGACCGGGGCTTCCACCGATGACCGAACCCCGAGCGATGCCATCGTGGTGCTGGGAGCGGCCCAGTACGACGGCACGCCCTCGCCGGTGCTCCAGGCCCGTCTGGACCACGCTCTGGCGCTGTACCGGGAGGGCGTGGCGCCCGAGATCGTCCTGACGGGCTCCAAGCAGGAGTCCGACCGGTTCACCGAGGCCTACGCAGGGTTCACCTACCTGCTCGGTGCAGGGCGTGCCCGAGGACGCCATGGCCGTGGTCACCGACGGCGACTCGACCTACGAGTCGCTGGCGGCCACCGAGCGGGTGCTCGAGGAGCAGGGCGCCGAGTCGGTGACGCTCGTCTCCGACGGCTACCACAACCGGCGCATGCAGGGGATCGCCTCGGAGCTCGGCATCCCCACGAGGGTCTCGCCCAGCACCAACGGACTCACGGTCGATCGGCTCGCACGTGAGTCGGCGGTGGTGGCGGCGGGGGAGTTGGTCGGCTTCCGCCGGCTTGCAGCGTTTTGCCTGAGGCCATTGGTTTCCTGCCAGTGGTGACCATCGGATAAGTTGTCCCGGCGCCCTTGGGCAGCATCACCTTTCGGGGGTGGTGTAATCGGCAACACATCTGGTTCTGGTCCAGACATTGGGGGTTCGAGTCCTCCCCCCCGAGCGCAACAAGATCGCCTCCGCCTCGGCGGTGGGTGTGACCAAGCCCCCATCGTCTAGCGGCCTAGGACACCACCCTCTCAAGGTGGCGGCACGGGTTCGAATCCCGTTGGGGGTGCTGAGCGAAAGCCCCGGAATTCCGGGGCTTTCGTTGTTCCTGGGTGTTGGCAAGGGTGGGCGATCTCGGGCGTTGGTGACGCTTTGGTAATCCCGAGGGGTGCCGTCGAGCCATGGGATCCGGACACATCGTGCGGCGGGGGGACGCCTGGCGGGTGATGGTCTGCGCCGGCCAGGACCCGGTCACCGGTCACCGGTCGCAGGCGGCAGGTGACCCAGACGGTGCGCGGCACCAAGAAGGACGCGGAGCGCGTCCGCAACGATCTGCTCGTCTCCGTGCAGCAGGGTCGCGCCGGCGGCTCGTCGGTGACCTTCGGCGAGCTGCTCGACGCCTGGTTCGAGTCGGCTTCACCCGACTGGTCGCCCCGTACCGCGCTGGAGCACCGCCGCATCATCGACTCGGTCCTGAAGCCGGCCCTCGGCGACAAGAAGCTCACCAAGCTGCGCGCCGTTGACCTCGACGCGCTCTACGCCGGGCTGAGGGCCGGTGGACCGGAGCGCCGCTCCTTGGCGCCGGCGACGGTCCGCAAGTTCCACACCGTGGCTCGTTCGGCGCTGCAGCAGGCGGTGAAGTGGGAGTGGATCGCGGTGAACCCTGCGGCGGACTCCTCGCCGCCCAAGGTTCGCAAGAAGGAGCCGATCCCGCCGACGCCTGTGCAGGTCGCGTTAGTCCTGGCGGCGGCCGAGAAGGACGATCCGGATCTCTACGTCTTCATCCGCCTGGCGGCGGTGCTCGGCGCCCGCCGAGGCGAGATCCTCGGGATCTGTTGGAAGGACTTCACCGATGACTACCGCTCGGTCGAGATCTCGTCGTCGGTGATCATCGCCAGGGGAGAGGTCCTGGTGAAGGAGACCAAGACCGACCGGGTGCGACGCGTCGCGATCGACGACTCGACCGCAACCGTGCTCAGCGGCGCATCGATTCCGGTGCGAGGAACGCGCAGCCGAGTTCGGCGCGGAGATCAGCCCGACGTCGTTCGTGCTCAGCCACGAGGCCGACGGCTCCAGGCCGTGGCGACCGGACAGCGCGAGCCGCAGCTTCACCCGTGTCCGCAACGGGTTGGGGTTGGAGAGCATCAGGCTGCACGACCTGCGCCACTACGTCGCCACTCGACTCATCTCCAACGGCGTCGATCCGAGGACCGTCGCCAACCGTCTCGGCCACGCCAGCCCCGCCACGACCCTGTCGATCTACAGCCACTTCGTCCCAGAGGCCGATCGCGACGCGGCGGACTTCCTCGGTCAGCTCGCTGAACCAGATCCGACCAGCTGACCGACCGCGATTTCGACCGTCGGTCGAACTTCGGAGGGCGCGCTCAACGTTGACATCAGTGAGGCTGTTGCGCAGAGCGCCAGCCTGTGGGCGGCCGGTTCCCGCGGGTTGTTCTTCAGCGGTCAACTCGGTGGGCTCCCGGGGTGGCCGTCGAGTCCCGTGGTGGCGGTGTCAGGTGGTGCCGAGGTTGAAGCGCCAGAGTTTGGTGAGGTTGTGGGTGGCGCAGAGCAGACGCCACTCGGATCTGGCCGCGTCGAGGCCGCGGCGGGTGAAGCGTCGAGCGCCCCGGTTGTCCTTGATCTGACCGAAGATCGGTTCGATTGTCGTTCTTCGCATCCGCATGATTTCGCGACCGTGTTCCGATCTGAGCTTCGCTCTCATCTCGGCGATGTGTGCGTCGCTCTTGGACTCCGATGGCCTGCCGTCTTGGCGGGGCTTGCCTCGGCGTCCGTGGTTCGCGACCGAGATGAACATCGTTGGGCTGTTGGGGATCGAGCCGTTGACGTTCTGGATCCGCCAGTAGCCCGCATCCGCAGCGACTGCGTCCGGCCGGTCGGCGATGCCCGCCGCTTCCAGCGTGGTTGCGGTCGCGTTGATCATGACCGGCAATTGCTCCAAGTCGTTGGCCGCTTGGGTGACCTCCGCCGCGACCACGATCTGATCCGCTGTGCACGCAGCCTGAGCGTTGTAGCCCTGCACGGTGGCGCCGCGACCCCCGCGCATCAGGCGGCTATCCGGATCAGTGACACAAACCTTCGCTTTCGGTTGCGGTGCTTCATCACGACGCCGCGGTCGAAACTCCCGTGGTGGCTGTCCGTTCGCCGCACGCGCTGCGTTCAACTTGGCGGACCGTCGCTCGAAGCGTTCTGCGCGCTCCGCAGCCCGGTCCTCCAGGTGAGCCTTCGCGGCCTGCAACCGGGCCAGACGCTGGGCCCGACCAGCGAGCTGCTGGGATGTCCGAGGAGCGGTCGGTTCCCGGTCGTCCTCGTCGCGGTCGACCTCGTCGGCCTCCGCAAGCATGCCAGCGACGAGCTCGGTGAGTTCATCCCTCGTGCGATTCGAGTCCGCTGCAGCATCACTGCCGATCTTGGTGCCATCGAGCGCGACCGTCCCGAGACGGACCAAACCGACCTCGGCACACAGCCGAAGCGAGTCAACGAACACGTCTCCCAACGCGTCCGCGTGCCGCTTGCGGAATCGGGCGATCGTGACATGATCCGGACACAAGTTGCCGGCCAGGACCCGGAACGCGATGTCCTCTATGCAGCGCCGTTCGATCAACCGCGAGGAGCGCACGCCGAGGCAGTACGCGTAGAGCAACAACGCGACCATCACCGCCGGGTCATACGCCGCTCGGCCATGGCCATCCTCGCGATACGAACGCCGGAACCGGTCCAGGTCGATCTGATCCACCACGTCGATCACGAACCAGACAAGGTGATCCTCCGGCAACCAATCCGCCATATCCGGCGGCAACAAGAACCTCTGACCCCGATCCACCGACACGAAGTTGTACGCCATCGATGCATCATGCGCCCTCCCGACCACGAACGCGAGCACCAACAACGACGGCTTTCTGCAACAGCCTCCAGTCCGTCAACGCGCCCGTTCACCGGTGAACGCGGCCGGTTGACCGGTCAACGGCGGTGCGGTCGAGACTGGGGTCGAGGCACTGGTCGAGGGTGCGGTCGAGACGGTCAGGATGACCAGCTTGCTCTTGGTCAGGGTCGGTTCAGGTTCGGTCAGCCTGACCTCGGCGTCGCTTGATCGAATTCTTCGGGTTTCGTCGGCGACTCCGTCGACTTCGCGCGCATAGGAGGGGCACCGGTGATGTTCGCCGGGGCTCGTTGGACCTGGGAGGTCGTGATGGATCGTTGGACGGTGACGGTGGAGGAGGCGGCGCAGATGCTCGGCATCTCGCGCTCGTCGGCGTACGAGTGCGTGCACCGTGGTGAGCTTCGGGCGCTGCGGTTGGGCCGGCGTCTGGTGGTGCCCCGTGCGGCGCTCGAGGAGCTCCTCGGTGTATCGCCAACGGCTGCGTCGGTCCCTGGTGATGTCGAATCGTCTTGCTGATCGCCGTGCACCCTCGTCGCTGTCGATCCGCACAGTTCCCGTCTCTCGGCGCCCGCCTCGTGGTGTCGTGCGAGGTTCGTGTGCCGTCGAGTCGGCTCTCAGAAACCTTGGTGAGGGGTCGGCACAGACTGGCTTGTTGCGCAGGCGCAACAAGCTGAGAGCCGAAACGACCGCTGGTGCTCAACCACGTCGCCCCCTACCGGACTCAGATGAGACCGTCCCAGAACAACACTTCGCTGGCGGGTGCGAACCCACCGCGACCTAACTCGGTGTGCGGTGACAGGAAGCGCTACCTCGACGTGGCGATCAGCTGGGTGGTCTCGCCGAGTGAACGGTCGAGGATCTCGACCGCGGTCCGCACCTCGTCCTCGGTGATGATGAGCGGCGGCTCCAGCCGGACGACGCGTGGGTTGTTCAACGTGAACGCGGCGCACATCCCGTGCTGGAGCATCTGCATGACGGTCAGTTCGGCGATCTCATCCTCTGCGAACTCCACGCCGATCATGAGACCCCGGCCGCGGACGTCAACGACGTGGTCTCGATGCTGGGCCTGCATCTCTCGCAGGAGCTGCAACATGAGTGCTCCACGGTCATGCGAGCGGGACACCAGGTCGTCGTCCCGCACAACCCGCACGGCTGCGAGCCCGGCGGCACACGCCAGGGGATTGCCGCCGAACGTGGAGGTGTGCATCAGCGGGTTCTCGGAGAACACCTTCTCCCAGACCGATGCGGTACCCATGGTCGCTCCGATCGGCATGATGCCACCGCCGAGCTGCTTGGCCAGCGTCATGATGTCGGGCGCAACGCCGTCGTGGTCGCAGGCGAACATGTCCCCGGTCCGCCCGATGCAGGTCTGCACCTCGTCGGCGATCATGAGCGCTCCGGTACGGTCACACGCCTCCCGGATCGCACGGAGGTAGCCGTCCGGGGGCACGTGGACGCCGCCCTCGCCCTGGATCGGTTCGACGATGATCGCAGCGGTCTGGTCGTCGATGGCAGCGACCGCAGCAGCGGTGTCTCCGTAGGGGACGAACTCGACACCGGGCATCAACGGTTCGACCCGGGTCCGGTACTTCTCACGGCCGGTGGTCGCGAGTGCTCCAAGGGTCTTGCCGTGGTAGCCGCCGACCGTCGAGATGATCCGGGTGCGTCCGGTGGCGACCTTCGCGAACTTGAGCGCCGCTTCGACGGCTTCGGAACCGGAGTTGCTGAAGAAGCTGTACTGCAGCCCCGCCGGGGCGATCGAGGCCAGTTCGGCGGCCAGGTCGGCGGCGGGTTTGCTGAAGAACGCCTTGCCGCTCATGGCCAGGGAGTCGAGCTGATCCCTGACGGCGGCGATGACGGTGGGATGGCGGTGCCCGAGCGCGAACGTGCCGTAGCCGCCCAAGCAGTCGAGATAGCGACGGCCCTCGTGGTCCTCGAGGTAGCAGCCCTCGCCGTACACCTCGACACCGAACCCGACGAAGGACAGGAACTCCGCGAGGTACGGGTTGACGTGATCGGTGTACTTGCCGACGACGTCGGCCAGGTAGGCGTCAGGGTCGGAGATCTGAGGGCGGCCCGGCGCAGATGCGTCGGCGCCTTCGTGCGCCGCTGGTTCGTTCATCCCGGGCTCCTCGGTGGCTCTGTTGTCGGCGGATGGCGGACACCCCTTGGACTACTTGAATCTCCAGATGTCTACACTACGCGCCATGGAGACGGCAGCCGCGACCGGAGACCCGACGAACATCCGGAATCCGGGGCGCTGCACCCAAGCGTCGTGCCGCTCGTTCGATGAGTGACGACAAGGGCCACTCAGATGAACCGTCGCGGCGCCTCGCAGGACTCGCCGACGGCGTCCGCCGGCGGACGTCCCCGCTCGAGCACCGTGCTCGGCAGTGGTTCGAGCCTCGGCGGTCGACGCGGACGGTCGACCTCGCCACAGCCTTCTACGAGCGCGACCGGGACCAGTTTGCTGCAGTGCTCGGCGCTGCGATCGCCCTTCGTCTGTTCCTGTTCATGGTTCCTGCCGTCATCACCGGCGTCGGGCTCATCACTGCCGTGACCGGCACTGCGGGCGCCGACGCGTTCCTCGAGGGGGCGAGTGTCACCGGGTCGCTCGCCGGAGAGGTCTCCGAAGCCGCCGCAGCGTCCCGCACCACCTGGCTGGCGATCGTCCTGGCCGGCCTGCCGGTGAGCATCTGGGCGGGACGGAACCTGGCCAAGGTGCTTGCCGTGTGCTCCGGGGCAGCGTGGCAGCTCGGCGCCAGCGACCGCCGACCGACGGTTCGGGCGACCGGCGCCGTCACGGCTCTGGCGTTCGTCATCCTGACCGTCGCCGCGCTGAGCAACCGGATCCGCAGCGAGTTCGGCATCGCCGTGCAGACCACCTCCTGGGTGGCGGCGGTCGCGCTGTTCGCGCTGGCCTGGTATGCCGTGCTGTGGGCCCTTCCCCGGGGGACTCGTGACCCGGCCGCGCTGCTGCCCGGCGCGGTCATGGTCGGCGTCGTGTTCGGCGTGCTCCAGTGGTTCATGCAGTTCTACCTGCCGAGCCGCCTCGGAAGGGCCCAGGCGGTCGCCGGGGGCACCGGGGTCGCCGTCGCCACCCTGGGCGGGATGTTCCTGATCGGCCGGGCGATGGCGTCGAGCTTCATCCTCAACGCCGTGGTGTACGAACGGATGGGCAGCATCGCGGGCCTGGTCTTCGGCATGCCCGGCCTGCGACAGATCCCGGCGAGGTTCCCGGCCGTGGCCCGCTGGTTCGATCTCGACGCTGCCCCGGACGACGAGATCCGGACGGGCCCGTAGGAAGGCGCAGCGTCTGCGGCGGGTCAGTTGCGGTTCGTGGGCACGAGACGCTTCGCCTCGCGCTCGGTGTCGAGGATGGCCCGCATGTCCCGAAGCGCATCACCGCCTTCGCTGACGCGGTTGTGTCGTTCCTCGGGGTCGACGGTCAGGTTGTGCAGTTCCCAGGCCGGCTCGGCGGCGGGCGCTGCGCCCTCGGGCGGCGCCACGCCGTGCTCGGCGTCCCACTCGTCGAGCCGCTCGTAGTAGTGGTTCAGCTTCCACAGCTCGGGGGCACCTCCCGCGCCGGTCGGCAGGGGGGCCACGACCGACTCGATGCACGAGGGCGGCCGGAGCGACTCGAACGGCTCACCGGTCATCACGTTGGCCTGCGTGAGGCCCTGGCTGATCTGGTCCTCGGTCATGAAGTAGATCGGTGAGGCCGAGGCGTCGGCAGTGCTGCGGCGGGTGATGAGTCCGCTGAGGTCGCGGCCCGGCAGCGTGCACGCCATCGTGTGGTCCCGCATCACCCCGGCCGTGGCGCGCTCGAGATCGATGCCGGCCAGGCCCATCAGCGTGGGGATCACGTCGACGTGGCTGGTCGGGATGCCGATGCCGCCGTCGACCGGTGCAACCCCGGGACCCTTGACGATCATGGGCACTCGCACCGTCTCGTCGAACGCGTTGGCCCACTTCTGCTGGAGCCCACCGTGGGCGCCGAGCATGTCGCCGTGGTCCGAGGTGAACACGACGATCGTGTCCTCCGCCATGCCCGACGCGTCGAGGGCGTCGAGGATGCGGCCGATCGCCTGATCGACCAGCTTGTGCAGGTAGTAGTACAGGAGCCGGTACGCGTTGTCCGTCGGCTGGGGCACCACCATCTGTGGCCACAGCCCCTTGAACTGCTCCTGACAGGCCGGGCGGCTATCGAAGGAGTCACCCTGGGAGGGAGCCTCGGGGATGTCGGGCACGGTGTCGTCGCCCGGCTCGAACCCCAGGAGCAGTTCGTAGAAGCCGCCGGCGAAGGCGATGTCGTGGGGGTTCACGAACGACGCGACCGCCAGCCATGGGCCGTTGCGGGTGGCGCGGCCGAGGTCGCCGAAGAGGTCGATGACCTGCTCGGCGAACACGCCGTCACGCACCGTGCCGCTGTTGTCCTTGGCCACACCGTGGGGCTCGCGCCCGATCCAACCCGAGAAGCCGAACGGATCGAGGCGATCGGCGGCCCGATACGCCGCGACCGCGTCGACGATGACCCGCCCGTCGTCATCGGAAGCGGCCAGGCCATCGTCGCTGCCGGGCATCGGAAGGTCGGCGTGGCTGATGTGCCACTTGCCCCGGTAGTGGGTCTCGTATCCGCCGGCACGGAACCAGTCACCGAGCGTGGGCACGGCGCCCGGGTCCAGCCATCGCATCGCGGGGTCGTTGTGAGGCTTGGCCACACCATCGGTCTGCGACACGCCGTGCAGCGACGGGTACTGCCCGGTGAACAACGTCGCCCGGCTGGGTACACACGCAGTGGACCCGACGTAGTGGCGGTGCAGCTCGAGTCCACCGGCGCGGCAGACGGTCCCGGTTCGGCAGCTGTTCGCGCCGGAAGCGCTGCACTTCCGCCGTCTCGTACGGTGGGGGGTAGCGCTCCTCGTCGGTCATGATGATCAGGATGTTCGGCGAGGCCATGATCCGAGGCTACAACGGCCATCGCAGACGTAGACAGTCGTTCACCGAATAAGGTGTGCCGGTGCCCGACGAGACCCCACAGGACGCGGTACGGGTCTGCGTCGACACGGTCGGGGACCGACCCGACAGGACGCGGTCGCTGGGGTCGTGCTCGGCGTCCAGTCGGTGCCCGACGGCCTGGCCACCGGACTGCTGGCCGGCGTCAACCCACTCGCCGGGCTGTACGGCTACATGGTCGGCACGCTCGGAGGTGCCCTGGCGACCAGCTCGACGTTCATGGCCGTGCAGGGCACCGGTGCCATGGCGATGCTGATCGCTGACGTCAGCGTGGTGCGGGACTCCTCGGATCCCACCCGGGCGCTGGTCACGCTCACGATGCTGACCGGTTTCGTCATGGTGCTGGCCGGGCTGCTGCGCCTCGGCACGATCCTCCGGTTCGTCTCCAACGCGGTGATGGTCGGATTCATCAACGCCGTCGGCGTGAACATCGTGCTCGGTCAGCTCGCCAACCTCACCGGGTACGCGGCCGATGGTGCCAACCGGGTCATCCGGGCCGTCAACACCGTGCTGCAGCCCGGACGCCTCGACGGCCGCACCCTGCTCATCGGGCTCGCGACCATCGCGCTCATCGTGCTGCTCGAGCGCACACCGCTGCGCTCGCTCGGCCTGGTGGCCGCCGTGCTGGCGACATCGGCGGCCGTCTCGTTGCTCGGGTGGGACCAGGTGGCGACGTTGAGCGACCTCGGGGTCACCCTCGACGGCCTCCCGACCCCCGAGCTGCCGCTCGCCCGGCTCGTCCCGAGCCTGCTCCTGCCGGCGGCTCACTCGCGTTCGTCGGCCTCGTGCAAGGAGCGGGCATCTCGGCCAACTTCCCCAACCCTGACGGCAGCTACCCCGACGCGTCCCGGGGACTTCCTCGGCCAGGGAATCGCCAACCTGGGCTCTTTAGGGCTGTTCCGCGCCGCGGCATGCCGGTCGGCGGCTCGGTGTCGGCCTCGGCACTCAACAAGGAGGCTGGGGCCGTTTTCGCGCTGGTCCTCGTGTTCGCATCGGTGGTGATGGCAGTGGTCATCCTCGCCTTCGGTGAAGCGGTCGGCCGGGTGGCCATGCCGGCACTCGCCGGACTCCTCATGCTCATCGGCTTCCGAACGATCAAGCCGGCGGACCTGCAGTCGGTCTGGCGCACCGGACCCGTGCAGGCGACCGTCCTGGCGGTGACCTTCGTGCTGACCATGGTCATCCCGCTCCAGTACGCGTGCTGGCAGCGGGCGTCGGGATGTCGGTGCTGCTCCACATCGTGCGCCAGTCCAACCAGGTCACCATCCGCCGAAGGATCAAGGACGCCGAGGGGCACCTCGTCGAGGTCGACCCGCCCGCCGAGCTCCCGAGCCACGAGGTGGTCGTGCTGCAGCCCTACGGCAGCCTGTTCTTCACCACGGCCCCGGTCTTCGAAGCGGCGCTCCCCGCCGTCGTGCCCACGTCGAAAGCCTCGGTGGTGATCCTTCGACTGCGTGGCCGCAGCGACAACTGGGCACCACGTTCATGGACGTGCTCGCCCACGCCGAGGCGCTCGAGGCGGTCGGCAGCAAGCTGGCCATCGTGTCGGCCAACGACCGGATCATCGAGCAACTGGCGGTCACCGGCATCACCGACCTCATCGGCGAGGGCAACATCTACCGCGGCGACGAACGGGTCGGGGCGACGATCGAGCGGGCCACCGCCGACGCGATGGCCTGGGTGGACACACGCCGCTGACCCCGCCCGCCACCTCAGCGATCCGACGGCTTGTCGTCCAGTTCCAAGGTGTGCGAGGGATGCCGCACCAGCAGCACCATGCTCACCAACACGATCCAGGCCGGGACCAGGAATACCGTGGGGGTCGACACGGTGACGTTGACCAGCTCGAACACCCCGATCACGAAGGTGACCACGATCACCAACCGGGCGGCCCGCCAGTGGCCCTGCCCAGGCTCGCGGTGGAGAACATCGCCGGTGCACGACACACGGTAGGAACACCGACAGCACCACCGCCGCCGCCGCCCGCATCAGCGAGACGGACGCCGGGATCGGGGGGCGGTGTCTCACCACGACGAGCACCGCAGGTGCGGCCAGCCGGCACCGGAGAACAACACACCCGGCGAGCAGCAGGCTCGAGCCCAGGAAGACGGTGCCGAACAGGCCTTTCGGCTCCCGGTCCCCGACCCGCCCCCGGACGACGCCGACGAACCAGAGGAACGCGATCGTCGACAGGACGAGCACCTGCAACCACACCAACGCGGCCGTGGCGTTCGCTGTGTCGGCGTAGTACTCCGTGATCTCGCGGTCCGTGGCACCGATCCCCGGCGCCGACAGGAGGCCGGCCAGCGACACCGACCAACCGATCCCACAGATGATGCCGGCAACGGCGGCGGCCTCGATCGACACCACTCACGAGCGCAGACGGCTCGACGCGAACAGCGCATCGTCGACCCCGTCGCTCATCACGTCGTCCGAGGGTCGTCGGTCGCCCCGAAGGGAGCCATCACCAGGACCCGGGCGAGGTCGGCGATCGCGACGTCGGTGCCGTCGCGGACACCGAGCCCGAGCGACCCGCGCAGATGGTCGCCCCAGATGGACGACCCCAGTGCCATCGCCGCGGTCGCCACGACCGCCACGCGGGGATCCGACAGGTCGGCAGGACCGGCACCGGAGGGCACGTCGTCGTAGGCGTCGACCAACCGCCGCAGGATCGGGAACCTCTGACGCACCGTCGTGATGTCGACGTCATCGACCAGGGTCCGGGCAATCAGCCGTGGCGCGGTCGCGCCGTGGTGCAGCAGCCAGCTCATCGCGTCGAAGTCGAAGCCCTCCTCCGCCAGCGCAGCGGGGAACATCTCCGAACTCGCCCGTTCCAGGGCCTCGGCCAACAGCGCAGCCTTCGAGCCGTAATGCCGGTAGATCAGGCCCTGGTTGACCCCGGCGTGACGTCCGATGTCGCGCACCGAGACCGACGCCGGCCCCCGTGCGGCGAACAGCTCGATCGCAGACCCCAACAGCGCTTCCCGAGCCGAGGTCGCGGCCTGTCCGGATCGGGTGAGGTACACGCGTGCTCCAGAGAGGTCACGAGGCACCGGCGGTCGCTTCGACTCCGCGGCGACGTCGAGCAGACAATGAGCTGCGGAGGCGACCGCTCGGTCACGACGTCGAGGCGCCAACGGGCGCAGTCCGGTCCCGGTGATCAGGAAGTCCTCGAACGTCACGAAGCCGAATACGAGGCTCGCTGCCGCGTAGGCGCACAACCGGGATCGACGATCAGGGCCCAGCGCCGACGTCGGATCATCGGCCGTCTCGGGCACCTGCGACAGGAACCAGTCGGCGTGAACACGCCCGGGAACCCACGGGGAGGAAGGTCACCCAGGGCACTACGCACGAGCAGCTGCAGACACGAGCGATGCGTCCGGGCTGCGTTCAGGAACCCGAGCAACGGCTCCTCATCTGAGGACATGACCAGAGAGGCGGTACGATCCACCCGCCCCGCCAACCGGGACGACACCGCCCCCACAAGGCCGTCCTTCGACCCGTAGTAGCGAGCCACCAACCCGTGGGCACAACCAGCGGCCGCAGCGACATCGCGAAACGACCGCGCCATCAGGGCCGGAGCCGGCGAACTGGTCCCAGGCCGCGTCGAGGATGGCCGCCTCCGTTGCGGCCCGCTGCTCGTCACGCACTCGGATCGGCACGTCCATGACGATCCACCGTAGCCAGCACTCAGCTGCCGAGTTTCCCGAACCGCAGCACGTACCCGGCCCTCCGGACGCTCCGG
>CAVQRK010000005.1:0-11042 GCA_963715225.1 uncultured Actinomycetota bacterium
TGGTCGTCACCATTCATCTCACTACCTCCATGGCGTCAGCCGCGATCGCAGCGTCGACATCATCGACCACTTCCAGGCCCGAGGGTCCGGCCAGCACGAACGTCAGCCCAACTCCACGCGACTTCTTGTCGCGGCCCATCAGATCCAACAGCTCTGCTTCGTCCGTCCCCGCCG
Source organism: uncultured Actinomycetota bacterium (assembly GCA_963715225.1). Lineage (GTDB taxonomy): Bacteria > Actinomycetota > Acidimicrobiia > Acidimicrobiales > Microtrichaceae > CAVQRK01. The sequence goes on from CAVQRK010000005.1 coordinate 175, forward strand.
GCATCTTCATCGGCAGGTCGTAACCAGAGACGACCCGACGGTGTTCGGCCACCTCTGCCTCGTCGATGCGGCCGAGGCGGCGGGCCACCTCTGCGGCGTAGACGAGACCGATGGCCACCGCCTCACCGTGGCGGAGCTCGTGGCTCCCGGACGTCTCCAGGGCGTGCGCCAAGGTGTGGCCGTAGTTGAGCAGAGCACGCTGTCCGTTCTCGCGTTCGTCCTGTGCGACCACTGCGGCCTTGATCCGTACGCAGGCGGCGACCCGCTCGACCAGGGGGAGCTGGTCGAGGTCCCCCCCACCGAGCCAGTGGTACTTGGCCATCTCCCCCAGGCCGCACCGCCATTCGCGGGGAGCGAGCGTGGACAGGGTTTCCGTGTCGCAGAACACAGCCGTGGGCTGCCAGAAGGTCCCGACCAGGTTCTTGCCCTCGGCCAGGTTCACACCTGTCTTGCCCCCTACTGCAGCATCTATCTGTGCCAGCAGGGTGGTGGCCACGTGGATCACGGGTACTCCCCGGTGGTACGTGGAGGCTGCGAAGCCCGCCACGTCGGTGACCATGCCTCCACCTACTCCGACCACACAGTCGGCACGCGTGAGCCCCCAACGGGCCCACTCGCCGCACAGCTGCTCCACCGTCGAGAGCCGCTTGTGGTCCTCCCCACCGCCGATGTGGAACACCTGGTGCTCCACCCCCGGCTCCACGTCGACGCCTATCCCGGCCTGGGTGACCACGGCTACCCTCGACACCCCTTGTGGAATGGCATCCGCCAATTCGTGACGCACTCCGTCGCCGACCAGAACGGGGTAGCCCCGACCTCCGCCCAGAGCCACATCGACTTCGATCGCAGGTCCACCGGTGTGGTGGTCGCCAGCGCCGGTCGCGTGCTCTGGATCCGCGTCCCGGGAAGCGTTCATGACCGATTCTGTCCCAAGAGCTCGACCACGAGGCCAGCGACTTCCGAGGCGCTGACGGTGTCCACATCGATTGTCATGTCGGCAGCGCTGCGGTACAGCGGGTCGCGTTCTGCTGCGAGGCGGACGAGGGCGGCCTCGGCGTCGCCAGCCAACAGTGGCCTTGGCTCAGGGCTTTCCCGGAGGCGGTCCACCAACTCCTTCGGCTGCGCACGCATCCACACGACCGTGCAGCTGTCGGCCAGCATCGCCGCCGCCTCGGGGGTGACCACCACGCCACCGCCGGTCGCCAGCACTGCCGGCGGGCCCGACAGAGCCTCAACCAGAGCGGCCACCTCGCGCCTCCGGAATCCCGCCTCACCCTCCCGGGCGAACACCTCGGAGACCTCGAGCCCGGCCTCCGCCTCGATCATTGCATCCAGGTCGATGGCGATCCGACCGGTACCGGCGGCGACCATCGGTGCCACCGTCGACTTGCCGGTACCCGACAAGCCGATGAGTGCCACGTGGGCGGCACCGTTCACGCCACGGAGACCGAGCCGCCATCCAACAGCTCGTGCAGGGCACCCTTGAGCGGCATCGTGGACACGTCGCGGGCTTCGATCACTATGGTGACCCCCTGCTCGCAGTCGAGCACGACAACGGTCGAGTTGCGCTTGACCTTGACCCCGAGCCGGAACTTGGCCTCATCAGCGTTCTGCGCCTCGACGGAACGTACGACCTCCCAACCCAACCGGAAATCGGGTCCGTTGGGACCGTTCACACTCACGCCACCGGCGTCGAGCACGGCGACGCACTTCTTGCGCTTCTTGGTCTGACCCGGATACCCACCGTGGTAGACGACGTCCTCGAGGGTGAGTTCACCGGCCGCGGAAGCACCCTCCGCGCCGAGCAGGCGCGGGCCGTCGCCGGGCAGGGGGCGGTCGTCATTTGATGCCCAGAGAGTTGCGTCCGCCGCCGTTGCCCCGGGGGCGGCTGCCAGTGGGGCGGCTGGAGCGGGGGCGGCTGTCACCGGAGCGGGTGGGCGCGGGCTGACCGACAGGGGCTGCAGCGGGGGCCGGGGCAGGACCTGCTTGAGCTGTAACGGGCGGAGGTGGCTGGGCTGTAACGGGGGCCGCGGCAGACGGACCGGACGGAGCCGGAGCGACTCCCGGTGGAGCACCGGGAGGGCCGGCTGCGCCCTTGGGGATCATCTGGCCGGTATCCAGCAATTCCCGGAGTCGGGCGGTCACCTGGTCACAGAATGGCTCGGGCCACATGGCCGCAAGGTCGGGGCCTCCGTCGAACGATGCTTCGATCGGCAGCTTCGAGCCGGCCGGGTCACCCACGGCATCAAGGCTGACGAGCCGCCGGAGATCCATCCACTGGGGCGCACCCTCGACTCCTACAGGAGTCTGGCCGAGCGAATTCCCGGCCAGCACGAACAGCACGGGTGGGCCATCGGGATCGTGTCCGGTGACGCCTCTACCCACCGCGTCCGGCGCAGACCGCGCCGAGGCGCTCTTGGAACGGGAACTGAAGGCAGACACGATGGCTCTCTCGGGTGATGGGTGCCGTGAACGACTGACGGCAACCGCAATCCTACCGGATGAGTCTGTCGCCTCCCCGACACTACGGCTGATCAACGCGACGGACCCTGGTCGTCGCCCAGCGCCGCAGCGATGGCCTCCGCTGCCTTAGGGCTGAGACGGCCGATCTGGGCAAGTACATCGTCGGGCCCCTCGGAACCGGCTGACGCTGACCGCGTTTGGTCACCGAATGGGTCCGCCCCGGCGGATGCTCCGGTCACGGTCGGTTGCGCCGCGGACACCGTCTGCTGGTTCGCCACGTCGTTGGCGTGTGCGTGACCAGTGATCGGGGCGGATTGCGGGCTGTCGGTGTCGTCCCAGCCGACATCGTCGCCACCGCCGACGAGGTCGTCGATCGGGAAGTGCTCGGGAAACTCGGTGACCACTTCCACCGCCGTCGTCTCCAGCGCAGGCCCGCCGGCCTCCTCCCACCTGCCCACACTGTCAGCTCGTGGGTCAGCTACTGCCGGCTGATCCACCAGTTCGGGCCCGCCGTATAGCTCGGAAATGGGACGGTCGGCGTTCGATACGTCGGCGCTCTCGGCCACCTGGCCGACGCGCTCGGCGATCTGATGGTGCGCCTCGGCATGCATGGGCGACACAGCTGGTTCGGGCGATACAGCTGGTTCGGGCGATACAGCTGGTTCGGGCGATACAGCCGGTTCGGGCTGCGGGAAGGGAGTGGCGGGTGCCGGCACCGGCTCGGTGTCGGCGATCACGGCTGCTCCCTCCGGAGACTGTTCGATCTCCACAGGCGGTTCGATCTCGGAAGGCTGTTCAACGTCGGGCTCGTGATCCGGACTCACCACGATGAGACCACGATCGACCAACTCGGCCAGTCGGCGGCAGCCGCCGAACTCCTCGAGGCCCAGGGCATCGAGCAGACCGTCGACGCTGGGCCGCGGGCCTGCAGCCACCACGATCGACCAGTCGTCGGCCGCCAGGCGGACATCGTCGCCCGGAATGGCATCGGCGAGGGCGACGTGGTGACCCAGTCCCGGCACCTTCTCCACAATCGTGTTCCATTCGTCGAGCATCTTGCCGGCCTGCTCGACGGTGTCCGGGACCGAGGCGGAGAACGTCGCTTCCAAAGGTTTCTCACCAACATGGAACTCGAAAGAGCCGTCGGCGAAACGCAGCAGTTCCCATACGGCGTCGGACGCATCGGCAGCATCGCGACCCCGGATGCTGGCCGCGACGAGCGTCCCGTCGGCCACCCACACGGCTCCTCGTCCACGGTCACCGACGAGGTCGAGCCTGCCGGTCTTGCTCGAGGTCGTGAGCAACTGCAGCACGTCGACGAGCGGGAAACTATCGATTGTCCCTTGGAGGGCCACGTCCGTATCTCCTTGCGCGGGGTTGCCACTCCATCGGCACGCTCGACTCCCGGGCTGAGTTTTGGGCCCAGGAATCCGATGCAGGGGCTCTGGGCCGGCGGATCAGGTTGGCGAGGTCGAGGTCGTTGTCGCCCCCGGAGCCGACCGGGCGGCCTGCCACATGGTCTCGATCGGCGGCTTCTCGCCCGTCCAGATCGTAAATGCGGCCGCCGCCTGGCGCACGAGCATGCCGAGTCCGTTGGAGGTCCGTGCACCTGCTTCGACAGCAGCCTCCATCAGTGGGGTCCGCTCCGGGTGGTAGATGAGTTCGCTGACCATCATTTCGGGATTCAGTGCATCTGCGGGCACCGGGGACCGGTCGCCCTCGGACATGCCCAAGGGGGTGGCGTTCACCAGCAGGTCTGTCGTGGCCATTTCGGCCGCCGCGGAGTCCATGGGACCCCAACGCCCCTGTTCACCGGCGAGTTCTGCAGCCTGCTCGGCCCGATCGAGGCTACGCGCCAGCACAACAACCTCGGCCGCTCCGGCTTCGGCCAGTGCCAGCACCACTGCGCGGGCTGCCCCGCCGGCACCCAGGACCACACATCTGGCACCGAGCGGGTCGAGGTCGTCCGCACGCAGGGCTGCGACAAAACCCTCGCCGTCGGTGTTGTGGCCAGTCAGGTGGTGGTCCTGCACAGAGATGCAGTTCACCGCTCCCAACCTGGCAGCTGCGGGCGTCAGATCGTCCAACGCCGGGATCACCGCCGATTTGTGCGGCATCGTGACCGACAGACCGGCGATACCAAGGGTGCGAGCGGCCTCCACGGCCTCCGCTGCCGAGCCTGCGGGCACTGGTAGGGCCACGTAGACCCAGTCGAGTCCTAGGGCGGAGAACGCAGCGTTGTGAATCGCCGGCGACCGGCTGTGCCCGACCGGATCGCCGATCACGGCCGCCACCCTGGTGCTCCCGCTCGGTGCCCCGGCCACGTTCAGAACACGCCGTCGGCCTGGGCATCGGCCTTGGCCCGCTGGAACTCCGAGTAGGAGTCCGTGAACAAATGCGTCGGCGGATCCTTGGACACCAACACGTAGTACTTCCAGTCGCCCTCGGTCGGGGCGATTGCGGCCTCGAGCGAGGCCCGACCCGGTAGCCCGATTGGCGTGGGCGGCAATCCGACCCGTTCGCGGGTGTTGTACGGGGTATCGGTCCCGAGATCCGACTTGGTGAGCTCCCCGGCGTCGCGCCCCAGTCCATAGAGCAGGGTGGCATCGATCCCCAGGGCCTCGCCGTCATCCAGGCGGTTCGCGATCACCCGGGAGATCTGCCCACGCTCCTCCGGCGGCTGCCCTGTCTCGCGTTCGATCATGGAGGCGATTGTGACCAGCTCGTAGGCACTGCGTCCTTGCAGGGTCTCGGCGCGCTCGTAGCCCAGGTCGTCGAGAACCTCCGACATCTCGTCGGCCATCCGCTGGAGAATCTGGGTGGAGGTGGCGTCGTCGGAGAACTCGTAGGTGTCGGGGAACAGCAGGCCCTCCCAGTTGGAGGTCCCGGCGGGCAGATACTTGGAGGTCACCGCACCGGAGCCGAGCGCGACCAACAGGTCTTCGTGGGTCACGTTCGGGTGTTGCTCGGCTATCTGGGCCAGAGCATCGGTGAGCCGCTTGCCCTCCGTGACACGTACCTGTGAAACGCCTACCGGCAGCGGACCCTCGTCGAGCACACCGATGGCATCGTCGAAACTCATGTTGACCCGGAAGTTGATGTAGTTGCCGGCCTCCCACGGCCCCGCACTCTTGAGACCGACGTAGCGACCGAAGATGCCCGCATCGCTGATCACATCCTGGTCGGCCAGGATCGTGGCGATGGAACCGGTGGAGGACCCGATCGGGATCTCGATGCTGGGCACCAACTCACCTGGGTCCCCGGGCGGGTCCACGGTGCGCGACACCCACAACAGGAGCAGCCCGATCGCGAACGCGACGACCAACACCGCTCCCACGACCAGAGCCATCACCCGACGGCCGCCTTCGGTACCCGACGGCAACGGAACCCAGTCCTCGTCAGCCAGCACGTCGGGGCCCGCGCCACCACCTGTGGCATGTCGGCCCGTGCCTGCCGTGCCTGATCCGGGTCTGGCTGTGTCTGCTGGGTCCAAGGTGTCGTCGCTCCTGGTCAAGGTCGTTCCTCGGTCTCGGTTCCCGGGTCGGTCCCGCTGCGATGGTCGAGCCAGCCCTGGAGGATGACCGCGGCCGCCGCCGCGTCGATCACCTGTCGACGTCGTTGAGAGCCGACTTCTGCGGCTCTCAGAGACATCTCGGCTTCAACCGTGCTCAGCCGCTCATCGTAGGTCTCCAGAGGGACCTCAACCGCGCGCTCGAGGTGACGTAACTCCCTGCGGGTCCGTCGCACCGCCGGGCCCTCGCTGCCGTCGAGGCTCAGTGGTAGTCCCACGACGACGGTCTCCGCCTCGACCTCGGCAACCAACCCGGCGATCCGCCGATGATCGGCAGCCCAGTCACCGCTGCGCTCGACGGTCTCCATGGGCAGGGCCAGGGTGCCCTCGGAGTTCGACACCGCCACACCGATGCGCTTCGAACCGAGGTCCAGTGCGATTGCACGCATGGACTCAGACACCCAGCTTGGACCGAACGCCGTCGAGCGCCTCGTCGAGGTGCTCGGGCAGCTTCCCTCCGGCCATCGCCAGGTCGGACCCTTTGCCTCCTCCACCGCCGACGAGGCGAGCGGCCTCGGCGATCAGCTCCGAGGCATCCAACCCGCTCTCGGGTGTGACGGCTGACACCAGCGCCACTCCCTTGCCTCCAGGGGACGAACCCAGCACCACTGCCTTGATTCCCGGCTGGTCGCGAAGGGCTGTAGCCAGGTCGCGGACGTCCTCACGGCGATCGGACTCGACCCGAGCCACCACGACGCCGTCGACCGCAGCTGCGGCAAGGTCCTCGGACTGGCTGCCGGCCAACTGGCGACGCATATCCGCTACGTAATCACGCAATTCTTTGAGCTCACCGAGGCGCTTTGAGAGCCCGTCCATCAGATCCTCGGGCGGAACGCCCAGGGCCGAGGCGACCTCGGCGAGTGCCGACTCGCGATCGCGGAGCAGGTCGAGGGCACCGGTACCCGTGACCGCCTCGATGCGCCTCACGTTGGAGCCGATGGAGCCCTCGGACACGATCTTGATGGTGCCGATGTCGCCCAGAGCCCCGACATGTGTCCCACCGCACAACTCGACACTGTGCTCGCCGGCTTCCAGCACCCGCACGACCTCGCCGTACTTCTCTCCGAAGAAGGCCATGGCCCCCAGCTCACGGGCTTCGTCCATGGATGTCTCGAAGTGGCGAACCGATGCATTGGACAGGACCTCTGCGTTCGCCAGGTCCTCCACGGCAATCACCTCGTCGGGCGACACCCCGGCATGGTGGGAGAAGTCGAATCGCAGCCTGTCCGGCCCCACCATCGATCCCTGCTGCTTCACGTGGCCGCCCAGGACGTCCCGAAGCGCCCAGTGCAGGAGGTGGGTGGCCGTGTGGTTGCGACGGATGGCGGCCCGCCGATCATCGTCGATCGAGGCCTCTGCCTCCTGGCCTGCGTGGATCTCGCCCTGCTCGATCTCGATGCGGTGACGGTGCAGGCCGGGTAGCGCGTATGCCGTGTCCAGCACGTGGGCGGATCCGGTGGGCGTTGAGATGGTGCCGGTGTCCCCCACCTGTCCACCCGACTCCGCGTAGAACGGGCTCTGGTCCAGGTAGATCGAATCCCCGGTCACCACCAGGACCTTGGCGGTGGTTGTTGCCTCGTCACGACCGGTGAAGACGGTCGGGCCGTGGTCGGCCAGCACGGCGCGCGCCAACTCGGCGTCCTCGCCGGTCTCAACGCCGGTGCGTCTGCCGGCGGCCCTCGACCGCTCGCGCTGGTCGGCCATGGCGGACTCGAATCCCTCGATGTCAACGCCCGTGCCGCGCAGCTCCGCCATCTCTCGGGTCACCTCGAGCGGGAACCCGTAGGTGTCGTGAAGCACGAAGGCCACCTCGCCGTCGAGGTCGCCCCCCTCGCCCACGGCGTCGAGTTCGGTGTCCAGGAGAACGGAACCGCGTTCCAGGTTCTGGCGGAAACGGTCCTCCTCTCGCCAGATGAGCTCGACCACGTGGTCCTCCTGATCGACCAGATCCGGGTACGCCGATCCCATCACCTCGACACAGGCCTTCACCATGCGCGGCAGTACCAGGTCGTGCACGTCCAGCATGTAGGCGAAACGAACGGCCCTGCGGATGATCCGGCGAAGGACGTATCCGCGGTCCTCGTTGGACGGGACCACGCCGTCGGCCACCAGGAAGGTCGCGGTGCGGGTGTGGTCCGCCAGGAGCCTCAGCCCGATGTCGGCCAGCTCTCCGGACCCGAGACGGTGTCCGGTCACCGACTGGGCCTCGTCCAGCAACGCCACCAGAACGTCTGCGGAGTACAGCGAGGGGCTGTCCTCCAGCACGGCCAGGATCCGTTCCAGCCCGGCGCCGGTGTCGACATTGGTCGAAGGTAGATCCGTGAGTTCGCCGCCCGGCCCCCGGAAGTACTGCGTGAACACCAGGTTCCAGATCTCGACGTAGCGGTTCTCGGCCTCCGGATTCTCGGGTCCACCGGACGGACCGAGGTCCGATCCGTAGTCCCAGAAGATCTCCGAACTGGGACCACAGGGACCCGTCTCCCCCATCTCCCAGAAATTGTCCTTGTCGAGGCGCTGGATACGATCCCGCGGTATGCCGACTCCATCGGCCCAGATGTCCTCGGCCTCGTCATCGGTGGTGTGGACCGTGATCCACATCCGATCGCCGTCAAGGCCGAGCTGCTCGGTGAGAAACTCCCAGGCCCACGGAATCGCCTCGGCCTTGAAGTAGTCACCGAAACTGAAGTTCCCCATCATCTCGAAGAACGACAGGTGCCTGGGCGATCGGCCGATCGCGTCCAGGTCGTTGTGCTTGCCGCCCGCCCGCACGCATTTCTGGATCGATGCCGCTCTCGGAGGGTTGTAGGGCACCGGCTCCTCGCCCAGGAAGTACGAGACGAAGGGCATCATTCCCGAATTGGTGAACATCGGGGCCGACGGATGGGTGGGGATCAGGCTGGCCGATGGCACCAAGGTGTGCCGGCTCCGGACGAAGAAGTCGTTCCAGGACGCGCGGAGCTCATTGGCGGTACGGGGGCGTGGATCGGTGGCGGACATGTGTGGTCAGAGGTTACCGAGCGCCGCGACGAATCGAGACAGCCGGCGGGGGCTGGCGACGCCCGGCCACGACGCTCGCGCTCGAATGGCGACGGCGCAGATCCAGCGAGTCGTCCACCCCGAGGATGCGCTGGCGCATCTCCAGTTCTCGTTCGGCCATTCCGTCCCGGCCCTCGGAGACCGCGGCCATCACCGTGCGCCCCACCGAGCGGGCACCGCGCCCGGCGGCGGCGACCACCTGCTCCGCTCCCATGTCGTCGAGGCGCTCACGGACCCGGCGCTGCACCCAGACAGTGCTCGACGCACCTGCCGCAGCACCCACACCCACCCAGAACAGTCGTCGCATGCACCCATCATGGCCGAAAGACACCCATCAGCACATGGACCGGCCTAGCGTCCGATCGTCAGGGCTGACAATCCCAGGAGTTGTGCCATGGTTGACCCGCGGATCACCACGACCATCGACAGTCTGGTGACCGCACTCGGCCAGAGCGACGGCGACGGGACCTCCCCTTCCACCATCGTCGTGGAATTGTCCGGTTGTGAGGGTGGGAGCGCCGCCCTGTGCAACAGGGTCTACGACTGGACAGGCAGCCAGTTCCTTGCCGACCTGGTGGGGTTCGTGTCGGACAACTTGCTCCAGATGTTCCTGATCATCCTGCTCGCCCTCGTCGCCCTGTTCGTGCTCAAGCGGTTGATCCGGCGCTCGATGGATCGGGTGGCGTCAAGCGCAGTGGCGTTGAAGGAGCAACAGGGCAAGGACATCGTCCTGACCGACCGGGAGCGCAACCAGGTCGAGCAGGAGAACATGAGGCTGCACCAGCGGACCGAGACGCTGGGTTCGGTGCTCTACTCGGTTTCCCGGGTGGTTATCTGGACGATCGCCGCGATCCTCGTGCTGGGCGAGCTCGGAATCAATCTGGCGCCCCTGGTGGCAGGTGCGGGAATCGTGGGGGTCGCCCTGGGCTTCGGTTCCCAGAAGATCGTGGGTGACTTCCTCAGCGGGATGTTCATGATCAGCGAGGACCAGTTCGGGGTCGGCGACGTCATCGACCTGGGTGAAGCCACGGGCACGGTGGAGCGCATCACCTTGCGCACCACCGTGCTGCGCGACATCTACGGCACGGTCTGGCACGTTCCCAACGGCGCGGTCGAACGGGTCGGAAACAAGAGCCAGCGTTGGTCCATGGCTCTCCTGGACGTCGGTGTCGCCTACGACACCGACACCGACGTGGCCTCCGCTGTCCTCCTGGCCACCGCCACCGAGCTGGCGGAGGACGAGCACTTCAAGGACTGGTTCCTGAGCGAACCCGAGGTGCTTGGGGTCGAGGAACTCGCCGCTGATGCGGTCACGATCCGGATCTCGGTACGAACCCGTCCCGCCAAGCAGTTCGAGGTGCAGCGGGAGCTCAACCGCCGCTTCAAGAGGGCGCTCGAGGAGGCCGGCATCGAGATCCCGTTCCCCCAGCGCACCGTGTGGGTCCGCCCAGAACTCGATCCGGCGGATGAGCCCGTGGATGAGCCGGTGGATGAGGGAGCGACGGCCGAGGGGTCGGGGTCCGACACCGAGGGTGTCGCACCCACCACCTAGGTTCGAACCCATGAGCGACGCGACCTTGCGGGTGATCCACAAGCTGCTGACCCGGGCCGAGGCCACGGACTATGAGTCAGAACGCGAGTCCTGCCTCGCCAAGGTGGCCGAACTAATGGCTCGTCACTCGATCGCGGAGGCGCTGGTGTGGTCCACCGCCCGCACCGATACACCAGAGCTGCCCACCGAGCGGCTTCTCGTGGTGCCGGCACCCTACGCGGCCCGCAAGGTGTCGCTCTTCGGTGC
>CAVQRK010000006.1:0-64415 GCA_963715225.1 uncultured Actinomycetota bacterium
AGGATGGGTGCCTTGGCCATGGGCGGCGATGGTAGCTGCGGGTGCGCCTGTCGCCGGTACCGAAGCGGTCACGGAGTCGGGCAGCCCCTAGTCGCCCAGGTGTCGGTGGATGATCTCCACCCGCTGACCGGCCTGATTGGCATCCTCGCCCTGCACATCGAGCAACTCGGCGCGGTCACGTTCCGCCTCCCGCCGGGCCTTGTCCGTGTCCACACGGGCGAGAGCCGCCTCGGTTCCGTGTTCGGCTATGAACTCCGCCCACTCGACGAGCGTGTCCACCATCTCTCCTTCGGGCACCACAGCGACGTTCTGGCCCTTGACGAAGAGATGACCGCGACCTCGGCCCGCCGCGATGCCGATGTCGGCGTCGCGGGCCTCTCCCGGCCCGTTCACCACACAACCCATCACCGCAACCTGCAACGGAAGCTCCCTGTCGGCCAGTGCGGCGCGTGCGCTCTCGGCAACCTCGATCACGTCCACCTCGGCCCGACCACACGAGGGGCAGGCGATCAGATCGACATTGCTTCGCTCGCGGAGCCCCATTGACTCCAGCAGTGTGCGTCCAGCCCTGGCCTCCTCGACCGGGTCGGCGGTCAGCGAGAAGCGGATGGTGTCGCCGATGCCCTCGGCCAGGAGCGTGGCGATGCCGGCGGTGGCCTTGATGAGGCCCTCCGGTAGGGGCCCGGCCTCGGTAACACCCAGGTGGAGGGGGACATCGGTGGCATCCGCGAGCTGACGGTACGCCTCGATCATCAGAGGCACGTTCGAAGCCTTCACCGAGATCTTCACCTGGTCGAAGCCGACCTCCTCGAAATAGGCGAGCTCGGTCATCGCTGACTCGACCATGGCCTCGGGAGTCACCCTGCCGCCATGGCGCTCGTACAGCTCGGGGTCCAGGGAACCGCCGTTGACCCCGATCCGGATGGGTACGTTGCGGTCGCGCGCCTCTGAGGCCACAGCCTTGATGTGCTCGGGTTTACGGATGTTCCCGGGATTCAGCCTCAGTCCGTGCACCCCGGCGTCCAGCGCGGCGAGGGCCATCTTGTACTGGTGATGGATGTCGGCGATGACCGGCACCGGGCTCCGGGGCACGATGTGAGCGAGGCCCTCTGCCGCGGCGACCTCGTTGCAGGTACACCGCACGATGTCGCAGCCGGCTGCGGCAAGGGCATATATCTGGGCGAGTGTGCCGTCCACGTCGGATGTCTTCGTGGTCGTCATCGACTGGATGCTGATGGGTGCTCCACCGCCCACCGCGACGTCACCCACACAGATCTGGCGGGTCTCCCTGCGGGGGAAGGCGATCGCACCTGAATCCATCAGCGCAGACTACCGCCCGTCACGGGACGCACCGGTGGAGCACCCGTGCCCACTGCACACAGAATCAGGTGCTGACCCCGCGGGTGAGGTCCAGGTACATCGCCATCAGGCCCACCATGGCCAGAAGCAAGATCACCGTGTAGGCCACGGGAATCATGCGGGTGACATCGGCGATGTAGCGGTTCTTGGTCCGCCGGCGCATCTCCTGGGCCTTCTCGTACACCGCAATGGCGACATGGCCGCCGTCGAAGGGCAGCAGCGGTATGAGATTGAACACACCGATGAAGATGTTCAGTCCGATCAGGAATCCGATGAGGTGGGACACGTTCTCCGAGGTCAGATCCGCGCCGTAGGCCACCGCTCCGATGATCGACGTCGGCCGGCCGGCGTCGGTGGAGATGGCCACGTCCTCGGCGGGGGTGGGCTGGTCGGTCACGTCCTGGTCCGTCCCGGTCACCGTCGAGGAGAAGAACGACATGAGTCGTGGAGGGTTGAAGACCGTGGCGATCCCCATGACGCTGGCCCCGATTCCGCGGCCGAACTCGGTGACCGAACTGCCGACCGCCGTGGTCAGCGACTCCGTCTGGAGCAGAGGTTCGGCTCCGACACCCAGGAACGCTGTCGGCTGCGTGGTACTCACGGCGCTGCCCAGATCCACCGTCACCTCCGTGGTGCCCACGGGTGGCCCGTCGGACACCGCAAGAGTCACCTCTCCCACATCGGACCGATCGACCACACCCACCACGTCGTCGATACCCGCCACTTCGGTGCCGTTGACGGCAACGATCGTCTGGCCGGTCTCCAGACCTGCGCGTTCACCACGACTGTTGGGCGCGAGCGGGCCCACGAGGAGACCTTCCGGACCCTCGATGACGTCCACATCGGTACCCACGGTTCCGATCACCTTCATGCGACGAATCAACTCCACGTCGATGGTCTCTGTGGCCCCGTCGCGCTCCACCACCACTGCCACCGATCCGGAAGCATCGCTGATCTGATCGCGCAGACCTTCGAAATCACCCACCGGCTGACCGGCGAAGCTCACGATGCGATCGCCCTCCTGGAGGCCTGCCATCACCGCGGCTCCTCCGTCCGTCAGGTCGCCGACTACCCATTGCTGGTCATCGGCTCGACCGAACAACGAGAACTGCACCAGCAACAGGACCAGAGCCAGGGCGAAATGCATTCCGGATCCGGCCACTGCGACCGCCAGTCGACCTCGGAAGGGAGCCTGTCGGTAGGTCCGGGGCTCGTCGGCCGGGTCGACCTCCTCGAGGTTGTTCATTCCCAGGATCTTCACGTAGGCGCCGGCCGGAATGGCCTTGAGTCCGAACTCGGTCTCGCCGCGCCGGAAGGACCACAGGCGGGACCCGAATCCCAGATAGAACTCGGTCACCTTCATGCCCGAGGCCCGGGCAGCCATGTAGTGGCCCAACTCGTGCAAGAAGATCATCAGCACCACGGTCCCGACCACGAGCAGCATCGGTAGCCCGCCGGTCACCGCCAGCCACACCATCAGTCCGAGCACTGCGGCCACTCGAGCCCATCCCGACTCCCGATCGCGGTCCATCTCGGAGAGGGCAATGGCAGCTATGACCGGAACCAGGACCAGCAAGGTGAATGGCAGTCCGACCGTTCCGTTGATCGTCGCCCACAGCACAAGGGCCGTGAACAGCACCAGCCCGGTTGTGCGTGCCAGTCGATTCTCACGGGCTCCGCTGAGGCGCTCGGATGCCACATCATCGCCCGCTGACTCCTGGGCGTCGTCGTCGGGGGCCACTTCGTCGATCTGGCTCTCGGTCATGTGCTCACCCACGTGCTCTCCAGCAGCTCGTTGGCCACTCGCCGTCCTTCTGCATCCGCGTGCAGCACCGCGTCGAGGCTGTCGCAAGGATCGTTCTCGTGGTGTCCGAGGGCATCGGCCAGCAACGCCGCGATGTCGACCCAACGAATCCGTCCAGCGAGAAACGCCTCGACCGCGACCTCGTTGGCTGCGGACAACCATGCCGGGGCGCTGCCACCGGTCCGACCTGCGTCGTACGCGAGGTCGAGACATCCGAACGCATGGCGATCCGGCGGCTCGAAATCGAGTGAGAACGCCTCGGCGAAGTCCATGGCACCAAACGGCGTGCCGACACGATCGGGATAGGCAAGCGCGTAGGCAATGGGCAGGCGCATGTCCGGCAGAGAGAGCTGCGCGATGGTGGCCCCGTCGGTGAAGGTTGCCATCGAGTGCACGATCGACTGCCGGTGCACCACCACGTCGATTGCGTCATAGGACACCCCGAACAGCTCGTGGGCCTCGATCACCTCGAGTCCCTTGTTCATGAGCGTCGACGAGTCCACAGTGATCTTGGGACCCATCGACCAGGTGGGGTGGGCAAGGGCCTCTTGGACCGTGACGTTCTCGAGGTCCCAACGCGAACGACCACGGAACGGGCCTCCGGAGGCAGTCAGGACCACCCTGGCCAGTCGACGGTCGCCCTCGCCTGCACGAAGACACATGTGGACCGCGCAGTGCTCGCTGTCCACGGGGATCAACTCCGCACCCGGGGTGTCGCGCAGAGGTTGTACAACAGGTCCGGCTGCGATCAGCGACTCCTTGTTGGCCAGGGCCAACCGCTTGCCCGCCCCGAGCACGGCCAGTGTCACCGGCAGCCCGGCGAATCCGACCACACCGTTGACCGCCACATCGGCGCGAACTGCAGCCTCGGCCAGCGCACCGGCTCCGGCGAGCAGCTCCGTCGCCGGAGGCAGTAGTGCCTTCAGCTCCCCGGCACGGCTGTCGTCGGCGATTGCCACCACCGAGGGGTGCAATTCATGCGCCTGTGCGGCCAGCGCCTCGACCGACGAGCCCGCACCGATGGCGACGATCTCGAAACGGTCGGATTCCGCGGAAACTACGTCTATGGCCTGGGTCCCGATGGACCCTGTGGATCCCAGCAGCGCGACGGTGGTCATTGCGCTCCAACTGTACCGGCGGGCACAGCCGCCTCCGATGCGGGCCTGTGGACGGACCCAGACGACCAGTCGCCCGGCTCAGAGCGTCCAGATGCCCAGCGGGATGGTCACGAAGTAGGCGACCGGAAGTACGAACAGCATCGAATCGAAACGGTCCAGCACCCCGCCGTGACCCGGAAGTACCGATCCCATGTCCTTGATGCCCAGGTCCCGTTTGATGAAGGACTCGCACAGATCCCCGATTGGGGCCGCTATGGCGCACATGAGGGCGAACACGAACGTCCGGAAGATCCCGTCACCGATGGGGCTGATGAAGCTCACCACAATCGTGGTCACCACGACCGACACCAGTATCCCGCCCCCGAACCCTTCCTGAGTCTTGTTCGGACTGGCCTCGGACAGCGGTGTGCGGCCGAACTGACGACCGATGAAATAGGCGCCGACGTCGTAGGAGACCGACGCGATCACAGCCGCGATCAGTACTCCGATTCCGGGGTTGGACAGCAGATTCCCGCGGTCCTGAACGATCTCCCCGAGACCCAGGAACAGCCCCGCGAAGGAGGCCAGGAGGCCGATCCACAGTACACCGAGCAGGGTCATGGCGAGGTTGGGTACCGATCCCTCCCCGGGCGACACCAGCAGGAACCAGATCAGGCCGGACAGCACTGTGATTCCCAGAACGACCGGGTAGGCGGAGAGCCCGAACAGCGAGGGTCCGATGATCAGGCCACACACCGCCACCAGGCCCACGAGCGTGGCCGGGTTGTACCCGACACCTCGCACCGCGGTGAAGTACTCGAAGCCGGCGAGGCCGACCACGACCGTGGCCAACAGCATCGTGGGGATCGTGCCCAACTTGAAACAGAGCAATCCGAGAATCACCAGCCCGACACCGACGGCGACAGCCACCGGCAGGTTGCGATCGCCGGAGTCCCCACCTGAAGCGTCGAAACCTTCGCCGCCGCCGCGACCCGACTCCCTGCGTGCCGGTCCAAGCGGACCCTGCTCACCACGGGAACGTCGCGCCGGTGCACGCTCCCGACGTTCACGCGGTGCGGTTTCCTCCATGGAGTCCACCGGACCGAATGCTGCCAAGGGGTCACGGGCGTCCTCGCCGTCGAAGAAGGAACCCGGATCATCGGCATCGTCGTCGATCGGGTCCTGGCGACCCGAGAGGGCCCCCAGGCGCGGGGCGTCCTCGACCAGATCATCGAATCCCCCACCACCCTCATCGGATTCGTCGCGCCAGCGTGGCTGCGACTCCCCCTCCGAAGGCAACTCGTCCTCGGCATCAGCCACCACTTTCGGCACCTGACCGGTGGCCGGCTCGGTCCAGTGGGGAAGAACGAATGTGTCGTCCTGTTCCTCGAACGCGGATGGTTCGTCGAACAGAGGCTCCTCCGGGGCCACGCGGGCGTGGCCCACGCCCCCACCGGAGCGCGCAGCGTCGGCGGCGGACGGCTGGTCCGCAGGGGGCACGATCGGCACGGCACCGAAGTGGCCGCCGGAGCTCGGCGAGGCACTCTCGGTTGACGAGATAGTGATCCGGGGAAGGTCGCCGCCCGGATCCGGGCGGTCGGGTCGATCACCGAATCGCTTCGAACGATCGGACCTCCCGACGGCTTCATGGCGGCCCGTGGCCTCGGCCGCCTCCTGCACTCCGAGGATGCGCACTCCCTCACTCGGCTCGCGTGGGGGCGGGGCAGGCTCGTCCTCCTCGCCGATATCGTCCTGCGGGGTGTCGTCGGTGTTCATGGCATCCTCCCGGTCGACCGCTGGGGTCGGGTCATGGCGCAACTGCAGGCATTCATGCCTCCATCAGCTCCGCTGTCTTTTGTTCCAGGGCCTCGTCGATCTCCAACTCGTAGCGCTTCGTGAGCTTGTCCAACGAGTCTTCCATCCGGCGGAGTTCGTCCTCGGAGATGTCGCCATCCTTCTGGATCGACTCCAGATCCTTGCGGGCTTCACGTCTCGTGCCGCGAAGAGCCTGACGGCTCTCCTCGGCGCGTGCCTTGGCCAGCCGCACGAAATCCCGTCGACGCTCCTCGGTCAGCTGGGGAAATGCCAAGCGGATCCCTGCCCCGTCGTTGGAGGGATTCAGCCCCAGGTTGGCATCGATGATGGCTCGTTCGATGGCGCCGACGGAGCTCTTGTCAAACGGGCTGATCAGCAGCATTCGTGCATCCAGAACCGAGAAGCTGGCCAGTTGCTGCATCGGGGTCATGCTGCCGTAATACTCGACGGGAAGTCGCTCCACGAGACCGGGGTTTGCCCGACCTGTGCGGATTCCGGAGAACTCCTCGCGCGCATGGGACACCGCCGCCGCCATGCGCTCGCCCGCGTCCTGGAGGATGGCCTCGGCCAACTCGTCACTCATTCCGACCAGCCTCTCACATCACCCGCGTTGGTTGGGTGAGTCACGATCGTTCAGGAGACGATGGTTCCGACATGCTCGCCATCGAGCAGCCGACAGACATTGTGACCGAGTAGGTCGAAGACGCAGATCGGAAGGTCGTTGTCCATGCACAACGACGTGGCGGTGGAGTCCATCACCTTCAGCCCCTGCTGGAGCACCTCCATGAAGGAGACCTCCCTCAGCAGCACGGCCGACGGGTCAGTTCGCGGATCCGCGGTGTACACGCCGTCGGTTCCGTTCTTACCCATCAGGATCGCGCCGGCATCGACCTCTGCCGCCCGCAGCGCGGCAGTGGTGTCCGTGGTGAAGAAGGGATTGCCGGTGCCGGCGGCGAAGATCACGACACGGCCCTTCTCGAGGTGACGGATCGCTCGTCGCCGGATGTAGGGCTCGGCAACCTGCGCCATGTGAATCGCAGTCTGCACCCGGGTCGGCTGCCCCAACCGCTCGAGGGTCTCCTGCAGCGCAAGAGCGTTGATGAGCGTCGCGAGCATGCCCATGTAGTCGGCCTGGGCACGATCCATGCCCGCGCCTTCACCACTCATACCCCGCCATATATTGCCGCCACCTACCACCACGGCGATGTCGACGTCGAAGGTTTCCTTTGCCTCGACGAGTTCCGCGGCGAGCGAAGCAATGACATCGCCGTCGATACCGAAGCCGCTGTCGCCGGCGAAAGCCTCACCGGACAACTTGATTAGGACTCTGGACCAGCGCGGCTCGCGCCGGGTGCCTGCTTCGTCGACAGTTGGGTCCACGTTGCTCAGGCGCCGATGTAGGCCTGGGCGAAACGAACGATGTGGGCGTCGCCGAGCTTGTTCTGGACCGTCTCCTTGTCGCCGAAGAGCCCCTGTTCGGGGAGCACCCGCTCTCCGAACCAAGAGTTGAGGCGACCCTCGACGATCTTGGGGACCGCCTTTTCGGGCTTGCCCTCCTTGATGGTTAGGGCCTCGAAACCGTCCCGCGCCTTCTCGACCAACGCGGGGTCGACCTCTTCCCGACTCAAGGCATCGGGCTTCGCGAATGCACAGTGCAGCGCAATCTCGTGCGCCGCGTCATCGTCCGCACCTTCGATCTCGATGATCACGCCGTTGGTGCCCCGACCATCCTGTATGTGGACGTAGGCGTCGACGCCGTTGCCCGGCGTGGCGTCGAAACGCGCTACGAGCCCCAGCTCGATGTTCTCGCGCTTGGCAAGCTTGATGCTGTCGATGTCGTCGGCCAACGAGGCGACCGCTCCTTCGCCTTCGCTCAGGACTGCGTCGGCCAGCCGCTGAACCAACGACGAGAAGTCCTCGGCCTTGGCCGAGAAGTCCGTCTCGCACTTCAACTCGACCAGGGCAACGGAGTCGCCCTTCCTGGCCACGGCAACAGCGCCTTGGCTGTTCTCGCGGTCCTCCAGCGTTGCGACCTTGGACAGCCCCTTCTCACGAAGGATCTGTCCTGCCCGGTCACGGTCGCCGTCGGCCTCGGTGAGGGCCTTCTTGGCATCCATCATCCCGGCGCCGGTGGCATCGCGAAGGCTCTTCACATCCTGCGCGGTGAAGGCCGGCATCAGGCGCTCTCCTCGGTCGGGTCCGTTTCCGTGGACGCCTCGGCTGCCGGAGCGGGGGCTTCGGGGGCGGGGGCCTCGATCTCGGGGGCCTCGATCTCGGGGGCCTCGGCCTCGGGAGCATCGGCGGGTTCCGGCTCGACGTCCTTGGCAGCGACCACACGTGCTTCCCGCTGGGCCGCGGCAGCAGCGGCTTCGGCGCGAGCCTTGTTCTGCTGGACGCGGTGCTGTGCTTCTTCCTCGGCGCTGCGCTCCTTGGGAGCCGAAGCCTCTGGGTGCAGCTTGGACCGCATTATCTTGCCCTCGATCACGGCATCGGAGATGACGCGACACATGAGGTCGGCCGAACGGATGGCGTCGTCGTTCCCGGGGATCGCGTAGTCGATGACATCGGGATCGCAGTTGGTGTCCACCACCGCGACCACGGAGATCCCGAGCTTGTTGGATTCGGTGACCGCTATGGCTTCCTTGTTGGTGTCCAGGATGAACACCGCATCGGGCAGGCGCTCCAGGTTGCGGATGCCGTTGAGGTTCCGCTCCAACTTCGTCAGCTCGCGATTCAGCAGTAGCGCCTCCTTCTTGGGCATGATCTCGAACTCGCCCGAGTCGCGCATGCCCTGGAGGTTCTTCATCTTCGAGACCCGCTTCGAGATGGTCTCGAAGTTGGTCAACATGCCACCCAACCAGCGTTGGTTGATGAATGGCATGCCGCACTTCTCGGCATAGCCCTGGATCGGATCCTGGGCCTGCTTCTTGGTGCCGATGAACAGGACCGTCCCGCCCTCGGAGACCAGGTCACGAACGTAGGAGTAGGACTTCTCGATCCCCGACATGGTCTGGTTGAGGTCGATCAGGTAGATCCCACCGCGATCCCCGTGGATGAACCGCTTCATCTTCGGGTTCCAGCGACGGGTTTGGTGGCCGAAATGGACCCCCGACTCCAACAACTGCTTCATGGTGACTACTGCGGTCACGGTGTCTCCTTCCCTTCGGTTCGACGAAACCCGTCCTGCTGCGCCGCTGGGCGGCGACCGAAAGGTGCAGACGGGCGGTTGATTGTTTGGTAGCCCGATACCGGGCCGACGGAGAAGTGTAGCCACGACCCGGCCGTTGGGCCCAAGGCGCCGGTTGTCCAGCCAGATCCGGTTTCGTGGGGAAGTGGTTCATCGGGGAACGGGCACCAACACCGCGTGCCGGGCCAACCCGTAGATAGACCCTGGATCGATGTATACACCGTCGCGCCGGAACCCGAGGTGGAGCCGAACTGTTGCGGATCCAATGGGCACGCCCCTGCGGACAACCTCGCCAGGCAGCACCGACACCTCACTCAGGCCGGTCACGCTGGATAACAGCCCATGGGGGTGTGCCAGGGTGACGACCCCCCGGCCGGCAACCCAACCCGCGAACAGCACAACCCCGGAACCCACAGCCACGACCGGGTCACCGGCTTCGGACGCGAACTCCCAGCCTCGGTTGCCGGGACCCCAGGGCGAACTCGGTGTACGGAACAGGTCCACCACCGGCCGGTGAAGCGGCAAGACGTAGTCGTATGGCGTCGGCCGTGGTTCCGCCTCGCGCAGGTCCACACCGTTGGGGCGCGGCACCTGCCCCGACGCAACCACGAGCGCCAGCGCGGCCACGAGGACCGAATGAAGGGACCTGGCTCCCATTTGTACTCCCACGAGTTGTGCACTGCGGTCTGTCGTACACCGACAGTCGGCGTCGCGACAGGGAGCGCTTCGAGGGGAAGTAGTGCTGAGCTACAGGGAGACTCAGCCGGGCGGGAGTCGTTCAGCCGCCTGGAGCCGTGCGCGGAGGTGCAGAACGGCCTTGGTGTGGATCTGACACACGCGCGACTCGGTCACACCTAGCACCAGACCGACTTCCTGGAGGGTCATGCTCTCGTAGTAGTAGAGCGTGAGCACAAGCTTCTCGCGCTCGGGAAGAACATTTATGGCCTCACCGAGGAGCTGACGTGTCTCCGCGACCTCGAACGCTCCCATCGGTCCGTGGGCGGAGCGATCGGCGATCGTGTCGCCCAACGTGAGCGCCTCGCCCTTGTCGCCGCCGACCGTGAGTACCTCGTCGAGAGCCGCAAGTCCGATCTGGGAGATCTGGTTGAGCGCAGTGTGGAGTTGGCTGTCGGTCCACTCCAGCTCCTCTGCAATCTCGGCGTCGGTCGCCGGGCGATGCTCCTTGGACTCCAGCTTGGAGATGGCCTTCTCGATCTGGCGGAGTTTCGAGCGCACCGAGCGTGGGACCCAGTCGATCGAGCGGAGCTCGTCGAGAATGGCACCCTTGATCCTCGAGATCGCGTAGGTCTCAAACTTGAATCCGCGCTCTGGTTCGAACTTGTCGATGGCATCGATCAGCCCGAACAGGCCGTAGCTCACGAGATCGGCCTGTTCGACATTCGGCGGCAGACCCACCGCCACCCGACCCGCCACGTACTTGACCAGCGGGGAGTAGTGCACGATGAGGGTGTCCCTAGCGGCACCCGAAGGGGACTCCTTGTACTCCTCCCACAGCGCCTGCACCTCTGGGTTGCGGTCGCGGATCACCGACGGCGCGGTGGCGTCTGCTTCCTTCCCCGACTCCGCATCGGAGTCCTTCTCGGTGCTCAGTTGGGTTGGGGGGTTCATATCACTGCCCTCGGGTGTGCGGAGTCGTACACGGCGCGGAGCCGCTGGAGGCTGACGTGGGTATAGATCTGTGTGGTGGCCAGGTCGGAGTGGCCGAGAAGTTCCTGCACAACACGCAGGTCGGCACCGCCGTCGAGGAGATGAGTGGCGAAGGTGTGTCGCAGCGCGTGCGGGTGTGTCGGTGACGGGGATCGTCGGTCGATGACCCGCCTCACATCACGCGGAGAGATGGGTTTGCCGCGGAGATTGGTGAACAGCAATTCCGTAGCCTCGTCGTCGGCAGCGGTGGCTTCGAGGTGTCGAGCGCGACCCCAACGAATCCACTCCGACAGGAGATCCCGTGCCGGGTCCGACAGGGGCACGATGCGCTGCTTTGCGCCCTTGCCCCACACGGTCAGCCGACCGCGTTCGAGGTCGACATCATCGATCCTCAGTCCACACAACTCCGAGACCCGCAGCCCCGATCCGTACAGGATCTCCAGGAGCGCACGATCCCGCATCTCCCTCTCCACGGGCAGGGCTTCGGACTCGCCCGCAGGCTCCTCGAGGAGCTGATGCAGTTCGTCGGCCCGCAGGATGCGGGGCAGCCGTGACCCCCCGGATGGCGCCCGAAGTGCAGCAGAGGGATCGGCCTCGAGCAGGCCGGACCGCTCGGCCCAGGAGAAGTACCGACGCAGGGAGGCGGCCGTGCGTGCAATCGTGCGCGGCGCCCTGCCCAGGGTCGTCAGATGAGCGAGGTAGCGACGAAGAACACCCAGATCGACCTGCTCGGCGGATGTCACGCTCCCGCGGGCCGCCCAGTTCACGAAACGCTGCACGTCGCGCCGGTACACGTCGATGGTCGAGGACGCGAGCGACAGCGAGGTCGCGAACGATTCGATCTGCCAACCATCGTGGGGCACTGGTAACGATTCCTTCCAGCCATGACTGGCCCGCCGCGTGGAGTTCCAACGGTGAGCCTGCATCGTATCAACTACTCGGCGTGAAATTCGCACCACCGAGCGAGAGATTCCCTACCAAGGAACCAGTTGCGCCTGCGAGTATGGCGCAACGATGGCGCCCAGAGGCTCATACCCGCCGGATCCGTCCACCGTCACGACTGATCATCCCGCGGCCCTCCAGTTCCGCCAGCAGCGCAGAGACCTCCGACAGAGCCGCGCCCGTTCGCACCATGGCGGAGTCAACGGTGAGTGGGCCCTCCGCCAGCATTTCCAGCAGCGCCAGCGCCAACCCGGAGCCCGTGTACTCATCGGTTGATCGCCCTACTCCCACGGCTCCAGCGGCCGCACCAGCGTTGGCCAGACCGAGCAGACCGAGCACATCGGTGGCGCCGGTACAGATCTCGGCTCCGTCTCGCAGCAGGTCGTGGCAGCCTTCGCTCGACCGGCGCCCCAGAGGCCCGGGCACCGCCATCACCGACCGATCACGGATAAGGGCCTCCGACACGGTGGACATGGAGCCGCCCGTGGATGCCGATTCGACCACCACCACAACCTGCGCCAGCCCTGCGATCAGACGGTTGCGTACCGGATAGCGCCAGGGCGCCGATGGCACTCCCGGTGGCACCTCCGAGAGGATCGAACCGCTGGACAGAACGCGTTCCGCCAGGGACCGGTTGCGAAGGGGGCAGGGTCGGTCGTGTCCGGCGCCGATCACCGCCACTACCCCGCCGTGTCCACCGAGCGAACCCAGGTGCGCCTCCGCGTCTATCCCCATCGCCAGCCCGGACACGACGCTCACGCCGGCCTCGGACAGCTCTGCGCCCAGCCGACGGGCAACCCGCAATCCATATGCTGACGCACGCCTCGTTCCCACGATCGCCACCCTCGGGCCGAGTCCCACCGCTGCACCCCGCTGGAAGAGCGCGGCAGGCGGGTCGGGATCCTCGGCCAGCATCGAGGGCAGGGATGACCCGTGCAGCACCTCGACACCGAGCCCGTCCAGGCGGGTGGCCATCACCGATGGGAGCTCGTTGCGGGCTCGGACCTCGTCGGACCAACGCAACAGGATCGATCGGTCGACACGGGCCTCGCCGGGCTTTGGCGGACCGATGTGACGGGCCCCGAGTCGTCGCCACACGTCCTCGGGTGGACCGGCGGACAACAGCCAACGCAGCCGGGCGGGACCCACGCCGTCGAGTGCGGCCAGGGCCGCTATCCAGCGATCACCGGCCCCGCCGGCTTCGCTCGTCATCTCGAAATCGCCATGCGCGTGTCGCCTCCGCGCAGTACGAGTGCCTGCTCAACCAGATTCTTCGACAAAGGCGGAGTCTGGCCAGTGAGGTCGGCGAGGGTGAGCGCCACCGCCCGCGATCGCTGGGCCCCGCGCATCGTGAGTACTCCACGCTCCATGTGGTCTCGCAACAGCCGTTCGGCATCCGCATCCAGTGGCGCGGCGGCACTCAGCCTGGCCCCGTTCAGAGCACGGTTCACCTGAACCCCCCGACCCGCGGCGAGAAGCCGGGCGCAGGCCACACGATCTGCCACCGCATCGCTGCTCTCGCCATCCGGTGCGTCGAAGACGACCGATGGATCCGGGGGCCCCACACCGAGACGTAGATCGAACCGATCGATGAGCGGTCCGCTCAGACGCCTGGCGTACCTGGCCAGCTGTGCCGGCGAACACCGGCAATCCCCGTACCCCTCGAGTCCACAGGGACATGGATTCGTGGCTGCCACCAACAAGACCCGGGCCGGGAGCTCCACCGACATCGCGGCTCGAGACACTCGAATGACCCCTGACTCGAGGGGCTGACGAAGAGCATCGAGGTGGGCAGCGGGAAACTCTCCCAGCTCGTCCAGGAAGAGAACTCCGCCGCTCGCCAAGCTCACCTCGCCGGGCCGCAGCACCGAGGTGCCGCCCCCCACCATCGCCACCAGCGAGGCCGTGTGATGGGGAGCCCGCAGCGGCGGCCTGCGGATCAGGCCACTGCCACGACCGAGCAGCCCTGCCGCGGAGTACACCGAGGTGACATCCAACGCCTCCCGGTCGCAGAGGTCCGGCAACAGACCCGGTAGCCGCTCCGCCAACATGGTCTTCCCCGAACCGGGCGGACCCGTCATCAAGATGTGGTGTCCGCCCGCTGCTGCCACCTCCAGTGCGGCTCGGGCAACCGGCTGGCCGCGCACCTCGGCCAGGTCTGGTCGCGTCGTCGGTAGCGGGGGTGACACAGGTTCGCCGGGCTCCGGCCAGGCCCGCTGGCCGCTCAACACGGAAACGACCTCCGCCAGGGTGTCGGCACCCAGGGCATCGGGCCGACACAACCGCGCCTCGGCGAGCGAGGCCAACGGCACCACCGGGCGTTCTGCACACGCGGCCGCCAGGGGCAGCATCCCCACCAGCGGACGGAGCGAACCGTCGAGGCCCAGCTCGCCGACGAACGCCAGATCCGCAACAGCGGCCATCGGAACGACCCCCTCAGCGGCGAGCAACGCGACGGCAATGGCGAGATCCAGCCCGGCACCAACCTTTCGCAGGTGTGACGGCGCAAGATTCACAGTCATTCGACGCAGAGGCCACCTCTGTTCCGAGCAGATCAGCGCCGACCGCACCCGGTCGCGCGACTCGCGGCACGAGGTGTCCGGCAATCCGACGACCGTGTAGCCGGGTAGGCCGTCGCTCGTGTGGGCCTCGACGCGGACGGAGTAGCCCTCGACCCCGAGCAGGGTGGCGGAGGAAACGGTCGCCAGCACAGCAACTCCCAGTGCGATCCGGTCTGACCGGAGTGAGGCAGCCGGAGCTGCGAGCCGCTTGGCGGTGAGCCGAGGATAACGCGGGACTGCGACAGCACGGCCGGGGCGGCACCGGGCCGTCCAGCCCGCTGACACCGGCATACTGAGGTATGGATGCCGACGCCGACCTCCGGCCACTGCCGAGGGGCGCCGGAAACGCGATGACGAAACCGAATTCTCCCGCCTGGCCAACACCACCGATGCCACACGCCATCGCCCTGATCAGCTGGCCCAGCTCTCCGTGCTCGGCAGCAAGTGGATGACACAACTCACCCGACCAGGTCGAGTACTTCGATTGACCACCGCGGCCCGCCCGCCGCTGCCGGTCGCGGCTGCTCCCGGACCGCAGGAGTCGACGCACGGAGCCAATCGGGGCGGCCATGAGCGCTCGCGACCGCGATACTGGGACGGTGGGATTCAATCCGCAGCGTCGCCATCGCCGCTCACCGGCCGACGTGGTGTTCGTCGTCGGCGCCCTGGCTGTCGCAGTGGCCCTGCTGGTGTGGGCGTTTCTGGGCTGAGATCCTGTCGCCGTGCCCAGACACCTCGACTTCACGGCCACAGCCGAGTGCGATGTGCGTCGCATCCAGCCCTACGAGGCGCACAAGTCCTACGTGTGTCCCGGATGCAACCGTGACATTCCCGCCGGAATGGGCCACCTCGTCGCAGTGCCGATAGAGGCGGCCGATCTGCGCCGCCACTGGCACCGGGGCTGTTGGGACCAACGCCTACGCCGTGCACCGAGGGACTGACTTGGCAGAGCAGCTCTCAGAACGCCCCAGTCACCACGTCGATCCGGTTCGAGACCACCGCAGCTACATCGAAGCGGACATGGCGGGCCCGCCGAGGACGCTCGAGGGCGAGGAACTCCCCCGCCGCCGCCCGAAGGCGCCGCATGCGGCGGCGATCCACGGCCTCCAGTGGTGACCCGTAGCGCGACGAGGACCGGGTCTTCACCTCACAGAATGCAATTACGTCATCGATGCGGAGCACGAGATCCAGCTCGCCCTCGGCGCAACGCCAGTTGCGGGCGAGCACCTCGTAGCCCCGATCCATGTACCAGACGGCAACCAGATCCTCACCGTGGCGGCCGAGCGCCAGATGGTCGTGCCGACGCGGCGTGCCCCGCTCATCGGGCCGCGGGTCCTGCATGGGTGTCCCCGATTCGTTCGCGTCGACACCGTCGAAGCCTCGGGGGGAAGATGTCCGAGCCAGAACAGAGCGGGCCGGAACAGAGCGGTACGGGCTCGGAGCCCGGAGTTCAGTCCCGCTTCTCCTTGATGCGAGCGGCCTTACCGACGCGATCGCGTAGATAGTAAAGCTTCGCCCGGCGAACATCGCCGCGGGTGAAGACCTCGATGCTCTCGATGATGGGCGAATGCACGGGGAACGTGCGCTCGACGCCGACGCCGTTGGACAGCTTGCGAACCGTGAAGCTCTCATGGAGGCCGCTACCGCGACGGGCGATCACAACACCCTGGAAGAGCTGGATCCGCTCCTTGTTGCCCTCGGTCACCTTGACGTTCACTTTGAGCGTGTCGCCGGCGTTGAAGTCGGGCACATCGTCACGCATGCTCGACTGGTCGATCAGATCGGTGGACTTCATCACGTCTCCTCGGGGCCGCTCGGGTGCGGCGCACGGACAGACCATCGTAGCCACGCGGCAGGACAAGGGGAAAGCTGCGACGCGAGCCGATTCACCCAGGGAGGTCGAAGTCGTCCAGCAACTCCTGTTCCCCGGCACTCAGCCCGCCCCGGGCCTCGATCAGATCGGGCCGGAACCTCATCGTTCGCGACAGGGAAGCGGCCCGCCGCCACCGCTGTACCCGAGCATGGTCGCCGCTGCGCAGTACCTCGGGCACCTCCCAGCCCCGGAACTCGGCTGGTCGGGTGTACTGCGGGTACTCGAGAAGTCCGTCGGCGAAGGACTCGTCACCCGCCGATTCGTCGTTTCCCATGACTCCCGGCAACAGGCGCACCACGGCTTCGAGCACGACCATTGCGGCAACCTCACCGCCGTTCAGCACGTAGTCCCCCACCGAGAGTTCGCCATCGACGAGGTGTTCGTGCACCCGGTGGTCGATGCCTTCGTAGCGACCACAGAGGAGGCTGAAGCCCCCGACGCCGGCCAACTCCGAGGCAAAGTCCTGGTCGAACTGCCGGCCACCGGGACCCAGCAACAACAGGGGACGTGGCGGGTTCTCGGCCTCCACCGTGGCGTAGATCGGTTCGGGCTTCATGACCATTCCCGCGCCACCGCCGAACGGGGCGTCGTCAACGGTGCGGTGCGTGTCGTCGGTCCGGTCGCGCAGATCGTGCAGCCGTAGGTCGAGCAGGCCGCGCTGGCGGGCCCGACCCAACAGGCTCTCCCGGGCGAAGAGGTCCACCATGTCGGGAAAGATGGTGAGGACGTCGATGCGCACTGACCGGCCCCTACTCAGAGCTCGAAGAGCCCGGCGGGAACATCCACCCTCACCACGTCGTCGACGGGCGCACCGACCACGAAGTTCATGGGCACCAGGGCGCCACTCTCCAGTTCCAGCAGGTCGGCAGCGGGGTTGGCCAAGACAGCTACCACGGCGCCCCGGTTGATCCCCTCGCCGTCCACGACCGTGCATCCGACGAGCTCATGTACCCACAGCGTCGCCTCGTCGTCGATGGGTTCTCCCCACAACACCGTGCCGCGCAGGGCATCGGCGTCCTCACGGCTCCCGCAGCCCGCGAACCGGAAGATCCATCGCTGTTGGTGGCGGCGGGCCGCGACAACGGTCAGCTCCCCATCGGCGGTGAGGTGCACCGCTCCCGGCTCCGAACGCTCGGGCCGGTCGGAGATCAGATCGACCACCACCTCGCCCTGCAGGCCGTGTGCCCGGGCCACGCGGCCCACCTCGAGGAGGCCGTCTCGAGGTGCATCGGAGTTCGCCTCCATGGGCGAGATCTGGACGCTTCCTCTAGTCGACGAATTCGATGTCGACCTCGACGCCGTCGCGTACGGCGGCGGCACGGGTCACCGTGCGGATCGCGTTTGCCATGCGACCACGTTTGCCGATCACGCGACCCATGTCGCCATCGGCGACGGTGACGTTGAGCTGGAGCCGGTTGCCGGAGTCATCGATGTCGACGCTCACCCCGTCGGGGTTCTCGACGAGTGACCGGGTGATGTGCTGGAGCACCGCAACTGCGTGTTCGGGTGCAGCGGTCCCGCCGGAGGCGTCAGAGGCGCCCGATGTGTCGTCGTCGCTCACTTCGAGGCCTTCGATGCCTGGTACTCGTCCCAGGCGCCGGAGATCTTGAGAAGCTTCTCGACCCGTTCGGTCGGTAGTGCTCCCTCACGCAGCCAGGCGATCGCCTTCTCGTTGTCGACCGTCACGGCCGAGGGTTCGCGGCGTGGATCGTAGGTGCCGACGATCTCCAGGTAGCGACCGTCGCGCGGCGAGCGCGAGTCGGCTGCCACGATGCGGTAGGACGGTTGTTTCTTCTTGCCCACCCGGGTGAGGCGGAGTCGGACTGCCACGGTGTTGTGCTCTTTCGGCTGCGAATGGTCGGTCGGGGGCTCAGGTCATTGCGGAGTGACGGTGTCCGGACTCGGACGCGACACCCCTCCCGCGGTACGGGCGACCACCCATGATGGTCGCCACAGGGGTCGGGCGGCAACTCACCGCCTCAACCCAACCCGCCGAGACCGTCACCGGGCACCCCTTTGAGGGCGTCAGGCAGCTGCGCCTCCATCTCCTCGCGAGTGGGCAACTGGAATGACGACTTGGGGACCTTGGTCCCACCCTTGGGTGTGACGCGACTCCCCTTCTTTCCCTTGCGACCCTTCTTGCCCTTGCGTTTCGGGGTCTTGCCCATCTGCTGCATCATTTGGCGCATCTGCTTGAACTGGTCCACCAGTTGAGACACATCGTTGGCAGAACTTCCCGACCCCTTGGCAATTCGGGCCCGGCGACTTCCGTCGATGATGTCCGGCTCCACACGCTCCGCCGTGGTCATCGAGTGGATGATCCCCTCGATCCGGGCGATGTGGCTGTCCTCGATCTCGACATCGCGGACCTCCTTGGGGATACCCGGCATCATTCCCATCAGGCCCGACAGCGGTCCCATCTTCTTGAGACCCTGCATCTGCTCAAGGAAGTCATCCAGGGTGAAGGTGCCCTCGAGCAGGCGCGCCGCCGCCTCCTCGGCCACATCGGCCTCGAATGCCGTCTCGGCCTTCTCGATGAGGGTCGCAAGATCGCCCTCGCCCAGGATCCGGCCGGCCAAGCGGTCGGGATGGAAGAGATCGAAGTCCTCGAGCTTCTCGCCCGTGGATGCGAAGGCGATGGGACGACCCACGACCTCCTTGACCGACAGCGCAGCGCCGCCGCGCGCATCGCCGTCGAGCTTGGTGAGTATCACGCCGTCGAGACCGAGTGTCTCGTTGAACGACTCGGCGACACCGACAGCGTCCTGTCCGGTCATCGCGTCGACCACGAGGAACGTGTAGTCGGGCTCCAGTTCCGCCGAGATCTGGCGAACCTGCTCCATCATCTCGGCATCGATCGCGAGGCGTCCGGCGGTGTCGCAGATCAGGACGTCACGCCCGGTACTGCGCGCCTCATCCCTGGCCGAACGGGCAACCGCCACGGGATCACCCTGACCGGAGGCGACGACGTCGTCGGGCGCCGAATAGACGGGTACGTCGATCTGCTCGGCCAGGGTTCGGAGCTGCTGAACGGCTGCAGGGCGCTGGAGGTCGGTGCCCACCAGTATCGGGTTACGGCCCTGGGCGCGGAACCAACGGGCGAGCTTGGCGCTGTTGGTCGTCTTGCCGGAGCCCTGCAGGCCCGCCATCAGCACCACTGTGGGCGGCTTGGAGGCGTATGTGATGCGCAGGCTCTCGCCGCCGAGGGTCTCGGTGAGCTCCTCCAGCACGATCTTCTTGACCTGGAGGGCCGGGTTGAGCGCCTGTGAGAGGTCTTCGCCCACCGCGCGATCGCGGATGCGGGCCTGCATCGACTTGACCACGGCCAGGTTCACATCCGCCTCGAGCAGGGCCAGGCGGATCTCCCGCAGGACCTCGTCCACGTCGGACTCGGTCAGGTGCCCCTTGCCCCGAAGGCGAGAGAAGATTCCATCGAAACGATCGCTGAGTGACTCGAACATCGCCTGCCACGCTACCGGCCGGACCACTCCAGCCCACAGCCACGACTACCTGGCACGACTACCTGGCACGACTACCTGGCACGACTACCTGGCACGACTACCTGGCACGACTACCTGGCACGACTACCTGGCACGGACTCGGCGATCGACTCGACCGGGTACAGCCGGGGACCCGCTGTACGTTGGAGACACCATGAGGCTGGATCTGTACAGCGACGTCATCTGCCCCTGGTGCTACCTCGGCCATCGACGCCTCGAAGCAGCGATCGACCGACTGGGAGCCGAGGGCGAGGGCATCGAACTTCGATGGCGGGCGTTCAGCTCGACCCCCGCGCCACCGCCGAACCCCGAGACCTGAGCGCCGCGGTCGAGGCCAAGTACGGACCGGGGTCCTTCGAGGCCATGTCACGACGCCTGGGAACTCTCGGCTCCGAGATCGGCATCCGGTACCGCTTCGACCGGGCTCTGCGGGTCGGCACCTTCGATGCGCACCGGGTGATCCTGTGGGCCCAGGCCGTCGATGGCCCCGGCGCGCACGCGCTCATCGAATCGCTGTTCCGGGCCTACTTCACCGACGGCGCCAACGTCGCCGACCGGGCGACGCTCGTGGATCTGGCCGAGAACGCCGGGTTCGACCGTGAGAAATGCACCGACATGCTGGCTTCACGGTCGTGGGCCGACGACGTCGTGACCGATCAGGCCGAGGCCATGGAGGCATTCGTGACGGGGGTTCCTGCCGTGCTCTACAACGGCGCCACCATCATCCCCGGCGCCCAGGACACCGACACCATGGAGGGGATCCTGCGCCGGCTCGTGGCGAAGGTCGGTTGACGACCCGATACACCCCCGGAACCTGGGGCTGGCGGAAACTAGGGCAACACGGTGACCGCATCACCGTGTGCCACCTGTCCCGGCTCGAGCACCCAGGCATACGCCCTGCCCCACCCGGGGTGCTTATCGTGGTCGATCCGATCGAAGCGGCGATCCGTGAACGATTGAGCGATGTTCGAACAGGGCGGCGCCCACGACGAGATCTCCAGCACCACGGGTCTGCTGTCCTCCGACGACGAGACGGTATCCGGGGCGAAGGGCAGCCCACTGCAGACCCGAGACGGTGAGATTCTCGCCCACCGACCCCGCGCTGATGGGGTGGCCCTCGCCCCGTAACGCGTCGATCACCTCGGCGGAGTAGATGCAGACGGCCTGGAAGGGCCGGCCGTGATGTTCCCTGGTGGCCTGGCGGTCGCCCGACCAGTCCCCGGAATTCGACCTCGGCGACCGCACCGCCACCTTGGGGGCGCCGCCGTCGGAGCGGTGGAGTCCGACCAGGGTCCCCGAGTCCCGCCGGCCGATCTCGCCAGCCACGACACGGCCGGCATTCGACAGCATTCGGTCGCATTCCTCGGTGGCGATCAGCAGCGGATGGTTCTCCGCCCAGACGTCGACGAGCTTGGTCCGCTGCCCGTGGACTCGCGCGCCAGCCGGCGCAGCTCGACCTGCACCCCGTCCGACAAGCGATGCCAGGTCGTCGCCCGTCCCCCGGCGGAGCGCAGCACATCGGCGATGGCGTCCAGCGCCACCAGCGCGGCACCGGGCAGGTCGTCGAGCCCCTCAGCGATCCACCGCCAGCGCTGCGGGACCCCACGCACCGTGCCCGAGGCATCGCGCGAAGTCGTACTCGCCCGGCCGGATCGGTATCGCCATCCGTCTCCACTGCGACGATTCCTCGGCAGGGCGACCCGCGGCGACCAGCCAGCTCGAGGGTCCTGCCCTGCACCGTCAGCTCCGGTCCTGGCCGTTCATGTCCGCAGGCGATCGGGCATCGGCGAGGAGGGACCGGATGACCTCTCCGGCGGCGACGGGGTCGTCGACCGGCCTGCGGCACTGGGACCTCGGTGCCAACCCTCCGCTATCGCCAGCACCTGCCCCGAGGCCTCGATGACCCGGCCGTTGACCGCACGAGGAGCTGCTCCGATGCCAACCAGGTCACGACCGGAGCGATCCAGCGCGGCGACATGGCCTCCTTGGCCGCATCGTCCGCCTGGCCCATACCGAGGTCCTCGGTCAGGCGGGTGAGGGCTGCGGGAGCCATGGCGTTGACGGTGACCCCGTAGCGGACCAGTCTCGAGGCTGGCGATGAAGCTGAAGGCGGCGATCCCGGCCTTTGCCGCGCCGTAGTTCGTCTGGCCCGGCGTTTCCGTAGATACCCGAGACCGAGGTGGTGTTGATGATCCGGGCGTCGTTGCCCTCACCGGCCTTGGCCCGTTCACGCCAGTGAGACCGCAGCGTGGTGCGACGGTCCGAACGTGCCCTTGAGGTGCACGTGCGATGACCGCGTCCCACTCCTCCTCGGTCATGTTGACCAGCATCCGGTCGCGAAGGATCCCGGCGTTGTTGACCACCACGTCGAGGCGCACCGAAGGCGTCGACCGCCTGCTCGACCATGCGCCGAGACTCCCTCGAAGTCCGCGACGTCGTCGGTGTTGGCCGACTGCCTCGCCACCGGCCAGAAACGATCTCAGCCACCACGCCGGCCGCCGGGCCGCTCGTCGACGCCGCTCCCGTCACGCTGCCCCGCCGAGGTCGTTCACGACCACCTTGGCCCCCTGCTCGGCCAGCATCAGTGCGTACTCACGCCCGATCCCCCGGCCGGCACCGGTGACGATGCACACACGTCCATCGCAGATTCCCATTGGTTCCCCCTGTTCGAACCCCTGTCGTCTGGTCCCGCCTGCGACGCTCAGTCCTGGGCGATCAGTGCGTCGACGAACTCATCGGCGTCGAAGTCCACGAGGTCGGTCAGCAGTCTCCCCCAGACCCACCAGCTTCACCGGCAGATCGAGCTCGGCGCTGATGGCGAACACGATTCCGCCCTTGGCCGAGCCGTCGAGCTTCGTGAGCACCACACCGGTGACGTCGGTGGCCTCGGCGAACTGCCGGGCCTGGTTGAGTCCGTTCTGCCCGGTGGTGGCGTCGAGCACGAGCAGGACCTCGGTGACCGTGCCCGCGCCCTTGTCGGCGACCCGACGAACCTTGGACAGCTCGTCCATGAGGTTGGTCTTGGTGTGGAGGCGGCCGGCCGTGTCGGCCAGGACGACGTCGGCGCCCCGCCGAGGCGGCGCTCGAACCGCATCGAAGATCACCGAGCGACGGGTCACCCCCCTCGGCGCCACGGACCAGACTCCGCCCCGCAGCGATTCGCCCAGGTCTCGAGCTGCTCGGCGGCGGCGGCCCTGAAGGTGTCACCGGCAGCCATCACCACGGTGGCGCCCTCGTCGGCAAGGCGTCGCCCGACCTTGCCGATGGTGGTGGTCTTTCCCACGCCGTTGACACCCACGAACAACCAGATGCGTGGGCGCCGAGTCGGCGCGTGCCAGATCGACCGGCCCGGCGAGGCCGCTCCTTCATCTGCGTCCTTGAGCACGTCGATGAGTTCGGTCGTGGTCGTCAGCTTCTGTTCCTTGACCGCCGCACGGACGTCGTCGAGCAGCTCCTGGGTGGGGCCGATGCCCACGTCGGCCAGGATCAGCGCCTCCTCGAGCTCCTCGTAGCTCTGGTCGCTGATCTCGGTGCGCGACAGCACCGAGGACACGTAGCCGGAGAAGGTGGACCGAGCTCGCCCGAGACGCTCGCGGAACGTGGGCCGAACTGCCCCCTCGACTACATCTGGCTCCTCGAGTACATCTGACTCCCGGACCTCGACGTCAGAGGGCCCCGCTTCGACGGCTGGCGCGTCGTGTGCCCGCGGTGCTTCCTCGACCGTGGTGCCCCCCAGTTTGGGCCTGGCGGTGGGTATCTCCGGAGGAGAAGCACTGCCCCGACCGATCGCCACATAGGCGAGGCCGCCTACGACCACTACCACGACGAGCACGATTAGAAGGAGTTCCATTGTGCCGAATCCTACAGGCGCGTCGGAACCCCCTCCGCTTGCGGCAGACTGAGCACGGCTTCAGGGACAGATCCGTCTGCACTTCGGTAAAGGCCATCCGCCCCCTACCGTCGAACCAAGCCCTCACGGCCACATCGACCCCACGACGGAGACACGCCACGTGCAACCCGGCTCACCCACACCAGAATCCCCGACATCGCCCGCACCTGTGGACGCCGCCGCCGCGGCCGGCAGGATCGAGGCGCTGCTGTTCGAGATGCGCAAGGTCATCGTCGGCCAGGATCGTGCCCTCGAGCGCATGCTCGTATGCCTGCTGGCAGGCGGCCACGTGCTGCTTGGAGAGCGTTCCCGGGCTCGCCAAGACCCTTGCTGTGGAGACCCTCGCCGACGCAGTCGGCGGATCCTTCTCCCGCATCCAGTTCACGCCCGACCTGCTGCCCGCGGACGTGGTCGGTACTCGCATCTATCGCACCTCCACCGAGCAGTTCGACGTGGAACTCGGGCCGGTATTCGCCAACTTCCTGCTCGCCGACGAGATCAACCGCGCTCCGGCCAAGGTGCAGTCCGCGCTGCTCGAGGTGATGGCGGAGAAGCAGGTGACCATCGGCGGAAAGCGCCACGAGGTACCCACGCCGTTCCTCGTGTTGGCGACCCAGAACCCCATCGAGTCCGAAGGTGTCTATCCGCTACCGGAGGCCCAGCGGGACCGGTTCCTGATGAAGGTGGTGATCGACTACCCGACCCCGGGTGAGGAGATCGAGATCGTCCAGCGGATGGGCACCAACCCTCCTTCGGCTTCAGAGGTCGTCGGGCTGGAGGAGATCCACGATTCTCCAACGCTGCGGTGGAGTCGGTGTTCGTCGAGCGCAGCGTCATGGAGTACGCGGTCAACCTCGTTCTGTGCACCCGTACGCCGGAGAACTTCGGTCTACCCGAACTGCGCACCTACGTCGAGCTCGGGGCCAGTCCCAGGGCCTCCATCGGACTCATCCGCGCCGGCCGGGCCCTGGCCATGATGCGTGGGCCGGACGTACCTCACTCCGCAGGACGTGTTCGACGTGGCGCCCGAGATCCTCCGCCACCGGCTTCTGTTGTCTTACGAGGCGCTGGCCCGTGACATCGACGTGGAGAACGTCCTTGCCCGAGTCCTCGGCACCGTTCCCGCACCGCACTCCAACCCGACGCCGGCGCCGGGCGTCGACAACGGATCGGGCGACGCGTGGCACGGTGCAGGCAGCGACGCCACAACCCTGGGTGGTACGCCCGCAGTGAGCGGCCTCACCTCACACCCTGGGCCTGGTCGGCGACCGGCCCGCCGAGGAGATCATCCGCCGCCTGACTCTCGATGTCTCCAGGCAGCTCGACGGAATGCTGCACGGCGACTTCATGGGTCTGGTGCCCGGTCGCGGCAGTGACCCCGGGGAGACCCGAGGGTACGAACCCGGCGACGACGTCCGCCGGATCGACTGGAACGTCACCGCTCGCACCCAGCACCCACATGTCCGCGAGACCATCGCCGACCGCGAGCTCGAGGCCTGGCTACTGGTCGACCGTTCATCTCGGATGGACTTCGGAACCGCCACCTGCGAGAAGCGTGATCTGGCACTGGCCGCCGCCGCAGGAATGGGGCTGCTCGTCACCCGGGGTGGCAATCGGGTCGGCGGAGTGCTGCTTCGGGGCGGCGAGACCACGACCGTGCCACCCCGCAGTGGACGCAAGCACCTGCTCGGTTTCCTCGAGCGCACCATGAAGACGCCTCGCAGCGACGGCAGTGGACCCGCACAACTCGAGGTGGGCCTGCCGACACGTCGGATCCATGGCCCCCCGGCGAGGCCTGGTAGTGGTCATCTCCGACTTCGCTACCGATCCCGGACGTCTGGGGCACGGCTCTCGGCGTGGTTGCCATTCGCCACTCGGTGCTGTGCATCGAGGTGTTCGACCCCCGTGACCTCGAGCTGCCCACGGTGGGAATGATCGAGTTCGTGGACCCCGCCGATGGAGACGTGCGCGAGGTGAACACCGACAGCGCCAAGGTCCGCGAGCGACTACGCCGCAGGCCGCTGCGCACAGCGCGAGGCGATCCGCTCCACGATCCGGGGTGCCGGAGCCGACCACCTGCTCGCTGCGCACCGACGGCGACTGGGTGATGGATCTGGCCCGCCACGTGTCGCGACGGCGCCACCGGTGCCGAGGTCATGGCCGGGAGAGCACCCGAGATGAACGACAGCTTCCTCTCCCCCGATCGCCTGTGGTTCCTGTTGGGGATCGCTGGCACTAGCCGGCGTCTACGTCGCTCTACAGTTCCGGAGTTCCCGCTACGCGGTGCGGATCTCTTCGATGGAGCTCCTGGACAAGGTCGTTCCCAACCGCCCGGGGTGGCGTCGCCACGTGGTCGCCGGCGTGTTCCTGCTGGGCCTGGCCGGCCTAGTGGTGTCCTTCGCCCAGCCCGTCGCCGTCGAGCGTGTTCCACGCGAGCGATCGACGATCGTGGTCGCTATCGACACCTCACTGTCGATGATGGCCACCGACGTCGCCCCCAGCCGCCTCGAGGCTGCCCAGGAAGCGGCGACCGAGTTCGTCGAGGGACTGCCCGGCGAACTGAACGTGGCGCTGATCGGCTTCGCTGGAACGGCGCAGTTGCTGGTGCCACCCACGCAGGATCGTCAGGCGGTCACCCAGGCCATCGACGGTCTGGACCTGGAGGAGGCCACCGCTATCGGCGATGCCGTGAAACTGTCGGTGGAGGTGATCGACGACCAGGCCCAGCGCACCGAGGAGGGCCTGCCCGGACGCCACCGTCGTGCTGATCTCGGACGGCGAGACCACGGTCGGCCTACCCACAGCAGATGCCATCCCCATCGCCCAGGAGGCCGGAGTGGCTGTCAACACCATCGCCTACGGGACGGCCGACGGAGTGATCACCGTCGACGAGGACGGCGATGGCGTCGGCCAGACCGCCCGGGTGCCGGTGAACACCGACGAGCTCGGCGTGCTTGCTGACGAGACCGGCGGGGTTGCCCGCACCGCCGGCAGCGCGGGCGGACCTGGAGCAGGTGTACGCGGACTTCGGCTCCAGCATCGGGTTCGACGAGGAACCGACCGATATCGCCTACAAGTTCGCCGGCGCCTCCCTCGTGATCCTCACCATCGGAGCCGCGCTGTCGCTGTGGTGGCTCCAGCGCCTGCCATGAGAGCCCGTCGCAGCTCCGGCCGCGGCTCGCTGTCCGCCCTGATCGTCGTTGTCGCTCTGGCACTGCACAGGCTGCGGCGGCGACGACGAAATGATGAGCCGCCAGGACTTCGTCGACAACCTGGGCGCCCAGGGCGACGGACTGATCAACGACAACATCGCGTCGTGCATGTACGACGGACTCTCCGAGGACCCGGAGGCCGCGAGTGCGGTGCAGGAGTGGGAAGACGGCGACGCCGGTCCCCCCGAGCTCGATGGACCTGGCCACCGAGTGCCTCAGGACCGCCGGACACCCCGGGCGTGACCCCCGGACAGGGCCGGCCGGGCTCTTGGCCGGTCACTGCGCGGACGTCGCGTTCGCCACCGGCGGGCGACCACGACCGGACCCGCATCTCGTCGCCCTCGACGGTGACCAGGGACATCGCGACCACCGACAGCTCCATCATGTCGCCGTCGATCGTGGCGTCCTCGCCGAACGCCTCGCGGAGCAGCTCGCAGCGCCACCTCGTCGGGCAGTCGGTGCGCCACGTGCCTCGATCCGGGCGTCGCCGCGAACCGTCGGCCAGCTCCTCGTCGAGCGGGGCCGAGTGAAACGGCGCAACGAGGATCCTGCCGGAGGTCCGCACCCTTGCGGGAGTCGGGCATCGAGCCGATCCACAGGCGGCCCGTCGTCCGAACATGACGTTGGTGCCGCTGCACGCGCGGCCGACCGTCGGCGTGCAGGGTGGCGAGCACGTGGTGGGGGTGGGCCTCGAAGCGCTCCTGGACCGCGGCGGCCAGCACCGGGACCACGGCCGACGCACCTCCGCTCCAGCTCGGCAGGACTCGCCGGGCTCACGTCGGCAGTCTCATCGCACGTCGACGACGCTCGGCGGCCCGCTCGGCGATCGACCTTGGACGAACCGCCCGGGCTCCATCGACACGCCGTAGAGCACGTCGGCCGCTTCCATGGTGCGCTTCTGGTGGCTCACGATCATCAGCTGGGCCGAGGCCCGGAACTCGGCGACCAGGTCCAGGAAGCGGTGCAGGTTCACGTCGTCGAGCGCAGCTTCGACCTCGTCCATGACGTAGAAGGGCGAGGGCCGCGACCGGAACACCGCGAACAGGTAGGCCAGGGCGGTCAGCGAACGCTCACCGCCGGAGAGCAGCGAGAGCTTCTTGACGTTCTTGCCCGAGGGCTTGGCCTCGATCTCGATGCCGGTGTTGAGCAGGTCGTCGGGCTCCGTGAGGCGCAGGCGGCCCGGGCCGCCGGGGAACAGGGTCTCGAACAGGTGAGCGAAGTTCTCGCTCACGTCGGCGATAGGCCGCGGAGAACACCTTGACGATCTCCTCGTCGACCGCCCGGATCACCTTGCCCAGCTCGCTGCGGGTCTGGCGCACATCGTGCAGCTGGCCCTCGAGGAAGTGGTGGCGCTCGGAGAGCTCCTCGAACTCCTGCAGGGCCAGCGGATTGATCGGCCCCATGGCCTTCAGCTCCCGCTGGAGCTCGCGGGCCCGGGCGGAGGCGCTGACCCCCTCGGGCAGCAGAGGGCACTCGGCGGCCAGAGCGCCGCCTCGGGCTCCACGTCCAGCTCGCCGCGCAGCGGTCTCGGTCGCCGTCTCGAGCCGGGTTCGCACCTCGGCGTCGGCGATCTCGGCCTGGCTGCAGGCGCTGGCCCGGTTCTCCTCCAGCTCGGCCTCCGCCGCGGCCCGCTCGGCGCGGAGGGCCTCGAGCCGCTCGGCCGCGGCCCGGGCCGCCTCGGACTGGCGACGACGCTCCTCGCGACGGTCCGCGAGGTCCGCCTCGATCGTGCCCATGCGACGGTCACGAACCGCCCAGAGCCGCTCGGTGGCGGCCAGCTCGGGCCTCGAGCAGTATCCGCTTGGAGGCCGCAGCCTGCCGGCGTCGGCGACCAGCCCCTCCAGACGCTCGTCGAGGTGCTCGAGGCGGTCGGCGACGTAGCGGCGTGCGTTCCTCGAAGCGCGGCGCAGCGGACGTCCGTGTCGGTCCGGCGCGAACGGACCTCCGCGGAACGCTGCCTCGAGGTCGCTCACGGGTCTCGGCCATCGCCACGAGCGGCTTCGGTTCGCTTCGCCTCCTCCGCCTCCAGCAGGGGCAGCTCGGCCTCGAGCTCCGCAATGCGTCGAACCTCGTCGGCGAGTCGCTCGCCGATCTGGTTCGATGAGCCCCTCGAGGTCGGCCACCTCCTGCGACACCTCCGACGGCGTCCAGCGCCAGGCGGTCGGCGGCATCGGCGCTGCGCTGGATGACCGACTCGTTGCGTCGCGACGCTCGCACGGTCGCCGCGTCCAGCACCTCCCGCGCCGCAACGAGCGCGTCGCGGGCCAGACCCGCCGTCTCGGCGGCCAGGGCCGAACTCCACCGCCGTCGACTCGGCCCGAGCAGCGAGCCTCCTCCAGCGCCGCGCCGGTTGCACCCGAGCCGGCTGCACCGAGGCGCCATCCGGCCGCGCCGAATCGGTGGCCCTCGGTGGTGACCACCACCGCTCCCGGGTGAGCGCACGCGAGCTTCGGCCGCCGATTCCCAGCCGCCCG
This sequence comes from uncultured Actinomycetota bacterium, assembly GCA_963715225.1. GTDB lineage: Bacteria > Actinomycetota > Acidimicrobiia > Acidimicrobiales > Microtrichaceae > CAVQRK01. Next base: position 29,382 of record CAVQRK010000006.1, read on the forward strand.
TCTACCGCACCGTGGCGCCCGAGAGCAGGCCGTCGAGGAGGGTCGCCACCCTTCTGGTGGGCTCGACCCCCGGGGCGCACCGCACGTGACGGCGGACCGGATCGCCGACGCGGGCGGCACCGATGCCACGGGCGGGCCGGTCCGAGGGCCAGCACGGCGCCGGCGTGGTCGCCCGCTGCGAGCGACGAGAGGGCTCGGCGGGCGGCGTCCACGTCGGCTCACCACCACCGCGCCCAGGGCCTCACCCGCTGCTGCCTCGAAGGCCTCCTCCCAACCGGGATCGACCTCGACGAGGTCCCGCAGCGTGCCCAGCACCCCGTCCAGGCCCGCCAGTCGCTGCGGCGCCGGCGCCTGGCGGGCATCGTCGAGCGCCAGACCCAGCGCCTCGACCCGGGCGGTCCAGGCCGAGCGGGTGGCCTCGGCGTCCGCTGGCGGCGGCCTCGGCGGCTGCCCCAGTCTGCTCCGCGGCTGTCGAGCCCTTCGGTGGCGCCGGGCCGTACGTCCGAGGCCGAGCACCGGGCGCGGCCTGCTTCCGCTGCGCAGGACCGCCTGCGGCGGCGTCGCGCTCCTCCCGCAGCCGCTCCAGACGCTCGGTCAACGGGCCCGGCCGGCGCACGAGCTGCTCCGGTCCGCTCCGCTGCGCTCCCGCGCGGTGCGCAGGGCAGCCGAAGCTCGCTACGCGTCGCGGCGGCCTCGCCCGTGGGGGCCGCCACTCCCTCGCCCCACTGCTGCTCGAAGTCCGCCCAGGCGCCGGCCAGCTCTTCCTCGGCAGCCTCCAGGCTCGACGGCCAGGACGCGGCCAGCTCGGCCAGCTCCGTTCCGATCTGTCCGGACTCTGTACGCAGCTGGGCGCGCTCGGCCTCCAGGGAGGCGACCACGGCCTCGTCCACCGCGGCATCCAGCTCCCGGCTGGATGCTCCGCCGCCGTTCCGCCAGCAGGGCCACCTGTCCGCGCCCACGCTCCCGCAGCGTCTCCAGGCGCACCAGCACGTCACCCAGGTCGGTGGCGCCCAGGGCCGTCAGCTCCGCCTCGGCCACCGCCACGCGGGCGTCGAGGTCGGCCAGCAGCGACCGCAGGCGATCGCCGTCGGCGCCCAGCTCCTTCTGCGCGGTGGCGGAGGTGGCCAGCTGCTGGCGCAGCCGGGACAGCTCGCGGCCGGCCAGGTGCATCCGGAGGGCTGCGCAGCTCGGCCGACGAGGTCTCCGTGGCGACGGGCCGCGTCGGCCTGGCGCTCCAGCGGCCGCAGCTGGCGGCGGACCTCCCGCAGCAGGTCCTGGATCCGGGTCAGGTTCGCCTCGGTGGAGGCCAGGCGACGCTCGGAGCGCTCCTTGCGGCGGCGGAACTTCAGGACCCCGGCCGCTTCCTCGATGATCAGGCGGCGATCCTCGGGGCGGGCATTGAGGACTCCGTCGATGTTGCCCTGGGAGACGATGACGTGCTGCTGGCGACCGACGCCGCTGTCGCTCAGCAGCTCCTGGATGTCGAGCAGGCGACAGGCGACCCCGTTGATCGAGTACTCGCTGTCGCCGTTGCGGAACAGGAGCCGGGTGAGGGTCACCTCGGTGAAGTCGATGGGCAGGATCCCCGCGGAGTTGTCGAGGGTGAGCGACACCTCGGCCCGGCCCAGAGCAGCGCGCTTCTCGGTGCCGGCGAAGATCACGTCGTCCATCTTCTGGCTTCGCACAGCGGACGGCGCCTGGGCGCCCGAGCACCCAGCCGATGGCGTCCACGACGTTGGACTTGCCGGAGCCGTTCGGGCCCGACGACCACCGTGACCCCGGGCTCCAGGTCGAGCGAAGCCGGCTCGGCGAAGGACTTGAAACCCTTGATCTGCAGGTTCTTCAGGAACACGTCCATTCCCCCCGGAGCGGCCGTCGGACCGGCTCAGACCTGGGTCTGCTCGCAGAAGTAGGTGGTGATGTTGCCGTAGCGGGCCTTGACGATCGGCCCCCGGGCCCGCGGGCTCATCTCCCCGGCGCGGCGATAGACAGCCAGGTGATCCTGGTAGCCGCCGGGCTCGCCGTTCGAGCCCGAACCAACCGTCGGCCTCGAGCGTGGTGCCGCCGTACTTCACCGCGTCGTGCATGGTCTCGACCACCGCGCGGTACAGCCGGCGGATCTCGGAGGTGGCCAGGCTCGCCGGCGTGCGGTCGTAGCGCAGGCCCGGCGTGGAACAGGATCTCATCGGAGTAGATCGGGCCCTATCCCGACCAGGAACGAGTCGTCCATGAGGATGCCCTTGAGCTTGCCGTTGCGACGCAGCAGCGACTCACCGAAGGTGGTCCAGGAGATCGGTTCGTCGACCGGATCGAGGCCGAGCGTCCGCGAGTTCCGGATGGGCCTCGGCGAGGTCCTCCATCGCCAGCCACTCCACCTTGGCCTCCTTCTTCGGGTCGACGAGCCGCAGCTGGCCACCCTGGGTGAAGGTGACGACCAGGGCGGTGCCCTTCTCCACTCGTCCTTCTCCTTGTTGCGCCGAAGCCGCGAGTTGGCGCCCAGGGTGAGCAGCAGCTCGTGGGTCTTGTCGTAGGTGAGCCCGAGCAGCATCCCGTGGCGGACCACCCCGCTGCCCTTGCAGCCCACCGGCCGGTCGCCGGGCAGCGTCTTGCGGGTGACACCCTTGAGCACGCCGGCCACGGGCACCTCGACGGCCTTGACCTTGCGGTCCCCCACCTCCCGGTCGAGCTCACGTCGCAGCAGTTCGATCTCGGGCAGCTCAGGCATCTTCGGTCTCCGTTGGTGGTTCCCGCCGGGCCGGACGGCCAGCGCCCGGGCACCGCCGAGCCGGCGGCAGGGTCGGCCTCGGGCACGCCGTGGTCAGCCGGTGCCTCGTCGCAGGTGGCCGTGGGCCTCGCCGCGGCGTTCTGCTCGGCTTCCTTCTTGGTCCGGCCCTCGCCGGCACCCGAGCTCGGTCCCGCCGATCAGCACCGCGGCGGTGAACACCTTGGCGTGCTCGGGACCCGAGCCGCTCAGCTCGTAGTCCGGCAGCTCGCCCGAAGCGTTGCGCAGCCAGCTCCTGGAGGCGGGACTTGTGGTCGGTGGTGAACGGCTCGTCGGCCACGTCGTTGATCCGGTCCATGTAGAGGTCGCACGATGAGCTGCCGGGCGGCCTCGAAGCCCCCGTCGAGGTACACGGCGCCGAAGACGGCTTCCAGGGCATCGGCGAGGATCGAGGACTTGTCGCGCCCACCTGTGCTCTCCTCGCCCTTGCCCAGCTGGATGGCGCCGCCGAGGTCCAGTCTCGCGGGCCAGCGTCGGCCAGCATCACGGTGTTGACCAGCTCGGCGCGACGGCGGGCGAGCACGCCTTCGGGTTCCGTCGGGGCCGGCCCGGAAGAGGTGGTCGGTGATGACGACGCCCAGCACCGAGTCGCCCAGGAACTCGAGTCGCTCGTTCGACGGGACCCCGCCGTTCTCCGCGCACCACGAGCGGTGGCGGAGGGCGAGCTCGAGCAGCGCGGGATCGTGGAAGTCGTACCCGAGCGCGTCGGGCAGGGAGGGCGGATGGGTGGGATGTGTCTCAGAGCCGTGCGAGGACGTAGTCGACGGCATCTCGCACGGTCTTCAGGTCCTCGAGGTCATCGTCCTCGATGCGGAACCCGACGCTGCGCTCGCCCGAGCTCCTCCTCGAGCGCCTCGACGAGCTCGATGAGGGCCAGGGAATCGGCATGGAGGTCCTCGGCGAAGGAGTCCCCCTCCTTGACCTGGTCGGGGTCGATCTCGAGGATGTCGGCGAGACGGTCCTGGACCAGCGTCAGGATCTCCTGGCGGTCGACCGGCCCCTGTTGGACGTGCGTCTCGGCAGGCACTTTCGGTGTGCTCCTCTTGGGTGGCCACGCCCCAGCGGCGCGGCGCTCTCGGCGACACCCTAATGGCCCTGGGTCACCCCCGGTGGGGCGACAGGCCGAAGGGGTGCCCGGAGACGTCGAACGGGTCGAACGTGACGGGGTGGCTCAGTCGACTTCGATGGCCTGGCGGCCGCCGTACCAACCGCAGTTGCCGCACACGACGTGGGGGCGCTTGACGACGTTGCAGCGGGGGCAGGTGCTGCGCGGAGCCGGGGCCTCCAGGGTCCAGTTGGAGGCCCGACGGCTGCGGCTCTTGGACTTGGAGGTCTTCTTCTTGGGAACGGCCATGGTGGTCCTCGGCGAGGTGTACGAACGTGGCACCGACGGCGATCCGGCCTCTCGGGGTCGACCGCCACGGTCGGGCCCGGGCACCGAACGCACGAGTGTAGCCGTCAGTCCTCCGCCGTGGTCGAAGCGGAGCTCCGACAGAGCTCGCCCACCGGGGATCCGACCGGCGTCTCCGTCCCCGAGCCGGCTCGTCCGGCACGGTTTCCCCGCCCGCGGCACGGCCGATCTCACCGGGAAGCGCCTCGGGATCCGGGCCCGACGCAATCGGGCCCGCACAGCGGGAGCCAGGGGCAGACCGAGAGGCACGGCGTCGCGCACCACATCGCCCAGGTCCACCCACCCGTCGCTGATCGGATGGACCTCTTCAGTCGTCCTCCGTGCACCACGTAGCGCTCGGGGTCGTCGACGAACAGCTCCCCGAACTCGCTGCGCCGCGGCGCCCTGGCGCGGCTCCAGGCAGCGCCGGCACGGCGCCGACCAGTCGAACTCCACCGAACCGTCGACCCGCACGCCGTCGCTCAGGGACTCGAGGGCCCGACGGTCACCGTCACCGGCTCGGGCGACGACCTCGGCATCGCCGATGCGTCGGTCGCCGACGGTGACACGGCGCGTACCTCCTCCGGCCGCTTGCCGGAGTGGCGACGGAGGTCGGTGACCCGGAACCGCAGACCCTCGGCGCGTCGCCGGGGCCTCGGCCGGCCGGCCCACCTCAGGCGCTCCTGGTCGAAGGGAGGCACATCGCCGGCCCGGCAGGCAGCGCCCTCGTCGGTCGTCGAAGCCGCGCAGCTCGGACTCCTCGATCGTGGGGGCGGCCAGGCGCTGGCGCCCCATGACCACGGACTTCTGCACCTTGGACAGCACGTTCTCGAAGCTGGCCAGGCGCTGATCACAGAAGTCCTCGGCCTCACGGCGCATGCGGCGGGCGTTCGCCTCGGCCTCCTCGTTGATCTGGCGCGCCCTGGCCTCGGCGGCCTTGACCACCTCGGTGCGCTGCACCATCTGGGCCACCTGCGCCTTGGCCTCGTCGATCAGCTCCTCGGCCTCGCGCCGGGTGCGGGCCATGTACTCGTCGCGCTCCTTGAGCAGCCACCGCGCGGAGCGCAGTTCCTCGGGCAGCTCCTCGAGCGCGTCGTCGAGCAGGTCGAGCAGCTCGTCGCGGTTCACCCGCACGGAGGCCGACATGGGGATTCCCGGCGCGGACTCGATCAGCTCGATGCCCTGCGAAGGACGTCCTCGACCTCGGGGGTGCCGTAGCTGCCGGGCCGTCGGGTCCTCGGATCGGTTGCCGTCGGACCTGCGATCGCAGCATCGTCGGCGCTCGGCGGGGTCGTCGTCGTGACTGGGTGCGTTCATCGTCTCACCAGTGTGCGTCGTGGCGTGCGGTCGTGCGGCGTTGCAGTCCCGAACGCCCCGCTCCCCCGGCGGCGCGTCGCGCGGGCCGACGGTGGACTCAGGCGCCTGCACCGAAGCGCTCCTTGAGCCGGGTCGCGACGCACTCGGGCACCATCGAGTCCACCGACCCCCCGAACCGGGCGACCTCACGGATGAGCTTGGAGGCCAGGAACGAGTTGCCCGACGCCGAGGGGATGAACAGCGTGTCGACCCCGGAGATGTTGCGGTTCATCTGTGCCATCTGGAGCTCGGACTCGAAGTCGGACACGGCCCGAAGGCCCTTGACGATGAAGTCTGCGCCCGACGTCCCGGGCCAGGTCCACCACCAGCGACGAGAACATGGTGACCGTGACGTTGTCGAGGTGCCCGAGGGACTCCTCGATCAGCGTCCTCGCGTTCGTCGAGGGAGAACAGCGGCTCGACCCTTCTGGGGGTTGCGCATCGGCTGCCACGATCACCCGGTCGAACAGACGCGAGGCGGTCTCGACGATCTCGACGTGTCCGTTGTGGATCGGATCGAACGATCCGGGATACAGGGCGACGGTCACGGGTGGTCTTCCCCTCTGGGTGATTCCGGTCCCTGCACGGTCCTGGGCGCTCGAACTCCCGGTGGTCCGGTTGCTCGACGATCGTGACCACCGTAGTGCCGTAGGTCCGCTGCCTGAGCACCGACCAGGGCTCGGTGGCACGCGACCGGCTCGCCCGGACTCGATCACGACCAACGGTGCCTCGCACTCGCGGCCAGCAGCGTCGTCCCATCGCTCGAAGCCGTAGGGCGGATCGGCCAGCACCAGGTCTGGGACCGCCCCGGGCCGGACCGCTTCGAATGCGTCGCACTGGCGCACTGTGGCCCGGTCGCCCAGGCCGGTGCTCGCAAGGTTGGCACGCACGGCCTCGAGCAGCGAACGCGCGACACGTCGATGAAGGTGCACTGCGCGCGCACCCGCGAGAGCGCCTCGATGCCCAGGGCACCCGATCCGGCGAACAGGTCCAGCACCTCGGCCTTCTCGATCGCACCCAGCGAGGTGAGTGCGTTGAAGGTCGCCTCGCGTACCCGGTCGGTGGTGGGCCTCACCGCGTCGCCGGCCGGGGCAACCAGTCGGCGACCCCGAGCTGTGCCCGGCAATCGACACCTGCCGATCAGCCCACGAGGGCCGCAGGCGGCAGAGTCGGCAGCGACGAGCTGGGGGCGAAGGCGACGGTGATGGCGGCGCCCTCTCGCCAGGACGGGAACGTCCTCGGGATCGGTGACCACGATCCGTACGTCCTCGCCGCTGTCGACCGCCGCGGGGGTGTAGTACCAGAGCTGGACCTCGCCCTGCTCCGTCCCGCAGGAGTCACCGGTGCTGAACGTGGCGTCCCCCAAGTGGGACTCGTGCGCTCGGCGAGCACGACCTCCTGCGGTGCCCAGGTCGGACCGAACACCATCTCCCCGGTCCCCAGCTGCAGGTCGATCGCACTCATGACCGGCCGACCGTCACGTCGTGGCCGGTTGGATCTCCGTCCTCGGGACGTGATCACGAGCCGACCGCCCGAATCGACGGACAGCCCGTCGAGCGGGACCTCCGGACACGGGGATCTCCACGAAGCGGCCACACACGTTCACGCCCATCCAGACCGTGGCCTGCTCACCCGGGGCGACACCCCGTCGCCCAGCTCGGCGATGTCCTCGGCAGCACCGTCTCGGAGGCGAGGGCGCTGTTCTCGCCGCTGTGGTCGTGGCTCGGACGTCGGTGGGCCGGGTGCGGTCGGACTCGAACGCCTCGTCGCTCGCCGTCAGCTCGGCGACACCACCACCAGCGCCACGAGCAGGCCACCAGCGGCGCCAGGGCGACACCGCCGACGAGCTCGCGTCTGATCCGCTGGACGGACGTTCCAGGTGCAGCACGCCGCGAGGGTACCGGCGCCCCGGCCGCCGAAGGATCCGGAACGCGCCACGCCGGGTCCTCGGCAGGCCGACCTCGCCGGATTGGCCCGGGGGATGATGTGGCAGGCTTCGGACACCATGGAAACCGACCAGAGCCCGAGACGCCTCGACGAACGAGAAACCGCCGCGGCGAACGGTGCCGGAGCACGGCGGGGGCCTGGAACACGCCCGTGCGAGCTCGGTCCGCTGAGGCTGCGCAACCGGGTCATCAAGGCCGCCACGTTCGAGGGACGCTGCGAACGCAACGCGGTGTCCGAGGACCTCATCGAGTTCCACCGCGAGGTCGCCGCTGGCGGCGTGGCCATGACCACGCTGGCCTTCTGCGCCGTGTCCCGCGACGCCAGAGGGTGCGCCCGGCGAGCTCGTTCTGTCGCCCGGAGGCGGCTCCTGGACTGGCACGACCTGGCCGACGCCGTGCACGCCGAGGGCGCTCTCGCCGCGGCCCAGGTCGGCCACGCCGGCGCGGTGGCCGCCGGCATCGGGGTGCAAGGCCGTGTCGCCGTCGCCGGTGTTCTCACCGCTGGCCATGCAGCGAACAAGGGGCCTTGCGGAGACCGAGATCCGTTCGATCATCGGCGACTTCGCCGCCGGGTCCCGACTGCTGGCCGAGGCGGGCTTCGACGCGATCGAGCTGCACTTCGGCCACGGCTACCTGCCGTCGGAGTTCCTCAGCCCCAGGCTCAACAGGCGCACCGACGCGTGGGGTGGCACCGTCGAGCGACGCGCCCGGCTCTGCCGGGAGATCGCGGACGCAGTCCGGGCCTCGGTCCGCGGACACGGTGGCGGTCACCGCGAAGCTGAACATGGACGACGGGGTACGCGGCGGGCTGTGGCTGGAGGACTCGCTGCAGGTGGCACGTCTGCTCGAGGACGACGGTCACCTCGATGCCCTCGAGCTCACCTGCGGCAGCTCGCTGCAGAACCCGATGTACCTGTTCCGTGGCGACGTACCCCTCGACGAGATGTCCATCGCCGTGCCGAAGGTGGTCGCGCCCGGCTTCAGGTTCGCCGGAGGGCTGTTCCTCAAGACGTACCCGTTCGAGGAGGCGTACATGCTGCCCATGGCACGCCAGTTCCGCGACGCGCTCGTCGATGCCCCTCATCCTGCTCGGCGGCATCAACCGGGCCGACACCATCGACCGCGCGAGTCGCCGAGGGCTTCGAGATGGTGGCCATCGGCCGGGCCCTGCTCCGCGACCCGAGCCTGCTGGCGAACGCTTCGACACCGGCGAGGCCGAGGAGGGTCTGTGCGTGCACTGCAACAAGTGCATGCCCAGCATCTACACCGGCACGCTGCGCTGCGTCCTCGGCGGCACTGGAGCACGCGATCGGCCGCGGATGCAGCTCAGCTTGGTCAGGAACTCCTCGTCCTCCTCGGCGAGCAGCACATCGACCTCCTGCGCGAGCAGGGGATGACGCGCCAGGCCCTCGCTCGACGCCGACCATATCGAACGCCACCTCGCGGGCGTGCTCGACCCACGCAGCGGTCCCGTCGCAGCGATGCCAGCCTGAGGTCGCTGCGGCCCTTCTGGCGCTCTCCCATCACCGTGCCCTCGCCGCGCAGCTCGAGGTCGACCTCGGCCAGCTCGAAGCCGTCGGTGGTGCGCACCATCGCCGCCAGCCGCTTCCCGGCGTCCTCGGTGAGTTCGCCGTGTGCGACCAGCACGCAGTGGCTCGGATGGCTTCCCGCGGCCCACCCGGCCGCGCAGCTGGTGGAGCTGGGCGATGCCGAAGCGGTCGGCGTCGAGCACCACCATGACCGTGGCCTCGGGTACATCCACCCCGACCTCGATGACCGTGGTGGCCACGAGGACTCCGAGGCTCCCGGACCGGAAGCCCTCCATCACCGCCTGCTTCTCGTCGGCCTTCATCCGCCCGTGCAGCAGTCCCAGGGCGACAGGTCGGCCAGCTCACCGGTGGCCAGGTCCTCGTACACCTCCTCGGCCGATGCCGCCTCGACCCGCTCGGAGCCCTCGATGAGCGGACACACCACATAGGCCCGGTGACCCGCCGCGACCTGGGTCGCGCACCAGCTCCCAGGCTGCAGGCCACCTCTTCGTCGGAGTGCGCCACCCGGGTGAGGATCGGCTGGCGACCCGGAGGCAGCTCGTCGAGGACCGTCACGTCGAGATCCCCGTACACGGTCATGGCCGCGGTGCGCGGAATCGGAGTGGCGGTCATCACCAGCACGTCGGGCACGGTGCCGTCGGCGTTGCGATCCCGCAGTGCGGCACGCTGCTCCACGCCGAAGCGGTGCTGTTCGTCGATCACCACCACACCGAGGTCGGCGAACTCGACCGTGCCCTGGATGAGGGCGTGGGTGCCGACGACCAGGTCGATGGATCCGTCGGCCAGACCTGCGCCGATCCGACGCCGCTCGGCGGCGGGCGTGCGGTTGGTGAGCAGGGCCACCTCCAGCGGGCGGGCGCCCGAACAGGGTGTCCTCCGAGGCCAGGTCGACTCCGTCGAGCATGCCCCGGAGCGCCGAGGCGTGCTGCTCGGCGAGCACCTCGGTGGGGGCCATCGAGTGCGCCCTGGTGTCCCCCCTGCACCGCCACCAGCATCGCAGGCCAGCGCCACGACGGTCTTACCGGCAGCCCACATCGCCCTGCAGCAGCCGGTGCATCGGCACGCCGGCCGCCAGGTCGCCACGGATCACGGCGATCGCCCGCTGCCTGGGCACCGGTGAGTGGGTAGGGCAGGCCGTCCACGAAGCGGGCCACCAGCCCGGGCGCGACGCCCTCGCGCGTCGCCGGCGTCGTGCGCGATCCCCTTGGCCGTGGCCTCGACATGGCGCTTGGTGCGCACCAGCGACAGCTGGATCCGGAGCAGCTCGTCGAACACCAGCCGGTGACGGGCCGCCATCGGCCTCGGCCATCGACTGCGGGATCGTGGATGGAGGCGAGGCGCCGTGGCGCGGTCCATGAGGTCGAGCCGGTCGAGAACGTCCGAGGGCACGGGGTCGGCGAGGCCCCGGGCCCTGGCAGCGGTGCAGCACCTGGGTCACCCAGCGCCCAGCTCCCAGCTGGTGAGGCGGGCCTTCTCGGACTGCGGGTAGATGGGGACGATCCGACCGGTGCGGTCGCCGACCAGGTCGACGACCGGATTGGTCATCTGGCGACGGCCCCGGAACACCTCCACCTTCCCGAACAGCGCCACCTCCCCGGCGCTGTTCGCCGGATCGAGCTGGCGGGCCCGCCAGGGCTGGTTGAAGAACGTGCACCGCAGCGGACCCGGAGCCGTCGTGCAGGTCGACGGTGACCATCGACTTGCCCCTGCGGGTCCGCTGCGTGTCGACTGCGCACCTCGCCGATGACCAGCGCCTCCTCGCCCTCCACGAGGTCGGTGACCCGGGCCTCCCGGGTGCGGTCCACGTACCGACGCGGGTAGTGGAACAGCAGGTCGAGCAGCGAATGGATGCCCATCTGGTGCAGGCCGTCGAGCTTCTTGGGCCCGACACGCGCTCAGGCGATCGACTCCATGGAGGCCAGCTCGGCAAGGGTGATGGGGCCCGTCGCCGTTCCGCTTGTGTTCATGAGGCGGTGTTCATCCGGCAGCACTCATTTCACAGTGCTCAACCGACGGTACTCATCCGACAGTACCGAGGAGCGGCCGGTCGTTGCCTCCCGGGACGACCCCGACCCTGAAGTTCCGCCAGCGAGACCGATGTGCAGCTCCCGGGGTCGTCCGACCTCCACCAGAGCCTCGACCGCGGCTCCGGGCGAGCGGGGTGCGCAACGCCACCTCCCAGGCATCACCGGATGACCTCCCAGGTCCTGACGTCTCGCCAAGCTGCAACCAGCACGGCCTCCAGATGCGACGGCCAGCCTCGACCCCGGCGTCATCGGGATGAGGCGGCAGGTCACGTCGTAGCAGGACCACGATCTCGGCGCACCTCGTGGCCGCGGGACCTCCACCGGCCGGGCGCGCCGGCAAGCGGCTCGCCGGTGACCACGCTGGCCAGGGTGTCGAGCACCAGCAGCAGCCCGGCGGCGGCGGGATCCACGGTGCCTCGGTCGGCCGAGTCGAGGGTCCGCCTCTGGACCGCGCTCCAGCTCTTCGATCCCGGCCGCCGCCGCGGCCAGGATCGTTTCTCCCAGGTCGGCGCCACGGTCGGAAGTCGAAAGGGCGGCGTCGGCAGCGACACCGAGCACGGCGGCGAAGCGACCCGGACGGCGACCGTCGTCGGAGGGAGCGAGCAGCTCGGCGCCGCCTCCAGCGCGAGCGCAAAGCGGGTTGGCATCGAGCCGAGTCGACGTTGCGCAGCACCTCGCCGATGCCCTCGAGCAGGCGCGCCGCACCACGGCCCGCCGCGCCCGAGGACCCACTGACAGCGCCCCGCTCCAGAGCAGATGACATGGAAGCGAAGTCGCCCGCACCTTCGGCTTCGCTGACTGCGCTGGAGAGTGTGGCTGCGAGATCGCTACCCACTCCCGGAGGCGGCGGATGCAGCGGTTCCGGCGTCACCGCCGGGACCATCGATTCCGCCGGGGTGGTCGAGCAGGTCGAGGGCGACGGCATGATCCTCGAGCACCCGGGCGGCAGCCGCCAGTGCCTCGAGGTACGCCGTCGGGACCGAGGGAAGCGACCGGTGCGGCCATGCGTCCCATGGTACCGACACTGGAGGCCATCGGCGCTGCCGCAACGGCGCCGGGGCTCCTGGCGCTGCGATCCCGGCCGGACCGGCACTTGGGCCGGACGGTCGGTGGCGCGACTACCATGGTTGGTCGGCCCGGAACCCGTCCGGTCCCGTTTCGAAGCCTGTCCCGGACCCTCGTGCGGGTCCACGGCACTACGACCGAGGAAACGCTCCCATGGCTTCGGTGTGCGAGATCTGCGACAAGAAGCCGTCGTTCGGTATGAACGTCAGCCACTCCCACCGGCGCACCAAGCGCCGCTGGAACCCGAACATCCAGCGCATCCGCGTCCAGGTCGGCTCCTCCACCCGGCGCATGAACGTCTGCACGCGGTGCATCAAGGCCGGCAAGGTCACCAAGCCCACCCGTCGCGCCGCCCAGGTCTGAGCGGACCGCCACCGGAGTCCACCTGCTCGACGGGCCTGCGGGCCCGTCGATCGCGCTCCGGTACGGCTCGGCGCCGTGAACCGGCGACAGGCCCCTGGCCCATCGATGCCGCGTCCGACGCGTGACGCGGTGGACTCACGTCGCTTTGTCCGGCACAAACGGTAGGTTGGTTACCCTCTGATCAGAGATTGTTACTCCGTTCACAAGCGGGTCGACAGCGCAGATCGCCGCACACCCCGAGCACCGACACGCGTCGGGCGCCCGGACACGGAGCCGACCGACACCGCAGGAGCGACCCAGGTGCAAGGCGTCATCAAGTCCTACGACCCGGCGACCGGCGACGGAAGCCTCCTGTCGCGACATCGACCTGGCGAGTACGGGCTGGCGGACGACGCACTCGAGGGTTCCATCTTCCGAATGCTCCGCCAGGGTCAGCGGGTCACCTTCGAACTGACGCCGTACGGCCTGGCCACCGGACTCCGTCTCGGCTCCGAGGTCGGACATGGGTACTCCGGACTTCGCGGGCCACGCCGAGCCCGGCACCGGAGATGCACCTGAGGGACCCAGGCGACAACCAGAACACGACCCCGACGACCGCCGGCGAACCGACCGCCAACGGATGCCGGCGGGCACCGAGGGTGAGAGGAGTAGGGACAATGGCAGGAACCACCAGCAACCAGAAGCTGATCGACTGGGTCGAGCACTGGAAGGGCGTCTTCGAAGCCATCGGACGTCTACTGGTGCGACGGCAGCGCAGAGGAGTACGACCGCCTGTGCCAGCAGCTGGTCGACGGCGGCACGTTCGAGCGCCTGAACGACGCCAAGCGCCCCAACAGCTACCTGGCGCTGTCGGACCCCACCGACGTGGCCCGGGTCGAGGACCGCACCTTCATCGCCTGCGAGAACGAGATCGATGCCGGCCCCACCAACAACTGGCGTGCCCCCGCGGAGCTCAAGGCCGAGATGCTCGATCTCTACCGGCGGATCGATGCGCGGCCGCACCATGTACGTGGTGCCCTTCTCCATGGGCCCGCTCGGCTCCCCCATCGCCCACATCGGCGTGCGAGCTCACGGACTCGCCGTACGTGGCGGTGTCGATGCGGATCATGACCCGGATGGGACAGGGCGCGCTGGACGTGCTCGGCGACGGCGACTGGGTGCCGTGTCTGCACTCGGTCGGCTACCGGCTGGTCGACGCCGAGGGCGACGAGCGCCCCGACGTGCCGTGGCCGTGCAACGACAACAAGTTCATCTCCCACTTCCCCGAGACCCGCGAGATCTGGTCCTACGGCTCGGGCTACGGCGGCAACGCCCTGCTGGGCAAGAAGTGCTTCGCCCTGCGCATCGCATCGACCATGGCCCGCGACGAGGGGTGGATGGCCGAGCACATGCTCATCCTCGGCATCACGCCGCCCGAGGGCGAGACGCAGCTACGTCGCCGCGGCATTCCCGTCCGCCTGTGGCAAGACCAACATGGCAATGCTCATCCCCACGCTCCCCGGCTGGAAGGTCGAGACCGTCGGGCGACGACATCGCCTGGATGAAGTTCGGCGACGACGGCCGCCTCTACGCCATCAACCCCGAGGCCGGGTTCTTCGGTGTCGCCCCCGGCACCTCCGACGAGTCGAACTACAACGCGATGGCTTCGACCGAGGCCAACTCGATCTTCACCAACGTGGCCAGGACCGATGACGGCGACGTCTGGTGGGAGGAGATGACCGACGAGCCCGCCGGCGCACCTGATCGACTGGAAGGGCAACGACTGGACCCCGGACTCCGACACGCCGGCCGCCCACCCCAACGCCCGCTTCACCGCCCCGGCGTCGCAGTGCCCGTCGATCTCCGACAACTGGGAGGACCCCGCCGGCGTGCCCATCTCGGCGATCCTCTTCGGCGGACGCCGAGCCACCAACGTCCCGCTGGTCACCGAGGCCCGGGACTGGACCCACGGCACGTTCCTCGGCTCCATCATGAGCTCGGAGAAGACCGCGGCAGCGGCCGGCGCCATCGGCGCAGGTGCGCTTCGACCCGTTCGCCATGTTGCCGTTCATGGGGTACAACGTCGGCGACTACATCGGCAACTAGCTGAAGATCGGCGCGGCCACCGACGAGGACAAGCTCCCCAAGATCTACTGGGTCAACTGGTTCCGCAAGGACGACGACGGCAAGTTCATCTGGCCCGGCTTCGGTGAGAACAGTCGGGTGCTCAAGTGGGTGGTCGAGCGTGTCGACGGCACTGCGGAGGCCATCGAGACGGCGATCGGCAACGTCCCGACCCCGGACTCGCTGGACATCGACGGCCTCGACATCGTCCGAGGACGAGCCTCGAGACCCTGCTGTCGGTCGACAACGACGCCTGGAAGGACGAGCTCGAGCTGATCGCCGACCACTTCGAGTTCGTCGGTGAGCGCCTGCCCGCAGCCATGCGGGCCCAGCTCGAGGACCTGCGCACCCGCCTGTCGCAGTAGTACCGGTCGCCGGGTCTTCGTAGCGCCGTGGACCGCGGTCCAGAAGTACCGTGGGCCCATGGCCGACCCCGGAACACCGCCGGATCCGATTCGCTTCAACGCATCCCCCGCGCCCACCGTGGGTATCGAGGTCGAGACGTGGCTCGTCGATGCCGACACCGGTGAGCTGGTGCCGGTCGCCGACGACATCCTCGACGCAGCTCGCCGGCGATGATCCCGGCGGCCACCCCAAGGCCAAGCACGAGCTGTTCCGCTCCACGCTCGAGGTGATCACCGGGATCTGCAGGCACCGTGGGCGAGGCCGGCGACGACCTGCGCGGCACCATCGCCGAGGTGGGCGAGGCCGCGGACCGCACGGAGGTCGAGCTGATGGCCAGCGGGACCCACCCGTTCTCCCGGTGGCAGGACCAGGCAGGTGTCGCCCGGACGAGCGCTACGGCGACGTTCCTGGACCGGCTCGGCTGGCCCGTGCGGCGACTGGCCATCAGCGGCACCCACGTCCACGTCGGGGTGTCCTCGGGCGAGGCGGCCGTGGCCATCACCGGGCGTTGCGCGAGCAGCTGCCCTCTGCTGCTGGCGCTGTCGGCCTCCAGCCCCTACTGGGACGGCGAGGACACCGACCCTGGCCAGCGTGCGCACCAAGATCTTCGAGGCCCTGCCCACCTCGGGGCTCCCGCCGCGGCTCGACGGGTGGGACGACTTCGAGGCCTTCATGCACGGCCTGCTCCGCGCCGACGTCATCCGGTCGATCCGCGAGGTCTGGTGGGACATCCGCCCCCACCCCGACTTCGGCACCGTGGAGCTGCGGATGTGCGACGCGGCCCCCACCCTGCGGGAGACCCTGGCGATCGCGGCCCTCGCCCAGTGCCTCGTGGTGCGCCTGGAGCGCCGCCTGGCCGCCGGCCGGCCGGTGGCCGCGCCGAGCGGACTGGGTGGTGGCGGAGAACAAGTGGCTGGCGTGTCGCCACGGGCTGGACTGCCGACCTGTTGGTCGGCGACCAGGGCGACCGGCGGCCGGCCAGGGAGCTCCTGGCCGAGCTGGTGGACGAGCTCTCGGGCGTCGCCGTCGAGCTGGGGTGCGCCGAGGAGCTGGCCACGGTGCTCGACATCGCCGAGTCGGGCAGCTCCCATGACCGGCAGCGGCAGGTGATCGCCGAGGGAGGCACGCCCCGGGACGTCGTCCAGCACCTGGTGTCGGAGTTCCGCGGTGCCGGGGGCTTCCGGTGAGCGGTGCGTCCACCTCCGGCGCGGTGCGGTCGTGGGTCGAGGCCCACTCCGACGACCTGGTGGCCTTCCGGCGACACCTGCACGCCAACCCCGAGGTCAGCGGGGCGGAGGAGGAGACGACGTCGATGATCGTCGAGCGTCTGTCCGCCGCGGGGTTCGCCCCGGTGGTGCTGGGCAGCGGGACCGGGCTGGTGTGTGACGTGGGTGACCCGACGGCTGCGCCGGCGGTGGCCCTGCGGGCCGACATCGACGGGCTGGCCATGAACGACGAGAAGGAGGTCGCCTACCGGTCGCGCCGGGCCGGGGTGGCCCACGCCTGCGGCCACGACGTGCACACCGCCACCGTGTTGGGCGCCGGTCTGGCCCTGGCCCCGGGGCTGCAGGAGTCGGCGCAGGCCGTCCGCCTGGTGTTCGAGCCCTCCGAGGAGCGGGTTCCGGGCGGCGCGATCGAGGTGATCGGCGAGGGCTGGCTGGAGGGCATCCGCGCCGTCTACGGGCTGCACTGCGACCCCAAGCTGGACGTGGGCACCGTCGGCACCCGCCGCGGACCCATCACCTCGGCCGCGGACCAGATCCTCATCACCCTGCACGGCCCCGGGGGCCACACGGCCCGTCCCCACCTGACGGTGGACATGGTGGCCGTGGCCTCGCGGCTGGCCCTCGACCTGCCGCCGCTGGTGGCCAAGATGGCCGACGGCGAGGTGCTGGTGGTCTTCGGGGCCATCGGCGCCGGCGACGCCCCCAACGTCATCCCCACCTCGGCCCGCCTCGGCGGGTCCTTGCGCACGCCGGACCGCGACGTCTGGGCGGTCGCCCGCACCCTGGTCGTGGACGCCGTGGAGTCGCTGCTGGCCGAGAGCGGAGCGGAGTGGGAGGTGGAGCACCACCGGGGGGTGCCTCCGGTGATCAACCACGACCGGGAGACCACGGTGCTGGAGGGCGCCGTGCGCGCCGTGCTCGGCGAGGACGGCCTGGCCGTCACCCCCCAGAGCACCGGTGCCGACAGCTACGCGTGGTACCTGGAAGCGACCGGGGGGACGTTCGCCCGGCTGGGCACCCACACCCCGGGCAACCCGGAGCGGCTGGACCTCCACCGCGGCGACTTCGACGTCGACGAGGCCGCGATCGGCATCGGCGTCGAGGTGCTGGCCGGCGCGGTGACCCGGGAGCTCGGCCTGCCCTGAGCGGCCCGGGGCGGGCCCGCTCCGGCACGGCCCGGTGAGGCCACCGGTCAGGCCAGGGTCATGGCCCGGATGCCCAGGCCCATCACGAAGAGGCTGCCGAACCCGTAGAGCAGGTAGAGCCACGCCCGGATCTGGAAGTGGTAGCCGTAGAGGATGGCGATGGCGATGAGGGCCACGAACCCGTAGAAGAGGTGGAACTCGGGGGCGCTCATCCCCTGGCCCGACACCAGCACGACCCCCAGGACCACCTGGACCCCCATGGCCACCTCTGCCGCGCCGACGAACCACCACAGGGCCGTCAGCCGCAGCGGGGGTGACCAGTGGGCTGCGAGCGCCCACAGCCCCACGATCCCGTTGGAGATGACCACGACCCACGCCCAGGCCGAGTGGACATCGAGGACGCTGGCGAGCACGGCCGCCGAGCCTACCGGTGGCCCGCGACCGTGCCGCACACGCGCCCGGGCCCCGGCCGGCAGCAGGGGCCGTCCAGCCGGCGGCCCGGCGCGCGCCGGTCGACGGCACGGTGCCATGCTGGGCGGATGGAGCATGCCCGCCTGTTGGTGCACCGCTGCCTCGTGGACGACGTCGAGGTCCGCGTCCGGCTGGCCACGTTGGTCGTGGTGCGGCGCGAGGGGCAGGACGCGCTCGACTGGGAGGTGGTGGCCGAGACCGTGGACGACACCGCCCCCCGGCTGGGCCGCAACGAGCTGACCCTCACGGTGGTGACCGGCACCGATGCCCGGGGCACCGTGGAGCTGGCGGACCTGCGCGGCGAGGCCCAGGTGGTCCGCTTCGTCGAGCGCTCCGTGGTGTGGCGCGGCGACGGCCCGTTGATGGGCTTCGAGGACGCCTGGTTCGCCTGAGCCCGCTGGCCGGCTACCAGACCCGGGTGCGCATCGCCTCGCCCGCGGCCCGTGGGGCCCCGGTCTCGATGAACCACTCCGTGCCGAAGGCGATGTCGAACATCTCGTCGTCGAGCTTGAGGAACCACGAGTCCGGTGAGATCTGGCTGGCGTGTGCGGCCATGGCCTTGCGCTTCAGGGAGGTCTCGCCGGTGACGTCGAGGCCGTGGGTGAGCTCGGCCTCGGGCTTGCCGAACTCATCCTCCGGCTCGGGCACGTCCATGCCGTCGGCGGCCTCCTCGGCCAGGGCCATGGCCCGCTCGGCCATGGCCCGACGGATCTGGTCGCGGTTCATCGTGGCCTGCAGGACCCGTGGGACCCCGGCCAGCTCGGCGGCGCGCTGCCCGACGCGGTGGACCTGGATGTGGTCCGGGTGGCCGTAGCCGCCGTTGTCGTCGTAGACGGTGAGGACGTCGGGTTGCTCCTCGCGCGAGGATGGCCGCGAGGCGGGCCGCGGCCTGCTCGACATCGGCCTGCCAGAAGCTGTACGGGAAGCCGTTCGACGGCTCGCCCATCATCCCGGAGTCGACGTAGCCCAGGAACTCGACCCGGTCGACGCCCAGCACGTCGGCGGCGGCGAAGGTCTCCGGGATCCGCCGCTCCCACAGCGCCTCGCCGTCGGCGAGCACGCCCGGCTGGGGCTCACCTCGCTCCCCGCGGGTGGCGACGACGAGCACCACCCGCCCCCCGGCCGCCTTGGTCTGGGCCATGAGGCCGCCGGTGGCGATGGCTTCGTCGTCGGGGTGGGCGTGGAAGCAGACCAGGGTGGACACGGCGGCCACGCTAGTGGCCGCCGCGCGGGTCCGATCACGGGTCCGGTCGGTGAGATGCCCACAAGCACTCGTACCACGCTGGTCGACCCACTCTGGAAAGATCGCCCGATGACCGGATACATCGAACCGACAGCATCCCAGCTCGAGCGCCTCGTGGTAGCGGCTCCGCAGGGTCCCGTCACCATGCTCAACCTGCTCGCCTATCGCGACAACGCCGACTACTCGTCCGCGCCCGAGATGGCACCCGCTTCGGCCATTAGCGGACGCGACGCCTATGGCCTGTATTCAGCGGGTGTGCTTCCGATCCTGGCTGATCTGGGGGGCGAGGTCGTTGTCTTCGGACCGTGCCGGCCCACCCTCATCGGACCCCCCGAGGAGTCCTGGGACGACATCGCGTTGATCAGATATCCGACCCTCGACGCCTTCACGGCGATGGTGGCATCACCCCAGTATCAGGCGATCATGGGACACCGCAACGCTGCGCTGGCCGACAGCCGATTGGTGCCAACCGGTGCGGTGAGCCCCTGATCTGCTGCGCGGTTCACCCCGGGCCGGTCGTGGCGGCCGCATCACGTGCATCATCAGCGGCGGCCATGGCCTCGAAGCGACCGGTGCAGGACAGAACCAGGGCTGCCAGCGCCAGCAGAAGACCCGCAACCACGGTCGTCTGACGCAGACCGATCGCGTCTGCAGTCAGGCCCCACGCGAGCAGGCCGAGCGGCAGCGCGCCGGTCAGGCACATCAGGTAGAGGGCGATCACCTTGCCTCGGAGGTGGTCGTGCACCACGAGCTGGATCGTCGTGTTCATGGTCGAGGCGATGCCCAGGTAGCAGCCACCGAACACCATCAACGAAGCAACGGCAGCCGCGTAGCCCGACGAGAATCCGACCGCGACGATCGACATGCCGTACAGGCCCATGAAGCCGGCCAGCAACCTGGCCCACGGCAGACGCGGCGCCACTTTCAGCACGGCAGGCGCGAAGAGCAGCGCACCGAAACCGCTGGCTCCGAACAGCAGTCCGAGCTTCCACCCTGTGACCCCGAACTCGTCGGCGCCGTAGACGGGGAGGAAGTTGAACAGGGGCGAACCCAGCCCCGCCACCACCATGATCGAGATGCAGCAGGCCAGGATCGCTGGCGTGTGCAGGATGTGGCGTGCGGCCTCGGCGAGCCCCCTGAACGCACCTGAATCCCGCGTAGACGATCCGCCGGGAGGGGATCCTCCTGCGGAACGGATCACCAACAGGACTGCGATCACGGCCAGGAACGACAGTGCGTTGATCAGGAAGGCGGCCTCCACCCCGCTGGCAGCGACCACGATCCCGGTGAGGAAGGGTCCGATGGCACGGGCGGCGTTGAACTGGGTGCTGTTCAGAGTCACCGCGCCCAGCAGAAGGTTGCGAGGCACGAGCTCGACAACGAACGACTGCCACACCGGTGTCGCCAGCCCACCGAGAAGACCGAACACGAAGGCCAGGGCCGTGATCGAAGCAACTGTCGCCGCGCCCGACGCCACGAGACCCCACAGCGCAGCGGCGGCCACCATCATGGCGACCTGGGTGACCAGCAACAGGCGCCGGCGGGGAAAGCGATCCGCGAGCGTCCCGCCGACGGCACCCATGATCATGAAGGGGAGGTACTGGAACAGGCCGGTCACGCCGATGGCTCCCGCCGAGCCGGATATCTCGAAGACCGCGTACGGGATGGCTGCGCCCTGCATCCACGTTCCGGTGCTCGAGACCAGAGCAGCGATCCAGAAGCGGCGGAAGTCGACTACGGCCAGCGCCGAGGTGGGTCGACCGGCCAGAGGCTCCATGGGTCGATCACCCTACCGGAGCCAGATCCTGGCGGCTCCACCACCCCAACCGGGAAGTTCCGCCCATCGCCAACGGCCCCCGTGGACCCCACAATCGGTGCAGCGGCGGCGGGAGCGACCGCGGGTCGGGCATCTCGGTTCGCCGGAATGCCCGGCCCTGCGGTCAACATCGCCGCCGCAAGACCAGGGGACCTGCGTGTCGGAGTTGAACCCGTTGGCGAAGTCGATTCACCCGGGCCGGGTGAAGACGCCCACCATCACAGTCGAGTCGGTGTCGCCGAGGGAACCCGAACCGGCTGCATCGGCGCCCTTGGGGAGCAGGAGGTCCTCGGGCCATCCTGGTGGCAGTTCGCCGTGGAGCGAGAGCGACACCTGCCCCTCGGGGGTCGAGATCTCGAGGGTGTCGGTGGAGCTGGAGTCCGAAGCCTTCTCGGTCGTGGTGGTCGTGTCGAACGAGTCGTCAGACGAACAACCTGAGAACCCGACGACGGCACGTCCGGCGATCAGTCCTGCTGCGGCGCACAAACGCGGGCCGTGCTCCGCCGCGGTGCGTCAGTCGACGGTGAGCGCTCCTCGTCCGGCGGCCACACCGAACCCGGCCACCACTGCCTCGGTCAGTGTCGCCGTGAGTTCCGCCCGGGGTGGACTTCCGGCCTGGTGCCAGGACTCGATAGCGAACAGAAGGAACCCAAAGGCCCCATCCACAAGGACCTTGCGGGCCTCCTCGCTGACATCCGGATTGGCTATCTCCGCCAGCTGCCCGCCCCGCTCTCGGATCACATCGACGAGCGCGTTGTCGAAGAACCCGCGATCCCCGCTTCGGATGGTCCGCACGAGGAATCCGTATATCTCGGATTCGTTCTCGACCAGGTCCACCAGCGATGACACGATCACACCGACGGCAGACTCGAAATCGTCGCCGGGGTTGCCCTCGGACCGCTCGGCAACCTCCGCCACCGTCGCCTCGGTGATTCCTTCCGCCGTGACAACTGCGATGGCGTCAGCCAACCCGAGCCGATCCCCGAAGTGGCCGTAGATCACAGGCTTGGATACACCGGCCTCGGAAGCGATGTCATCGATCGATACATCCGAGCCGTGTTTGCGGATCGCATCCATCGATGCGGCAAGAAGGCGGGATCGCTGTTCCGCCCTCTGCTCGTCGGTCAGACGGGGTCGCCCCCGCCTGGCGCCATCGGCCATGGCGACGACGGTAGTCGTGCCGATCGGAGAAAGCCGTGTGGAGGCGGCGCTGTGGAGCCATCCTGTCGATGGCGCCCGGCTTCTCGGCACGTTGCGCCTGGGCGGGTCCCATGTGACATAGATCATATTGGCGTTTCTCTACGACGCGTAGAAGAATGGGTCCCATGACCCCATCAGCGCCCACAGCCGTCGGCGAAGCAGAGAGCCACACCACCGAGGCACCGAAGTCTCGTGAGCGCGGCGTGCCGACTCGCCGGATCGACTTCGGATTCGGTGCGGTGGACATGCCGAGGCACTTCATGAACGACGACCTCGTCGGCAGCCACATCGTCGCCGTGCTCAGCTGCCTCTTCCCGGAGGGGGAGGACTTCTTCGTGCGCTCCGTTCGCAACTACCGCGACCAGATCACCGATCCCGAACTCAAGGCGCAGGTCGCCGGGTTCATCGGCCAGGAGGCAATCCACGGCCGCGAACACCGCTCCTTCAACAGCGCCCTCGGCGACCTCGGCTACCCGGTGCGCTTCCTCGACGGACGGGTCCGCATCGGTCTCGGCATCCTCGCCAGGGTGGCGCCGAAGTCCTACCAATTGGCTCTCACCGCCGCCCTGGAGCACTACACCGCAACGCTGGCCGAGATCCTGCTGACCACGGGGACGATGCAGCAGGACACCAGCATCGACGAGGTCCGCGACCTGTTCCTGTGGCATGCCGTGGAGGAGAACGAACACAAGTCCGTTGCCTTCGACGTGTTCATGAAGGTCTGCGGGAGGGAGCGGGTGCGGGTAAACATCATGCGGATGGCCACCGTCGGGTTCTTGGCCTCGGTCATCTCCGGAACCGCGATCTCCCTGTCGATGGACCCGGCGGCCCGAGACCTACGTCGCCTGCGGGTCAGCCTGCGCAAGGCTCGCTCGAACCCGATGTTCGGCAAGCGGATGTGGCGCCAGATCCGCGAGTACAACCAGCCCGGGTTCCACCCCGAGGACCGCGACACCACTGCACTGCTCGAGGAATGGCGCGAGAGGCTCTTCGGTGCCGAGGGTGAACTCAACCACAAGCTGAAGGGCTCGGCCGCGGCCTGAGACCCCTGTCCAACAACCTCAATCCTCCGGCCACCGGGCTGTGTGCGCTGTCAGGGAGGCCGACTCCTGGGTAATGAGACCCATTCCCACCACTGCGGTGCTCTGACAACCTCGAACGTGGGTGGAGGGCGGTATCGGGTCGGGGAGTTGGCTTCGGCCGGCGCCCCGACCCGACCGCCGCCACTTCGGAGTCGGTCCGATCAGGCGATGGCCCCGCAGGCACGCAACGTGGCGAGGTCGTCGGGACCGAGATCCAGCCAGTCGCCGAGAACCTCGTCGGTGTGCTGGCCTGCGTGCGCCGGCGGCCGCTGGATCTCACCGGGAGTACGACTGAACCGTGGAGCAGGCGCTGGTTGCGTGACGCCCGCAACGTCCACGAAAGTCCCGCGCTCGACGTTGTGAGGGTGCTGCGCGGCCTCGGCCATGGTCAGCACGGGAGCGAAACAGACATCGGTCCCCTCCATGATCTCGCACCACTCATCACGGCTCTTGGCCGCGAAGATCTCTGCCAGCTCGTCCTTGAGGACGCCCCACTGACCCTTGTCCATCTGATGGGGAAGCTCCTTGCCCTTGGCCGCGAGGTGCTCCTCGAGACCGGTCAGTCGCAGTAGCTCGGAATAGAACTGGGGCTCGATCGATCCGATGGACACGTACTTGGCGTCGGAGGTCTCGTAGGTGTCGTAGAAGTGGGTGCCGGTGTCCAACATGTTGGTCCCGCGCTCCTCCTCCCATATCCCCATGGCCGTGAAGGCCCAGATCATGGTCATCAGGGTGGCGGATCCATCGACCATGGCGGCGTCGACCACCTGACCCTCGCCCGACCGCTGCGCCTCGAACAGTGCACAAACCACACCGAAGGCCTGCAGCATTCCGCCACCACCGAAGTCGCCGACGAGGTTTATCGGCGGGGTCGGCTTCTCGCCCGCCCGACCCAGGTGGGCAAGCGCACCTGCCAGAGCGATGTAGTTGATGTCGTGACCTGCTGTGGGAGCGTAAGGCCCATCCTGGCCCCACCCGGTCATGCGGCTGTAGACCAGTTTGGGGTTGCGCTGCAGGCACACGTCGGGTCCGAAACCAAGACGCTCGGTGACACCCGGACGGAACCCCTCGATGAGAGCGTCGGCCTCGTCCACCAGGTCGAGCAGTACGCCCAGACCTTCGGGTGACTTGAGGTCGAGGGCTACGGAGCGCCTACCCCGGTTCAGCACATCTGCCGGCGGAGAGGAAGGATCGGCACCGGTCGCCTGACTGGCTCGGTCGACCCTGATGATGTCCGCGCCCATGTCGGCCAGAAGCATGGCCGTGAACGGCCCTGGTCCGATGCCGGCAACCTCGATGATCCTGACTCCGCTCAGCGCGCCCATGCGACTCCCTCTTCAGTTCTTCCTGCTGGGTGTTCGGTTCTTCGTGTTGGATCCCCGTGCCGCTCCGTGACGGTCCGGGACACTCGCTACGGGGACGACTCAGGACCCGACGCCGGTGACAGAACGCAGGGCGTCGATGGCCCGACCCCAGTACGTGGGCGGCAGGTCATGGCCCATTCCGTCCATCTGGCGGAACTCCGCACCCTCGACCAACTCAGCCGTCCGGTGGCCACCGCTGATGGTGACCAATCGGTCGGCATCGCCATGGAGGACCATCGTGGGGACCTGCACCTTGCGCAACGACTCGGCCCTCGATCCCGAAGCAAGCACAGCCATCATCTGGCGCGTCGTGCCTTCGGGGTCGTAGCTCCGGTCGACCTGGTCCGCGACCTTGGCCTCGACGCGGGCATACTCGAATTCCGTCGTAGTGCCTATCAGCCGTTGGAGTTCCACCCCGGAACTGATCCGCTCGTCGCGTGTCTCGGCCGCCACCATGATGCCGGCCAGTCCCGCTATGCAGTCTGGATCGGGCACCCCATACTCCGGCTCGCCCGTGGTCGACATCACCGAGGTGAGCGAGAGCACCCTCTCCGGGTGGTCGATGGCCATCGTCTGCACGATCATCCCACCCATCGATGATCCGGCGACGTGCGCCCTCTCGATGCCCAGCCCGGCGAGGAGGGCCATGCCGTCCGCGGCCATGTCACTCAGTGTGTACGGCGAGTCGACCTCACCACCGGCGACCGCGGTGGCAAACGCCTCCATCACGTCGCCGACCTCGACGTCGATATGGGTGGACAGCCCAACATCCCGGTTGTCGTATCGGATCACATGGAGACCGATCTCGGCGACGGCGGCGCAATACTCCGCCTCGTACCCGATCGCCTGTGCACCGAGCCCGTTCACCAGCAGGAGCGTTGGATCCTGCGGATCACCGAACTGCTCGAACCAGATCTCCACGTCGTTGGCCATCATCGTCGGCATCCGGGCAGTGTTCCCGGCCTTGACCGATCGGTCAAGTGCTAGCGGCGGTTCGACCGGTTCACTGGATCCGACTGCCCGAACGCCAGGCCTGGCTCACCGAGTGATCCGCGGCGAGGACGGTGATGTGCGCCGGATCGCCTGGCCGCATGCGCCACTCCCCCAGACCGAGCACCTTGGCCTGGGGAGCAGAGAGCGCCCACATCGTCTCCTCGAAACCGACTCCTGCCGCCTCCAACACCCGGATCATCATGGTCGGCGTGGCCACGGATCCGGCCAGCGTCCCGTCCCCGAGCCGTGCCGCTCCCCCGGCGACGCTCACCGATCTTCCCTCGGGCCCGAAACTCCAATCGGTGGCATCGGTGCCAGCCGGGGCGATGGCGTCAGTGGTGAGTGCGATCCGACCGATGGCCGCGGAGAAGGTGAGGGCGAGCACCTCGGGCGACACGTGGATCCCGTCGGCGATAAGCCCGACAGTCACACCGGGTGTGCTCAAGGCCCATCCGGCAGGCCCGGGGTCGCGGGACCCAAGGCGTCGGTGGGCGTTCCAGCAATGGGTCACGGCAGCGGCGCCCAATGCTCCGGCATCCCGGCAGACCTCCGCTGTTGCATCGCTGTGGCCGATGCTCACTACCACCCCTGCCATCTGCAGATGGGACACCAGCGCCATCGATCCCGGTTGCTCGGGAGCAAGGGTCATCATGGCCACCGGGCCGGCTGTCAACAGTCGATCCACGACATCTCGCCGGGTGCCGGCCGACCCCGCGATCAAGGTCCGTTCGGAGTGGGCGCCCTTCCAACTACTCGACAGGAACGGACCCTCCAGGTGAGCGCCGGTGAACCCGCAGTCCGGGTCCGAGGCGCGGACTCCCGACAGCTCTGCGAGCGCCGCGGCGTAGTCCGCCGGCTCCATCGAACACAGGGTCGGCGTCGTCCACACGATGCCCGCTCGTGCGAGAGCCTCTCCCGCTGCGCTGTACCCCGCGGCGTCCGCGACGCCGAGATGCACCCCTCCGAACCCGTTGACCTGCCAATCGACAAATCCCGGAACCGCTATCGCGGAGCCGGCGGCCGGCGGTAGTCCCACAGCCTGGATCGATCCGTTGGACACCGAGACGTCACCGCTCACCACCACACCGTCCACCAGGGCGGCTGCAACGCCGAGGCGGTTCGAGTGGCTCACTCCCTCCAACCTACAAACAACATCGCTGCGTCCTGCGAGAATCACACACCCGATGATTCTGTTGCGCTGGGCCCGACGGGACGCACGGGCGCGGCAAGACTGAATCCATGCCCGAGATGGACAAGCGCACCGATCCCCTCACGCGAACCGAGGCCGTGATCGTGCCGTCCCGCCAGGGACGACCCAACCTGCCGGCCGAGGGCTGTCCGTTCTGCCCGGGCGGGCTCGAAGCCCCGGAGGGCCACTACGACGTCAAGTGGTTCCCGAATCGATGGCCGGCCATGCCGGACCAGCGGTGCGAGATGGTGTTGTACACACCTGAACACGACCTGGCGTTCTGGGAACTCGGCCCGGAGGGCGTGGGCAAGGTGATCGACCTCTGGACGCGCCGCACCGCGGCACTGGGAGAGCGCGACGACGTCGACTACGTACTCGTGTTCGAGAACCGAGGGCCGGAGGTCGGCGCCACCATCGCCCACCCACACGGACAGATCTATGCCTACGACGAGGTACCACCCCAACCTCTTCGGGAGCTCGTCGATGGCATGCTCGTGGTTCCCGAGGGCGACCATGAGCGAACGGTCGCGGCTTTCGGGGACTGGCTGTGCTGGGTTCCCGAGGCAGCCATCTGGCCCTACGAACTGCTACTGGCCACGACCGGACCCAGGGGGCGCTCACCGACGAAGGACTGGACACCGACGGGCTCGCTCTGCTGCTGATCGACATGCTGGCACGACTGGACCAGCTCGTGAAGGGTCCCATGCCCTACATGCTGTGGATCCACCAGCGTCCACCGAGTGACGAACGCTTCGCACCCCAGCCGGTGCACATGCACATTGCCCCGCTGCTGCGGGGACCCGGCACGCCGCGGTTCATGGCCGCGGCAGAACTCGGCGGCCGCCTGTACTTCAATCCGGTGAACCCCGCAGACGCCGCAGCCGAACTCCGATCGCTCCCCGGCCTCTCGTGATCGTCACCGACCACAGCGGGGAACAGGTGCGGGCCACGGCCTCGGGCCGGGTGAACCTGATCGGCGACCACACCGACTACATGGGTGGCCTCGTACTGCCCATGGCAATCGACCTGTCGACGACCGTCGAGGCCGCCATCGGGGGCGATCTGGTCGACCTGCACTCCGATGCCGAACCCGAGCCTGCGGTGTTCTCGCTCCCGGTGCTGCGAAGCACCGCGATCCAGCCACGGTGGGCCAGGTACCCCGCGGCGGTGGCGGCGGAGCTCGGCGCCACCAGCGGTCTGACCGGGCAAGTGACCTCCGACATCCCGGCCGGAGCCGGCCTGTCCTCCAGCGCGGCACTCGAGATCGCGGTGGCCATGGCCCTGGGAGCCACGGGAAGCGCCCGCGAGATGGCTCTGCTCTGCCAACGATCCGAGCACCTGGCAGTAGGTGTACCGAGCGGCATCATGGACCAGCTCTCGATCTGCGCCGCCAAGGAGGGCATGGCGACGCTCATCGACTGCGAATCGCTGGCGATCGAGGAGGTCCCCATTCCCCCTGATGCCAGGATCTGGGTGGTGCATTCGGGCCAATCACGTTCGCTGGAGTCGTCGGCCTATGCCGAGCGCCGAGCCGAGGCCGAGGCCGCCGCGGAACTGGTGGGGCCGCTCCCCCGCGCCGGATCCTCCGACATCGAGGGGATCGAGGACCCGACACTGCGCCGCAGGGCTCGTCACGTGCGATCCGAGTGCGAGCGGGTCCGGGACTTCGCATCAGCCCTCGTTGATGGCGACCTGCGTGCCGCCGGGGAATCGATGGTGGAGAGCCATCGCTCGCTGCAGCTCGACTACGAGGTCTCAACGCCGGTTCTCGACCAGCTCGTCGAACACCTGTGCGGACTCCGCGGCGTCTTCGGCGCACGGCTCACCGGGGCAGGTTTCGGTGGATGCGCAGTTGCCCTGTGTGACCCCGAGGTCGTCCTCGACGGGTGGGATGTCCGTCCCGTCGCCGGGACCAGCGTGGAGTATCTGTGAAACCGCTGGACCCAAGTGACTGAACTCACTGGATCCAAGAGACTGGGCGCTCAGGTCTGGGGATGGTCGAGCAGGCGGGCCCGCTGGGCCTCGAACTCGGCGTCCGAGAGATGGCCCTGGTGGTGGAGATCCACCAGCTTCGCCAGTTCGTCGGCGGTGGACAGCGGTGAGCGGGCACCGCCGACTCGGTCGAACTTCCGGTTCTCGTTGTCCTCCATCTCCTGATAGAGGACGTTCTGGACGTTTACGGGATCGCGCACGTCCTCGAACGTCTGTCGGCCCATCTCCCCCGCCGACTCGACCATCAGGGTGCCGGCACCCACGATCCGGTCGATGAAGCCCTGCTCGAAGAAGATGGTGTTGATCCGCTCGAGGGGGATCTCGATCCCGCTCTTGGACACCACTCCGGATCGGTAGATGCATCGATCGGTGGTGACCACGAAGTTCGTGGAGTACCAGGTGATCCAGCGCTGGGCGAAGTACCCGAGGGACCCGAGGATCAGCAGTACCCCCACCCAGAAGAGGATGTCGTCGTACCACTCGCTCGAATCACCCCGTAGCCGAAGCAGGAAGATACCGATCACGGTCGAGAGGAGCACTGCAACCACGCCCTTCACGAGCATGATCCAGTGCGGATGCAGATCCAGGACGATCTTCTCGTTGCGGTGGAGGTGACTCTCGCTGATTCCCACGGAGTCAGCGTATCGGGACTGACCAAGGTGCTGCGGCGATGCCACGCGACTCAGGTGCCTGGGGCGGCGCCCCTTGGAGTCAGGCCCAGCCCAGCTGATCCAGGAGGTCGTCGTCGATACCGAAGTGGTGGGCCACTTCGTGTACCACCGTGACCCGGACCTGTTCGACCACCTCGGCCTCGTTGGCTGAGATATGGGAGATCGGATCGCGGTACAACGTGATGGTGTCCGGGAGTTCCATCATCCCGTAGTCGTCGCGTTCGGTCAGCGGTACGCCCTCGTAGAGGCCGAGCAGGTCCTCTGTGGCATGGCACGTATCGATACACACCGCAACGTTGTCGATGCGCAGGGCGAGAGAGTCCGGTAGCTCGTCGAGAGCAGCCGCAACCAGTTGCTCGAAGCGATCCATCGGCAACGGGTCCACCATCTCAGCCTAGGCCGACACCGGACGGGCGATGTCGGAGGCCACTGGTAGCTTCGCACCGGTGAGCGATGCGCAGTCCTTCGACCTTGCGGGTTCCTCGGGTCCCTCGCCAGCGGTGCCCGCTTCCGTTGTTGCTGACGACCGCGTCCGACGCGAGACCAATGCGCTGCTGCGGGGGCTGAACGAGGCGCAACGTTCCGCTGTCACCTCCGATGCCTCACCTCTGCGGATCCTCGCAGGCGCGGGATCCGGCAAGACCAGGGTGCTCACGCACCGCATCGCGTATCGGGCCGCCACTGGAGCTGCCGACCCTGCGAGAGTGCTTGCGGTCACGTTCACGCGCAAGGCCGCCGCAGAACTGCGCCATCGGCTGAACAGGCTCGGGCTTCGTGACGGAGTACAAGCGGGCACGTTCCACGCCATCGCGTGGGCGCAGCTGCGCCAACGATGGGAGGAGCGAGGAATCCGCCCGCCCGAACTACTCGACCGCAAGGTCGGGTTCGTGGCCAGGCTGTGTCCCGGACGCGACCGCACTCTGCCTCTCGACATGGTGGCCGAGATCGAGTGGGCGTCTGCCCGGCTGGTCGACCCGGAGCACTACGAACAGGAAGCGTCACGGGTCCACCGCCGACCGCCGGTGGACCTCTCCGTGGTGGCGGACGTGTACGCCCGCTACCTGGAGGCGAAGAAGAACCGGCGAATGGTCGACTTCGACGACCTCCTGCGCCTCGCCGCCCGAGACCTCGAGGTCGACCCGGTGTACGCCACCGCCCGCCGCTGGCGATTCCGTAACCTCTACGTCGACGAGTTCCAGGACGTCAACCCGCTGCAACATCGGCTCCTGTCGGCATGGATGGGACCGGATTCCTCGCTGTGCATCGTCGGAGACCCGAACCAGGCCATCTATGCATGGAACGGGGCCGATGCCTCCTACCTCGTCGACTTCGAACGATTCCACCCCGGCTCGCAGACCGTCACCCTGACCGACAACTATCGCTCCACTCCGGAGATCCTGACCGCAGCAAATGCGGTACTGGCAGCAGGCCAGTCGCGCCTCATGGCGCTCCGCCCCAACCGGTCACCGGGGCCGCGCCCGACGGTGGTGATGTTCGACGACGAGACCGCCGAGGCCCGCGGTGTCGTCCGTTCGTGCCGCGACCACCACCGTCCCGGAGATCCTTGGCGCGCCCAGGCGGTCCTGGTTCGCACCAACGCCCAGGTCGCAGTGCTGGCGGAGGCCTTCGGGGCCGCCGGCATCCCTCACAAGGTGCGCGGTGCCGGCTCGCTTCTCCAGCAGCCGGAGGTCAAGGAAGCGCTGTCCGAGTTGCGCCGGGCAACCTCGGTGAGGGACTTCCTGGCTGATTGCGAGCGAACGGCCCGATTGGGCACCGAGGACGGGATCCAACAGCAGGACGACACCGCTACAGACGATGACGAGAGCCCGGACTCCGGAGTGCCAGGAAGCTCGGGAAGGGCACTCGTTGGTGAATCAGAGGCGTCAGCCGTCCCAGGACTCACCGATGAACGCCAGGCCAACATCGCCGAACTGGTGAGACTCGGGCGGGAGTACTCCGCGCTCGACCCCAGCGGGGGTCCGGCGGAGTTCGGCGCCTGGCTACGGGCGACCCTTCGGGACACCGACGGCGCCGGCGACGCGGTCGAAATCGTGACGTTCCACGCTGCGAAGGGCCTCGAATGGCCCATCGTGCACATCGCAGGGCTGGAGAAGGGCTACGTACCCATCCACCATGCCGAGGACGACCCCGAGAATATCGAGGAGGAGCGACGCCTGCTGTACGTGGCGCTCACACGTGCTCGCGACGAGCTGCATTGCACACACGCTGCTCGTCGGGCGTTCGGCAGCCGCTCGCTGCGTCGTTCTCCCTCGCCGTGGCTCAACGATCTGCGCGTCGGGCTCGGGGAGCCACCCCGGCCGGCCTCCGGGGAATCAGTTTCCCGGCGCACTACGAAGGCCCGCGCCTCGCTGCGCGAGAAAACCGTCACTGCCGATGCCGACCAACCGCTGTTCGAGGAGCTCAGGGCTTGGCGACGAAAACAGGCGGCTGCCGCCGATGTGCCCGCCTTCGTGGTGTTCAATGACGCCACCCTGCGAGCGATAGCCGAGTCCCGCCCGGCGAATCAGGCCGAACTCCTCGAGCTACCGGGAATTGGAGCGGTCAAGGTGGAGAGATTCGGCCCGGACCTGCTGCGTATCGTCTCCGAGGCACCGGACAAAGCGCCCCACTGACACCGGTCGGCCGACCACACCTACGGCACGACACAACCCGGCGCCGCTCAACCGTCGCGGGCTTCGAGCAGCTCCTGGAACGTCCCGGGGCGGAAGGCCAGGAACAACGCCTCGGCTTCGGCACACAATCTCGAGCCGGTGTGAAGCGTCGCCCGGGCCCAGATCTTGCGGCCCTCGGTTTCCTCCAACCAACCGACCAGCACCAGTTCCTCACCCAACGGCGTCGGACTCCGGTAGTCGACCTCGAGGTGAGCGGTCATCCCCTGGGTGCCCGAGAGTGACTGGGTGGCCCCGAGAAGCTCGTCGAAGATGGCCGCCACATATCCACCGTGAACACAACCGGGCGGCCCCTCATAGGCGGGTCCGAACGTGACCCGGGCCCGCAGCCGCGAGGGGTCTGCGGGGTCGTAGTCCATCTTCATCGGCGGCGAAAGCGGGTTGGACAGCCCGATCAGAGGGCTGTGGTCGAAGAACGCGAATCGTTCCGGGTCGTCATCGTCGCGCAGTTCTGCCATGGCCCGTAGCGCTGCTCCGGCGTTGGCCGCTTCGCTGAAGCCCTCATAGGTCTGCCCCACCGGGAGAGCAGACAACGACGATGCGATGTCCTCCAGCTGGTCCGCAGCGGCAGACAGCTCGTCGGGTTGGGCGGTGGTCGAGACCAACCGGGTGTTGATGGCCCGGACCGCAGCCGCCAGGCGGCGGAGTTCGCGCCGCTCCGGTGTCGCCTCCAGACCGGCCATGCCATCGACCCGAACACTTCGGGGCGGTCCCGTCCCGTCGGGGGCGGTGGCATCGCCGTCACCATTTGTGGAGTGGTCGTCGGGCATGTCTGTCACCTCATCGTTCGAACAGGCCCATCACCGGCGCATGGTCCGATGGCTTGTTGCCCTTGCGGGCGTTGCGGTCGATCAGGTCCGCCCTGCTGATGGCGGCCAGCGCCGGGGAGCACAACAGGTAGTCGATCCGCATTCCTCGCTTCTTGTGGAAGTCACCGTTTCGGTAGTCCCAGTAGCTGTAGACCCCGCGCTGCGGGTAGCGGTCCCGCAGAGTGTCTTGCAGGCCCCATTGCTTGACGTGTTCCAGAGCCGCCCGTTCGGCCGGGCTCACATGGGTGTGTCCCGCGAAAGCCGCGGGACTCCACACATCGGCGTCGGCAGGAGCGATGTTCCAGTCCCCGAGCACCACCAGCGGCTCGTCGGGAGAATGATGTCGGTCCAGGTGATTGCGGAGCCGTTCCAGCCAATCCAGCTTGTACCGGTAGTGATCGGCGTCGAGTTCCCTGCCATTGGGGACGTATACCGAGCAGACCCGTACGCCCCCACATGTCGCCCACAGCGCCCTGGCGTCGGGGTCCGGCTCTCGCCCGTCGTCGAAGCCGCGGACCACATCATCGATGCCCACACGAGAGAGGATCGCTACACCGTTCCAGCGTCCTTCGCCGTGGTGCACCGCCTCGTATCCCAGCGCTTGGAACTCCAACGCCGGGAACTTGTCGTCGGCCAGCTTCGTCTCCTGGAGGCAGAGCACATCCGGTCGTACCAGCTCTATCCACTCGGTCACCCGCGGCATACGGGCCTTGAGGGAGTTCACGTTCCAGGTGACCATCAGCACGGCGCGGACAATAGCCCGCACGGGACGACCCCTGTTCTGCGCCATTCGCGGCCCGGCATCGACGCAGATCCACCCCTGTAGGATCACTGCGTGACCGACACGTCCGACGCTGCTGACAACGGTGGGGCCGGCCTGGCCCCCGAGCCCCTGGGCCCCAACGCCTGGCTGGTGGAGGAGATGTACGAGCAGTACGTCGACAACCCCGCCTCGGTGAGTTCCAGCTGGCAGGAGTTCTTCGCCGGGTACGTCCCGCCGGGGCGCCCGCGGCAGGAGTCCGCTCCCGAGCAACCCGCGACAGCGGCCGCCCGCCCGCCCGCGTCGCCCGCCACGCCTGCTGAATCCGCCGACTCCCCCACGGTGGCGGCCGAGCCACCGACTCCGCCGGGCGATCCGATCCGCGGTGTAGGAGCCCGGATCGTCGCCAACATGGAGGCCAGCCTCCAGGTCCCCACCGCTACGTCCTACCGGGAGGTTCCGGCCAAGCTCCTGGAGATCAACCGCCGAGTGATCAACGGCTACCTGGGTCGGACCCGCGGCGGAAAGGTCAGCTTCACCCACCTGATCGGATACGCGTTGGTCAAGGCCCTGGCGGAGCACGTCCCCTCGCTCAATTGCTCATACCTCGAGGGCCCCGACGGGGAGCCACGCATCGTGCGCAATGAGCACGTCGGCCTGGGCCTCGCCGTCGACATGGAGAAGCGCGATGGATCACGGACACTGATCGTGCCCTGCATCCGGGATGCAGACACCATGGACTTCGCCGAGTTCGCCGCGCGCTACGACGAGATGATCCGCAAGGCGAAGACCAACAAGCTCACCGTCGACGACTTCGCGGGCGTGACTGTCACGCTCACGAACCCCGGCACCATAGGCACCGAGAGGTCGGTACCCCGCCTGATGCCCGGCCAGGGAGCCATCATCGGGGCAGGCAGCCTGACCTACCCGACCGGGTTCGCGGGATCGGACCCCGAGACGCTGGCCGACCTCGGCATCTCGAAGGTCATCACCATCTCGTCCACGTATGACCACCGGATCATCCAGGGCGCTGAATCCGGAATGCTACTGAAGAAGGTCGACGAGCTCCTGCTCGGCGCCGATCGCTTCTACGACGACATGTTCCGCGACCTCGGGGTGCCCTACGAGGCGGTGCAGTGGCGTCAGGACATCAACCACGCAGACCGCGAGGACACCCGCGTCGCCAAGCAGATGCAGGTGTCGACGCTCATCAACATGTACCGCGTTCGTGGACACCTGATCGCGGACCTCGACCCCCTCGCGGCCAAGCCGCCGGAGATGCACTCCGAACTCGACCCTGCGACCTACGGGTTGACCATCTGGGACCTCGACCGGAGCTTCCTGACCGGAGGCGCCCAGGGCATCTACGCCCGGGTCGGCGACAGCGACCGTATGG
>CAVQRK010000007.1:0-92619 GCA_963715225.1 uncultured Actinomycetota bacterium
AGTTCGAATGGTGATCAGCGTATAGCCGAAGCTGTTCGCATGGGTGAATTAGGGGATCTAAGCAGGCAATCCGCCTTGCAGGCGGAGCCGGTACACCAAATTCCATTGGAGGTTGCCTGATGACTACACTGTCTTTTAAAGAGAGGGATATTTTACAAACCGCTCAAGATTTACGCTGGGAGGTCGGCCATGATTTTCATGAGCAGTTGATGGAAAATATATATCAGGAGGCCGCCCAACTGGCTGATCGTGCCGTCACCTGGCCGGATGAAAAACCACGTTTTGACCTAGATCGCACAATTGACCACATCGTAACCAGCCGTCTGTGGGGTTTTCCCTTGATGATCCTGCTCTTTACCTTAATTTTCTGGCTGACGATCACCGGTGCCAATTACCCCTCCCAATTTCTGGCCACGATTTTAATAGACACGATTTACCCGCTTCTGCTTCAGGGAGCGGCGGCGATTGGCATGCCCTGGTGGTTGAGCGGGTTCTTATCAATGGCATGTATCTAACCACAGCCTGGGTAGTCAGTGTCATGCTGCCGCCAATGGCCATTTTCTTTCCCTTGTTCACTCTGCTGGAAGATTTTGGCTATCTGCCGCGTATGGCCTTTAACCTGGATAATATTTTTCATAAAGCGGGAACCCATGGCAAGCAGTCCTTGAGCATGATGATGGGCTTTGGCTGTAATGCAGCCGGGGTGATCTCCACACGCATTATCGACAGCCCTCGAGAACGTCTTATTGCTATCATTACCAACAATTTCGCCTTGTGCAACGGCCGTTGGCCCACCCAAATTCTCGTCGCTACTATTATTTATTGGCGCCCTTGGTCCCATCTTATTTGGCCGGGTTCGTATCCGCCCTGGCTGTCGTTGGAATCGCCATGTTGGGCATACTGCTGACATTCGTCATCTCCTTCGGCCTCTCACGCTCTGTGTTACAAGGAGAAGTTTCAACCTTTAGTTTGGAACTGCCCCCCTACCGGCCACCACGTTTCTGGCAGACAATCTATACATCACTCATCGATCGCACATTCCCCGTACTGTGGCGAGCGATTCTCTTTGCTATCCCGGCCGGAGCAGCCATCTGGCTCGTTGCCAATATCACCATTGGCGGGACAAGCATCGCCCAGTATCTGATCGATTTCCTGAATCCACTGGGCATCCTCATCGGCTTAAATGGCATCATCATTCTGGCTTATATCGTGGCTATTCCAGCCAATGAAATCGTCATCCCCACCATCCTTATGTTAACCGTCCTGGTCTTAGGGAGTTGATGCCGGTGAAGGGGCCGGTGTGATGTTTGAACTGAATTCAGCTCTGGCCACAAAAGCTTTATTGGTTGCCGGCGGGTGGACCTTGCTAACAGCCATCAACCTGATGCTCTTCTCGCTTATCCACAACCCTTGCTCAACAACCATCTATACTATTTATAAGGAAACTGGCAGCAAACGTTGGACGACCATTTCGGCGCTGCTGCCCCTGGCCCTTGGTTTTGTGGTCACCTTCGTCGTGGCTCAGGTGTGGCGTTTGTTATCGGGGGCTTCGGATAATTCATGCGCATCTCCCGGATCTGAGATCGACTGTAGATGCCAAAGCTGCGCTCACTTTTTGCAGATAAGCGTCAAACGCCTAAGATTAACCGCATAAATTGCCGGTAAGATAGATTGCTTCGTAAAGGGGTTTGATGGTGTTGGAAAACAATGAACAGTATGTACTCGCCATTGATTTAGGGACCTCCGGGCCTAAAGTGGCAATAGCTACTTTAAAGGGCAAAATCATTGATGCCGGAGCCGGCAGTATGGATACCATTTTGCTGCCTCATGGAGGAGCGGAACAAGATCCGGAGGCCTGGTGGCAGGCAATTAAAGAGCGTGACACACGATCTGCTGGCTAAAACGGCCGTGCCTCGCGAGGCCATCGTCGCCATTTGCTGCACGACCCAATGGTCCGGCACAGTGCCGGTAGATAAAGATGGCAACCATTTAATGAATGCCATCATCTGGCTTGATTCACGTGGCGCTGCTCAAATTCCCCAAATCAGCGGCGGACCGATCAAAGTCTCCGGCTATAATATCGGCCGTTTGTTAACCTGGATCAAGCTGACCGGCGGAATCGCCGGTCATTCAGGAAAAGATTCCATTGCCCACATCTTATATATAAAACAGGAACATCCAGAAATTTACGAGGCTGCATATAAATTTCTGGAGCCTAAAGATTACCTCAACCTGCGTTTAACCGGCCGTTTCGCCGCTTCCTATGACTCCATTACCCTGCATTGGATTACAGACAATCGCGATATCAATGACATCCAATACAGCGACAAGCTGTTACAGCTCTCAGGTGTAGAGCGCGAGAAATTTCCCGATCTTAAGCGGGCGGTGGATATACTAGGGCCAATTAAAGCCGAGGTTGCAGCCGAATTAGGGCTGCCGGAACATGTCCAGGTTATCATGGGCACGCCGGATATGCACTCGGCGGCTATCGGGTCTGGAGCAGTGCGTGACTATGAGGCGCATCTATACATTGGCACATCATCCTGGTTGAGCTGCCACGTGCCATTCAAAAAGACTGATGTGTTTCATAATATCGCCTCTTTACCCTCGGCAATTCCTGGACGCTATTTTGTTGTCGATGAGCAGGAAACCGCCGGCGCATGCCTGCGCTATTTGAAAGAGAATATCCTCTTCCATCCGGATGAATTAGCTCAGGAGCAAGGACCAGGTCAATGTCTACCAGGCTTTTGATCGTATCGTCGAGCGTGTACCCGCGGGCAGCGACAGGATCATCTTCACCCCCTGGTTGAATGGCGAGCGTACGCCGGTAGACGATCATCTCACACGCGGCGCGTTTTACAATTTGTCCCTAAGTCACACAAGGGAACATTTCATCCGGGCTGTTTTTGAGGGCGTGGCCTACAATACGCGCTGGCTGCTTGGCTATGTTGAAAAATTTGTGGGACGGCCGTTCCCCGCAATCAACATCATTGGCGGCGGCGCTGTTTCGGACATCTGGTGCCAGATTCATGCCGACATTTTAAATCGCCCCATGCGCCAGATGAAGGATCCAATCCAGGCCAATGCCCGTGGAGCAGCTATATTGGCCGGGGTCGCCCTAGGAGCGACAACATTTGAAGAAGCTGCCGGACCAGGTCGAAGTGGCCCAGGAATACCAACCCAATCCTGCTCACCGTGATTTATATGATGAACTTTTCGCAGCATTTATAAAAATTTACCAGCAAAATAAAAAAATTTATACACATTTGAACAGAAGGGTTGGATAAGCGCTAAAGGCCAATCTATTAAATAGCAATAGAAAGATGCCAGCTATTCCGATTCTAGCGCCAGATAATTCGGTTTTTGATTTTTGAAAGTTGGCAGCTTTTTTCTCAGCAAGGTTACACATGGGTATTGGAAGACGTTTATCACAATTTAAAAACCGTTTTGTCGGTGGGCTGGCGGACAGCGTGGTTTCTGTGCCGCTGGTGAGGAAACGGGTCGATAAGGAGATCGAAAATGCCTTGGCCGGCGTGGAAGCCGGCTTAAAACCCTATCGCCAGGAGTTCACCGCTTACATACAACTGCCGAAAGACGGTCGCGAGCTATACTGAAATTTTAGCTGAAATTGAAGCTTTACAAGGCCGGGAAGATGCACGCTGGCAAGAAGGATATGCTTCCGGTGCCGTCTATCACGGGGATCAGGCGCATATCGATTTCCTCAATCAAGTCTATGCCTTACACTCCCAGAGCAATCCGCTGCACGCCGACTTGTGGCCCAGCGCTACCAAGTTTGAAGCGGAAATAATCGCTATGACCGCCAATATGCTCGGCGCCGGGGAAGTTGAGGATGAGATTTGTGGCAGCGTCTCCTCCGGGGGCACGGAAAGTATTTTATTAGCCATGAAATCTTACCGTGACTGGGCGCTGGATACAAAAGGGATCACCAAGCCGGAGATGATCCTGCCCGTCACCGCGCATACTGCTTTCGACAAGGCGGCGCAGTATTTCCATATCAAACCGGTGCGCATCCCCCTAGATGGCAATTATCAAGCAGATGTAACGGCCGTTAAAAAGGCCATCAATGCATAACAGCATTGTCATCGTCGGCTCAGCCCCTGGTTTCCCCCATGGCATCATTGACCCCATCGACGAATTATCAAACCTGGCTTTAGAAGCGGGGATTGGATTTCATACGGATGCCTGTCTCGGCGGCTTTGTTCTGCCCTGGGCCGAGAAACTCGGTTATGATGTGCCCCTTTTTGATTTTCGTCTGCCGGGCGTAACCTCCATGTCGGCCGATACCCACAAGTATGGCTATGCCGCCAAAGGGACCTCTGTGGTCCTTTATCGCCGCCCGGAGCTGCGCCATTACCAATATTTTGTAGCGACTGATTGGCCGGGCGGCCTTTATTTTTCGCCCACCTTTGCGGGCAGCAGACCTGGAGGGCTGAGCGCCGCCTGTTGGGCATCCATGCTATCTTTGGGTGAATCAGGTTATCTGGAAGCCACAAAACGCATTCTAGAAACGGCCGTAAAAATCAAGGAGGGCATCAACAACATTCCCGAACTGCGGATCTTGGGCGACCCCCTGTGGGTTATCGCCTTTGAATCCGCAAACGTTGGATATCTACAAAATTATGGATGTGCTGACGCACAAGGGTTGGAGCTTGAACGGGCTGCACAAACCATCTTGTATCCACCTGGCCATTACCCAACGCCACACCCAACCTGGTGTCGCCGAGCGCTTTATTGACGATTTACGGGATGCAGTGGCTGTCGTTACGGCCGATCCTGAGCAATCAGGCGGCATGGCCCCTGTATACGGGCTGGCAGCAACTCTCCCGGCGCGCGGGGTTGTCGGCGATATTTTAAAACGCTACATTGATATTTTGTACGAGGTTTAACCCATATGCCCCATCCAGCTATTGACCAGCAGGTCACATTTCTCTACACCCGCGATTTAGCACAAACAGCTCATTTTTATGAAAAGATGATGGGATTGTCACTGGCTTTGGATCAGGGGGGCTGTCGAATTTATGATGTTTGCGGCAGCGGTTTTCTAGGCATTTGCCAGAGCGACGAGGCTCCGGAACAGCCACAGGGCATCATTTTCACCTTTGCGACTCATGAAGTCGATCAATGGTATGATTTCTTAAAGGCGCAGGGTGTTGAATTTGAAAAGCCGCCAACCCACAATCAAAAATTCAATCTCTATCACTGCTTCCTTCGCGATCCCAATGGCTATCTGCTGGAAATTCAACAATTTTTAGATCCGGCCTGGCCTGGAAACAACTCTGAGGTTTAGCAGACGACGTTTTTCCAAGAATGTAAAAATACCTCAGAGTGTCGTTTCTCAATTTACCTAACGCAAGATAAACCCCTGCCACAAGGGATCTCGCGGATCAATAAGCAGTTCGTTACGACCGGTGATATAAGCCGATCCGCTGACCTTGGGGATC
This sequence comes from uncultured Actinomycetota bacterium, assembly GCA_963715225.1. Classification (GTDB taxonomy): domain Bacteria; phylum Actinomycetota; class Acidimicrobiia; order Acidimicrobiales; family Microtrichaceae; genus CAVQRK01. The sequence goes on from CAVQRK010000007.1 coordinate 5,463, forward strand.
AACCGCTTCATGAGGACCAAATTGCACCACCTCACGTTACTTCGCCGGTAAAGGTCGTGCCCAGGATGCTTTCAACGACAAATGGTTCATTCATGCGCAGTTCCCCACGCGCATAATGAATGGCGGCACGGGCGCTGACCCCGGTGCCGGTAGGGCAGCGATCGACTTCACCATCGGCAAAGATGCAAACATTGCGGCTGTGATGGGCCGGATTATGGGCCGCGCCAACAATAATTGTGCCATAAAGAAAACCCAGGTCCTCTTCGAAAGGATGCTGCAAAGGTAAGCCGGCCATAACGGCCTGCTTCACCCGCACCCCAATATCAATTATCTGGCTGTAATTTTCAGGCGTGAGCTGCACACCAAACTCTTCAGCACGGCAGAAGGCATAAAAGGCGCCGCCAAAGGCGACATCATAATGAATATTTCCGATGCCCGGCACATTCACGACCTGATCCAGGGCATAGACAAAGGAAGGCACATTTAAGAAACGACACGGAAGTGATCCGGCCGTTTTCCCGCTTTCCAGTTGCCGTCACCCGTCCCGCAGGCGTATCCATCTTCACCACAGGATTATCCCCAGGCTTGTCGATCAATCCCGTATCCAAGCCAACAGTAGCCAGGCCAATGATGCCATGACCGCACATCGAACTAAAACCCTCATTGTGCAGGAATAAAACACCGAGATCGCCATCGGCCGTTACCGGTTCCGTGACAATACAGCCATACATATCCGCATGGCCGCGCGGCTCCCACATCAGCGCTTTGCGCAAGTGATCAAGGTGTTCTTTGGCGTAGCGCCGTTTAGCCAAAATCGTATCGCCAGGGATATCAGGAAAACCAGCGGTAATGATACGCAGCGGTTCACCTGCTGTATGGGCGTCAATCGTGGTGATCGCTGTCCAGTCATCTGGCGGCTGCCAGTTGTAAGCCATTTTAAACCACCTTTTTCGAGCCATATGCAAGTTACCAACTATTCCTCGATCTGCCATCCAAATTGAGAAAGTTGGCATCTTTTTAGTCATAAAAGCCGTATTTTTCAAGACTAACACAACGTATACATAAAGTATACACAAATCTTATATTGCCGATCTAAAGTATAGACAGTTCTGTCTCAAACGTGACGCGACTATTATCTTAAGCTCGGCCGCAGAACATGAAATCATAAATTAAAACGATAAGTAAAATAATTTATAAATACAGGAGATGTAACGGAATGAGTAAAATTTTAGGAATTGATTTAGGCACAACCAACTCTGTAGCCGCCGTGATGGAAGGCGGAGAAGCTACAGTCATCAACACGGCCGAAGGCAGCCGGTTGGCCCCATCGATCGTTGCTTTTAATAAAAATGGCGAGCGCCTGGTCGGGCAGACAGCCAAACGCCAGGCTACGATTAATTCGGAGAACACTATTTTCTCCGTGAAACGTTTTATCGGCCGTCATTTCGATGACGCGGAAACTATCGAAGATCGCAAACGTCTGCCCTACGCTATTGAAAAAGGTCCGCAGGGTGATATTCGGATCAAGGTTCCCGTAAAAGGACAATCTTACACACCGCAGGAAATCTCAGCGATGATCCTGGGTAAATTGAAGAAAGATGCCGAAGATTTTCTAGGCGAACCGGTTAACAAAGCGGTCATCACCGTTCCGGCTTATTTCAACGACAGCCAGCGTCAGGCTACCAAGGATGCTGGCAAAATCGCCGGATTGGAAGTCATGCGCATTATCAATGAGCCTACAGCAGCGGCCCTGGCTTATGGGCTGGACAAAAAGGGTGACGAAACCATTCTGGTCTTTGACCTGGGCGGCGGCACCTTTGATGTTTCCGTCCTGGAGGTCAGCGAAGGTCTGATCGAAGTAATGGCCACCAATGGTGACACCCATTTAGGTGGCGATGACTGGGATCATGCCATTGTGGATTGGGTTACAGCTGAATTTCTGCGCGATCAGGGCATCGACCTGAAACAGGATCGCCAGGCCTTGCAGCGAATCCGCGAAGCGGCCGAAAAAGCGAAGGTTGAACTATCGACCGTCATGCAGACAGAGATCAATCTGCCTTTTATTACCGCCAATGCCGAAGGACCAAAGCATTTGCAGATGACCTTGACTCGGGCGCGGTTTGAACAGCTCACCAGCGATCTGGTCGAACGCATCAAAGAACCGGTACACCGGGTGCTGCAAGACAGCAATATGAAAGCTTCCGACTTAGATGAAGTCGTTCTGGTCGGCGGCTCGACACGTATGCCCATGGTGCAGGATCTGGTTCGCGAGTTGACCGGCAAAGAACCCAACAAGAGCGTGAACCCGGATGAGGTTGTGGCGCTGGGTGCTGCTTTACAAGGTGGTGTTTTAACTGGTGATGTGACCGATGTCTTGCTGCTGGATGTGACCCCCTTAAGTCTGGGGCTGGAAACATTGGGTGGTGTGATGACCACGCTCATCCCGCGCAACACGACTATTCCGTCACGCAAAACGGAAGTGTTCAGCACGGCGGAAGACAACCAGACGGCCGTTGACATTCAGGTCCTGCAGGGCGAACGGCCGCTGGCTGCGGATAATAATGCGCTCGGCGTTTTCCGCCTGGATGGCATTCCACCGGCACCACGTGGCATTCCACAAGTGGAAGTTACCTTTGATATTGATGCCAACGGCATCTTAAATGTAACAGCCAAGGACAAAGCGACAGGAAAGAGCCAGGCGATCACCATAACCGCCAGCACAAACCTCAACGATTCCGACATTGATCGCATGGTCCGCGAGGCGGAACAAAATGCCGGCAGATGATCAACAGCGGCGCGAGCTGATTGAAGCCCGCAATACGGCCGACCAGGTTATTTACCAGACTGAAAAGAGTCTGCAAAATTTGAACGGCCAGGCTCCATCCGCTCTACGCGAGCAGGTTGAGAGCAAGATCAGCGCTTTGAAAGAAGCAATGAACGGCGAAGATAGTGCGCGAATCAAGCAGTTAACGGCTGAAGTGCAGCAAGCGGCCATGGCTATCGGTGAAGCTGCGTACCAGACTGATGACACGGGCACGAATGGCACTGCTCCGGAAGCTGAGGAAGAAGATTTCGTCGAAGGCGAGTTTGAAACAGCATAAGTTGAAAATCGTGGCTCGTAACAGAGACTCGCAGCTCTTAAAAAGCTTCTCCTTTTTAAAAACGGCCGTTCCCAAATGGGAGCGGCCGTTTTTATTTTCAATACTTTCTGCTTGATTAAGCAGCACCTACCGGCGTCTTACTGTTCAATACCAAATGTTCGCGTAAATAACGTCCGGTAAATGATTCTGGGACCTGCGCCAGCTCCTCAGGCGTCCCCTCCGCCACAATTTCTCCTCCCCGATCACCCCCTTCAGGACCGAGGTCGATGATATGGTCGGCTACTTTTATGATATCCAGATTGTGTTCGATGATGACAACTGTATTTCCCTTATCGACCAGCCTACCAAGGGCCTGGATCAACTTGGCCACATCATGAGAGTGCAGACCCACTGATGGCTCATCAAGAATATATATTGTGCGCCCGGTGGCGATTTTAGAGAGTTCACGACTGAGCTTAACGCGCTGCGCCTCACCACCACTTAAGGTCGGTGCCGGCTGTCCCAAGTGAATATAACCTAATCCCACCTCAGCCATTGTCTTTAGCTTACGGCGGATCGGGGTTATATTGGCAAAAAATTCCAGTGCTTCATCGATAGTCAAATCTAAGACCTGTGCGATATTTAATCCTTTGTAGGTCACCTGCAAGGTCTCGCGGTTGTAACGGGCACCGTGGCAGATATCACAAGGCACATAGATATCGGGCAAAAACTGCATCTCAATCCGGTTCTGCCCCTGCCCCTGGCACGCTTCACAACGGCCGCCTTTGACGTTGAAGCTGAACCGTCCGGGTTTATAACCGCGCATCTTGCTGTCCGGCATGCCGGCAAAAAGATCGCGCAGCGGGCCAAAGAGATTGGAATAAGTAGCCGGATTTGACCGCGGTGTACGGCCGATGGGACTTTGATCGATTTCAATGATTTTGTCTAAATGTTCCAGCCCTTCTACGCGCTCATGTTTTCCGGGCAGCGCCTTTGAGCCATAGAAATGTTGGCTCAGTTTCTTGCTTACAATTTCGATCAAAAACGAGCTTTTGCCGCTGCCGCTAACCCCGGTCACACAAACCAAACAGCCGAGAGGGATGCTTATATCCACACCCTTTAAGTTATTTTCCTGTGCATCCACAATTTTCAGCGCCAGGCCGGAACCTTTACGCCGTTTCTTAGGTATGGGGATTTGCATCCTCCCGCTCAAATAGGCACCGGTAAGTGATTTTTTATGTGCGGCAACGAGCTCCGGTGGCCCTTCAGCTACCAGTTCGCCGCCATGCTTTCCTGCTCCAGGACCTAAATCAATAATCCAATCAGCGGCACGCATGGTGTCTTCATCATGTTCAACGACTAACACGGTATTGCCCAGATCGCGCATCCCTTTAAGCGTTTTAATGAGACGGCCGTTATCTCGCTGATGCAGGCCAATACTTGGTTCGTCTAAAACATAGAGCACGCCCATCAACTGGCTGCCGATTTGCGTCGCCAGGCGGATGCGCTGCGCCTCACCCCCACTGAGCGAACCGGCAACCCGATCGAGAGTAAGATAATCCAAACCGACATTGATCATGAATGAGAGGCGTTCCTGAATCTCTTTGAGGATGGAACGGGCAATGATCTGCTGGCGTGGCGTTAGCGGCGTTGTGTTCTCATTAGCCAGTTTCTCCGCCCATTGCAGGCTGTTGATTACCGGCTCACGTGTGATCTCAGAGATATTACAATCATCAATCGTCACCGCCAGGGGAACGGGCTGCAAGCGCGATCCGCCGCAAGCTACTGCATGGGCGGTCGACCATAAAGTCTTCAAGTTTGTTGCGTACGTAATCTGAAGTAGATTCATGGTAACGGCGCAAAAGGTTGGGTATGACCCCTTCAAACCGTGTTTGATAGTTGCGTGTATGTCCTTCACGGTTGATATAAGTTACTGTGATCTGTTCTTGCCCACTCCCTTGCATCAAGATGCGCATTTGGGTCGGAGAAAGTTCGCGCACCGGCACATCAACGGGAATATTAAAGTGCGCGGCTGTGGCCTTGAGCAGCTGCCAGTAATAGCCCGCCTTATCATCAGTAGGCCAACCCACGATTGCGCCATCGGCCAGGCTAAGATCCTTATTGGGTACAATCAATTCGGCTTCAAGCTCCTTTTTTGTGCCCAGGCCCTGGCATTGTGGGCAGGCGCCATGAGGGCTGTTAAAACTAAATGTCCGTGGTTCGATGGGTGGTATACTGGTTCCATCATAGGGACAGTATAAATGCTCGGAATAAAGATGATCGACCGGGTTATCACCGTCAGTGACATCATTAATGATCACGATACCACCACCTAGCCTTAAAGCCGTTTCGATGGAATCGGTGAGACGGGTTCGATCGGCCTGTGCCTCTTCACCGGCATCATGGGGATCATGGCGAATGACCAGGCGGTCTACAACGGCTTCAATATGATGGTTCTTATAACGATCCAATTCAATCTGATCATCCACGCTGCGAATTTCACCATTAACGCGCACGCGCACAAAGCCTGCCTTACGCACATCATCAAAGATTGTCTGATGATGCCCTTTACGTCCTTGCACCAAGGGAGCGAGTATCTGGACACGGCTGCCAGGTCATCAGGTGGTACACCTGGAACACCAGGGCGGCGGGGGCCCATTCGTCCTTGGGGAAGTTCTCCAGGCCGGTGACCTCGGCGTCCTTGTTCTGGTAGCTGAGGATGCTCAACAAGCACGGGATGTGAAGGCCGGTAGTGGTTTCGTTCTGGGGGTTGGTCCAGCCGATCAGGTACATCGGTGCGCATGTCTGCGATTCGTAGAGTCCCTCCATCGCGGCCAGCTTCTCGGGTTGGCGGTTGGTGACCTCGACCGCCTGGTTCGCTCCGAACACGAACACCTGCAGCACCGCCAGCACGGTGAACATGGGAGGGCGACGCGGATCATGGTGCGGGCCAGATCGACATGGCGCTTCTTGAGCAAGTAGTAGGCGCCCACGCTCATCACCAGCGACGCGCCAACCATCCACGACGCAGCCAACAGGTGGATGATCCGCGGGCCGAACGAGGGAGTGAACACCACCTCCCGGAAGCTGGTCATGAAGGCCTGGTCGCCCTGCCCGACGTCCTTGATCTCATAGCCCGCCGGCGTCTGCATCCACGAGTTGGCCATCGTGATCCAGAACGCCGAGAAGGTGGCGCCGAACACGACCATGGAGGTGGCGAACAGCCACATCTTGTTGCCGAGACGGGTGCCCCCGAAAAGCATCAGCCCCAGGAACCCGCCCTCGAGCATGAAGGCAAAGATGCCTTCGGCGGCCAGCAGACTCCCGAAAATGTTGCCCACGAACCGCGAGTACTCCGACCAGTTGGTGCCGAACTCGAACTCCTGGACCAACCCCGTCGCGATACCCATCGAGAAGATCAGCCCGTAGATCTTCACCCAGAACAGCGACAGCTGTCGCCACTTCGGGTCCCCGGAACGGACCGACTTCACACCCAGGATGACCAGGATCAGCCCAAGACCCAACGACATGGGAGGAAAGATGAAATGAAAGCTGACGGTCAGACCGAACTGGATCCGATGCAGCATCTCGGTCGTCAAGGTCACCTCCGACGGTGCTTCCGTGCCGAGCCTAACGATGGGCCCGCGATCCGACGGGGACCGTTCAGGGCTGCGCCATCGCACCCGGCCGGCTGGGTAGCGTGAGCCGTGAGCTGCCCCAGCGCATTGAGCAGTCACGCCCAAAGGAGCCTGCGATGTCCGCTGCCGAGACCTCCGGTGAAGACGTCCCCGATCGCGACCTCAATCAGCCCCTGGCGGGCAAGGTCGCAGTGGTGACCGGTGGCAACACGGGCATCGGCAAGGCAGTCGTGTTGGCCCTGGCTGCGGAGGGCGCCAACATCGTGATCGATTTCGTTGCGCACCCCGAGGCCACCGAGGCACTCGAGGCGCAGGTGGCCGCGCTGGGCGACAAGGCCGTGGGGGTCAACGCCGATGTGTCCAAGGTGGACGACCTGCAGTCGCTCGTCTCGGCAGCCACCGACAGCTTCGGCCGACTCGACATCTGGGTGAACAACGCGGGCATGGAGACGCGAACCTCGGTGCTGGACACGACCGAGGATGCATACGACAAGGTCATGGCGGTCAACCTGCGCAGCGCCTTCTTCGGTACACAGGTCGCGGCCCATCGGATGATCAAGCAAGGCGATGGTGGTCGCATCATCAACATCACCTCGGTGCACGAGGACTGGCCGATGCCCGGCAACACTGCGTACTGCGTCTCCAAGGGAGGTATGCGCATGCTCACCCGAACGGCCGGCGTCGAGCTGGCTCCGCACGGCATCAACGTCGTGGGAGTCGGCCCTGGAGCAGTGGCCACGCCCATCAACCAGGCAACCATGGACGACCCCGCCAAGATGACTGTCCTCGACGCTGCAATCCCGCTCGGACGGATGGCCCAGCCAAGCGAGATCGGCGCCGTGGTTGCTTTCCTCGCCGGGTCGGGAGCTTCGTACCTGACCGCCATGACCATCATGGCCGACGGCGGACTCATCCAGTCGGGCCCCGGACTCTGATCCGGAGGCCGGCCGCGGCGGCTTCGGCGCACAGCGAGATGGACACTCAGCGGCGCCGAGGCGAAGTGGAATCGGGAGACGGTGGAATCCAGACAGACCTGGCCCTCGTGGTGGCGACAAGTAACATCTTCCGAGGATCCATCCGCGTGGTTCCCCGGCCGCTGCGGGCAGTGCTGGATGCACTGGAATCGAACCAATTCGGACCCTGGGACGAGGCCACGGGGAGTCAGGCGTGATCGAGGTGGTCAATGCCGGACAGATGGGAGCTGACGCCCTCGAGCCCGGGGTGGCTGTTCCTGAGGCACGGATCGGTTCCGACGTGTTGTTCGTGCGTGTACTCGGCCTGGGCGCGGCGATCGCCTCAGTGGAGGTACCCGATGCGGCCGGGCGTGTCGGGCCCGTCCATCTCGGCCTGCCCGACCTGGCGGCCTACGCCGATCGGGTACGCAATCCCCATTTCGGATCCTCCATCGGCCGCTTCGCCAACCGGATCGCCGGCGCAGCGTTCGATCTCGATGGCTCCCGGTTCGACCTTCCGGCCAACAACGGGCCCAACACGCTGCACGGGGGGCCGGACGGTTGGGACCGCCACGTCTGGGAGCTGATGGAGGCCGAGGGCGGTGACGACGGTGGGACAGTGGTGTTCCGCATCGTGAGTCCGGACGGTGACGAGGGCTTCCCCGGCCGGGTGACCGCGACAGCCGTGTTCTCGGTGCGCGGTGACTCTCTGCGGATCGGATACACGGCATCGACCGAGGCCCCGACCGTGCTGAACATGACCAACCACAGCTACTGGAATCTCGACGGCACAGGAACGGTGGCCGGCCACCGCGTGACACTGGCGGCGGAGGAGGTGCTGCCGGTCGACGCGGCGGGAATCCCCACCGGAGGCCTGGACCCGGTCGAGGGGACCCCGTTCGACCTGCGTCGACCGACGTTGTTGGGGCCCGCCATGGAGCAGGTGTCGGGGGGATTCGACCACTGCTTCGCCGTCCGGGGTGCCCCCGGGGAACTTCGGCCGGCGGCGGTCTTGGAGGCCGGTGAAAGCGGCCGGTGGCTGATGGTGAGCACCGACCAGCGAGGCGTGCAGCTCTACACCGGCAACAACCTGGCATCGCCCTTCGAGGTCCACGGCTCCGTGTCGTTGGAGACCCAGGCATTCCCGGACTCACCCAACAGACCAGAGCTCGGCTCGGTACGCGTGAATCCGGGTTCGACGTACCGCAACATCACTGAGATCCGGTTCGGAACGGGGTCACCGCCGATGCTCGACGACCCGACCTGACTCCTCGCTGTGCGGGACTTCGCTGTCGACCATGCCTCTGAGAGTGGAGGGTCTTTCCGCTGGGAGTGGTGATTGTGAACCAGTCGTCGGGTGCCCGGTCGACCTTCCAACCTCTCTGGTGCCAGACGCCGTGGTGGTGTGGGCAACCCGCGGCCAGAAAACCGATGTCCGTCAGGCCGCCATGGGCGTGGAACTCCTCGGTGTGGTGGATCACGCAGTGACTCGCTGGTGCATCGCAGCCGGGGTGCACGCAGCCGCCGTCGCGGGCCAGCACTGCTTCGCGTTGTGCAGGGGTTGCCAGTCGGCTGGAGCGACCCATGTGAAGCGGAACGCCCGTGGAGGACATCACGAGAGTGCGAATCGCCTCGTCGCACCGGAGTGCGTCGGCCATCTCGGCAGGGAACCGGCCGCCGTTGGGCGTGTAGACGGTCGAAGTCGGGTCGTCGGAGTGGACGATCATCGTGGTCAGGTTGACCGGAGGTCTGCCACTGTCGAGCGGAACCACCATGGCCCGACGACAGATCTCCGCCAATGCGAGAGCCTGGAGGACCCGCCGGTCCGGGATGCCCAGAGCGGGGTCCTGCTTGGCATCCGACCCGTAGGAGCGGAACAACTCATCCGCGACCTTGGTGATGGCGGCTTCGCTCACCAGTGCGTGCTCTCCTACGAGCTCACCGGTGAACACCAGAGCGCCATCGGAATCGAACTGCATACCGAGCCGGTTGGCGCCGAGGTCGCCGGCAGGATTGTGGCCGCCATCGACATCCAGTTGCCGGGCCACTCCCTTGACGAAGTCGGCCCACCTGGCGAACTGGCACCCGTCCGCGGCATCGATCAAGGCTGACTGGATCTTGCTCATCTGGCCGCGGATCCGGCGGTTGGAGGCAGCGGTGATGACTGAAGCATGGGACCAGGAGAGTCGCCCCTCCGCCACAGCGGTATCCACGAGCTGGAAGTCCGACCGGAGTGACTTGGCGATCCGGAGCCGACGCTGACAGTCGCGCCGGTCCTGTCTCGGAGACTGGGCGAGCCAGGTCCCGGTTCCGAGGCCGCTGTGACGGTCCGTCACCCTGCGCCCGTCCAGTTCGACGGCGAGGTGTCCCGATGCCGATTCGAGCAACGACCGCGCAATCTCCAGGTCCCGCGCCGCCCGCAGCAGCTCGTCCTCGTCGGCGCCGACCACGTCGACCGACGCCGCCTCGCCGAGGAGTCTGACCAACGGTTCGGTGTGCATCACATCCTCCAGAGGACTCGAACATATGTTCGATGTCATCAACCACTCTACGAAAGGGGTGAGACAGCCGTGGCCGTCCCGAGCGAGTCTGCCTATCCCGGACCCACCGGAATCACTACTTCCAGCAGGAGACAACAGCATGACAGCACCCATAGCGGGAATCGACCCGCACCAAGATCAGTTCACCGTTGGAATCATCGACTACCACGGCGTCGAAGTCGACCACGCGTGCTTCCCGAACCACGCGGTCGGCTACCTCGACGCGATCGCACTACTCCGCAGGCACAGCGTTGAGATCGTTGGCGTCGAGGGCTCCGCGAGCTGGGGGTCGCACGTCTCGATCGCCGTTGTCGCTGCCGGGTTCGACGCTCGCGAAGTATCCCCGCAACGATCAGCGGCGCAGCGACGAGGACGCCGCCAAGCGAAGACCGACGCGAACGACGCGATTGCGTGCGGCACTTGCTGTGCAGGCCGAGCCCACCCTCGGACCGGTACAGGTGCTTGAGGTCTACGACGCTCTGGTTGCGAAGCTCGAAGCGGTGCTCGAGCACCACCGGGCCTTGGTGGAGACCCGCACGTTGATGTTGAGCTTCGTACATGACCAGCTGTCAAAGCTGCCATCGGAGATCCGCGGTACAGCTCAACACCACGGGCAAGGTCGAAGGCCGGCTCCGTCGCCTGGAATCCATCGACACATCGGCCCCGACGACACTTGCTGGTGAGTATCGGCTGTCGTGGCTGGTTCCCCTGATCGACCAGGACCGCGCTCAACGACGTGAGATCCGCCGTCTGGAACGCCTCATCGAGACGCTGCTCGACGAGCACGGCACCACGCTTCGTGACGAAGACGGGGTCGGCCCGATCATCGCGGCGACGTTGGTCTGCGAGGTCGGCGACCCGTCACGATTCGCGACCGAGTCAAAGTTCGCGAAGTGGTCTGGGACCGGCGCGGTCGCAGTGTCCTCCGGTGAAGGCGCCGGGGTTCCGACACGTCACCGCCTCGACTTCGGCGGCAGCCGTCGCATCAACAGCGCGCTCTACGTGATCAGCGTGGTGCAACAACGAGACAACGACATCGCCGCCGGCTACATCGACCGCAAGATCTCAGAGGGTAAGACCAAACGAGAAGCCCGTCGCGCCCACAAACGACACCTCGCGAACAGGGTCATCCGTCGCATGTGGCGAGACGAACAACGCCGACGATCGGAGGACAAACCAGCCGCCGCTTGACAAGGGAGCGTCTGACGGTGTCTGAAGCCGATCGGATTCTGAGGTGCCCCTGCTGGTGTTGAACGCTACGCGCGTGTGCGAAGTCCTTGTCGGTCTGCCTGCGGTGAACATCCTCGAGGGTGGCCGAGCCGCTGGTCGGGCGCATCGAGGTGACCGTGAACAATCGAGGCTCGCCACGCCGGTGTGCCGGGGTGTGGTGAGCGGGCGTGGGTCAAGGACCGCCCGATCGTGGAGCTGGCGGATCTGACGTGCGTTCGGCCGGCCGGTGACGTTGCGGTGGCGCAAGCACCGCTGTCGTGTGCCCGAGGCGGTGGTGTCGGGTCGGGTCGCTGGACCGATGAGGACCCGCGGATCGCCGCGCCGCAGGTTGTCGGTGACGGATCGTGCGGGGCGGTGGGCGACGCTGCAGGTCGGCCGGGCGGGCCGGCGGGTCAGCGATGTCGCCGGCGAGCTGGGCGCGGACTGGCACACGATGAACGACGCCGTCATCGCCTACGGCAGGCCTGTTGTGGACGCCGACGGCGACCGGGTCGGCGCAGTGTCGGCGCTCGGGGTGGACGAGGCGCTGTTCGGGCGGTTCGGGCGCTGGCGGCGCCCAGGCGTGGTCGACCTCAGATCGTCGACGTGCGCCCGAGGTCAGCTCCTCGACGTGATCGAGGGCCGCTCCGCCGCGGACTGTGCGACTGGCTCGGCGACCGGGACCGGGCGTGGCTCGACGCGATCAGCTGGGCGACGCTGGATCTGTCGGGCCCGTGGCGTCTCGCGTTCGACACGATGCTCCCGCACGCCACCCAGGTCGCGGATCCGTTCCACGTGGTGAAGCTCGCGAACCAGCGTCTCGACGAGGTCCGCCGACGGGTGCAGAACGAGACCCTCGGGCACCGGGGCCGCAAGGACGACCCGCTCTACCGGTGCCAGACGGCTGCTCACCCAAGGCCGACGAACGCCTCGACGACCGAGGCCGCGACAAGCTGCTCGGGCTGCTCGAGGCGGGCGACCCGCAGGGCGAGGTGCGCATGGCGTGGCACGCCAAGGAAGTCGTCCGCCGAGTCTACGACATCGACGACCCCGCCCTCGCGGTCGAGTTCGTCGAGCGGCTCGGCGTCGATCTCCAGGACGACTCGTGCCCACCGGAGCTGAACCAGCTCGGCCGCACGATCGTGCGGTGGTCCGCCCAGATCGCCGCCTGGCACCAGGCGCACGGGTGTCGAACGGGCCGACCGAAGCGATCAACAACCTGGTCAAGCGGGTCAAGCGGGTGGCGTTCGGGTTCCGCCGGTTCGCCCACTACCGGATCCGGGCCTGCTCTACGCCGGCAAGCCCAACTGGGCGCTGTGGCGAGCAGGTCCCAGTTCGGTCGGCCTGCGTAGAGCAGGGTGCGGATCCGGTAGTTGCGAAACGACGTGAAGCCGAACGCGATGCGCTTGACGACCTTGATCAGGTTGTTCGCGGCTTCGGTCGGCCCGTTGCGTCACATGCGCCTGGTGCCACGCGGCGATCTCGTTGCGCCACCTCGTGATCGTGCGTCCGAGTTGGCGGACCTCGGGCGGGCACGACTCGTCTTGGAGATCGACGCCGAGGCGGGTGACGAACTCGAGGCGCCAGGTCGGGGTCGGTGTGGTCATAGATCGACGCGGACGACTTCCTTGGCGTGCCACGCCATGCGGCACCTCGCCTCGCGGGTCGCCGGCCTCGAGGAGCCCGAGCGAGCTTCTCGCGGCCGTTGGTCGTCGAGTCGTTCGTCGGCCTTGGTGAGCAGACGCCTCGATCGGTAGAGCGGGTCGTCCTTGTGGCCTCGGTGGCCGAGCGTGTCGTTCTGCACCCGTCGGCGGACCTCGTCGAGACGCTGGTTCGCGAGCTTCACCAGGTGCAACGGATCCGCGACCTGGTCAGCGCCGGGAGCATCGTGTCGAACGCGAGACGCCACGGGCCTGACAGATCCAACGTCGACCGATCGCATCGGAGCCACACCCGGTCGCGCTCGCCAAGCCATGCACACAGTCCAGCGGCGGAGCGGCCCTCGATCACGTCGAGGAGCTGCCCGCGGCGCACATCAACGATCGATGTCGACCAGTGCTGGCGCCGCCAGCGCCCGAGCCGGGCGAACAGCGTCTCGTCCAACCCCAGGGCGTCGACGTCGCCGATGCGGGCAGGGTCCTCGACCAACGGTGTGCCGTAGGCGATGACGGTGTCGTTGATCGTGTGCCAGTCCGCAGCCGAGCTCGACGGCGATCTCGTTCACGCTGCGTTTCGCAGCGACCGACTTGTTCGGTGACCCACCGCCCAGCCCGGTCCGTCATCGCGATACGAGCAGTCGCGATCACCTCGAGCAGTCTCGGTGAACGACCGAGTCGGACACGCGACAGCTGGACAAGACCATCGATGCTGCGCCACATCAGCCGTGTTGGTCGCCTGAACGCCAACAGGTCCACCAGCTCACGGGGACGCTTATCTTTCTGACGACACCGCGCCACCGCGCTGCCCTGCACGACGGCCACTCGACGCGGTCTCGACACGCACACGATCGGTTTACTGGGTCGTCGACGGGCACCGAGGACGGCGACGTCGCTGAGACCAACGAGGAGTTGACACACGTGTGTAGGGTCAACGATCACAGGGCTCTTCGGCATCTGATCGGCTAGACACCGTCAGACGCTCCCTTGTCAAGCGGCGGCTGGTTTGTCCTCCGATCGTCGGCGTTGTCTCGTCTCGCCACATGCGACGGATGACCCTGTTCGCGAGGTGTCGTTTGTGGGCGCGACGGGCTTCTCGTTTGGTCTTACCCTCTGAAGATCTTGCGGTCGATGTAGCCGGCGGCGATGTCGTTGTCGTCGTTGTTGCACCACGCTGATCACGTAGAGCGCGCCGTTGATGCGACGGTTGCCGCCGAAGTCGAGGCGGTGACGTGTCGGAACCCCGGCGCCTCACCGGAGGACACTGCGACCGCGCCGGTCCCAGACCACTTCGCGAACTTTGACTCGGTCGCGAATCGTGACGGGTCGCCGACCTGCGCGAGACCAACGTCGCCGCGATGATCGGGCCGACCCCGTCTTCGTCACGAAGCGTGGTGCCGTGCTCGTCGAGCAGCGTCTCGATGAGGCGTTCCAGACGGCGGATCTCACGTCGTTGAGCGTGTCCTGGTTGATCAGGGGAACCAGCCTCCGACAGCCGATACTCACCAGCAAGTGTCGTCGGGGCCGATGTGTCGATGGATTCCAGGCGACGGAGCCGGCCTCGACCTTGCCCGTGGTGTTGAGCTGATCGCGGATCTCCGAGGGCAGCTTCGACAGCTGGTCATGTACGAAGCTCAACATCAACGTGCGGGCTCTCCACGAAGGCCCGGTGGTGCTCGAGCACCGCTTCGAGCTTCGCAACCAGAGCGTCGTAGACCTCAAGCACCTGTACCGGTCCGAGGGTGGGCTCGGCCTGCACAGCAAGTGCCGCAGCAATCGCGTCGTTCGCGTCGGTCTTCGCTTGGCGGCGTCCTCGTCGCTGCGCCGCTGATCGTTGCGGGGATACTTCGCGAGCGTCGAACCCGGCAGCGACAACGGCGATCGAGACGTGCGACCCCCAGCTCGCGGAGCCCTCGACGCCAACGATCTCAACGCTGTGCCTGCGGAGTAGTGCGATCGCGTCGAGGTAGCCGACCGCGTGGTTCGGGAAGCTCGCGTGGTCGACTTCGACGCCGTGGTAGTCGATGATTCCAACGGTGAACTGATCTTGGTGCGGGTCGATTCCCGCTATGGGTGCTGTCATGCTGTTGTCTCCTGCTGGAAGTAGTGATTCCGGTGGGTCCGGGATAGGCAGAAGAGCTTCGTCAGATCCGAGTCGAGTTGCACAGGCTCCCTTCGAGACAGGAGCACCCCTGCCGGTCCCACGATCGCCACGACACGTCTGACACGGGCACACCGTGGCCAATTCGCAGGGGAGTCAGCGGCGACCGCAGGACTGGACCGTAACCCGCTGGCTGAGGGCCCCGGCACGGCCACGATGACACCCGGATTCGCAGGGCCCCTGCGCCGCGCCCGGGACCCTCACACCCCGCTCATCGGCGAAGAGCCACCATTCGCTCGCAGTGGCCGACGCTCGGCGATCGGTGGACGAACTGCTGTCGGACTACCGCGCGGTCATCGACCACCGGTTCTCGCCACCGGGCTGGCCCACAGCAGCGCCCCTCAGCGACGTGCTGATTCACACTCTTGACGTGCGGATTCCACTTGGACTCACAACGGACCGACCGGCCTCAGACTACGAGCCGGTGATTGGACTGCTCCTGAACAGGGCCGGCCGCTCGTTCACAAGCAGCGGCCGACCTGACCTCCGTTGGGTCGCGACCGATCACGAGTGGTCACAGGGCGATGGCAGGGAAGTGCGTGGCGCGATTGCGGACCTGGCATTGACCGCCGCCGGGCGCAGCGCTCGCCTCGAACGTCTCGAGGGTGAGGGCGTCCCATCTGTTCGGGCCTGGCTCGGGTGAACTGATCAGCACACCCTCAGTGATCACGACCGCCTTGTCGATGCCGGCCGCTAGCGGCCGTTGTCGATTTCCGCCTTGCGGACCGAGATCGCAGTCTGCGACCCCGTCATTCGCCAGAACCTGACACCGTCGATGAGGAGGCCGCGAGTGAGCATCAAGGTCATTGTCGAGTTCAAGGCTAAGCGAGGCCAGCGGCGGATTCGCACCGATGCTCGAACTCCCGGCGGATGCGCCCGGAACCACCTTGGTCGAGCCACTGAACTGACAGCACGGCGCCTTGGATGGTTGCATTCCTCTAGAGGAATATGTACGTTGTCGGGGTGATCGAAACCGATCTGTGTCCTTGACGCTGTGGGGGAGCCGAACCGCCGCCACCTGCTCGAACTGCTGCACCAGCGAGAGTGAGTCGACCGTGTCCGAGCTCGTCGATGCTTCGGGCCTCAGGCAGCCACAGGTGTCGAAGCATCTGAAGGTCCTGGCCGGCGCTGCACTCGTCTCTGCCCGAGTCGATGGCCGACATCGCCGCTACCGCCTCGACGGTCGCGGTCTGCAGGCCGCACACGACTGGTTCGCCGTGTTCGAGGACGTCTGGCATGCCCGCTTCGATGCCTTGGACGAACTGGTCTCGACCGACCCCGATCTCGACCCTACCGAGGAGCACCTACCGTGACCGACCGCACTGTTCCGCCCGACCTTTCCACACTGGCCGCCCGCCGCGGATCAAGCCCAGATCGAACTGAGCGACGACGCTTCGTCGTATCGGTGCGTGCGGGTATTCGGTGCCCCGCCCGAGCGCGTGTTCCGCGCATTCACGGACCCAGCGGATCTTCGCATCTGGTTCCCGTCGGGCGCTCCTCTCGGCTCGGAGCTGACCGTGTGCGAGTCCGATCCGGTCGAGGGCGGGAAGTACTACTACGCCATGGTGATCCCCGAGCACGGTCCGATGGCCTGGCACGGCACCTACACAGAAGTGGACCAACCAGATCGACTCGGTGCGGATGAGTGGTTCGTGATGGGCGATGGCGGCCCGGTGGGGCCTCCGACCGCCCAGACCCTGACTTTCGAGCCGACCGGCGACGGTTTCACGCTCATGACGATGCAGGTCCACATGCCCGGGCCGGAGGACCCCGACACGTTCATGGAGCAGTCAGCCGCCGGCCTCAGCACCTCGCTGGCCACAATGGATGAACTCGTGTCGAGTTGACCTCTTGGGGCGTGGCATCCGATCTTCGACGCGGACAAGCCCGGTCGCGAAGCAGCCGGGGCCATCGATGTCGCTGTGCTCCGCGACACGGAGAACCCGAACTCCATCTGGATGGTCATGGAAGCTGATCCAGCGATCGTGGAGCCCATGATGAGTGACCCACAACGGGCAGAGCAGATGCAGGCAGCCGGAGTGGTCAGCCCTCCTCAGGTCTGGGTGAGCTAGTCGCTTCCTGTGCACGGTGAGCGACCTCGACCCCCGCGGACCATCCCGGCGCTCGCCCCTTGAGCGGAGGCGTACCTGCAGATCCGTCAAGGCCGACCTGGGTCAGTGCCCATGACACCACCGAGTTCGAGTTCCACATGTCACCGGTATCCAGCTCGTCGCGGCCCCACGTCGGCGTGGGAACGTCAGGCAGCACCTGAAGCACCCGCTCCACGAGGATGGGATCGTCCGTGAGGCGCAGCGGGCTCTCGACGGCGTAGGCGAGATCGGGGATCGTTCCGCCGGCCCAACACCGAACCTCGTACCGGAACGTGCGAAGCGACGCGAGCCAACGTGTGCCGACGGCCCCCTCAGCCACAACGCCGCGGGTAACGCGGCCGCGAGCGTCCGGGACTGGCGCCACCTCCACGTAGACCGTCCCCTCCGTCGATTCGGCTACCAGGGCCGCATGGAAGAGCTGGCATCGTGGGCGCCTGGCCAACAGAGCTCCGATGGTCTCGAATATCCGCCCGCAGAAACGAACGATCGCTTGGCCGGAGCGGTCGCCGGCGCCCAGCGGTATCCAATACAGATCGAGTCTCAACGTCGCCGCCCGGGAGATCCGCCGCCTGCGGGTCGTGGTGCACGTGATGGTGGGGAAGGGGAATCCTGGTAGTCGCCCGAGCTCGGCGCTGGTTCGTTTCCAGCCACACCACTGTCCCTTCTTCCGGCACGCTGCGGAGAGCTTGTGGACGACCATTCTCACATGACCCGGCCTCAGTCGCCTGCCCCCGAAGTGTCGATACTTCGCGATCGCAAGGTGCCGCTGGCCCGGCTGTCGGGGGCAGGCGGCATGACGGTGCGAGGTGGACGGCGCCGTCGTTCGCTCGCTCGCTGTCCGCTCTAGTCCTCGATTACGTCCAGTCCTTGTTCGCGGAGCCGAGAGATGTTGTCGAGCATTGCCTGCAACACCTCGGGGGCGTGACCGTCCCAGGTCTCGACCTCGCTGACGACGCGCATCGGGCGTCGAGTGCGGTAGGACCGGGTGACGTTCCCGGGGAACTTCTTGTTCGTGACGTTGGGGTCGTCTTCGAAGGGGCCGGTGGGCTCGACGATGTAGATGCGTCCCCGCTCCTTGCTCCCTGCGAGAGCGATGGCGAGTTCGGCCGCCCAGACGGCTGGTTCGAGCAAGGCTGCGAAGTAGACGTGGTTCGAGATGCGACCCTCGTGGTAGTTGGACGGACTGCCCGGGACGATCCGATCGCCGACGTCGAAGGCGGTCTTCGTCCCGTGGAAGAACGGCCCCTCGACGTGATCGCAGCTCTCGAATGTCACCGGGACGTAGTCCGTGTCGCTCGACTGTGCGATCGCCTCGGCGATCGACTTGGTTGCTTCCGCGCGTTCCGGGTTCTGCAAGGGTCCTCCCGACCGTCGAATCCCCCTAGCTACTACACGGACCAACAGGCTGCTTCAACCGGTCGCATTGGTCCGAATCAATCAGCCGTGGCACGCAGGTCACCGATTCGGTCGTCCATGTGCCAGAGACGGCGCTGGTCGATTCCGACGAACGATCCGGGGTGCCCTCCAAGTGCCGGCAGGCCTCGCCGACGACGGGCGGTAGGTGGCACTGGGGCGGCGGGGCACAGCTGAAAACACGCACCTCGTGCGGTGCCCCGGCCCTCGGGAGGTGCTCTACGGAGTGGGGTCGCTGGATTGAACACCCTTGCGCCATCGGTTGACCCGACGGGCCCTGAGGGTGTTCCATCTGCTCGGTCCGCCGGTCCTCTCCATGTCGAACCAGACCTTGCCGGTGTGTCTGTTCTGCACGGGCCACGTGCCGCCCTTGTGTCGGCGGGCTGCCAGGACGTCGACGGCGTCACCGTAACGCTGGTCCCAGTGGGAGCGGGTGCAGGCAAAGTGGTCGAGGCCTCGGAGGATGTCGTAGTGCCATCCCGGCGGGAACGACTACTTGGTGAACGCGGGGCGGACGATGGTGCCCCGGTGGGTGTGACTTGCAGAGACGATGATTCAGGAAAAACTCGCGTCCTCCGGCCATGGCAGTCGCGACGTCCTGCCTGTCGGTTTCGCAGGCGGCTATCTCAGCCAGGGCCTCTAGAGCCAGGTTCGTGGTGTGGAACGAACTGTTTCGGTCTCCGAATCGCACCGTTCGGCAGTTCCGGCCGCCATCGCACAACTGGTTGTCCAACAGCCAGCTGATTGCCTCATCGACCCGGCCGTCGTGGTATCCGAAGTAGCAGGCGAGGGTCGCATACATCGAGGTCGCGCACGCTTCGGGAGCATCGATCGAGTTCTACGATGCCGGCTTCGATGACGGCCCCGGTCGCCCCAGGGCGGCTCTGGCAAGCCCGTACTTGTCATCCACTCCTGGTGGGGACTCACCAGCTCGTTCACCTCGATTGCGGACCAGCTCGCGTCCCAGGGGTTCCTGGTCGGCTGCGCCGATCTCTACGACGGGGCAGTCGCCGACAGCGAAGGGGAAGCACGTCGTCTTCGCTCTCGGAGCGGGGAGCCTGTCTACAAGCAACTGAGACGCAATATGGAAGAGCTGAGCGCGCTCGATCGAACCCCGGGCCGTAGCCCTGCAGTGGTCGGGTTCTCCATGGGCGGCCATTGGGCCGTGTGGCTCGCGCAGCACCCTGACCCGCCGGTCGCCGCGGTAGTGCTCTACTACGCGGCCCGGGGCGGAGACTTCACCCGGGCGTCGGCGCCAGTACTCGCCCACTTCGCGACCAATGACGAGTTCGTATCTCCGGCGGCGCGCAGGACCATGGAGCGAGCCATCGCCGAGAAGGGACTGCCCTACTGCGCCCATGACTATCCCGACACGGCTCACTGGTTCGCCGAGTCCGCTCATGGCGCGTTCAATTCCGGCGCGGCGACGATCGCCGTGGAGCGGACGGCCGAATTCCTGGCATCGCCGCCGCCCTGAACGGGCCCCGCGCCGGCGCTCCGCTCCGATCGCCGGCGAGTTCGGTGTCCCCCGACGCGGTTGCTCAGTCAGCAGGGGTGTGGCAGACGCCCTCGACGTTGTAGCCGTCGGGTCGCGTACGAATGCTCCGTACTGGCCAGGATGGTATTCGGGCCGTTCCCGTGGCTGGTGAGGACCTCTGCTCCGGCGACACCTGCGGCGTCGAGGAACGCCCGCACTGATGCCCGGTCGGAAGCACCGAAAGCGCTCCCGAGGTCATCGGCGTCACAGGTCATGGGACGCGATGTCGGGGATGCAGTTGACATCCAGTCTCCGGGCTCGATGGCACCCTGGGCCCCGACCGGAGAACGGCACTCGGGTCGACCGAGTCCACACCGTGGACGCATCGAAGTCGAGCCCGGACGGAAGCGCTGGCACGCGCCAGGCCCACGCACTCTCTGCCTCGGGGCGGCCATGATTGGGAAATGACCACGTCACAGGGCGACCCGTTCGAGGATGACCTCGGGGGGGTGTACCGCTTGGTCGGGATCGAACCGCCATCGCTGGGGCGCTCCGAGGTCGAGGCCCTCACGGGTGTGAACTTCGAGCGTTCCCTCCGCTGGTGGAGGGCGATGGGGTTCCCCGAAGTGGCACCGGGCGAGATTGCGTTCGGACCGGAAGATGTCGAGATCCTGCAGCGTCTGGAAGGAGTGGCGGCCACGGGAGCGATGAGCGACGACGACGTCGCGCGTGTAGCACGGCTGATGGGGGCATCGTTCTCCCGCCTCGTCGATGCCCAACTCGAGCTCATCCCGGCACTGCTTGCCGCCGTCGAGACCGAGACGGTGGATCGATCTGGCGACTCGGCCGGATCCGATGGCGAGGCTGACCTCGATGTGACCGACTTTCTCGCTCACACCATGGACTACGTCTGGCGACGGCACCTGATGGCGGCGCTCGCCCATGGGCTGTCGGTGGGAGATGGTGACGAACGGGGTGCCGTCGGCTTTGCCGACCTATCGGGCTTCTCGCGGATCAGCAAACGGGCGAGCGCCGAGGAGATCACCGAGATCATCGATACCTTCGAGGCCACGGCCGTTGATGTCGTCTCGTCTCATGAGGGGCGAGTCGTGAAGCTCATCGGAGACGAGGTGATGTTCGTCGCCCGAAGCCTCGATGACGCGGTCTCGATCTCGCTCGAACTCATAGACCGGCTTCGACCCGTCGAGTCGTTGCCCCCCGTGCACTGTGGGGTAGCGGCTGGGCCCACGGTCCTCGTCGGCGGCGACGTGTTCGGGCTGACCGTCAACATTGCGAGCCGTCTCACTGATGAGGCCCGTCCTGACAGCGTCGTGGTTTCCCGACGTGATGGGCAGCATCTCCTCGATCGCGACGACCTTGATGTTCGAGCCCCACATCGGTCCTGCGACCTCAAGGGTGTGGGCCGGATGCACATCCTCGCGATCCGGCCGCTCGGTACCGACCCCCTGGCACCCTGATGGTCGAAGCCATCCGGACCCGCCGAACAAACACGGATTCGGCGCTCCGGCACGAGCTTGCCGCTGAAGTCACCGGCAACGAATCGGTAGGCGTACGGCATCGTGGAGCCCTGCCCGAGATTCGTGTCGGGAACGCTCCGTCCCAGGCGGCGGATGGGTCCCCGATCACTCGAGTGGCGAGCAATCCCTTGCGCCCGCGACTCCTTGCAGGCAGGCTGCGCCCATGACGCGTCTCGCAGGTTCGACCGTGCTCATCACCGGGGGAGCCAGCGGCCTCGGTCGCCTTCTCGCGCTGGAGGTGGCCCGGCGGGGTGCGCGTCCGGTGTTGTGGGATCTCTCCGCGGAGGGATTGGATGCTGTCGCCGAGGAGCTGGTGGTTCTCGGAGCTGATCCGCTAACCGCGGTGGTCGACGTCGGCGAGTCCACGGCGGTGACGGCTGCGGCCGATCAGGTCCTGGCCCAGGTGGGCGCCGTCGACGTGCTGGTGAACAACGCCGGGGTGGTCAGCGGCAAACCCCTCACCGAACTCTCCGCATCGGACATAGAGCGGACCTTCAAGGTCAACGTAATGGCCAACTACTGGACGACCAAGGCCTTCCTGCCGCGGATGATTGCCCGCAATCGTGGCCATGTGGTCACCGTCGCCTCGGCTGCGGGCCTCGTCGGCGTTGCCCGCCAGACCGACTACTCGGCGTCCAAGCACGCCGCGGTCGGCTTCGACGAGTCGCTCCGGGTCGAGCTGTCACACCGCGCTCCGGGGGTGCGCACCACTGTCGTGTGTCCGTACTACATCGACACCGGCATGTTCGAGGGCGTCCGGACACGCGTGCCGTGGCTGCTTCCGATCCTCGACGAGGACAAGGTGGTGGCGAAGATGGTGCAGGCAATCGAGCGGGACCGTGCCCGCCTGTTCATGCCGCCCATCATCTACGTGCTGCCGGCGTTCGCGCGTCCTGCCGGCCAGGGCCTTCGACGCAGTGATGGACCTGTTCGGGATCAACGTCTCGATGGATCACTTCGTCGGTCACTCCAATGAAGCCGGTGCGGTCAGCCAGACGTCCCCGCGCTCGGAGTCACCGCCCCCTTCGCCCTGATCGCGCATGGCGCGGCGTCGTCGAGCGAGAGGTTGGCGGCGGTGTGGATCAGGCCGATGTGTGAGAACGCCTGGGGGAAGTTGCCGAGCATGCGTCCCTCGTCGGGGTCGTACTCCTCGGACAGCAGACCGACGTCGTTGCGCAGGGAGCGGAGACGCTCGAACACCTCTCTCGCCTCATCCGTGCGACCGATGAATGCCAGTGCGTCGGCGAGCCAGAAGGTCGTGAGCAGGAACGCGCCCTCGTGGCCCGGCAGACCGTCGGCGTTGTCGGGTCCGGTCTGGTAGCGCTTCACGAAGCCCGTCGACCACGAGCTCACGTTGGATCGCCTCGACCGTCGACACGATCCGTTCGTCGTCAGCTGGCAGGAAGCCGACCGCACACATGAGCAGGAGGCTGGCGTCCAGTGTCGTCGACCCGTAGTACTGCGTGAAGGCGCCGACCTCCTCGTTCCAACCCTTCTCGCAGACCTCGGCGTGGATGGTGTCGCGCAGCTCACACCACCGGCCCACATCGGCGTGCCGTCCAGCAGGCCCGTCCCTGGCCAGGCGGACGCCGCGGTCGAATGCGACCCAGGCCATGACCTTGGAGTGGGTGAAGTGCCGCCGGGGACCGCGCACCTCCCAGATGCCGTCGTCGGGCTGGTCCCAGACCTTCTCCAGCTGCGCCAGGAGGGCCCGGCCGACCGGATCATCGGACCGGTTCGCTGCCGTCGCAATCCGCCCCGGTGCAGCGGTGAGCACTGCGTCCATCAACTCGCCGAACACGTCCAGCTGGAACTGGGTGGAGGCCTCGTTGCCGATGCGCACCGGCTTGGATCCCTCGTAGCCGGGAAGCCAGTCGAGCTCGAGCTCGGTGAGGCGGCGCTCGCCCCGCACGCCGTACATGATCTGGAAGTCGCCGGGGCTACCGGCAACCGCCCGTCTCAGCCACCGACCCCAGGCGGCGGCCTCCTCGTCGTAGCCGCTGATCAGGAATGCCTGCAGGGTCATGGTGGCGTCGCGCAGCCAGGAGTACCGGTAGTCCCAGTTGCGGACTCCGCCGATGCCCTCCGGGAGCGACGTGGTGGCGGCCGCGCACACCGCGCCGGTGGGGGCGTAGGTGAGGGCCTTGAGGGTGATGAGCGAACGCACGACCTCGTCGCGCCAACCGCCCTCGTAGGTGCACCGGCCGACCCAGTCGATGCCACCAGCTGCGGTGTTCGCTCGTGTGCCGCACAGCTGTCGAGGGGATAGGGCTCGGAGTCGGAACTCTCGTACCAGGTGAGTGAGAACGAGCGTCGGTTGCCCTCGGTCATCGACCACTGCGCAACCGTCGTCCGGTCGCGGCCCTCGAGTGGCACCCCGCTGTGGAGACGGAGGCCATCGGGGCCGGCAACCATCCGCAGGCCGTCGCCGGTGGACTCGACCCAGGGAACGATCGAGCCGTAGTCGAAGCGCACGACCAGCTCCATGTCCATGTCCACGGTTCCGCTGCGGCACTCGACGATGCGGTGGATCGATGGACGGTCGTGATCGGGCGGCATGAAGTCGGTTACGGCCACCGTGCCGGTCGGGGTCTCGTGAATCGTCTCCAGCACCAGGGTGTCGGCTCGTAGCTCCGTGTGGTCGAGGTGATCTCGCCCTGGCGGGGCGATGAGCCATCGTCCGTGCTCGGGTTCGCCGAGCAGGGCAGCGAAGCAGCGCACCGGAGTCGATCCGGGGAGCGCAGAACCAGTCGATCGAACCGCTGCGGCACACCAGAGCCACCGTCCGGGTGTCGCCGATGATGGCGTAGTCCTCGATCTTGCCGGCCATGGTCAGTCCTCCTCGTCGGGATGGATGAGCACCCGTGACGGACGGTCGTGGTCGGAGTCCGGTCCAGAACCAGTTGGTGAGTGCCGCCGACTTGCTGTCGCCGCCGTTGAGCAGCGCCAGGTGCACCGCGCCCCACGCCAGGAACGCGGGCTTGCCGGTGAGGTGGATGTCGGGCGGGACCACCGCCACCGCCGCGCCCCGCCCGATCGTGGCCATGGTGCCCTTGTCCAGGTAGTGGAACGGCTCCGGGTCCTTGTGCTTGCGCAGAGTCCGGTCGATGGTCTTGCCGACGTGCTCGCCGGCCTGCAGCGCCACCGAGCCGAGCTGGGGGAGGACCTCGCCGGTCTTGGCGTCGGTGATCCAGGCCAGGTCGCCCACCACGTACACCTCGGGATGGGCCTCCAGGTTGAGCATCGGGCCCACCGGGACCCGCCCGTGCTGGAGGTCGTCGCTGAGGGCGCCGGCGAGGGGGCTGGTCGGTCAGGCCGGCACCCCACACGGTGGTGTGGGCGTTGAGCACCTCACCGGACCCGAGGGTCACCGAGTCCGCGTCGATCTCTGCCACCGACTCACCGAGGCGGACGGTGACTCCCCGTTCCTCGAGGGCCTCCTTGGTGTAGGCGCTCATGCCCTCGTCGAACATCTTCAGCAGCCGGTCGCCGTGCTCGACCAGGGTGATCGTGGCGTCCGCCGATCGGATAGCGTCGGCGCAGTCCTTGGACAAGCGTCTTGTAGAACAGCTCGGCCAGCGCGCCGGCGGTCTCCACGCCGGTCGGCCCGCCGCCCACGATGACGATGTCGAGAGCTCCGGGGCCGCACGTCCGCGGGTCGAGCTTGACCGCCTCCTCGAACTGCTCGAGCACGTGGTTCTTGAGCTCGGACGGCGTCGTTCAGGGTGTACAGCGGGAAGGCGTGCTCGTCGGCTCCGGCGGTACCGAAGAAGTTGACCCGCGCCCCGAGGCCGACGACCAGGTAGTCGTAGTGCTGGTCGTCCCAGTCCTCGAAGGTGCACCGTCCGGGAGTCCAGGTCGATGCCGGACGACGCTTGGCAGTGACGAAGCGCAGGTTCGTGCTGCTTGTCGACGTACTCCCGGATCGGGATGGCCGACGGTCTCGGGGTCGAGCACGTCGGTCGCCACCTGGTAGAGCAGCGGCTGGAACGTGTGGTAGTCGTGGCGGTCCACCAGCACCACGTCGACCGGTGCCTTGGGGAGCTTGCGGGCGGCGCCGAGGCCGCCGAACCCGGCACCGAGGATCGAGGACCTTCGGGTGCAGGGGCCATCCGGACAACCTGCTGGCGGGTACGCGGACATCAACCGCGACCGGTCGCCCGTGAAGCGGTCGATCCGCTGCGGACTGACCGGTGGGGCGGACCCGAACCGGTGGAGCGCGAAGCGATCGGACTGTGGATACCGTGGGCCGGACTCCCAGGCAGCGTTGCCCCCAGCCACGAACCTCCCGGATCGCCATGGCCCCCGCCGAGCCGATCCGACTCGTGCTCTCCGACGTCGACGGCACCCTCGTCGACTCCGACAAGTCGCTCACCGAAGCCACCATCGCCGCCGTGAAGCCCGCCTCGATGACGCCGGGATCGCGATTCGCGGTCACCAGCGGCCGGCCGCCGAGGGGGATGTCGATGCTCGTCGAACCGCTCGGGCTCACCACACCGATGGCAGCGTTCAACGGCGGTGAGATCGTGACGCCCGAACTGGAGGAGATCGGACACGATGGACGTCCCCGCGGCACTGGTGCCGGGGATCCTCGAACTGATCTACCATCACGACCTCGACGCGCTGGGTCTACTCGGGTGCCGACTGGTACGTGCTCGACCCCGACGGTGCCCACGTGGCGCGGGAGTCGGCCACGGTGCAGTTCAGCCCGACGGTGGTGGAGTCCTTCGAGGGGATCACTCCGGTGGCGAAGGTGGTCGGGGTGAGCGACGACCACGATGCAGTGGCCCGGGCCGAGACAGACGCGCAGGAGCAGTTCGGCGACCACGTCTCAGCGTCTCGTTCCAGGCCTACTACCTGGACGTCACACATCCGGAGGCGAACAAGGGGGCGGTGCGTTGACAACCTCTCGCGTCGCTTCGACATCCCGCCGGCGTGCGATGGCGACGCTGGGCGACATGCCCAACGACGTGCTGATGTTCGCCCGCAGCGGGTTGAGCATCGCCATGGGAAATGCCTCCGCGGAGGTCCAGCGAGCCGCCCGGCGCGTGACCGCCGGCAACGACGATGAGGGGTTCGTCGGTGGCGGTCGACCGTTTCGTCCTCGGGGGTTCCTAGGCTGGTGTCCGTGCCCGCACTGTGGAGTCCTCCGCGTCGAAGCCGCCCGATGCCCGTACGACAGGCAAACCGACCGGTGAGCCATCCGGCAACGACGGGCCCATCGGTGTGGACATCGGTGGCACCGGGTGCAAGGCCGCCCACGTGGACGTCGCTGCCGGCGAGCTTGCCTCGGCCCGCCAGCGGATCGATACGCCTCACCCCGCCACCCCCGGCGCAGTTGCCTCGGTGGTCGAGGAGTTGATCGGCCGTCTGGGTGGCTCCCCGAACATCGGACTCACCGTTCCTGCGGTGGTGCGCGGGGGAGTCGTGCGCTCGGCGGCCAACATCGACCGGGCCTGGATCGGCACCGACGCACGCGCCCTGTTCGGCGAGCGCCTCGGCTGTACGTGCACGGTGCTGAACGACGCCGATGCCGCAGGGATCGCGGAGATGCGCTTCGGGGCCGGCAAGGGACGCTCCGGCGTGGTCGTGGTCGTCACCCTCGGAACCGGTATCGGCACGGCGGTGTTCACCGACGGGGTTCTGGTGCCCAACACGGAATTGGGTCACCTCGAGCTCAAGGGTGGCGACGCCGAGAAGTACGCGGCGGAGTCGATTCGGGTCCGTGACGACCTGAGCTGGCACAAGTGGGGCCACCACGTCGGTCGCTACCTGCGCGTGCTGGAGAAGCCTTCTGTCCCCGGAACTGATCATCATCGGCGGTGGGGTGTCCAAGAAGTTCGACCGCTACGAGAAAGCGGTCCGATCCAGGATGTCGGGCAATACCGAGACTCGTTCCCGCCCAGTCGCTCAACCAGGCCGGGATCGTCGGCGCAGCCATGCGGCCACCGAAGCCACCGCGGCTGCACCGACCCAATGACCTGCCCCGCTCCCAATCCAGACGCCACCCCGACCCCTCCCCCCACGAGACAGTCGCTCACAGGAGATGAACCGATGTCCGCACCTACCGCCGCCCTGCACGAACTGGGCCAGAGCCTCTGGCTCGACAACATCACCCGCAAGATGCTCGACGACGGGGTGATCCAGTACTACATCGACGAGTACTCCGTGACGGGGCTCACCTCGAACCCGTCGATCTTCGACAAGGCGGTACAGGGTGGCGGCTACGACGACGCCATCCGGGAGAAGTCCGCCGCCGGGGCTGTCGGGTGAGGACCTGTTCTTCGAATTGGCCATCGAGGACCTGCGTCGTGCCGCCGACGGGTTCCGGCCGGTGCACGAGCGGACCGACGGCGTCGATGGCTGGGTGTCTCTCGAGGTCTCCCCTGAGTTGGCCTATGACACCGAGTCCACGGTGGCAGCAGCGAGGGACCTCCATGCCCGTGCCGCACGGGAGAACCTGTTCATCAAGATTCCCGGTACG
This sequence comes from uncultured Actinomycetota bacterium, assembly GCA_963715225.1. Taxonomy (GTDB): domain Bacteria; phylum Actinomycetota; class Acidimicrobiia; order Acidimicrobiales; family Microtrichaceae; genus CAVQRK01. Next base: position 33,722 of record CAVQRK010000007.1, read on the forward strand.
CCCGAAGGTCTTCCGGCGATCACGGAGGCGATTGCATCCGGTGTTCCGGTCAACGTCACCCTCCTGTTCGACGCCGCCCAGTACCGCGCCGCGGCCGAGGCCTACATGGCCGGCATCGAGGCCCGCATCGACGCCGGGCTCGAACCCGTCGTCGGCAGCGTCGCCTCGGTGTTCATGTCTCGTTGGGACAAGGCCGTGAACGACACGGTTCCCACGAACCTGAAGGATCGCCTGGCCCTGGCAATCGGCGGACGCATCTACCGCACCTACCACGAGGTGCTGAACTCGGATCGCTGGCAGCGTCTCGAGGGCATGGGGGCCCGACCCCAGCGCCTGCTGTGGGCGTCGACCAGCACCAAGGACCCCGAGGCCTCCGACACCCTCTACGTCACCGGGCTCGCGGCACCCAACACGGTGAACACGATGCCCGACGTGACGCTCGAGGCATTCCACGATCACGGAGACCTGGATGGGCCCATGGCGACCGACGGTGGTGACAGCGAGGCGGTGCTTGCGGCCTTCGCGGACGCCGGTATCGATGCCACCGCTCTGGCCGCGCAAGCTACAGACGGATGGCGCCAAGTCCTTCGTGGACTCCTGGAAGGATCTCATGGGCCGTATCGAGGCCCAGAGTGAGGCCGTGACATGAGTGGTGCCGCTGGAGGTGTCCCGTCCCTTCGCGACCGTCCCGCATGGGCTGCGTTGCAGCAGCAACACGCAGCCCTCGAGTCTCGACACCTTCGCGAGTTGTTCGACGAGGACCCCGAACGCGGCGAGCGACTGGTGCTCGAGGCACTGGGTCTCTACCTCGACTACTCCAAGAACCGGGTAACCGAAGACACGATGACCCAGCTGGTCGCCCTGGCGGAACAGTCCGGGCTTCGTGATCACATCGACGCCATGTTCCGGGGCGACCGCATCAACGTGAGCGAGAACCGTTCGGTGCTTCACGTCGCTCTCCGCATGCCACGTGACGCGGAGCTCGTGGTGGACGGAGTCGACGTGGTCGCAGAGGTGCACGAGGTCCTCGACCGGATGCGGTCGTTCACCGATCGGGTGCGTTCCGGGGACTGGAAGGGCCACACCGGCAAGTCGATCCGCAACGTCGTGAACGTCGGCATCGGCGGTTCCGACCTGGGGCCGGTCATGGCCTATGAAGCCCTCAAGGACTTCAGCGAGCGGGACCTGACGGTTCGGTTCGTGTCCAACATCGACTCCACCGACTTCGTGGAGGCGACCAGGGATCTGGATCCCGCCGAGACGTTGTTCATCATCGCGTCCAAGACCTTCTCGACCCTGGAGACCATGACCAACGCCCACTCGGCTCGGGACTGGGTCCTGGACGCCCTCGGAGACGAGAACGTGGACGATGCCGAGGTGGTTGCCCGGCACTTCGTGGCCGTGTCCACCAACGCGGACCGGGTGTCCGAGTTCGGCATCGACACTGCCAACATGTTCGGATTCTGGGACTGGGTCGGCGGCCGCTACTCGATGGACAGCGCCATCGGACTGTCCACCATGGTCGCCATCGGAGCTGATGCCTACGACGCAACTCCTGGCCGGCTTCCATGACATGGACGAGCACTTCCGCACTGCGCCGTTCGCGGAGAACCTGCCGGTCATCATGGGCATGTTGGCGGTCTGGTACCGCAACTTCTTCGGCTGTCAGACCATCGGGGTCATGCCGTATGAGCAGTACCTGAAGCGTTTCCCAGCCTATCTCCAGCAGCTCACCATGGAGTCCAACGGCAAGCACGTGACGCTGGCCGGCGACCCCGTCGGACGCCGATACCGGCGCCGTCTACTGGGGCGAGCCAGGTACCAACGGTCAGCACAGCTTCTACCAACTGATCCACCAGGGAACGACGATGATCCCGGTGGACCTGATCGGATTCGGCCGCACGCGCAATCCCCTCGGGGAGCACCACGACCTGCTGAGTTCGAACGTGTTCGCGCAGGCCCAGGCACTGGCCTTCGGCAAGACCGCCGAGGAGGTGCGTGCAGAGGGCACCGCCGAGGACGTGGTGCCACACCGCGTGATGGAGGGCAATCGGGCCACCAACGTGATCCTGGCCGAGGTCCTGACTCCTTATCGTCTCGGCACCCTGGTGGCTCTCTACGAGCACTCGGTGTTCACGCAGGGCACCGTCTGGGGCATCGACTCGTTCGACCAGTGGGGAGTGGAGTTCGGCAAGGCCCTTGCCAACAAGATCTCACCCGAGTTGATCGCCGAGGCGGAACCCGAGTTGGCACACGATTCGTCGACCAACGCCCTGATCCGCCATTACCGAGCGCTCAAGAAGACCTGAGTCCGCAATCCGGAACCGGCACCTGCCGCAGACCAGTACCCCATCCCGGAGGAACCGATGACCACCGACCACCCCCAGCAGCTCGGAATGATCGGCCTCGGTCGAATGGGCGCCAACATCGTTCGCCGCCTGATGCGCGACGGCCACAGTTGCGTCGTCTACGACGTGAATGCCGATGCGATCGCGGAACTCGAGAAGGAGGGCGCTACCGGTGCCACCACCCTCGAAGATTTCGTGGCAGCGCTCGATGTGCCGCGGGCTGCGTGGATCATGGTGCCGGCCGGCTACGTGCAGGGCACGGTCGACAAGCTCGCCGAGCTGCTCGCCGAGGACGACGTCGTCATCGACGGTGGCAACTCGTACTACCGCGACGACATCGACCGCGCCGCCCAGCTGAAGCCGAAGGGCATCCACTACGTGGACTGCGGCACCTCCGGCGGTGTGTGGGGGCTGGAGCGGGGCTACTCCCTGATGATCGGCGGCGAGGACACCGCCGTGCAGCGTCTCGATTCGATCTGGGCCACGATCGCCCCGGGTGCAGGCAGCGCGGATCCGACCCCGGGCCGCGAAGCCGGGGGCACCGCCCAGAACGGCTACCTCCACTGTGGACCCAACGGCGCCGGGCACTTCGTGAAGATGGTCCACAACGGCGTGGAGTACGGGATGATGGCGGCGATCGCCGAGGGTCTGAGCATCATCAAGCATGCCGATGCCGGCATGACGACCACAGGAGGTCGACGCCGAGACCACTCCGCTGCGTGACCCGCAGTACTACCAGTACGAGATCGACGTGGCCGAGGTGGCCGAGGTGTGGCGCCGTGGTTCGGTCATCGGTTCCTGGCTGGTGGACCTGACCGCCGCCGCCCTGGCCGAGTCGCCCGACCTGTCCGACTACGCCGGCCGGGTCTCCGACTCCGGTGAAGGCCGGTGGACGGTCATCGCCGGGATCGAGGAGGGAGTGCCCGCGAGCGTCATCGCCTGCCGCACTCAACGAACGTTTCGAGTCCCGCGATCTGGGCAACTTCACCGGCAAGGTGCTCTCCGCCATGCGCGGCGAGTTCGGCGGCCACGCCGAGAAGCCGGGCAAGGGGAGCTGAAGCTGTGCATCACGAGCCTCGAGGTCCATGACGACTCCGCAGCTGTGGCAGCCGCGGCAGCGGACCATGTGGCGGCTGCGCGCGAGCGAACGCAGTGGAGCGTCACGGTACGGTTCCACTTCGCGGTGAGCGGGGGCCACACCCCTTGGGCGATGTTCGCCGTTCTCGCCGAGCGGGAAGTGCCGTGGGAGAAGGTCGTGATCTACCAGGTCGACGAACGGGTTGCGCCCCCGGCCGACCCCGACCGCAATCTGGGACATCTGATGGACGCACTGGCCGGTGCACCTGCCACGGTGGTGCCCATGCCGGTGGAGGATCCCGATCCCGCCGAGGTGGCGGCGCAGCTACGCGGACGGCCTTCCGAGCGACCTTCGACCTGGTGCACCTCGGACTCGGCCCCGATGGCCACACCGCCTCGCTGGTGCCGGGCGACGCGCGTCCTCGAGGTCACCGACAAGCTGGTGGCCCCCACGAGGGGGAGTACCAGGGTCGTCACCGCCTGACGCTTACCTACCCTGGGCTCGCGCGCGCCGAGCACCTGCTCTGGCTGGTGACCGGTGCGTCCAAGGCCGACCCGCTGGCCCGATTGCTCGCCGGCGACACATCGATTCCTGCTGGGCGGGTCGAGGCTGGGTCATCGCTGATCATGGCCGACCTCGACGCCGCACCCGACGCCGACCTGATCCGACCGGAGCTGACCAACGATGCCCTCGAACGATCCCGCCAACCATGTGATCGTGCTGTTCGGTGCCACCGGCGACCTGGCGGCGCGGAAGCTGCTGCCGGGCTTCTTCCACCTGAGCCAAGTCGGGCTCGATGCCCGACGACTTCCGCATCGTCGGGACGTCGCGACGCGCGATGTCCGAGGAGGACTTCCGCCAGCACGCCCACGACGCGGTCGTCCAAGTTCGGCCGGTCCAAGCCGAGCGGCGCGACATGGGACGAGTTCGTGAGCCGGCTCACCTACGTGTCGTTCCTCGGCGGATGACATCCACGGCACTGGCCTCGGTGGTGAAGGGTGCCGAGCAGCGACTCTGGGTCCGGCGTCGAGATCATGCACTACCTGTCCATCCCGCCGGTGGCCATGGGCGGGATCGTCACGCGCTCGGCGAGGTCGGACTGGCCGAGACCGGAGTCGAAGGTGATCCTGGAGAAGCCGTTCGGGACCGACCTCGATTCGGCCAAGGCGCTCGACGCGCTTGCTGCACACGCGTGTTCACCGAGGATCAGATCTTCCGCATCGACCACTTCCTCGGCAAGGAGGACGTGCAGAACATCCTCGCGGTGCGGTTCTCGAACCGACTGTTCGAGCCCGTGTGGTGCAAGGAACATGTCCGCAACATCCAGATCGACGTTCCGGAGACCTTGGGGATCGAGAACCGGGCGAAGTTCTACGACGCCACCGGAGCATTCCGCGACATGGTGGTCACCCACCTGTTCCAGGCCCTCGGGTTCGTGGCGATGGAGCCGCCGGCAGCCTTCACCGCCGAGGCCCTGCACGCCGAGAAGCAGAAGGTGTTCGACGCACTCGTCCCGCTCGATCCCGGCCGTGTGGTGCGGGGTCAGTACGACGGATACCTCGAAGGCCGACGGCGTCGCCGAGGGATCCGACACCGAGACGATGGTGGCGGTCGAGGCCCACATCGACAACCCCCGCTGGGAAGGCGTGCCGATCTACCTTCGTACGGGCAAGAGGATGCCGGTCGGTAAGCGGGTCATCACCGTGAAGCTCAAGCACCCACCAATGGGCATGTTCAACGGCACCGAGAGCCACGGCAACGAGCTGGTGTTCGAGATCGGGGAGCCCGGGCACATCCGGGTCAACTTCAGCGCCAAGGAACCGGGCGCCGCGATGACGCTCGGCAACGCCCACATGGACTACGACTACAAGCTGAGCTTCGATCCCCGGTGCGAGCTGGAGGCCTACGAGCGGCTGCTGCACGACGCGATGCTCGATGACCACATGTTGTTCAACCGGGCGGAGGGGATCGAGCGTCTGTGGGAGGTGAGCGCGCCGCTGTTGGCCGCTCCGCCGCCGGCCCAGCCCTATGCGCCGGGCACCTGGGGTCCTGCCGGAGTTGCCGAGCTCATCGCTCCGCACCACTGGCACCTGCCTCCCCTGTAGGGCGACCCGCCCCGAAGCGCAGCCCAAACCCCGTCCAAACCCCGTTCTGTGAGCCCACAATCGCGCTCGCAGCGCGATTGTGGGCTCACAGAACGGTGTACGCGGGCGACACGCGTGTGTCATATCGCTTCGATAGGGTCCGCACCGAGTCGACCTCGGCGACTGCCGGGGTCCCGGATGCATCGGAGCCCCCATGAAGCACCCCAATGGACTGTTCGGCTGGGTCGATCTCGTCACCACGGATGTGGATGCCGCCAAGGCGTTCTACTCGGGCATGTTCGGGTGGGACCTGGAGGACATGCCCACGCCGATGGGTCCCTCGTACACGATGTGCTCGCTCGGCGGGAAGATGGTGGCCGGGATGGGGCCCCAGCCCCCCGGTATGGCCGAACAGGGCGCTCCCTCGATGTGGAACTCCTATGTGATCGTGGAGGACCTCGACGCCACGTGCGTCGCGGTCGAGGCTGCAGGGGGGGTGGTGGTCATGCCGGCCATGGACGTCATGACCCAGGGCCGGATGGCGATGATCGCCGATCCATCGGGTGCGGTCTGCGGCCTGTGGCAGCCAATGGACCATCAGGGAGCTGAGATGTTCAACGTGCCGGGTGCCCTTGCCTGGAACGAGCTCGAGACCCGTGACCTAGCGGCCGCCCTGCCCTTCTACGCCGAGGTGTTCGGATGGACCTACGTCGACGGTGACGAGTCCGGCTACCAGGTCATCAACCTCGAGTCGAAGCAGGGCGACGACAAGTCCAACGGGGGCGCCATGACGATGCCCCCCGGCGTTCCCGAGGAAGCCCCGAGCTTCTGGGCCGTCTATTTCGCAGTGGATGACTGTGAAGCCGGTGCCGAGAAGGTCGAGTCCCTGGGCGGAACCATCGTTGTTCCCATGATGGCCATGGGGCCGGGAACGTTCGTCGGTTTCGAGGACCCCACCGGTGGGTTCGCCTTCCTGGGCGCATTCCCCAGCGACTGACGCGTCCGCCGCGGCGCTTCGGTGCCGGGTCCAGCGCTCGGCGCGCTCGACGTTCGAACGTTCCGAACAGCGCACGCACGACGAGGGAGCTGGACGGCCAGGCGAGACCCGCGGCCCAACGATCAACACCCACCCTCCATCGTCATCGAAAAACACGGTGTGGCGACCAACTACGACCGAGCGAAGGTGGAGGTAGAGGTCGGCGATCGTGTACTGGAGAACCCGCGAATCTTCCTGATCAGGTTCACCGAGGTTGATCCGTCCGAAGCACCGATATCAAGGATCGAAGCTCCGTCGAGCTGGACGTTGCGGAGCAGGATCTCATCCGCTATCGGATGCCGGTCTCCTCCCGTTATCTTGATCGTGTCACCGACGTGAATGGCTGACATCGCCTCTCGGAATTCCTCCTCCGACGCGTCGTCATCCAAGATGATCCGCGGGTCGCTTCCAGAAGAAGCGACCTAGTCGCGCCTCCAACGCCGAGGGCCATCGGTCTGTTAGGGGACGGATCGGTAGATGCACCCATCGATTGTAGCGAAGTCAGAAGAGCATCAGACTCGAGGCCGCCAGTCGCCTGGGACTGGTTCCGAATCGTCCGAAGGATGCAATCTTCGACGCGGTTGGTACCGTGCTTGTTCGCAGCGGAGAACGAGGGGGGTTCCTGTCTATGTCACTTGGGTCGGTCGGATCAACCGCTCAGGAACCCGATGTGTCGTCGACCCCTGATCCACCTGCTCCAGCCGACTACCGGCCAGACATCCAGGGGCTCCGGGGGATCGCTGTCTTGCTCGTCGTGGTGTTCCACACAACGGCCACGCTGCCAGGGGGTTTCGTGGGCGTCGACGTGTTCTTCGTCATTTCCGGATTCGTGATTGCCGGGGTGTTGACGAGAGAGCTTGATGCGACCGGCCGCATCTCGTTCCCACAGTTCTACAGCCGTCGAGCTCGGCGGCTGCTACCAGCTCTGGCGGCGATGAGCACGCTGACGCTGTTGATGTCGGTCGCCATCCTGAGCCCAGATGGCACCCAGCAGGCAGCGGCCAAGACCGGTGCGGCGGCCTCGCTTTCGATCGCCAATCTCCAGCTCTACTTGGGAGGCGACCAGTACTTCGCCACGTCGGCCGATCTGAACCCGTTCCTGCACACCTGGTCGCTCTCTGTCGAAGAACAGTTCTACCTGGTGCTTCCTGCCCTCGTGGCTGGTGTCGGGTGGATCGCTGCCAGACGTCGATTCGGTCGTCCCGATGTCGTGCTTGGTGCGGCGGTGTTCGTTGGGAGCGCCGCCTCATTAGCGCTCTCTATCGCCCTTACCGCTGGGTTGGGACCGATGCAAGACCCCACGAAGTTCTCCTTCTATTCTCCCCTGACTCGGGCATGGGAATTCGGCGTTGGGGTACTCATTGCCCTCCTGGGAACCAGGTTCCGGGCTGGTCCGCGGTGGGGAGTCGCCATGGCCGCCGGCGGGGCGGTGGGTCTCGCTGCGGCGGCGGTGTTCTTCGGGGAGGGCACGCCGTTTCCCGGCTACTGGGCTGCGCTACCCGTGTTCTCCACATCGCTACTGATCCTTGGGGGGCAGTTCTCCTCACGAGTCGGACGAGTGGTGGGCTGGCGACCTCTAGTGTCAGTCGGTGATCTCGCGTACAGCTGGTACCTATGGCATTGGCCACTCATCGTGTTCGCCCGGTTCACTTGGCCGCGCAGCGCCGGGGTCCTAGTCGCTGCGGCTGTGTTGGCACTGGTTCCCGCAATGCTCTCGTTCGCATGGGTCGAGCAGCCGCTGCGCCGACGGACTTCTTTCACGGGTGTACGCGCTCTTCAGGTTGGCCGCCGTGTGTGCCGGAGTGCCGCTGGCGCTCACGTTGGGCGTGAACTGGTTCGCCAGCCACACCGCCTGGGGGATGTCCGATGTGCTCGACGGCCAACAAGCCTCGGGTTGCCTGAACCAGGTGAGTTTTCGAGAATGGTCGGAGGAAGACTGCTTCTTCCCCGTCGCTGACGGCGATGGAACCGTTCTGCTCCTCGGAGACTCCCATGCTGCTGCCATTCAGGACGCTGTTGTCGGCGCTGCTCATAGCAACGGCATGGATGCCGCAGCGTGGGCACAAGCAACCTGCCCGTTGTATCGGATATCCCTTCCTGAGCTGAGCGAGGGGTGTCGTACTTGGCAGACGGAGGCGTCCGAACTCATAGCGAGACTTCGACCAGAGATCGTCGTGATCGCCAACCGGTCACCTCTCTACGAACAGACTGACCGGGTGGTCCGTGAATGGGGCGCTGAGATGTCCGCCACGCTCGAGGAGATCCGGTCGATCGGCGGGTCCACCATCGTGGTCACCACCGTCCCTGAATATCCCGAAGCGCCTGGCCCATCGCTGCTTCGTCCATCCGGCCGTCAGTACGAGCTTTCGATGGACGATGTCGATCGACGACGCGGGGTCCATCATCGATAAGGAGCGGACTGTGGTGAAGCGGACAGGCCGGGTGTCCACGTATGACCCCTTGGAAGCGTTGTGCGGGATGACTTGTTCCAACGTGGTGGACGGTACCCCGATCTACTCAGATGAGGACCACCTCAACAAGTCGGGCGTGTCCCTACTCCAGGACAGCATGACAGCGTCCATCGCAAAGGCGAGGGGGTCAACATGAACTCGCCATCCGACCAAGGCATCGGCTCGTGGCTCTGCGGAATCTGGGAGAGGGTCGAGAGGCTTCCCACTTGGGCCTTCGTGGCATGGGTCTCGCTGCTGCTCCTGTTGCGCTCCGGGGTGCGCGGGGTCGGTTACGACGAGCTGCTGGACTTTGCCCGAACCTTCCCGCACCCAGGTCCTAGCTACCGCAGCAACGCTGTGCTGGGCCCGGCGCTGGCCTCGACGTTCGGCCTGGACAATGAGCCGGGTTGGAACATCATGCACCTAGTTCTGGTCGCGGGCTGCTTCACACTCGCCGCAGTTCTGTTGCGTCGCCGCCTCGGATCCCAGCACCACTGGAGAGTCGGTCTCGTCTGGCTCAGCTTCCTGTCGATCCCAACTTCTCTACTTCGGTTCATCGGTTGGTACGACGTATTCACAGTCACCGGCGCTGTCATGATCGCCCTGGGCGGAAACGTTGGGTGGGCCCTTGCCGGCGGTGCTGTCATCGGCGCCACGAACCCCGAGCAGGGCCTTCTCGTCATCGGCTGTGGGGCGCTACTGACATTTGTGTCGAGCCACCTTCCCGATCCCACTGACCCTTCGTTACGAGACCGAATGGTGCTCTTTCCTGCGGCACTGATCGGGCTGGTCGCGACACGCGCGGCAGTGCTGGTGTGGTTTGGAGTGTTGGATGCAGACGTGCAGTCGAGATCGGACCTGTTCGGCGAACTCCTTCGCCGGTCGGTCTCGAACGCGACCTCATTGGGGTCGGCAGGTGTGTACGCCTGGTTGGCGGTCGGCTGGGTCCTCGTGGTGTGGCTCGTCTGGACTGTGCGGATCCACCGGCGGTCTATGCTCGCCGCCATATCGGGGCTCGTCGTCATTCCGGGAATCGTGACCGTAGTGACCCTGGATGGATCACGCGTATTTGCCAGTGTCTCCAGCATCGCAATCCTGTTGACGGTGGTCGCGTTCGCCGAGGAGTCTCAGCGGTCCAACGGCGCGTGGATCAAGGCTGCGAGCGCAGCATTGCTGCTGTTCGGGATCTTGGTACCGGCGCTCACCAGCCTTCCGGATGGAACGTTGCCTGCGCCCTGGGGCTACCTGGTGCTGGATGTGTTGGGACTCTAGGCCCGATCGCGGGAAGCGTCGGACGCAGCAGACCGGAATCAGTCGCACAAGTGATTGAGAATCGAGTCGACGATTGCCGAGATCTCTTCCACGCAGTTCTGGTAGCTCACCGGGTCCCCGGTCGGGTCCTCGATATCGGCCCGGGCGCGCGAGCTGGTGACTCTTGGGCGTCCTGCAACTGCCAGGTCGATCAACTCCCAGCCGCTGTTCACACAGTGGACACCTGTGTAGAGAGCACCCGCATCACATAGTTGCCGCGAAGTCCGACATCGTGAATATGCGATTCACCGCTGAAGGCAGGATGGTCACCGCCGTCGAGCGCTGTCGACGGGTCGCGGTCAGTATCAGGTCAGCTGATTGAATCAGTGGTTCGGTCAGACGTTGTGTGGGCTTTCCGGTGATGGCAATTCCGCGTGCACGCAGTGCCTCGCGTACCATTGGGTGGACCGTGGATACCCCGGTCGCCTGGGTGCCGGCGGAGCGCACACTGGGCGCTCGGTCGGGTGTAGAGGCCCACCTCTGCTCGATCACGCGGCTCGCGATCTCCTCGGCGATCCTGCTACGGCACAGGTTCTCGCGGCACAGGAACAGGATTTCGAAGCGGTCGGTCGAGCCTTGTTGGAGAGTTCTCGAGTTCATTCTCGACCCGATCGGTTGTCGGTCCCCGCCGTTGTGGCACGGCGTTGACGGTCGCCCGGTGTCCGCCTGTCGGATGCATCCTCGCTGCGGCTCCACCCCGACTCTCTCTTTCCCAGAGAGGAGCTGCTTGAGCTCGGTTCAGCGTTAGCACCTTTGGCACCCGCAGCGACATTGCGCTGGTTTGCGCTGTCGTCTGAGTACGGGCCCAGCTCGCCGAGAGCTTCTCTGTTGAAACCGACACCCCAAGGCACAACGGCGCTCCGGGCACTCATCGCTCGGAGCAGCGACGGTTTGGTGCCAGCGATCTCCTCCGATCTCACCAGACGACTCTACCGGTGCATCGGGGGACAGCGAGTTCCGGTCTTCATCGCACGGCGCCTTCGGATTAGAGCCTGGTGGGTGAGCGGTATGCCGCGGGCATTCGAGGCCTCTCCTCTCCACGAGCGGGAGCCGAATCCTGGCAGATGCCCCTAGACTGCCAGCTACCAGGAGGGAGTCCGTTCCATTGGATCTTGAGTCTTACATAAGAGCACTTCGTCGCTTCTGGTGGATTGTGCTCCTTTGCGCGGTATCGGGTGGCTTGCTAGGGACGTACTCGATCGTGAACTCGGACGCCGTCTATCAGGCATCGGTTACGTTCTTCGTGCGGACCTCCGGCGAAGGCAACGTCGGGGCCGCGGCGCAGGCCGACCTATTCGCACAGACTCGAGTCAACTCCTACGCCGCGCTTCTGCGCAGTGATCGATTCGCAGAGAAGGCGATCGACGAGTTCGACCTGGACGTCAATGCACGCACTCTTTCCGGCATGATCGAGGCCACCGGCGCGGTAGACACCGTACTGCTGACAGCGACGGTCACCTCCGGCTCGGAGGCGGAGGCGGGCGAGATAGCGGCAGCGGTGGCAGAGAGCTTCCCGGCGATGGTGAGCGAAGTGGAGGGACAAGGCGTGGGCGACACCTCGGTGTCACTCGAGGTCATCTCGGGGCCGACGGTCCGTCTGGTCCCTCCAGATCGCAAGATTACCCTGGCCACGAGGATCCTCCTTGGCGCGGCGGTAGGTGTCCTTGGGGCAGTCCTCCTGCAACTCCGGGATAGGTCGGTCACAGATGCCGACGAGGTCGTCGAGCTGGGCCTCGGTCCCGTGCTGGGCTCCATCCCGGTGCTGAGCCGAGGGTCGGATGAGCCTCTCGTGGTCTACGACGATCCGGGCATCCTCACATCCGAGGCGTTCCGCCAGCTGCGCACCAACCTGAAGTTCCTCGACGCTGAACGTCCGCTCGGGACACTCGTGGTCACCTCGTCGGTGGCCGGCGAGGGTAAGTCGGTCACGTCCGCGAACCTCTCGCTGGCCCTTGCCGCGGCAGGTGGACGGGTGCTCGTTATCGAAGCCGATCTGCGCCGCCCGAGTACGGCGGATCTGTTTGGACTCGACCGGGCAGCGGGACTGACCGATGTGCTTATCGGTCGCGCATCGCCCGAACAGGTGATGCAGCCCTGGGGCCACGATGGCCTGACCGTCCTTCCGAGCGGACAGTTGCCGCCCAATCCGACGGAGTTGCTCGGTGGCGATGCCATGGTGAGGTTGCTTGACAAGCTGCGACATGAATTCGACGCGGTCGTCCTTGACACACCGCCGGCCCTTCTCGTTTCCGACGCTGCTGTCGTGGGCGCCCATGCAGACGGTGTGCTGGTGGTGGCCCGCAGCGGACGCACGAACCGCAAGGACCTCCGGAGGACCCATGATTCCCTCGCGGCAGTGAATGCCCGGGTGCTGGGGACGGTTCTCACCTTCGTTCCCGCGCGGCGCCGGGAAACCTACGGTAGCTATGCGTCCCATGAAATGCACAAGCCGAAAGGCACCCGGACCGGCAATCTGGATTGACTGTCGAGTGCCGGCAGCCAGTCGCCGGCGCGGGGGAGGACGTCGGCGATCGCGGGGCTGCTCCCGCCAGCGGGTGTGAGAGGGCTGACGTCCTCCCCCGTGATGAGCAGCGAACACCTATGCCATCTATTCGGCACCCCTCAGGTCAAGAGTTCAGCGGGTCCGTGTAGGCGACAACTCTGTCAGCCGTCGGTGACCAGCATGTGGTTCATCGAGAGCGAGATTGGTGCATTGCCAGCCGCACCGGAGAGGTAGGCGAGGAAGCCTACGCTCCCCTTCGACTGCAGCGCCGGTGTTCCGTCGGTGGCCGTCGCCGTCCATTGTGAGGGTTCGCTGCTTCCGCCCGGCCAGATCTTCACGCGCAGGGTTGTCGGGTTGGTCCCGGTGGCCTCGGTTCGGACCTTCAGCGGCTCTCCTGCACTGTGCGAGAGACCGGGAACCACCGCCTTGGCCACGATATCCGCGCCGGCCCCGGAGGAGTTGGTGCGGTAGGTACCGACCTCAACCTTGCCATCGCTGCGCAGCTTGACCAGAGATCGGTACTCACCGCCGCCGGAGACCGACCGAGCCGCAGTCGTCACGTATAGGCCGCTGCCACCGGCGGGTTTGTCCGTGCTCACTTCGATCAGCACATTTGATGAGTCACTCGAGAGGTCCGACAAGTAGGCCTGGCGGCCGGTGCCGGCTCCCATCGTCATGATGCCAGCGGTCCCGTCAACTGACAGCGCAGTGTATGGCCACACCGACCACGGGCCGCCGGTATCGGCCGAGGCCCATCCTTCCGTCAGTACGCGACCGAAATGGTCCTGCGCGATCACAGTTTCACCGGGCGGCATCGTTGTAGTGGTGGTTGTTGTGGTGGTCGTTGTCGTGGTGGTCGTTGTCGTGGTGGTCGTTGTCGTGGTGGGAGTTGTCGTTGTCGTGGTGGGAGTTGTCGTTGTCGTGGTGGGAGTTGTCGTTGTCGGCGGTGGCTCGAGGCTGCTGATCGAGAACGAATCGCTGAAGTCTCCACCGGATGACCCGAGGAAGCTGGCGGTTAGTGTCTCGTCGGTGAGGCGCATGTCGAGCAGGCCGTAGGTCGGATTCGAGTTGGCTCCCGAGCTGGACGCGAAGTAGCCCGCTTCGGGGTCGGTGCCATCGATGTTCCGCAGGGGGATTCCACCTGTTCCCACGGTCGCGAACACGGTTCCTTCTCCTGCGGTGAACACGTCGTCGGCATCAGCAACGCAGTCGGCGTCGAAGGTATGGGCCTCAATGCTCGGGCACTCCGCTGTGCCCGAACGGAGCTGGTGGGTCCGCATGTAGGAGTGCTCGTGGCCGTGCAGCACGAGGTCGACCCCCTTATCGACGAGAAGGTCGTAGAAGTCGTCCGGCTGCGGGCAGACGTTGATGCCGACCGAGAGACACGGCAGGTGCGAGGAGACCACGACCCATGGGATCCCGGACGTGTGAGCATCGTCGATGGCGTTCGAGAGCCACTGGTGGTGGTTGTCTCCCGCGAGGTACCTCCACTTCACGCCATCGAAGGTGAGGTGCGGGGAGGCCTGGATCACCCGGACCATCGGGTTCGTCTGGGGGAGGTCGACAAAGTACTCGCGGCCGTAGGTGCCCACGGCACCAGGTATCTGGTTGGGAAGGCAGGCGCTGAAGTTGTTGATCTCGCCGTCCTGGACCTCCTGGCTCTCGTGATTGCCGGAAACCAGTTCGAACGGGAAGCCCTCTCCGACCGCGTCCTTGACGAACGAACACCATGCGGATTCGTCCGGTACGTCGCCATAGGCGAGGTCGCCCAAGGCCAAGTGAGCATCAGGGGCCAACTCGGCGACCTTGTCAAGCACGGATACGGTCGTTGGTCGCGCTCCGTAGTCGCCGGCGGCGGTCAGGTGAACCTCGTTAGCTGCGCGGGCATGCGGAGCTGCGACGAGAACGGCCCCGATCACGAGCCCTGCCGCAAGTCCACCAAGCCACTTGGCCATCGTCCGCTGTGCCACGTCTGTCCCCCTCGGAGCGCCGCCGGACGCCGGCATCCGGCGTCGTGCGAATGCTCAGTTGCCCCGACAGCCGTGCGTACCGTGATCTCCCGAATGGCAATCGAACGGTCCGCTTGGCTGGCGACCACCTACATGGGTCGGCTGAACCGGTCTCGTGGTGGCCGACCCAGACCGAAACGGCATTGATGGGCCCGCCGCATCCAGCAGTGACGTCCTGAGCGCAGGCTCGCTCGACGCCAGCTATGGGCGCCCCTTCGGGGTTGACAAGGGTATTGGCGGCTGAGGTGTCCCCTCGCACACACTCCCTCGACATCCTCCGCTACGGTCCGCGCCATGACAATCCAGTGCGAGGCCTCGCCATGACCGCGGCCTCCAAGCCGACACACGCGCGGCAGATCGACCTTCTCGCCGGCGACTTCTACGTGACGGATCCGTATCCCACGTATGGGTGGATGCGCGACAACGCTCCCGTCTACTGGGACCCGATCAACGAACTCTGGGGGATCTCGCGTTACGACGATGTCGTGCATATCGAGAAGCACAAGGCGCTGTTCATCAACAGCGACCAGGAGAAGGGCGGGTACCGCCCCAACCTTCCCGCCGACCCGGCCATCATCGGCCTCGACGATCCCCACCACTCCCAGCGGCGCAACCTGGTCTCGAGGCGCTTCACTCCGCGGGCCGTCACGAGTTTCGAGGAGCACATCCGCGAAGTGGTGAAGCGACTCTTCGACGACGCGTTGGGTCATGGTGGCCCTGTCGATGTGGTCTCCGAGCTTGCCGCTCCACTCCCGGCGGAGATGATCGGGATGCTCCTCGGGTTCCCGGCCGAGATGACCCCAAAGCTGCAGGAGTGGTCCGAACGCTCCATCGCCCTCGGCGGGGGCCCCCAATACATGAACGACGAGGGCGTTGTTGCGGTGATGGAGTTCGCCGGGGCATCGGCCGAGCTGTACGAGGAGAAGAAGAAGTGTCCGGCCGATGACGTGATGTCCGTGTGGACGACTGCCGAGGTCCCGGGCCACGAGTTCGGCCTCGATCAGGTCATCTCCGATTGCCTGCTGCTGCTGGACGGTGGGGCGGAGACCACGCGCACCGTGCTGGCACGCATCATGTTGGAGCTCGCCGACCGGCCCGAGCAGTGGGCGTTGTTGCGCAACGGGGCCGACCTCGACGTGGCAGTGGAGGAGTTCATCCGCTGGGTGACCCCGATCCACAACATGTGCAGGGTCGCCACCGAGGACGTGGAGATCGCGGGTCAGGACGATCCGTGCCGGCGAACAGGTCGTGTTGATGTACCCGGCTGCGAACCGCGACCCGGCACACTTCGAGGACCCCGAGAGCCTCGATGTCACGCGACACCCGAACCATCACCTGGCCTTCGGTTTCGGAACCCACTTCTGCCTGGGGTCTTCCCTGGCCCGCCTCGAGATCAAGATCTTCTTCGAGGAGCTGCTCAACCGGGTGACGGACCTCGCGGTGGTCCCCGGGTCGGTGACGGAGATGCCCAACGCCTTCGTGTTCGGTCTCAGCTCCGCCCACATGGAGTTGACTGGCTCATAGGTCGTTTCTCCGGCTCATGGAGATAGTGGCTGCACACGGCGCAACTACCATCAGGTCCATGAACCCGAATGGCTCAGCACGGTCCAGTCGCCGGGTACGTGTCCTCGGTGGCATCCTGATCACGCTCGCCCTGGTGGCTTCCGCATGTGGAGGCGGTGACTCCGAGGGATCGGATGGCGAGGACGGTGGAGAGGAGACGGGTACGCCCGTCTACGGCGGCGAGATCGCCTACGGACTCGAGGCGGCGAACTCCGACGGCTGGTGCCTTGCCGGAGGCGCAGTTGGCGATATCGGGCGCACAGGTGGCGAACGCGATCTACGACACCCTCACCGTGCCGAACGACCAGGGTGAGTACGTGCCCTTCCTGGCCGAGTCGGTCGAACCCAACGACGACCTTCGACCAGTGGACCATCACGCTGCGCGACGGTGTGACGTTCCACGACGGCACCCCACTCACGGCCGAGGTGGTCAAGAACAACCTGGACGCCTACCGGGGTGACTATCCGGCCCGTCAGCCGCTGCTGTTCGTGTTCGTGTTCGAGAACGTCGCGTCCGTGGACGTCGTCGACGATCTGACCCTCACCGTCACGACCGCCACGCCGTGGCCCGCCTTCCCCGCCTACCTGTACTCCACGGGTCGGGTCGGCATCATGGCCCAGGCCCAGCTCGACGACCCGGACTCCTGCGACAGGAACCTGATCGGCACGGGCCCGTTCAAGTTCGTGGACTGGATCGTGGGCGAGGAGCTGTCCACCACCCGCAACGAGAACTACTGGCGTACCGATGCCGACGGCAACCAGCTCCCGTATCTCGATGCAGTGAACTTCCTCACCTTCACCGACCCGACGTCACGTACCAACGCGTTGCTGTCCGGGGAGATCCAGGCACTCCATACGCCCACACCCGCCGAGACGGAGACGCTGCTGCTCGAGGAGGAGAACGGGAACGTGAAGGTCGTCTCGACGAGCGACTTCGGCGAGGTCAACTACGTCCTGTTCAATACGGGCAAGCCGCCCTTCGACTCGCTGACGGCCCGCCAGGCCATGGCCTACGCCATCGACCGCGAGGAGTACCGCTCGGTGATCGGATTCGACCTCGTGGACGTCGCGTCGGGGCCGTTCGCTCCCGGTGTGATGGGCCATCTCGATGACGCCGGGATGCCGGAGTACGACCCGGCCAAGGCCGAGGAGCTGGTGGCCCAGTACGAGGCCGAGACGGGTATGCCCCTCACCTTCACCCAGACGATCCTGGCCGACCCCGCATCCCAGGCAGTGGCGCAGTTCTACCAGGAGCAGGCCGCACAGGTCGGTATCGAGTCCTCGATCAAGGCTGTGGACCAGTCGGCAGAGATCAGCACTGCACTCGGCGACGACTGGCAGGTACTCAACTGGCGCAACCACCCCGGAGACGACCCCGACACCCAGTACGTGTGGTGGTACGGCGGATCGCCCACCAACTTCAACAAGTCCGACAACCCCGAGATCAACGCTCTGTTGGAGCAGGGTCGCACCGAGGTCGACCCGGCGAAACGCCAGGAGATCTACGAGGAGCTCAACCGGGTGTTCGCCGAGGAGCTGTACAACATCTGGGTGATCTGGACCCGCTGGACCATCGCCACGGATGTGGATGTCCACGGCCTCTACGGGCCACCGCTGCCCGACGGTTCGGAACCCAATCCGGGCCTGGCCGCCGGTCACCCGGTGTCCGGGATGTGGATCGCGCCCTAGACCCGGCTACCTCGAGCCCGACTATTCCTCGAGACAGTCGGGCTGCTCGGCGATGATCCAGTCGAACAGCGGTTGGGCGCTGAACCAACCGGCCAGCGAACTCCCCACGGTTTGGTGTACCGACTGCGCCACGTCATGGGGGATGGGTTGCGGCGTTCCTGCGGCCTCGGCCAGAAGCTGCGCCTGACAGGTTCGCTCCATGGTGGTGAACCAGAACGTGGCCTCTTCCACCGACTGGCCGACGGTGATGAGGCCGTGGTTGGCGAGGATGGCGGCCTTGTTGTCACCGAGCGCAGCGGCGATCCGCTTGCCCTCCTCCACGTCGTTGGCGACACCGCCGTACTCGGTGTCCACTGCATGGTCGTCGTAGAAGATGCAGGAGTCCTGAGTGAGCGGCAGAAGCGGCCTGTGCAGGGCCGAGAACGCCTTGCCGTAGATCGAGTGCGAGTGTGCGGCGGCGATCACGTCGGGACGGGCGGCGTGTACCGCGGCGTGGATGGCGAAGGCCGCAGCGTTCACGGGCCAGCTGCCCTCGACCACCTCACCGTTGTGGTTCACCAGGAGAAGATCGGCAGCTCGGATCTGTTTGAAACTCATGCCGAACGGATTGACCCAGAAACGGTCGGCGTGCTCGGGGTCCCGGGCGGTGATGTGTCCGGCCACACCCTCGTCGAACCCGAGCCGCCCGAAGATCCTGAACGCGGCGGCTAGTCGCTGCTTGCGGTGGCTGCGCTCCTCCTCGACGGAGCGGTCGAAGCGGGGGATGTGCGGCGTGCGTTGTTCGGCCATGCCCAAGAGGATATGGCTCCGGTGTGGGCGCGGTGTCAGCTGGGCCGTACGAGGCCGCGGGCCAGGATCGGCTGGTAGACCGATGGTGGCAACTTGCCCAGCAGGGCGAACAACCGCGCATCGGGACCGACGAGTACGCGTCGGCGGTCACGCTGGACGCCGGCCAGTATGACCTTGGCAGCCCGCTTGGGGGTGGTCATGAACGCCTTCTCGAACTCCTGACCCGCCGCGTTGTGGTCGATGCCGATGGAGGACAGGCTGGGGGAGTAGCGGCCGGTGCGGGCGATGTTGGTCTTGATGCCGCCCGGATGCACGGTGGTGGCCGATACGCCACAGCCCTCGATGTCGAGTTCCACCCGAAGTGCCTCCGTGAACCCCCGAACGCCGAACTTGGCCGCACTGTAGGCCGACTGGCACGGGATGCTCATGAGGCCGAAGACGCTGGAGATGTTCACGACGTGGCCCTCGCCCGCGGCCCGGAGGTGGGGGAGGAACGCCTTGGTGCCGTGCACGACGCCCCAGAAGTTCACGCCCATCAGCCAGTCGAGGTCCTCGTACTCCATGCCGTCCACGGTCGCGCCGAGGGCAACGCCGGCGTTGTTGAACACCAGATTGACCTTGCCGTGTTCGGCGACGACCTCATCGGCCCACTCGTGTACACCGTCGCGGTCCGCGACATCGAGGGTGCGGGTGGAGATGTCGACTCCTGCGTGCCGGGCCAACGAAGCCGTCACGTCCAGACCTTCGGTGTCGACGTCGGCGATGGCCACATGGCACCCGCGCCCGGCCAGGTCGATGGCCAACGCCCGTCCGATCCCCGATGACGCGCCGGTGATGGCCGCGACCCTGCCCCTGAAGTCCTGCATCTCGTGCCCTCTCGCCCGATCGCTCCGGCGTTTGCCCGTCAGCCGCCGTCGCTCTGCTCTAGTGCCACGGACTTGGCCCAGCGGTAGTCGGCCTTGCCGGAGGGGGAGCGGACCATCTCGTCGACGAGAGCCACCTCCTTGGGTGACTTGTAGGCCGCGATCTTGGTCTTGGTGTACTCGGCGAGCTCGTCGACGCTCGGTGTCGCATCTCCGCGTGGGACGACCACCGCCGCCACTCGCTCGCCCCAGCGCTCGTCGGGTACGCCGACCACAACCGCGTCGTACACGTCGGGGTGACCCTTGAGCACCAACTCCACTTCCTCGGGGTAGATCTTCTCGCCGCCGGAGTTGATCGACACCGAGCCGCGTCCGAGCAAGGTGATGGTGCCGTCGGCCTCAGCCACTGCCATGTCGCCGGGGACAACCCACCGCACACCGTTGATCGTGGGGAACGTCTCCGCGGTCTTGACCTCGTCCTTGTAGTAGCCGAGCGGAATGTTGCCCCTGCGGGCGAGGCGGCCCACCACGCCGTCGCCGGGCACGGTCGGGTTGCCTTCGTCGTCGATGACGATGGTGTGGTCGCCGAACAGGAAGCGGGGCCGGCCCTGGTCGTCGGCGCCGGCGTTGGTTCCCTGGTAGCCGGTTTCCGAGGCGCCCAGTGCGTCATAGATGATCACGTTCGGAAGGATCGCTGCGCACCGCTCCTTGACCGACGGCGACAGGATCGCACCGCCGGAGCTCATGAGGAACAGCGACGAGAGATCGAACGCATCTGGATCCTCGGCGAGAGCCTCGATCAATGGCCGCACCTGGGCGTCACCGACGAGGTTCATGATCATGGCCTTCGACTCGGCGGCGATCTTCCAGATCTCGAGAGGATCCATCCGCCGGGACGTGCTCAGTACGGTCTTCGTGCCGCTCATGGCGTTGCCTGTGGCAGTCCACTGGGCGGCGCCGTGCATGAGAGGGGCGACAGGGAATCCGACACCCTGGTCGGCGGCCGCAGCGCGTTCCGCAACCTCGGTCGGGTCGGCGATTGGCTCACCGAGTGCGGAGACGATGGGGCCGATGGTGGCCAGGAAGAAGTCCTCGTGGGTCCACATGACTCCCTTGGGCATGCCCGTGGTTCCACCGGTGTACAGGATGTACAGGTCTTCGTTGCTGCGAGGGGGAAGTTCCGCATCGGCGACGATGCAGCCAACGCGGTCTCGTAGTCCTCGGCATCGCATTCGGAGATGTCGGCACCCGATCCGTCGTCCCATGCCAGGCAGGAGAGCAACTGGGGCAGTTCCGCGCGGATGTTGGCGAGGCGGGGTGAGAACTCTGCCCCGTGGACAGCTGCGACGGCGTCCGAGTTGTCGAGCAGGTACTGGAGTTCGCCCTCCACGTAGCGGTAGTTGACGTTGACCGGAACTGCACGCAGCTTCCACGCCGCCCACTGGGCCTCGAGCCACTCATTGGTGTTGTAGCCGTATACGGCCACCTTGTCGCCCGGCCCCACACCTCTCTCGGCCAGCGCATGTGCGAGGCGGTTCGTTCTCGCCTCCATCTCGGCGAAGGTGAACTCGCGTCGGTCCGCCGGGCGCGTTGGGCACCACGATCGCCGTGCGGTCGCCGACGACGTCGACGACCGACTCGAAGATGTCGGCCAGGTTCCAGGTGGTAGGCACAGTCATGGCGGGAACCATACCCACCGCGGCGCTGCAGTGTTCAGGCCGTGCGCTGGATCGGCCGGCCGCGGCGGTCCACGCCACACAGCACACGCCACCCGCGGGGGATGCGCCCGCCACGGAACACGCCGATCTCGATGAGGGTGTCGAGCAGTGGGCGCAGGGCTCGGTGCTTGAGCGCGAGACGCTCCGGAGTGCGATTGGCGGCTCGCCAGGTGGACCAGCGCGGCAGGCCTACGACGGAGTAGACGCCGGGGTGCACGATGGTCGTGAAGAGCGATGTGATCGAAGGGGGACCCAGTCGCCTCAGGGCGAAGCGCTGCACCGCCCCGGCCTCGGCCCAGAGTTCCGGCAGCACGGAACGGGCGAAGCCGAGGTGTCGTGCCTCCTCCTGGCGGTGGTAGCGGGCCACCTCTGCCAGGAACGGATCGGTCTCGGGATGTTCCGATGCCAGTTTCTGGAACAGGTCGGGGATCTCCTCGCCAGATAGCACCAAGCGGTGAAGAACGCCGGCATGTTCAACAGGAACGGCAACGTTGCCCGGTCGAAAGCCTGTATCCACCTGTTCATGATCGGGTTGCGGCTGGTCGGCCCCGCCTGGCCGAGCACGCGGATGAACATCCGTGAATGGCGCGTCTCCTCACCTACCTCGTGGAGCATGTAGGTCACGCGGGGATCCGTCAGGTCCTCGTAGCGGAGCATCAAGAGAGCGAAACCGGCATTGAGCACCGACTCGAAGCGAACGCCGGCATCCATGATCGCACCGACTTCCTCACGGCTGAGTCTGGCCCGCTGTTCCTCGGTGAGATCCAGGTCGAGCCCCGCAATGGAGAGGAGCTCGTCGGGCAGGAGTCGACCTGGCCCCAGCCGTCCGGGAAGATCGATGTCGGGATCGATGATCCGACTCAGGGATGCGGCAGAGAGTCGCTCGGCCCGAACTCGCACCGCTGTCCGACGCGGTCGCAGGCGCAGCGGTAGAACGGTCAGCAGTCCGTAGGCCAGCCATGGGTGAACCCTATTCAATCGGCTGAGTATCCGTCAGGTCGCGGTAGGTTCGCGGAGACACGACAGCGCAGCGAAGAACTGCAGGAGGCCTCCACATGAGCTTGACCCACGAACGAATCGTCCAGGCCGAGGAGGGCATTGCCCAGGTCCAGATGGTCCTCGGTCACGCCCAGGATGCGCTGGCCGTCGCCCAGCAGGTCGAGGTTGTGGCCCAGAAGAGCCGGCGCCTGCTCAAGCTGCTCCTGCTCCTGGGGGTTCTGGGTGTTGTCATCCTGATCATCATGAAGGTCGCTGGCCGAGGGGGCTCAGAACCGGAACTGGTACTCGTCGAGGACCCCCACGACGATCCCCCCGAGGCGTCCTGACCACCGCGGGCTCGGCGTCGCTTCAAGTTCTGCACCCGAGGCTGCCGATGCACGCTGGATGACCGCGCCAGAACCACACGACCGAATCCCGCGACGCGCTTCGAAAGGCCTCCTGTTGGGACTCGGGATCCTGGCTGCCGGCGTCTTGTCGACGGGTTGCGTGCCCACGACCCCCACCGGGCCCCCGGTGACCGATGTGCCTGTCCCCGATGTGCCTGTCGGAGACCTGGAGGTGCTCGATAGCGTCACCGGGTTCAACCGGCCTTGGGCGATCGCCTTCACGCCCGACGGCACTGCGCTGGTCAGTGAACGCGGGGGCACCCTGTCCGCAATCGCGGATGGGGCCAGGACGGTCGTCGGCGCGGTACCCGGTGTGGTGTCGCTGGGCGAGGGTGGCCTCATGGGTGTGGCGGTGGACCCGTCGTTCGCCGACAACAGGCGGGTGTTCATGTGTCTCGCCCACGGCTCCGGGGGCGTGGTGAGCGATGTACGGATCGTCTCGGCGGTGGTGGCAGCGGACTACTCGTCGCTCGGTTCCGTCAGCCCGGTGCTCACGGGTATTCCGGCTGGGTCCGGCAACCGCCACCTGGGCTGTCGTCTCGCCGTCGGCCCCGATGGGATGCTCTGGGCCACCACCGGTGACGCCGCGCAGGGCATCCACCCCCAGGACCCCACGAGTCTTGCGGGCAAGGTCCTGCGGATGACCCTCGCCGGAGCACCTGCACCCGGAAACCCCGGTGGAGCACTCGACCCCTACGTCTACACACTCGGTCACCGCAATCCCCAGGGCCTGGCGTTCCGGCCTTCCGACGGCGCCGCCTTCTCCGTGGAGCACGGTCCGGGCTGCGACGACGAGGTCAACCTTCTCGCCGCCGGCGCCAACTTCGGCTGGGCCCCCACCGGGGGCTCCGGCGGCTACGGCGAAGGCGTTCCGATGACCTTCTCTGGTGCCACCCCCGCGGTCTGGTCCACGGGGTGCCCGACCATTGCGCCTTCCGGCGCGGCGTTCGTGTCGGGACCCGAATGGGGCGCTTGGGACAACCAGCTGGTCATGGGGGTGCTGAAGGACCACCACCTGCGGTTCGTGCGGATGGAGGACAACTCGGTCGTCGGCACGGATGTAAGGCTCACCGACAGGGGCCGTCTGCGGGCCGTGGAGATGGGCCCGGACGGCAAATTGTGGGTGGCGCAGGACTCCTCCAGCGGATCGATCCTCCGCCTCGGTCCCGCATGACCGACGCCCGAGAGCGATGCGGTGGATGCGGATCAGGCGGGCTGAGCTCCGGGTCGGTCCGGGGTGATGCGGAACGTGGCGTCCGCGAGCACAGGCGCTCCCTGCACGAGGTTGTCGTCGATGACCCGGTACTCGGCGTCCCAGGTGTCGGGGCGGACCGAACACCGTGTCCATCCGCGGCGGGCGTCGAAGTACTGGATCCAGGGCAACAGGTCGGAGACCAGATCTGTCAGGTCCTCGGGTATGGGGGCGTCCGACGAGATCGATGTTCCGACCAGTTCCGTGGCCACGGTCCGGGCATCCTCGCCCTCGCCGAGTTGGACGTCGCCGACTCCGGCCACGTGGATGTCGCCGGTTATGACAACGGTGTTGGTGAGGCCCGCGGTCTCGATCGCTCCCAGCAGCCTGTCCCGGGCGGCCGGATAGCCGTCCCACTGGTCGTAGTTGAGCACCGCGTCGCCCACCACCAACGGGGACATCACCGTCTGGTTGCCGATCACGTTCCAGGTTGCGCTCGACGTCGTGATCCCCTCGATCAGCCGGGCCTCCTGCTCGGCGCCAAGGAAGCTCCTATCGGGGTCGGCCACCTCGTCACATGCCGCGCTCAGGTCGAATGTCGCATCACCGCAGGCCTGGTCGTCGCGGTACTGGCGCGAGTCGATGAGGAAGAACGAGGCCAGCGAGCCCCAGTCGATTCGCCGGTCGATGCGGAGTTCCGTCCCTTCCGGTGCCGGCAGGCGGACGGGCATGTTCTCCCACCAGGCGCGGTACGCCGCTGTGCGCCGCTCCTGGAACTCCGCCCGGTACGACTCTGGGTCGGCAGCCGAGTCCTGTTTCTCACCGACGAGTCCGGCGTAGTTGTTGTCCACTTCGTGGTCGTCCCACACGACCAGCCACGGTGCGGCGGCGTGCGCCGAACGCAGGTGTTCGTCGCCCCGGTAGATCGCATAGCGGCGCCGGTAGTCGGCCAGGTTTGTGCACTCCGGCTCGTCGGGGTCGGACCCGAGGTGCCGCACCACCTCGTCGGCAGGGTCCACCGCCTTGGCGCCGTTCTCGTATATGTAGTCACCGAGGAAGACGACCAGGTCGAGTTCGGACTCGGCGATGTCGCGCCATGCGTTGTACCACCCGTCCTGGAAGCTCTGGCATGACGCGAACCCGAACTCGAGGGGGTCGCCGTCCCCGGGTCCAGGTGCGGTGCGGGTCCTGGCGGCCGGACTGATCCAGTCCCCGACGCGGAATCGGTAGTGGTACCAGGTGGCGGGGTCGAGCCCCTCCGCGTCGACGCGAACCGTGTGGGCGGCGTCGGAGTCGGCCGACGCGATGCCGGCCGCGGCCAGGCTCGTGAACTCGGCGTCGGTCGACATCTCCCACGCCACAGCGATGTCGTCGGCCGCATCGGCGATCCCACCGTCGTCGGCCTCCGGCTCGGGGGCCAGGCGCGTCCACAGCATCACCGCTGCTGGCAGTGGATCCCCTGAGGCCACGCCGAGGGTGAATGGGTCCGAGCCCAGGCCGGGGTCGGGCGGGATCTCGGGGGTCGTGACAGTGTCCGAGTTCGTCGACAGGGAGTCGTCGGCCGAGGTGGCGCCAGGCGGGTCATCCCCCGAACAGGCGGCGATCGCGGTGGCGCCCGTGCCCAGTCCCAGGGCTGAGAGGAATCGGCGCCGTGATGTCGCATCCATCGCGCCATCCTCGCGCCGGTTGGTCGCGCTGTGCCGCGCTACGGTCCAGAATCGCCGGGAACCGGTCGGCCACCGGCCCGTTCACCACATCGAGGAGACCACATGTCGAACGACACCCCAACGGCGCCCGATGCCCTCTTCTCGGTGAACGACCGGGTGTGCGTGGTCACGGGCGGGACCAGCGGGATCGGGCGGATGATCGCCCGCGGCCTGGTCGCGGCCGGTGCCACGGTGATCGTCACCTCCCGCAAGGTCGACGCCGTGGACGACACCGTCGCCGAGCTGTCTGCGCTGGGGAAGTGCTCGGGAACGACGTCCAACCTCTCCACCGAGGCCGGTTGCGAAGCGCTGGCGGCCTGGGTCGGCGAACATCACGACAGCCTCGACGTGCTGGTCAACAACGCCGGCGCCACGTGGGGCTCTCCACTGGAGGAGCACGACCAGGCTTCGTGGAGCCGGGTGCTCGACCTCAACGTCCAGGGCGTGTTCCACACCACGAAGTTCCTGCTACCTCTGCTGCGGGCCGCCGGAACCGTCGAGGATCCGGCTCGGATCATCAACATCGGATCGATCAACGGCATCGATCCGCCGATCCTGGAGACGTACTCGTACTCGGCGTCCAAGGCTGCTGTACATCAGCTCACCCGCCACCTCGCAGGTCAGCTGGCGCCCGAGATCACGGTCAACGCCGTGGCCCCGGGAGCGTTCCCCTCGAAGATGATGGCGGCCACGATCGACGCGTTCGGCGAGCAGATAGCGGAGTCGACGCCGCTGAAGCGACTGGGCCGTGCCGACGACATGGCGGGAGTGGTGCAGTTCCTGGCTTCCCGCGCCGGCGCCTATTTGACGGGAACCGTGATTCCGGTCGACGGCGGCTCCTCCGGAACAGGGTGACCCCGTGTTGTGCGGGTAGGTCCGGAGACTGTCAAGATTCGAGCCGATTTCGCCTTCCAACGGATCCGCGGGCGAACGGGTCGGCGAGACCCGGTGGCCATGAACGAGGGAGACACATGACAGCTGTGGAAACTGCCCGACAGATGTTCGATGAGATCGACGCCATCGCGTCGCAGACCGCACCCGGTACGTCGTTCGACGCCACAGCGCTTGATGTCATCGCCGCTGCGGGGCTCAACGGCGTGGCGGTGCCCAAGGCGGTGGGCGGCGCGGATCTCCCACTCGTGGAGGCCGTCGACGTGTGGGCAGAACTGTCGCGGGCCGACGCTTCGATCGGCTGGTGTTCCTTCGCAGCCGACTCGGCGCTGGCCTACTTCGGGGCCTACCTGCCCGACGAGGGCATCGAGCTCCTCATGTCCGGCCGCTCCGACGGCTCGCTGCCGGTGGTGGCGGGCCAGTTCGCGCCCAACGGTGCCGCCACTGAGGACGACGGTGTCTGGGTCCTCGACGGTGACTACCAGTTCGGATCGGGCATCACCCTCGCCGACTTCGCCGGAGCGGGCTTCTTCGCCACGCCCGCCGACGGAGGGGATGTGGCGTACCTGATGGGCTGCTTCCCCCAGGAGCAGATCGAGGCCCGGGGCAACTGGGACGTGATGGGACTCAGGGCGACGCAGTCGATCGACTACGGGGTCCACGGGGTGCGTGTACCCGACAGCTGCACGTTCGACTTCTTTGCGCCGAAGGTCTACCGGGGCTCGGCCAAGCACTACCTCGGTGTGCTGCCGCTTACCGCTGCCGGCCATGCAGGCTGGGCGCTGGGGGTGGGTCGACGAATGCTCGACGAGCTGACCGAGCTGGCGGCGACCAAGGCCCGAATGGGAGCGGCCAGCTCCTTGGCGGACTCGGAGTACTTCTTGATCAACCTGGCCCGGCTCGAGTCGCGTCTTCGTGCCGCTCGAGCTTGGGTGGCCGAGGTGTGTGAAGAGGCCGAGGCCGAGTGCGACTCGCGCGGAGACTTCGTGTCGGTCCCCACCGCCAACCTGGTTCGCCAGGCCTGTGTGCACGCCAACCGGGACTCGGTGGAGATCGCCCGGGAGGCCTACAGTCTCGCCGGCACCTCAGCCCTGCGTGACGGCATCCTGCAGCAGTGTTTCCGGGATCTGCACGCCGGTGGCCAGCACTACTTCGCCTCCGATGCACCAAGCGTCGAGTGGGCTCGGGGTCTGGTGGGCGGAGACTGATCCCCGGGTATCCAACCGGACAGACAACGCCCCGATGGATCAACAGGCCCGATGGATCAACAGGCCCGATGGATCAACAGGCCCGATGGATCAACAGGCCCGATGGATCAACAGGACTGAGGGCCCGAGTGCGGGCCGGAGAGACAGGAACACGACATGGACAGCTTCGAAGGTGCACGCGTGGTCGTCACGGGCGGTGCCAGCGGGATCGGCTTCGGTCTCGCGACGGCGCTCGTCGAACGAGGGGCGACCGCGGTTGCGTTGGCCGACATCGAGACCGACACGGTCCGGGTGGCTGCGGCCGAGCTCTCAGCGGGAACGGGCGCCGAGGTGGTCGGCATCACCTGCGACGTGACCGATGCCGCTTCGGTGGACGCGATGGCGAGGGAGGTCCACTCGGTCTTCGGTGGCGTCGACGTGGTGTGCCTGAACGCAGGGGTGTTCGCCGGCGGTCATGCTTGGGAGACCACCGACGACGACTGGGACTGGGTGACGGGTGTCAACCTCCGCGGGGTCGTCAACGGCCTCAGGTCGTTCGTGCCCGGCTTGATCGCCGCCGAGACACCGGCCCACGTGCTGGTGACTGCCTCCATCGCGGGTCTCGTGGCGGCACCGACATCGGCGGTCTACTGCACGTCCAAGTTCGCGGCCGTGGGGCTCAGCGAGAGCCTCCACCACGACCTGGCTCTGATCGGGGCGGATCATGTGGCCGTCTCGGTCGTCTGCCCGGGAATGGTCAGGACCAACATCGACAAGGGTGACCGGAACAGGCCTGCGCATCTCGCAGATGCGACGGTCAGCGATGCCACGGTCCTGGCGGCGGCCGGGATCGACGACGCCCTGGGCAAGGGCATCGACCCTGTGGAGGGTGCCCGCAACGCCATTGGTCAGGTGCTCGACGGACGTTTCTATGTCAGTACCCAACCGGTGGAGTTCTGGGAACGGCTGATCGGCGCCGAGAACGAGGATCGCCTGGCCGGGCGCCCTCCACGGTTCCAGATGTACGAATGACCTGATCGGATGGCGACAGGTCCGCGGAACGCGGCGACGAGCCCGGTACGCTGACTGCGGGTGGTCAACTGACCACGGAACGGAGTCAGTCATGTCCGAGGTCGTCGAACGGGAAGCTCTTCAACAGCCCCCACGCCCGTGGGAGATCACCCTGCTGGTGATCTTCGGTTACATCGCCGGAGTGTTCAATCTCCTGACCGGGGTGTTGGTCATGATCGACCGCGAGGACTCGTTCCTGCAGCAGTACTCGTTCAACAGCGAGGACCAGCTCCTGTGGTTCGGCATCCTGATGTCCGTACTGGGTCTGGCCCAGATCTTCCTGGCCTACAAACTCGGTCGGGGCAGTCAGGCCGTGCGGATCTTCTACACGGTTCTCGCAGCGTTGAATCTCGGCGCCGCCGTGTGGTCGATGATTGCCCTGCACTCCGAGCAGCGGGCGTCCGGTGTCATGGGAGCGACTGTCTCATTGATCGTGTTGTGGCTGCTGTTCAACCAGAAATCGGAGACCTTCTTCGAGGAGACCTGAGGCCTTGCGGAGACGTGAGGCTCGTCTCGGCTGTACGCCCGTTCCCAACTGATCCCCCCAGGACCCTGCGGGGCCCGTCGCTGGAAAGCGCGGGCCCCGCTGTGGTTTTCTTGTGGAGCCGGATCTGACAGCTCGTCAGATAGCCGGCAGGGGGACCGACCATGGCTATCGTCACACCAGCAGAGCCGACCAGCAGCGGGCGTCGCCGCTACGAATTGAGCAGCCCGGCGACGCTCGAATCCATCGGTGAACTCGAGTGCGCCCGGCCCGAGGAGGTCCACGCCATGGTGGCCCGGGCTCGAGAGGCCCAGCCCGGTTGGCAGGCACTCGGTGCAGGTGGCAGGGCCAAGTACCTGCAACGAGCGCTACAGGTACTGGTGCGCAAGCAGGACGCCCTCGTCGATGTGATCGTCCGCGAGTCGGGCAAGCCGCGTAGCGAGGCACTCATGATCGACGTGTTCGCCGCAGCGGACTCGCTCGCGTATCTCGCAAAGAACGCGGGCCGGTGGCTGCGCACCGAGCCGGTACCCACCCACGGAGTTCTGCGGTTCACCAAGAAGGTGCAGGTCCGCTACCAGCCGCTCGGAGTGGTCGGGGTCATCTCGCCCTGGAACGGCCCCTTGATCCTGTCGCTGAACCCGGCCATACAGGCCCTCCTTGCAGGGAACACCGTGGTGGTGAAGCCCTCTGAGGTGACGCCCTTCTCCGGCAAGCTGGCCGTCGACATCTTCGAGGAGGCCGGGATTCCCGACGGGGTCATCCAGGTGGCGATGGGCGACGGCGAAACGGGCGCAGCGCTCGTCGACGGTGGGGTCGACAAGATCCACTTCACAGGAAGTGTTGCCACCGGACGCAAGATCGCAGAGTCCTGCGGAGCCCAGCTGATTCCGTGCACCCTCGAGCTCGGCGGCAACGACGCCATGATCGTGTGCTCCGATGCTGACCTGGATGCAGCCGCCGGTGGGGCGGTGGTCGGCTCAATGTTCAACACCGGTCAGTACTGCTGTGGCACCGAGCGGGTCTACGTGATGGAGGACGTGGCCGAGGAGTTCACCGCCAAAGTGGTCGAAAGGGTCAGGGCCCTGCGCCAGGACACCTCCGGGTCCTTCGATGTGGGCCCGATGTTCTGGGACCGCCAACTCGACAAGGTGGTGGATCAGGTGGACTCCGCAGTAGCCGAAGGCGCAACTGCCCTGGTCGGTGGCAAGCGGAACGCCGACCTGCCAGGCCTGTACTTCGAGCCCACGGTGCTCACCGGGGTGAACCATGACATGGCAGTCATGCGAGACGAGACCTTCGGGCCGGTGCTTCCCATCGTGCCTGTTTCGAGCATCGACGAAGCCGTCAAGCTGGCCAACGACACCAACTACGGACTCGCCGGCAGCGTCTGGACCGGCGATGTCGACGCCGGTGTCGAGATCGCCGCCCAGCTGCACACCGGCAGCGTGTCGGTGAACGACATGGCACTCACCTACGGGATCCCGGAGGCACCGTTCGGCGGTCGACGGGAGAGCGGGGTCGGCCAGGCCAACGGCAAAATGGGCGTGCGCAGCTTCACCCATGCCCAGCCGATCGTGGTGGATCGCTTCGGTGGGAAGCAGACCGCTGGTCAGTATCCGTATTCCCCGGCGACGGAGAAGACGATGCAGCGCCTCATCAAGGTGATCTGGGGCAAGGGCTCAGCCAAGGTCCGCTGAGTTCGCTCAGCAAAACTGCGCTGAGTTCGCTCAGCAAAACTGCGCTGAGTGGGGCGCGTTCCACCGATCTTCTGCCTGGCAGCTAGACTGGGGCAGTTACACCACCCTTGGTGGGGACCGCCCGCTGACTGCCGGCCGACATGACGTCGCTCCCGCGCTCCTCTCGTTGCCTCCTCTGAGCCATCTCGAGGAGCAACTATGTCCAGCCCCATTCCGTCCCGCGACTTCGGCGCGCCGGCCGGCCCCGAGCGGCTCGCCGCCGCCGTCTTCTGTGAGGCCAATTTCGGAGCCATCGACGGCAAGACGGCCAATGGGCTCGTCCGCCACAGTGAGCGGTACGAGATCCTCTCGGTCATCGACAGCGAGAAGGCCGGACAGGACAGTGGCCAGGTGCTCGACGGTGAGCAGAACGGGATACCGATCGTCTCGAGCCTCGCCGAGGCATTGACTGGGTCCGGCAGGGTCCCGGACTACTTCATCGTCGGCGTGGCGCCGACCGCCGGCCTGCTGTCAGCCAAGGAGCGCGCAGTGGTCCTCGATGCGATGTCCAAGGGTCTGAACGTGGTCAACGGACTCCACGAGTTCCTGAACGACGATCCTGAGTTCGCAGCGGCTTGCGCAATCAACGACGTCGAGATCCTCGACATCCGCCGACCACGCAACAAGCGGGACCTGCGGATGTTCAGCGGTCGCATCAGGGAGGTGACCTGCCCCAGGATCGCCGTGCTGGGCACGGACGGGGCGATCGGTAAGCGCACGACGGCCACGGTGTTGACAAGGGTGCTCAATGAGGCAGGTGTGAGGGCAGTCATGGTCGGCACGGGGCAAACCGGGTTGATCCAGGGCGCTCGATATGGGGTGGCGTTGGACGCGATCCCTGCGCAGTTCGTGACCGGAGAACTCGAGGCGGTGGTTCTCGAAGCGTTCGAGGGCGAGGATCCCGACGTGATAGTCGTCGAAGGGCAGGGAGCGTTGAGTCATCCGACGTACCTCAGTTCGACGGCCATTCTTCGAGGAAGTCTGCCGGCGGCGGTGATCCTTCAGCACGCGCCTGCCCGCAAGACGGTCAGCGACTTCCCGGACTCGAAGATGCCGACCGCGGCGAGCGAGATCAACCTGATCGAGACGTTCGCGGCGACCCGGGTTATCGGCATGACCATCAACCATGAGGGCATGACCGATGCCCAGGTCTCTGCGGCCGTCAACCTCTACGAACTGGAACTGGGTATCCCCGTGACCGACGCGCTCACGCGACCGACCGAACGTCTCGTCGACATGGTGTTCGCCGCATTCCCGGAAATGGGCAAGAAGACCACGACAACTGCGAAGTGACCGCTCCACGCCTCGATGTCCGGCTCGACCGGATCGCCGGCAACGCCGCGGTGCTCGTGGGTCGGACGAGGCAACTCGGTATCTCGGTCACCGGCGTCACCAAGGCCATGCTGGGCCATCCCGAACTCGCGGCCACCCTGCTTGACGCGGGGGTCGCCGCTCTGGGCGACTCGCGCATCGAGAGCGTCGAAACCATGCAAGCCGCAGGGGTGGCCGGTCCGATGTTCCTCCTCCGCTCGCCGTCGCCAAGCCAGGTCGACCGGATCGTCGAGAGTGGGGTGACGAGCCTCAATGTCGAGACGGAGGTCATCGACATGCTGTCGGTCAGCGCTCGATCCCGAGGTGTAATGCACCGGATCTTGCTCATGGTGGAGTTGGGTGACCTCCGCGAAGGGGTGATGGCCGATCAACTCGAATCGACGGTTCGCGAAGTGCTCGCGCTTTCCAACGTCGAACTGGTGGGTCTCGGGGCCAATCTGGCATGCCGGAGCGGCGTTGAGCCGGACGCCACCAACATGGGTCAGCTCAGCGACCACGCACACGCCATCGAGCACGCCTTCGGTATCGAGCTGGAGATCATCTCCGGCGGCAACTCGGCCAACCTGGCGTGGGTGTTCGGTGGTGCTGACACGGGCAGGGTCAACAACCTTCGGATCGGTGAGGCGATTCTCCTTGGACGGGACCCTCTCCACCGTCGCCAACTCGACCATCTCCACACGGACGCTCTCACGCTCATCGGCGAGGTGATCGAGTCGCAACGGAAGCCCTCCAAGCCGTGGGGATCGATCGGCCAGGCGGCCTTCGGTCCCATCGCCGAGGTCAAGGACCGCGGTGACGTCTGGCAGACGATCGTCGCTCTCGGCCATCAAGACACCGACCCCCAGGGCCTGACGGCACCCGAAGGTGTCACCATCGTCGGAGCGAGCAGTGATCATCTCGTCACCGAGACCGATCGACGAATGAGCCCCGGTAGCCACCTGGGCTTCCAGCCGAACTACAGCGCTTTGGTCCGATCGATGACGAGCCCTTTCGTGCTCAAGGTTCTTCACGAAGGTGATCAGCCGGCGCCTGTGGGAGCCCATGACCTCGCCGCTGGCTTCTGACCGAGCGCAGTTGGCCATTCCGTGCCCCGGGCCGGGACTTCATGCACAACCATCCCACCGGCGGGGTCGGCCCGGTCGACTCAGCCTGCCATGTCCGCCACAACGGCCTCGGTGGCCACGCGGGAGATGTCGTCACGTTCGAATTTCTCGGTCCCGGCGGGGTAGGTAGCGGGACCAAGCCGTACCACGACCGTCTCTGTGGCGGGATCGATGGCAATCACCTGTCCTCCGAGGCCCGAGGCGAAGAACATGTCGGCCGGTGCACCCGGGACCAACTGCTCCTCGGTGCCGCCCCCGCCGGTTGCTGCCGCCGGATTGACCAGGGTCCCGGGGCGGTTCAGCCACCACAACCATCCGTAGGCATCGTTGAGCTCCTGGCTCGAGCTGCCTGTCGAGCGCGCCATCCAATCCTCGGACACTATTTGCTGGCCATCCCAGTTGCCTTGGCGCAGGGCCATCAGTCCGAAGCGTGCCATGTCCCGGCAGGTCGACTGGACACCCATGAACGTCAGCGGATTGCCCGCCTGGTCGCGGTTGATCGCGCTGTCCTGCATCCCCAGGGGATCGAACAGTTGCTCCGCGGCGAAGTCCGCCACGTCCTGGTCGGTGGCCGCGCTGAACACCTGTTCCAGGGTCTGGATGGCGGCGTTGTTGTACACCCAGACCGTTCCGGGGTCGTGCTGCTGGTCGAGGCCGATGGAGAACTCGGTCTTGTCAGCGGCCCTGGCCGCCATCTCGACGTAGTCGGTCTGGAAATCCTGGAACCGGCCCGATGTGTTGTTCAGCAGTTGCTCGACGGTGATGTCCTCCGACGGGGTGCCCTTCCACTCGGGTATCCACTCGGATGCCTTGTCGTCCACCGACAGAGCCCCCTCGTCGACCGCCATTCCGATGAGCACCGAGGTGTAGGACTTCGAGGCGGAGTACACCTCTTGCGCCGAATCGGGTCCGGTGTCCTGCCAGTACCACTCGTCGACGAGCTTGCCTCCCCTGGTCACCACCAAGCAGTTGGACAGCCCCGCTTCTGCCTCGGCAGCGATCGCGTCCAGAGCGTCGCGGTCCATGCCGGCCGCTGCAGCGTCGATGGTCTCCCACTCCTGCCCCGGGAAAGTGCCGGTGCCGGTCGTCGGCACTTCGTCCTTCTCGGGCCCATCCGATTTGGGCGAGGCATTGGCCTCCCCGTTGTCGGAACAGCCGCCGAGGGTGAGGGCGAGGGCTGCAACTGCTGCGATCCACAGTCGGCCGACAGGAGCGGGGGTGGAGGGCATGGCCAACAGTGTCACTCCCGTACGATCTCCCGGAAATCACACGAGCGCGGCGATTGTGGGGGCAACGTCGCGACGCGCCCGCCAGCCGGTAGGTTGGGCGCTGGTCCTGCGGGACCGGAACAGAACACCCGATCCCGGGCCGATGGCCCCACTGGAGAAGCAATGAGCACCCTCACCACCGAAGAGGCAGTCAACATCGTCTCGGATTCCCTCGAGGAAGCCGGCGCCGCTGCCGCCAAGTCGTCCCACAAGCTGTTGAAGTTCGTCATCCTGCTCGGCATCATCGGCATCGTCTTCGCCGTGGTCCGTCAGATGACGTCCGACTCCGCCCCCGAGCCCTACGAGCCGGCAGGCTGATAGCCGCGTACCGGTCCTACCCGGACCTGAACCTTTTGTACTTCAACGACGCCCGAGCACCTGCGCGTCCCCTCCGGGCCAACCGGTGGCCGGTCTGAGCCTGCACCCTCGGCGCGACACAGCCGGGATCGGTAGGGTGCGCTGCGTGGGCAACAAAGAGCGTTCCAAGGTCGCCATGAGCGACTCCGAGGTCGAGGCTTATCTGGTGCGTAGCCGTACCGCCACCATGGGCACGATCGGATCCGACGGCACCCCCCATCTGGTTGCCATGTGGTACGCCGTGGTGGACGGTGAGATCTGGTTCGAGACCAAGGGCAAGTCGCAGAAGGCTGTGAACCTGCGACGCGACCCGCGCATCACGGTCCTCATCGAGGACGGGCTCACCTATGACAGCCTCCGGGGCGTGTCCTTCGAGGGTACGGCGGAGATCACCGAGGATCCCGACCGACTTTGGGATGTCGGGGTGAGCGTATGGGAGCGCTACAACGGCCCGTACACCGAGGAGGCCAGGGAACTGGTCGAGTTCATGTTGCACAACCGCGTGGCGGTGCGTGTTTCCGTGGATCGCATCCGGTCCTGGGACCACGCCAAGTTGGGAATGGATCCCCTCCCGGTCGGCGGTACCACCGCCGAGTTCCTCGGTGAACGTGCCTGACCGGCGGGGACCTGCATGAATCCCATCGGTGAGTTGCTGGGTGCCGACGAACAGCTGACCCATCAGGTCGCGGACACGTTCGCGGTCGTGGGGACCTCCGATCCGTCGTGGACCGAGAAGGTCTGTGCCATGGCGATGGCCCGCGACGGAAGCATCCAGTTGGGATTCGGTCTGGGCAAGTACCCGAACCGCAACGTCATGGACGGCTACGCGGCGATCGGGCGCGGTCCGGCACAGCACACCGTTCGGGCGAGCCGTCGTCTGGCTCCCACCCCCGAGCTCACCGCGATCGGCCCCATCCACTACGAGGTGATCGAGCCGATGCGTGCGGTGCGTTTCCGCCTTGATCCCAACGACTGCCAACCCATCGCGTTCGATTGGACCTTCACCGCCGCCGTGCCCCCGGCACTCGAGGAGCGCACCCACCTGCGGGCCGGCTACCGGACCTCTGCCGACCTCGTGCGCTACCACCAGATCGGGGTTCCCTCCGGCTGGCTCGAGGTCGATGGCCAGCGCTCCGAGGTCACGCCGGAGAACTGGGTCTCCACCCGGGACCACTCCTGGGGTGTCCGCTACGACGTCGGTGTTCCGCCGGTGGACGTTGAGGGGGCCAGGATCGAGATTCCCGAGGGCGTCGGTTTCATGATGCTGTGGTGCCCGGCGCTGCTCGAACGCGCCGATGGTACGCAGTACGCCGTCCACCTGCACTTCACCCGTTTCGCCATGCCGGGCCTGGACCAGACAACGGTGACCGCGGGGGTTGAGCACCCCGATGGCAGCCGCGAGGGGGTCACGTCGATGGAGCCGGACCTGGCCTTCGACCCGGTGAACCGTCGATTCCTCGGGGGGACGGTCGAGGCCCAGATGGAGGATGGTTCGAGTCGACCGTTCCAGATCGAGGTACTGGGTGACACGGGCGTGCACCTGGGCCTGGGTTTGTACTTCGGCCTCGATGGTCACCACCACGGTGAGTTCCGCGGCGAGGAGCACGTCGACGGCGAGTTCATCGCCGACTGTCGACCCGCCGACGTGGCACGGCGCGTCCATCAGATCCGTGACACCGCGGTTCGGGTCACCGACCCGGTCGGGGGTGGAAGCGGCTGGGGAAATGCCCAGACCGTGGCAGCTGGTCCATGGCCGGATGCCGGACTCGGGAACGACTCCTGGATGTAGTCGGCCACACCTTCGGTCCGATCCGGCCCCGGGGGTGCGGCGACGGTCCGTGGCCGAGGTTGTACCGTCCGACGGGTGATCGATCCCATCGTCGTTGCGAACCTCTCGGAGCTGCCGGAGCGTGAGCCGGTCGGGGTGCAGGTCCAGGGGCTGGAGTTGGTGGTCGTCCGCCTCGACGGCGAGGTGTCCGTGCTGGCGGGTCGCTGCCTACACCGGGGCGCTCGGCTCGCGGACGGGCGTGTAGAGGGTGACGACCTGATCTGCAGTCTGCACGGCTGGGACTATCGGGCCTGCTCCGGAATCTCGGCCTACGACCCGAGCCAACGGCTCCACCGCTATTCGACCGAGGTCGTCGGTGACGAGGTGGTCATCTCCCTGACCGAGGTGCGCGACCAGGCGACGGTTCGACCCACAAGCGATGTCACCGAGACCCCGGTCGACGTGCCCGAAGCCCGACGTGCCGATGTTGCGGAGTACGAGTGGCACTACGAGAACCCACACTCGGGGTCCGAGGAGGACCGGGTCGGTGAGATCCACGAACTGGCACTCCACGGTCTCTCACGCGTCGGCCATCACGGTCCTGTCTCGGCAATGGGGGTGCCCAGATCCAACCTGCCGAGCTGGGACAGCCTCCAGTTCCTCACCGCCCAGCTCCACCGGTTCCCCCTGCTCGACGAGGAAGTCGTCGGTACCGACGTCACCATCGGGCCCGTGGCCGCCAAGCCGCTGGTGCTGGGCATTCCACTGTTCGTTTCCGACATGAGTTTTGGAGCGCTGTCCCAGGAGGCCAAGGTGGCGCTCGCCAGGGGCGCCGAACAGGCCGGAACGGGTATCTGTTCGGGCGAGGGAGGCATGCTTCCCGAGGAACACGATGAGAACGGCCGGTATCTGTACGAGCTGGGCTCCGGCCGCTTCGGCTGGGACCTCGAACTGATGAGCACGGTTCAGGCGTTCCACTTCAAGTTCGGCCAGGGAGCGAAGACGGGCACCGGCGGTCACCTGCCGGGTCCCAAGGTCGTCGGTCGGATCGCCGAGGTCCGCAACCTGCCGGAGGGCACGGCTGCGGTTTCTCCGAGTCGCTTCACGGACTTCGGGAGCCTCGCCGACGTAGCGGACCTGGCGGCCGAGGTTCGTCGTGTCAGCGGTGGTATCCCCATCGGTGCCAAGTTGTCGGCCCAGCACATAGAGGCCGATATCGACGCCGCACTGGACATCGGTGTCGACTACGTGATCCTCGACGGACGCGGAGGTGGCACCGGTGCCGCGCCCACGATCTTCCGGGACCACATCTCGGTGCCGACCATGCCGGCCATAGCCCGCGCCCGCCGCCACCTCGATGGCCAGGGGGCTCGGGACGTCACACTCGTGGCCACCGGTGGCCTGCGCACTCCGGCCGACTTCGCCAAGGCGATGGCCCTGGGTGCCGACGCGATCGCAGTGGCCAATTCCGCACTCCAGGCCATCGGCTGTGTGGGTATGCGGGCGTGTCACACCGACCGGTGTCCCGTCGGCATCGCCACCCAGGACCCCGAGCTCCGCGCCCGGCTACCGGTGCAGGAGGCATCTGAACGGCTCGCCCGGTTCCTACTGGCGTCGGCCGATCTGATGGCGGTGCTGGCACGAGCCTGTGGCCACGACCGCCTCGACCAGTTCAACCTCGATGACCTGACCACGTTCGACCGGGAGATCCACCACCTCACCGGCGTGTCCTACGCAGGGGTGAACGCGTGACCGTCGCCGGCCTGCGCACCTTCAGGTGTGCGTTGCTGCCCGGAGACCCTCGCTGAAGAACGCCAGCGCGTCGTCCGGGCCGTCGATCTCGGAATGGGCGAGGCTGGCGCCGAACGGTTCGTTCCAGAACTCACCTGTGCGTGGCTCCCACGGTCCCACGTACAGGTAGGGTTCCGCGGATCCGGCGTCTCCCGGTGAGCCGCCGAAGTTGATCTCCGCGGTACTGAACGCCAGGTCGAAATGTTCGGGCCACAGCTGCACGATCCCCGGTTCCCGGTCGGAGCTGTCCCGGCGAAGTTCTTCGAGGGCGGTGCCGACCAGGTCGAACCAGTCCGCCAGTCGACGAGCCGCTCCGGCGTCCACATCCAGGGGTGCTTCGGGGTCGAGGCTGGTCTCCGGGGTGAACACGTCGCTGGGTGCGCCGGCCTCGGCGTCGGCGGCCTCAGCGGCCGCCCCCAAGGTGCTCAGCGGGGTCCATGTCTCGGTGTCTCCCTCCAGGACGACGAGTGACGCGCCGTCCACCCGGATTCGGCGTCGCTCGCCGTTCAGGAAGTACTCGGGCTGACCGAATCCCCCGTCGGTGGTGCGCAGGCCGATCCGAGAGGTGTATCGGTGCAGGTCCGCGGCCAACAGGTGCTCGGCAACCGTGTGCAGGGCGATCCGGGTTCTGGTGTGTGTATCGGTGTCCACGTCGGTCCTTGCAGGAGCTGGCTCAGACGATGCGGTAGGTCTGGACCGCGTGGGCGACCACGCGGCCGGCGGCATCGGTGGCCGTGATCTCGGTGAAGGTGAGTTCCTTGCCCCGCTTCACCGTGCGGGCCCGGCACAGCAGGTCGGACTTCTTGCATGCCCCGACGTACTGCACCGACATCGACACCGTGCTGGCTCGGGTCCCCCTGGAGAAGTCATGGTTGCTCCATGCCGCAGCTGCGCCGGCGGTGTCGATGGCCGTGGCGATGACTCCGCCGTGGTAGTAGATCCCGTCGTTCGTAAGGTCCTCGCGGAACGGAACCCGCACCACGACGTCATCCGGTTCGTAGGTGTCGAAGCTGAGCCCGATCGAACTCATGAACGGAGTCGACATGAACGTCGCGGGGATTGCACCCCGCATCGCCCTCTGAGTTTCGTCGGAGATGTGGTCGGTCACCTCGGGCACTCGATCATGGCTCGCTCCTGGTCATGTCTGGCTCCCTGGCGTGCTCTCCCGGTCGAGGGCGTTCAACCAGGCGGGTAGGGAGGTGTCGGCGATCCGCTGCAGGACCGGACGCATCGTGCGGGCCGCGATCCCATCGGTGACCTGACGCAGGGTCACCATCGTGCGGTCGGATCCGTGGGGGCGGAGCGAGAACCGGTAGGTCGAGGTGCTTCCCCTCGCGCGCCCGACGAACTCCAGCACCGTCCCGACCTCGAGCCTCGAGACCGAAGCCACAATCCGGACCGGCCCGGTCGCGAAGCTGAGGCGACCGCCGACCCGCAGTTCGCCGTCCACCCGGACGTCGCGAATGTCCGGTACCACTCCGGCCAGCGCTCAGGGGCGGCGAGCACCTGCCAAATTACCTGTGGCGAGGCCGAAAGGAGGTGGGTGGCAGCTGATCGGACCCTGCCCTGGCCCAGGTCATCAGCGTCAATGTGTTCGGCTGCGCTCGCGGTATCGACGTGTTCGGCTTT
The DNA here is from genome assembly GCA_963715225.1 of uncultured Actinomycetota bacterium. GTDB lineage: Bacteria > Actinomycetota > Acidimicrobiia > Acidimicrobiales > Microtrichaceae > CAVQRK01. Next base: position 74,066 of record CAVQRK010000007.1, read on the forward strand.
GCTCGCGGTGTCAATGTGTTCGGCTTCGCTCGCGGTGTCGATGTGCCCGGCGTCATCGGCGGACATCGCCAGTACGTCCTCGAGGCGCATCCCGATCGAATCCATCTGTTCGGAGATCACGGCGATGGTCACCCGTGTGTGGCCGTGCTCACGTGCGTACTCCTCCATCGTGGGCCCGGCGAAGTCGCGGATGGCCTCCGGAGCAGAGGCCAGCAGGTCCCGGGCATCGTCGTCCCACGCAACGTTCTGACCGGCAGCGTCGCGCTGGCCCGTTTGGCCTCGCGGTCGGCTGCGTAGCCGGGCTTGATGGCGTCCAGCAGTCCCGTCAGATCCGGTCGCGAGCCCAACACCGTCGGAATCAGATGGGCCCACTGCACGGGGATGATGACGAACATCTCGTGGGGCTTGATCTTGTTGAACATGCGCCCGCCGACATCACCCGTGCTGATGACGACGTTCGGGTCGTGCCACGGGAGTGCGAACAGGTCGCCGCACAGCGAGGTGCCGGCGGCACCGCGGGGCGGCGTCCCATCCACCGCGACTCGGACACCTCCGACCATGGCGGCCACGGATGGGTCACACACGATGACCAGGACGTCGATCCCCACGCCGTCCGGTACCCGGTCCAGAGGGCAGGCTCCGATGGCGCGGGCCGTGCCGGGGGGAAGGACGTTCTCCCCGTTCTTGACGACCCGTGCCCCCTCCTCGGTGAAGAAGTCCGTGTGGGTGGCCAGATACTTGCCGGATCTGATCTCGGCCGGCGGGTCGATGAAGCCGGCCTGCCAGGCGCCTGCCAGACACGAGTGGTGATCGGCGTCCACGTAGACGTGGCGGGCGAAGTCCATGGCCTCACGAACGATGGCGCAGGGTTCCACCATTGCCCCCACGTACGCCTCTGGGATCTCCCGCTCGAACAGGGATATCGCCACGGGTTCGCCCCGCACCCGCCCCCTCTTGCGCAGCAGTTCGGCGACGGCGACCGGATCGAAGTCCGGATCCGTTCGGAGCTGGTCGGTCATGGGCCGCACCATAGCGACCCTCTCAGATGTCCGCCGCCGGACACTTCGGGAGACACCGGCGTTAGTGTTGACGGGTCGGGGGAGGGGCCACCGACCAACCGGGGAGAGCAGTGGCAGTCATCAGCGAGTCCGAGATCGATTCGATCGTCGATGCCGGACGAAGCCCGACCGGTCACCGGCACAGCGTGCCTTCCAGAGGCGATACGGCGTTCACCTGGGACTACGAACGCAGCCGCGATGGGCTCTCGAGGCTGTACGAGAAAGCCAAGGTCTCCCAGTGGAACGTCACCACCGACCTGCCGTGGGACACCGATGTGGACCAGGAACGTATGGCGACCACCATGGGCGCCAGCGCGTCGAGCCAGAAGTTCCGTGAGAAAGCTGCTCAGTACAGCCCTGATATCGCCAAATGGGTTGAGGCGGACTGGATCAGGCATTCGATCACCGAGCAGAACAGCATGCTGTCGCAGTTCCTCCACGGCGAGCAGGGAGCGTTGCTCTGCACCGGCAAGATCGTCGAGACGGTGCCCTGGATCGACGCCAAGTACTACGCGTCTACGCAGGTCATGGACGAGGCTCGCCATGTCGAGGCCTTCGAGCGCTATCTGGCCGAGAAGTTCTCCGGGCACCTGCCGATCAATCCACATCTCGGAGCGTTGCTGGACGACATCATCGAGGACTCGCGTTGGGACATCACCTATCTGGGCATGCAGATCATGGTGGAGGGGCTGGCGTTGGCAGCGTTCGGTTTCATCCATCAGATGGCCGATGAGCCACTGTTGAAGAAGATGCTGCGTTACGTGATGAGTGACGAGGCCCGACACGTGGCCTTCGGAGTGCTCACGCTCCAGGAGTTCTACTCGGAACTGAATGCGCACGAGATACGTGAACGCCAGGAGTTCGCACTCGAAGCTGTCGTTCGGTTGCGCAACCGTTGGTTCCACACCGACGTGTGGGAGCGCGAGGGTGTCGATCCGCGGCCGTTGGTCCGCTTCATGATCGAGGAGCCCACCCAGGAGGAGGACATGTTCCGCTCCATGTTGTTCTCCAAGATCGTTCCGAACTGCAAGAAGTTGGGCCTACTGGATGCAGGTGATGGTTGGCTGCGCGAGCGGTTCGGTGAGCTCGGGATCATCCAGTTCGAGGACTGGGTCGACACCTCTGCCGAGTACGACGCGCTCGACGAGGTGGCGAAGGACCAGGCCGCCGCACTCGCCGACTGAGTTCCGCCCGCACCCCGGGGTCGCCGGCCGCTGGTCGGTGTGTTCCTAGGCTGGGCAGATGGCCCTCACTGCGGACACGGCACGGCGACTGGCGACCCGTGCCATGTCCCAGCCCGACACACTCGGGGACGCGGACTGCGAACAGCTTCACGACGGACTGGTGGGCCAGCCGGTCAACACCCTCACGTCGATGGGCTACGTGGCGGTAGGACTCTGGCTGCTCGAACGCACACGCCGAATGCCTCGTGTCGGGCGCAACACAGCGCGTTGGTACGGAGCCTTCGTGGCTCTCACGGGTGCGGGCAGCGTCGCCTATCACGGACCACAATTCACCGGAGCCCAGCTGTTCCACGATCTTCCGGTCGTCGGTGTGATCGGCATCGGTGTTGCCGTCCCGGTCGCTCGCAGGATCCGGGGGGTGCCGGTCTTGGCGGCTGATTCGACGTCACGAGCGCTGGCGGCCGGTGGCTTCGGGATACTGGGTGCGCTGGCCTACGTGGGTGGCCGCACAACCAGCCCGGTGTGCGATGCGGACTCGCTTCTCCAACTGCATGGACTGTGGCACCTGAGCACTGCGGCGGCCGCAGGGTTCTGGGCCGCCGCACTCTGGCCGGCAACCGACTCTGCTGACGGGGCATCGAGGCGTCGTGGATGACCAGGGCGGCTCCTGGCGCCACCACCCGGTCCAGTTGCGGCTCGTGGACGGGATCGCCAGGGTCACCTGGCGCGACGTCGCTGCGAACGACTTGGAGCCTTGCGTCGAGGGCCCGGTGGTACTGGTCGCCAACCACTTCGGTGGTGCAGCCGATGCCATCGTGCTCATGTCCCTTCTGCCCCGGCGGCCGCGGATCCTGGCCGATGACACCATCTGGCGATACCCGGTGGCACGCCAGGTGATGAATTGGCTTGGTGCCATTCCGGTGCATCGGGGCCGCTCGGCCAAGGGTGGGGCACCGAAGGCGGGGGAGGACAACACCGACATGTTCTCGGCCTGTCATGACGCACTGGCCGACGGGGATGCGGTGCTGATTTTTCCCGAGGGCATCACACGGGAGGAGCCCAGCATCGGTCGGGTTCGCTCCGGTGCCGCCAGGATCGCGCTGGGTGCGCGCGCAGCCGGCGTCGAAGGAATCCGGATAGTCCCGGTGGGTATCCACTACGACGACAAAGCCGCATTCCGGAGCTCGGTGTACGTGCGACAGGGTGAGCCGATCGATCTCGACCGCCTGGAGGCCGACGCGAGCGCTGCCGGGGAAGTCCAGGATGCTCATGAGGTCGTGGATGCGCTCACCGATGTGATCGAGGAGCGCCTGCGCCTATCAGCGCCCGACTACGACGACTGGCGTGAAGCTCGATCGCTTCAGACCGCGGCCGAAGCCTTTCTGCGGAGTCTGGCTCCGGACCGTTCGGTGCCGATCGGCCTGCGCGACCGCCTCGGCGGGTGGTTGTCACGTCGCCCTGACCATGGCGTCCTGGAAACGGAAGCTGGGGCGTACCGCGATGCGCTGAGTCATTCCGGCGTCACCGACAGTTGGGCACTCGAGGGTGAGACGGGCCTGCGGTGGAGAAGCTTGATCACACTGGCGGCGTGGCTGCTGATGCTGCCGTACGCCGTGATCGGTGTGGTGGTACACGCGGTCCCGATGGCCCTCAGCTGGCTTGTGACGCGACTGCGCATTGCTCCCGCTGTCATGGCAACCGTGATGCCTATCGCCTCAGGGCTGCTGTTCGGCATCGCCATGGGATTCTGGGCGTGGATTGGATGGAGGGTGGACCGGTGGGCCGGCGCAGCGGCCTTCCTGATTCTGTTCCCGATCACCTTCAGTGCCCTTGTGCTCGTTGCTGAACGAGCACACCTGTGGTGGCGCGGACTCCGAAATCGGCTGTTCTCGCTGCGGCGGGGCCGTGGCGCCACGATGCATGCCAGGCGCGACCGAGTGGTCGGGATTGTGGCCGATCAGGTCCTCGACGACCTGGAAGGCCGGCCGGAGGTCGCAGCCCGGTGACCGCGCCCATCGCCGCACTCGTGTTCCTGCCCGTGCTCGCGGTCTGGGTGCTTGCGTTGCACGACGTACTCACCCGCAGAGACATCCCCACGTCCAGACGAGTGGGCATCGCCCTGGCCCTGCTCCTGGTGTTCCCGCTGACGATTCTCTACGTCCTGGCCCGACCGCCCTCCACCGTCAGGACGGGACCAGCGACCGCTGGTGACCCGCGCACGGCTCTCGTGAACCTGCTGGACTCGCGTGACGCCGCTGCTGGGGTCACCTCGGCCCAGCGGGGCGAGCTCACGGCCTGGGTCGCAGCTTTTGCCGGTGTCGAAGAGGGGGGTGCCTCCAGCGAGGATGGCCCCCAGAGCGATGGCGGGCAGTGACGGTCAGAGGGCGCCGATGCCATTGCCGATCAACACGATGCCAATGACCGCCAAGAGGACCGCCATGACGGCGGTGTTGTTGTCGAACAGCCACACCCGCCAGCTCTCGAGCATCTCGTCGGACTTCTCGCCCATGGCGACTGCGACAGCGAGGGGCGTCAGAACCCCCAGGGATGCGGAAACGGCGTAGGCGACGATCGCGGCGACCTCTTCGCCAGTGGTCAATCCACCTGAGGCGATCGCGATGCCGGCTGCAAGGCCGACGACGATGTTCTTCGGGTTCAGGGCGCCGACGCCCAGGCCCACCGCCAGGGACTTGCCCGGACTGAACGATCCGATGCCCTGCATCCACTTCGGCGGTTCTGACTCACCGGGTCCGCTCCGGTTGCGGAATCGTCGGATGCCGCCGAGCACCAGGACGGACCCGAGCACGATCTTGAGCCAGCTGACCCAGGCCGCAGAATCCGAGCCGGCGGACAGGTCCTGGGTAGCTGCAATGACCGTGAAGACACCCAGAAGGATTCCGACGCCGAAGAGGAATCCCACCACATAGGCCGTCGCGTTGGGCTTGGGCCGGTCCGAGAACAACAAGATGATCTCGGCCGCGATGGGGATGGGCGAGATCAGTACTGCCAGCGCAAGGGGCAGGATGTCCCCGATGACCTGGTTCAACGTCGGGCTCCCTTTCGCGATTGCAGGCCGCCGCCACGCTAGTGGTCGGTGACCACCCCCCCGATTGTGGGGTGGGGCCGAGGCTGTCTTGCCGAGTGATGGCAGCCGCAGCAGACTCGGAGGCCACACTACGAGAGGGCCCCGTGATGACAGACGCCACGAGCACCGGCACCGAGCTGATCGACGAGATCCGAACGTGGCTCGAGGAGAACTGGGACGCAGACCTGACTGTCGCCCAGTGGTGGGAACGCCTCGGCCTTGCCGGGTGGTCCGCACCCAACCTGCCGGCCGATTGCTACGGCAAGGGCATGTCTCGCAGCGATGGCGTGGTCGTGGCGCGCGAGATCGGCTCCTTCGGGGCCCTCGGTGCCCCCTCTGGGCTCGGCCTGCTCCTGGCGGCTCCCACCATCGCCGCCCACGGAAGCCGGGAACAGATCGACACCTACGTGCGCGACATCGTCACCGGTCAGAAGGCATGGTGTCAGCTGTTCTCCGAGCCCGGCGCGGGGTCGGATCTGGCGGGACTCACCTGCAAAGCCGAACTCGACGGCGAGGAATGGATCATCAACGGCCAGAAGGTGTGGACGTCACTCGGGTCCAGTGCCGACCTGGGCATGCTGCTGGCCCGAACGGATCCTGACGCCCCCAAGCACCGTGGAATCACCTGGATGGCCATCGACATGCACCAAGAAGGTGTGGAGCTGCGTCCGCTCTACGAGATGACCGGACACGCCATGTTCAACGAGGTGTTCCTCACTGACGCGGTCGTTCCCGATCACGCCGTCATCGGCGACCTCAACGCCGGCTGGGCCGCCGCCAACACGACGCTGGCCAACGAGCGGGCCGGTCTCGGAGCCGGCGGTGGGGGAGCGATAGCGACCGCTGCTCCCGGCACCCCGTCGGGCAACCTGGGCCGGCCGGTGACCGACTTCGTCGCGGTGCCCGCGGCCGTCAGCCCCGCTGGGCTGAGCAAGGAACCGACGGGATCGGTTGCGGCGTCTTCGGGGTCCAGCGCGAAGAAGGCGACCAAGACCCGCCACACGCGTCGTTCCGCCGCCCAGCTCTACATCGATCTGGCCAAGGGGAATGGCACGGTGCAGGACCCGATCGTCCGCCAGGACCTGGTGCGTCTGCACATGATGGGCGAGCTCGGTCGCTACAACGCCGAGCGCATGAAGGCCACCCGGGCTGCCGGTGGCGACATCCCTGGTATGGCGAACATCTCCAAGCTGGCCATGAGCGACATGGTGCGCCTACAGCGCGATCTCGGTCTGCGAATCGTCGGCCCTGCCGGCATGCTGCACGCCTACAAGGAACACCAGAAGGGCCCGATCGAGGAAGCCACCGGCAATGCCTTTCTTGCGATGGTCACCGGCACTGCTCTCTATGCCCAGGCGCCACCCATCTACGGTGGCACCGACCAGATCCAGCGCAACATCATCGGCGAACGGGCGCTCGGGCTTCCCAAGGAACCCGGCGACATCAACAAAGTGCCGTTCTCCTCGTTGCCCAAGAACGCCTAGCGCCCGCCTCGACCCTCGGCGTCACCCAGGCGCTGCAGGTACCGCTGGGCAGCGGCGCGGGATTCGTCGTCGTGCAGAGCCGCAGCAAGCCCGTCGGCGTCCGCCCATGAGCGTTCCATGCCCAGCATCTCGGCCGTCACGGCGTTGATGTGCTGCTTGGTGGAGCGCAGTGGTAGCGACGCCTTGTCGAGCAACTCGGCGACCAGGGAGTCGACCTCGGCGTCGAGTTCGGCATCCGGAACCATCCGCTGAAGGAGACCGAGCCTCAGCGCCTCGGTCGCATCGAAGCGCCGACAGGTCATCACCAGGTCGCGGGTGGCGGGTGCTCCGATCTCTCGGATGAGGCGAGGGATGCCTCCCCATGCCAGCGGTATCCCGAGGTCCACCTCGGGGATCGCAAAGCTCGCAGACTCGCCCGCCACCCGGAGGTCGCAGGCCGACGCGAGGACCACACCGCCTCCGATGCAGTGCCCCTGGATGCGGGCGACGGTCACTGCCGACATGGCCTCGAGGGCGTCGGCCATGCGACGTCCCGAGTCCGCTCTGTCGCGAGGGGTGAGCCCGTCATCATGGGCCCCGACGAACGCTGCCACGTCGGCGCCGGCGGAGAAAGATCTGCCCTCGCCCGCAACCACCACCACCTTGAGATCCCGGCGGGTGTCGAACCAACGAGCCGCGTCCCGGATCCCGAGGAGTACCCCGGTCGAGAGCGGATTCAGCTTGTCGGGCCGGGTGAGCGTCAGGTGGCCGACGGCGCCATCGGCTCGCGCTCGTAGGTGGTCGTGGAAGTGCTCGGTGGCTGCCATGACGGCAACGTAGCGGGCCGAATACACGGAAATGGCAACCTCGCCGGGCAGACTGAACGGGCTCGGACCATTGCCTGACCCCAGGAGCCCCCCGTGAGTCGCAACCACTCCGCCGCACCGATCCGGATGTTGGTGGCCCTTGCCCTCCTGGTTCCGATTCTGGGATTCGGCCGGGCCGGTGCGGTGCCCGAGCAGCCGATCTCGGCTGACGCTCCGGCACCTGGGTCCGTTTCTGTCGATGGGCCTACGCATCGACGCTCGCAGATGACGCTCGACCTGGTGTCGCGTACCTACAACGGCGGTGCCAACAACTGGACGATCGTGGCCGAGGCGACCCTGTCCTCCAACCGGGTCTGTCTACCCATCGCCTTCAACTGCATCGTCGGTCAGCTGACCAAGCCGTCGAATGCCTCTCTGATCCAGCTGAGGTGCCAGAGCCCGGCCTGGAACCACCTGCTTGTCTTCCGCGACCACTGCCTCAGGCAGACCTTCTTCGCCGGACACCAACAAGAGTTCCAGTTCACCTACACCACGGACCCCGGGGTCGGCACAGGCTCGGTCGACCTGGCCGTGGAGTTCGGTAGGGGCTTCCTCCCCGTGGAGTTCCAGCAGTTGGCCACGGCCACCCTGACAGTGAGCCTCGACGCCACGTTGGAGGTCTCCAAGGTCTGCCCCGCCGAGGTGGAATCCGCCGCCACGGTGAATTGCACCGTCACCGTACGCAACCCGAGTTCCGGTCCCGCCACGACGGTGAGCCTCGTCGACTCACCCGACGGGACGTTGATCACCGGTGGGACGCTCACGGAGACGGGAACCAGTGCCTGGACCTGCGGTTCGCTCACATGCACTATCGGTTCACTCGCCGCAGGCACCACGACCACGTTCAGCTACGTGGGTACGGCAGCAACGACCGCCACCGGCGGCGACGGCTCAAACACCGCCGCTCTCACCTGGAACTCGGGGACGGCCAGCGCGGTGGATCCGATCGTGGTGGTCGGCAACGGCGACACCCGACTGGAGATCGAGAAGGTCACGAGCCAGTCCGAGGCCACGCCCGGTCAGCCCATCACATGGACCATCATCCTCACCAATGCCGGCCCGTTGGCTGCCACCGACCCCGTGGTGACCGACACCCCGCCGGTCGGAGTCAACGGTCTGACGCTCACCTACGTCTCGGGAATGGGCACGTGGAACTGCTCGGGAGTGAGCTGCACCGCGGCGACCATGCCCGTCGGCACGACCACCTTCACTGCCACGGGTACCGTCGCCGCCGACGCGCCGACCGACAGGGCTCTGGTCAACGAGGTCGGGGTGGCATGGGCGAATGACATACTCGGCCCGGACTTCCCGATCACCGCCGGCTCGGCGGTGCCGGTGGTCGCCTCGGCCACGACGACCAGCACGCCGGCGGGCTCGGACCCCGCGAATAGTGGTGGCACGCCCCTCTCCGTCGTCGGCTGACTAGCGTCGGCCAATGGCCGACGATCCGCTGAACGACTTCGACAGGTCCACGTTCACCCATGAGGGCAAGCAGCGCGACGTCTACCGCATCGGAGACGGGCCCGCGGTGATCGTGATGTCCGAGTTGCCCGGCATCACCCCCAAGGTCGCCGACTTCGCCCGCAAGGTAGCGGGGATCGGTTGCACGGCGGTTATGCCCCAGTTGTTCGGGCGACCCGGTCGCGATCCCGATCCGGCGGCCCATGGCCGCCTCGGAACCGCATCCACCTTCGTCGGCGGTGCGGTTCCGGCATGCATGAGCCGCGACTTCACGGTCCTGGCCACGGGTCGTACATCGCCGGCCATCGACTGGTTGCGAGCGTTGGCGGCCTCCGAACACGAACGCTGTGGAGGTCCGGGGGTGGGTGCCATCGGCATGTGTTTCACGGGTGGGTTCGCACTTGCCATGGCCACCGATGACCGCCTGTTGGCGCCGGTGTTGTCGCAGCCCTCCCTGCCGTTCGCGGTATCGAAGAAGCGAAAGCACAACATCGACATCTCTGCCGAGGACCTGGGTCGGGTCAAGCAGCGATGCGCGGCGGAGGGCCTCGAGGTACTGGGTCTCCGCTTCAAGAGTGATCGCAACGTCCCCGCCGAGCGTTTCGAGTTCCTGCGCGAAGAACTAGGCGATGCGTTCGTGGCCGTCGAGCTGGAGGACGAGGACGCCAACCCCGATGCGCTGATAGCCCCGCATTCAGTGGTCACCGAGCACCTGATCGACGAGCCCGGCGAGGCCACCCGCGCGGCCCTTGAACAGGTGCTGGATTTGTTCCGTTCGCGGCTGCTGGGTTGACCGGACCCTAGTGTTGGCACGATGAGACCTTCCTGGGGTGGACCGGTGGGCGGGCGTTCCCTGGCGGTGACTGCGGCTTTGTGGACGCTCGCCATGTTGGCGGGTGCGTGCAGCGGCGAGAGCGTGGGTTCGCCCAGCTCGAACACTTTGGACGACTCGGTGGTGGATTCGGCTGCCGGGACCGAGGCCCCGGCATCGGGAAATGAGGCGGCTCCCGAAGAGACGCCGGGATCCATGGCTGCGGTGCCGTCACCCGGGTGCGCAGGCCCCACGGGCGAGCCCGCGGTGAAGGGACGCCAGTCGCTGCAGGTGGGTGACTCGGAGCGCTGGTACCTGGTGACGGCCCCCGCTGCGGCGCTCGGCAGCGAGCCGGTTCCCCTCGTTCTCGACTTTCACGGGTTGTCCGAAGGGGCGGAGTTCCACTCCAACAGCAGCGGTTGGAGTGAACTGGCCGAACGGGAGGGATTCGTGGCTGTGTTCCCCAACGGGACCGGACGCACCGTCGCATGGAACGTGGCCTCGTCGGGCCCCAACCCGGATCTCGACTTCATCGACGCCATGCTCGAGTCGCTGGGGGCGCAGTACTGCATCGACACCTCGCGTGTCTACGCGAACGGGACTGTCGAACGGCGCCTTCATGTCCTCGGTGATCGCCTGCACGCGTTCGGATCGGTTCGCTGCCGTGGCGCCGGTGGCCGGTGTCACCCACCCGCCCGACTGTGCCCCGGAGAGGGCCGTGCCCATGATCGCCTTCCACGGCACTGCCGATCCGCTGCTGCCCTTCAACGGTTCGGTGTCGGCGGACGCGCTGGATCACATCTTCGGAGACGGCGATGCAACCGACATTTCGGCGCCCCCCGGTGATCTGGACGGTGAGGGTTACCCGCACAATGCGTCGCAGTGGGCGGCTGCCAACGAATGTGGGGATCCCACGGACGAGCGCGTGGGCGAATCCATCGTCAGGCGCAGCTGGGACTGCCCCCGTGGAGCAGAGGTGGTGTTCTACATGATCGAGGGCGGAGGCCACACCTGGCCCGGATCCGACGGCCTCACCAATGAGGCGATTGCCCGGCTCGTCGGACCCACGACCTTCGAGGTGGACGCCACCGAAAGTACGTGGGAGTTCTTCCGTTCCCAGCAGCTGGCGTCCTGACCGACCGTCACCGCCCTACGGGCTGATCGGCCGCTACCGAACGAACAGCAGCTGGAACTCGACCGTGCCCTCGTCGGAGACAGATATCACCACCGGTGCGCTGGGAACCTCGACGTCGTAGTCGGCGAACGTGATCGGCACCGATCCGATCACCACCGCCGTCCCGTCGACGAGTTGGGCCTCCAGCGCAACGGTCACCTGCTTGGTCACGCCGTGGATGGTGAGGTCTCCGACGGCATCCACCGACACCGGTTCGCCGGCTGCGGCGTCCGCTCCCAGGTCGACGGGTTCGGTGAGCGTGAACGTGGCTGTGGGAATGGACTCGGTCTCCAGGGCCTCGAGGACCTTGGCGTCGCGTCGACTCTGGTCGGTCTGGAGCTGGGTCAGGTCCACCTCGAGGTCGGCCGACACCAGCGTTGTCCCCGTGATCTCGATGGTTCCGGTGACGTCTCCCGTGCGGCCGACGGCCTCGGCAGCACCGATGCTGACCAGCTCCTCGGTGATCCGGAACCCCGCGAACGATCCAGTCGCCGTTTCGAAGTCGAACGTTCCGGACTCGTTGTCGACGGTCCATACGCCCTCGATGCCCGGGACCGGCTCGGTCACGGAGTCGGTGGTCGTGGATGTGACCTGTTCGGTGGCCGCCTCCAGGCTCACCTCCTCGGGCGCGTCGTCACGGAGGTAGAAGTACCAGACCCCGGCGGCAGCCAGCAGGAGAGCCACGATGGTGAAGGCAATAGCGCCCTTGCTTCGGTTCGTCACCCGACCAGTCTGGCCGATCGGAGGATGCCAGGTGCTGACCGAATCCGATCCCCCGGCTCGTGCTCAGCCGGCATCGGGCACGGTGAGGGTCCCCCGGATTACATCGACACAGGAGCCTCGCAGGACCACGCGGTCAGCCCGCAGCTCGCAGTGGAGTTCGCCACCCCGCGGCGACAACTGACGGGCCGACATCTCGGTGAGTCCCAGTCGGTCACTCCAGTAGGGCACCAGGGCGCAGTGGGCCGAGCCGGTGACGGGGTCCTCGTCGATACCCGCTCCGGGGGCGAAGAACCGGGACACGAAGTCCACTCCGGAGTCCGGCTCTCCCGGGGCGGTGATGCTCAGGTACGGGGGATCGAGACGGCCGATTGCCGCGAAGTCGGGTTCGAGCTCGCCGACCTGCCGGGCGCTGTCCATCACCGCGATCCATGTGCCACCGCCGAGGACGGCTGTGGGTGCCGAGCCCAGGATCTCAGCCAATCCCTGCGGAGCAGTGGCTTCCGCACGTCGATCGGCCGGGAGGTCCATACGCAGCACTCCTCCCCGTTCCCGCTCCACGACCAGCTCACCTGAACGCGTGGAGAAGGCAACGTTGCCCGCCTGCGGTGAGAGGTGGTTGAGCACCACGTGACCGGCCGCCAGCGTGGCGTGGCCGCACAGATCGACCTCCACCTCTGGCGTGAACCACCGCAGTTCGTGCGACGGTTCGGTCTGCCCGGAAGCGCTGGCCGATGCAGTGGAGACGAGGAAGGCGGTCTCGGACAGGTTGTTCTCGGCCGCGATCGACTGCATCAGGGCATCGGGAATCCAGGCATCGAGTGGACAGACCGCCGCCGGATTACCACCGAAGGGCCGGTCGGTGAAGGCGTCGACCTGGAACAGGGGGATCTGCATTCCAAGATCATGGCTGCCGCGTCGAGCGCCTGCAGCCTCGATTTCAGTCGAGAGCGTCGGCCAGCAACGCCGGGGGAGCCTGGTCGTGATGCTCGACCGATGACACCCACCCCTCCGCCCCGTCCGGGGTTGGGAAGCCGAGTTGGGCCCTGGAGCGGAGACCTGCGGCGATCGCGGCCTTCAGCTCCCGCAGCGACCGAACGCGGCTGGAGGAGACCGACCCGTCGGATATGCACGCCTCTTCGAGGTACCAGGCCCGCTCGCGGGCCACGATGACCGAGTCCGTCGCCGCGACTGCGCGCAGGCGGTCGTCCTCGGAGATGTCGGCGAGGGTCTCCTCGGCCCGCAGGCGGCCGTAGTCCATGTCCAACAGCATCAGCCCCTGTTGCACCTCGAACGGGCCGACCACATCGACGGTGGGGGCGATGACGTGGAGCTTCGCACCCTCGGGCAGCGGGGTGAGCAGGTTGGATCGCTGGGTGTCGGTGAATCCGATCTCGGCCGAGGTCCGCAGGTAGATGCCCACGAAGTTCATCTTGGTGAAGTCGGCGGTCGCCGGCTGCGGATCTATCGGGGCGGCCACCACGGCGTAGAGGTCCCGTGCGCCCAGGGCGAGGGCTGCGCCGATGGGGATGTTCTGGAGGGACCCGCCATCGACGTAGACCTCGGGACCGGTCGGCCGGGGAGCGAAGATCATGGGCACGGTCGAGGATGCCAGAGCGCCCTCGATGGCGTCGACGGCGCTGTATCCGAGAGGCGTGACCGCGTCGGATCCCATCACGGATCCGTCGCCACAGATGTAGTGGGATTCCCCGGCGACGAGCGCGGTGACGGTCATGCGCAGCTCCAGGCCGTTGCGTGCGATGCGGGCGGGGTCGACGGCGCGGAATCCGATGTCGGCCCGGCCCCGAAGAGCGGCCTCCAGAGGATCGAGGGTCAGGATCGAGCCGGTATTTCCTTCGAGGTCCTTCCGCGCCCTGGCAGCTGCCGGTAGTTCGGACAGCACAGAGGTGAATCGCTGCCAGTTCCCGTGGGATCTGCGTGCCGGTGGCGACTGTGTTCCGGCCGAGTCGGGATCGGGGTCGCCGCCGGGCACCGGAGGTCGGGTGCGGTTGCTGACGAATGACTCCACCGCGTCGCCGAACGGAGTCCCGTCGAAAGCCTCCAGCCAGGGCTGGCGCCCGAACACCTCCGCGGTTCGGGTCATGGCCAGCAGGTCGGCTCTCAGGTCGTCCACCGCCGCCGCGAGTTCGGTTGCCCCTCGCGCCTGGGCCAGCACCACCCCCAGGATCGACCCCGCCGAGGTCGATGTGATGATTCCAGGCACGATGCCCCTGGCGACGAGCAGGTGCTCGAGCGCGCCGACTTCAAAGGCTCCCTTGGTGCCTCCCCCCGCCAGCACCAGGGCGGTTCGGTCGACGGGGGTGTCGTTGCCCGGGTTCGATTCCATGGCACCATCATGGCCAGCCCGGACCGAGGAAAGTGGGAAGCTCAGTGGCCGTCGACGTAGGTGTGTGGGGTACCGGCAACATGGGTAGGGCCGCGCTGCGTGCGGTGATGGGCCATCCGGATCTCCGGCTGGCCGCGCTCGTGACTTCGTCCGCCGACAAGGAGGGACGCGACGCCGGCGAGTTCATCGACCGAGCGGGGTCTTCCCTCGGTGTGGTCGCCAGCACCGATCCCCAACATCTCACTGAGAGGGGTTGTGTCGCAGTGGCCTACATGGCATCGGGCGACATCCGACCGGACGATGCGGCGGCGGACATAGAGAAGTGCCTGCGCGCGGGCATGACGGTGGTGACCCCGGCCCTGTATGCCATGTACGACCCGGGCTCCGCCCCGAAGGACCTACGCGATCGCCTGGCGGATGCCTGTGCGGATGCGGGGAGCTCGCTGTTCGTATCCGGTGTGGATCCCGGCTGGGGCAATGACGTGCTGCCGTTGCTGGCCACCGGCCTGTGTCACTCGATCACCCAGGTCCGTTCCCAGGAGATATTCGACTACTCGACCTACGACCAGGAGTTCTCGGTCCGGGAGCTGGTCGGTATGGGCAAGTCGATGGATGACGTGCCGCCGATGGTGGCCCCGGGTGTGCCGACCATGGTGTGGGGAGGCCAGCTGCAGATGCTGGCCCGGGCACTGGACCTGGAGCTCGACGCCATCGAGGAGCACCTGGAGCGGCGGGCGCTGGACTGCGATGTCGAGACGACCCTCGGTCGCTTCGCCTCGGGCACCCAGGGTGGGCTCCGCTTCGAGGTCGTCGGCGTTGTCGGTGGCGAGCCCGCGCTGGTGATCGAACACGTCACGCGCATCGACCCGGGAGTGGCCCCCGAGTGGCCTCAGCCGACCTCGGGAGTCGGTAGTCACCGGGTGATCATCGAGGGTGATCCCCGGTTGGAGATCACCGTGGAGGCCGAGTCGGAGGGCGCGAACCGTGCCGCCGGCGGGAACGCCACGGCAGCGATGCGTCTGGTGGGGGCGATCCCGTGGCTCCTGGAGAACGGCCCCGGAGTCTTCGACGGCACGCAGGTGCCTGTATCCGCCGGTCGAGGGCGCTTCGTTGCCGGGGCTCCGACGGCCAGTACAACGACCCCGGACCGATCGGAGCACTGACATGGACATGTTCATCGAAGTACCCGAGGACCGTGACCCCATCACCCACGTCTGGGGCTACATGGTTCCCGGGATCGGGCCTGCTGCAGCCGGGTACTCGGCGGCGGTGTACGAGCACACCACCCTCGGGCTGGAGGAGTTCGAGGCTGCCCGCCTGCGAACAGCGCAGATCAACGGATGTCTGTTCTGCCTGGACTGGCGGACCGACCGAGACGGCGAGACCGTGCCCGACTGGTTCATGGCCGAGGTACAGGATTGGCGGCAGTCCGAGAGGCTCGACGAACGCTCTCGGCTCGCGGCAGAGTTCGCAGAGCGGTTCGTTCTCGATCACCACGGCATCGACGACCAGTTCCGCGACCGTCTGCGTAGCTCCTACAGCGACACCGAGTTGGTGGAGCTGGCGATGTGTGTCGGATCCTGGATGACCTTCGGCCGGATCAATCGCGTGTTCGGACTGGACGCGGCGTGCGAGCTTCCATCGCATGCCGGCCGGGCCCCGAGTGACCGGCCGTCGTCCGACTGAACTGCAGGCACCCGGGAAACAGTTGCAGTCCGGTTCATCCCGGTGATTCATGCCATGGGTCGAGGCGCATAGCCGAGTAGACGGCCGGCCAACGAGGAGTCGAGTGTCAGGTCCGCGGGGCGGTTCCCCGGTATCGAGGCCGAGGGCGCCTCGGACAACACCGCGGGGTCGATGCCGAGGTCCGGTGCGAGGGAGCGGGCGATCTCCGAGCGGCTCATGCGCCGTGGCCCGCCCAGGTGGACAATCTCCGGTCGGGTGTCGGTCGTCAGGTCGATCAGCGCCAGGATCCCGGCGGCGACGTCGTCGACGTGGACCGGGCTGCGGAACTCGTCGTGGAAGTGGGCCATCTGCTGTCGGGTGCCGCGCTGGCGCGGATGCCCGCCTCCAGCGAGCTGTCGCCCATCCGGTCGTACATCAGTGTGGTGCGCACGATGGTGGCCCGGGTGCCGGCAGCGCGGACGAGACCTTCGGCCGCGGCCTTCTCCGTCGCGTAGGTGAATCCGGCAACGGGGTCGACGGTGTCGTTCTCGCGGTAGCCGGTCGGCTGCGGTGGTCGTCCGGAGAACACCACATCGCTGGAGATGTGGATCAGGTACGCGTCGGCCTCTGCGCAGGACCGGGCCACGTTGGCGGTGCCGTCGACATTGACGGCGGTCGAGTCCCGCCCCTCCCGGCTGTAGGCGGTGTGGACGACGACGTCGGCGCCGGCGACGGCGGCAACGACGGACCGGGGATCGGTGATGTCCAGTCGTATCCACTCCTCGGCACGGACGACGCCGTTGCGGTGAACGGTACCGATCACGTGATGTCCGACGCCGGAACAGAACCGAACGACGGTCGAACCCAGGAAACCCGCTGCGCCCGTCACGAGGATCTGCATCGCGTCAGTGTGCCAACTTCGGAGGTGCGCGGTCGCGATTACCGGTCGAGTCGGATCACCGCCTCCCAACGGGCGAGGTGTCAACATGGCGCTGTGACGATCGCGGACGCAGCCACCCAGGATGAGGGAACCGCCCCTGAACACGCGCGGCTGGTCCTGGTCACGTTGATTCTGGTTGCAGCGGTTGCGAACCTGAACCTTGCCGTCGCCAACGTGGCGCTGCCCGACATAGGCAAGGCGTTCGATGCATCGCAGACCGGTCTGGACATCGTGGCGATCGGATTCTCGCTCGGACTGGCTGCGTCGGTGCTCTGGCTCGGCGCTCTCGGCGACCGCTACGGCCGCAAGCAGATGGTCATGCTCGGCATGGCCCTGTCGGTCCCGGCCAGTCTGGTCGCGGCGTGGGCGCCGTCGATGCTGGTGCTTGCCCTCGCCCGACTGGGCGGGGGAGTGGCGGCGGGGATGGCTTTCCCGACGACGCTGGCGCTCATCACGGCGCTGTGGAGCGGCGGCAGGCGGACCAGGGCCATCGCCACTGTGGTCCGCCATCGGTGGTGGGTTCTCGGCGCTCGGGCCGCTCCTCGCCG
The DNA here is from genome assembly GCA_963715225.1 of uncultured Actinomycetota bacterium. GTDB lineage: Bacteria > Actinomycetota > Acidimicrobiia > Acidimicrobiales > Microtrichaceae > CAVQRK01. The sequence goes on from CAVQRK010000007.1 coordinate 91,388, forward strand.
GGCTGGTTCTCGAGGTGGCCTGGTGGGGCTCGGTGTTCCTGCTGACTCTGCCGCTCGCGGTTGTCGCGGTGGTTCTGGCGACCCGCGTACTTCCCAACCACATCAACGAGTCGACCGGCCGGGTGGACAATCTGGGCGGTGTGCTGTCGGTCGTGTTCGTGGCCTCGCTCGTGCTGGCCATCAACCTCGCACCGGTGCCGGGTGCCAACACCGCTGCCGCGGTGCTGGCCGGGCTCGCCATTCTCTTCGGCGGCGGGTTCGTCTGGCGCCAGCGCCGGGCCAGCGCCCCGCTCTACGACCTCGACGTCGCCGGCCGACGCCTGTTCTGGGTGGCGGCCGTTGCGGGAATCATCGTGTTCGGCTCGCTGATGGGAGCGATGTTCATCGGCCAGCAGTATCTGCAGGACGTACTCGGCTACGACACGCTCGAGGCCGGTGCCGCCATCCTGCCCGCGGTGGTGATGATGGTTCTGGTCGCGCCTCGTTCGGCGTCGCTGGTGCTGGCGATCGGCTCACGCCTCACGCTCCTGATCGGATACGCCTGTTGCCTCGGCGGATTCCTGGTGATGTTGGTGGGCTGGGGTGACTCGACGTCGTACCCGCTGGTGGGCCTGGCCTATGCGCTCGTGGGCGCGGGCGTGGGATTCGCCGGGACACCGGCCTCGAACTCGCTCACCGGGATCGGTCCCGGTGAGGCGTGCGGGCATGGCCTCGGCCACAGCCGATCTCCAGCGGGATCTCGGTGGGGCGATCATGCAGTCGGTCCTGGGCGCGCTGTTGACCGCGGGCTACGCCAAGGCGGTGTCCGCCCAGATCGCGGGTGCGCCGCAGGCCGACCAGGAGGTGATCACGAGCCAGGTCCAACAGGAGCTCCAGAAGTCGTTCTCGAGTGCGGCAGTGACCGCCGAGAAGTACCCGCAGTACTCGAGCGAGATCGTCGAGGGCGCCCAGGAGTCGTTCGTGGACGGACAGCGTTGGGCGTATCTGGCCGGCATTGTCGCCGTGCTCCTCGGAGCGCTGGTGGTCGCCACGCGCTACCCGAACCACGAGGGCGAGCTCGAACGGCTGGCCGACTACCGTCGCCGTGACGAGGACGCCGCGGCGGCGTCCTGATCCGGGCAGGAGGCACGGCATGGCGCGAGTGGTGATGGTGCACGGGGCCTTCAACGAGCTCTGGGGTCCCAACGAGATCAAGGCCCGGTGGATTCCGGCGCTGCGCGACGGGCTCGCAC
>CAVQRK010000008.1:0-190859 GCA_963715225.1 uncultured Actinomycetota bacterium
GCACGAGCGGTTACGCCGCTTGCCCCTTAGCGTGTTCTCCCACACGGGCCAGCATCCTTACGGGGCGGCATCCCGTGCGTGTGGACATCACGGACTGGATTCCCGGGGCCGTGACCAGCCGCGTGCGCCATGCAAAGTTCAAGCACGTTCAAGATCGGGACGATTTGGCCTTGGAGGAAGTCACACTGGCAGAGGCCCTTCGAGAACACGGATACCAGACTTTTTTCGCGGGAAAGTGGCACTTAGGTAACCGAGGTCATTGGCCCACGGACCAGGGATTCGACGTCAACGTCGGCGGAAATGCCCTGGGCTCGCCCCCGGGCGGGTACTATGGGCCGTGGGGACCTATCTGACGCTCCAGCCTCGCGAACCTGGCGAGTACCTCATGGAACGATTGACCGAAGAATCGGTGAGCTTCCTGGAGCGGCGTCGTCGGGACTCGCCGTGTCCTCCTTTTCTTGGCCTATTACAATGTGCACACGCCGATTCAGGCGTATGAGAAGCGGGTCGACCACTTTCGTCATAAGGCGGAAGTACTGGCGGAATCGCCAGGGCCGATCGTGGAGCATGAAGGACTTTCCCGCGCCGGCAGGACAGACCCAACTTGCTTCCATGATTGCGGCCGTTGACGACAGCGTGGTCGCGATCCTGGCCAAATTGGATGACCTCGCGTTGGCCGACAACACCGTGGTCGTCTTCTTCTCCTATAACGGCGGCCTCTGCACGTTGGCCCAACCCGGTCCGACTTCGAATTTGCCGCTGCGATCCGGAAAAGGTTGGCTCTATGAGGGCGGAGTTCGGGAGCCGACCATTATTCGAGCACCCGGCGTGACCGCGCCGGGTAGCCGTTGTGAAACGCCGATCGTCAGCATGGACTTTTTCCCCACGTTCCTCGAAGTTGGCGGGACTGCCCTTACGTCCGGAGTGGCACATTGATGGCGTGAGCCTGGTTAGCCTGCTGCGCGGCGGCGACGCTTTGCCGTCGCGTTCTCTGTTTTGGCACTATCCCCACTATCATGGATCGACGTGGACTCCCGGAGCATCGATACGCGACGGCGATTGGAAGCTCATTGAGTTCTACCATTACGGAAAAACGGAGCTCTAGAATGTGGCGCAGGACCCTGGTGAGCATCACGATCTCTATGCTCAGTATCCCGATCGACGGAACGCATTCGGCCGCGAAACTGGCCGCCTGGCAACGAAACATGCAAGCAAGAATGCCCGAACCCATCGATTAGTGCGAAAGCTGTGATCGGGCGACAGCTCATTGGCAGATGTATTCCTTGAGGAAGCGGTTTTCGGCACTGAGTTCCGCGTGTTGTGCCTTGACCACATCTCCGATAGAGACGATTCCTTTCAGCTCACCATCCTCCGCCACGACGGGGAGATGGCGGATGGTGCACACCGTCATGAGCCCCATGACGTCGCTGACTTTCTCATCCGGAGCGATGGTGATGAGGTCACAATTCATGACACTGCGCAGCACCGTTTTGTGGAGTGACGATTGTTTTTCCGCGCACGCCTTGAGGATGTCGCGTTCCGTGACGATGCCCACCAGGGCACCCTGCTCCTCGACGATCAGCGAACCGCAGTTGCGCGAGTCATAGTTCCTGGACCACTTCTGCCAGTGTCGCGTCCGGCGTAATACGAAAAACTTGCTGGCCCTTGGTCCGCAGTATCTCTTTGACGTACATGATTCACCTCGACGGGTAGAGAGGGGGGCTGTGAATCACTTCTCGGCTCCGGCTACAGCGTAAACGCAGGCTTTCGGGGATGCAAGTTTATGCATGTTCGTGAAATAAATCACAAGATATTCCTTCGGTGCTTCGCTGGGACGATCGAGCGACGTAACGCGGATTCACTGCGTGGCGTTGGCGAGAGTTTCCGAGGTGAGCTCCTCGCCGCAGAGCATCATCGCCAGTTTACTGCGTTCAGTGAGATGTCGGGGGAGATTCATCCTGGCGGATGCAGAACAGGTGCTGTTCGCCACGCATGAACAGCTCGTCGACGGACAGCGCCGGAGATGCGTAGGTGTTTTCGCCGAGTTCATTGACGGCGATGATCTGGGGGACACATCGGGCCGCAGGATCTTTGTGATGCCGTCATCCGCCGTGAAATAGACCAGTCCCTTGGCTGTCACGAGCGAAGCGCGGTAATGTTTGCCCATCCTGGTCTGCCATAGACGCTTGCCGCTTTGCGTATCGAAACAGTTTGCCGTACCGCGATCGTCGGCCACAATGAGGTAGCGATCGACGACCACCGGTGACGGTACATAGCACCGCGCATCGGTGACATGCCAGGCAACCCGCGTTTGGGTGACGTTGCCTGTTCCGGTCGGGTCAATGGCAATCACATGGTGGGTCGGATAACCGCCGACGGCAAAGAAAAGGCGGCCATCAAAGACCATGGACGCCACGAATTGTTCGGTGGGGCCTTCGACATGCCAGATCAGATTCCCTGCGACAGGATCGAACGCTGCAATATGCTGGCTCCCGCTGAGGACTAGTTGTTGCTGTCCACGAATCTCTCGGCAGATGGGCGTAGCATAGCTGCGGTGCTCATGCAGGCGAGGCGTCCGCCACGCGGTTTCACCAGTTTCCTTATCAACCGCAATGAGGAATGAATCGCCGTCGTGGTCGCCATTGAGGATCACCTTGTTTTCGAATAGGACCGAACTACTTGCGAAGCCATGGTGCTGAGGACTGGGCGCACCATCCACTTCGACGCCAGCATAATCAAACGCCGCCACGACGATTTGGCCTGGGTGGATGAGTCTCGCTTCGCCCACGTTGGGGGCGGCCACTTGCGTCGGTTCCACATCCAAAAACGAGACAAACACGCTGTTGCCGTCCGTCGCCGGCGTGCTGGTCGCATAGCTGTTCAGCGGATGCTTCGATTCCAACAGGGCGCTGAGCACGGTCTGCTGCCGAAACGATGGCGCCACTGGTACGGTCCAAACAGAGCAGCAGTCGTGCCTGACGGTCGGGCAAGCAGGCCGTGAGGAACACGTGCTGATCCCAAACAATGGGCGAGGAATGTCCTTCTCCCGGAAGTTCCGTCGACCAACGGATGTTGGTCCCTTGAGTTCCATTCCAGTGCAGGGGCGGACGAAGGCTCTGGCTACTTCCGTCGCCGCGCGGTCCCGCCAGCTTGGCCAGTTTTCGCCGCCACGGGCTGGATGGCGGCTCAGGCTAAGGAGGAGGAAGAGCATGAGCCATTGCGAACGATGCATGCGGAGACCTGTTGAGAGAATCGTCGAATGCCTGCTGTCTTGCCGTACATGGACAAAACGACATGCGAAAACCTAGCAGCCTTGGAACGCCTCGCAAGGGGACAAGAGGGCCCTGAGGGGCGGCGGGCATTGGCGTGGGAACGCTTGGAAACTTGGAAGCGGTCGAGGTATTTGGAGTCATCCTTTGTGACGATGGACATGATATCACCGCCGACTCTCGGAATCCGAACCGTTTGGACGTCAACCCAATTCAGGCTCCAACGGTAGCCGTCGGTCATGGCTGCCCTACTCGTCAAACCTAGCGCTGCCCCTCGCCCCAGGCCGTCACGCGGCAAAGACCGAAGCAGGCAAGAAAAAGCAGAGCACATCCGCCAAGCACCGCTCGAACTATCGTCCGTGGTGACTGAAGTGCCATCCAGACAGACGCTACGGTACACGCCCCAATTCCAATCAGGGCCAGATGGTCTTGGAGAAAGAACTTTGATACTCCATGCGACTGCCGCTGAGGTCGCGCGACTTTACGGGAGCCACTTTCAGCTTGCTTGCTTAAGGCATTGTCTCTTTATCGCTTGTTTTCAGGCAGGTTACAAACCTGTCCTACGTACTCTTTACAATGCTGAGGTAAGCAAACGCTTTGCGGTGAAGCCGACACTTTGACAACGCTTTTGTTATTCCTTTGGATGAGGGCCTTGCGGGCATCATTGGGGACACGCGGAGAGTCTCGCCGGCAATGTCGAAGAACAACTGCTCAACTGTGGGCAACGGACATAGTCGATGTACGTACCTGTGCCACGACACGACACGGATGACATCGGCCCTTCGTTGGCCGGCAATCAAAGGCTGGATGGAATGAGGGATTTGCTGTCCACGTGCAGCCGATTCAGAGTGTGCGGCGCACAGGCGAAGGAACTTCGGCTTTAATATCGCCCCGTTCGACTTTAATTGGTCGTGCCGGCGCGATTCCGCATTCTCGAGCGTGCTCGGCTTAGCGTAGGGCCGACCGTATTTTCGGGCATCCCCGTCTGGGAGCTGATTTCGCCGTAACTCTTCCCTTCCAGGTGATAGAGGCGGACGACCTCGGCTTCGGGCTGGCCGAGCCCCGCCAACAAACGTTCGACCTCCTCCCGATCACTAATCCGCTTTTCAATGCCCGCGTGAGCGTCGATTTCGTCTGGCGACAGGAGGCTCGCCACGGACTTGCGTTGCATTAATTCTCGCACGACGACTCGGCGAGCCACAACGGTGAGATAGGTCGCAAGACTGCTCTTGCCGCGGAAATGTCGGAGCACCGCGAAATCACCACGGACGATGGCCAGGAAGACCTCGGCGACCAGGTCCTCTTGGTCTTGATCCGAGAGACGCACGCTGCGCGCCTGGGCCGTGTGGTTGACGACATGCAGCACCAGCCCCAGGAATCGATCCACGAAATTTTCCCAGGACCGGGGGTCTCGAGCGATACATCGCTGCAATAAGTTACGATCGAATTCGGACAGAGCCATCCGATTCCCTTTCTGCCCCCGGAAGCAAGACTCTTCCCTGAGTCTACTTAATGGCCTGAAACTGCCGGGATTTGCTTTACTTCTCCGATTTTAGGTGGCTATTACAACGGAAGCAAGGCGGACCCATTTTCCGTGGCTTGACACGCCTCGGCTGCATCACTAAGGTTCCACAGATGGCAGTGGTGGCAACCACTGAAGTACTTTCATAGTAACAACTTGAATCAAGTTGAAAGCTGCCTGCTCGGGGCTTTCGGCTCAAGTTCGTTACAATCCTATTCCGAATCGTTTCTAGATGACGACAGCAGGGCCGAGTATGCCGACCGGAATGCTGGCACTGGCGTCACTCGTTTTCCTATTTTTCTCGAGGAGTTCCTGTCCGATGACTCACGTCGTTGCCCAACCATGTTTCGGCTGCAAGTACACCGATTGTGTGGTGGTGTGTCCAGTCGAGTGTTTTTACGAGGGCGAGCAAATGTTGTACATTCACCCGGAGGAATGTATCGACTGCGAAGCGTGCGTCCCCGAATGTCCCGTCGAAGCGATCTTCCACGAAGACAACGTGCCTGAAGAATGGGCCGAATTCACGGCGCTGAATGCTGAGATGGCTCCTCAGTGTGAGGTCATCACCGAGAAAAAGGATCCCTTGGTCTAACCGCAGCGGAAGTTGCACTGAAGTGACTCAGGTCCGCGACGGCTCGGTGAGCTCGCGGGCCTTTTTATTTAGTCGCTGGCTTGATGAGGTTCAGGCCGGCTCAAGGTCGTTACCTCTTGGGAGTGCTTCGTGATGGGCTTGGACAAGAAAGTCTCGCTGTCTCTGCAGCCAAGCGAGTCGGTGGTCGTACGTGCTGCGGCTCAGATTTATGCCGCCTACATCATCGCTGGAAAAGTCGATGAAGGGCAGGAGAAGGCGTGGCGTGAACGTGCGATTCGAGAGGCCTTTGATCTTGCCAAGACGGCCGACCTGAGCATCATCAGCGACGGTGAGCTCGATTAGTCGTCCAAACACGGACGCAAGGCTATGATCCAATCAAGACGTCGTGGTCGCCAGAATCGCTGCGTCATTGCTGCACCTACGGATGGCTGAAGTATGGGAAAACAATATATCTACACAATCGCCGACCTCACCAAGAAGCATGGCCAGCGCGCCGTGCTCGCAAATATCTGGTTGGCCTTTTATCCGGGAGCCAAAATCGGTGTGCTAGGACGCAATGGTTCCGGCAAGAGTACGTTGCTGCGCATTATGGCTGGAGAGGACCAGGAGTTTGATGGCGAAGCCAGACTGTCCGATGGGTTCACGGTGGGGTACGTGCCTCAGGAGCCGCGGCTGGATGAATCGTTGGACGTCAAAGGCAATGTCGAGCAGGCCGTGCGGGAGAAAAGGCGGCTGCTGGAGGAGTACAACGAGATCAATTTGCGTCTAGCCGACCCGGATCTCGAGGCCGACGATATGACCCAGCTATGCGACAAGCTGGCAACGGTACAGGATGCGATTGAAGCGGGAAATCTTTGGGAGTTGGATCGAACCATCGAAGTGGCGATGGACGCGATGAACTTGCCGCCCGGGGACGCCGACGTGAACAAGCTCTCCGGCGGTGAACGCCGTCGCGTTGCGCTGTGCAAAGTATTGCTTCGCCAGCCGGACTTGTTGCTCTTGGATGAACCCACCAACCATCTCGACGCTGATTCCGTGGCTTGGCTCGAACGTCACCTACGGGATTACCCTGGGACCATCGTAGCGATCACCCACGACCGGTATTTTCTCGACAACGTGGCGGGATGGATCCTGGAGCTGGATCGGGGACAGGGGATTCCCTGGGAGGGAAACTACTCTTCGTGGTTGGAGCAGAAAGCAGAACGATTGCGTCAGGAGGAAAAGGTCGCGAGTGCGCGGCAGAAGTGTCTGGCCCGCGAGTTGGAATGGATTCGGATGTCGCCGCGGGCGCGACAGGCCAAAAACAAGGCGCGTATTCGTGAATACCAGAAGCTCAAAAACGAAGAAGGCGCGCAGCGGATTGACGATTTCGAGATTCAGATTCCTCCCGGCCGTGATCTCGGTGACCGCGTCATCGATCTTGAGAACGTCAGCAAGGCGTTCGACGACCGGCAGCTGATCGAAGGCCTTAGTTTCCGACTGCCCCGCGGGGGCATCGTGGGTATTACCGGACCGAACGGTGCCGGCAAAACGACGTTGTTCCGCATGCTCATCGGCGAAGAGCAGCCGGATTCTGGAACCATTCTCATTGGTGAGACCGTCGATATCGGATACGTGGATCAAAATCGCGACTTGCTGCAGCCAGGGAATACCGTGTTCGAGGAGATTTCCGGAGGGCACGAGACGCTTGAGATGGGCGGTCGCAGGATTAACGCGCGGGCCTACGTCAATCGTTTTAACTTCCGCGGTCCCGACCAAGAGAAGAAGGTCGGCAATCTTTCCGGTGGCGAGCGAAACCGGGTACATTTGGCGAAATTATTGCGCCGTGGATCCAATCTGTTACTGCTGGACGAACCTACCAACGACCTCGACGTGGATACGCTGCGAGCCCTCGAGGAGGCCATCGTTAATTACTCGGGCTGTGTCGTGGTGATCACGCACGACCGCTGGTTTCTCGACCGTATCGCGACCCATATTTTGGCGTTCGAAGGCGACGCCTACGTCCATTGGTGTGAGGGCAACTTCGAGACCTATGAGACGCAACGGAGGGAGCGTTTGGGCTTGAGTGACGAACCGATCAGGTTCAGGTACAAGAAACTGGTCCGCTAAAATGACTGGATTGCGTCCCGCGATCGAAGCGGCAAACTGCCGTCTTTGATGCCGTCGCTGCCAAGAAGGTTGCCGCGAATCGATCCGTTGGCTTCGCGCGCTAGCTTTGGGTGCTGAATAAAAAAAGACGCTCGCTGGAGCGTCTTTGAGGAGTTCGCGGTCCGATGACGGCATGGTGACCTTGAGCATCGTGGTTAGGACGCCTGGCCCAATCCTTCACAACGCCGAGATCACGCTACGTTCGACGATTGCAGGCATTAATGATGGCCCAGAAACGTCTTCTTGAGCCATGCGTTCTTGCGTCGCTCTGCTTCCATGAGCTTCTGGAGCGGATTGGCATGCTTCGACCGATGCGCCTTCTGGCAATGTGGGCATTGGGAATGATGTCCCGCGTCCGTCCGGGTCGGCACAGCTCCAACGGTAAGGAACGTTGCAACAATTAAGGCGAGTATTTTGGGCATATCAAGTTTCTCCACGCGAATTGGCGCGTAATGCTAATGGTGTGTACCCGTCGCTGTCGGGCTGTTGAAAAACTACAACCTGTTTCAAATGCAAGCCCCCGACTCGGCACGCTCGTGTTGAAAAAAGGCAACGAGCGGTCCAGCTGTATAAATGTTGCGGATCGCGATACCAATGTGCCTGTGATGCCAGACTCGATCAGGGAGCCTGCGGCTCGTCAGCGTCCTTGGCAGAGAGTCCCAGCAGCATTCCTGGCAAAAAAACCTGGGGTAAGGCCTCGAGATCGCGATCATCGAGCACCGTGAGATTCAGGTCAAACTCTGCGGCCAATCGTCGAACGGCCTCGACGGCGTCGACGCAACCATAGGCGAGGAGGAGCCTGGCCCGTGGATTTGCGTGGTCTCGGAAGCCGGCGAGCAGTGTACCGAGCAGTTGGAACTGCGGATCGTACAGGGCGTAATCACGCCATTCCTCTGGCTGATCTGCCTCCCAAGGGGGGTTGGAGATGATGAGATCGAATCTTTCTGACGGATCGATCACCGAAAATGCGCCGTAATCGTCCCCGACCCCGGATGGAACTAAGCGGAATTCGATGTTCTCGACTTGCAAATTCGCTGCGTTCCAAGTGGCGCAGCGAATGGCGTACGGATTAATGTCCGTCGCGGTTACATGGTTCGCACCAGCTTGAGCGCAGCAGAGAGCTAACAGTCCGGAGCCAGTACCGATCTCCAGCACGTGCTTTCCCTTAATGAGGTCAGGGTGTTCGCGCACTAGGCGACGAAGGCTCACGGTGTCGCGCGGTTCCCAAAACACTGAATCAACCAAGAGTAGTTCCTTGCGAAGGTCAGGTACTCGTACCCAATTCCTGGCCACTGGAGGCTCTGCTCGGTGATCCAGACGCGGTTTGTCGGCCACGAAGGCCGCGACCGCGAACGCAAGTAAAACCATGGCATGCAGCGACTGTTTCGCGGCAACCGAACCAGGATGAATGCGGGTTTCGCCGGGACAGGAAGGGATCGGTCCGGCCATGCGCGGCGCAGCAGTCCAGGTTGAAGATTTGGGAATCATTACCGCACCGCGGGACGATGCCTTGTCCTATCAGCGGCCTTTGAGTACGTTGACGGACCTAATAGTATGGCTGGTGGTATCCAGAGTATCGGTTCCGGGAGGCGTAAGAGACAGATGTCGATTCTGAGAGTTGGTGCAACGAATAAGTACTCAGAAGGTTGGGCTGCCGCGTTCGGTAAACCCTCGAAAGACACAAAGAAGAAGTCCGCCGAGCAAAAATCGACCTCGGGGAAGAAGCAGTCCAAGAAGTCGATGACCAACAAGGCGGTTGTGAAATCGTCTGCGGCGGTGAAAAAGTCTGAGAAGAAGGCGACGGCCGGTGGAAAGTCACCACGGAAGGCGAAGCCCGGCAAGAAGTCCGCAAAGAAAAAGTAGTACCGCTGGTGCTGTTTAGTTGATTGGAGCCCCCATGAAGATCCATCTTAAATACTGCTCGCAGTGAAATTACGAACCCAAGGCTCTCAGTTTGGCGAGCCTCTTGTTGACCAACCTAAAACAGGATATCGCAGGACTGGAGCTCGAACCCTCCGGAGGGGGGTGTTTTGAGCTGACCGTGAATGGCCAGCTGGTGTATTCCAAGCTTCGCACAGGGGAATTCCCTGACGAGGCCGGAATACTTGCCCAGGTTCGAGCCCTCTCACCCTAGAAGGTTCTCGACGGCTTTCCTTGGCGACAGCTGCCAGAGATCTTCGCGGATGGGGCTCGACCCCGTCACTCAGGCGTTCGCAGCACACGCGTGCTGGTGGAAGATGTGTGCTTCCTGACCGGTAGAGGGTGAGCGTCCGACGGGACGCATTCACGACGGTGAAAACCCCAACCGCGAGGACGACGCTGCGGGACGTCCGCGACCTACGCGGTCGGGATGTTTACACGCCACCATGTGACTGCCGCGCGGAGCTCGTACCGCCCGCGGAACCTGCACTTGTGGGCCGCCCTCGCTCGCGAGTGTAATACGCTTCCTCTCCAACGCGTGAACGAAAGTGTCAATGATGCAAATGGAAAAACTTGTCTCGCTGTGCAAGCGTCGTGGCTTTCTGTTTCAGTCCAGCGAAATCTACGGCGGTCTCAACGGGTTTTGGGACTATGGTCCGCTCGGCGTCGAGCTCAAGCGAAACATCAAAGACGCTTGGTGGCGGGACATGGTCACCGGCCACGACGACCTGAGCGTACCCGAGCGGAGCGCCCGACGCCTACGAGATGACGGGGCTCGATTGCACCATCATCATGCATCCGCAGGTCTGGAAGTGTTCCGGTCATTACGACTTGTTCCACGACTATCATGGTGGACTGTCGCGAGTCAAAACGCCGTTATCGGCATGATCAGGTCCGCGGGCGCTGGGTGGAGGCCAAGGGGCAGCGAATCTTTGTCACGACGATGGTCGAGGTGGACGAAGGAGCGGAAGACACGCAGGCACGCGCACAGAAGTTCTTCAAGCTCCGAGCCAAGGATGCGGACCAGATTCAGTGGGACGGACCAGTTGTCTCGCGTCTGACGGAGGTTGCGGACGCGGCCAGGTGCTCGGCGCCGGACGCCAAGTCGCTGGGCACACTGACCGAGCCGCGCGAATTCAACCTGATGTTCAAGACGTACGTCGGCGCGTTGTCCGGCGAAGAAGGACGCTGCTTTCTTGCGACCGGAAACGGCGCAAGGCATCTTTGTCAACTTCAAGAACGTGCTCGACAGCACGCGGGTGCGAGTCCCCTTCGGCATCGCCCAGATGGGCAAGAGCTTCCGCAACGAGATCACGCCGCGCAATTTCACGTTTCGCTCGCGCGAGTTCGAGCAGATGGAGATCGAGTTCTTTTGCCATCCCGAATACGTCCACGCGAGTGGTACCAGTACTGGCGCGATCGCCGCATGAAGTGGTACATCGACCTGGGCCTGGCCGAGCGAGCGACTCCGACTCCGCGAGCACGACCCCGACGAACTTAGCCACTACTCGACGGGTACCGCCGATATCGAGTACGCTTTCCCGTTCTTGCCAGCAGGCGAGTATCGGCGAGCTGGAGGGCATCGCCCATCGCGGAGACTTTGACCTCCGCAGCCACATGGAAGGCAAGCTCGATCCCCACGAACCTGCCCCTGGAGGTGGAGCTCGGGCGAGGACGGCAAGCCCAAGTAGCAAGGGAAGCGGACGCGATTTGACCTATCGCGACGACCTGACCAACGAACGCTTTACGCCGCATGTCATCGAGCCCTCCGCAGGCGCCGATCGGGCGACTCTGGCGTTTCTCTGCGAAGCCTACTACCGAGGACGAGGCGCCCGACGAGAACGGCAAGCCTGCAGACCCGGGTGGTGATGAAATTCCACCCCCGTATCGCCCCGATCAAGGCGGCCGTGTTCCCGCTGGTCAAGAAAGACGGCATGCCCGAGATCGCCCAGCAGATCTATCGGCAGCTCAAATCGCGGATGCCGGCGTTCTACGACGAGAAAGGGGCCGTCGGCCGCCGCTATCGACGCCAAGACGAGGCGGGCACGCCCTATCTGCGTCACCGTCGACGGCCAGACGCTTCACCGACCAGACGGTCACCGATCCGCGACCGCGACACGCTCGAGCAATGGCGCGTGAAAGTCGATGACGTGGTGGCGAGATCACGAAAAGGCTCAGTTAACTTCTTGTCAGCACACGGCCTGATGCCCGGGCGAGACGAGCGTAGGACCTTTCAATCGGTCGTCAGCGATGATTCCAACGATCAGTCAAGTGTGCTCGTTGAGTTCGCCGTTCGAGGCGGATATCGCGGACTATGCCGCAGGACAATGCCGCTCCGTCGAGGTGTGGCTGGGGAAGCTCGAGCGATATCTCGAACACCATGCTATCGACGCGGTCCGCAAACTCGTAGAGAAACACGAAGTTCATTTAGCCGTTGCGAGCTATCAAGGAGGGTTGTGGCAAGACGAAGTTCACAGGCGTCAGCAGGCTTGGCAGCTTTACCAACGACGACTCTTGCTCTGTCAGCGCTTAGGCATTCCCACGCTGGTCGTTGCTGGCGATTTTACGGTTCCGGTCTCGCGCGTCGGTGTGCAGCAAGTTCTGGAGGGTTTGACCGAGGCCGCTCAACTGGCTGCGGACCGTGGTGTCCGCATCGCTCTTGAGTTTCAGTCGGGAGCGGCTTACTTGAACAACTTGCATACCGCTGCGGCTGTTGTCGATCAAATTGGCCAGGCGTCGCTGGGGATATGTCTGGATGTCTTCCATTGGTACACGGGACCTAGCAAAATGGGCGACCTTGCCTATCTTCATCCTGGGAATCTGTTTCATGTGCAGCTGTCCGACCTGTTGGGGCTGCCCCGCGAGTTGGCAAAGGATGCGGACCGCATCATCCCGGGTGAAGGTGATATGCCGATGGCCGAATTCATTGCCGCGCTGCGAACGACTGGTTACGAGGGGTGCGTTTCCATGGAAATCATGAATCCGCAACTTTGGCAGGTCCCCACGTTGCAGTTCGGTGAAATCGCAATGACCGCTCTTCGGCGACTGTTGGGGCAGGCGACGCCTTGAGACGCGTGTCAGGGGCAGTTGGGACATCTCCTTTCAACGATTTTATTTCGTCGTGGAACGATTTTCATTTTTCGTCGTCTCAGGCGTGTTGCCAGCTACGACAGCGCCCGGGGCGGTAGATCCTCCCGCGTCCGTAGTCACGCCATGTCGCATCAAGCAAAGGCGATGGGCTTTCCATGGTTCATGTTGCGCCTGCGCTGGAGGTGCCCGCGATCCAACCGGTTGTCCAGGCGTTTTGGAAGTTGAAGCCACCCGTGACGCCATCAATGTCCAAGATTTCCCCGGCAAGATAGAGTCCGGGCACGATGCGGCTCGACATCGTCCGTAGATCTACTTCCGAAAGAGCCACTCCACCACAGGTCACAAACTCTTCTTTGAAGGCGCTTTTTCCGTGGATGACGAATTGGCCTTCTTTCAATTCTCGCATCAGGGCGCGAACGACTGCCTTCGGGGTCTCACTCCAACGGATGGATCGTCCCTCGGTTGCGCGCACCGCAAGCGATTTCCAGAGTCTTCGCGGCAACGCGAATGGACTCGTGGCATCGATCGTCTTCTTAGCATTTCGAACCCGCTCCTGCTCGAGCGTCCGGTGAGCCTCGTCGAGAGAGATTTCGCGGAGCCAGTCGATCTGGATGCGGGCTCGGTAGTCGCAGGCGTGCAGTTCTCTGGCCGCCCAGGCGGATAGTTTGAGCACCACGGGTCCGCTGAAACCCCAATGCGTGATCAATAGCGGGCCGGTTTGGCAATGGTGTCGCTTAGGCGGGACATCCTCAAGCAGTAAGCGGCAAGTCGTGTCAATGGCGACGCCGCTGAGTCCCCTGATCCGTTCATCGTCGACATGCATGGTGAACAGAGAGGGTACGGGAGCTACGATTTGATGCCCCAAGGAGGCGGCGATTCGATGGCCATGGCGACTTCCACCGGTGGCCAATACGATGGCACGGCAGTGAAACACGTCATTGCTCGTGGTCGAGATGCGGAAGCCCTCAGCAGTCGTTCCGATCCTGTCGACCTTGGCATTCTTGTGGATGTCGACACCGGCCTTCAGGGCTGAAGTGACTAGGCATTGAACGATGGACTGCGAGTCATCCGAAACGGGGAACATCCGCCCATCCGCCTCGGTTTTGAGGGGGACGCCGCGGCTTTCGAACCACCGAATCGTATCGGCAGGTTGGAATCGTGAAAATGGACTAAGGAGCGCTTTGCCGCCACGTGGATAGTGTTGGGCAAGCCGATGCGGCTCAAAACACGCGTGCGTCACATTGCATCTGCCGCCTCCGGAAATGCGAACCTTGGCGAGGACCGCGGACGCCGCCTCAAGTAAGCCTACCTGTTGACCTTGCTCGGCCGCAGCGATGGCCGCAAAAAAACCTGCCGCGCCGCCCCCTATCACCATGATGTCCAAAGCAACCCCAGATCAGTTAACCATCATCGAAATGTGATCCGTCAAATAGATCTTCAGTAATTCAACTGTGCATGCGTGCCAACGAGTCGCCTTGCTCGATGATGGAGGCCTCGGCCGCCGCGAGTTGATCAAGACGCACGCGGATGGTTTCGCTGTCCCCGAATAGTCTTGCCAGTCGAAGATACGTGGCATGATGGCGCACTTCGGATTCAAATAAACCGCCGTAAAAATCAGCTAGTTCGGGGTCATCCACGTGCTGTCGTAGCAGATCAAATCGCTCGCACGATCGTGCCTCGATGAGGCCTGCGATCAGTAGGCGATCGATGGCGCGTGCCGGCTCGGATTTGCGGATGAGCTCGTGAAGACGCTGTCCATAAATGCCCGGCTTCAGCTTGCGAAAGGGAATTCCCCGCTTGGCCAACAAGTCGAGCACCAACTTGAAATGCTCCAGTTCCTCGTTGACGATGCCGGCCATTTCCCGCGAGAGCTCGACGTGATCGACGTAGGCGAACAGCAGATTCATGGCGGTGCCAGCTGCTTTTTTCTCGCAGTGGGCATGATCGATCAAGATTTCGTCGAGGTAATTGTCGACCTGGCTGAGCCAACGCTGTGAAGTGGCGGATTGGAGGCTTAGCATGCGTTTTATCACCGTAGCTGAAGGCAATATCGACTACCATACTCAAAGGCTCGAGCTTGCAAAGGGATGGACTTCCGGCAAGCCTCTGCGAGCGGCGATCAGGCGGTGCCGTCGCGCACTAGCGCCGCAAGATCGTTGTGTCACTCACAAACCGTTCCGCGGTCTCGCGCGTAATCGCCCCCGACTTGGCAAGTCGCCGTAGCGACTCATCGAGCGAAATCATGCCGTCCGCCCGTCCGGTAACGATCGCGGTATCGACGCTCTCTAGCTTTCCCATGCGGATCGCGCTGGCGACCGGGTTGTTGTTGATCATGACTTCGAGTGCCAATTGTCTTTTGTCTTCGCGAGCACTGGGCAACAAGTGTTGACTTACGACCGCTCGGAGTGCCATGGCCAGCTGAGCTCGCACTTCGGGTTGGGTGGCGGGCTGAAAAAGATCGGTAAACCTCGAGATGGCTCCCTTGGCGTCCCGCGTGTGCAGCGTGGAGAACACGAGATGGCCCGTTTCCGCCGCACTTAGCGCCATCTGCGCGGTTTCTCGGTCACGAATCTCGCCGACCAGAATGACATCCGGGTCCTGCCGAAGCCCATATTTTAATCCGTCGGCAAAGGACTGGATGTCCTGGCCAACCTCCCGTTGAGTGACAATGGAATCCTCGCGCGGTGCAAAGACGTATTCGATGGGGTCTTCTGCCGTGATGATGCGGTAGCCACCTTTTTGGTTAAGCATGTTGATGATCATGGCCAAGGATGTCGTTTTGCCAGCCCCGGTGACGCCGGTAATTAGGACTAAGCCATTGCGATAATGGGCAATCTGATCGGCGATGTCCTGAGGAAATCCCGCCCACTCGAAGTTTGGGATTTGCGTCGGGATGACTCGAAAACAGGCGCCCATACCCAGACCGGTGACAAAGTAGTTAGCGCGAAAACGCTGAGCAACTCCTTCGTAGGTCCGCATGAACGCAAAGTCGATGTTCTTGTTGGCCTCGAATTGCTCCAGTTGTTCTGGTCGACAAAGAGGCGTCAGACTGGAACGAATAAACTCCGCGGTCAACACCGGCGCCTCCAATGCGATGAGTTTGCCATGCAGTCTCACGGTGGGCTTGTGGCCAATGACGACGTGCAAGTCCGAGGCACCGCGAACGGCGGCCGTCTGTAACCAGGAATCGAGCTTCTCAATGTCCACGAGGGTGTCCAGTTTTGTGTCAGCGGGCCTGGCCGCCAGGTTTCGTCGGCGTGGCGTCCCGCAGTGTCCAGTGACGATCGCGAGCCGGACCGCTCGGTCAACCTGCCGCGCATGGGATCCCGGACGGCGACGGTGAGACCCGACGTTGTCAGTATCCTGACTGTAACGCGGGCAGACCTGGTCGGTCGACAATTATTGACCAATGCGTGGCCCTGGAGCTAGGCGAGCTTGGGGCCCCGGTTGGTGGCAGTTGCGTCCATACACGTTCGTTGCAAGGGCTCGTGAGGCCCGAGGCCCACTCGGTTATCATAGACCCCAACTTTCCCTACACTTTTGTTAGCCCCTGCCTGATTGCCGAGTTTGAAGCTTCGATGCCTCTGTTGACGATTTGCGATGTTGGTATCCGATTTCGGGGACCGGCACTTTTGGATGATGTTTCTTGTTGCATTGAACCCGGGCAACGCATCGGTCTATTAGGACGAAACGGAGCCGGAAAAACCACCTTGATGAGGTTGATCTGTGGTCAGGTGGAGCCTGACCACGGTGAGATCACCTTCGCGCCGAACGTGACGACCGCGTTTTTGCCTCAGGAAGTACCGGCGGGAATCTCCGGCTGTGTCGGCGACGTGGTCGCTTCGGCCGTCGAAGAAGGCCCACTGCATCGGCGCGGCAAGCCTTCGGTGGACGCGATCCTTTCGCGGATGCAATTGTCGGCTTCGCTGCCTTTTGAAACTCTCTCCACGGGAATGAAGCGTCGCGTACTGCTGGCGAGGGCTTTGGTCAACGATCCCGACATCCTGTTGTTGGATGAACCGACCAACCATCTTGATTTGCAGGCCATTGATTGGCTCGAACAATTCCTGCTGAAATGGCGAGCGACGCTGATTTTCGTCACGCACGACCGCGCATTCCTGACGAAGCTGGCGACGCGTATTCTCGAAATAGATCGTGGTCGTCTCTTTGATTGGTCCTGTGACTATGAGACGTTTCTCCGACGCAAGGAAGCAATGTTGGATGCCGAGGAGAAGCAAAATGCCCTGTTCGACAAAAAACTCGCTCAGGAGGAAGCGTGGATTCGGCAAGGCATCAAGGCGCGTAGAACTCGGAATGAAGGTCGTGTTCGAGCGCTGAAACGACTGCGTGAAGAATATCAAGATCGACGGCGAGAAGTCGGCACCGTCAACTTGAAGATTCAAGCGGGGCAGCAGAGCGGGAATTTGGTCATCGCAGCGAAGGAGATTTCATTTTCCTTCGACGATCGGAAGATTGTGGACCGCTTTTCGACCACCGTGTTTCGCGGTGATAAGGTTGGGATCATTGGTCCCAATGGCGCTGGGAAGACCACCCTCCTGAAGTTGCTCCTGGGGCAACTCCAACCGCAGTCGGGGACGGTGAGGATCGGTACCAACTTGGAGATTGCCTATTTTGACCAGCTCCGCGAGCAGTTGAACGAAGAACAGACGGTTCAAGAAAATGTGGGTGACGGCTATGACACCGTAAGTGTGGGTGGAAAATCGCAACACGTCATCGGCTATCTGCAGAATTTCCTCTTTACTCCGGAACGTTCGCGGACGCCCGTCCGTTTCCTCAGCGGCGGAGAACGAAATCGGATTCTTTTGGCGAAGCTTTTCGCCAAAACGGCCAACACGATTGTGCTCGACGAACCCACGAACGACCTCGACATGGAAACCCTTGAGCTACTGGAGCAGCGCTTGGTTGAGTTTCCCGGAACGGTGCTGCTGGTAAGTCATGACCGTTCGTTCCTCGACAATGTGGTGACGAGCACCATCGTATTTGAGCCGACTGGACTCAAGGAGTACGCCGGTGGCTACGCCGACTGGATGCGGCAACGAGCCATCGAGATGCCGCCTGATGGTCCATCACGACAGGAAAAGTCAAAGTCGAAACCCAAGAATCCTGCATCGGCGGAGACAAAACGTCGGCTTAGTTACCACGAACGGCGTGAGCTCGACGCGCTGCCTGCGAAAATAGAGACGCTCGAAGCAGACATCGGCCAGCTACACGCGGCCATGGTGCGCCAGACTTCTACCAAAGCCCAAAGGAGCAGCTTGCCGCGACCCAATCGCGGTTACGCCAACTCGAGCTTGAGCTCGAGTCGGCGTTTAAACGCTGGGAAGAGCTGGAATGATCGAACGCAGTCTCCCGTGCGGGCGCAGTCACGATTTTTTATGGGGATGCAGCAGACGTTTTGGGGAGCACCAGACGATCGTCTTCGACCTGTACGGAGTTGCCGTCGCTGGGTATTTCCAAATTGGCAGACCAAAGGATGCCGTTCACAATCATGCGGCGAAATTCGTCACGAATAAAGTTCTGGTGAAAGTGCCCTAGCGTGATGCCCACGGACCGCCCGGGATTTCGTTCCAGCGTCCAGCCGACCACATGCCGCTGGTCCTCAATGTTCACTTCCAGGAGCGGAACGGCTTGGTCATGAAGTACCGGTCTGAGGTAAACTCGTCGCGAATGTTCCAGCCGGTCCATCCGCGATTGATGGGGTGAGACGGATCGATTTGTCGCAGGACCGCCTGACCGATCTTGATGTCACAGGGCGGCCGCCGAAACCAACCGCCTAGCCAACTCTTGAAGATATCGCGCTGCGTTGCCGCTTCGGAAACTTTATCGTAGCCAACGCATGTTCCCCAGTGGATGGCCACGAACCCCACACCCTTCCGCATCAGGGCGTCGAATTGCTCACGATGTGGCTCGGCAAGAACATGCTGCCCGCCGGATTTGAATAAAAGACGATGGACTCGGCTGTTGCCAAGAGCTCCTCGCGGCGGCCAGTGTTCGACGTACGTAGCGTTGACGCCCTCCTGGTTTTCGAGGCACCTTCTCAACAGCGCGCACTCAAATGCATACATATGGGTGCCGTGGGGGTGGTCGGGCCAGCGCCATGAGCAAAATCTCCGTGCCAGCGGCGACCAGAGGATGGGAGAGAAATAACAAGAATAAAAGCCTGACTCGTCGATTCATGCACTAGCCCTTTCCGCCTCGCCCTCATCCGGGCTCTTGACTATGTTCCCGTCTCGCTGGATCTGACGAACGGCGAGTGTATGCGTAGATGGCGGTCATCGCTAGCAATCAAAGGCAGCGGGCCATCTGGCAGGTAGTTGTCACATTCGATTTGCGTTTGTCTCCACGTAATTTGGGTGAAATGGGGTGTGTGATTCTTCGGTCTGATTTCGATCACCTTGATTTTCGCCGGGGCCATTCACTTTTCCGTGGTACTATCGCTATACTTGCGGTCCGCAAACGTAGGTCAAAGGAAGATGGAAAAATGAACCGAACAACGGCCGAACGAAATTCACAAGAAGTTGCAGAAATCGAGCGGCATAAGTATTTCCTCAGTGAAAAGGCCGGTCACGACGTTGGCTGGGATTTCGCTGAGCACGATTGGGAACAGCACCACGCCGTGCAGTTTCGCAGCACCCACCGAATTGACGAACCGAATGAGCAAGAAAAGGGCCTGTCCGGTCAGGGAATTGGGATGCTATTCAAGCGTCTATTTGCCTCCCGTAGCTGTTTCTCCTAGAGCCTGTAGGTCTCCTAGGTTTTGGGTTTGGGTGTCCGGTCGGTCCTTGGGATTGCCGAGGGAGTCGCGACAAGGCGTCGGGTGTTGGTTGGAACTGAAACTCCCTGTTTAGGGGGTGCTGTTGCTCCCAAGGTGCGTTTGGCATTTGCCCCAATATTGCGACTGGGTCTGCCCTAATGACGCCCTGTCCGAAGGTGCGCCAATCGGCGGCGTTTGGCGCGTGGCCTTCCTTGCGGGCGTCACCCCGGAGCTGTGGCGGCCTTTCGAAATGTCAGAGGAAAAACCGTGCTGGCATTGAGAGTCTGACGTGCTGCTCGTCCTGCAGGGACAGCGTATGGGAATCATGCTGTAGATATCGTGCTGTGTGATTTTCGTCAGAGAGTCTTCCGTCGGGATGTACCTGGGGGCGGACGGGGAGAAGTCGATGAGCGTGCATGTGCACATGTTCAAGTCAAAGATTCATCGCGTGACGGTTACCCATGCCGACCTCGCCTACGAGGGCAGTGTGACCATTGACGGGGTATTGATGGACGCGGCTCAAATCTTGGAACATGAACAGGTGCACATTTGGAACGTGACTGCGCGGTACGCGTCTTGTCACTTATGCCATCCGGGGGAAGCCCGGAGCGGCGTCATCTGCATCAATGCGCTGCGGCACATCGAGCGGGTCCGGGAGACGTGGTCATTGTTGCCACGTTTGCCGAAGTGCCTGCGCGCATGAAGCGGCGCGATGGAAACCCCTGGTGGTCGCCGTTGACGACCAAATTGGATCGTCGATGCGTCCTATGTCGAGACGAGCGGTCCGGCCTCGTCCTGATCCGGGCCCCTTGCCTTCGGTGCCGACCAGAGTTGCGGTTCTTCAGGGATTCGTTCGTCGCGGTACGAACACATCGACTATTCTCCCGTAACGCGGTGATGCAGACCCAGCGCCGTCGTCAGCCCTCAGGATTCGTGCCTGCAACGAAGGGTTGGAGGGGACCCGTGCCGTGTCAGCGGCGACGGATGCTTCACGCGTGGGGCGAACGGAAAGGGGCGAGGCAATTGGGTCTCGTGATTGACTATACTGGAGGGTCTCGTCCTCCTTCGACACCCACCTTTACACGGTTCGCCGATCATGATTTGGAAGCAAGTGCTTGCGATATGTTTCGCGATCTGGAGTTGCTGTTGTGGCTACGCCCTTGAACCAACGCGTGGACAGATTGAATTCTTCGAGAGCGAAATCCGTCCGCTGCTCGCCGAACATTGTTTTGAATGCCACAGCGTCCGCGCCAAGAAGCTTCAGGCCGGCCTTTATTTGGATTCCCTGACCGCGATGCTTCGCGGCGGCGATTCTGGAGCTGCCGTCGTGCCCGGGAAGCCTGACGAGAGCCTGCTCATGGAGGCGGTGCGCGATGCAGGGTATGAGATGCCACCCGGTGGCAAGCTGCCCTCATCTGCCATCAAGGCATTGGAAACCTGGATCACGATGGGTGCACCCTGGCCCGAAGAGTCAGAGCCCGTACCCGGTGTCACTCCTCAAGCATTCGACTGGCAGCACCGCGTGCGGGAGCATTGGTGTTGGCAGCCGATGGTGGCTGTGCAGCCGCCGCCAGTCGCCGACTCGCATTGGCCTTGCAACGCCATCGACCAGTTCATTTTGTCGCGCCTAGAAAAAGAGCAGCTGCTTCCGGCCGAGGATGCTGACAAGCGGTCATGGATCAGGAGGGTCTATTTTGACTTAATTGGCTTGCCTCCTACGCCTGAGCAGGTTCAGGGCTTTTTGCAGGATGATGCCGACACGGCGTACGCAAACGTTGTCGACACCCTCTTGCGGTCTCCACACTTTGGGGAGAAGTGGGCTCGCCACTGGTTGGATCTCGTGCGCGACGGCGAAACCTTAGGGCATGAATTCGATTACCCATTGCGTCACGCCTTTCGATACCGTGATTATGTAATTCGAGCTTGGAATGCCGATGTGCCCTATAACCAATTGGTGCTTGAACACGTCGCAGGGGACCTGCTAAAGAGCCCTCGGCTTCATCCTTCTGAAGGTTTTAACGAGTCGATTATTGGAACAGGCTTTTGGTTTCTTGGCGAAGCATGCCATGCTCCTACGGATGTTAGGGCGGACGAATCCGATCGAATTGACAATCAGATCGACGTGTTTTCCAAGACGTTTCTCGGACTTACCGTCGCGTGTGCACGATGTCACGATCACAAGTTCGATCCGATTCCGACGCAGGACTATTACGCACTTGCTGGTTACCTCCAGAGCTCGCGCCGACAGGAAGCCTTGCTTGATCCGCATGGCCGGATCCACCGTGCTCGGGTCAAACTGGACCAACTGGACCAGGAGCGAACGCTTGCCTGGCGCGAGGCGTTGCCGGCGGTGGAAATTGATGTCGACGCACTTCAAGGAGCCCTGAATGCGTTCCTGGATTCGAAGGAGGAGGCAGCGGCGGCCGCCGAGAAGACGACCCATCCGCTGCACGCCCTGGCGCAGCTTCGAGTCGCTGAAAACTTCCCCGAGGCCCGCGAGGCATTGCGGGCCAAGCTACATGCTGATGAACAGCAGGCGCGAGCGTCCATGCAGCAGACCGAATTGTTCGTTGATTTTGGAACGGCGGACCTTGCCAGTTGGTATTTCACGGGCGAGGCATTCGACGATCGCCCAACACAAACGGGTTCCCTGCAGATGGTAGGCGACCCGTTTGCACGCCCTCGCGCGATCCACAGTGGACGTGTCGCGAGGCAACTCCAGGGAGTGCTACGGTCTCCGACCTTCGTGCTCAACCATCAGCGAATACACTACAAGGTCAACGGGCGGAATGTCCGTATTCGCCTGATCGTCGATGGTTACACCATGGACGAATTCAACGCGCTGCTGTTCCAGGACATGACCGTGGATGTCGACACCAAAGGGGTGACCACCTGGGTGTCACAAGTTCAGGACTTGTATCACTACGTGGGACACCGCGCCCATATCGAAGTGATTGACCGCGGGGACGGGTTTGCTGCGTTGGAGCAAATCCGCTTTTCGGACGAGGCGATGCCGCATGATATTCCTCACCCCA
The DNA here is from genome assembly GCA_963715225.1 of uncultured Actinomycetota bacterium. GTDB lineage: Bacteria > Actinomycetota > Acidimicrobiia > Acidimicrobiales > Microtrichaceae > CAVQRK01. The sequence goes on from CAVQRK010000008.1 coordinate 22,352, forward strand.
TGAACATCGTGGTTCTAGCAATGAGACCCGAGGCACCTCAAAGTCTCCTCGCCGGTTACGTTTCCGCGATTGTGGACAGCTGGAAGCGTTTTCAGCGTGGGGCGGCCAACGATGGTGATGTCGAAATCGCCAATTGGTTATGCCGAGTTTCTGCGGTGCAGGTTCCTGCTGCAGTGAAGCGTCTCGAGCAAGACATGCTGGCCATCGACAGCATATGTAACTGAACCAAGTAGACGACAAAAAAAAAAAAAAAAAGGAATTGCCATCGTTCTTCGGGTCCGTTGGCAACCACGGCGACTTCCGCGGACGCCTTCATCAGCGACGCGCCCTGCGCCGGAACGAAAGCCACCGACGCAGTTGCCGATGGAATGTCCCACGTCGTCTCCTCCACCCAGGACACGTTGTCGGGGTCGATGAACCGCTTGGCCTGCTTGGGCAGGTCGACGCTGAGCTTCCAATTCAGGCGTGTGAAGCCCCGCTACCCGTCACGGGTGACCTCCAGCACGTTCGGTGCGCTCGTCTTGCCGAAGCCGGTTGCCGTGCGCCAGAAATCCTCATCCAGATAGAGGTCGACCACCTGCTCGACCGTCGTTGTCCACCGTTGCTCGAATCCGAACTTCATCGACCCAGCGTTGCACAAGGGTCGCGCCGTGCCCGGCCGCCGATCTCCGGGGGCCTCACCATCTACCGACCACAGGGACCATCCATTGCCACGCCGTGACGACATCCAGTCGATCCTGATCCTCGGCTCCGGGCCGATCGTGATCGGTCTAGGCCTGCGAGTTCGACTACTCGGGCACACAGGCCTGTCGTGTGCTGCGGGAGGAGGGTTACCGGGTCATCCTGGCCAACTCCAACCCCGCCACGATCATGACGGACCCTGATTTCTGCGGATGCCACCTACATCGAGCCGCTCGTGCCCGAGGTGATCGAACGCATCCTGGAGGTCGAGCGTCCCGACGCCGTGCTTCCGACCCTCGGCGGCCAGACCGCTCTCAACCTGGCGATGGATCTCCACAACTCCGGCGTGCTGGACCGTATGGGCATCGAGTTGATCGGGGCCAAGTCGGATCCATCGCCACCGCGGAGGACCGGGGCCTGTTCAAGGTCGCCATGGCCGATATCGGTTTGGAGACGCCGCGTCAGCGGTATGCCGACGACATGGCGGAGGCCTGCAAGGTTGTGAGCGAGATCGGGCTGCCGGCTGTCATCCGACTTCGGCCGACATCCTGGCGGCGTGGGACCGGCATCGCCTTCACTGCCGAGGAGTTCGAGAAGGTCGCCTCCTTCGGGCTCGATGCCAGCCCGATCAGCGAGATTCTGATCGAGGAGTCGATCGCCGGCTGGAAGGAGTACGAGCTGGAGGTCATGCGCGACGCGGCCGACAACTGTGTGATCGTTTGCTCGATCGAGAATCTGGACCCCATGGGAGTGCTACACCGGGCATTCTATTACCGTTGCTCCCATCCAGACCCTCACCGACGTTGAGTACCAGGAGATGCGCGACGCCGCGTTCCGGCGGTGCTGCGACGAGTGGGGGTGGAGACAGGGGGATCGAACGTGCAGTTCGCAGTCGATCCTGCGACCGGGCGCCAGGTGGTCATCGAGATGAACCCGCGGGTGAGTCGATCGTCCGCTCTGGCGTCCAAGGCGACTGGATTCCCGATCGCCAAGATCGCGGCCAAGTTGGCCGTCGGATACACACTCGACGAGATACCCAACGACATCACGCTCAAGACCCCGGCGAGCTTCGAGCCCGTGATCGACTACGTGGTCACCAAGGTTCCGTGCTGGGCCTTCGAGAAGCTTCCGGGTGCCGAGAAGCGCCTGGGTACCCAGATGCAGTCGGTGGGAGAGGCCATGGCCATAGGTCGTACGTTCCCCGAGTCGCTCCAGAAGGCTCTTCGCTCGACTGGAGCACGGTCGTGGAGGACTCAACTGCGACCCCGGTGAGGCGGAGTTCGACCAGGTGGACACTGCCGAGCTGCTGACACGGGCGGCGGTGGGCACTCCCGAGCGGATCTACGAGGTCGAGTCGCTGCTCCGCCGGGGTTTGTCGGTTGAGGAGGTCCATGACGCGACGAAGATCGATCCGTGGTTCCTCGACCAGATGATGATCCTGGTCGAGGAGCGAGAGTTCCTGCGCGGGTTGGGTGAGGGAGACGCCGCTCTTGCGGCGATGACGCCCCGCATGTGGCGGCGGGCCAAGCAGCTCGGCTTCGGCGACGAGCAGCTCGGGTACCTCTGGGGTACACCGGAGGCCACGGTCCGTGCGGCCCGCATCGACGCTGGTGTCGAGGCCACCTACAAGACAGTGGACACTTGCGCCGCCGAGTTCGAGGCCGAGACCCCCGTACCACTACGGCACCTATGAGGACACCAGCGAGGTCGCGCCCTCGGACCGCGAGAAGGTGTTGATCCTGGGCTCGGGGCCGAACCGGATCGGCCAGGGAATCGAGTTCGACGACCGCCGTGTGCACGCCTGTTTCGCCCTGTCCGAGGCCGGCTACGAGACGGTGATGGTCAACTGCAATCCCGAGACCGTCTCCACCGACTACGACACTTCCGACCGGCTCTATTTCGAACCCCTCAGCAACGAGGAGGTCCTGAACGTGATCGATGCCGAGCGCCGCTCGGCGGAACAGGGTGGCGGTTCCCTGGCCGGAGCGATCGTCTCCCTCGGTGGACAGACCCCGTTGAAACTGGCTGCCGGCGTACCTTCCGAGTTGGTGCTCGGTACCCCTGCGAGCAGCATCGATGCCGTGGTAAAGGACAGGGACCTGTGGGCATCCATGTGCGCCCGCCTGGAGATTCCCCAGCCGGCTGGCGGTACGGCGACCACCCTGGACGGTGCCATGCGGATCGTGGACCGCATCGGCTTCCGGGCATCTGCGTCCCTCCGACGTGCTCGGTGGCCGCGCCATGGAGATCGTCTACGGACCCGACGATCTCCGTCAGGCATGGGACGCGATCACGGGGCTGGCTCCTCTGGGACGTGAAGGTGGTCTGTCATCGGAACGACCGGTGCTCGTGGACCGCTTCCTCGAGGATGCCACCGAGGTCGACGTGGATGCCATCCGTGATCTCAGTGGTGAGGTCATCATCGGCGGCATCATGGAGCACATCGAGGAGGCCGGAGTCCATTCGGGCGATTCGGCGTGCGTGATCCCGCCCATGGGGCTGTCGGCGGCGACCATCACGATCATCGAGGACTACACCCACCGCATCGCCACGGAGCTGGAGGTGTGTGGTCTCATCAACGTGCAGTTCGCCGTCAAGAGGGTCGGTGGCGCAGATGGTGCGGCCCAGGTGTTCGTGATCGAGGCAAATCCGAGGGCCAGCCGTACCGTGCCCTTCGTGGCCAAGGCCACGGGTGTGCCCCTGGTCAAGGTCGCGGCGCGGGTCATGTGCGGCGCCTCTCTGGAGGAACTGCGGTGCCGAGGGCCTCCTGGTGCCACCCGTTGCCGGCGGCCACGTGGCGGTCAAGGAGGCCGTGCTGCCCTGGAGCCGATTCCCGGAGGTCGACGCCCTGCTCGGTCCGGAGATGCGTTCCACCGGTGAGGTGATGGGGATTGACACGTCGGTGGGCATGGCATTCGCCAAGAGCCAACTGGCGGCCGGCGAGGTGCTTCCGACATCGGGCAATGTCTTCCTTTCCCTGGCTGACCGTGACAAGGCCACAGGACTGGCCGCGGGCGCGACGGTTCGACGAACTGGGGTTTGGGCTGGTCGCCACTTCGGGGACCGCTGCCCATCTGCGCGACCACGGGGTTCCCGTGGCGTCGGTGGTGGCCAAGGTGAGTGGATCGGCAGCCGCGACCTCCGACAACGAGCCGGACGCCGCCGACGGGGTGGAGCTGATATCCAGCGGAGCGGTCCAGCTGGTGGTGAACAGCCCCCGCGGCCGTGGCCCACGTGCGGACGGCGCTCACCTGCGGAGGGCGGCTGCCATCAACAAGATCCCGCTCCTGACCACCGCCGCCGCGGCCCTCGCCGTCGCCAACGGAATCGCAGACCTTCGATTGCGGGAGCCGTCGGTTCGCTCGCTGCAGTCCTACCACCTCGGGCAATCCGAGGACCCAGAACCCGAACCAGTGGAATCCGGGCCTTGAGCGTCCGCCAGCGTCGCCGAGGACCGACCGGTACTGCCGGATCGGTCGACACATCCACCCGGGTGGGGACGATCGAGCTGACCAGCGCAGTGATGACCGCGTCGGGCACCTCGGGCCATGGGGACGAACTCGGCGCCTACATGGATCTGTCCGATCTCGGCGCCGTGGTGGTGAAGTCGATGATGGCGGAGCCATGGGACGGCAATCCTGCGCCCCGTTTGCACCCCACCAGCGCGGGCATGATCAACAGCGTCGGGCTGCAGGGCGCAGGCATTCCGGCGTGGCGTCGCGACGAGCTCCCCGATCTCCTGGCAACCGGCGCCACGGTGGTGGCCAGCATCTGGGGTCGCCATCTCGAGGACTACATGGCGGCCAGCGAGGCGTTGGCCGATGTCGACGGGCGTGTGGTCGCGGTGGAGGTAAACCTCTCCTGCCCGAACCTCGACGGTGGGTCCCACCTGTTCGCCCACGACCCGGAGGTGGCAGCAGCGGTAGTAGCCGCCACTGCGGGGTGCGGTCGCCCGCGGTGGGCGAAGCTGTCGGCCAACACCGACCGTGTGGTGGAGGTGGCAGCAGCGGTCTCCGAGGCCGGAGCGGAAGCCGTCACGCTGATCAACACCCTCAAGGCGATGGTCATCGACACAACCACGGCGAGACCCGCGTTGGGCTCTGGTGCTGCCGGAGGAGGCCTGTCGGGCGCGGCGATCCATCCGGTCGCCGTGCGGACCGTGTTCGACGTCCGCGCCGCCCTACCTGACCTGCCGATCGTCGGGGTGGGCGGCGTCACCACAGCTGCGGACGCCGTGGAGATGCTCATGGCAGGGGCCGATGCGGTGCAGGTGGGCACGGCCAGCTTCGCCGAGCCCCGGAGTGCCGACATGGTGCGCGCCGGTCTGGAACACTGGTGTCAGCGAAACGGCATTGTGGCTGTATCAGATCTGAAGGGACGCGGACATGGGTGAACTCGACGCAGCAACTGCTCCGGAGGCGGTTCCTGATGCGGTGCGTGACCGACTGGCCCTGGCCCTGGATCTCGATGATCTCGTTGAGGCCCACCGCCTGGCCAGTGAGCTCCGACCGTGGTTCGGGGTCACCAAGATCGGACTGGAGCTCTTCAGCGCCGCCGGCCCCGATGCCATCGGCGCCATGCGCGACCTCGGCTACGGGATCTTCCTGGATCTCAAGCTGTTCGACATTCCCACCACGGTGAATCACTCGGCCCGGGTACTCGGTGCCCTGGGAGTGGACTACCTGACGCTTCACGCCCGGGGCGGCGTGGACATGCTGCGCGGCAGGGGTCGACGGCCTGCTCGAAGGAGCCGAAGGTGCGGGCCTCCCGCGGCCGACGGCCTTGGCGGTGACCGTTCTGACAAGTGACGACGATGCGCCGGCCCACATCGTTCCCAACCGCGTGCGTGTTGCCGTCGAAGGTGGTTGCACCGGTCTGGTGCTGGCGTCCGAGGATCTCCAGACCGCTCGCGAACTGGCTCCTCGACTCAAGAAGGTCGTACCCGGAATCCGACTACCGGGAGATCACCGCCATGACCAGTCACGGGCGGCGTCACCCCAGGAGGCTGCCGCTAACGGCGCCGACCTCTTGGTCATCGGCCGCACGGTCACCGCTGCGGCTGACCCCAAGGCCGCTGCGGCCGCGGTCGCATCCTCGGTCTAGCGGCGGATCCGGCACCGAGCAGTGACGGAGGAAGCACTCGAGCGCGGTGCCGCCCTCGCATGGGCGACGCACCTTCGCGAGGTGCGGGCCTTCCTCAGCGATGCCTTGGGGTCGGCCCGGGTGACCCTGGACGAGGTGCTGGCCGAGCGCACGGACCCGGGGGTCGCCTGTGTGCACGTGCTCACGGTGTTGGAGTCGATGCCGGGCGCCCGCAAGATAGATACCCGCCGGGCCCTCGCCGAGGCCGGCATAGCGTTGCGGACCCCGTTGGGTGACATGAGCGATGACGAGGTCGCATACGTTGCGAACCGTTTCCCGATCCCCGCCACCGGGGACGTGGGGTGAACGTGGGCGAGCTCGGAGCAGTTGTGGTGGTCATCTCCGGCCCGGGTGGGGTGGGGAAGGGAACCGTTGTCGAGCGGTTGTTGGAGCGCGACCCACTCCTGCACCTCAATCGCTCCTGGACCACGCGCCAGAGACGTCCCACCGAGAGCGCGGACGCCTACAGGTTCGTGACCCGCGAGGAGTTCGAGCGCCATGCGTCCGGGGGAGGGTTCCTCGAGTGGGTGGAGTTCCTCGACTACCTGCAGGGAAGCCCGGTGCCCGAGCCGCCACCGGGCAACGATGTGCTCTTCGAGGTCGATGTTGCCGGTGGGGCGCGAATCAAGGAGATGTACCCGGATGCCCTCCTGGTGTTCATCGACGCCCCTTCACGGGCCGAACAAGAGGCGCGGCATGCGCGTCCGCGGCGATGATCCGGAACGTATCCGTCAGCGTCTCGAACGGGCCGAACAAGAGGTGGAGGCCGCTGCGGGTCTTCCGTATGTCACGGTTGTGAACGACGACCTGTCGGCCACCGTGACCACCGTGGAGGGCTTGATACAGGCTGCTCGGGACAGCGGGGCTCTTCGGATTTCACGGGGAAGTCGGGGTGATGGTGGCGAGTAGGTCCCAGTTGGGCCGGCCGGCGTAGAGCAGGGTGCGGATCCGGTAGTTCCGGAACGAGGTGAACCCGAACGCGATGCGCTTGACGCGCTTGATCAGGTTGTTCGCTGCCTCGGTCGGCCCGTTCGACACGTGCGCTTGGTGCCACGCGGCGATCTGGTGCCGCCAGCGGGTGATCGTGCGGCCGAGCTGGCGGACCTCGGGCGGGCACGACTCGTCTTGGAGATCGGCGCCGAGGCGGGTGACGAACTCGAGGCCGAGCGTCGGGGTCGGTGTGGTCGTAGATCGACGCGGACGACTTCCTTGGCGTGCCACGCCATGCGGACCTCGCCTCGGGGGTCGCCGGCGTCGAGGAGCCCGAGGAGCTTCGAGCGGCCGTTGTCGTCGAGGCGTTCGTCGGCCTTGGTGAGCAGCCGTCGGGACCGGTAGAGCGGATCGTTCTTGTGGCCCCGGTGGCCGAGGGTGTCGTTCTGGACCCGGCGGCGGACCTCGTCGAGACGCTGGTTCGCCAGCTTCACCAGGTGGAACGGATCGGCGACCTGGATCGCGTCGGGCAGCATCGTGGTCGAACGCCAGCCGCCACGGCCCCGACAGGTCCAACGTCGCCCAGCGGATCCGGTCGAGCCACTCCTGGTCCCGGGCGGCGAGCCACGCACACGCCCCGGCCGAGGAGCGGCCGGGGATCACGTCGAGGAGCTGGCCTCGGCGCACGTCGACGATCGAGGTCGACCAGCGCTGGCGTGCGCCAGCGGCCGAGCCGGGCGAACAGCGTCTCGTCGAGCCCGAGCGCGTCGACGTCGCCGATCCGGGCCGGGTCGTCGACCAGCGGGGTGCCGTACGCGATGACGGTGTCGTTGATCGTGTGCCAGTCACAGCCGAGCTCGACGGCGATCTCGTTGACGCGTGCGGCTCGCAGCGGCCGACCTGTTCGGTCACCCACCGGCCGGCCCGATCGGTCATCACCAACCGGGCCGCAGCGATGCGCACCGGCGGTCTCGGTGAACGACCCGACCGCGACAGCCTCGGTCGGGGCAGGACCAGCGGCGCTTGTGCCACACCAGCCGGGCCGGCCGCCCGAACGCCGGCAGGTCGACCAGCTCGACGGGCCGCTGGTCCTTCGCCCACACCGCACCCGCCACACCCCGGACACGCCGGCCGCTCGCCGCGGGTCTCGACGTGCACCCGCACCGGGCCGCCAGCGGTCGTCGACCGCGCCGAGGACGGTCACATCGCCGAGACCGACGAGCAGCTCACAGACGCGCGTAGGGTCAACAATCACAGGGGCTCTCGGTATCTGGCAGGCGTGAGACACCGTCAGATTCGCAGGGCCCCTGTGCCGCGCCCGGGACCCTCAGCCCGCGATCAGTTCCCCCTCAGATCCGAAGCGCCTGATTAGGCCTTGGGATGAGGCCCGCCATCGTGCGCTGCCGGTATACTTGATACTTCGCTCTCAAAGGGAAGTGGTCCAACGATGGCCGATACCACCGACACGATGATGAACCCCGGTATCGAGGAGCTCCTCGAGCGCACCGGGTCCAAGTTCTCGCTCGTCGCCGTTGCCGCAGGCCGTGCACGCGGCATCAACACCTACTACTCGTGCCTGGGTGAGGCGCTGTCGCACGGCGTGGTTCCACCGCAGGTGACATCGACCGCCCACAAGCCGCTCTCCATCGCCTTCGAGGAGATTGCCGAGGACAAGATCGAGGGGGTCGGTGGTGCCACCGGGCGCCCCATCCCCGAGGCACTGCTTCCCACGCCCGATCCCGAGGCCGAGGAGCTGGTGGTGGCGGAGATCGAGGAACCCTCCAAAGACGAGGCCTGAGGCCTCCGCTCAGCGCGGACGGTCCTGAACGGTGTCCGCACTCTCCGGTCGCCGTGTCGTGCTGGGAGTATGCGGTGGTATCGCCGCGTACAAGGCCGTCGATGTCTGTCGGCGAATGGTCGATGCCGGCGCACACGTTTCAGTGGTGATGACCGACGGTGCCACCCGCTTCGTGGGGGAGACGACGTTCACAGCGTTGTCGTCCGAGCCGGTCCGGCGCTCGCTGTGGGCCGATCCGGCGTCACCGATTCCACACACCGGTCTCGGCCAGGGTGCCGACCTGATCGTGGTGGCACCGGCCACGGCCCGGCTCCTGTCGGCATACGCGGGGGGATACACCCACGACCTGTTGACCAACGTCCTGATCGCCACCAGAGCGCCGGTGCTGGTGTGCCCGGCGATGCACACCGAGATGTGGGACCACCCGGCAGTGCAGGAGAACATGGCCACACTGCGCGGGCGCGGGGTTCATGTGGTGGGTCCGGGAGAAGGGCGTCTGGCCGGTGGCGACGTCGGCATGGGTCGCCTGGCGGAGCCTTCAGACATCGTTGCTGGCGCCGAGTCCATCCTGGAATCGGCGCTTCCACCTGCCGCAGGTAGAACGGCCGGCGGTGATCTGGCTGGTCTGCGTGTCCTGGTGACCGTGGGGGGTACGCGTGAGGCGATCGATCCTGTGCGATTCCTGGGCAACCGGTCGTCGGGCAAGCAGGGCCATGCCATCGCCGAGGTCGCCCGTGATCGGGGGGCCGAGGTGATTCTGGTGACGGCAGCACAGCTGGGAGCTCCGTCGGGGGTGGAATTGGTTGCGGTCGAGTCCGCTCAGGACATGTTCGACGCCGTGCGGTGGCGTGCCGGGTCCCAGGACGTGGTGGTGATGGCCGCCGCGGTGGCTGACTTCACCCCTGTCTCCGTCGCCCCCGACAAGCTGAAGAAGCGCGACGGGGTGCCGCAGATAGAGCTGAGGCCGACCCCGGACATCCTTGCCACCATCGGGGCAGAGAAGCCCGCGGGGCAGGTTCTGGTGGGTTTTGCTGCCGAGACTGAAGCAGTCCGCGAGCACGCTCGGGCGAAGCTGGTGGCCAAGGGAGCGGACCTCCTGGTGGCCAATGACGTGGCCGCCGCGGGCGTCGGGTTTGAACATGACACCAACGAAGTGGTGATCTTGTCTGCTGGCGGGGAGCAACACGTGCCTCTCACCGACAAGAGATCGGTGGCGGGAGCCATCCTGGACGCAGTTATCGAGATCCGCTCCGCCATGGAGCCGGTCGACCGCAACGAACGGAGCATTTGAGCATGAGTACTTGGACCTTCACCTCGGAGTCTGTGACCGAGGGTCACCCCGACAAGATGGCTGACCGGATCTCTGACTCGATCCTGGACGCACTGCTGACCGAGGATCCCAACTCCCGGGTGGCCTGCGAGACACTGGTGACGACCGGCATGGCGGTGATCGCCGGCGAGGTCACAACCTCCGGCTACGTGGAGATCCCCAAGATCGCACGTCAGGCCATCTGTGAGATCGGCTACGACCGGGAGGCCTTCGGCTACGACGGCAACACCTGCGGCGTGCTGGTGTCGCTCGACGAGCAGTCTGTCGACATCGCCCAGGGCGTGGACGACTCGGAGGAGGTCCGATCCGGCACTGCCGGTGAGGAGGACGAGATCGACAAGCAGGGAGCCGGCGACCAGGGAATGATGTTCGGTTACGCCTGTGAGGAGACCGACGTTCTCATGCCGGCGCCCATCAATCTGGCGCACCGCATGGCCGAGCGCCTGGCCGAGGTCCGCAAGGCGGGGACCGTTCCCTACCTGCGTCCCGACGGCAAGACCCAGGTCACTTTCGAGTACCGCGATGGCAAGCCTGTCGCACTCAAGGCTGTGCTGATCTCGACCCAGCACAACGACGGTGTCGACCGTGACACCGAGATCCGTCCCGACCTGGTGGAGCACGTCATTCGTCCGGTCGTTCCAGAGGAGTTCTCGGACGACGACTACGAGGTGTTCATCAACCCGACCGGTCGCTTCGTGATCGGTGGTCCGGTTGGGGATGCCGGTCTCACGGGTCGCAAGATCATCGTCGATACCTACGGCGGCGCCGCCAGGCACGGCGGAGGGGCATTCTCTGGCAAGGACCCGTCCAAGGTCGACCGTTCCGCGGCCTACGCCACTCGTTGGGTCGCCAAGAACGTGGTTGCCTCCGGTGCGGCATCGCGCTGCGAGGTGCAGGTTGCCTATGCCATTGGCATGGCGCATCCGGTGTCGATCCTGGTGGAGACCTTCGGTACAGAGCGCGTCGACCCGGCCCAGCTCGATGCAGCCGTGCGCGAGGTCTTCGACCTCCGTCCCGGTGCGATCGTTCGCGACCTCGAGCTGCTCCAGCCCATGTACACGCAGACCTCGGCGTACGGGCACTTCGGGCGCAGCCCCGAGAACGGCGGGTTCACCTGGGAGCGCACCGACCGGGTTGATGCTCTCAAGAGCGCTCTCGGCATCTGAGATCGCGCTGACGAACAGCCGGGTGCAGGTGCTCCGGGCGGGGAGCGGGTCACGGAATCCCGGACTCGGTCGCGTTCGGCGCGCGATCCTGCACAGGTGACCCTCTTCGACGACGGCGTCGGAAGAACAGCCGTACCAGCTCCTGCGGGTCGTGCCGACGCGCCTGCATCGCGTGGCAGCGAGGTGCCCGGTGCCGGTGTGGTGAAGGTGGTGCCAGATGTGCCGGCGATGGACCGTGTCCTGGACTACGCCGTCCCTTCGAACCTGCTGGACGCCATCGGGGTCGGTTCTGTCGTCCGTGTCCCGCTGCAGGGTCGCCGTGTTCGGGGCTGGGTGGTGGCCACCGACGTTGTTCTGGACGCGCCGCGTGACCTCGCGGAAGTCAGCCATGTCACCGGGATGGGGCCGGACGAAGATGTGATCGATGTGTGTCGATGGGCGGCATGGCGATGGGCCGGTCGACTACCGACCATGCTGCGGATGGGTACGCCCGAGCGCTCGGTCCGGGCAATCTCGCGGCGTGCGCCGATCAGGGTGGATCCTCGGCGACTCGGGCCCGAGGTGCATGACGGCCAGGCCGCCGAGCTGCTCAGACGAGGGCCGGGAGTTCACCTCCTCACCGTCGACCCCCTGGCGGATCCTCTGCCGGCGGTGCTGGCTGCAGCGGCCTTGGGGCAGGTTCTGGTGGTGGCTCCACAAGTGCGGGTGGTGGAGTCGATCACTCGTGCGCTGGCCCGCGCTGGGGCGTCGGTGACGCAATGGCCGGGGGGACTGGCCCAGGCGGCAGCCGGACACAACGTGGTCGGGGGTCGTGCGGCCGTGTGGGCGCCGTTGCCGGATCTGACGGCTGTAGTGGTTCTCGACGAGCACGACGAGGGACTGCAGAACGAGTCGTCCCCGACATGGCACGCGCGTGAGGTGGCGATCGAGCGCGCCCGCCGAGCCCGCGTCCCCTGTCTCCTGGTCTCGCCATGTCCGTCCCTGGAGGCCCGTGCGGCTGCGACATCCCGACCGGCGGTGGCTCCCACAGCTGCGCGGCGCCGGGGCTGGGCGCAGGTGTCGGTGGTGGACCGGCGGGACGACGATCCGCGGGTGGGCCTGTTCTCGGCGCAGTTCGTGGAGGCGGCACGCCGATGTCGGGAGTCGCAGCATTCCGTGGTGTGCGTGCTGAATCGCACGGGTCGGGCGAGACTGCTGGCCTGTCGTTCGTGTGGCGCCATCGCGGAGTGCGAGCGATGTGAGGCCGCGGTTCGCTCCCCCGAGGACGACGAGCTCCTGTGTGATCGATGCGGCTCCGTCCGACCTTCGGTGTGCCTCGCTTGCGGAGCAACAGCCATGAAGGTGGTGCGTGCGGGTGTGACCCGTGCGCGTGAGGATCTCGAGGCTCTGGTCAGGGAACCTGTGGCCGCGGTGACCTCGGCGGGGGCAAGCGGGAGTCCGGCCGGGGTGCTCATCGGCACCGAGGCCGTCCTGCACCGCGGGCAGGCTGCGGCCACGGACCCTGTGGGACTGGTGGTGTTCCTGGACATGGACCAGGAACTTCTCGCGACCCGCTACCGGGCCGCCGAGGAGTCGTTGGCCCTGTTGATGGCAGCCTCGAGGCTCCTCGGAGGCCGAGGGGGAGAGCCCGGATCCGGGCACGCGCCCGGCAGCGGTGGATCGATCATGGTGCAGACACGCAGTCCAGATCATCCCGTGCTCCAGGCAGCGATACGCGCGGATCCGTCACCGCTGGCAGCGGCGGAGTTGATGCGCCGCGAGTTGCTCCGACTGCCCCCGGCCGTGTCCATCGCTGCGGTGGGGGGCGAGGCAGCGTCCGAGTGGATCGAACGCATCCGATGTGGCGATGCCGTGGAGGCCGGCCAGGTCGAGATCCAGGGGCCGCGGGACGGCTGGTGGTTGGTGCGGGCCGAGGATGCGACCTTGCTGGCGGACGCGTGTGAGGCCGTCAGCCGGCCACCGGGTCGGCTCCGCCTTCGGGTGGATCCGGTTCGTCTCCCGTGACCTCCGGCGTGCCGTGTCCGACTCGGAGGATCCGGTAGCCGCGACGCGAGGCAACACGTACGACGTCGTAGCCGGCGGAGCCCAACCAGGCTGCCAGTGAGTCAGCCCCGAGGTTGCGCTGAACCACGAGCCAGGCCTCCCCGTGTTCGACGAAGTCTTGCCAGCCATTCGGTCAGGAGTAAGTGCAACGCAGGTTTGCCGATGCGGATGGGCGGGTTGGAGACCACCGCGGCGACGGTGAGATCGGTCGGGAGCGCTTCAGGCGCCACCACCGCGACGCGGTCCCCGAGACCGAGCGCGGCGGCGTTGTCACTGCAGAGTTGCCGGGCGCGTTCGTTGGGGTCCACCGCCCACACCAGTCGTTCGGGGTGTCGTCGGGCCAGAGTCAGGGCGATGGGTCCGTAGCCGCACCCCACATCCACGAGGTCGCCGGCCGGCCACTCCGTCGTGTCGAGCATGGCCATCTCGACCAGGAGGAGCTTCGTTCCCTTGTCGCACCCGGTCGGCCGAGAAGACCCCGCGGTCCGTCCCGAGCTCGAGCGTGAGATCGGGCAGTGTCAGTGTCACCCCCGCGGGTCGAGAGTGGACCGAGGGGGCGGAGGAGAAATAGTGGTCGCCGGGATCTGCGGGTATCTGCTGGCCATCGGGCCCGGGTCCGGGGTTCACAGGTGCCACGGTAACCTTTGGGGGATGTCCGCTCTGCAGACCATTCGTATCGCCGGCGATCCAGTGCTGCGGCGCCGCTCGGCCGAGGTCACCGACATCGATGGCGCGCTCGTGAAGCTGACCGAGCAGATGTTCCAGACGATGTACTCGGCGCCGGGCATCGGTCTTGCAGCTCCGCAGGTGGGTGTGGGGCAGCGGTTCTTCATCTACGACCTTGGTGACGAGGATGGTCGCCAGGTGCTGCTCAACCCCGAGATCACGGGTGGGTCGGGGGAGTGGGAGTTCGCCGAGGGCTGTCTGTCGGTTCCCGGACAGCACTTCGATCTGGTGCGTCCCAAGCAGATCGGGGTGCGAGGAATCGACCTCGACGGTGCCGAGGTGGAGTTCGAGGCCGACGAGCTTCTGGCCCGTCTCATCCAGCACGAACTCGACCACCTGGACGGGATCCTGCTGCTCGATCACCTGGACGACGAGAGTCGCCGCGAGGCCAAGCGAGTGCTGCGCGAGTTCCAGATGGGGATCACCGCCCCGGACCCCGTGCCGGCGCCCAAGAAGTCCCTGTTCGGGTTCCGGTAGGTCGCCGACGTGCGCCTCGTGTACCTGGGAAGCCCCGAGATGGCGGTGCCGCCCCTCACGGCACTCCTGGAGGCCGGGCACGAGATCGTGCTCGTGGTGACGAACCCACCGCGTCGCAGAGGGAGGCGATCAGCGCCGACTCCCACGGCCGTGGGTGCGGCGGCGGAAGCTGCGGGACTTGAGATCAGCCACGACCCCGACGACATATGTGCAGTGGATGCCGATCTCGGGGTGGTGGTGGCGTACGGGCACATCATCAAGCCCCATGTGCTGTCGCACCTGGCGATGGTGAACCTGCACTTCTCGCTGCTGCCCAGGTGGCGCGGGGCGGCACCCGTGGAACGGGCGCTGTTGGCAGGCGACGACCGGACTGGCGTGTGCGTGATGGATGTCGCAGAGGGCCTCGACACGGGTGGCATCCATGCCTGCGTCGAGGTGGCCCTGGGACCCACCACTACGGCAGCGGAACTGCGCGACTCGCTCGCGGAGATCGGAGCCGAGCTGTTGGTCTCCACACTCCGTGCTCCGTTGGGGCCAGCCGAGCCCCAGTCGACAGAGGGCGTCACCTACGCCCGGAAGTTGGGTCCGGACGACCTCGTGCTGGATTTCGCGAGTTCCTCGACGGAGTTGTCGCGGGTGATCCGTGTCGGCGGTGCCTGGACGACGTTGGCCGGCAAGCGTCTCAAGGTCATCGAGGCCGATGTCATCGAGCCCGACGCCGTGGAGGTGCCCGACGCACAACCTGGACAGCTGGTGGGAGCGGTGGTCGTCTGTGGAACCGGGGCCTTGAGGCTCCGAACCCTCCAGCCAGAGGGCCGGCCGGCGATGTCAGCGGAGGCCTTCCTCAACGGAGCCCGCCTCGACTCGGGAACGGTGCTCGGAAGGTGACGCGTTCCGAGTCCGCCGGCCATGGTCTCGAGGGTGTCGCCACGCGTCGACTGGCGCTGGAGGTACTCGCCCGCGTCGAGGAGGACGGCGCATACGCGAACCTTGCGCTGGGTCCTGTGCTGGAGCGATCTGGACTCGATGACCGCGATCGCGGGCTGGTCACCGACCTGACATACGGAACGCTGCGCCGGCGTCGGGCCATGGAGCATCTGGTCGATCGGTTCCTGTCCGATCCGCCGCCTCCTGCGGCGCGCAGAGCGCTGCTCCTGGGGGCCTACCAGCTGGCCCACCGCACCGACATTCCCCCCTATGCCGCGGTGTCGGCGACCGTCGGTGCTGCGCCGAAGCGATATCGCGGGCTGGTGAATGCCGTGCTGCGGCGGGTCTCCAAGGCTCCCGTGGAGTATCCGGACGAGGCCACGAGGCTGTCCTATCCCACATGGATTGTGGATCGACTCCGCGAGGACCTGGGTGATGCCAGGGCCGTTGCGGCCTTGGAGTCGATGAACGAGTCGGCAACCACCCACGTCCGCTCTGACGGATACATACAGGATCCGGCATCGCAACGGGTGGTCGAGACGGTACTGGGCACGCTGACGCCACCCGCACGGGTGGTCGACCTCTGCGCCGCGCCCGGGGGCAAGGCCACGGGGATGGCAGCAGCCGAGGGCCTGTGGGTCGCAGCCGTCGACAGGTCGCCCGGTCGCGTCGAGCTCCTGAGATCCAACGTGGTGAGGTTGCGGGCGGCTTCGGTGAGTCCGGTGGTCGGCGATGCCCTGAGTCCACCTGTGCGACCGGGAAGTGCCGATGCCGTGTTGCTGGACGCGCCCTGCTCCGGTCTGGGGGTGTTGAGGCGTCGCGCCGATGCCAGGTGGCGTGTGGACGCCGACGCTCCTGACCGTCTGGCCATACTCCAGCGCTCGATGGTTGACGCTGCCATACCGCTGCTGGCCCCGGGAGGGGTCCTCGCCTACAGCGTGTGCACGCTGAGCGCGGTGGAGACTCAGGGAATCGACGAGCACCTGGCGGCCAACCATGGCGACATGCGGGCGTTGGATCCACCGGGACCTCCGTGGGAGCCGTGGGGGAGGGGGGCGATCCTGTTGCCCCAGAGCGAGGGCACGGACGGCATGGCCCTCTTCTGCTACCGGAAGACCTCTGCAACTTGACGCAGGCTGCGACCGAGCCGACCGGCCGCTGTAACCTCTGCGAACCGCAGAGCCACCGTCCGAGCACCGCCGGCTCGCCGAGGAGTCCAAATGCACACTGACACCGAGAGCGGCCAGGCCCAGTTCGACGCCAAAGTACTGACAGTCTCCGACGGCGTCGCCGACGGGACCCGGGAGGACCGCGGTGGGCGAGCGCTCGCCGAGCGGCTCGCCGAAGCGGGCTTTCGGGTGGTCGAGCACCGGGTGACCTCCGACGGGGTCAACGAGGTCGCCAACACCCTCACTTATCTCGCGTACGGATTCAACGGGGTTATCGTGACCACCGGGGGTACCGGATTCGGGCCTCGTGACGTCACACCGGAAGCCACGAGGCGAGTACTCGACCGCACGGCCCCCGGCCTGGCCGAGGCCATGCGGGCCGTGAACCCGCTCGGGCGGATGTCCCGCAACATCGCCGGCACCAGGGGCAAGGCACTGATCCTGAACACGCCAGGCTCACCCGCCGGTGCGGTCGAGATGCTGGAGGCCATTCTGGACATCGTCCCGCACATCGTGGAACTGATGGCGGGAGTGCCCAGCGAGCATCCGCTCGACTGAAATCCGGGCGCCTGCCCGGCCCTGTGCCCGACACAGTATCGAACCGGTGGCCGGTCGAAGTGGCGACGGCCGAATGTAATGCGACCGGGACGGCCGAAGGGGAGTACCATCGGCCTTGATGGGCAACTCCACCGGATCAGGCACCGCGGTCGATCGCGAGTGCATGGCCCGCGCCATCGCTGCTGCGGCGGCTGTGCGGTGCACCACCTCACCCAATCCCTGGGTAGGTGCCGTGGTTCGTGCCGCGTCGGGTCGCATGTTCGAAGGGGCCACCGACGAACCCGGAGGCCCGCATGCGGAGATCAGGGCCTTGGATGCGGCCGGAGCGGAGGCTGAGGGGGCGACGCTGTACGTCACCCTCGAACCCTGCAGCCACCACGGCCGGACACCGCCGTGCGTCGATGCCATCAACGAGGCCGGGATTGCCCGGGTGGTAGTGGGCATCGAGGACCCGGACCGCAACGTCGCAGGCGCCGGATTGGCTGCCCTGCGCGCCCACGGCATCGATGTCGCGCTCGGAGTACAGGCAGACCATGTACGCACGCAGTTGGCTGCATACCTCACCCACCGCCGTACCGGTCGCCCCCGGGTGGTTCTGAAGCTGGCCGCCACACTCGACGGCGGTACCGCCGCGCCGAACGGCTCCAGCCAGTGGATAACCAGCCCCGAGGCCCGGGCCGACGGCCATCGCCTACGGGCCGAGTCCGACGCGATCCTGGTGGGTGCGGGCACCGTGCGCCGTGACGACCCGTCCCTGACGGTGCGTGACTACCGTCCCGCGGTCACGCCGCGTGGGCGCACGGTGGATCCGAGGCGGGTGGTGCTCGGTTCGGCACCTTCAGGCGCCAAGGTGCAGCCGTGTACCGAGTTCCGCGGCGATCTTCCGGACCTGCTCGATCAACTTGGAGGCGAGGGTGTACTCCAGTTGCTGGTTGAGGGCGGGGCGACCGTGGCCGGGAGCTTCCACCGGGCGGGGCTGGTCGACCGGTACGTCCTCTACATGGCGCCGGCGTTGTTCGGGGGCGCTGACTCCCAAGGGCTGTTCGCCGGCGCGGGCGCCTTCGACATCGCAGATCTGTGGCGGGGACGCATCATCTCCATCGAGCGCGTCGGACCCGACATACGCCTGGAATTCGAAGCCGATGGAGCGGAGGCCTGACGTGTTCACCGGAATAGTGGAGGAGTTGGGCACCGTGCTGTCCCTCGACGGACCGCGACTGCGAATAGCGGCTGGGGAGGTGTTGTCGGACGTCGTCATGGGCGCCTCGATCGCGGTCAACGGTTGCTGTCTGACCGTGGTTGCCTGGGATGCCGAGGGGACCAGCGCTCAGGGTGGCTGGTGGGAGGCGGACGTCAGCGACGAGACGTTCTCGCGCACCAACCTCGGTGAACTCCGAGCCGGGGATCGGGTGAATCTGGAGCGCCCCGTGCGACTCGCCGACCGGCTCAGTGGCCATCTGGTCCAGGGTCATGTGGACACCGTCGGAGAGGTCACGTCCCTGGCACCCGACATGGCGGTCAGAATCGCCCCGGAATTGATGCGCTATGTCGTGGAGAAGGGTTCGATCACTGTCGACGGAGTCAGTTTGACCGTGGTGGAATCACTTACGGACGGGTTCACTCTGGCGATCATTCCCCACACCTCACAAGTCACGACTCTCGGGCGCAGAGGAATCGGCGACCGCGTGAACCTGGAGGTCGATGTGATGGCCAAGTATGCAGAGTCGCTGCTGCAGGGTCAGCTCGGTGCACAATCCAACGCACCGGCAAACTCATCTGGTGGCCGCGACGCCGACGCCGACGCCGACGCCACCGACACTCTCAACGCAGGAGCCTGAACATGTCACGCGAACCTCTCACCAAACAGGGTGGAGAAGGATCCATATTCGCCTCCATCGCCGATGCGGTGGATGCCATCGGCCGTGGCGAGATCGTGGTGGTCGTCGACGACGAGGATCGCGAGAACGAGGGTGACCTGATCATGGCCGCCGAGGCCGCGTCACCGGAGAAGATCGCCTTCTTCGTGCGACACACCTCGGGTGTCATCTGTGCACCGCTCACCGGTGATCGCCTGGATGCCCTCGACATCCCGTTGATGGTGCACGACAACACCGAATCCCATCGGACTGCCTTCACCTACACCGTGGACTACATCCACGACACCACCACCGGGATCTCGGCGGCCGACCGCGCCGCCACCCTGCAAGCCTTGACCGATCCAGCCACCAGGCCCGGCGACCTCGCCCGCCCGGGTCACATCTTCCCGTTGCGCTACGCCGACGGCGGCGTGCTCAAGAGGGCCGGGCACACCGAGGCCGCAGTGGATCTGGCCCGCCTGGCCGGTCTGTACCCCGCAGGTGTGCTCTGCGAGATCGTGAACGACGACGGGACGATGGCGCGGGTCCCCGACCTGGTCGAGTTCTGCAAGGAGCACGGGCTGCTGCTGATCAGCATCGCCCAGCTCATCAAGTACCGCCGGCAGCACGAGAAGCTGATTCGCCGGATTGCCGAGGCCCGGATGCCCACCCCGTGGGGTGACTTCACCTGCTACGTGTACGAGTCCATACTCGATGGCGAACAGCACGTTGCCTTCGTCCGCGGTGCGGTGCAGGGGGAGAGCGACGTACTGGTGCGTGTGCATTCGGAGTGCCTCACCGGCGACATCTTCCATTCGCTGCGGTGCGATTGCGGGATCCAACTTCACTCGGCGATGGAGAAGATCGCCGCGGAGGAACTGGGTGCTTTGGTCTACCTGAGGGGTCACGAGGGACGCGGCATCGGTATCGGTCACAAGATCCGTGCCTACTCCCTCCAGGAACAGGGCCGTGACACCGTCGACGCCAACGTCGAGCTCGGCCTGCCCATCGACTCCCGCGAGTATGGGATCGGCGCCCAGATACTGAACGACCTCGGCATCACCACGATGCGACTGATGACCAACAACCCGTCCAAGTACGGCGGTCTGGAGGGCTTCGGATTGGAGATCACCGACCGGGTGGCACTCGAGACAGTTCCCAATCCCGAGAACATCGACTACCTACGCACCAAGCGCGAGCGAATGGGACACCTGATCGAGGGTCTCGACTGATGGCCGTCAACGAGCGGGCTGACGGGTCCACGCCTCCCGATCTCGACGGCTCAGGACTGCGGGTGGCCGTCGTGTGCGGTCGGTTCAACGACCGCATCACACTGCGGCTGCTCAGTGGCGCCCGCAGGGCTGCCGAGGACGTGGGTGTGGCCGTGGATGACCTGGTCGAGGAGTGGGTTCCCGGGGCGTTCGAGATCCCCTTTGCGGCCAAGGCGATCGCGGCTTCCGGCCGCGTCGACGCCGTCGTCTGCCTCGGGGCTGTGGTCCGCGGTGAGACCAGCCACTACGACTTCGTGGCCGGCGAGTGTGCGAGGGGGATCCAGGACGTGCAACTCGAGGTGGGTATCCCGGTTGTCTTCGGCGTTCTCACCACCGAGGACGTCGCTCAGGCCGAGGCCCGCTCGGCAGGGCCGGGGGAGCACAACGTGGGCGAGGAATGCACCCGCACCGCAGTTGAGATGGTGGCACTGTCGAGGCGTTGGGCCTGATTCATCAGCTCCAACCCCGGGTCGATGCCGCGAAGGCTGCCACCACTGCGAGTGCCGTGGCGGCGTTGAGCGAGTCGACACCGCAGGACATGGGAATGGCGACTCGGTGGGTGGCCGCATCGATCGTGGCCGGGGTGAGACCCGGTCCTTCGGCTCCGACGACCAGGGCCATGGGGTCGTCCAGCAGGCCGTTGCGTGCGGCAGTGTCGACCGGGACGGCGTCGGGGCCGGGGGTGAGAGCCACACTGCGGTGGCCGGCTGTTGCGAGCAGGTCGAGGCCTTCGGGTAGTTGCCCCAACCGGGCGTGAGGTATCACGGTCGACCAACCGAGCGACACGCGCACGCAACGCCGGTAGAGCGGGTCGGCGCAGCGATCGTCCATCAGCACTGCTCCGACGTTCATGGCCGCCGCCACCCGGAACACCGCTCCTACGTTCTCCAGGTCGGTGAGCCCTTCCAGGATCACGACCCGCGTGTGACGCGCCAGTAGCTCGGCTGCATCCGCGGGCGACGGTCGGTTGGCGCTGGCCAGCACGCCGCGGTGCACGTCGAAGCCGGTCAGGACAGCCAGGGTGTCGCGATCGGCCACGAGTAGGTCGGTCCCGGCCGGGAGGTGTTCCAGGACGGGGCGCAGCGACTTGGCGCGCGACGGGGTGACGAGGACGGACCGCATGACCAGGGGCCCGCTCAGCGCCCGCTCGAGAGCCAGTCGACCCTCGATTACGACATGGGAGCGGGCCGACTCCCGCGACCCTGTGCGACGGTCCCGGCGGGACCCTGTGCGACGGTCCCGGCGGGACCCTGTGCGTAGGTCCCGGTAGTCCCGCAGGCGCTCGTCCTGCGGGTCACTCACCACGACAGGTGCCGGGAACTCGGGACGATCTCGATCCACAGAGCCGTTCACGGACCCAGTCTGGCCCGAGGTGTGGGCCAAACCCGGTTCGGACCGGGCGCCCGGCTCCGATACCCTCGCTGATCGTGCTCAAGCTCGTTCTCCCCAAAGGCTCACTCGAGAAGGCGACCATGGAGCTGTTCGAGTCGGCCGATCTCTCGGTCAACCGCGGTTCCGCAGTCAACTACTCGGCCACGATCGACGACCCGCGTATCGAAAGCGTGCGGATCCTGAGGCCGCAGGAGATCCCCCTGTACGTCTCCGACGGGTTGTTCGACCTGGGGATCACCGGACGGGACTGGGTTGAGGAGACCGGCTCGGACGTCGTCTCCCTGGGCGAGCTCAGGTACTCCAAGGCGACGTCCCGCCCGATCAGGGTGGTGCTTGCGGTTCCGCAGGATTCGCCCTGGCAGGCAGCGGAGGACCTTCCAGCGGGGGTCAGGGTATCAACGGAGTACATGGAGCTCACCAAGCGCTACTTCGAGTCGAGGGGGGTGGACGCCGACCTGCGGCTGTCCTACGGGGCCACCGAGGCCAAGGTGCCCGACATCGTCGACTGCGTCGTGGACATCACCGAGACTGGTAGTGCCCTGCGAGCCGCCGGTCTGCGAATACTCGACGAGATCCTGGTCAGCTACACCGAACTGGTCGCCAACCGGGAGGCCTTCGAGGATCCCACCCGGCGCCACGCCATGGAACAAGTGCTCACCCTGCTCTCGGGCGTGCTGGAGGCGCGGGGGAAGGTGCTGGTGAAGCTGAACGTCGCCACCGGCAGCCTGGACGACGTCATCGGCGTGCTCCCGGCGATGAAGACCCCCACGGTCAACGAGCTGTACGGCGGCGCCGGGTACGCGGTCGAGACCGTCGTGCCCAAGAACGAGATCAATATCCTGATCCCTGCGCTCAGCGACGCCGGTGCCACCGACATCATCGAACTGCCGTTGTCCAAGATCGTCCACTGATCCAGCGGGCTGCAACCATGTCGATCCAACAGCGCCTCATCCTCTCCGGAACGGTTGCCGAGTTCGACGAACCGATCGGTCTGGGCGTCGTGCTGGACGACGTGGGTGCCGAGCACCCGTTCCACTGCACGGCGATCGCCGACGGAACCCGCGACATCGAGGTCGGTACAGTGGTGAGCTTTCGGCTCGCGGCCGCTCGGGGCGGCCGCTGCGAGGCCGTCGACATCCGCCCTGGCTGACGTCAGGGTCTCGCTCCGTGGTCAGCCGGCGCTCTGTTGCTCCTTGGCCTGCACGAAGAGCATCTGGAGCTGTCCCAACGCTTCATGGAGAAGGCTCTCTGATTCGCCGAGGCGGTTCCCGACGGCTTCGAGCATCGCCCGGAACGCCTCGATGACGGTGGCGGCATCGGAGAAGGACGGTGTCTCGCCCTCGAGGTAGATGGTGGCGAGGTCGAAGAGCCGCATCATGTGGTTGGTGAGCATCTCCGGAGCGGGTGTGGCCGCCACTTCGCGGCGAACGCGCATCATCTCCTCGAGCTCGGCCCGGAGCTGCGCTCGCTCGTCCTCGTCCAGGGAGTCCAGGTCGACCCCGATCGCAGCAGCGGCCGCCCGGAGTGTGTCAGCGGAAGGATCGACCGCCTGTGCGGTGTCCTCGGGGCCCACCCCACTCGCCGCTTGCGGCGGATCGGTGGGATCCGATGGTGGAACCTCGTGTTCGCCGTCTGGTGTCCAGAGTGATCCCATGCTGCGTTGCCTTTCGTGCTCGGCGGGTTGTGTCCGCCTCGGGCGGCTCGTGGACGGGGCCGCGGTGGTGCTCGGACCCGGTCGGCTGGTACGGTAGCTCCCACAACTGAGCAAGCGGGCTCCCGCCCCTCCCGGCCACGTCCTGCGATGTAGGACAATGGTGAGCCGGGTCGCATGACTCTCCCGGCTGGTCCGGGTTTTGGCGGGTGCTCGTGCACCCGCCCGTTTCGTTTTCGGGCGACGTTCAACACACACAGACGCGACAGATGTTCGGGAAAGGACACGCTGGTGACGAGGAGAGAAAAGCTATAGCTGCCAGAGGCGACGAAACCAGGATCAACGAGAGAATCCGAGCCCGCGAGGTCCGCTTGATAGCGGCCGACGGGGAGCAGCTGGGCGTCAGAGCCCTGCCGGAAGCCCTTTCGATGGCCCGTGCCGCGGATCTCGACTTGGTCGAGGTGGCAGCGGCAGCGAATCCACCGGTCTGCAAGATCATGGACTTCGCCAAGTTCCGCTACGAGGAACAGCAGCGGGCCAAGGAATCACGCAAGAAGGCCACCAACATCACGGTCAAGGAGATGAAGTACCGCCCCAAGATCTCTGGCGGCGACTTCGACACCAAGACCCGCAAGGTGGCCCAGTTCCTGGGTGAGGGTCACAAGGTGAAGGTGACGATCATGTTCAGGGGCCGCGAGATGCAGCATCCGGAACTCGGTCGGCGCATCCTGGATCGGGTTGCCGACGATGTCGTCCATCTCGGCAAGGTCGAGTCGGTGCCGAAACAGGACGGCCGCAACATGATCATGGTCCTGGGTCCCGACAAGAAGGCCCAGGCCGAACACGCCAAGGCCAAGGAGGCCGAGGAGGCCAAGGCAGCTGGCGAGGTCGACGAGGGTGAGAGTCCGGTCTCGACCGCCGAACCAGAAACACCGGCGCCGCCACCAGCTCGAGTCGAAGAACCAGAACCAGCTCCCAGCGAAGAACCAGCATTGATCGAAGAGAAAGTTCCGACCGTGGAGCCGGATTCGAGTGAGGACCCAGCCCCGAGCGAGGAAGCCAGCTCCAACTGAGGACCGGGCAACGGGTCGGAACCAAGCGACCCCAATGAGACCCACGACTTCGGGGCCGAACCCCGAGAGGTAACGAAATGTCAAAGATGAAGACCCATTCCGGCGCGAAGAAGCGCTACAAGGTGACGGGAACGGGAAAGATCCTGCGCCGCAAGGGCAACCGGAACCACATCCTCGAGAAGAAGTCCTCCAAGCGCAAGCGTCGCTTGGCCGGGACCACCGAGATCACCGGCGGTCAGCGTGAGACAGCCCGACGGCAACTGGGCATCTAGAGAGCAACTTCCGATCACCAGCTGCCGACAGGCCGACCCCGGTCCAGCCGAGGCCCAGAACTGTGAACGTACGAAAGGAACGATGACATGGCACGCGTGAAGCGAAGTGTCCACGCCAAGAAGAAGCGCAAGGAAGTCCTCGAGAAGGCCTCCGGTTACTACGGCAACCGCAGCCGCAGCTTCCGTTCGGCCAACGAGGCCGTCATGCACGCCGGGAACTACGCCTTCCGCGACCGTCGTGCTCGCAAGGGTGAGATGCGCAGACTGTGGATCCAGCGGATCAACGCCGGCGCCCGCATGCACGACATGAGCTACAGCCGACTGATCAATGGGCTCAAGATCGCCGGGGTCGAGGTGGACCGCAAGGTCCTGGCCGATCTGGCCGTCACCGACGACGTTGCGTTCGGAGCACTCGTGGAGATCGCCCGAGAGGCCGGCGCCGGCTCGGAGGCTGCAGCCAGCTGAGTGCGCTGCGGCCATCGGCCCCATCCCTGCAACGTCTGCGGCGCCTTGCGAGGCGCCGCAGTTCGCGCCGCACCGAGCAGCTGTTCCTGCTCGACGGCCCAGTTCTGATCGATGAGGCCCTGCGCTCCGGTATCGCCCTGGTGGCCCTGTACTGCGAGCCGGACGCCGACGCTGCGTTGGCGGCCAGGGTTCGCTCCGCGGGGGTAGAGATCGTCGAGGTCGCCGAGGGGTCCCTGGCCAAGGTTCTGGACCTCGTCAACCCGCGCTCGATGGTCGCGGTGGCGCCCCTGCTCACCTCGGATCTGGCGACCGTGCTGTCGAACGCCGTTCGCTCGGGTCGACCCCTACTGGCTCTAGTGGGGCTCCAGGACCCGGGAAACACAGGAACTCTGCTGAGGGTCGCCGAGGCAACCGGATGTGCCGGTGTGGTGCTGAGCACGGGTTCGGTCGATGTGTGGAACCCCAAGGTCGTGCGCGCCTCGGCTGGATCGATCCTTCGAGTACCCGTCGTCGAGGGCATCGAGACCGACGAGCTCCTGGCCGCCGCAAGGGGAGCGAACCTACGCCCGGTCGGCACCACCAAGACCGGTGGAGTCCCCCCCGAGTCCATCGACCTGGATGGCCCCGTGATGCTGGTGGTGGGGTCCGAGGCCCATGGGCTTCCAGCAGGAGTGGTCGAGGAGCTGGAGCTCCGGGCCACGATTCCGATGGAGGGCGAGGTCGAGTCTCTCAACGCCGCGATTGCCGGCTCCCTGCTGGCCTTCGAGGCCGCCCGTCAACGGCGTGCTGCCGCTGCCGGCGCCGCCGCCGAAACCGACTTCGGGTCCCCGTCCTCCGATGGGCCAGAATGAACCAGACCCGCTCCTTCCCACGACCATTCGCGTAGGGCGCGCAACCCCTTGAACATGAGTGATTCCGAGACCCCACAACCAGGTGCCGGCAACGATCCCGTGGCGGAAGCTCATGCACTCGCCGATGCCGGGGTGCAACGAATCGCATCTGTTTCCGACCTGGACGCCCTGAGCGAACTGGACAGCGAGTTGCTGGGCAAGCGCTCGCGGATCGGGCAGCTTCGTGCCGGCCTCAAGGACGCCACGCCCGAACAGCGCAAGGCGACAGGAAGAGCCCTGAACGAGGCGCGGACCGCGTTGAGCGACGCGGTGGAGTCCCGCCGGGTGGAGCTCGCCGAGGCCCTGCGCATGGTTGCCCTGCGGGCTGAGCGACAGGACCTCACGGAGGCCCTGGGCAGGACCCGGCCCGGCCACGTGCATCCGATCACGCAGACCTGGGAGCGGCTGGAGGATGTGTTCGTGGGGATGGGCTTCGGCGTCGAGGACGGACCGGAGATCGAAACCGACTGGTTCAACTTCGAGGCACTCAACCTGCCGCAGTCCCATCCTCCGCGCTCACTGTGGGACACGCTCTATGTGGACACCTCCGGAGTCCCGGGTCTGGGTGGCGATCAGGTCCTGCTGCGAACCCACACCTCACCGGTCCAGATCCGGACCATGTTGCGCGCCGCTCGGGAGCAGAATGGCCCACCTCTGTACGTGGTCTGTCCGGGCCGGGTCTACCGCCGCGACACCGCAGATGCCACTCATCTGCCCGTGTTCCACCAGATCGAGGGCCTGGTGATCGACAAGGACATCACCATGGGCGACCTTGCCGGGACCATCGAGGAGTTCACGAAGGCGTACTTCGGTGAGACGTTGACCAGCCGGCTCCGCCCGTCGTACTTCCCCTTCACCGAACCCTCGGCCGAGGTCGACATCTCGCAGCCTGACGGCTCGTGGCTCGAGGTGGGCGGCTGTGGAATGGTTCACCCCAACGTCCTGGCCCACTGCGGTCTGGACCCCGAGGAGTGGAGCGGGTTCGCCTTTGGGTTCGGCATCGACCGCCTCGCCTACATACGCCACGGCTTCTCCGATCTGCGGGACCTGGTCACCAACGACATGCGGTTCCTGGAGCAGCTCTGATGAGGGTCCCACTGTCATGGCTGCGTGAGTTCACGCCGATCGAGGCCGAGCCCGCGGGTCTGGTGGAGACGTTCGCCGATCTGGGCCTGGAGGTGGACGGACTCGAGGTGCTCGGCGAGGGGCTCGACGGCATCGTCGTTGCCGAGGTGCTGGAGACGGCTCCGCATCCTGATGCAGATCGCATCCAGCTGGTTCAGGTGGACATGGGGGACGGCAACGCGCTGCAGGTGTGCTGCGGAGCGTTCAACATGGTGGCCGGAGACCTGGTGCCCCTGGCTACAGTCGGAACCACGATGCCGGGCGGCATGGAGATCGCCGCCCGCAAGATGCGCGGGCAAGTGAGCAACGGCATGTTGTGCTCGGCGTCGGAGCTGGGTCTCTCTGAGGACCACGAGGGGATACTGGTGCTGCCGGGCGGCACCGCTCTGGGTGCGCCGGTGACCGAGGCGCTCGGAATCCACTCGGAGGTTGTGTTCGACCTCGACGTCCTGCCAAATCGCCCCGACGCGCTCAGCATCTACGGAATCGCCCGTGACCTGTCGGCTCGGCTGGGCCTGCCGTTGCGCAGCCCGGACCCCTCGATTGAGGAGTCCGGCGTCGACGTCTCGGACCTGGCGGGTGTCGAGATCATCGATCCGACGCTGTGCGGCAGGTTCGTGGCCAGGGTTCTGTCCGGCGTTTCAATGGGTGAGTCGCCCGCGTGGATGGCCCAGCGCCTCGTCGCGGCAGGAATGCGGCCCATCAACTCGGTCGTCGACGTGTCCAACTACGTGATGCTCGAACTCGGCCAGCCGAACCACACCTACGATCTCGCCAAGGTCGCAGGTTCGTCGCTGCGAGTGCGCCGAGCACGCTCCGGTGAGACGGTCGAAACGCTCGATGGCGTGGTCCGGACCCTCATCGACACCGATGGCGTGATCGCCGACGGCGAGGATGTGGCCATCGGGATCGCCGGGGTGATGGGTGGCGCCTCGACGGAGATATCCGATGGCACCACCGATGTGCTGTTGGAGCTCGCCTGGTGGGACCCGATGTCGATCGCGGTGTCCAGCGCTCGTCTCAATCTTCATTCCGAGGCATCCCTGCGGTTCAAGCGCGGTGGAGATCCGCAGATAGCGCCGCTGGCGGCGCTCCGTTTCGCGGAGCTGCTGTCGGGGATCGGCAACGCAGAGCTTCATCCGGGGTCCCTCGACGAGAGGGGAGATCTCCCGGCGACGGAGCCGGTCACCGTGCGGACCGAGCGGGTCAACCTGGTGCTCGGGACCGAGCTCTCCCGCGATGAGGTGGCCGATCTGATCGAACCCATTGGCTTCACGAGTGAGGCCCATGGCGGGGACCTACAGGTGGCGATCCCGTCGTGGCGGTTCGACTCCACGGCCGAGGTGGATGTGATCGAGGAGGTCGGGCGCATGTTCGGCCTGTCGCGGATCACCCGGACTGTGCCCACCTCGCCCAAGGGTGGTTCGCTGTCGCCCACACAGCAACGCCGCCGGCGCATCCGCGCAGCATTCGTGGGAGCTGGTCTGTCCGAGGCGATGCCGCTGCCGTTCCTTGCCCCGGGCGACCTGGAGCGCTGCGGGCTGGGCGCCGGCGGTCTGAAGCTGGCAAACCCATTGGCCGCCGAGGAGTCGGTGCTCCGCACATCGCCACGTCCCGGCCTTCTGGCGGCGGTGGCCTACAACGCAGCCCGGCGCACCGAAGGGGTGTCGCTGTTCGAGATCGGTCGGCTCTTCGGGCCGGGTGAGCTCATCGTGGATGTCGATGCATCGGCCGAGGCGGGTCGTGTGCTCACTGGCGAGCGCGAGTTCGCGGCCGCGATCCTTGCCGGATCAGTGGCCGCCGATGCCGTGGGCCTGATGGAGTTGGTGCTCCATGCTGCCGCGGCGGGGCCGGTGGCCCTGCGTTCCGAGGAGCTTCCCGGCCTTCACCCCGGTCGGGGTGCCATCGTCGAGGTCGCCGGTGTCGAAGTGGGAGCGGTGGGGGAGATCGACCCCGCGGTGGCCACGGCCTTCGACATCAGCGAGCGCGTTGCGTGGTTGGAACTCGATCTCGGTCACCTGCTGTCCATACCCCAGATGGCAGCTCGGGTCCGGCCCGTGAGCCGGTTCCCCTCGAGTGACATCGACCTGGCCTTCGTCGTGGAGGAGCAGGTTCCATCGGCTGCCGTGGCCACCACGATTCGCGCTACGGGCGGCGGGCTGGCGCAGGCGGTCGACCTGTTCGACGTCTTCCGCTCCGACTCGCTCGGGGAGGGCCGTAGGTCGCTGGCCTACCGGATCCGATTCTGTGCCGATGACCGCACCCTGACCGATGCCGAGGTGGCCGAGTTGCGAACGGCCATCATCGCCGAGGTCGAAACGACCCACGGAGCGACACTCCGGGGGTGATTCAGACAGGCGCGGCTTGGTCGCGCCTGGGCAGAACCCAGCCATCGAGGCGGTCTCGAATACCCTGTTGCTGGTCCACCCAGACCGCGCCGATTGCTATGGCGAACGGCCACAACAACCAGCCGGTACGTAGCGTGAGATCTGTGGACACCACCGAATAGACGTTCATGGCGATGACCGCCGCGATGCCCATGAGGTCGGGACCGGACTGGCTTCGCAGCGCCTTCGCGATGCCCGTTGACGCGAACAGTTGGCGTATGCCGAGAACTGCCGGAATTGCGACCGTGGACATCCCCGCCACGAAGAACACGGCGGATGGAATGTTGGTGAGGTTCCATCGGATGTAGCCCCACGTGGGTAGGACGGTGAAGGAGTAGACGGGCTCAGGTGCGTTGGCGCCGACCCACCAGGCCGCGGCGAGCACCCCCGCGGCGCTGATGAGGCCGCCGGCAACGAATCGGGTCTCCCTGAAACGGTGCCCGGAGGTTCTCCAAGCCCAGATCACCGAGGGTGCCAGAACCAGGAGGGACTCTTTCGCGAGGTAGGAGAGGGGGAAGAAGGCGATCAGTGCCCACCACCATCGCTTGACCATGAGCCAGTAGCCGACCATCAGGAGGCCCACGACTCCACCATCGATGAACAGCGAGGATGTGAACACGACCACGGGAAGGGCGAACGTGTACAGGGCTGCCCCCACGGCCTGGGCTGAAGGCGACCGACCGGAAACGGCCAGGGCGTCGATGAGCAGCCACAAACCCACGGTCAACAACGCCAGGTTCACCAACGCGAACGAATACGAAGCATCGAAGGGGAGTAGCGATGCGACCCAGGGCAGGGCGACCCGATGGGTGAAGGGGTCCACGGGTCCCTTGTAGGAATCCCCGGTCGCCTCGAACGCCGGGTAGGGCTCCTGCTTCTCGAACGCCCCCTCGACGCCGCGGTAGTCCTCGACCATTGCGAGGTACTGGGAGATGTCGATGTTCAGATGGTCGATGTACCGACCTTCATCGGTGGTCCACGTGTAGTACTCGTCGGCGGCGAAGAAGCTGGTACCCGCGAGGTCTGCGCGGGCGAATCGCAAGCCGCCCAGCAGCACGAGAGCGAGGGTGAACGCCACGATGATCGACACGCGTAGCCGTGGCGCCGCAACCCGTCCCCCGTTGTCATTGGACATGGCTCCCGATGGTACCGATGCGCTTCGGACCCGACCAATGGGGAGTGGTGCTCCAATGCGCTACTACGCATGGATATGCGTAGTATGGGTCCATGACAGCCGTCGGGATCATCGGAGCTTCGGGCTACACGGGTGCCGAGCTCCTTCGTCTGTGCTCCCTGCATCCGTCACTCGAGGTGGCCTTCGCCACCGGTGACTCCCAAGCAGGTACAGAGATCGCGGATCTCTACCCCAGCCTGGCGGCCGCGTATCCCGGCCGGCATTTCGACAGCTTTGCCCCCGAACTTCTGGATGGAGTGGACGGGGTGTTCCTCGCACTTCCCCACGGGATGTCCCAGGCCCTCATGGGAGATGTGCTGGGTGCCGGTGTCAAGGTCGTCGATCTGGGGGCCGACTTCCGGCTTCGGGACGCCCAGGAGTACCAGCGGTGGTACGGCGAGGAGCACGGTCGTCCCGACCTGCTGGATGGTTTCGCCTACGGGCTACCCGAGTTGTTCCGCGACAGGATCGTCGGCGCCGACGCGGTGGCGAACCCCGGCTGCTATCCCACGGCGGCCACCCTGGCACTGGCTCCACTCACTCGTGCGGGTTTGATCGAACGGACCGGCATCGTGGTGAACGCCGTTTCGGGCGTTTCGGGCGCCGGGCGCCCGCCGAAGGCGAACACAACGTTCTGCGCGGTCGACGAGGACGTCAGTGCCTACGGGCTCCTCACGCATCGACACACTGCGGAGATGGACATGAACCTGGAGGCGACCGTCCTGTTCACACCGCATCTGGTGCCCATGAACCGCGGAATCCTCGCAACCTGTACTGCGACTCCTGCCACCGGGGGACTCAGCTCGGTGTCTCTGCTGGAGGTCATGTCGGAGTTCTACTCCGACGAGCCGTTCGTGGTCGTGTCGGACAGGTCGCCCTCGACGAAGGCCACACTGGGATCCAACACAGCGCACGTGACCGTTCGCTTCGACGAGCGGACGGGAACGGTGCTCGCCCTCGGGGCCATCGACAATCTGGGCAAGGGCGCCTCTGGTGCTGCCATCCAGAACATGAACCTGCTGATGGGGCTACCGGAGTCCGAGGGACTGAGCACGGCGGGGGTGTACCCATGACCTCCCCGCCCGTCGGCGCCGATGGCGCAGTACATCTGGATCCGCGCACCGACCCCCAGGTCGCGGTCGATGTGCTGCTGCAAGCACTTCCGTACATCGAGCGGTTCAGAGGTTCGACGGTGGTGATCAAGTTCGGTGGAAATGCCATGAGCAGCCCGGAGCTGTTCGCGAGCTTTGCCTCCGACATCGTCTGGATGCATCGGGTCGGGATGAAACCGGTGGTGGTGCACGGCGGCGGTCCCCAGATCGGCGAGTGGATGAAGCGGCTCGGTCGTGAGTCGACATTCATCGACGGAAGGAGGGTGACCGATGCCGAGACGCTCGAGGTTGCTCAGATGGTGCTGCTCGGCAAGGTCAATTCCCAGATCGTCACTGCGCTCAACTCCACCGGACCCGTGGCGGTCGGCCTGTCGGGAACAGATGCCTCGATGCTGAAGGCACAAGCCCATCACCCGGAACTCGGTTTCGTGGGTGCCGTCACCGAGGTCCACCCTGAGCTGATCGAGCGGACCCTGGCCATGGATCTGGTTCCCGTGCTGGCCACGATCGGCGTCGATTCCTCCGGTCAGACGTACAACATCAACGCCGACGACGCGGCGACCGCGGTGGCCCGCCGGTTGGGCGCGGAGAAGCTTGTGTTCCTGACCGACGTCCCCGGTCTCCTCGCCGACGAGCACGATCCCGAGACCCTGATCCCCGTCGTGGACCCTGGGCGCATACGTTCGATGATCTCCGACGGTGCCATCTCGGGCGGGATGATCCCCAAAATGGCCGGCTGCGCCGAGGCGGTCGAGTCCGGTGTCGGCTCCGTGCACCTCATCGACGGCCGTCTGGAGCACGTACTGCTGCTGGAGCTGTTCACCGATGCAGGTGTCGGCACGATGGTGAGTGCCGGTGCGGAGGGCACGGCGTGAGCAGGTCCGGTAGCCACGCCGAAGTCATGGGTGCTCCCGCGGCGGCGGACACGTGTCCGCTCATGCCCACCTACGCGCCTCCGCGGGTCATGTTCGTGCGAGGGCAGGGCAGCCTGCTGTGGGATTCGCAGGACAACGAGTACCTGGACCTGCTGTCCGGGCTGGCCGTCACGTCACTGGGTCATGCCCACCCGGTTGTGGCAGAGGCCATTGCGGAGCAGTCATCCAAACTCCTGCACGTCTCCAACCTCTTCGGAACCGAGCACAACGCCGCTGTTGCCACCACGCTTGACCAACTCCTGGGTGGCGGGGGACAGGTGTTCTTCTGCAACTCCGGCGCGGAGGCCAACGAGGCTGCCATCAAACTGGCACGCCGTTTCGGAGGACACGGCCGTCATGTGGTGGTCAGCGCGTTCGGCAGTTTCCACGGCCGCACACTGGCCACCCTGCACGCCACCGGCCAGCCGTCCAAGCACGAGGCCTTCCAACCGCTGCCGGAGGGCTTCCGTCACGCCACCTGGATGGATGCAGGGGACCTGGAAAGGCAACTGGACGACACGGTGGCCGCGGTACTGCTGGAAGCGGTCCAGGGCGAAGGCGGGGTCAACCCGGCATCCCAGGAGTATCTCCGCGAGGTCCGTCGACTCTGTGATGAACGTGGAATCCTGTTGATGTTCGACGAGGTGCAGTCCGGTCTCGGCCGGTGCGGCGCCTGGTTCGCCCACCAGTTGAGCGGGGTGCGTGCCGATGTGGTCACCATGGCCAAGGCACTCGGCAACGGGGTGCCAATCGGTGCCTGTTGGGCCCGGTCCGAAGTGGCCGGGCTGTTCGAGCCCGGCGACCATGCCACGACCTTCGGGGGGCAGCCACTGGCGACCGCCGCCGCCCGTGCGGTCCTGACGGTGATGCAGGCCGAGGATGTACCTGCTCGGGCAGAGCGTGCCGGGCGGCTCTTCCGTGCCGCCCTCTCCGGGGTGCAGGGAGTCGCTTCCGTGCGCGGCCTGGGGCTCTTGTTGGCGGTTGAGTTGGAACTAACGGACGGCCGTACCGCCGGGGACGTGGCCGCCGAGTTGCTCGACGGGGTGCACGGTACGCGGTTGGTGGTCAACGCGGTGACTCCGAGCGCTCTGAGGTTGGCCCCGAGCCTGCTGATAACCGACGACGAGATCGCATTGGCTGCGACGGTCATCGGCGCTGCGCTGCGGGCGGGCGACTGATGCCCTCCAAGGCGCAACGCCAACACCGCATCGTAGAGCTGCTGGCTCGTGAGCGGGTCGGCAGCCAGGCGCTGCTGGTCGAACTCCTCGGCGCCACGGGCGTTCAGGTGAACCAGGCGACCGTGTCGCGCGATCTGGAGGAGCTCGGGGCAATCAAGGTCAGGGTTCCCGGTGGAGACACCGTCTATGCAATCCCGGAGCTACCGCGATCCCAGGTCGCCCCGGTGGAGCATCTGCGACGGGTCCTGTCGGACTGGGTCGTGGAGGCCGAGCGTTCCGGCGACCTCGTGGTGGTCGGAACGCCGCCGGGTTCGGCACATGTCGTCGCATCGGCCATCGACCGCAACGGATTCGAGGGCGTCCTCGGCACCGTTGCTGGTGATGACACCATTCTGGTGATCGCTCGGGCACGCCAGGGAGCAGCGGTGCTGACCCGACTCACCGAGATGGCGGGTCTCGAATGAGCCGCGGTCACTCGGACGGGTCCCGAGATGGATCAGCGCCTTGCTGCGTCGATGGAGACGCACCACTGATCACAACAACAAAGTTCGAAGGGTCTGATCGATCCGGGCAACCCGAAAGGACATCCTGAATGGCAAAGCGAGTGGTTTTGGCGTACTCCGGCGGGCTCGACACGTCGGTCGCCGTGCGCTGGATGATCGAGAACATGGGCGTGGAGGTGCTCTGCCTCTCGGCCGATGTCGGCCAGGGCGCCACCCTCGACGGTAACCGCGGAAAAGGCGTTGGGTGCCGGCGCCGTTGCCTATGAGGAGCTGGACCTGCGCGAGGAGTTCGCGCGCGACTTCCTGGCACCGGTCATCAAGGCCAATGCGCTCTATGAGCAGCAGTACCCGCTGGTCTCCGCCATCAGCCGTCCCCTCATCGTGAAGCACCAGGTGGACATGGCCCGGCGCTACGGAGCCGACGGGATCGCGCATGGCTGCACCGGCAAGGGAAACGACCAGGTTCGTTTCGAGGTCGCATCGATGGCCCTGGCGCCCGACCTGGAGCTGCTGGCGCCCGTGCGCAACTGGGGCTTCACCCGTGAGGACTCGATCCGCTACGCGGCCGAGCACAACATCCCCGTCGGTGCCACCAAGGAGAAGCTGTACTCGATCGACGACAACCTCTGGGGCCGCGCCATCGAGTGTGGCGAGATGGAGGACCCGTGGGCCGAACCACCCTCCGGCGTGTGGGAGATGACCCGGGCCACCGCAACCGAGTCCACCGAGATCGTCCTTGCGTTCGAGCGGGGGGTACCTGTGTCGGTCGACGGGGTTGCGATGCCGCTGCACGAACTAATCGCTTCGCTGAACGCCCTCGTGGGTTCCTACGGGTGGGGTCGGATGGACATGGTCGAGAACCGGCGCGTGGGGATCAAGAGCCGGGAGACCTATGAGGCCCCCGGGGCGCTGGCCATCATGATGGCGCACGCCGATCTGGAGTCGATCACCCTGGAGCGCGACCTCCAGCCGCGAGAAGTTCCGTATGGAGCACCGTTACGCCGAGTTGGTCTACGACGGGCTCTGGTTCTCACCGCTGAAGGAGGCGTTCGACGCCTTCGTGGATGCCTCTCAGGAGCCAGTGACGGGCGAGGTCCGCCTTTGCCTGGAGCCGGGACGGTGCTTTGTCACCGGCCGTCGGGCACCCCGCTCCCTCTATGACTACGGACTGGCGACCTACGACTCGGCCGACCGCTTCCGTCATGCCGACTCCGAGGGATTCGTGCGTCTGTGGGGGCTGGGCGTACAGACGTGGTCAGCCATCCAGGGTCCGGGCTCCCGGTGACACCGTCGGACGGTGGTGCGCCGGCGGAGGGTCCCGCCGTCAATGAGGAGGTCCGGGGCCAACTCTGGCACGGACGGTTCGCATCCGGCCCGGCCGCGGAACTGGTCGAGTTCACCGAGAGCCTGTCGTATGACCGCCGGCTGCTCTACTCCGACATCGCCTGCTCGAAGGCTCATGTGAAGGGTCTGTGCGCCGCGGGGCTTTTGACCGAGGTGGAACTGGGCGAGGTACTGGGTGGTCTGGACGCGGTCGAGATCGAGTTCCGCAACGGTTCGCTGGAGTTCGTGGCCTCCGACGAGGATGTTCACACCGCCATCGAGCGCCGTGTCACCGAACTGGTCGGCAGCGCGGGAGCCAAGCTGCACACGGGCCGTTCACGCAACGACCAGGTGGCAACCGCCTTCCGACACCATCTCAAGACCGAGATAGATGTGATCGCCGGACGAGTGATCGGTCTCGTCGCGGTACTCGCTGAGCGTGCCGACGAGGCCGGCACGGGGGAGGACGCCGCCTACCTGCCCGGGTACACGCACCTCCAGCAGGCCCAGCCCGTGCTGCTGGCACATCACCTGATGGCCCATGGATGGGCACTTCTGAGGGACCTGGACCGCCTGTCGGACTGCCGCCGACGGGTGGATGTATCGCCTCTGGGGGCCGGTGCGCTAGCCGGATCGTCCCTGCCGCTGGATCCCGACGCCACCGCTGCGGAGGCCGGATTCTCGGCCCGCTTCGAGAACTCTCTCGATGCTTCATCGGACCGCGACTTCGTTGCCGAGACCCTGTTCGTCCTCACCATGATCGGGCTGCACCTGTCGCGCATGGGCGAGGAAGTGGTGCTGTGGACCACCGACGAGTTCGGCTTCGCCCGCCTCGATGATGCCTACGCCACCGGGTCATCGATGCTTCCCCAGAAGAAGAACCCCGACATCGCCGAGCTCGCCCGGGGCAAGGCGGGGCGCCTCATCGGCGATCTCACCGGCTTCCTTGCCACCTCGAAATCGCTGCCACTGGCGTACAACCGCGATCTCCAGGAGGACAAGGAGCCGCTTTTCGATGCCCTGGACACCGTGCGCCTGGGACTGGGAGCCATGACGGGGCTCTACCGCACAATGGGATTCCGACTGGCGGCCATGGCGGCATCGGCGGACTCGCCCCATGCCGCGGCCACGGATCTCGCCGAGCTCCTCGTCTCCGACGGGGTGCCGTTCCGTGATGCCCATGCGATCATCGGTGCTCTCGTGCGTCGATCACTCGACGAGGACCTTCCCCTGGCCGACCTCGTGTCTGCCGAACCGTCACTGGGCCCACGTGCAGTGGCGCTGTTGGCGCCCGGCGCATCAGTCAGGCGACGGACCACCCCCGGCGGCGCAGGCCCGGTACCGGTCACTGTGCAGCGCCAGCGCCTGGAGAAGAAGCTCGAGGCCGAACGCGTCCGATGGTCTGAGTCGTGACAGCTGGTCCGGTAGCCACGACCGCCCAGGTGCCGTTCACCCACCAGATCGACATCCGATATGGCGAGTGTGATCAGCAGGGGATCGTGTTCAACGCGCACTACCTGGCGTACGTCGACGACTCGATGGACCACTGGATGAGGTCGTTGCCCTCCCCAGGAGAGGACCCGTCCCCATGGGTGGGTACGTGGGACGTCATGCTGGAAAAGGGCCACACTCGACTGGCACGGCCCGGCGCGGTGGACCGAACAGCTGAGCATCGACTGCGGGATCAGCCGGTGGGGTCGGACCAGCTTCGACGGGGTGTTCCGACTGCGGGTGGACGACCGTGCGGTGGCCGACGTTCTCATCACGTACGTCTCGGTCGATCCGAGCACCCATGTACCGATGGTGACACCGTCGGCGGTGCTGGAGGCCATGGGGCCGCCGGTGTCGGTTCCCGACGGTCTCACGGTCTGGGACTGAAGGACCGATACCGGTGGACATGTTGTCGGTGGGCGATCCGGCACTGGCCCCCAGCTCGGACCCCGCCGCGCTCGACTGCCCGATTGGCAGAGGCAGCGTTGGGTGGGACCGAGGAGAAGCGCGTGAGGGAACGGGTCATCGCCATGGTCGGCGAGTTCGGTGCAGCGTCGGCGGACAGGTCGACTGCTCCGGGACACCTGACGGGCTCTGCCCTGGTGGTCGATGCCGCGGGGGAACGGGTGCTCCTTCTCCTTCACACGAAGTTGCGACGGTGGCTGCAGCCGGGCGGACACGCCGACGGCGACCACGAGCTGGCTGGAGTCGCACTTCGGGAGGCCTCCGAGGAAACCGGGATAGCCGGCCTGTCAGTGCTTGTCCCCGCCGTGGACATCGACATCCACGCTGTCGATCACGGCGATGAGCTGGGTGAACACCTGCACCTCGACCTGCGGTTCGTGGTGGTGGCCCCGCCGGGTGCGGTCGAGTCCGGCAACCACGAGTCGCTCGCCCTGCGGTGGGTCACCCAGGCGGAGCTGGAGGAGCTCGCTGACGAGCCGGGCCTGGTGAGGCTCTCCAGGGCCGGATTGGAGGCGCTGGCGCTCTACCGCGCCTCAGCGTCGGGATAGGGGCGAATTCAACCGACGTCGCCGGGTGTCTCGCACGACATCATGCGATTCACCTGGGCGTACCCGTCGATCGCCCGGGAGATCTGCTTCGAGCCCTTGGGGGTCTCGGTGAAGCGGGCGAGTGGGTCGCTGCGCAGTGCAGCGGCATAGCGGATGCGATCCTCGACGTGGACCGTCCAGTCGTCCAGCCACTCACCCACGGCTTCTGACCCGGGCGAGCTGGGCTCGGGTGCCAGGGCCTTCAGGTCGGCGACCATCTGCACCAGAGCGGAGTTGGCGGTGTCGAGTACGTCCGCCGCGCTCGACCGGATCGTCGGTCGCCTCGGCCCGGGGCAGGGAGTTGATCGTGGCAACGGCCTCTGCACACACCGGTTCGGCCGCGGTCGGGAAGGTGCGGTCCTCGAGTTCATCGATGAGCAGGCCCGGGTCGTAGAAGAAGAGGGTGTAGATCCACCAGCCGAAGACGAGGACGGTCAGCGTCGCGACGAGACCCCAGATCAGCTTGCGGGTCGTGCTGGGCGGCTGTCCGCTGTCGGGATGATCGGGGGAGTTGGGGTTCCTGGTCGGTGCTGGGGTGCCCACGGGGACCAGCTTGTCATCCTGGTCCTGGTCCGCCTCCATCGCGAGTTCAGTCCTGAGCTGATGTCTGCGGCACGGTTGTCGTGGCGGCCGGAGCAGGTTCGGGCGCGTAATCGAGTACAACGTTCCCGTCGGGGGCGAGTTGTCCGGCGGCGGGAGTGGTGGCCCATACCTGGCCACCTCCGTATGGCGCCCCATTGGGGCCGAGGGTTCCAAGGGGTGGGGCGAGGAGACGTTTGCCCACGGTGAACCCCTGGGCCTCGAGTTGTTCGGTGGCCTGGCCGAGTCCGTAGCCCCGTAGGTCGGGAATGGGTGTTCGTGACGCCGGGGAGCCCTTGGTCACCTCGATCCAGACCGTGGAACCTGCTCGGGCGATGGTGCCCGCCCCGGGTGACTGGGCCGCGGTTCGCCCCGGGAGCACGGCCTCGCCCAGTTCCACCGATGCGGACTTCACCTTGAACCCCGACCGCTCGAGCGTGGATGTCGCGTTGGCCCTGGTCATCTGGCTCACGTCGGGAACCTTGGCGAACTTGTCGGATTCGGCGGCGGCGACGGGATTCAGAATGCCCGGTGGCTCGGGGGTGGTGGTCGTCGTGGTCGGCGGCGGAACAGGGGAGTTGAGGGGGAGTTCCGGCAGGCCCTCGTGCGCCGCGAGCATGAAGTTCGCCCATATCTGGGCGGGATAGGTTCCGCCATAGACCGTGATCGGCGTGTTTCCGGGTGTCATCGACACAAGTTGGGACTTCCCGTCGGACCCGATCCGTGGCTCGCTGAATCCCACCCACACCGCGGTGGAGAGCTGCGGCGTGTATCCGCAGAACCAGGCGTCGGTGTTGCGCTGGGCGGAACCTGTCTTCCCTCCGGCCACGCGATCGATTGCCGCACCGGTGCCGGTGCCGTTGGACGCGTAGATGACGCCGGGAAGGACGTCGTTCATCTGACGGGCCACCTCAGGCTCGAGAACCTTGGTCTGGGTGTGGCCGTGCTCGTACAACACGGTGCCGTCGGAGCGCTCCACCTTGGTGACATAGACCGGAGGGACGTGGATACCGCCGTTGGCGAAGGTGGCATAGGCGGATGCCATGTCGCGGACGGTGGCGTTGTTGGCCCCGAGGACGGCTGACGGTACGGCATCGAGTTGAGTGCTGGTGAGGCCCAACTTCCTGGCCATCTCCACCGACGCCTCTGCGCCCACGGCATCGTCGAGCACGATGTTTGCGTAGCAGGTGTTGGACGAAGCGATGGTGCAGTCGGCCATCGTGCCCGAGCCGATTCCACCGCCCTTGACGTTCCAGACACCGCCCGGGATCCGGAAGGAGGC
Organism: uncultured Actinomycetota bacterium; assembly: GCA_963715225.1. Classification (GTDB taxonomy): domain Bacteria; phylum Actinomycetota; class Acidimicrobiia; order Acidimicrobiales; family Microtrichaceae; genus CAVQRK01. The sequence goes on from CAVQRK010000008.1 coordinate 62,289, forward strand.
CGATGACGGTGCATTGAACCGTTTGCTGGCCGGAACACCGTTGGCCAGAGCTGTCGCCATCACGAACGGCTTGAAGGTCGACCCTGTGGAGCGGCCCGCTCCTTCGGACAGATTGAGCTTGGCGTAGGAGTGCTCGCCCCAGTAGTCACGGCCGCCGACCATGGCCCGGATGAAACCGGTCGACAGGTTCGATCGAGGACAGGGCGGCGTCGGGAGTCCGGGGGTCGGTGCCCTGCCCGGGGAGGACGGCTGCGACGGCGGCCTCGGCCTTGGCCTGGATGTCCAGGTCGATGGTCGTCGTGATGGTCAGCCCGCCCCGCAGCAGGTTGTTGTACCGCTCGGCCTGGCTCTCGCCCAGCGCGTCGGACTCGGTCAGCAGCCAGGACTTGACCTCCTCCACGAAGTGCGCTGCCGGGTATCGCTGCTGCTGAGCGTCGGAGCCTTCCTCGACGACCGCCACCGGTTCCGCTTCCGCTGCGAGCCGCTGCTCCGGCGAGATGTAGCCGACTTCCTCCATCCGTTCCAGCACCACATCGCGCCTGGCGGCGGCCGAGTTCGGGATTCTGGCGCGGATCCCAGCGCGACGGTGATTGGATCACGCCGGCCAGGAGAGCGGCCTGGGACAACGGAGAGTTGGGTGGCCGGGTATGCCGAAGAAGTCACGTGCCGCCGCTTCCACCCCATAGGCCCCGGAACCGAAGTAGATGGTGTTCAGGTACTGCTCCAGGATCACCTCCTTGGAGTAGGCACGCTCGAGGGCCATCGCCAGTGCGGCCTCCTCCACCTTGCGCGAGATGGTGCGTTCGTCGTCGAGGAGAGCGTTCTTCACGTACTGCTGGGTGATCGTGGATCCACCCTGGGAGACTCCACCTGCCTCCGCGTTTGCATCGGCGGCCCTCGCGATTGCCTTCACGTCGACGCCGTTGTGGGTCCAGAACGACGTGTCCTCGATGGCGACGATGGCTTGCTGCATCCTGATCGGAACGTCCTGCAGGGAGATGCTCTGGCGGTTCTCATCCGCGATCGTCGTGATCAGCCGACCCTGGGCGTCGACGATGCGTGAGGGCGCAGCATTCGGGGGGAACTCGATCGGGGGGCGCTCATGGGTGTTGGCGCAGCCGGCGCCCACGAGGGCTAGAACGGCGGCGGCGGCCACTGCGGGGATGCTCCGTCTACGGAGCCCATTCAGCATGGATACATTGTGGCGCGCCGACCAGGAAGTTCGGGTGTACTGGCTGAGTGGGTCCTCGGGTACCGGGCGATCGCCGATTGGGCGAATGCGCTCGTAGCGGAGCCGAACCCGGGCCAGTATGTACTGTCCACCTGATCCCTGACCCCGGCGGAGTTCCGGACGGAGGCCCCCATTGCCGAACGGATCGCTCGACGGCGCAGCATTGCTGGCGGATCTCGCTGAGCGCGAACTGGTCCATGACCACACGGACCGCGACACCCTCGTGGCCCGGCTCGCGACGCCAACTCCTCTTTACTGCGGATTCGATCCGACGGCGGACTCGCTCCACATCGGAAATCTGCAATCGATCATGATGCTTCGTCGCTTCCAGGTGGCGGGTCATCCGCCCGTGGCACTGGTCGGTGGTGCCACTGGCATGATCGGGGATCCCTCAGGGCGCTCCGACGAACGACAGTTCATGGATTCCGAGGTCCTGGATGCCAACAGGGCCGCAATCGGCCGGCAGCTGGCTCACTTCCTGGACTTCGATCCAGGACCGGCGCGGTCCAGGCTGGTGGACAACAGGGATTGGACCGAGCCCATCGGCGTGTTGGAGTTCCTCCGAGACGTGGGCAAGTACGTCACGGTGAACACGATGCTCGCCAAGGATTCGGTCAAGAGCCGCCTGTCCCGCGAGTCGGGGATCTCGTTCACCGAGTTCTCCTACATGCTGCTGCAGGCGAATGATTTCTGGGTCCTGCACCGGGACATGGCCGTGGATCTGCAGGTGGCCGGCTCCGACCAGTGGGGAAACATCGTCGCCGGTGTCGACCTCGTCAGGCGTCGGAGCTCTGACACCGTCCACGGGCTCACAGCGCCGCTGATCGTGAGGTCCGACGGCACCAAGTTCGGGAAGTCGGAGGGCGACAACGTGTGGTTGTCGGCTGACCGGACCAGCCCGTACCGCATGTACCAGTACTTCCTGAACGTGACCGACGACGATGTCGAGGGTCTGCTGGCACGCCTCACGATGGTTCCTGTGGGCGAGTGCTCCGAGGTGGCCAGGTTGCACGCGGAGGCGCCACAGAAGCGGGAGGGGCAGCGGCGGCTCGCCCGCGAGGTCACCGCCCTTGTGCACGGCTCCGCAGTCCTCGACCCCATCGAGCGGGCGGCAGGCGTCCTCTTCGGTGGGGCTGTGGTGGATGCCGATACGGAGGCGCTGCAACTCCTGGCCGACGAGATCCCGTGCACCGTGATGTCGACCGGTGAGTTCGAGGGTTCCGAGGCGCTGGATCTGTTCGTGCACGCGGGGCTGGCGAAGTCCAAGGGCGAGGCTCGCCGCAATGCCGGAGGTCACTACGTCAACCAGGTGTCCCTCGCCGAGCGCCCGGGGCCCCAGCTCTCCCCGGCCGATCTCCTGCACGGACGGTTCGTTTTGCTCCGGAGGGGCAAGAACAGCCATCATCTGGTGGTCGTACGGGACTGAGCACTGCAATTCTGAGTGCACGAGCACCGTGTGACGAGCGTCGCAGGATCCGGAATTGACCCGGACCCCGCGAACACGTAAAGTAACTCTTCGCCTCGCACGGACGGTTTGTCCGCCGGAACGAGGCACGGAACCCCTGGGACTCGGCCAGCAGATACGTCTGCCGCCGGTTGCATGTTCCGAGTTGGCAACTCCTCGTGAGTGCCGGCGTTTCTTGACAACGGAAGACAGAATGCCAAAAGGCGAGTGTGGGAGGTCGCGCCGGTTCGCCGGTGCGATTACCCAGTCAATTCAAGTAATACCTTTTGCACATTCGGACAGCAATACAGGAGAGATCCTGGCTAGCTAGAAGTCTGTGCCAGTCAGCCGAGGGTGCCAACCCGAGGCTGGCTCTCCGATCGAAAGGTCGCCGTCCTAGACGGTGACCCGAGATCTTGATGGAGAGTTTGATCCTGGCTCAGGACGAACGCTGGCGGCGTGCCTAACACATGCAAGTCGAACGGGGTCCATGGGAGCTTGCTCCCGGAAGACCTAGTGGCGAACGGGTGAGTAACACGTGAGAAACCTACCCTGGAGTGGGGAATAACCCGAGGAAACTCGGACTAATACCGCATACCTTCCTCTGGTCACATGGCCTAGGGAAGAAAGAATTTCGCTCTGGGAGGGTCTCGCGGCCTATCAGCTAGTTGGCGGGGTAACGGCCCACCAAGGCAACGACGGGTAGCTGGTTTGAGAGAACGATCAGCCACACTGGAACTGAGACACGGTCCAGACTCCTACGGGAGGCAGCAGTGGGGAATCTTGCGCAATGGGCGAAAGCCTGACGCAGCAACGCCGCGTGCGGGATGACAGCCCTCGTGGTTGTAAACCGCTTTCAGCAGGGACGAAAATGACGGTACCTGCAGAAGAAGTCCCGGCTAACTACGTGCCAGCAGCCGCGGTAATACGTAGGGGACAAGCGTTGTCCGGATTCATTGGGCGTAAAGAGCTCGTAGGCGGTTCAGTAAGTTGGGTGTGAAAGCTCCGGGCTCAACCCGGAGAGGCCACTCAATACTGCTGTGACTAGAGTCCAGTAGAGGAGCGTGGAACTCCTGGTGTAGCGGTGAAATGCGCAGATATCAGGAAGAACACCGGCAGCGAAGGCGGCGCTCTGGGCTGGAACTGACGCTGAGGAGCGAAAGCATGGGTAGCAAACAGGATTAGATACCCTGGTAGTCCATGCCGTAAACGTTGGGCACTAGGTGTGGGGAGGATTCAACCCTCTCTGTGCCGTAGCTAACGCATTAAGTGCCCCGCCTGGGGAGTACGGCCGCAAGGCTAAAACTCAAAGGAATTGACGGGGGCCCGCACAAGCGGCGGAGCATGTTGCTTAATTCGAGGCAACGCGAAGAACCTTACCTAGGTTGAACTACGCAGGAAAAGCCACAGAGATGTGGTGTCCTTCGGGGCCTGCGATAGGTGGTGCATGGCTGTCGTCAGCTCGTGTCGTGAGATGTTGGGTTAAGTCCCGCAACGAGCGCAACCCTTATTCTATGTTGCCAGCGCGTAATGGCGGGGACTCATAGGAGACTGCCGGGGTCAACTCGGAGGAAGGTGGGGATGACGTCAAGTCATCATGCCCCTTATGCCTAGGGCTGCAAACATGCTACAATGGCCGGTACAAAGGGCTGCGAGACCGCGAGGTTGAGCGAATCCCAAAAAGCCGGTCTCAGTTCGGATTGAAGTCTGCAACTCGACTTCATGAAGCTGGAGTCGCTAGTAATCCCGGATCAGCAACGCCGGGGTGAATACGTTCCCGGGCCTTGTACACACCGCCCGTCACACCACGAAAGTTGGCAACACCCGAAGTCAGTGGCCGAACCCCTCGGGGACGGAGCTGCCGAAGGTGGGGTTAGCGATTGGGGTGAAGTCGTAACAAGGTAGCCGTACCGGAAGGTGCGGCTGGATCACCTCCTTTCTAAGGAGTCCATTTCCACCTGTTTCACAGACTTTGTTCTGTGGCAGGTTTGGACACCCAGTTGAAACACTTGCCGGCATTCAGGATCCTACGGATCGCCGTGAACCTCTGGTTCGCCGCCCTCCGAAGCCCTGGATGCCCGTTCTGTCTTCCGTTGTGAAGGAGCGCCCATACACTCGTCTTGAGTGGCAGGTGCCAACCTTCCCCCGATGTGCACGGCACTTCGGCGCGCTGCTTGAGAATTTCATAGCGAGCACGAGCATCTTTGTAATGCGAATACCCAAGCTACGAAGGGCCAACGGTGAATGCCTTGGCGACAAGAACCGAAGAAGGACGTGGGAGGCTGCGATAAGCCACGGGGAGGTGCCGACCTACCGTCGATCCGTGGATGTCCGAATGGGGAAACCCAGCACCCGTCATGGGGTGTTACTCCTGCCTGAACACATAGGGCAGCGAGAGGGAACCAGGGGAATTGAAACATCTCAGTACCCTGAGGAAAGGAAAGTAAAAACGACTCCGTAAGTAGCGGCGAGCGAACGCGGAGTAGCCCAAACCGAATTGGTGTGATAGCCCAACGGCGTTGCCAATCCGGGGTTGTGGGACGTGATAGGGGAAACGTTGGAATCCCCACAGAGTTACAAAGTTGCTGGGTAGTGGAAGTGTCTGGAAAGGCACGCCGTAGAGGGTAATGGCCCCGTACACGAAACTCAGCAGCCTCTGATCAATGTTCCCAAGTAACGCCGAATCCGGGAAAGTCGGCGTGAATCTGCGAGGACCACCTCGTAAGGCTAAGTATTTCTTGTCGACCGATAGTGAACTAGTACCGTGAGGGAAAGGTGAAAAGTACCCCGTGAGGGGAGTGAAATAGACCCTGAAACCGTTGGTCTACAAGCAGTCAAAGCCGGCTTCGGCCGGCGATGGCGTGCCTTTTGAAGAATGAGCCAGCGAGTTATGGTATGTGGCAAGGTTAACCCGTGAGGGGCAGCCGGAGCGAAAGCGAGTCTTAATAGGGCGTATAGTCGCATGCTGTAGACCCGAAGCCGAGTGATCTATCCATGGGCAGTGTGAAGCGGGGGTAAGACCCCGTGGAGGCGCGAACGGACCTAGGTTGAAAACTGGGCCGATGACCTGTGGATAGGGGTGAAAGGCCAATCAAACTCGGTGATAGCTGGTTCTCCGCGAAATGCATTTAGGTGCAGCGTTGCGTGTTCATCGATGGGGGTAGAGCACTGGATGGGCTAGGGGGCCTACAAGCTTACCGAACCCAACCAAACTCCAAATACCATCGATCTAGAGCGCAGCAGTGAGACCCCGGGGGATGAGCTTCGGGGTCGAAAGGGAAACAGCCCAGACCGTCGGCTAAGGCCCCTAATTCCAAACTAAGTGGTAAACGATGTGAGAATGCGAAGACAGCCAGGAGGTTGGCTTAGAAGCAGCCACCCTTGAAAGAGTGCGTAACAGCTCACTGGTCGAGTGTTCTTGCGCGGACAATGTAACGGGGCTCAAGTTTGGAGCCGAAGCCACGGGTTCGTCATTTATGACGAGCGGTAGCGGAGCGTCGATCTTGCAGTGAAGCAGTGGGGTGACCCTCTGTGGAGCGTGGTCGAGTGAGAATGCTGGCATGAGTAGCGAAAGACGGGTGAGAAACCCGTCCGCCGAATATCCAAGGTTTCCTGGGCAAGGCTAATCCTCCCAGGGTAAGTCGGGAGCTAAGGCGAGGCCGAGAGGCGTAGCCGATGCACAACCGGTTGATATTCCGGTACCACCGCGTCCGCGTCCATTCCAATCCTTGGTTGCTAAGGGGCTGCTTTCGGCATTACGCCGACTGCGAACCGACCCACCAGGAGGCGGAAAACCGTAGAGGGACGCAGGAAGGTAGCTGAACCGGGGCGATGGTTGTCCCCGGGTAAGCGTGTAGGGCGGGGTCTAGGCAAATCCGGACCCCATGAAGCCTGAGACGTGACACGGAGCCGATTCAGGCGAAGTCAGTGATCCTATGCTGCCGAGAAAATCTCAGCGGTTAGTTCACGTGTGTGCCCGTACCCCAAACCAACTCAGGTGGATAGGTAGAGAATACCAAGGCGATTGAGAGAACTCTGGTTAAGGAACTCGGCAAAATGCATCCGTAACTTCGGGAGAAGGATGGCCTCGTTAGGGTGATGGCACTTGCTGCCTGAGCTCGAAGAGGTGGCACCAAATTGTGGGAAGCGACTGTTTACTAAAAACACAGCAGCGTGCGAAGCCGTAAGGCGCTGTATACGCTGTGACGCCTGCCCGGTGCTGGAAGGTTACGGGGAAGGGTTAGTCTTCGGACGAAGCTCTGAACCTAAGCCCCAGTAAACGGCGGCCGTAACTATAACGGTCCTAAGGTAGCGAAATTCCTTGTCGGGTAAGTTCCGACCTGCACGAATGGCGTAACGACTTCCCAACTGTCTCAACCAGAGACTCAGCGAAATTGAAGTACGAGTAAAGATGCTCGTTAGTTGCAGAAGGACGGAAAGACCCCGTGGACCTTTACTATAGCTTGATGTTGGGTTTTGTTATGCGTTGTGTAGGATAGGTGGGAGACTAGGAAGCATTGGCGCTAGCCAGTGTGGAGTCAACCTTGAAATACCACCCTGCGTATGACGAGGCTCTAACCCAGACCCGTTATCCGGGTCGGGAACAGCGTCAGGTGGGTAGTTTGACTGGGGCGGTCGCCTCCTAAAGAGTAACGGAGGCGCCCAAAGGTTCCCTCAGCCTGGTTGGCAATCAGGCGGCGAGTGCAATGGCAAAAGGGAGCTTGACTGCGAGACCTACAAGTCGAGCAGGAGCGAAAGCTGGGCATAGTGATCCGGCGGTTGCGTGTGGAAGCGCCGTCGCTCAACGGATAAAAGGTACCCCGGGGATAACAGGCTTATCTTCCCCAAGAGTCCATATCGACGGGAAGGTTTGGCACCTCGATGTCGGCTCATCGCATCCTGGGGCGGTAGCACGTCCCAAGGGTTGGGCTGTTCGCCCATTAAAGCGGTACGCGAGCTGGGTTTAGAACGTCGTGAGACAGTTCGGTCCCTATCCTCTGCAACCGAAGGTGGATTGAGAAAAGCTGTCCCTAGTACGAGAGGACCGGGACGGACGCAGCTCTCGTGTGCCAGTTGTCCTGCCAAGGGCATGGCTGGTTTGCGACCTGCGGAAGGGATAACCGCTGAAAGCATCTAAGCGGGAAGCCTTTTTCAAGATGATTCCACCCACAGGGTCAACCTGGTAAGGCCCGTGGTAGACGACCACGTTGATAGGCCGGATGTGTAAGCGCAGCAATGCGTTCAGCTGACCGGTACTAATCGGCCGAGGGCTTGGGTTTTCGTCTTTCAGAGACGTTCGTGTTCGCTATGAAGTACTCGAGTGGCCGCTTTGTGCGCCTCGTGACAATTGATCTTTCGGTGGCCATAGCGGAGGGGTCACACCCGTTCCCATTCCGAACACGGAAGTTAAGCCCTCCAGCGCCGATGGTACTTGGGACGAGTGTCCCCGGGAGAGTAGGACGCCGCCGGATTTCGAACGATTTGGGGGGAGCCCGTTGGGCTCCCCCCGAAGTCGTTTTGGCCAGACTTCTTCGGTCCGACTTCGTGTTGGCCAGTTTGGCTGTCGGCCGCTGCAGGCAGGTTGCCTGCCGGCCGCTAGCGTGGGCTGCCTTGTACCAGCCCAGTTCGTCCCATGTCTCCTGACCGGTCCTCCTCCTCGAGCTCGAAACCGCCGCGCGGGGGTAAGCAGCCCAGCAGCCGTAAGCCATCCAGCGGGCGGCCGCCGTCCAGCGGGCGGCCGCCGTCCAGCGGCCGTAAGCCGCCCGGCGGGCGCCGGCCCTCTTCCCCGCGTCCGCAGGGCCCCAAAGAGCCGCCCGGGCCGCCCACGCCGATGGACGAGTGGATAGATGAAGGCATCGTGGGGGATGAGGGCGGTACCAAGAGTGAGCCCGAAGGTGGCTCGACGAGGCGTCGTCGAGCGCGGTCCACGGGTCGTGGTGCCGTCGATGTCCGAGTTCGTCGGTAGGCAGCGGGCAGAGCGTCTGGAAGAGCGCTTCGAGCAGGCCGCCAAGGCGTTCGCAGCCGATCGCTACCTGGATGCCCGACGAATCCTGAAACTGATCGAGAAGGAGGTGCCGGCCGTCGCCGCGGTTCAAGAGCTCTACGGCCTGACCCTGTACCGGCTCGGCAAGTGGCGCCAGGCAGCGGATCACCTCGAGGAGTTCGTAGCACTCACAAAGGGCTCGGTCGAGCAGCACCCGGTGCTGGAGGACTGCTACCGCGCCCTGGGGCGCCACGACCGGGTCGATGCGTTGTGGACCGAGCTGCGCCAGGCGTCGCCTGCTGCGGAGCTGGTCACCGAGGGTCGGATCGTGGCTGCGGGATCTCTTGCGGACCGGGGCGAGCTCTCAGCGGGCGTGGCACTGCTGGCCAAGGGCTTTCGATTTCCCAAGAATCCTTCTGAGCACCAGTTGCGGCGGGCCTATGCCCTCGCCGACCTCTATGAACGCAGCGGTGACCTACCACAGGCGCGGCAACTCTTTGCGCGCCTGGCGAGGGTGTCGCCCGACTTCGTGGATATCCAAGACCGGCTGAACTCGCTGGGGTGACCGAAGGTACCTCAGCGGCTGGGGCGGCCCGCTGGGACCGGATCCCGCTGCGGTGGCTGGTTCAGGTCGCCGAGGCGGCGGCGATGCTTGCGATCGAGGCGTCGAGGGCGGCGTTGAACTCGTCCTCGCTCTGCTGGGCGGTGAGGCCCTCGGTGAGTGCGCGGGAGAAGCTGGCGATCATTCCGTGGTTCCGTGCCAGGCGGGCGTTGGCCTCTTCGCGGCTGTAGCCGCCGGAGAGAGCGACGACACGTGCCGTGCGGGGATGTTCGATGAGCGGCTCATAGAAGTCGTCGGTCTCAGGCAGCGTCAGCTTCAGCATGACCTGCTGATCGGAGCGGAGAGCGTCGAGCTGGGCGGCAACAGCCGTTAGCAGGAGAGCCTCGGCCTCGGCCTTCGACGGACTGTTGATGTCGATCTCCGGCTCGATGATCGGGACGAGGCCGGCATCGACGATCTGACGACCGACCTCGAACTGCTGGTCAACCACGGCGTTGACGCCCGCTTCGTTGGCGACCTTGATGACCGAGCGCATCTTGGTTCCGAAGATCCCCTTGTCCTTGGCCCGTGAGAGCAGCTCGTCGAGACCGGGCATGGGCTTCATCACCTGGGCGCCGTCGGCCTCGTCGGCCAGGCCCTTGTCCACCTTCAGCACAGGAACCACGTTCTTGACGTTCCAGAGGTAGTCGGCGGTTCCCCGGCCCTCGACCTCGCGGTCCATCGTCATCTCGAAGAGGATGGCGGCCAGGATCCGGTCGCCGCCAAAGGCGGGGCTGGTCATGATGCGCGAACGCATCCCGTGGATCAGGTCGAACATCTCCTCGTCACCGTTGTAGGCGTCCTCGGAGATGCCGTACAGGCCCAGGGCCTTCGGCGTGCTGCCGCCGCTCTGGTCGAGCGCAGCGACGAAACCGTCTGCTTCCCGGACCTTGGTGAGCTGCTCGTTGTTCATGTGGGAACCTCCGGAGGTTCATCGGGGCTGCACGATGCTGTGCGATACGACCTGGGCGATCGTCGTCATGTTTGCACAGCAATTGCAGGTGCGACCACTTCGGCCGACCTGGCGGGAGCTGGGCGATCACGGGGACTCCACCGCAGGTGTGCGAGGGTGTCGAGGTGACGGACTGGGTGGTCGACCTGGACGGGGTCATGTGGCGTGGTCGGGTGCCGATCCCCGGTTCGGTCGACGCTGTGGCCCGACTACTGGACAGAGGAGATCGCGTCCTCTTCTGTACCAACAACTCCGCCGAGTCGGGCGGCGCCCGCGCCGAACGGTTGGTGGAGCACGGGCTTGCCCCGGGGTGCGAGGTGGTCACTTCGGCCGACGCCGTATGCGCCCTGGTGGCACCGGGGGAGCGAGTCCTCGTCATCGGCGGTGAGGGCCTGATGGGCGCGCTCCGGCAACACGGGGCCCGACCGGAGAACGCCGCAGGGATTGATGCAGGTCCGGTAGTCGCCGCTGCGTCTGCCCGAGCTGATGGCGGGTCTTCAGCCGGTCCGTTCGACTGCGTCGTCGTCGGCCTCACCCGTGAGTTCGACTACCGCCAGATGGACGTGGCGGGCGCGGCGGTACGCGCCGGCGCACGCCTACTGGCCTCGAATTCCGACACGACCTTCCCGGGCTCCGATGGTCTGCACCCGGGCTGCGGCTCGCTGGTGGCGGCGGTCGAGGCCGCTGCCGGTTCGCTCGCCGAGGTGGCGGGTAAGCCATTGGAGCCGATGGCAGCACTGATCCGTGAGCGGTTGGGCCTGGGGTCGACACATCAATCGTCCGATGGGTCCGTACCGCCAGCTGTGCCCGTTCTGCCAAATGAGATCGCTCGGCCAGACGTGATCGTGGTCGGCGACCGTCCTGACACCGACGGACAGCTGGCTAGACGGCTGGGTGTGCCATTTGCCCTCGTCCTGTCGGGGGTCACGTCACGCGGGGACCTCCCGATTGACGTGCCCTGCGCATTCGTGGCCGACACCTTCGCAGACGTCGTCCATCAAATCGATGGTGGGATGCCCGGGGGCCTCTCCCTGTCGGGTGGTTGAGCATGGTTGCGCGAAGGCGTCTGGACGCCGAGCTGGTTCGCCGGGGTCTGGCACCCGACGCCGACGCCGCGCTCGTGCTCGTGGAAAAGGGGCGGGTTCTGGTCGGCGGTTCCGTTGCCGGAAACGCGGCCCGCATGGTTGCTGCAGCTGAGCCCATCGTGATCCAGGCGGAGCCGCCTCGCTTCGTGGGTCGCGGAGGCGACAAGCTCGAGGGCGCAATGGAGCGATTCGGCCTGGATGCAGAAGGTCTGGAGATACTCGATGCAGGCGCCTCCACCGGTGGTTTCACCGATTGCCTCCTCCAACGTGGGGCGTCCCGTGTAGTCGCCCTGGACGTCGGGCACGGGCAGATGCATGAACGACTACGAGCGGACGAACGTGTGGTGGTGCTCGAACGCACCAACCTGCGCCACTTCGAGCCGCTGGATACTGAACCGTTCGATGCCGCTGTGGCCGACCTGTCCTTCATCTCCCTCACAAAAGTGATGGGAGTGCTGGTCGCCTCGGTCCGGCCGAACGGCTGGTTGGTGCTCCTCGTGAAGCCCCAGTTCGAGGCGGACCGAGCCGAGGTCTCACGTGGAGCCGGGGTGGTCTCCGGCGCCGAGGTTTGGACCACTGCGTTGACTTCGGTCCTGGAGTCCGCTGCGGGGTTCGGAGCGGTCATGATGGGAGCCATGGTCTCTCCCCTTCGCGGTGCCGAGGGCAATGTCGAGTTCCTGGTGTACTTCCGGGTGGGGGCTCTTGAATCCGATGGCGTGGCACCCGAGCCGGCCGCGACAATCGAAGCGGTCGTGGCTGCCGCCGCCACACCCGAGGAGCAGTCGTGAGTGCGTTCGGATTCGTCCTCCATGAAGACCTCGATTCCAGCGAGGTCGTGGACACGCTCGATTGGTTGGCCGAGCGGTCGCACGAGGTGCGCCTGCCCGAGTCCGACGCGGCCCAGGTCGGTCGGAGCGACCTGGGGGTACCCGTGGCCGACTTCCCCGTCGGGCTCGACCTGGTGGTCAGCATGGGTGGCGACGGAACGATGTTGCGCGCAGCCGACCTGGCAGCACGAGAACACGTTCCAGTGCTGGGGGCCAACCTCGGAACCCTTGGCTACCTGACGGTCGTCGACAAGGGCGGGCTGACAATGGCCCTCAAGCGCTTCCTGTCCGGTGCCTACAGCGTCGAGGAACGGATGCGCCTGGGGCTGTCGGTTCACCGAACCGATGGTGAGGTCGTCTCTTCCAGCGCCCTGAACGAGGTCGTGGTGGAGAAGTCCGAACCGGGCCACACCGTGCGTCTGGACGTCGAGCTGGACGGCACGCTCTTCACCACCTGGGTGGCCGACGGTCTCATCGTGGGAACTCCGACCGGCTCCACGGCGTATTCGTTCTCCGTCGGCGGACCGATCGTCGATCCGGTCCACCGCGGTCTGATCCTGGCTCCGGTGGCGCCCCACATGTTGTTCGACCGCTCGCTGGTCCTCCGTCCGGACTGCGAGGTCAGGGTGACCGTGCGCGGTTATCGCGATGGCGGGCTGTCGGTCGATGGCCGTCCCCACCCGCCACTGCGCCCCGGCGAGTCGCTCGTCTGTACCGCTGCGGGCCGGTCGTCGCTCTTCGTGACCTTCGGTGACCGCGACTTCCACACCGTCCTGCGCGACAAGCTCGGACTGTGGGAGCGCTGAGTCGCGTCGATGACATGGGGCTGCGGTCGCAGATCCCTGGGAAGCGCACTGCCTCGCCTACGCTCTGAGGCGAGATGTTGGTCGAGCTGGCGGTCCGGGACCTCGGGGTAATCGCCGAGGCACGATTTCCCCTCTCCGAGGGGATGACCGCGCTGACGGGTGAGACGGGTGCAGGCAAGACGCTCCTGGTGGAAGCTCTACGTCTGCTGTGTGGCGAGAAGGCGGATCCGGGCCGCGTGCGCACCGGCGCCGACGAGGCTGTTGTGGAGGGGCTGTTCGCTCTCGATGAGACCGAATGGGTGTTGCGGAGGGTGGTGCCCGCATCGGGCCGTTCGCGCTGCTACCTCAATGGCGAACTGGTGCCTGCCGCCCGCTTGGCGGAACTGGGTGCCGCCCTGATCGAGATCCACGGTCAGCACGGCCAGCAGGCCCTCCTGGATCCCCGTCAGCAGCGGGCGGCTCTGGACCAGTTCGCACACGTCGATCGGTCTCGTCTGGATGCCGCCAGGCGGACTCTGGGCGATCTTCGGGACGAACTCGAGGGCACCGGCGGCGACGACCGTGCCCGCGAGCGCCAGCTCGAGCTCCTGGAACACCAGGTCACCGAGATCGCGACGATTGCCCCCGGAGTCGACGAGGACGACGACTTGTCGGTCGAGGAGGACCTCCTGGCCGGAGCCATGGCCTATCGCCAGGCAGCGGGCAAGGCCATTGAACTGATCGGTGCCGACGGGGCGACCGCCGACCAGCTCGCCCGTGCCCGAGCAACTCTCGGCGATGCTCCAGCGTTCGCCGCGGTTTCCGGTCGCCTGGCAGGTCTCGAGGCTGAGCTCGCCGACTGCAGCACGGAGCTGCGTGCCCTAGGCGAGGGCATCGAACCGGACGAGGAGCGTCTGGCCGTGGTCCGGGCGCGGCGCCAGGCCTTGGTGGAGCTCCGTCGCAAGTACGGCGAGACCATCGCAGAGGTCCTGGCGTTCGCCGAGGATGCCCGTTCAGAGTTGGAGTGGCTCAGGGGCCTGGCGGCTCGCCGGGAGGAACTTGGCGCGGCGGTCGAGGCTGCGAGTGCGGAACTGCTCGAGGTCTCCCGGCAGGTGGGTGGGGTCCGGAGAGCCGCAGCACCGAGGCTGGCGGCGGCCGCAACGGACCTACTGGGTGACCTTGCCCTCGGGGATGCCCTGATCGAGGTCGAGGTGGCCGACACGGACGATCTGCCGGGGGCCGGTGAGGCAGTCGAGTTGAGACTCGCAGCGAACGCCGGCCAGTCGGCGGGCCCGCTGGCACGTGTGGCCTCCGGCGGTGAGTTGTCGCGGGTGATGCTGGCCCTGCGCCTCGTCCTCAGTGGCGGCCCGCCGACGATGGTCTTCGATGAGGTGGATGCCGGCGTCGGCGGTGCTGCCGCGTCCGCCGTGGGTGCGGCGCTGGCCCGCTTGTCCGGCGACCGCCAGGTCCTGGTGGTCACCCATCTCGCCCAGGTGGCCGCGGCTGCCGACTTCCAGGTCACGGTGGACAAGCAATCGGACGGACAGACCACGTCGACCGAGGTTCGGTTGGTGAGCGAGGACGAGCGAGTGGTGGAGATCTCGCGCATGCTGTCGGGATCGCCCGATTCCGTGGCCGCGCGCCGTCATGCGGCGGAGCTCCTGTCCGCCAGCGCGGTGGAGGTGGTGCCGTGATGTCCCGCGGGCGTCGCGGAGTGCACGACGTCAACGCGGCGTTGTCAGGCCGTGCGATGGTGGATCACCGCACCAAGCGACTGGTGGGCCGGCTTGGAGCGGGCGACATCGCGGTCATCGACCACGAGGATCTCGACCGGGTTGCGGCCGAGAGCCTCGTGGATGCGAGGCCGGCCGCGGTGCTCAACGTCGCCCGTTCCAGTTCCGGGCGCTACCCCAACGAGGGCCCGTTGCTGCTGGTGAACGCGGGGATCGTGCTGGTGGACGATCTGGGTCCTGCTCTCATGGAGGACATCGCCGAGGGGGACACCATCAGCATCAAGGGCCACAAGGTCCTACTGGGCGACACGCTTGTTGCAGCAGGAATACGCCAGGACGCCGAGAGCATCGAGGCCGTTCACGACCACAGCCGGGAGCGGATGGGCGCGGAGCTGAGTCTGTTCATCGAGAACACGGTCCAGTACGTGCAGGACAACCAGGACCTGCTGGCGGATGACATGGAGGTCCCGGATCTCGGGATCCGCTGGGCCGGTCGTCAGGTCCTGATCGTCGTGAGGGGTCACGACTACAAGGAGGACCTCGCGCACCTGCGGGCATCGGGGTACCTACGTGAGATGTCACCCGTGGTCGTGGCCGTGGACGGCGGTGCGGACGCCCTGTTGGACCTGGGGGTGACGCCGGACGTGATCGTGGGCGATATGGACTCGGTGAGCGAGGCCGGCCTGCGCTGTGGCGCCCAACTGGTCGTGCATGCCTACCGCGACGGGCGGGCCCCGGGGTCGGTCCGGCTCGACGAACTGGGGATCGCCCACCACCTGTTCCTTGCCTCGGGCACCAGTGAGGACATCGCCATGTTGATGGCCTGGGAGATGGGTGCGGAGCTGATCGTCGCCGTGGGGACCCACTCCTCGATGGTCGACTTCCTCGACAAGGGCCGCGCCGGCATGGCGTCGACCATGATGACCCGCGTGAAGGTGGGTCCGATCCTCGTCGACGCCAAGGGCGTGAGTCGCCTCTACGGCGGCCGGGTCCGAAAACGTGATCTGCTCCTGCTGGTGCTGGCTGCGTTGTTCGCCATGACGATCGTGGTGGTCATCAGCGAGCCCATCCGTCTGCTCATACGTACGAACTGGGTGTTGCTCACCGGGTCTCTCGTGCCACTCATCGAAGGACTTCCGATTTGATCAACATCAGATTCCATGTCGTCAGCCTGGTGGCCGTGTTCCTCGCTCTCGGAGTCGGGGTGGCGATGGGCGCCTCGTTCATCGACCGGGCGACCGTGGATTCGATGCGGGGTCGGGTCGACGACCTGGAGACGGGGTTCCGTGACCGGGGCGACCAGCTGAGTGCCTACGCCGATGCGGTTGCGGAACGGGACGAAGCAGCAATCGACCTGACGGCGGAGGGCAGCCGTGCCGTCGAAGGTGCGCTGGACGGCCAGTCGCTGGTGCTGGTGACTCCCACGGGCACGCCGGACGGCACCGCGGAGGTCCTGCTAGACATCCTCGGCAACGCCGGGGCATCGGTGGTCGGCACTGTGGAGCTCCAGCCGGAACTGTCCCCGGAACTCGTGGACGGGGAACTGACCCCGGAGTCCATCGGGTCGTTGCGGGCAGCGATAGGAGCGGAGCCCTCCCAGTCGGGTGAGCAGACCGATCCACAAGATCTGGTGGCCCTCGCCCGGTCCGTACTGGCCCAGGCACTAGCAACCCTGTCGGTGGACCCCTCGCCGGCTCCCGAGGACGAGCAACTACCCGGCACAACCGAGGAAACCACCGCCAGTTCGTCGACCTCCGCCCCCGGTGCCGAGGATCGCCCCGACACAAGTGAGGGGTCTACCGACACGGTTGCGACCGATGCGGCTACGGACGAGGCCCGAGCCGTACTCGAACGCTTCGGTGAAGCGGGTTTGGTGAGCCTCGACCAAGCGGGTCTTCCCGCGGGAATCCGCGTTCCCCCTGGTCTCTGGAGTTCGGTACGTGACGGTGCTCTCCACCGGTTCCGATCCGTCGAGCGCCGAGTGGATGGTTCCGTTCGTGGAGGTCTACGGCTCCGTGTCCACCGCGAGCATGCTCGCGGCCCGGGTCGGGGATCCCCGCGGCGTGGGTGAGCTGCCTGCCCGTCCAGAATCAGCGAAGGAACTGTCGGACCTGCTGGAGCCGTTGCGGAGCGGTCCCGCATCCAATGAGGTCACCACGGTCGAGCCGGCGACCGAGCCGCTGGTCCGTCTGTCGGTCATCTACGGCCTCCAGGCTGCGGCCGAAGGAATCGTGGGTCACTATGGCTTGGGCGAGGGTGCCACGGTTCCCTACCCCCCTGCGGTCCAGGAGTGAGCAGCCCGGACCTGACCGTGCGCAACCGCGCCACGGTGAGGATGGAGGGCTCACCCTGTTGAGCCGCGTCACCGGCTTTGCTCGGGTGGTGGTGGTGGCGGCTGTTCTGGGGACGTCCTACCTCGGCAACGTCTATCAATCGGCCAACGCCGTTCCCAACATCCTCTTCGAGCTGTTTGCAGCCGGGGCGCTGCAGTCGGTGTTGGTCCCGATCATGGTCGACGCAGTCGATCGGCACCGCCAGCACGATGCCGAACAGACTGCGGGCGTGGTGCTCGCTGCCATGCTCTCGGTCCTCGGGGCGATCGTCGCCGCGGGTTTGGTGGCGGGCCCGCTCATCATGGCGATGCTCGTATCCGGCGTGGACGACACCGGCGATCCGCGAGGCCCAGGTGGAACTGGGCACCTTCCTGTTGTGGTTCTTCCTGCCCCAGATCCTCTTCTACGCGCTGAACCTGGTCGCCACCGCGGTGCTGAACGCCCGCAACAGTTTCGCTCTGCCGGTGTTCGCCCCCACCGTGAACAACCTGGTGGTGATCGCCACCTATCTGGTGTTCGCCATGATGCGTGACGGTCGGCCCCCTTCACTGGATCTGACCACGGCCGAGAAGTTGGTTCTGGCACTCGGTACGACCGCCGGTGTGGTCGCGTTCTGCCTGGTGCCGCTGGCCGGCCTGTGGCGATCGGGGTTCCACCTGCGACCCAGATTCGACAGGCATCACCCCGTCCTGCGTCGCTTGGCCAAGGACGGGTCATGGGCCGCCGGATTTCTCGCCCTGGCACAGGTCCTGCTGGTTGTCGTGCTGGTACTGGCAAACCGGGTCGAGGGGGGAGTGGTGGTGTACCAACTGGCCTTCGTGCTCTTCATGTTGCCGAACTCGCTCTTCGCAGTACCGGTGTTCACCACTGCGTTTCCGACACTCACCCGCTCGGAGCGAGCGGGCGACTTCGGGACATTCGCCGCCGAGGTCGGGCGTGCCACACGTTCGATCGCATTTATGACCCTCGGGTCTGCAGGCGCCCTGGTCGCGTTGTCGCTGCCCCTCGCGGAGCTGGTCGCCAGGGGAAACGCATCCATGCGGGTCACCGAGATCGCCGCTGCCATCGCCACTTTCGCCATCGGCCTGCCCGCCTATTCGATGCTCCTGTTCCTCACCCGGGTCAGCTATGCCTATGGAGACACGCCGACGCCGACGTTGGTCAACCTCGTGGTCGCGGTTGCCGGGACCATAGCCATGTACTCCCTGGTGTCGGTGGCCGACGACGCGCAGACGGTCACGGCGATCGGGCTGGGGTTCTCCCTGGCGCAGGTGATCGGGGCTGTCCTGCTCGGGCTGGCGGTGCGGCATCGTCTCCACGCTCACGAGGTCCGGGTTCAGGAGGTCCGTGCACCGTTGGCGCGTTCGCTGGCGTCGAGCACCGGCGGTGCGCTAGCGGGGTGGTTGGTGGGGCGTGCCGTGCTGGACGCCGCAGGCGGCACGCCCGTTGGCATCGTCGCGGCCACTCTGGCTGTCTGCATCGGTGGGGTGGCACTGGTGGCAGTCACCTTCGCGGTCCAGTGGTTGCTCGCCGGCCCCACTCCGATGCAGTCGGTTCGATCCCTCGGCTCGGCGCCCGGGAGGAGTCACACAGCATGAGTGCGCAGCTCGAAAACGTTCTGCAGCTACTGGGGCCTTCGACGGGGGGCATCCGGGGCCATGTGGCGACGCTGGCCGCGGGGTCTCGAGGATCGCAGCGTGAGGGCGCCGATACTCGGCCCTGCCGGCGTGATGGACGGGTTGAGCGGTGAGGTAGGTGTGGTGCAGGCCGGAGTCGTGGGGATTCCCACGGGACTCGATCCGCTGGGCCTCTTGCGGGCCAGAAGAGCCCTACGCCCATGGCGGGCGGGGGCCCAGATGGTCCACGCCCACGGACTGAAGGCCGGATGGACCGCACTCGGAGGGTCGCCGCGTAGGCCCCTGGTGGTGACCGTTCACAACCGGGTTCTCGATGAGTCCGCAGGTCGTACTGCTCGACTGCAGCGCCTACTGGAACACGAGGTGTTGCGGCGTGCCGATCGGGTTATCGCCCTCACCACGTCGATGGCCGAGGAGCTGGCGGACTTCGTTCCATCGCACAGGATCCGCATCGCCCTTCCGGCATCACCGGTGCCCGTCATCACCGAGGATCGCGCCTCGGTGCGCCGCCGGATGGGCATCGCCGAGACCACACCGCTGGTGGTCTGCGTGGCCAGACTCCATCCGCAGAAGGACCTGCCAACATTGTTGAGGGCATGGCGGCTGGTCCGCGATTCGCGACCCGATGCGGTGCTGGTGATTGCCGGCGACGGTCCCGAACGGGACCAACTGATGACCCTCCATGGGCAGCTCGGGCTGGATGCGTCCGCCAGATTCGTCGGGGCACGTCCGCACGCCGTGGATGAACTTGCCGCCGCCGATGTTGCGGTCATGACGTCGGTATGGGAAGGGGCTGCCCTCGTGTTGGCCGAGACGACCCAGCTCGGGGTTCCGATGGTCTCGACTGCAACCGGCATGGCTCCCGATCTGCTCGATGGCGATATCGGCGGGGTGATCGTGGGATTCGGTGACCATGTCGCGGTCGCCGATGCGCTCTGCCATATGTTGGACGAGCCGGAAGCCGCAGCGGCAATGGGCGCCCGCGGCCGGGAACGCGCCCGCTCGGTGTTCGAACCGGGTCGAGCGATCGAGGAGATCATGGCCATCTACCGCGAGGTGCTCCAGTGAGTCCCGGACCGATTCGTCTGGGCTCGGCCGGGATGCTCGCCGCAGCACTGCTGTGCCAGTTGTGGTCGGTTCCGGCAGCTGCGCAGGAGGGCGGTGGCGGCGGGAGTGAACCCGAAGGTCGCGTGCTCATGGTGAGCATGCCCAGGCTCACCTGGGAACGGCTGGCTGCGGTCGACACCCCTGTGATCGACGAGTTTCTGGCCGCGTCCGCCATGGCATCTGTGAGTACGCGCACCGTGGGGTCGAGGACCTCGCCCGGCAATGCCTATCTGACCCTCGGGGCGGGATCGCGAACGACGGCGAGCGGCACCGACGACGCCGGAGCGGTGATGATGGGCTCGGAGTCCACTGACGCCGGGGCGGCCGCCGATGTGTACGCCCGACGCAGCGGCGTGCTGCCCACCGGACGTCTGCTGGGACTCAACTTTGCCCAGCTGGTCAGACGCAATGAGGTGCTGCTCTACGGCAGCAGGCCGGGTTCGATGGGTGAGGCTCTGCGCGGAGCGGGCCTGCTGGCCGGAGCGATCGCCAACGCGGATGAAACCTTCGATTCCCCACCACAGCGACAGGCCGCGCTCACCGTGCTCGACGGCGATGGGCAGGCGCCACTGGGGGAGGTGGGATCGAGCTTGCTGGTGGCCGACGCGGCAGCCGCCGGTGGGGTCCGAACTGATCCCGACGTGGTGATGAACGCCGCCCAGAGAGCGCTGGACGACCGCGCCTCGCTTCTCTTGGTGGAGATGTCCGACATGGAACGGGCAGAACTCGCTCGCCCAGCTGCCACGGTGGAGGTCGGAGACGACCTGTACGACAGGGCCCTCCGGTCTGCAGATGCGTTGTTCGGGCAGCTGTTGGAGGCGATGGACCCCGCAGTGGATCTCGTGATCCTGTTGTCGCCAACGGCCCCGCTCGAGGGGGAGGAGCTCACGGTATATGCCATGCGGGGCCCGGGTGCCGAGGTGGGTTGGGCACGTTCTGCGACTACCCGTCGCGACGGATATGTCTCGCTGTCCGACGTTGCCGCCACGGTCCTTGGTTTCCTGGGGGTCGAGTTGGGCGAGGACATGAGCGACACGCCCATCACAACTAGTGGCGACGGCGCGACGTGGTCGGACCGCGTCGATGCCTCGATAACGGCCAACGACCGTGCAGTCTTCAGGGACGATGCGGTGGGTCCGCTCACGGTGTCGTTCATCGTGTTGCTGTTGATCATGCTGATCCTCGTGGCTGTAGCGGTCGCCCTGGGGCGGGACTGGTCGCCTCAGCTGCTGTACCTGGTCCTCCTGGTCATGGCCGTACCCGCTGCCACCTACCTGGGTGGACTGCTGCCCTACGGCGGATTTGGCGTCGCCACGTACGGACTGGCCCTCGTGGCGATAGCAGCAGTGATCGCGGGAGCGTGCATGCCGCTGGCGCGCCGTGACGACCAGGCGGGCCCCGTGCTCGTCGCCGGTGCAACGGTCTTGGTGCTGGCCATCGACATTCTCACCGGTGGGCACCTGCAGCTGGACACGATCTTCGGCTATTCACCAATAGTGGCCGGGAGGTTCGCGGGCTTCGGCAACCAGGCCTTCAGCCTCATCTCGGTCTCCACGCTGCTCGTTGCCAGCGGAGGCTGGGCATTGTGGGGTCGCTATCGCTCGTCTTCCACGAGATTGCGTCTCCCGATCGTCTTGTTCATGTTCGCGTTCGTCGTCGTAGTCGTCGGGATGCCCACACTCGGCAGTGACGTCGGAGGGGTCCTCGCCTCCGTTCCTGCGTTCGCGGTTTGTACCCTTCTGCTGACCGGCCGACGAGTCCGGCTACGGACGGCTGCACTGATAGCGGGCGCCACCGTGGCGGTACTGGTGCTCTTCGCCGCGCTGGACCTCTCGCGCCCGCGGCGTCACGTACACACCTGGGGCGCTTCGCCGAACGGATCCTCGATGGCGGCGGTGTCCTCATTCTCGAGCGCAAGTTGAGCGCCAATCTGTCGGTGCTCACGTCGACCGTGTGGACTCTGGTGATTCCGGCCGCACTGCTGTTCTTCATGTATCTGACGTGGCGACCCAACAACGTGTTGCGTCACATCAACGGAGCTCATACGACGTTCCGTGCGTTCGGGATCTCTGCCATCACACTCGGACTTGTCGCCTGGGCACTGAACGATTCCGGGGTCTCGATGCCAGCGATGATGCTGGCGATCGCTCTGCCCTACACGGCAGTGCTGGCGCTCGGAGCTGATTCCGTGCGCACGGCTGAATCCCCGTGATCCCCGTGGTCCTGGCAGCCACCGCCGGGCTTCTGGTGTCAGCCGCGTTGTGGGCGATGACATCGGGGGTGTTCGACGTGGAGCCCCTGGAGCGCACCAACTACCGCGGGGCCGTGATCTCGACCGGCGTGGGGTCCCTGATCCCGGTGACGGTGCTGTTGGTGGTGGCCGCCGCTCACGTCGCGCTCCTGAGCGCAGAACGAGATGAGCGGTGGTTCCAACTCGGAACCACCTCCGTGCTGGCCGTAACTGCGTTCGGCCTGCTTGGCCTTCTCGATGATGTTTCGGGGGCGGGCCAGTCCGGTGGGTTTCGCCAGCACCTCTCGGCCATCACCCATGGCGAACTCACCTCGGGTGCGTTTGAAGATGCTGGCCGGTGGTGCTGCAGGAATCCTGGTGGCAGCAGCGGTTCCCTCCGCCGGCGGGGGAGTGGTCGCCGTCCTGCGCGACGGCGCCACCGTCGCTCTCGCCGCGAATCTGGCCAACCTGTTCGATCGGGCGCCGGGACGCTGCATCAAGTTCTCGGTACTCGGCCTTCAGCGTGGCAGTCGTGGCGTCCAGGAGCGAAGACCTCGCCGGGCCGGCGGTCGGCGTCGGCGCAGCTCTGGCGCTCCTCGTGCCGGACCTTCGCGAGAAGGTGATGCTCGGTGACGCAGGCGCGAACCCTCTGGGGGCACTCGTGGGCCTGGGCTGGCTCTTGGCAGTCCCGGGGTCGGAGGGCCGTTGGATCCTGTTGGGCGCCATGTTGCTCCTCAATGGCGCCAGCGAGGTCCTCAGCTACTCGTCCGTGATCGACAGGGTCGGCCCTCTCCGGTGGTTCGACCGCCTCGGCTCGCAGCGGAACTGATGTCGTTCCCGTCGCGTTCAGGGCCCGTGTATTGCAGTTCAGGGCCGTGCGCGGGGAGCGATGCACGGCGCGCTACCCTCGACTGAACCGACGACTGGAGTGGTTGTGGCCAAGCACATCTTCGTCACTGGCGGAGTCGCATCGAGCCTCGGCAAGGGTCTGACGGCGTCCTCGCTGGGTCGTCTGCTGAAGGCACGGGGCCTGCAGGTGACGATGCAGAAACTGGACCCGTACATCAATGTCGACCCCGGCACGATGAACCCTTTCGAGCACGGTGAGGTCTTCGTCACCGAGGACAAGGGCGAGACCGATCTCGACCTTGGGCACTACGAGCGGTTCATCGACGAGAATCTCACCAGGGACTCCAACGCCACCACCGGTTCGATCTACTCCTCGGTCCTCGCTGCAGAGCGCCGGGGGGAGTATCTGGGCAAGACCGTCCAGGTCATCCCTCACATCACAGACGAGATCAAGCGGCGCATCTCCCGACTGGCTGTCGACGGAACCGATGTGGTCATCACCGAGATCGGCGGCACGGTCGGGGACATCGAGATCCTGCCGTTCCTCGAGGCAATACGGCAGTTCCGTCTGGATATCGGCCGCAAGAACGTCTGTTACGTACATGTCACGCTGGTTCCCTTCATCGGGCCTGCAGGAGAGCAGAAGACGAAGCCCACACAGCACTCGGTCACCGAGCTGCGGAGTCGCGGGATTCAACCCGATGCGATCGTGTGCCGCTCTGAGGCCGCCATCTCCACCGACCTCAAGCGCAAGATCTCTTCGCTGTGCGATGTCCCTCCCGAGGCGGTGGTGAACGCCGCCGACGCCGACAGCCTCTATGACATCCCGCTGGTCATCCACGACGAGGGCCTGGATTCGGTGGTGTGCGACATCCTGGATCTGCCAGACGTGGAACCCGACCTCACCGAGTGGCGGGCTCTGGTGGATCGCGTCAACTCGGCCAGGTTCCCCACGCGGATAGGGATCATCGGCAAGTACGTGAGCCTGCCCGACGCCTACCTGTCCGTTGTCGAGTCGCTGAACCACGCGGGCTTCGCCCACGGATGTGACGTGCAGATCGACTGGATCCAGGCCGAGGAGGTGGAGGGTCTCCTGGCAGAAGGGAGACTGCACGACCTCGACGGGCTCGTGCTGCCCGGTGGATTCGGCGAACGTGGGGTCGAGGGCAAGGTTGCTGCTGCGACGTACGCCCGCGAGAACGACGTGCCGTGCCTGGGTCTCTGCTTGGGCATGCAGGTGATGACGATCGAGTGGGCCCGCAACGGGCTGGGTCTGGAGAACGCCAACTCCACCGAATTCGATCCCCACACCCCCCATCCGGTGATCGATCTGATGGACTCCCAGCGGGACATCGTCGACAAGGGCGGCACCATGCGTCTCGGCGCACAGATCGCCCAACTGCAGGAGGGTTCGATCGTGGCCAGGGCCTACGGCACCACCGTGGTGTCCGAGCGGCACCGTCACCGTTACGAGTTCAATCCCATCTACCGTCGCCGCTTCGACGGCTCCGGCCTGCTGTGCTCGGGGACTTCACCCGATGGCCGCCTGGTCGAGTTCGTGGAACTCGAGGGGCACCCGTTCTTCGTTGGGACCCAGGCCCATCCGGAGTTCAAGAGCCGTCCCACCCGTCCGGCGCCGCTGTTCGACGCGTTCATCGGGGCGGCCAAGCAACGAAGCGAGGGGCGCAACCCCCACCTGCTACAGCTGGATTCGACGGCGGACGTAACCGCAGACATCCGCGGCTGAGCCATGGACGAGTTCCTGCCGCTCGGCGAGGAGCTGCTTCATCACGGCCACGTCATAGACCTCTATCGATCGCGGTTTGCGGCCCCCGACGGCACCGAGATGGTTCGTGACGTGGTTCGCCACCCGGGTGCGGTGTCCGTGGTGCCGGTGCTCGAGTCCGGCGACGTGGTGCTGGTCAGGCAGTTCCGCGCTCCGCTGAACCGCTACATGTTGGAGATCCCTGCCGGAAAGCTGGATGTGGCGGGCGAGGACCTCGAGACCGCTGCGCGCCGCGAGCTCGCCGAGGAGGTGGGCCTCGATGCCGGCCAGCTGGAGATGCTGGTGCGATTCCACAATTCGGTCGGGTTCTGTGACGAGGAGAGCCACGTCTTCCTGGCAACCCAACTCTCGGAGGTGGCACGCGATCGCCAGGGCGTCGAGGAAGAGCACATGCAAGAGGTCCTGATCCCCCTGGTCGACACCCCCGATGCGATCGCCCGGGGTGAGATCACCGACGCCAAGACCGTTCTCGGACTCATGGCGGCACTGTCACGTCTCGAACCACGATGATGGGAGACCCAGCATCGGTCGGTGGCGCAGCGGAGTTCGGTGGCGCTGCGGTTCGCGAGTCGCGACGCGACGCCGAGGTCCCCGACGATGCTCACGGCCCCGACACCCCGGTCGACGACCTACCGATCGAGGCCGAGGGCTTTCTGACGCACCTGCTGGTGGAACGGGGTCGGTCGACGCGGACCATTTCGGCCTACCGCCACGACCTCCAGCGATTCTGCGGATTCCTCGCTCATGAGAACGTCGAGCTGCTGGCGGCTCGTCCGCAGGACGTGCAGGCATATGGGTCACGACTGCGGCACATCGGGTTGGCCGACTCGTCGGTGACGCGGATGTTGGTGTCGGTGAGGGGCATGTACCGACACTTCACTGCGGAGGGGATCATCGACGCGGACCCCACGGCGGCCATCGAGACGCCGGGCCGCCCCGATGCGGTACCCAAGGCGCTCTCCGAGGCAGAGGTGGAGGCCATGCTCGGTGCGGCAGCAGATCTGGTCGCCGCGGGTGACCCCGCCCATCCCGTAGAGGTCGCTCTGCGTGACCTCGCACTGCTGGAGTTCCTCTATGCAACGGGAGCCCGGGTCTCGGAGGCATGTGGGCTCGGCCTGGGTGACCTCGACCTCGACACCGGATTGGCCCGGGTGCTGGGCAAACGTGACAAGGAACGGATGTTGCCTCTGGGGGTCCCCGCAGTACGGGCCCTCGCTGTCTACCTGGATCAGGGTCGGCCGGCCATCAGGGCCAGAGCCTCGACGTCGCCGCGGCGTGACGATCTCGATGCCGTGTTCCTGGGCGTGCGCGGCCGACGCCTGTCACGCCAGGCCGCATGGGAGGCCATACGATCCAGCGCTGTCGCCGGGGGCGTGCGTGGTCGAATCAGCCCCCACGTCCTGCGACACTCGTGCGCCACCCATCTGCTCGACCGGGGAGCCGACATACGCACCGTGGCCGAACTCCTGGGCCACGTATCGGTCAGCACCACCCAGATCTACACGCGGGTCGCCACCGAGCGACTCTTCGAGTCCTACCGTGCTGCCCATCCCCGGGCCGCGCACCCCAGGGCCGCCCAATCCCGAATCGAGGCCTGACGGTGAAACTGCAGCCGTTGCACCGCGCTCGACGGTTCTTCGCCGTGAGCATTGGTTCGGGGCCCGACGCGGAGGAACGGGAGTGGGCGACCGGATGGCTCGACGAGCGCGAAGTGGTTCTGTTCGATCGGATGCGCCCGGCTGACCGGGGCCACGCCGTCGCCGTGGCACGTGCGGTCGAAAGGCACATGGACGCGGCCGGCGAGGTGCCGGAGCGGTGGGTCATGGCCGCGGCGCTATTACACGATGTCGGCAAGTCGGTGCCCGACCTCGGCGCCTACGGGCGAACCGTGGCCACGCTGTCGGGCTGGATCGGTGGGGCGGACATGGCCGAGCAGTGGGCCGACACCACCGGGTTCACACGCAAGGTCGGTCTGTACATGCAGTACCCGCGACTGGGCGGTGACCTCCTGGCGGTCGCCGGGAGTGACGAGCGGGTGATTGCGTGGACCCGCGAGCACCACCTTCCCCGTGAGGACTGGACGGTCCCCGTCGAGCAGGGCCAGATCCTGGCCGACGCCGACGACGGCAAGCTCTGAGCAGCCGCCATCCGGCAGGATTCCCCCAGTTCGGTGCGTCGGGCGTTGTGGGGGGTGGGTGTGGGGGGCGGGATTCCCCCAGTTCGGCTGCGTCGGGCGTTGTGGGGGGCGTGGTGTCTGGGCGTTGGGTGGGTGGGCGCGTGGGCCGCGTGGCGTCTCAGGAGCGGGGGAGAAGCCCGATGTCGGCGAGCACGCGATCGAGCACGGGAACGGCGATGGAACCCGCCTTGGCCGCGCCGAGGGCGAGGAGGCGCGACGTTTCGCCCGGGTCGCCGATGAGTTCGGCGAAGCGGACCTGGATCGGCTCCAGCAGCGCCACCACGGCGTCAGCGGTGTCGTTCTTGAGCGGGCCGTACTGGTCGTACTCGTCGGCCAGGGATCGGGGATCGGCACCGGTGGCGGCACCGAGGATCCCCAGGAGGTTGGACACTCCCGGCTTGGCCTCGGGATCCCAGCGGACCTCGCCGTCGGAGTCGGTCACCGCCCGGCGGATCTTCTTGGCCGTTCGGCCGAGGTCCTCGGTCAACAGGATCGTGCCGGCATCGGATTCGGCAGACTTGGACATCTTGTTGGTCGGATCCTGCAGGTCCATGACCCGGGCACCCGAAGTGGGAACCACGGCCTCGGGCAGTACGAAGGTCTCGCCGAAGCGGGCGTTGAACCGTTCGGCCACATCACGGGTGAGCTCGATGTGCTGTCGCTGGTCCTCACCCACGGGGACCTTCTCGGTGTCGTAGAGAAGGATGTCGGCAGCCTGCAGGGACGGGTAGCTGAAGAGCCCTGCGGAAACGAAGTCCTTCTGCCTGGAGGACTTGTCCTTGAACTGCGTCATCCGGTTCAGCTCACCGAATGCGGTGTTGCACTGCAGGATCCAGCCCAGCTCGGCGTGCTGGGGCACATGGCTCTGTGCGAACAGCGTGCAGACCTGCGGGTCGAGGCCACAGGCGATCAGGACCTGTGCCACCTCCAGGGTCTTGGCGCCCACCTCTCCCGGCTCCTTCGGCGTCGTCAGCGCGTGGAGGTCGACGATGCAGAAGACGCTGTCGGTGCGGTGCTGGTCGTCCACCCAGCTGCGGACCGCGCCCAGGAGGTTGCCGAGGTGCAGATCGCCGGTGGGCTGGATTCCTGAGAAGATGCGGGTCACGGCGCCCGATGGTATCGAGCATCGAACCCGGAGCCCGCCACCATTATCACCGGGCGGGCCGGGGTCGCCAGGTGCAAATGACAACGGTGTAAGCAGCAGGGTGTCGGATCGCACTACGATGTCCCGGTGGCCTACGACGTGCAGACCCCCGTGTTCGAGGGTCCTTTCGATCTGCTGTTGCACCTGATCCTGAGAGAACAGGTCGACCTGTACGAGGTGTCCCTTGCGGGGATCGTCGACGCCTACATCGAGCAGCTCTCGCTCATGGAGACCCTCGACCTGGACATCGCCACCGAGTTCCTCCTGATCGCGGCCACCTTGGTGGAGCTGAAGACCAAGCGCCTGCTTCCCGACGACCCCGATCTGGACCTGGACGACGAGTTGGCTCTATGGGAGGAGCGGGATCTGCTCCTCGCCCGGTTGCTCGAGTGCAAGACGTTCAAGGATGCTGCCCGGACGCTGTCGGCGCTGCACAACACCGCCGGCCGATCCTTTGCCCGGCGCGTGGGCCCCGACGAGCGGTACGTCGAACTGACCCCGGACCTGCTCGAAGGCGTAACACCTGATCATGTGCGCAGGGCCTTCCTGAAGGCGATGCAGCCCAAGGTCCAGCCGCGAATCGATCTTTTCCATGTGGCACCGATCAAGGTCTCGGTGATGGACGCGGTCGCCGAGCTGTGTCGGGAACTGCCGTCGCGGCGGCGTGTCTCGTTCCGCGACCTCACCTCGCAGATGGGAGAACGCCTGGAGGTGATCGTGCACTTCCTGGCTGTGCTCGAGTTGTTCAAACAGGGCCTGGTGGATCTTCGCCAGCCCAGCACCTTCGGCGACATCGAGGTCCTCTGGCAGGGTCCCGAAACGATGTCGGCCGAGGCATTGGAGGCTGTGGATGTCTATGACGGCTGATCGGGCTGAGCTGCGTCGGACACTCGAGGCCGTGCTCATGGTGGCCGAGGAGCCGACCGAGGCGCGCCTGCTGGGAGAGCTGTGTGAGGTCGCCCCCGCAATCGTCGAGGACGAGCTGCGCGAGATGGCGGCTGCCTACGAGACCGAGGGGCGCGGCTTCGTCCTGGTGCAGGTGGCGGGCGGCTGGAGGTTCCAGAGCCATGAGGCCCAGTCGGCCTACGTAGAACGTTTCGTGTTGACCGGACAGTCGGCACGGCTCTCCGCCGCGGCCCTGGAGACGCTCGCCATCGTCGCCTACAAACAGCCGATCAGCCGGGCCCAGATCGCTGCGATCCGCGGCGTGAACGTCGACGGTGTGATTCGAACGCTCAGTCAACGGGGCTACATCTCCGAGGTGGCGCACGACCCCGGGCCGGGGCAGGCCTCCCTGTTCGGCACCACACAATCGTTCCTGGAACGCATAGGACTCAACGAGCTGGATCAGCTTCCATCGCTGGGTGACTTCATTCCCGAGGCCGACGTCGTGGAGTTGTTGGAACACGGACTGCGCCTGGACGCCGACGAGTCCAGCGACCCCGTCGAGACAGATGGGTCGCCCAACTCGGCTTCGGATCACGTGACCTCGGATCACCTGACCTCGGATGACACCGCTGCGGATGACATGGCTCCGGGTTTTGCAGGACAAACCGACCTGACCGCTGTCGATTCATCGATCGGCGATGTATCTCGTGGAGCATTCGACGCCGTTGACTGACGGTGAGCGGCTCCAGAAGGTTCTCGCTCGTCGTGGGTTGGGGAGTCGTCGGGTGTGCGAGGAGCTCATCGCCGACGCACGGGTCACCGTCAACGGCGAGACGGCCGAGCTGGGTCGCCGTGTGGATACATCCACCGACGAGATCTCGGTGGACGGCATCGCGGTGGCGGTCGACCCGTCACTGGTGTACTGGCTGCTGAACAAACCCGCGGGCACCGTCACCACAGCCTCGGATACACACGGTCGGCCGACCGTGCTCGCTCTGGTGCCCGGAGAACCCCGTGTCCACCCGGTCGGTCGTCTCGACATGGACACCGAGGGACTCCTCCTGCTCACGAACGACGGCCAACTCACGTACCGGCTGACGCACCCCAGCTTCGGCGTTCCCAAGGAGTACCTGGCCGAGCTGGACGGCAGCCCCGGGCGCGGAGCCCTGCGCCAACTCCGGGAGGGCATCGAACTGGACGATGGCCCCACAGCTCCGGCGAAAGTGTCGTTGCGGTCTCCGGGACTGTTGCGGATCACGATCCACGAGGGACGCAATCGACAGGTGCGGCGGATGTGCGACGCGGTTGGATTCCCGGTCCGTCGCCTCGTGCGCACGCGGATAGGACCGCTGCGGGACACGGCGCTACAACCCGGCCATTGGCGGGGGTTGACCCTGGAGGAGCTGCGGGCCCTGGAGCAAGCGGCGTTCGGGGCCGAGTCGGAGGACGGGTCAGCGAGACCCGATCCGGTCGTTCCCGAAGAATCGGGTACCGGAGAAGCCGGGCATCGGAACTAGCCTCGCCGCGATGCCTGGTTCGATTGTTGCTCTGCGCGGTGCCACAACCCTGGACATCGACGACGAACCGCACATGGTCGAGCGGGTGCGTGCGCTGCTTACCGAGATGCTGGCGCGCAACAACGTCGGCAACGACGACATGATCTCGATCATCTTCACCGCGACCGACGACATCCACTGTGGGTTCCCCGCACTCGCGGCCCGGCGTATGGGGTTGGGCGACGTTCCGCTGCTCTGCGCCCGGGAGTTGGAGGTCGACGGAAGCACCCCGCGGTGCGTGCGGGTGATGATGCATCTCAACTCGGATTCCGCACGGGCCGACATGCGCCACGTCTACCTCGAGGGTGCTCGAGGTCTTCGCGACGATCTGCCCGAGTGACCGAGCGACCCTGAATGAGTGACGCCCCATGATCGATGTGAGCCCCGGGCGCCGACGTGCCGCGGTGATAGGTACCGGGCTGATCGGCGGATCGGTTGCCGTGGCGCTCCGTGAGGCCGGCTGGCACGTTTCCGGTTCCGATTCAGACGCTGCGGCGACCGCGCAGGCGCTGGATCTGGGAGTCATCGACTTCGCCGGTACCGATCCCGAAGCAGAGCTCACAGTGGTGGCAGTGCCAGTGGGGGCAGTGCCCTCGGTGGCCGCCAAGGCGCTCGCCCGCGGTGGCGTGGTCACCGACGTGGGGAGTGTGAAGGCGCCCGTGGTCGCAGCGGTGAATCACCCCCGCTTCGTCGGTGGACATCCCATGGCTGGCTCCGAGGCCACCGGGGTACAGGGTGCCCGGTCGGATCTGTTCCAGGGCGCCACCTGGGCGTTGACCCCGACCGACAACACGGATCCCACCGCTCTGGCCCTCGTGCACCAGGTCGTGCGTTCCCTGGGCGCCGAGGTGGTCACGGTCAGTCCTGAGCAGCACGACCGCCTGGTCGCCACTGTCTCGCATGTACCTCACCTGACAGCGGCGACGCTGATGGGAGTGGCGAACGATCGAGCGGTCGAACATGCGGCCCTGTTGCGGTTGGCTGCGGGGGGTTTCCGAGACATGACACGGGTCGCCGCCGGCGATCCGGGCATCTGGATCGACATCTGTCGTGACAACCGGGATGCGATCCTCGACGTCCTCGACGGATTCGTCGAGTCCCTCGGCTCCATGCGAGACATCGTCGCCGAGGGGCGGACCGAGGAATTGCGAGAGCGTTTGGCGGGTGCCCAACAGGCTCGGCGCAGTCTTCCCACGGGGGCCCCTGCGCCCGAGTTCCTCTGCGAGGTGCGCGTCCCGGTGGCAGACAGGCCCGGCGAACTGGCCGCGATCACTGCAATGGCCACCGAACTGGGCGTGAACGTGTTCGACATCGAGGTTGCCCACGCCGCCGGTGTCGCGGGGGGCATGCTCATCCTGGTGGTGGCGGAGGAGTTGGCCGCGGAGTTCGTGGCAGAGCTCCATCGCAGCGGTCGCCGCGCCGCACCACATCCCCTCGGGGACGCCACGTGAGTCGACCCGGAGACGAGGTCCTGTCAGACCCGCTCTACGTTGTTCCCCTGGACACCCCGCCGGACAGCACAGTGTCGCTGCCGGGCTCCAAATCGATCACCAACCGGGCCCTAGTGTGTGCAGCGTTGGCGGACGGCCGCTCGATGATCAGCGGGGCACTCCTGTCCGATGACACAGCGGCGATGCTCAGCTGTCTTGCAGAACTGGGCATCACGAGCACCGTCGAGCCCGACGCTGCGGGTGGTCCGCAGATCCGGGTCCAGGGGGCCGACGGCCCGCCGGAGGTCACCGGAGCGGTGCTCGAGCCGCGCATGTCGGGGACCACCTCGCGTTTCGTGGCTCCGCTGTGTGTGCTCGCGGATACAACGATTCTGCTGGACGGTGCACCTTCTCTGCGAGCCCGGCCGATGGGTGACCTGTGGGAGGCCCTGGAGCACCTAGGGGCAGAGATCAGCTCGCTGGGAACCGACGGATGCCTGCCGGTGGAGCTCAAGGGCGGCCGACGGGGTATCCGGGGACGTGAGGTGGAGGTGGCCGGCGATGTGTCGAGCCAGTTCCTCTCCGGGCTGCTGCTGGCTGCCCCGGTGATGCCCCACGGCCTATCGGTCGCCGTCCGCTCCGAGCTGGTTTCGCGCCCGTACGTGGAGATGACCCTGGCGGTCATGGAGATGTTCGGGGCGACCGTCGAGCGTGGCGACGGGCTGCGCCGAATCACGGTGGCCCCGGGTGGATACCGGGCAAGCGACGTCGTGGTCGAACCCGACGCATCTGCAGCGTCCTACCTCTTCGCCCTGGCGGCGGCTGGCGGTGGCCGCATCCGCGTCGATGGCCTGTCCTCCACATCCCTACAGGGCGACCTTGCGTTCGTCGACGTGCTGGAGCGGATGGGCGCCGAAGTCCATCGAGGTGGGGACCACACCGAGGTCATGGGCACCGGCTCGCTCCGGGGTATCGCGGCTGACATGGCGGACATCTCCGACACAGCTCAGACCCTGGCTGCCATCGCCGTCCTGGCAGACGGGCCGACGACGGTCTCGGGTATCGGGTTCGTGCGTGCCAAGGAGACCGACAGGATCGCTGCGGTCGTGGCGGAGCTACGGCGACTCGGCGTGAGAGCCGAGGAGAATCCTGATGGCTTCGTCGTACATCCGGGCCGTCCGGAACCGGCGGTCGTGCAGACCTACGACGACCACCGCATGGCCATGAGTTTCGCGGTCCTGGGTCTGCTGGCGTCGGGAGTGTCTATCGCCGATCCGGGTTGCGTGGCCAAGACATTCCCCGACTTCTGGGCTGTTGTGGACAGCCTCCGGGTCCGGAATCCCTAGGATGACCCGATCCGCGTGATCGCCATCGACGGGCCCGCGGATCCGGGAAGTCCACGGTTGGTCGGCTGCTGGCCGCCCGGCTGGATCTCACCTACCTGGACACCGGTGCCATGTACCGGGCGGTGGCCTTCGCCGCCATCCGCCAGGGAATCGATCCCGACGAACCCGAAGCTGTGGCGGCGCTGGCCCGGGCGATCGACATCGAGGTCGATGACAGGGGTGTCAGGGTCGACGACGTCGACGCCACCGTGGAGATCCGTGGCCCGGAAGTGACCCGGGCGGTGTCGATGGTGGCGGCGAACTCCGAGGTGCGTGAGGAGTTGAGGGCACGCCAACGGGCCTGGGCTCTGGAGCGCGGGGGTGGGGTGATCGAGGGCCGGGACATAGGGACCGTTGTCTTCCCCGACGCACTGCTGAAGGTGTACCTGACTGCCTCGGTGGAGGTGCGTGCCTCCCGTAGGGCCAAGGAGATGACTGACCTCGACTACGACAACGTCGCAGCGGACATCGCTCGCCGTGACGCAGCCGACTCGGGTCGGGCCGACAGCCCGCTGGCAACCGCAGGAGACGCGGTCACCGTGGATACCTCCGAGATGAGCATCGACGGCGCTGTCGAGCTCCTGGCGGAGATGGTCGAGCAACGCAGCAGCGCCAGCGATCACGACGACTCCTGATGAGGTCACCGCACCCATGACCGGCTCCGGGGCATCGGCCGAGTCCGCCCGACTCGGGGAGACCACTCCGGTCATGCGAATCGTGTATCGCGTGCTCCTGGGTACGGGAGCGTTGCTGGCCAAGATCTCGTGGCGATACGAGATCATCGGGCGTGACCGATTGCCGACGGTGGGTGCATTCGTGCTGTGTCCCGTCCATCGCTCCAATGCGGACTTCCTCCTGGCCGGGATCGCGGTTCGACGACGCGTGCGGTTCATGGCCAAGTCATCGCTGTGGCGAAGCGAGCGGTTCGGCCGCTTCCTGGAGAACATGGGGGCGTTTCCGGTCCATCGCGACCACCCGGACCGGGTGTCCCTTCGTCGTGCGGAGGAATGCCTCGAACGCGGCGAGCCGGTTGTGATGTTCCCGGAGGGCCGACGCAGCGACGGTCCGGTGGTGGGGGAGCTCCACGAGGGCCCGGCGTTCGTGGCCTGTCGGATGCGGGTCCCGCTGGTTCCGGTCGGGATCGGGGGGTCGGACAGTGCACTTCCGAGAGGAGCCCGGATGATCCGTCCGGTCAAGGTGCGCGTTCTCATCGGCGAGCCCATCTATCCCGACGTGCCCCTCATGGGCAGGGTTCCTCGACGCCTGGTCACGGAGACGACCGCCGAGCTGCACAGTTCGCTCCAGGCTCTGTACGACGACGTGCGCTGAACCTCCTTGGTGCCCAGGAGCGCCAGATCAGGAGGGCATCGCGACACCCACCCACATGGCGGCGATGCCGAACAACGAACTCATGGCGCCGCCGACGGCCAACATGGCCTTGTTGCCCCTGGCCAGCTGGTGGACGCCGGCGCCGATTCCGGACATGGCAACAACGAGCACCTTGATCTCGAGCTCCGGGTGGGCAAGGTCGCCCAGAGGCACCGCGAATACGTTCCACATGCCTGTGAAGACGGCGACTCCGTAGGCAGGCCACGCGATGCGGTTGAAGGCGCGGGCCACGGAACGAGGGGCATCGGGGCCGAACTGGCGAACGGTGGGGACGATTCCGGCCAGGGCAAGCTGGCCGCCGACCCAGACCGAGGCCGAGAGGACATGCAGGAACAGTCTGAAGGTGTCGAGAGAATTCACGTCGGGAATGCTGCCCGACGGATGTGGATCAGGCGAGTTGGGCGAGCACGCTGGACGCGGGCCGATCCCTGTCGTTGACCGACGGCGAGTCGTAAGGGTTGGCACCGAGGCCGAGTGCCCCCACCCTGTCGATCGCGGCCAGTAGGTCCCTCAGCGCCCGAGGAGGAGGGAAGTACTCCTCCTCGTCGGTCACACGGACCTCCTCTGTCCCGTGGCGTGGATCGAGGGCCGCGATGACGCTCTCGACCAGTTCCTCTGGGGCAGAGGCGCCGGCGGTGACACCGACGATTCCCGATAGTTGAGGAACCTCGTCGGCCGCATTGACGCGTAGGACGCGGGGGCAGCCGGCCTCGATGGCCAGCTTCTCGAGCGCTCTGGTGTTCGAGGAGTTGGCAGATCCGATCACCACCACGGCGTCGCATCTCGAGGCGATCTCCAACAGGGCTGTCTGGCGGTTGGTGGTGGCGAAACACAGGTCGCTGCGTCCCGGCATCCACAGGTCGGGGAATCGGTCCTTCGTCGCATCGGCGACGTCCGCCCAGTCGCGGTGAGACAGGGTCGTCTGGGCCAGCAGAGCCACAGGGGTCTCCAACTGTGGAAGCGACTCGACCTCGGCGATGTTCTCGACACGATGGATGGACTTCGGCGCGACAGCCATCGTGCCCACCGCTTCCTCATGGCCGTCGTGGCCGACGTACACGATGTTGTATCCCTTGGATGCCCTTACCTTCACCTCGTGGTGGACCTTGGTGACCAACGGGCACACGGCGTCCACCACGAACCCGCCGGTCCCACGTGCTGCCGCCACCACTTCCGGGGCGGATCCGTGGGCCGACAACATGATCGGTCGACCCGCCGGAACCTCGTCGAGGTCGTCGACGAACTTCACGCCCAGGTCCTCGAAGCGGCGTACCACGATCTGGTTGTGGACGATCTCGTGGTAGCAGTACACGGGAGGGTCGAATGCCCGGACCATCCAGGCCAGTGCCTTGATCGCCATCTCGACACCGGCGCAGAACCCTCGCGGTGCGGCAAGGAGGACCCTGTCGACCCCTGACTGGTGTTCGCCATCTGCTGGCTGGTCAGTTCCCTGATGGTCAGCGCGAAGGTAACTCGAATGGCCGTCGTCGTCGCTCACGGAGACCAAGGCTACCGGTCCACGTCGGAACCTCGAATGCGCCTCCGGGCGATGGCTGGATGCTTCACGGGTCGTGGCGATAGACAGCCACGTCGTCGAAGCCGGGTACCACGGCGTCACCGAGCCCAACGGGCTCGGGGTCAAGTCCGGAACGGAACCTCAGTTCGGCGGTCACGAAGTGGCGGACCTCGTCCCAAACTTGTGGGGAGGAAGCGAACGGGGGACTCTGACATCCGTCGTCACCCAGGGCGAGAAGGCTGTCAGGTATCGGAAGGCCCGTGCCCCGGGCGATGGCTGCGACGCCGCCGTCGCCGATCTCGCAGAGGTCGGTGAAGGCGTTGTTGTGTCCTGCTCGGTTGAGTTCGACAAGGCGGCGCTGACCCGGCGTGTAGATGAAGCCCGTGCGTGAGTTCTCGATTGCGGCGACTCCGTCCATCCGGCCGGCGATCCAGGTGATCGCCTTGCCCTCGGGCAATCTCGGTGCGGTGCCCTGGATCAGGCTGAGTTCGGAAATGCCCGAGGCCATGGCTATCGCCGCCGAGACGTCATCGCGCTCGAGTAGGCGCAGTGATGTGCCGCCGCCGGCGGAATGTCCGATGGGGAAGACCTGCGTGCTGTTCACCACTCCCTCGAGCAGGTCCCCGGGAGTGTTGGAGGCAGCGGTGGCCGCAGTGATGGCTTCGTCGGCGACCGTGGTGTCGGGACGTGCGCCGGGAACGTAGTCGCCGAGCACCGAGGCCAGGCCACGTTCGAGGTAGTCGGGGGCGATCACCACGAAGCCCCAGCTCGCCAGATGGGTGGTCAGGAACGTACTGGTGAGCCGGAATCCGGCGAAGCCGTGGTTGAAGAGCACCAGGGGCCGCTGACCGCCTGACGCGGCGGGTACGTCGCGGAAGGCGTCGGTCTCGAACGGCGGGTCCACCGAGGGATCCAGCAGGGCGTCGAATCCAGCGCTGATGAAGTCACGGATGTAGTAGATGTCGTGCGGTATACCGGTCGTATCAGCGGGATCGGCCGGGTACCACACCTCCATGGCGCGATCGCCCAGGCTGATGGTGGTGACACCGGCGGCGTAGGGTCCGGGACCCACGTAGGCAGCCTCGGCCGCTCGCGGTGCATCGTTGGGGGAGGGTCCGGTCGCCGGCTCGGGTGGGGTTGGCACACATGCAGCCGTTAACAGGCCGAACGCCATTACGGCGCCCAGCACGGCGCCCCTGGTATGTATCCGCCGGTCCATCTTTCGCCCCGCTCTGATCGTCATGGGGTGGATTCTTGCACCACCGGTACTCTCTTGGGGAGTGCGCCATGCCCTGATCTCCTCCGTTGCGCCCGGTTCCCCGGCAGATGCGGCCGGCCTGCTGCCGGGCGATGAACTCCTTTCCGTCTCCGGCCGGCCGGTTCGCGACGTCATTGAGTACCGCTGGTTGACCGACGAATCGGAAGTGGACCTGGAGGTCCGTCGGGGTGGACTGGAGCTCGATTTCGAGGTGCGCAAGGTGGAAGGGACCCCGTTGGGACTCGAGGTCGACTCGCCGGTGTTCGATGAGGTGCGGACCTGCGACAACCACTGCGAGTTCTGCTTCATCTACCAGTTGCCGCCCGGGATGAGACAGAGCCTGCATCTGA
Organism: uncultured Actinomycetota bacterium; assembly: GCA_963715225.1. Taxonomy (GTDB): domain Bacteria; phylum Actinomycetota; class Acidimicrobiia; order Acidimicrobiales; family Microtrichaceae; genus CAVQRK01. The sequence goes on from CAVQRK010000008.1 coordinate 99,964, forward strand.
AAGACGACGACTACCGGCTGTCGTTCCTCTACGGAAACTTCACGACCCTCACGCGTTTCACCGAGGCCGACCTGGAACGGGTGCTCACCGAGGGGCTCTCCCCGCTGTATGTCTCGATCCACTCGACCGACGCCGAGCTCCGCTCAGCGATGCTGCGCAACCGACGGGGTGCCATGAGCCTCCGTTGGCTCCGAGCATTGCTGGACGCAGGGGTCGAAGTACACGGCCAGGTCGTGGTGTGCCCAGGACGCAACGACGGCGATGCGCTGGTGGAGACCCTCACCGGGGTGCTGGATGAGTACTGGGAGCTTGCCGATGTGGCGGTGGTGCCGCTGGGAGTCAGCCGCCACAGCACCGAGGAGGCCATGCGTCCACACACCCGGGACGAGGCGGTGGCCGTTCTCGATGCCGTGCACGAGGCGCAGGAGATGTTCCGGGTGGCAATCGGTCGACCGATGGTGCACGCCGCGGACGAGTACTACCTGCTGGCCGGCCGCCCATTTCCCGAACCCGAGATGTACGAGGGATTCGGCATGCACGAGGACGGCATCGGCATGGCCAGGGCCTTCGAGCTCGAGTTCAACGGCGCCGTCACCGACGGCATCGGCGTTCAGCCCGGCTTCTTCAACTGGGTCGACGGTGCCCCGGCGGAGGGGTACCGGGCTCCACGCGCCCTCGGGGATGAGGCAGGCGACCTGCCGGCGACACCGGTGGCGCTGAAGCCGAGGCGCAATGCGCCGGTGGCAGTGCTCACAGGCGCCTACGGTGCGCAGGTGCTCGAACCACTGATTGCCACCCTGCACCGGGACGACGTTCGCGTGGTGCCGGTAGAGAACCGCTTCTTCGGTGGCAACATCGGCGTCACGGGACTGCTGGTCGGAGAGGACCTCGTACGTGTCCTCGCAGCGGAGCCGGAGTCCGATCGCTACCTGCTGCCAGACGTATGCCTGTCACGAGGAGTGTTCCTCGACGGGATGTCACCGGCGGATCTGCCTCGCGCCGTCGAGGTGGTCCCCACCGACGGAGTATCTCTGCGAGCGGCGCTGGACGGAGACGAATCACGTGGCTGAGGACACCGGTATCGATCCCGATGCGCCCACCGTGGCCATCGTCGGACGCCCCAACGTCGGTAAGTCGACTCTCCTGAACCGCATCGTGGGTCGCCGGCTGGCGATCGTCGAGGAGAAGCCGGGTGTCACGAGGGATCGGCTCGAGGCAGCAGCGGAGTGGAGAGGTCGCAACTTCACGGTGGTGGACACGGGGGGGTGGCTGGCAGGCGGGTCATCCCTGGAGCGCAAGGTGTCGGCGCAGTCGGAGACGGCGCTGGCCGAGGCGGACGTGGTCATGTTCCTGCTGGATGCCTCGGTCGGCGTGACCGACGAGGATTCCCGGGTGGCCGGCCTGCTGCGGGGAATATCGACGCCGGTCGTCGTGGTCGCCAACAAGGTCGACGACCGTGCCCACGAGTCCGCTGTGTGGGAACTCCTCTCGTTGGGGTTGGGGGAGCCGATCTCGGTGTCCGCCCTCCACGGTCGTGGGACCGGCGATCTCCTCGACGTCGTGGTCGAGGCCCTCGACGCGGTCGCGGGTGATTCCGATCATGTGGACGAGGACGACGGCGGTGCGTTCGCAGAGTCGTCTCTGCAGGGGCCGGTGGTATCGGTCTCGCTCGTGGGTCGACCCAATGTCGGCAAGTCGACCTTGTTCAATCGCCTCATCGGGGAGGACCGGGCAGTGGTGCACGACATGCCCGGCACCACCCGAGATTCGGTGGACACCGTGGTGGACACCGAGGCGGGCCCGATCCGGTTCGTCGACACCGCCGGCATGCGGCGCAAGTCTCGCATAGACGAAGGCACTGAGTACTTCTCGATGGTCCGCGCCCTCCGTTCGGTCGATACCGCCGATGTGGCACTCCTGGTTATCGATGCCACCGAGGGCGTCACACACCAGGACCAACGCCTGGCCGAACGGGTGGACGGTGCCGGCTGCCCGGTGCTGATAGTCCTCAACAAGTGGGAACTGTTGGATGCCGAGGCGCGCGCCGAGGTCGACCATCAGGTGCACCGGAAGCTCCACTTTCTGGGAGAGCCCTCAGTGCTGAAGATCTCAGCACTGACAGGCAAGGGTGTACAGCGGCTGCTTCCGGCGTTGTCGGGATCGATCGATGCTTACCGCACCCGGGTGCCCACACGTGCGGTGAACGACGCACTGCGCAAGGCCCAGCAAGCGCAACCGGCGCCCCACGGAGGTCGCGTCCTTTATGCCACGCAGGGCGCAACCGACCCGCCGACCTTCACGCTGTTCACCAACAAGGAGCTTCCGGCGTCCTACCTGCGCTACCTGGAGAGATCGATCCGCGAGGCCTTCGACCTGGGAGCCACCCCGATCAAGTTGCGGGTGCGGCGGCGAGGCTGAGCGTCGGCCAGAATGTCGGGGTGAATACTGATCGAGTCCGTCGAAACCTCATGGTCCCCGCACTGTTGCTGTCAGCAGTGCTCGTAGCCGGGGCATGCAGCTCTGACGAGAAGTCGTCCTCCGAGGCCGATGTCGCGTCTGCGGGCGAGGCGAACACTGGGGCCCCCGCGGTGCCGGAGGAGTGCTCCGCAGATGACGCCGAGGAGACAAACGGCGCCCAGGCCGAAGTCGAGGAGCGAGGTCGACCCGAGGTCGACGTAGCAGCTGATGTCGCTGACGAGCCCGTCGTGCTCGTCGAGGGAAGCGGCGACGAGGTCATCGAGGGCGGTTCGGTCGAGATCCACTACACGATCTTCAAGCCGAGCGATGGGTCGGAACTCGAGTCGTCCTGGGATGCCGGCGAGCCGGCCATGATCCCGCTTGCATCGGTATTTCCCGAGTTCGGTACGGCGATGGCGGGGATGAAGACTGGTGGCCGTGTGGCCTTCAGCGTTCCTGCCACCGTGGTCGCCGGTGACCCGCCACCGCCAGAGTCCGGCCTCGCAGCCGAGGACACCCTTGTGTTCGTCGTGGATCTGGTTTCTGTATCGGAGGATGCCGCCGGCGGCACGGTCGAGACCGACGAGGACGCGCTTGCGGCAGCGGAGGAGCGTGGAGCCCCTGAGGTGGCGGCGCCCGAGGGAGATGAGGACACCACAGAGCTGATCTGGATCGACGACGTGGTCGGTGATGGTCAGGTGGTGTGTCCGGGAGACACCGTCGTTGCGCACTATGTGGGGGTCACGGCGACCGACGGAGAGGAGTTCGACTCCTCGTGGGAGCGCGGTGAGCCAGCCGAGTTCAGCCTGGACTCCGTCATCCCGGGGTGGACCGACGGACTGGTCGGCATGAAGGTCGGCGGCCGCCGCACCTTGGTGATCCCAACGGAACAGGCCTACGGCGAGGATGCCGCTGCTCAGGGCAGCCCCGAGGGAGTCCTGGTGTTCACCATCGATCTTGTAGGCGTTGGTTGATGGGGGAGTCCCACGCAGACATGTTGCGGGCCGCCGTCGCCCGGGCCAGCGAGGGCAATCTCCGACGCGGCGCCGAGAAGCTGGCGGCCCAGAACAAGCTGTTCGTACGTGACCGAATAGATCTGCTGTGTGACGCGGGAACGTTCGTCGAGGACCAGTTGCTGGCGAACGCCCCCTACACAGACGAGATGGCGAAGGATCTACCCGCGGATGGCGTCGTCACCGGGGTGGGTGAGGTCAACGGGCGCCCGGTGTGCGTCATGGCCAACGATCCGACGGTCAAAGCCGGATCCTGGGGTGCTCGCACGGTCGAGAAGATCGTCCGACTGACCGAGACGGCGCTGCGCGACGAGCTGCCGGTCGTGTGGCTGGTCGACTCGGCGGGTGCCCGGATCACCGACCAGGTCCAGCTGTTCCCCGGTCGGCGCGGTGCGGGTCGGATCTTCTACAACCAGATACAGCTCTCCGGGCGGGTGCCCCAGGTCTGTTGCCTCTTCGGCCCGTCCGCCGCCGGTGGCGCCTACATACCCAGCTTCTGCGACATCGTCGTCATGGTCGAGGGCAACGCGTCGATGTACCTGGGGTCTCCACGCATGGCCGAGATGGTGATCGGGGAGCAGGCCACGCTGGAGGAGACCGGAGGAGCCCGGATGCACGCCACGGTCTCGGGCTGCGGCGACAACCTCGCCGTTGATGACGAGGACGCCATCGAGCAGGCCCGTGAGTACCTGACCTACCTGCCGCAGCGCTGGACGGAGGACCCGCCGCGCTACGAGGCCCGTCCCCCTGCCCGTACTCTCGACGATTCCTTGGTGCCCGAGGAGGAGACTGCCGGCTACGACATGCACGACGTGCTCGACGGGCTCTTGGACGAGGATTCGCTGTTCGAGATCAAGGCACTGTTCGCCCCCGAGCTGATCTGCGGGCTGGGGCTGCTCGAGGGCCGGCCGGTCGGAGTGGTGGCCAACAACCCAATGCACAAGGGGGGAGTGCTGTTCGTCGACTCAGCGGACAAGGCGGCGAGGTTCATCTGGCTGTGCGATGCGTTCGGGATCCCCCTCGTGTTCCTGGCCGACGTCCCCGGCTTCATGATCGGCACACAGGTGGAACGCGAGGGGATCATCCGCCATGGCGCCAAGATGATCACCGCAGTATCCGAGGCGACTGTCCCCAAGATCTCCGTGATCGTTCGCAAGGCCTATGGAGCAGGGCTGTACGCCATGTGCGGGCCCACGTTCGGTCCGGTAGCGACCATTGCGCTGCCGTCGGCGAAGATCGCCGTGATGGGACCCGAAGCGGCGGTCAACGCGGTGTTTGCCAACAAGATCGCCGCCATCGAGGACGCGGGCGAACGCTCGGCGTTCGTAGCGGAACAGGAAGCCCTGTACGAGGAGGACGTGGACTTGTTGAGGCTTGCGTCTGAACTGGTCATCGACGGGATCGTGGAGTGGGCGGACCTGCGTGGGGAGGTTCATCGGCGCCTGGAACGGGCCGCCGGCAAGGACCGCACGTTTTCCCATCGCCGCCATGGCGTGCCACCGGTCTGAGGCGCGAGTGTTCTGATGCCATGGTGCGAACAGTGCAGCCGTTTCTATACGCAGTCCACGCTGAGTACAGCCGGAGACTGTCCTTCGGGGCATCACGTGGCTGACCCCGACGATGCCCCGCCCGTAGCGCAGTCCTCCGCCCCGGGGCGGGACGAGCCCGGTCCCCGACAGAACCGGGATCCCGAGGAGAAAGTCCGTGCACCATGGCACTTCTGGGTGCTCGCGGGGTTCGTCGTGCTGTACCTCGGCTGGCGCCTGGTTCAGGGCATCATGTGGCTGTTCTGAGCCGCGGGGCCTGACTGCGCTGGGCCGCAACGAGCAAGGTGTCGCCACGGTTCAGGGATGGACCGGCCAGAGCAAGCGGAGCGAACACCGCGGTGTAGGCGAGTCGTTTCGGGTCTTTCAGGACTGTCCCGACGGAGCCAAATGTGTAGTTCATCGGGATGCGCTCGTGTTGTACCACCACCCTGTCGAATCCCGAGCGGGTCAGAGCATCGCGCACCGTGCGTTCGGAGAACTGGCTGAGGTGGTATGGCGGCTCCGGATGGGGCCACCTGCCTACCAACGGTGCTGCGGCGAGTGATGCCTTGGGGAACAGGCCGTCCACATTGGGTGTGGCCAGCCACAGGATTCCCCGGGGGTGGAGCAGATCATGGGCGGCTCTCAGCAGCCCGACAGGGTCCGGGACGTGTTCGACCACGTCCCACATCGTGATGGCATCGAATGGCTCTTCCGGTTCGAGAGCGCCGAGATCCCCGGTGGTCACCACGAGGCCCCGCTCACGAGCTATCGCTGCGGTGTCGTCGTTCAGCTCAACACCCTCGACGTCCCAGTCACGCGACCGGGCCGCGTCCAGGAACCTGCCTGTCGCGCATCCCACGTCCAGTAGCCGGGCAGGTCGCTGTGCGAGTGCCATCACGTCGAGGCGGTGTGCGGCGTTGTCCATCGATGCCGAACTAGAGGTGTCGGAGTCGTCGGCCAACTGGGTGTGGAATCCGCCATCGAAGGAGTACAGGCGGGCAATCTGTTCCTCATCAGGTGGGTTTCCCACATAGACCAGGTCGCACCTGTCGCAGCGGACCAGCTCGTAGTCACCCTCCTGCCAGAGCTTGTTCGCTCCGTGTGCTCCACAGAGCGGGCAGTTGATGGCCTCCACGGGCTGTGAGGGTACCAGCGGCGTCACCGGAATCAGGAAAGACGGAACCCGCTGCCGCCTGCCTGCGTGGTGTGTTCCGGGTTCCATCAGTGCCCGCGGCCGCCGGCTACCATGAACGCCCCCGGGCTGTGGCGCAGTTTGGTTAGCGCGCTTGACTGGGGGTCAAGAGGTCGGGAGTTCGAATCTCCCCAGCCCGACGGTACGGAACCCCTGCAACTGCAGGGGTTCCGCCGCTTTTCGGCCTCCGTCAGAGGGGGCGAGAATTGGCCTGATTTCGGCCATGTATGCAATCGGTATGCACTGTCCCACCTCGTCGGTACGGTTCGGACCATGACCTGGGTGACGACGGGAGAGCCGACGATCCAACGGCAGCGCAGCCGCTGGGTGGTCCGAGTGGCCGGCTACGACGCAGCGACAGGGCGTCGACGGGTGCGCCAGCTCGGCACCCACGAGACGAAGAAGGCCGCGGTCGCGCACCAACGGGCGATCATGGACGGACGGGTCGGCAGCGACGACGAGACGCTCAGCGCCTACCTGCGAGAGGTCTGGCTGCCGTCCAAGGACGAGCGCGTCGAGGTCGGCACCTACGACCAGTACCGCTGGGCGGTCGAGGGCCACATCGTCCCCCTTCTTGGGGCAGTCCGGCTCCGTGATCTGACACCCGAAGCCGTCGACAGGTGGGTGCGAGCCCTGGTGGTCGCCGAGGACGGCGAACGAGCGCGCCTCAGCGCCACGTCGGCGCGACTCGTTCGCAAGATCCTCTCGATGTCCATGGAGGACGCCGTCCGTCGGGGCAGGGTGCCGCGCAACCCCGTGTCGCTCACCCAGCCACCGAAGCGATCCCGCACGCACCGCAAGCTCGGCTGGTCGCTCGTCGAGGCGCAGCAGTTCCTCGACGGCATTGCTGGTCACCGGCTGTACGCGGCGTTCCACCTGGCGCTGGTGACGGGTGTCCGACGCGGAGAGCTCCTGGGCCTCCGCTGGGAAGACGTCGACCTCGACGCGGCCGAGATCGCCGTGGTGCAGCAGCTGGCGGTCGAACGAGGTCGACCGGTGCTGAAGCAGCTCAAGACCGAGGCGAGCCGGCGCGTCATACCGATCGGCCGGGCGACCGCGGGTCTGCTCGAACTCCACCGGAAGCTCCAGACGGCCGAGGCCGAGGAGGCTGGCTCGGCGTGGGAGGCACTCCGGACTGGTGTTCACGACGCAGCTCGGCGGGTGGATCGATCCGAACAACTTCAGCCGGCTGATGCGCGAGCTGACCGCATCGACAGGGGTCCCGGCCATCACGCCGAAGGGGCTCCGTCACACGGCGCAGTCGGTCGGCAGGGTGGTTGTCGGCGATGACAAGGTGATGCAGGAGCGCCTGGGCCACTCCGATGTCGAGATCACCCTCGGGACCTACACCCACGTGGTCGACGAGCAGCATCGCTCGGGCCGGCGAGCTCATCGACTCGATGTTCGCGGCGCCCCAGGGCACCGAGGCGTAGTCGCGCGACGAGTCGACGCTTCGGCATCGTCGCGGGCCGTGGGAGTTGACCGCATCCGGTCAACTCCGGCGTTGACCGGTGACCACGTCGGTGTTGACCGGTGAACGTTGCCGAATTCGGCGCTGTTGACCGGTGAACGGCGGTGCGGTCGAGACACCGGTCGAGGGTGCGGTCGAGATGGTCAGGGCTGACCAGTCGCTCGTGGTCAGGGTCGGTTCAGGTGTGGTCAGCCTGTCGTTGCTGCCGATCGGCAGATTCTCTCGGGCTTCTTCCGCGCCGTCGCCGGCTTCGCGCGCATAGGAGGGGTACCGGTGATGTTCGCCGGTGCGTGTCGGACCTGGGAGGTCGTGATGGATCGGTGGACGGTGACGGTGGAGGAGGCGGCGCAGATGCTCGGCATCTCGCGCTCGTCGGCGTATGAGTGCGTGCGGCAGGGGTGAGCTGCGGGCGCTGCGGCTGGGTCGGCGGCTGGTGGTGCCTCGTTCGGCGCTCGAGGAGCTCCTGGGCGGCACGCCGGCCGCAGCCGTCGGCCTCCGAGTGCAACCGAGTCGCCGTGCTGAGCGCTGAGCGGTCCTGCGCCGTCGATCGAGCTGCGCGTCGCTGCGCCCTCGGTGGTCCGTGCGGTCGTGTCGCTCGGTGTTCGTGTGCGGTCGAGTCGTCGTTCCTGGCGTGGTCAGGGGTGGGCACAGACTGGCTTGTTCCGCAGGCGGAACAAGCGGAAGCAGCGGGTGGAAGCGTGTGCAGCTGCGGATCGGGGGTGAGTCGTGAGCTGGCAGTCCCGATGATCACGAGCCGCCGGCGGGGGCTCCGGGCGATTCCGATGGGTCGGGCTGGTCGAGCGAGCGCCTCGATGAGTCGATCGCGACCGAGGAGCAGCTGATCGCCGGTGTGGAGGATCGGGTGCGAGGAGGAGCGGGCGAAGCTCGCCCGGTTCAAGGAGCTGTTCGAGCAGCGTCACGCGCTCTACGAGGAGCAGGCGTGGCTACGTCGCGAGCGGTTTCAGATGGAGCAGAAGGTCCGTGGCGCTCGAGCAGCGGGCCGAGCGTGAGCGGCGCCGGTCGGAGCGGCTCGCGGCGAGCGTCGGATGGGTCGCGTCGGGGTCGACCGGTGCGGATCGAGGTCGATCCGACGAGGCGTGGGCGACGGTGAAGCGTGAGGCGGTCCGTCGGCGGTTGTGGCTGGTGTGGTGGATCGGCGACCTGATCCGCATCGAACTCGATGCGCTCGCTGCAGACGAGGTGTCGGGTCGGCCGTCGACGCGTCGTCGCCGTTCACCGGGCGAGGATGATCCGCAGCCTCGGCAGCGGTTCCTGCGCATCGACATCGACGACGAGCGCTGGAGCGCCTTCCGCGCCGCGGCGCTCGACGTCGAGCTCGGCGTGGGTCGCTACGTCGGCGAACTCGCCGAAGCGGCTGCGTACGAGGTCGGATGGCGCGCCGGGTCACCCGAGACGAACTGACCGGCCCGTCGGCGAGCCACATCGCGAGTGCACCCGTGTAAAATCACTTCGGGGCTACCCGCTCAGATCGGCAGATCGGTGTGAGCGGTATTGCGCGTCGGGGCGCTGTTTGCTCGCCGTCGCGCCTCGTTGGCGCTGTCCGCGTCGACTTTGCATCGCCCGTTCGGCCGTTGGTGGCCGAGGTGGGGGTTTAGGGTTCAGACGTGGTGAGGACCGTTGTGTTGTCGGTTGTCTGTGTTGGTGGGCTCGGTCTCGCGGTGTGGATGATCGCGGCGTGGGGTCGCAAGCCGTCGGATCGACAACCACTGCTGGTCGTGTCGGACGAGTCGCTGGAAGTGGCGGAGCGCACCGTCCGCGCCGCAGTGGTCGGGATCGTCGGGGGGATCATCGCTGGCGTGCTGGTCGCTGGACTCGGCGGGCGCCTCATGATGCGGGTTCTCGCGGCGACCTCGGGTGACTCCGCCCAGGGACTCGTCACGGAAGCTCACGAGACCGTCGGTGAGATCACCCTCGGCGGATCCGTTGGGTTCGTCGTCTTCAACGGAATCTTCTTCGGGGCGATCGGCGGTGTCGGGTACGTGCTCTTGCGGAGCTGGCTACCTTCTCGCCCGTGGCTCGGCGGATTGGTCTACGGCGCTCGCGCTGTTAGGTCTCGCGCCGCTCGACGCCCTCAATCCCGACAACACGGACTTCTCGATTCTTCGCCCGAGTTGGCTTGCGGTGTTGCTTGTCGCAGGCCTGTTTCCGCTCTACGGGATGACGACGGCATCGGTGGTCGAGCGCCTCGACCGCACCTGGCCACGGATGAGCACAAAGCGCCGTGCGATCCTCGCCTACTCACCACTGTTACTCGCCCTCGTCGTCGCCCCGATGGGTTTCGGCATCGTTACGGCGGTCGGGCTTGTCGTTCTCTTGCACCGACACCACGGCTTCGTCGAGGCATGGCACGGGCCTGTCGCGGCGAAAGGCGCGCCGCATCGTCCTCGTCATGCTACTGGTCGCTGCGACGTTCTCGGCCGGCTCGGCCGGCCTCGACGTCCTTTCTGCCTAGCTTCGCCAACTAACCGCCGAGGGCTTGCGTTATGCCGACCGGCTAAAGCGCTGCACCGTCCCCTATCGCCGGGACCGTGACGTTCACGAGCGTGGCAGAGCGGGCACCCTGGTGACGCAGCGCATCCCCTCAACGGATGGTGGGGTCGTGCCCGAACGCTGCGACGAAGCTCGCCACCAGCTCCTCCACAGGCGCAGCGCCGGTGCTCGCCGCCTGTCGCTCAACCGAAGCAGCGGCGAGCTTCGCGAGCCCGTAGACGGCTTGGTGAGCGTCGATTCGAACCGCCTCGTCGGTCCAGTTGGAGAGGTCGGCATCTGATCCGGACAGGACCGATGCGACGATGTTCGCAAGGCGGTCCATCTGCTCGACGTGTTGCTGCTTCTCGCTTTTGCCCATCACAGATCTTGTCCCAGCGAGATGTAGGTGACCGTCACCTATCGCCGGTTAGCACCCGGTCGCTGCTTGGAGGGTTCGGCAAGCCTCTGCCATGCGCTCCGGCGACAGTATTCCCACCCTCCGGCGGAACGTCTCCCGGGGAATCGTGTGGAGATTGTCGAAGTTGACCACGCTCTCGGTCGGAACGCCGTCAGCCTCCGTGAGCCCCAGTTCAGAAACGAGCCCGCGACGCGTTCGGGTCAGAGCGGCGACCACTACTGAGCCGATCCGATCTGCGACGGGGTCGCGAGTCAGCACCAGAACTGGCCGGTCGCCGCCGGGCGTTGAAGCGAACCAGATCTCACCGCGCTGCATCGACAGCCCAGTCAGACCAATCCTCGGCTGGGACCCAGTCGGCGATCTCGCTCAGTACTTGCTCTCCCTGGTCGAGCGGTGTGGCCGTCCAACGATCTGCGTCACCCTCCGACTCCAACCGGTTGAGGTGGTGACGGAGCGCTTCACGCAACAGTTCGGAGCGGTCGATGCCGAGCGCCTGCGCCCATTGTTGGACTTCGTTGGCCTCACGGTCATCGACCCGAAAGCTGAGCATTGTCATACAAGAATGATACCTTGTATGACACTGCGTTTCTACCTGCCCCACAACGCCGGTTATGCGGGTGATCCAGTCCCGGCCGGATCGACCGAGGCTGGATTCAACCGACATCTCTGCATGTCGTCGTTCGGTGGATCGTGCGGTCCTGCGTGCGTAACAGAGGGTCAACGGCGGCGGGTCTGACGAGGGTCCAACGGTAGGCTGACGGCGTGGGACCGTACCGAGCGATCGTCGAATCGAAACGGCACGAGATCAACGATCTCGTGCGGCAGCACCGTGGTCTGACTGTTGCGTTGTTCGGCTCTGTCGCAAGGGGCGACGACACCCCTGAGAGCGACATCGACTTCCTGGTCCAGTTCGAGCCGGGCAGTTCGCTGTTCGACCTCATGGATCTCCAGGAAGCGCTCCAGCAGCTGCTCGGAGTCTCGGTCGACGTGGTGTCGGTCGGTGGGCTCAAGGAGCGCGACGATCACATCCGTCGGGAAACGGTTCGACTCTGACCCCATCCGGTATAAGTGTTCGACCCATCTGCACCAGAACACTTATAGGCTGCTTGGATGATCCGTTCGGCGACTCCAGCGAGTCGTTCCCGAAAGTGGGGTGGGGAACAGCGAGCATCGTCCGCGTGCTGATCGCCACCGATGCCCCCATGACCGGGGTGGCGATCGCTGCGGTGGTCGGGCTTACACAGCCTCGGGCATCGCAGGTTCTGAGCTACCTCGCTGAGCAGAAGGCCGTCGATGCGACGAGCCTGGGGTTCGTCGGTCGGGCGGATCGGCTACTGGATCTCTACGAGTCGCGAGCGCGACCGGGCCTCGCCGGCCCGGAGACGTTCTGGTTCAGCACGCGGCCGCAGCTCGACCAGGCACGTCGCGTGGCACGCCACGCGACGGTCGAAGGGGCGCGTGTTGGGTTCTCCGCCGATCTGGCTACGGACCTTCTCGTGCCTTGGCGGCACCCGACGCTTACCGTGGTCTACTCGGACACAGACCTGGACCTCCAGAGCGCCGGACTCGTGCCGGCCGAGGGTCGCAGCGATGCCAGCGTCATCGTGCATCCGACGAACGATGCATCCTTGCTGTCGCCCGCTCCGGGATGGCCGAACGAGGTGAGCGGCATCCCCTTGGTGGACCCGGTTCAGCAGTGGTGGGACCTGCTCGACCTGGGGGGCGAGGACCGCTCCGAGGCAGCGGAGCGACTCAGACAGGCGATCATCGAGCGTTCCATCGGTGCGACGAGGTGACCGGTCGCCGGATCGTGCTCGGGAGCTTGTCGAGCGCGATGGACGGTGGGTTCACCGCAGTCAGCGACGTGAGCCGGGCGATGGCGGAAGCCGGTACGGCCGCCGAGTACCGGCTGATCGGTGGCATGACCGTGATGCTGCACGTACAGCGACTGCGGCTCGACCTGCCGCTACGCGGCACCGCAGATGCGGACTTCGGCGTGCTGCCACACGTCCTACGCGAGTCGGATCTGGTGGAATCGATCGAGGCGCTCGGGTACACCAAGACGTTCGGCAACCGATGGGAGCGGCCCATCGATGGCGGAGGCGTCGCTGCGGTCGATCTCCTCGTGCCGGCGTACACATCGCGTTCCGCGACACGGTGCGGGTCGGCGACGTCGTAACGACCGAGGTGCCCGGCCTTGCGGAGGCCTTCCGGCGCCCCGGGGTCACGGTCGAGGCTGAGTTGCACATGACCGGCGGCGCGATGCTGGTCGCCGACATCGTCCTTCCTGACGCGATCGGGACGCTCGCCCTCAAAGCAGGTGCGCGATCGGTGCGGCACGAGGACCGCGATGCCGAGGACCTCTGGCGCTGCCTCGAGATCGCCGCCGCTGACGGCGTGACGCCCGAGATGTTCGATAGCGACACTGCGCTCCAGGAACTCCGTTCGGCTCTGTGGCGGGAGCTGGGACCGAAGGGCCGTTCGCTCGCATCCCTGACCGGCGACCTCCAACCTGACGCAGCGGCGCAGCGACGGACGCGTGTGCGGGCGCTCCTGGCCGAGACGATCGGTGCAACTGGTGCATGAGCGCCCGGCGAGCACCACGAATCGAAGATGTTGGATGTATGCAGAATGTATGCAGACCGCTCACGACCAGGTGGAGTGGACACCACCCGTCGGACAGACAATCCGCCAGGACAAGGGGATCGCGGGACAGGCGACCACCAGCCGGACCCGCCGAAACGGCCGGATCTCGACTGGGGGTCAAGAGGTCGGGAGTTCGAATCTCCCCAGCCCGACTAGGCGAAAGCCCAGTAACCACAAGGGAGCCCGGCTCCGAGCAGTGCTCGGGGCCGGTCCCGTTTTCGGGTTGGGTGACCTACTTGGTGGCCTACTTTCCGAGGTGGCCTGCCGCCACAACGGCGACAGCCCGCCGGATGGAGGCCGGCGGGCCGTCTGCGGTTGCGGGAGCTTCGCCCCCGTCAGGTCAAGGGTAGAACTCCGGTCGGCTCGGGTTGCTAGGACAGCGCATCGAGGATGAGCGGTAGCGCCTCATCCATCTCGACAACGTTCACACTCTCGTACTGCACCCACTGCGTGTAGTTGAGAATGTTGCGGTACCCGACGGCAGCACTCTCGAAGTCTCCAATGACCACCCCGCCGCCACCGTCGGCGAACTGGTAGTGGGAAATCGTGCCCTCGGTGGCGCCGAACTCAGCGAATGCCTCCATTAGTTCCTTGGTCTCGTCCTTAGTCATGAACGGCTTGATTCGATACGTCGTCATCATGAGCATTTCGTATCTCCTGGGTCTTGGCGGTTGTCGCCGACCCTATAACGACGCTGACCGGCAATGACGTGGATCACGAGGGTTCCTTCACATTCCTGACAACCGACCGAACCCACCCGACCGCACAACGGCGACATCCCGCCGACTTTGGGAGCCGTGCATCGCCTCACCCCATTTCACTACTATCTGGTGTTCGCGGCACAGAAGTCGGTGTCGGGGGAACCTTGGAGGGTGGAAGATGCGAAGGTCTGTGCTGTTTTCGTTGGTCATTGTCGGGGCGCTACTGGCCGCTGGTTGCGTCGAGCCGCCACCTCCACCGGAACCCGAGATGTGTCTCGCGGGTACCTTCTCGGCCACCGGTGAGGCTCCGTGCACCCCGGCACCCGTAGGCACCTTCGTCGACACCGATGGCGCAACCGAAGCCACCGATTGCGACCTTGGAAGGTACCAGGACGAAGAAGGCCAGACATCATGCAAGCTGGCGCTGCCGGGCACGTTCGTGGACGTCACCGGTGCCACCTCGGCGACGCTCTGCCCGTTGGGCAGGTTCCAACCCAACTCCGGTGCCATCGAGTGCCTCATCGCACCCATTGGCACCTACGTCGACAGCATCGGCGCCATCGCAGCGACCGACTGTCCCGCCGGAACCACTACTGCGTCTACGGGTGCGACCTCTCTGTCGGACTGTGAGGCATTGATGCTCGCTGTCGCCTATTCCAACCTCGATGGAATCGACGGGTACGACCCGACCGGTACCGACGTGCTCATCTCCAAGCTCGTCGACACCAATGCTGATGGGGTTGCCTCTGCGGGGGACATGGTCGAGACGAGCCAGTTTCCCCTCAATTTCGACGCCACGGCTTTCGGAAGCTTCCAATCCACCTCTCACGAGCTCGCAACTGTTGTCGTAGATCTGCCTGCGGAGCAGTTGACCGTCCAAGACGCAAGTGGCGGACAGTTCTTGTGGATCGACAATGTTCAAGGAAATGGTTTGGTTTCCTACCGGGAGTGGGTGCCCGGAGCTGTGTTGGGCATCAACGACTGGCTGAGTGCCGATCCCAACTTCGCCGAGGAGATTCGCATTGAATCGGGCGTTCCTAGTGCGCCAGACTCGGCGTTCTTCATCCAACGTCCTATCAATCCGGGCGAGGATACCTTTCTCCGAATAGATTTCGCCGTCTGACGCTCAGTTCATCCCGGCGCGCACAGCTGCCACGCCGGACACGGCCGACGGTGCTCGAGCAGTAAACACGACGACGGCCCGCCCCCGTTTCCAGGAGCGGGCCGGAGTCGTCCGCCGGTGTTCCCAACACCGACTTCCGACCGAAGGCGAAAGGTCCCTCGGCCAGCAGGGTCGCACCGGTCGGGCTGAAGTCGGACCCGACCGGTGTGGCTTCGACGGCCGACGGCGGGGCGAACCGTTGCGCGAAAACTCCCCACCGCCGACCGGCGACCTATGCCGCTGTGGGCACCTCCAGCAGATGCAGAGCCTTGGGAACGAGGACCCCAGAACGGCGACGTCCCGCTGTCCTTGAGAGTCGGTGGATCGTCAGTGGCTCGGCGGGGGGAGACCCTCGAACCACACGGTCGGGGTACGGCAACGCAACCGACCCGCCCCCGGAGGAATAGGAGCGGGCAGGAGAGGTGCTGGCGTCGGGTCCAGGATCTGCGCCACGCCTTCCCGTCATCCAAACCACGAATTGACGCGGGAACGGCCGACCATCGAACGCGATGGCCGGCCGTTCCGGAGTTTGTTCAGTTGACGCTCAGGACGGCGGTGCTTCGCAGGGCCCGACCCAGAAGACCTTGTGCTTGGTCGCTATCTTGCCGTCGACGCCGGGTGCCGACACCGTGAGCTTCACGTGGTAGCCCTGCTGTGGGTGTGGCGTATAGCCGGCCAGCGCGAAGCTGAGGTCGTATTCGCGCTCTGCATCCAGGTCGGTTCCACCACCGGCAGCATCCTCGCCGATGAAAACAGAGTCGGTGAGAATCGTGGTGAATGGCCCTGTAGGCGGTTGCACAGCGAACGCCACGCCCGCGTTGAAGGCCCCTTCGTCGAAGCCGTAGAAGTCGACCTCGAATCCGCAACCCACATGCGGTTCGTTGTCTGGCGCGGTGTCGAACTCCACACCGTCGATCTTGACCGTACCGTTCGCCCCCGGCGGGTCCGCCGAGGCCGGTGACATCGACACGGCCCCCAACCCGACAACCGCTGCCGCTGCGGCAAGCCCACCTGCCATGGCCTTTCGGACGTGCCGTTTCACTTTGCTGTTCATGTTGTCCCCCCAAGGATTGAATGTCGTGTACTGCAATCAAGGTACATGACACTCTCTGTTAGCACACGGGAAACCGTCAACGTCGCCGTCCACCGGTGCTCGCAACACCAACGTCCGGCTCAGCGTGAAAGGGACCCTCGGTCCAGTCCGATGCACATCAGCCGAGCAGGTCGTCAGAACGTCGATGTCCCGCCGGCGCGGGGACCGGCGGGACATCGCCAACCAGCGGCTGATGCCCGCCAACCCAAGGGCTGAAACGTACCGACCCACCGGGTGGCGGACCCATAGGCGAAGCAACCCACGCGAAGGTTGTTCCTATCGCCCCGGCGGTCCGTGTTCACGACTCATTCACGAGGGCATAACGGCGACAGCCCGCCGGATGAAACTGCCGGGCCGTCAGCGACCGGGAGGGAGAGGACCAGACCGGCACCGGGGTCGGGATATCTCGGCGTGTCGCCCCGGTCTGCGCCGTCGACATGCCTGACAGGCAGCAGTGGGCTTTGCCAGGGGTCGGGCTCACCGACAGTTCTAGGCCCTTATCTCGACCATGGTGCCGACCGGCAGCGAGTCGTACAGGATCTTTACGACTTCGTTGGGCATGCGGACACAGCCGTTGGAGGCGGCCTGGCCTATCAGGTCTGGTCTGTCGGTTCCGTGCAGCGCGATGACTGGTACGCCGTCGTTGAAGTAGTCAAGCTTCTCGCTGTAGCCGTTCAGGCCGAGGATGTGTGATCCGTACGACGGGCCAGGGGTGGAGTTGCGGCGGTCGGTGACGTAGAAGCGGCCGGTGGGGGTGCTGCGCGATGCGCTGCCGATGGTGACCGGCGCCTCGATGATCTTGCGGGTCCCGCGCCACGCGACCAGCCTGCGGTCGCTGAGGTCGACCTCGATGATGTTCTCCTGCCTGGTCAGAAGCAGCTTCCTGGTGTCGACGTAGCCGCGGGTGCCGTTGGGGCGCACCGGGATCAGCACCTCGGCCCAGTAGCCGCGCCGCTCGGTGACGAGCATGCTGAAGGGCGAGCCGTCCGGTGACGGGCTGTCGAACTCCCACCCCGGGGTGTCTTGACGCGTCCGGTGAGTGCGTAGCCCTCCCTCGGCAACGCCGCGATCCGTTGGTGCGCAGTGGCGCTGTAGGCCATCTCCGGTTGCTGCCAGGTCCCGATCCTGGGCATGGTGGCCCACCCCGGGGGCGGGACCTCGCTAACCGAGACCTTGCCCGGCCAGGCCCAGGCGACCTGGCTGATCCGTCTGTCGACCCGCTGCGGGGCCGAGGTCGTCGGGGGGCTGTCAACCGGCCCGAACAGTTGGTTGTCCGCCGACCCGGTGATTCGATCGGGGTCCGCCGGCAGGTAGGCGTTGTCTGGGCCCGCAGGGCCGTCGAGTCCACCGGGTGTCGCCGCGCCGGCCTCGGCGAGACGAGGAAGCATCGTGGTGGTGGTGGTGGTGGTCGCGGTCGCTCGTTCGGGGGCCCCTCTGTCGAACATGAACCAGGTGCCGGCGGTCAAGAGGACGCCCAGGGGCGCCACCAAGCCCACCATTATCAGTCCCAACACCTGGTCACGCTCGTTCATGTCGCCCGCTTCGTCGCTTGGACGCTGATCTCGACCTGGGTGATGCGGGCAGCAGGTCGTAGCGGAGTGACACGATCTCGTTGGCCGTTCGCATACGGCCGCTGTCGCCGGCCCCTGCGTTCACCGCAGGGACATCCGCGTCGGCCGGCCGGTCTTTGTGCGGGGACTTCTTCGCCCTGCTCGTCGGTTGGGTATTCGGGAGCCATGTTTCGCTGGGTCTCTCGGAATTCGGACGTGACTGTGCTTCGCCCCAAGAGTATTTCGCGGCGGAAACGCGACCCATAATGCGGAACTTCCCAGTCTGAGGGCCGGGTCGTGATTAGGTAGTCATCGCGCCGTGCCCGAGCCGACGAGAATCTGATCCGGGCCTCCGTCCGACAACGACCTCGCGTGGGTCGGCCCCTGATGCCATGGCGCTCCGGGCGACACACCCGAGCGCCCCGGGTAAGCGAGGGCCCGCCGGTCCACCGGCCAGCGGACCCTCGAGAGCCGGCGGGTTGAGGACGCCGGCCCATACCTCGCAGAGTACAAATGCTCCGGCGTTCAGTCTTGGGCAATGCCACCCAGCCCGGCGGGCGGTGTGGCTGCGGTTCAGCGCCCGACGTCGCTGCGGCGGGCAACCTTGTGCCGGTACATGTCGGCGTCGGCGTTGTCGATGGCGTTGACCAGGTCGTCCTCGGTGTAGGCCGTGGCGGACCCGATGCTGAGGGCCAGATCGAAAGTGGCGGCGGTGGTGACGATCGGAGCCTCGAATGCGGCATCGATGCGTCGGCGGGCCGTCTCGATGTGTTCCGGAGGCAGGTTCGTCGCACAGATGGCGAACTCGTCGCCGCCGAGGCGTCCGATCAGATCGACCGACCGTGTTGCCTGGTCGAGACGGCGGGCGATCTCGACGAGTGTCTCGTCGCCGACCGCATGGCCGTATTCGTCGTTGACAGGCTTGAACTTGTCCACGTCCAGGAAGAAGACGGTTACGGGGAACGCGTCGCTCCGCAACGCCATCTGGGCCAGGGATGACTCGAAGGCACGGCGGTTGAGGACTCCTGTGAGGTAATCGGTGGAGGCGGCACGTTCGAGGAGTCTCGTGTCTTCTGCCTTGGTGAAGGCCAGAGTCGCCAAGCCGGCAGTTCGGTGCAGGATGCCGGCGTCCCATGGTGTCGGTCCACCGGACCGCGGGCTGCGGAACACGAAAGTGCCGAACAGCGACTCCTGTGTCTGTGAGAGCACCGGCACCATCCAGTGGTCCTCTGTGAACTCGATGGCTGTCGACGGTCCGGTGAGACGCAGGCGCTCGAGAACACCGTCGCTGTTCTCCGGCATGGCGCTCTCGTCGCCCACGACGGCGAGATGCCCGTCGAAATCGTGTAGTAGCGCCGCGCTCGTCGAGACCGAACTGCACCGTGAGCAGGTCGATGACCGACTCCAGGATCCCGGGCAGCTCAGCGCTGCCCGCGAGGCGGTCGAGGACGTCTCCGAGGCTGTGGCGTTCGGCTGCCGGGCGCACCACGGCCATGAGTCGGCCGCCCTCGTCGATCACCCGACCCGACGCGCTCACGGGAATCCAGGTGCCGTCCGCCGAGCGAACACGTACCGGAACCTCGGCCATGGAGGCGGCTGCCCGGGTGGAGATGGTGTCCTCCGCGGAGTCGATCATGCCCAGCACCATGGGAGCGATCTGACCGATGTCGTCCGGGTGAAGGATGTCCAGGATGTTCACGCCTTCGAGGTCTTCGAAGCTGTGCCCGATGACATCCTCCGACGACGGGCTGGCCCACTCGATCCTGAGTTCGGCGTCCAGCAGCACCAACAGGTACGGGAAGTCGTCGGTGAATGACCCGAGGAGCTCCCTGCCTATGTCGTTGTGGTCCTGAATCGCCTTCACCATGAAGTGATCGGAGTCACGCACCGTCGAGTTGAGATAATTCGCCGACGACGCCGACGACGGCGTCGGGTCGGGAACCAGTGCCCATTGCACAGGGGTTCCAGGCTCGACACACCATGGATGCATGGCACTGGATGTGGTTTCGCAGCGAGCGGAAGAGCTCGCGAGGACGGTGGGCCCGATCGAGACCCTCGTTGCCCTGGCGCGGGTCGAGGACGCCCTGGAGCTCCTGGACGACGCACTCGGAGACGATGTGGGGGGCACCGGCGACGGTTCGCAGGTGATCGACCTCCGGGAGGTCCGGTCGGTGATGGCCAGGATCCAGCCCCTGTTCGACATGGCCGAGGCGCGGATCGGCGACCTCCGGGCTACTCTCGACAACCTCTCGTAGCGCCAGTGCGGTGCCGTGCCCTCACACCCGCCCCCTGGCGGCTGCCAGGGCGTGTCAGGCCAGGTGCCGTCTCCACACGAACGTCGTGTTCAGGTACCAGTTGACGATCAGCGCGACACTGGCTCCGATCAGGTTGTGGACCACTCGGGCGACGTCCTCGCCCAGCACGTCGAAAGGAACCCGTCTCCTGCAGCCACGAGAACGTCGCCACGTGCACGAGGGTGCCCACCAGCATCATCACTGCGTACAGAAGGAACGCCGGGAACATGGACCAGCTCCGGTATCGCTGCTCCCAGAAGGTGAACTCGTTGTTGATGACGAACAACAGAACCGTGGTGAGCGCGACACTGAACACGAACGAGGAGTAGATGGGGTCCAGTGCCTCGTTGAGTCCGGTGGTCACCTGGGGGGCCCCGAGTGCCTCGAACAACGTGAACAGCAACGAGTTGACCAGGACGCCGAAGATCCCGACCATCAGGTAGAGAAGGAAGACGGGGTCGACCTGACGTCCCAGGCGCAGTTCGGCAACGGCCAACAGGTACGAACGGATCACACTTCGGCTGAGCTTCGTTTGGCCGTGGACCCTGTTGGAGAACTCGTAGCCCACCTCGGAGACTCGCAGCGAACGGTTACGCCCGATGAACTCGAGCAACACCTTGAAGCCCTTGGGGTTGATCTGGGGAGCCGTGTCCTCGTAGGCCTCGCGCGTGAGGATGAAGAAGCCGCTCATGGGGTCGTCGGTGGGTACCCGCAGGAAGACCTTTGCCATCCCGGCTGCCACCCAACTCACAAGACGACGTCGCTTGCTCCACTCGCCGTATCCGCCCCCCTCGGTCTCCCGTGAGCCCACCACCACATCGGCGCTGTCGGATCTGAGCAGCTCCAACATCACTGGCAGCACGGAGGCATCGTGCTGGAGGTCGGCGTCGATCACGGCGAGGTAGGAACCGCGTGCCACCGACATCCCGTCCAGCACGGCTGCCGAAAGGCCGTGATCGTGGAATCTACGCACCACCACCAAGGAGTCGTCGTGCGCGGCCAACTCATCTGCGACGCGCCACGTCCCGTCCGGGGAGTTGTCGTCGGCCACGATGATCTCGTGGGGAATGTCAGCGAGCGCGGCATGGACGCGCTCGATTAGCACGGGTATGTTCTCGGCCTCGTCGTAGGTGGGTGTGATCACCGACACGACCGGCGCAACGGCAGTGGCGTTCATGGGCGATCCGAATGGTACCGGTGCCCGCGTCGCGAACCGGTCGATGCCCGCGCCGCGTGACGACGTGCCCCCACCGGAGCTACGAGCACCTATCGTCAGGGTCATGTGTGGACGATTCGTCTCGTCCTCGGGCGCCGAGGACATCGCCAAGTACTTCGATGTCGATGAGGTGTCGGAGCAGGCGCTCGAGCACGAGCCCAACTTCAACACCGCTCCCACCACAGATGTGTTCGTCGTATACGCCGACGGTTCCAGCCGCCGTCTCGACACCTTCCACTGGGGTCTGGTGCCGAGGTGGGCGAAGGACCTCAAGATCGGCAATCGGCTCATCAATGCCCGGGCCGAGTCCGTGGCCGAGAAGCCGTCATTCCGGGCGGCGTTCAAGCGGCGTCGGTGCATCCTTCCCGTCGACGGTTTCTACGAATGGAACAAACCCGAGGGCGCCACCGCCAAGCAGCCCTGGTACATCCACCGCTCCGACGGCGAGCCGTATGCCTTCGCCGGGCTCTGGGAGGAGTGGCACGGCAAACTGCCCACCGATGCCGATGTGGCGGGCGACGCCAAGGGTGAGCCGAACGGCAGCGGCGAGCCCGAGAACGAGGGCGACGAGGTGACTGTCCGCTCGACGACGATCATCACCGGGTCGCCGAACGAGAAGATGTCCGAGCTGCACCACCGGATGCCGGTCATTCTCCCTGCCTCGGCATGGGCGGAGTGGCTGGATCCGGATACCGATGCCGCGGAGCTCGGCAAGTTCCTGGTGCCTGCGCCCCCGGAGCTGATCACCTTCCACCCGGTGTCCCGTGAAGTAAACAACGTGCGCAACAAGGGCGAGCATCTCACCGACGAGATCCAGGTCTAGGGCTCCGCCGATCTCAATTCGGGACGTGGTCCTCATGGCCAGCGGCGCGTAGCGCCGCCCGGATCGACTCCGCGGCCTCGTCCAGCGCAGCGGGGTCGGGGTCCGGATCGACGTTGGCGAAGCTCAGGTCGCTCTCATGATCGATCGGAACGAGGTGTACGTGGCAGTGGGGTACCTCCATGCCCAGGATCATGGACCCGATCCGCCGGGGTGAGAACACCTCCTGCAGGGCGGAGCCGACAGCCATCTGGACCTCGGCCATTCGTTGCCAGGTGTCCGCCGGCACGTCGAGCCAATGGTCGACCTGGGCCACCGGCACAACCATCGTGTGGCCCGGGCGAATGGGTCCGATGGTGAGCATCGCCACCACGTCGTCATCCCTCCAGACGAACCGTCCCGGCAATTCGCCGTTGATGATCCGGGTGAACACCGAGGGATCCGCGGTCGGGGGAGTGTCGGGGTCGTTCATGGCGCCAGACTATGCACCGCGCCCGGCGCCGGAAGGCGTAGTGACGACCTATGGTGGAGCCGTGCCCGACAACCCCGCGACCCCCGCGGCGGGCGCCGGCGGGAGGACTCGCCGGGGCCTCGCAGGCGAGCTGATACCCGAGGGGGAAGACCGCCTGCTCACCGCACCCAATGCGATCACGCTGGCCCGACTGCTGTGCATTCCGCTCTACCTGTGGCTTCTGTTCTCAGAGGACAAACGCTGGCAGGCAGCCGTGCTGCTCGGCATCCTGGGCGCCACGGACTGGGTGGACGGCTATGTGGCGCGGCGTTTCGGCCAGGTGTCCAACTTCGGCAAGATGTTCGATCCCACGGTCGACCGACTGCTGATGATCGTGGGCGTCGGATCGATCATCTGGGTTGCAGGGGTTGATCCGCCGGGCGGAACCACGACAGCGACAACTGCGTTCCTCTGGTTCGGCCTTTTCGTGCTCGCCAGGGAGATCCTGCTGTCGATCTATGTGGTGGCCATCACCGCCATGGGCGCCCGCAGGATGGATGTCACGTTCATCGGCAAGACGGGCACCTTCTTCCAGATGTTCGCATTCCCACTGTTTCTCATTGCCAGCGACCAGTCCCTCGCCGATGGCTTGCGTGAGCTGTTCACCGTCGGCGCCTGGGTCACCGGCATCCCCGGCTTGGTCTTCGGCTACATCGCCTTCTTCGGATACCTGAAGGAGGGACCTGTCGCCCTGCGCGAGGGCAGGCTCGCCCACGAGGCGGACCTGGCCGCGGAAGTCGATCACGACCTCCTCCAGACACCAACCCCACGACCCGAGGACGCCTCATGAAAGCTGTGATCATGGCCGGGGGAGAGGGCACCCGCCTCCGTCCCCTCACCTCTAACGCACCGAAACCGATGATGCCGCTGGCCAACCGGCCGATGATGGAGCACATAGTTGACCTGCTGGTGAGGCACGGGGTCGAGGAGATCGTGGTCACCGTGGCCTTCATGGCCAACACGATCCGGACCTACTTCGGCGACGGCTCCGAGTTCGGTGTGCAGATGGTCTATGCGACCGAGGAGACACCGCTCGGCACCGCGGGGTCGGTGCGCAATGCCATGGACGTGCTCGACGAGACGTTCCTGGTTATCTCCGGCGACGTTCTGACCGACGTCGACCTCGGTGCCGTCATGGAGGCACACAGAAAGGCCGAGGCCCTGGCCACCATCGGCCTGGTTCGGGTGGAGAATCCTCTCGAGTACGGAATTGTGATCACCGACGAGCAGGGCGGGATCGAACGATTCCTGGAGAAGCCCACCTGGGGACAGGTGTTCTCCGACACCATCAACTCAGGCATCTACGTTCTGGAGCCGAGGGTGTTCGATTGGATCGCCCCCGATGTTCCGGTGGACTTCTCGGGTGAGGTCTTCCCCCAGCTCCTGGCCGACGGCGAGCGCGTGGTCGGGTCGGTGGCGGAGGGCTACTGGGAGGACGTCGGCACCCTCGAGTCCTATGTGCGGGCGCACAAGGACATCCTCGACGGCAAGGTCGAAGTGGATATCCACGGGTTCGAAGTCGCTCCCGGCGTGTGGGTCGGCGAGGGGGCAGAGATCCATCCACAGGCGCGACTCACAGGTCCGGCCGTGGTCGGCGACAACTGCAACATCGATGCCGGCGTGCACGTGGGGGAGTACGCGGTGCTGGGCACCGGGGTCCGCGTCCGGAGCGACTGCGAACTCGAACGCACCGTTGTGCACGACAACGCGTACCTGGGGGAGTCGGTGCGGTTGCGCGGTGCGGTGGTCGGGCGTTCGGCCGACCTGCGCCGTGGAGCGCGCTGTGAGGAAGGCGTGGTGTTGGGCGACGAGGTCTTCGTGGGGGAGGACGCAGTCATCTCCAGCGACGTCAAGGTCTACCCGTTCAAGACCATCGAGGCCGGGGCAGTGGTCAACACCTCGCTGATCTGGGAGTCCAGGGGAGCGCGGAGCCTGTTCGGTCGCGGTGGGGTGACCGGACTCGCCAATGTGGATGCCACCCCCGAGTTGGCTGCCAAGGTCGCGCTCGCCTACGCCACGTCGCTTCCCAAGGGCGGCAGGGTCGTGGTGTCGAGGGATTCGTCCCGGGCGGCGCGGATGCTGAAACGGGCCATGATCTCGGGTTTGCAGGCCGGCGGTGTGAATGTGTTCGACCTCGAGGTGACCTCGATGCCGATCACCCGCTTCCACAGCCGATCCGCCAACGTTCAGGGAGGGATCTCCATCCGCCTCCATGATGAGGATCCCGACTCGGTGATCATCCGCTTCCTCGACGGAGGTGGTGCCGACATCACCGAGGCAAGCCAACGCAAGATCGAGCGACTGTTCTCGAGGGAGGACTTCAGGCGGGTCCGCCCGGCGGACATCGGCGACATCGACCTGGTACCCAGAGCGCTGGAGCAGTATGCGGTTGCGCTGGAGCAGTCGATCGACACCGGCGCAATCGCCGATCGACATTTCAAGGTGGTGATCGACTACGCCTACGGCTCGTCCAGCCTGGCGATGCCGAATGTCTTGGCCAAGTTGGGTGCTGAGGTGCTGGCGCTCAACCCGTACGTCTCCACCGCCGGGATGCTCGGCTACGACCGACGAGAGCACGGTGAGGAGACAGCGGCGCTGGTGCGGGCATCCGGTGCTGACCTCGGCGCAGTAATCGACCCCTCCGGCGACCAACTCACCCTCGTCGACGGCAATGGTGAAGTGCTGGACGACATCCAGGCGCTGTTCTGCTTCCTGGACCTGGTGGTTGGCTCCATGGACGGCGACACTGTCGCACTACCCGTCAACGCCCCCCGGGCAGCGGCCGAACTGGTCGAGGCGCGCGGTGCCAAGGTCCTGTGGACCAAGACCTCCGCTCCGGCGCTCATGGCGGAGGCCGACGGACCGGGAGTCGGTTTTGCCGCCAATCTGGAGGGCGGGACCATCCTGCCCGGGTTCATGCCCGCGTTCGATGCCGCGGCCGGCCTGCTGAAGATGCTGGACCTGCTCACGACCCGGGGCGAGTCGCTCGCGGATGTCCGCAAGACCCTGCCGACTGCGCACATGGTGCACGAGACCGTAATCACCCCGTGGGAACAGAAGGGGCTTGTCATGCGCAGCCTGGTCGAACAGACCCAGGGCAGGGACGTCGAGCTGGTCGACGGCGTCAAGGTCAACCACGAGCGCGGTTGGGTTCTTCTCCTACCCGATCCCGAGGAGCCGGTCACCCATATCTGGGCCGAGGGCGACTCTCCCGCAGAGGCGAAACAGCTCACGCAGGAGTACAGCCGCCGCCTCCGCCAGATGGTGCGTTGAGAGGCCGCTGGGTCACGGCGGTGTTGTACGCGCGACCTGAGGGCCTCGGGTAGGTTGGGCTCATGAACGTTCCGGGAGAACTCAGGTACTCGAGCGATCACGAGTGGGTCCGGCCACACGGTGACACCGCACGGATCGGGATCACCGACTACGCACAGGACGCCCTGGGCGACGTCGTGTTCGTACAGCTGCCCGAGGTCGGTGCCAAGGTGGAGGCCGGAGGCGAACTCGGGGAGGTGGAGTCCACGAAGTCGGTGTCGGAAATCTACGCGCCGATCGCCGGCGAGGTCACCGAGGTGAACCTGTCTCTGGAGGACAGTCCGGAACTCGTGAACTCCGACCCCTATGGCGAGGGCTGGATGGTCGCCATCAAGCCGACAGACCCCACATCGATCGATGCCCTGATGGCTGCAGACGACTACACCTCCTTGATCGAGGGCGGAGCCAGTGGCTGAGGGCATCACCTGCGCCCGCTGCGGCGTCCTGAACGCGCCTGCCGCCCGGTTCTGCAGCGCGTGCGGCACCGAGTTGCCGGAGCCGGAAATGGCGACCGGGACCTACCCGGTCGCCGGCGTGGATGTGCCCGACCAGGGAGAGGTCGGCCAACTGGTGGTCACCCGCGGCGCCACCGCCGGGGCAAGATATGCCCTCGAGTCGGGTGAGACCACTATCGGCCGTCACCCCGACAGCAGCATCTTCCTGGACGACGTCACTGTGTCGCGCCGTCACGCGAAGGTGATCACCCAGGGCAACGGTCAGTATCTGATCGAGGATGCGGGTTCGCTGAACGGCACCTACCTGGATGGTGACCGGGTGGAATCCGCTGCGCTCCGGGAGGGCGCACAGGTGCAGGTCGGAAAGTTCCGACTGGTGTTCGTGATCGGCACTCTGGGTGGCAATGCCTGAGGCGGACGAGGTCGGCGACGGCGGCGACGCCGGAGCGTCCGCGTCGGAGCCCCTGTCGATCGGCGAGGTGCTGTCCGTGTTGGCCGAGGAGTTCCCCGACATCACCATTTCGAAGATCCGGTTCCTGGAGAGCCAGGGTTTGGTGCGTCCGGAACGCAACGCCTCGGGGTACCGACAGTTCAGCGCTGCCGACATCGAGCGGCTGCGGTGGATCCTTCGCCAACAACGCGACCACTTCCTCCCACTCAAGGTCATCAAGAGCACCCTCGACCGTGGCGTTGATCTGGTCGATGCCGGCTTGGAGCAACCCACTCTGTGGACAGCCGTTGCCGACGAGGCAGCCGCGGACGAAGCTGCAGCGCACAAGATCGCCCAGGCTCAACGCGAAGCGGCAGACGATGCTTCGGAGGCTGCCAAGGGGGAGACCGGCCGTTCCAGGCACCCCAGCAATTCAGCGGGTGCAGCGGAGCGAGGCCGCCGCAGACACTCCACTGCGGCAGACGTGGTTGCAGCACTCCAGGAAGACCCACATGCCTCCGTGGAGCCGTCCACCGATGGTTCCAGCTCCGACGACGAGAGCGGCGCCGCAACGGTGGCGTCGCCGCTGGCCGAGCCGGGCTCGGCGATCCTCTCGGAGGCCGGCGTTCCCGGCGCTCCCGACGATGCCGGCGGCGTACCCCCCGAGGCGGTCGAGTTGGGTAGGGCCGACCTGTTGGCGGCATCCGGCCTGAGCGAGGAGTACCTGGAGGGTCTCGAGGAGTTCGGGCTCGTCCAGCCACGAGATGAGGGCGGCGAGGCGCTCTACGACGGCGCGGATCTGCTGGTGGCCCGAGCGGCCAGACGGTGTTCCGACCTCGGCATCGGCCCCCGGCACCTTCGGATCTACAAGGTGGCCGCCGTGCGCGAGGCCGGTCTGGTTGAACAGGTCGTCATGCCCCTGCTCAAGAAGCGGAATCCGAGAGGTAGGGCCCAGGCCGTGGAGTCGGCCGCCGAGCTGTCGGACCTCGGTGCGCAGCTCCACGCGGTGTTGCTGGCACGCGAACTCGGTCCGCGTCTGGCTCCCTGAGTTCGCCGTCCCGGCGCCGCAGCTGCGGCCGCGCAGCAGCGGGTTAGGCTGTGCCTGTGGTCGAGCTGGAACTAATTGGCGTGCGCGTCGAGCTACCGAGCAACACCCCTGTGATGCTGCTCCAGGAGCTGGAGGGGCGGCGCAGGAAGCTCTCCATATTCATCGGCGGCCCCGAGGCGGCGGCCATCGCGTTCGCCCTCGACGGTGTGACCCCACCGCGGCCCCTGACGCACGACCTCACATGCGTGCTGCTGGACGAATTGGGCTCGTCGCTCGATCGGGTGGTGATCACCGAACTCCGGGACACGACGTTCTACGCAGACATACACGTGACTCGCTCCGGCGCGGGTGCCGAGGATGCAGCCCTGGTGGTGTCTGCGCGTCCTTCCGACGCCGTGGCGCTCGCGGTGAGGGTCGGGGCACCGGTGTTCGCCACCGAGGAACTCCTGGACGAAGCGGGCTTCACCGACGAGGTGGAGGACGAGTCACCCGAGGAGGTCGTGGAGGAGTTCCGGGAGTTCATCCAGAACGTCTCACCGGACGATTTCGGGAGCTAGACGAACGGTCCGGTGCCCTCGGGAGGCCCCGAATTCCGCTGTGGGAGTGCGATCGCGACGAGTCCGTTGCAAACGCATCACCTCGGAGTAGTTTCAACGGTGTGACCCCTTCGCCTGACTCACGCACCACCGAGACCTACGACGACGGATTCAGCGGCCGCAAATCCGCAGAGGTCGTCGGGATCAGCTACCGACAGCTCGACTACTGGGCGCGTACCGATCTGGTTCGCCCCTCACTCGCCGATGCCGCGGGTTCCGGCAGCCGGCGCCGCTATTCGTACCGCGACCTGCTGGAACTGAAGGTGATAAAGCAGCTGTTGGACGCGGGGCTCAAGCTCGAGTCTGTGCGCGAGGTGTTCAGCTACCTGCGCGACCAGCTCGGAGCCGACATCACGAGTGCCAATCTGGTCATCAACGGCAAGAACTCCGTCGTGGTGGCATCAGGGGACGAGCTCATCGATGTGCTCAACCAGGGCCAGGGTGTGTTCAACGTGTTGGCCCTCGGCGGGGTCAAGAGCGAGCTGGACGCCGCGATCGTGGAGTTGCGACCCGCCGATGATGCCGCCCGAGAGCCGACGGGCGCCTCCTCCGCATCGGCGGTCTGAGGTCCTGTTCGGGCACGACCACCGGCGCCGGTAGCCTCCTGGCGTGCGCACTTCGCCCCTCGATGCCGTCCACCGTTCACTCGACGCCAAGATGGTGCCGTTCGGCGGTTGGGACATGCCGTTGTCCTATCCGTCGGGAACGCTCGAGGAGCACCGTGCATGTCGCGACGGCGCCGTTGCGTTCGATGTCAGCCACCTCGGCACCGTTCGGGTCGAGGGCTCCGGTGCCCACGTGGCCCTGCAACGCAGTTTCACCAACGACCTGGGCAAGGTCTCACCCGGGCGTGCGCAGTACACCCACCTGCTGGCCGATGATGGTTCTGTAGTCGACGACATCATCGTCTGGTGGGTGTCGGATGAGACATTCGACGTCATGCCCAATGCGTCAAACACCGATGGAGTGGTCGGCTCCCTGCGTTCACAGGCTGGTGACGGCGACATCAAGGTGCAGGACACGACGGCGAGCCGTGCCGTCATCGCGGTGCAGGGCCCGCAGGCCCGCGAAAGACTGGCCGTGGTCAGCCCCTCCGCAGCAGCCGTGGGTCGGTTCGCTGTCGACTCCTTCGAGTTCGAAGGACATCGGTGCACCGTCGCAGGAACCGGCTACACCGGTGAGGACGGCGTCGAGTGTGCGGTTCCAGTGGCTGTGGCCCCGGCATTCTGGGACGCGGTGATCGGAACCGGTGTGGTACCTGCCGGGCTGGGGGCGCGCGACACCCTGCGCCTCGAGGCGGGCCTGCCGCTGCACGGCCACGAACTGGGCCCGGGAATCACGCCGCTGAACGCCGGTCTGGGCTGGGTCGTGGCCTGGGACAAGGGTGACTTCCCGGGACGTGACGCGCTCGTGGCGCAGCGCGAGTCGGGAGCGGACCCGATCCTGCGGGGTTTGGCGGTGCAGGGGCGTCGGCCGCCGCGGGCCGACCAGGAGGTGACCGTGGATGGCGATGTGGTCGGCCGTGTAACGTCGGGCAACTTCTCCCCGGTGCTGGGGTGTGGGATCGCCATGGCCCTCGTGCGGCCCTCCATCGAGGTTGGTGACTCGGTGAGTGTGGTGGCCCGGGGCAGCGAGCTCCCGGCGGAAGTGGTCGAGATGCCCTTCGTCACCAGAGCGCGCTGAGACCTTTGGCCACTGCCGGGCGCCCGATCGCATCGGGTCGGGACGCGGATGGTGTTCGAGCAGGGCGGCGAAACCGTGTTGCGTCGGTACCGAACGGATCACGACAGCTCTGCCTAGGGGCGGGTCATGTCCTGGCTGCTTGCCCAGGGGGTACCTGTACCCTGGCGAGCCTTCATCCCAATCCGAACGGCCTGACGGCAACGGAGTCGATTCCTGCTCGAGCGGGCGCGCCATCCGGGACGAACGCCCTGCACCTCGACCTCCACTCCATGAACGTCATCATGTCGCCTCTCGGCCCGGTGCTGATCGCCTGGACGAACATCTCGCGGGGCCCGTCACCGATGAAGCCGCCGATCCCGGCAGCGGGGTAGCTGCGTCGCTACTCCTCGGTGGAGGTCGTTCCGGCGTACTCCTGCACCGGTGGACAGGCGCACATGAGGTGACGGTCGCCGTAGCCGCTGTCGATCCGCCCGACGGGCGGCCAGTACTTGGAGGGCCCGTGCGGGGTCTGCTTCACCGGCCATCCCGCAATGCTGCGGGCGTAGGGGTGCGCCCATGTGTCTGCGCCGACCACCTCCGCGGTGTGCGGCGCGTTGACCAGCGGGTTGTCGATCGCATCCCAGGTGCCGTCGGCCACCCTGTCGATCTCGGCGCGGATGGCGATCATGGCATCGCAGAATCGGTCCAGCTCCGAGAGTCCCTCGGACTCGGTTGGTTCCACCATCAAGGTGCCCGCAACCGGGAACGACAGGGTCGGCGCGTGGAATCCGTAGTCGATCAGGCGTTTGGCTACGTCCTCGGCGGTGACTCCTGACGCCTTGGTGATGTCGCGGAGATCCAGGATGCACTCGTGCGCCACGAGGTCGCCGGTGCCGCTGTATAGAACCGGGTAGTGCCCACCCAGGCGGCGGGCTACGTAGTTGGCGGTGAGGATCGCGGCCGCCGTGGCGTCTGCCAGGCGATCTCCCATGAGCGCTATGTAGGTCCACGAGATGGGCAGGATCCCGGCTGATCCGAAAGGTGCGGCGGAGATGGTGGGCCGGCGCCCCGGCTCGTCCACGGTGGCTATGTCGCGCTCCTCGACCCTGGGGGAGAAGCGGTGACCCGGTAGGAAGGGTGCCAGATGACTCATGGCCGCCACCGGGCCGACGCCGGGGCCGCCGCCGCCATGGGGTATGCAGAACGTCTTGTGCAGGTTGAGATGGCTGACATCGGCCCCGAACCAGCCCGGACGTGCCACGCCAACGAGGGCGTTGAGGTTGGCGCCGTCGACGTAGACCTGGCCCCCGTGATCGTGCACGATCCTGCAGAGTTCCCCGATGCCCTCCTCGAACACACCGTGGGTGGAGGGATAGGTGACCATGGCCGCGGCCAGGTCGTCGCGGTGCTCCTCGGCCCTGGCCTCGAGGTCGGCGAGATCGACGTTGCCCTCGGCGTCGGTGGCGATCACGACCACCCGCATGCCGGCCATGACAGCACTGGCAGCGTTGGTGCCGTGCGCCGATGAGGGGATGAGGCACACGTTGCGCTCGCCCTCTCCGCGCGACAGGTGGTAGCGCGAGATCGCCAGGAGACCTGCGAGTTCACCCTGGGACCCGGCGTTCGGCTGCAGCGAGACGGCGTCGTAGCCCGTGATGCGGCACAGGGCACTCTCCAGCTCGCCGATGAGCTCCAGGTATCCGCCCACCTGGTCGGCAGGAGCGAACGGGTGCTGGTCGGAGAAGTCAGGCCAGGTGATCGGGATCATCTCCACTGCGGCGTTGAGCTTCATGGTGCACGAACCGAGTGGGATCATCGTGCGATCCAGAGCCAGATCCGCGTCCGCCAGGCGGCGCAGGTACCTCATCATCTCCGTCTCGGAGCGGTACACGTGGAATGTCGGGTGTTCCAGGAACTTCCCCTGACGGAACAGGGCCTTCGGAAGCCCCTCGGCCCGCTCCGCGATTCCCGGCCCCGCTCCGGTGCCGAGAGCACGCAGCACGGTGTCGACCGTGGCTGCGTCGGTGGTCTCGTCCAGTGTGATGGCGACATGGTCGGCGTCCACCCGACGCAGCGCCAGGTCGAGGTCGAGTGCGGCCGCCACGGCCTCGTCGGCCCCCTCTGGAACGGCAACTGTGAGAGTGTCGAAGAACGTGTCGTTGACCACGGTGTGGCCGGCCGACCGCAACTCTGTTGAGAGCATCGACGTGAGCTCGTTCACACGACGGGCTATGGCCGTCAGACCATCAGGTCCGTGGTAGATGGCATACGCCGCGGCGACATTGGCTAGCAGGACCTGCGCCGTGCAGATGTTGGAGGTGGCCTTCTCCCGGCGGATGTGTTGTTCGCGGGTCTGAAGTGCCAGGCGCAGCGCCGGGTTGCCGGCAGCATCCACCGACACCCCGACCAGTCGCCCGGGCAGAGCGCGCTTGGCCCGCTCGGCAACCGCCATGAAACCTGCGTGCGGGCCCCCGTAGCCCATGGGCACGCCGAATCGCTGGGCCGAGCCGACCACGACATCCGCGCCCCAGTCGCCCGGGGGTGCCAGTAGCGCCAGGCTCAACAGGTCGGTGGTGACGCACACCACAGCGCCGGAGTCAGCGCGCGGCCGTTGCCATCGCCCGGTGGTCGCGTACCGCCCCCGAACTGCCGGGGTACGCCAACAGCACGCCGAAGGCGTCATCGGGAAGCGAGGATTCCTGCGTCGGATCGAAGGTCTGCACCAGGAGGCCCAGGGGCTGGGCACGGCCGACGATGACGTCGATGACCTGGGGGTGGCAGTCGGAGTCGACCCAGAACACGTCGCCCTCGACCTTGGACAGACGACGAGCGAGGGTCATTGCCTCGGCTGCTGCGGTGGCCTCGTCCAACATGGACGCGTTCGCCATCTCCATACCGCACAGGTCGGAGACCACAGTCTGGAAGTTCAACAGCATCTCGAGGCGACCCTGGGAAATCTCCGGCTGGTACGGCGTATACGCGGTGTACCAGGCCGGATTCTCGATCATGTTGCGCAGGATCACCGGTGGTGTGACGGTGCCGTTCCAGCCGCACCCGATGAGACTCGTCACCCGCTGGTTGGCCTCGGCCAGAGCGCGCAGTCTGTCGAGGACCTCGCCCTCGTCGCCGACTCCGGCCCCGGGGATGATCTCCGCCAACCCCAGGGCCTCTCGGACGCGTATGGACTCGGGGACGACAGCATCGATCAGGGAGTCGAGGGAGTCGTATCCGATGGCGGACAGCATCTCCGCGACCTGGCCATCGTCGGGACCGATGTGGCGGCCTGCGAACGGTTTGGTGGTGGTGGCGGGGGACTGTTGGCTCATCTGGGCTCCGTCGGGGACTCTGAACGCCGGGGGCGCTCGACCCTAGGGCACTTCGGTCAGGGCTTCGATTCGGCCCGGTCGTCATCGCTCGCGTGTTGTTGTGTGGCCGCACCGATGGCGGTCATGGCGGCACCCATCTGCTCGCCGCGATTCGCCATCAACCACTGCTTGGAGGCGTCGGTGCTGGCGGTGCGCCGGTCGAAGTGGGGCAGCACGTGGCGGGCGAACAGTTCGTAGCTCTTGTTGGTGGCGGCGGTGTCCGCCCATTCGTGGGCCTGCAACAAGATGGTGCCGAAACCACCGTTCGACTGCTCGATCAGCTCCTCGATGAGAGCTATGGCGTCCTCGGGGTGAGGGTCGGTGAATGGGCGCAGCTGGAGCCGGGCGTCGCGAAGGGTGAACCACTCGCTCTTGCGTGTCACCGGCTCATCGCTTCGCATCAGCGCGAGGACCACTTCGAGGGACTCCTCCATCCGGTCCCGGTGGACGGCGGCGTCGATGCCGAGCATGAAGGCGTCCGATGGAAGCGCCCCCGGACCGACGCTCTGCATGACACGCGGCCGCGGGTGAGGTGGTCGAGTGCCGGTGAGGCGATGATCTCGTAGCCCCTGAGTGGTGCTCACCGATCCATGCCTCGTGGAAGCCGAGCCGATCGAGGTGCTGCACCAACTCCAAGTCCCTCTCGAGGGCGAGCGTGGGGTTCTGGTGCACGGGATGGAACGGCGCCATGAAGATGCCGCAACGCAGGGGCGAGTCCACCCGGGGAGTCTGTGGCCTCTTGACTGAGCGCTCAAGTAGTGGGACCGAGGGCCTCAGGTGCGGCCGGGTCGTGCCGAGGGAGGCACCGCCCGCCGGTCGAGTCCCTCGTCGGAGAAGGAACGAGGATCCTCGAGCGGCTCCAGATGGGTGTCGACCGTGAGATTGGGCACCGCCCGGCGGAGGTCGGCCTCGATGGCCTCGACGAGGTCGTGGGAACGCTGCACGCTCCAGGCGCCCGGTACCAGTACGTGAACCGACATGAACGTCCGGTAGCCGGCCTGGCGGGTCCGTACTCCGTGGAAGATCGTGTTGGCAGTGGTGTGCGACCGGAGCACCTCGTCGATGGCCATTCGGTCGTCCTCGGGCATTGCTGCGTCCATGAGGCCCCGACTGGACCGGGCGACCAGCCGTAGCCCAGCCACGATGATGTTCGCCGCCACCACGAGGCCGATAGCCGGGTCCAGCCATTGGATTCCGGTGATCCCGACCAGGGCCACAGCGACGACGACTCCAGCGGTGGTCCACACATCGGTCATCAGGTGCTTGCCATCGGCCTCCAGCGCGATGGACCGGTGCTTGCGTCCGACGCGGCGCAGGACAATGGCCACCGCCAGGTTTATGGCCGATGCCCCTATCGATATTGCGATGCCGACACCCAGATCCTCCAGAGCCTGCGGATGAAGCAGGCGGTCGATGGCCACCCACGCGATCGTGGCCGCCGCCAGCATGATCATCAGGCCCTCGGCGAGCGCCGAGAAGTATTCGGCCTTGGCGTGGCCGTACTCGTGCTGGTCGTCCGCGGGCCGGGCCGAGAAGGTCAGGGCGACAACGGCGCCGATGGCGGCCACCAGGTTGACCGACGACTCCAGGGCATCAGAGAGAAGGCCTACCGAGTCGGTGATGAGGTAGGCGACGGCCTTGATGGCCATCGTGAGGATCGCCGCGGCGATGGAGAGCCACGCGTAGCGCACCAGGGGCGAGCGGTCGGCGGTCATGTCAAGCCAGCGGCCGTCCGAAGGGCAGCTCCTGCACCCATGTCGAGAGAAAGTCCTCGGCCATACGGCAGGCGCCGACCACGGGACCTTCGTCGCTCTGGAGTGCCGCAGCGGTGCGTTCCGTGAGCGCCTGGACGGGGTCCAGTCCTGCCTCCGCGGCGAGCGCACCCGAGGTCGTGAGGAAGTCCGGAAGCACGTTGATCCCCCGACGTCCGGCGACTGCCAGCGCCCTGGGAGTGAACGGGAGGTCTCCTGTAGGGACGAGAAGCGTGGGGGAGAGCTCCGCTGCCCGTTCATGATCGATCACACCAGGCCTCGATCCGAACAGCAGGACGTCTGCGGACACGTCCAGGGCCTCCGGGCCGTGGGCGACAACTTCTGCGCCGGCGTTCTGCAGCGCCGTGGTGAGAGCCTCGCCCACGCCACCGTCGAACTCGATGGCCACCCTTGCTCCGTCCATGTCGTGGGCGGTGCTCGCACAGGCCAGTATCCCGGCCACGAACGCGTCGGTGTCCCGCGTCCGAACCGCGCCCAGCCCGGACAACTCATTTTCGCTCAGCCCCTTGCCCGCTCCGAGTGTGAGGCTACCGTCGGCGACCCTGGGGGCCAGTTCGGCTGCGAACGCCTCGACGGCCTCGCTGCGGCCATCGCCCAACGCGTTTATGGCGCCGGAAACCCCGCCGACCTGCTGGCCGAGAAGCGCCCAGGCGTAGGTGCGCGCTCTCGCCAGCGAGCGGGTCGAGTCGACGAGGACCTTTTTGGCACAGCGGACGACTCCGTCCGAACGGGGGGCGTCCGGGAAATCGACCACGATGAACGCATCGGTGGTGCTGAGCTTCTGCACTGTCACGACGGTCAGTCTGCCATCCGGTCTGCCGTGGTCCGGTCACGAGGCCCGAAAACGCCGGAGGCCCGGTGCGAACGAACCCCCCGAACCGTTCGCACCGGGCCCAAGCCCAGCGGCCGGGAACGTTTCCGTTCGACCGGCTGACCAACTTTCGTTGATGAAAGAAACGATAGAGCAAGTGGTGACGATTGTCACGAAAGGAACCATGGGTAGATCACCCCGTCCACAGGCGCGAGCTTCCGACTAACACTGTTCACCTGGTTGGTGTCGGGGTCGTTAGGATCGCCGGCGGGCGCCCACCGGCGCCCTCCACCGGCATAGACACCAGGGGGAATTGTGCGGACAGGGCCGACGAGCGCGCTGCTCATCGAAGGCGGAACGCTGATCGACGGGACCGGGGCCGTTCCTCGGAGAGCCGACGTGCTCGTGGAGGGCGACCTCATCACCGCTGTCGGCGATGGTGCCGCAGGTGCAGCGCCGTCCGGTGTGACCCGTGTGAACGCCGCTGGGTGCACCGTGATGCCCGGGCTGATCGACGCGCACTGCCACCTCACCTTCGACGAGCCACGCAGCAACGACGAGTTGTTCTTCCACCGGGATCACACGCTGGCCGCGCTGGCCACTGCTCACCATCTTCCCAAGCTGCTGCTTGCCGGAGTCACTTCTGTCGCCGATCCCGACACGATCTTCCGAATGGGCCCGGCAATCCGAGATGCCGTGACTGCCGGCTGGATCGAGGGCCCGAGGATCTCGACGGGCGTGGCCGCACTGCTCACATCGGTGGGGGGTACGGCCGGCCGACTCATCCCCGACGAGGGCGAGGTCGGATACGCAGAGGTCGTACGCACGGTCGATGAGATGGTCCTGGCCACCCGGCGCCAGATCAAGGAGGGCGCGGACTTCATCAAGATCCACGCGACAGGTCCATTCCGACCCGGTCAGGGGAACTGCAGGTGTGGACCCGCGACGAGATGGCAGCGGTGT
Organism: uncultured Actinomycetota bacterium; assembly: GCA_963715225.1. Classification (GTDB taxonomy): domain Bacteria; phylum Actinomycetota; class Acidimicrobiia; order Acidimicrobiales; family Microtrichaceae; genus CAVQRK01. The sequence continues at coordinate 136,941 of CAVQRK010000008.1, forward strand.
GCGACACCGCGCATGCGCTCGGAATCCCCGTCACCGCCCACTGCCGCAACGCCGCGTCCACCCGTGACGCCGCGCTCGCCGGTGTCGACATCATCTACCACGCCTCGTTCATGGACGAGGAGGCGCTCGAGGCGGTGGTCTCCTCGGGGGCAGCGCTGTGCCCGGTGTTCACGTTCCTCGCCAACCTCTGCGACCACGGCGAGAAGGTCGGTGCCGCCACTGCGATGGTCGACATCTTCCGGGGCGAGATCCAGCAGACCGCGGAGATGTTGCGGCGTGCCCATGAGGCGGGAGTCACCCTGATGTGCGGATCCGAATCAGGGTTCGTCCTCACGCCGTACGGGCACTGGCACGCGCGGGAGATCGAGCTGTTCGTCACCTACCTCGGGCTCAGTCCGGTCGAGGCCATCCGGTGTGGCACCGCCAACAACGCGCTCGCCATGCAGTCCGAGGGCCGACTCGGAGCCGTGGTGGAGGGCTATATGGGAGACGTCATCGTCATAGATGGTGACCCCGCGACGGATGTGACGGTTCTGGGGGACCGGAGCCGCCTGAAGTCGGTCATCTCCCGAGGAATCCAGGTCGATCTCGACCGGCCCTGGCCACACAAGGAGCCGCTGGCCGGATCCCGAGTCGGCAGTTGGGCGTCGGACAGTCTCACGTGGGACCTGGTGAATCCGTGAGCCCGGCCCCGGGTCCGTCTACAACAGAAGATCCGGGGTCGACCGTCACGATCACCAACTGGGAGCTCGTACGCGAGGCTCTGCGCCGCAAGGAACTGCGACAAGCCCTCTATGACGAGGGTGCCGCGGTGATGGGGGACTGTCTGTTGACCCTGCACGGCGACGACCACCGCCGCCGCCGTCGCCTGGAGAACCGGCTGTTTCGACGGGACATGTTCGCCCGCTGGGAGCGCGAGGTGCTGGGCGCGACGATCGAGGATGCATTCGCTCCTTTTGTGGCCGCGGGCAGGGGCGACCTGATCCCCATCGGGTACCGCACGACCATGAACCTGACCGCGTTCATCGCCGGGGTCGACCGCAGCACGGGGACCGCCGAGGAGACCGAGCGCCTGTACGCCATAACCCGCACGTTCTCCGAAGGCGCGACGGCAGTGCATTCAACCAGGCCGCGTGCCGAGCTGGATCGCGATGTCGCCGAAGCCATGGCGGACTTCGACTCGGACTTCTTCTGTCCGTCGGTCCGGCGACGGCGGGAGCTTCTGGAGCGCGTCGGGGTCCACGGCATGGAGGCGGCGGGGATCAACGATGTGCTGACCACGTTGCTGGCGAACCAGGACGAACTGGACCTCCCCGAGGACGTCGTGCGCCGCGAGATCGCCTTCTACCTCCAGGCCGGATCCCACTCGACCGCGAACGCATTCACCCACACCGTCGACGAAATGCTCCGATGGTCGGAGCGCCACCCCGGTGCCCTCGAGCGTGCCGGGGACGATCCCGTCCTGGTGCAGCGGTGTGTACACGAGTCGCTGCGCCTCAACCCGGCCAGCCCTGTGGCCTGGCGCCGGCCCGTGGAGGACATCACGCTCTCAGATGGCACCGAGCTCAGGCGCGACGACCTCGTGGTGCTAGACCTAGCCGCCGCAAACAGATCCGTGGAGCACTACGGGCCCGACGCCGAGTGCTTCGATCCCTGGCGGGTTCCGCTCGATGGCGTTCCGGCGTGGGGTCACAGTTTCGGGGGAGGCCCGCATGCCTGCGTGGGCATGGAACTCGACGGTGGCCTGGACCTCCCGGCTTCCGGGCCAGGCGACCACATGACTACCGCGGACCAGGGCCACCTCTTCGGCACGGTCGCGGTGATGGTCTCCACCTTCCTGGCCCTGGGCGGCCGCCCCGACCCGGACCGTCCCCCGGTCTCTGACGATTCCACATCTCGCACACACTTCAGTTCGTATCCCGTGCTGTTCGACGTCGGGCACTCCGATGTCGGGGAAGAGGTACCCGCATGAGCTCCACCCATCCGCGCTCGGCAATAGTCACCGGTGGCGGCCGGGGCATCGGGGAGGAGATCTGTCGGACCGCTGCTGCCCGGGGCTACCGTGTGGGTGTACTCGACATCGACGGGGACGGAGCCCGCAGGGTGGCCTCCTCGATCGACGGGGCAGTTGCGCTGGTGGCCGCCGTCAACGACGAGGATTCGGTGCTGTCGGCCTTCGACGAGTTCGAGACCGAGGTGGGTGACGTCGTCGACCTCGTCGTCAACAACGCCGGTATCGTCCGTTTCGGGTCGCTCGCCGAGCTGTCCGCCGAGGACTGGCGCAGCACCCTCGAGGTGAACCTGACCGGAACCTTCCTCGTCGGGCGCACCGCGGCTTCCCGCATGGCGGCGACCGGCCGCGGCGGGGCGATCGTGAACCTCACCTCGATCAACGGTGTGTCGCCCGGCCCCTACGCAGGTGGCTACGGCTCGACCAAGGCCGCCGTCGGCATCCTCACCGCACAAATGGCGATCGAGTTCGGACCCGACGGGGTGCGCGTCAACGCTGTGGCTCCCGGATTCATCGACGGAGGGATGTCGGAGCCCCTGTACGCCGACCCGGCGACCAGAGAGGCGCGGTCCTCGGCGGTGCCCCTGCGGCGGCTCGGAACCCCCGCCGACATAGCGTCGGTGGTCATGTGGCTCGGGTCGGACGAGGCCGGATATGTGACTGGTCAGAACCTGGTCGCGGACGGTGGTGTCATCAGCTCGGTGCTCGCCAACCTCCCGCGCCCGGCCAACGTGGACGGAGTGGGTTCAGGAACCGACCCGGACGACGATGACCCCGAGGGAGACGATCGGTGACCGCAGGTCCGGTATCGGCCGGCGGGAGAGTAGAGGCATCGTCCGGCCGGCGAGGTCGGGCGTTGCTGCTGAGCGGCGGTCCCCATCCGTTCGCCGACACCACGCCTGTTGTCTCGGGTCTGCTGACGGAGGCGGGCTACGAGGTCGAGGTGGTCGACACTCCCGACGCGGCGGCCGAGGTGCTTCTCGCCAACCCGCCCGAGCTCTGGGTGTGCAACACCCTGCGCTGGAGGATGCTGGCCGCGAAGTACGACGAGCTTCGCTCCGAGTTCGCCTACTCCACCACGGCAGCCGTGCGAGCGGCCTTCGACTCCTACGTCCGTGGCGGGGGCCGCCTCCTGGCCCTGCACGGTGCTCCGATCTGTTTCGACGACTGGCCCGGCTGGGGCGACCTGGTAGGAGCCCGGTGGGACTGGGAGAGGGCGTCACATCCGCCTCTCGGTGACATGGAGGTACGGGTGGTGTGCGATCACCCGATCACCGACGGCGTGGATCGATTCAGCATCCGCGACGAGGCATACGGCCACATGCAGATGGCTGCGGACCTGGAGCCACTGGTGGTCTCCAGCTGGGGTGGGCAAGACCATCCGATGCTGTGGATCCGCAGGGTCGACCAAGGAGTAGTGGTCACATCGACCCTGGGCCACGGCCTCGAGTCCTTCCAGCACCCGTCGCATGCCCGCCTACTGCGCCAGGCCATAGAGGTGCTGTCGAAGGCCCGCCCCCAGGCCGGCATCACCGAGGACAGTGTCACCGAGGACAGTGTCACCGAGGACAGTGTCACCGAGGTCGCTACCCCGTCGGAAGTGCCATGAGGCCGATCGAGGGGATGTCGGTGCTCATCACCGGCGGCGGATCAGGTATCGGTGAGGGAACCGCGGAGCTGTTCGTGGCCAAGGGGGCGCGGGTGACCGTCACCGGCCGCCGTCCTGAGGCTCTGGCTGCGGTTGCCGATCGCCTCGGCCCGGACTGCGCATGGGTGGTGGGTGACGTGACCGTGGACGCCGATCGCCGCTCCATGCTCGACGCTGCGCTCGATCATGGACGTGGGCAGCTGGACACGCTGATCTCCAACGCGGGGAACATGTACCGGGGTCCCATCGATCAACTCGACGAGGACGAACTCCTGGGCCTGTTCCACACGAACGTGGTCGCCGGGATGATGCTGTGCGGATTGGCTGCCGACGAGCTTGCCCGCCGGCGCGGATGCGTGCTGTTCGTCGGGTCAGTGCACACCCAGCGGGCCTTCCCCGGGGCCTCGCCCTATGCGGCGACCAAGGGCGCCGTCGAAGCACTCACTGGTGTGCTGGCGGCTGAACTGGGGCCGAGGGGCATTCGGGTGGGGTGCGTACGCCCGGGCGCGGTCGAGTCGGAGATCAACGTGCGAGCGGGTTTGGCTACCGCGCAGGAGAACCGAGAGCGCCTCGAATCACTCGGGGCGTCGCACGCCCTGGGGCGCATCGGAACGGCCACCGAGGTGGCCGAGGGATTCGAATACCTGGCTCGAGCCGAATGGACGACTGGAGCCGTACTGACGGTCGACGGCGGCCTCGGTCTCGGAGTCACCAACTCATGACGCCGAGCAGCGTCGCCACACCCGGAGGGTAAATGAACGAACCACAGACCATCACGATCACCAGCTATGCATCGGCGACGCGACGCCTATCGCCGCAAGGCGCTTCGCCAGGCGCTCTACGACGCGGGCGAGGTGATCATGGCCGACGTGATCGTCAACCTCCACGGTGACGAGCACCGGTCACGTCGCCGTCTGGAGAACCGCCTGTTTCGCCGGGACCGGATGGAGGACTACGAGAAGCACCGGTTCCCCGCGGTCATCGAGGCGACCATCACCCCGCACGTGGAGGCCGGCTCCTGCGAACTGGTGAACCTGAGCCACCAGCTGATGATGAACCTGGCCGCAACCACGGCCGGTATCGATCGGCCGCTGGGGACCCCCGAGGAGACCTTCCACCTCTACGACTACCTGATGACCTTCATCGAGGGCGCCACGCTGGCTCACTACACCGGCGACAGGGATGCCAAGGCCGCCGAGGTGGCCGACGAAGCTGGAGGAGTTCGACGCCGAGTTCCTCACCCCGTCGATCCTGCGCCGACGGGCGGCCATCGAGGCCGAGGCCGCGGGGAGATCGATGACTCCGAGGTGCCCGTCGATGTCCTGACCACACTCCTGCGCAACGAGGACGACCTGGAGCTGCCCCACGAGACCATTCGACGCGAGACGGCCTTCTACCTGCTTGCGGGGGCCCACACGTCGGCGACTGCATTCGTACGTACGCTCCATCGGCTGTTCTCGTGGGAGAGCGAGCACCCTGAGGAGAGCGATGTCATCCGGACCGATCCGGTTGCAGTGCAGCGTTGCATGCACGAGACCATCCGACTGGAGCCGTCGTCCCCGGTGGCCATGAGGTGGGCCCTCGAGGACCTCGACGCTTCGCGACGGCACCGAGGTGCCCAAAGGCGCCAAGGTGGTGATCGACCTGACGTCGGTCAACCGCGACCCCGAGGTGTTCGGCGCCGATGCCGCAGACTTCAATCCCCACCGAGTGCTGCCCGAGGGGATTGCGCCCGTGGGGACTCAGCTTCGGCTCCGGGATGCATGCCTGTATCGGTCAGGACCTCGCCGGCGGCCTGCCGTTCGAGGAAGGTGACGACATCGACGAGCACCTGCACGGGCTCGTGCCGGTGGCCGTGCAGTGGATGCTGAACCACGGTGCCCGTGCTGACCCGACGAACCCTCCGGAGATGGACACCACGACCGCCCGACCGTACTGGGGGAGCTACCCGGTGCTGTTCGGCTGAAGGAGCCGATCGCCTTGTTGGACCTGCATGCGCATGTGGTGCTCGAGGGCGTGCTCGGGCGCGCCGGCGAATACGGGCCCGAACTCGTCGACGATCCGGTCTGCCCGACGTTCCGCGTGGGTGGCTACACGCTCGAGGGTGTGCGGTACCGGGGAAGCGCATTCATGGACCTGGGAGCACGGATCGAGGCCATGGACGCCCTGGGGGTCAGCTGGCAGATGCTGTCCCCGAACCCGCTCACCTACCTTCACCACATAGAGCCGGCGGTCGCAGCCGAGTTCGCTCGCTGGCACAACGACGAGATGGCCACGCTCGTCGCCGGCCATGCGGAGCGTCTCGGGGGAGCGGCGCAGCTGCCGATGCAGGATCCGACAGCGGCGGCAGCAGAGCTGCGGCAGGGCTGTCGGCGAACTGGGGCTGGTGGCGGCGTACGTGGGTACCGACGTCGGCCACGGCGAGCAGCTGTTGCTGGACGACCCCCGGATGGACGAACTCTGGGCCACCGCGGTGGATCTGGGTGTGCCGGTGTTCCTGCACCCGGCTCCGCCGGGCATCGATCACTCCACTGGCCGATCCGCGGGTGCGGCGCTTCGATGCGGACCTGTGGCTGTCGTTCGCCTACGAGGAGACCCTGGCCCTTGCCACGCTCGTGTTCGGTGGCGTGCTGGATCGCCATCCAGCGCTGGACGTGTGCCTGTCCCACGGCGGAGGAGCGCTCGTTGCCGCTGATCGGCAAGCTGCGACGGGTGGCCGTCAGTCGGCCCTGGGTTCCCGAGGAGCTGTCCGAACCCGGCGCGCTGGATCGGACGCTCGGGCCGGCTCTGGTACGACGCCCACGTGAGCGATCCTGGCGTGCTGGCGGCGCTCGAGTCGATCGTCGGAGCCGACAGGCTGGTGGGTGGCACCAACTTCGCCGGCTGGGACCAACCCACGCGAGCTGCCTGTTCCCGATGTGGAGCGGCGGCTCGATGCCAACGCCCGCCGGCTGCTGCGACTCAACTGAACAGCGGTCTGGTGCCGTTCAGACGTCGAGCTGTTCACCGTTCTCGTCGAACAACTGGATTGCGTTCGACGGGCACCGACGCGGCGGCGGTCAGCAATCGGGAGTCGTCGAGTTCGGCTGCCCCCGGAAGGATCCTGGCCAGCTCGTCGTCGTCGAAGCCGAATGCCGTCGGGTTGTCGGCCACACACTTGCCTGCGCTGATGCACTCGTCGATGTCGATCTCGACCCGGTAGCTCATGGGTGTCCTCGTGCTCGTGTCATCAGCGGTCGCTCGCGGTCAGATCTCTACCTGGATGGCGGTGCGGGACGCCAGCACAGGCTTGATGCTCTCCGCGATGACCTGATGATGGGCCTCGTGGTCGCGATAGGTCTTGTAGCCCTCGACATCGTCGAAGTCGGCGATCGCCGTGATGTGGGCATTGCCCTCGGCCAACCCGGCGTCCTCGGCCGCCACGTACGACCGCACGGTGGGGATCCTCTGCGGCAGCGTGGCGAGTGCCTCGAGGATCGCGGCCCGGCTCGCGCGCGGAGGCAGATTCCTGGAGTTCGAGCAGCACGATGTGACGAATCATGGCGGCGACCCTACCGCAGGACGCCGCGGTCACAGAGGCCCCGGGACCAGGTCACGTGTACATCGTTCATGCCGGCTTGCGGGACGGGCCCAAGTGCTACGTTTCGGATCGGTCACCACGACCGGGGTAGCGGTGCCGGATCGGTCCGGCGAAGTCGGGCCATGTCGATCAGGGGGAAGTGGATGTCGCTCGTCGGAGCCGCGGTCAAGCGCAAGGAAGACCCGAGCCTGCTGGTGGGCAGAGGTCGGTTCGTCGACGACATCAGTCCGCGCGCGGGACGTTGTTCGCGAAGTTCGTCCGCTCCACCGAGGCGCACGCACTGCTCGACCTCGATCGACACCACCGACGCGGCTTCGATGCCCGGTGTGCAAGAAGGTCCTGACCGCGCGGACATAGCGGACCTGCCCGCCAACCGCGAATCTTCCCGAAGAGGTGGCACCGCTGCGGCGGCGGCTCCTGGCCGGGGACCGGGTGCGGTTCGTCGGCGAACCGGTGGCCGTGGTGGTGGCCGACTCCCGCGCCGCTGCCGAGGACGCTGTCGAGGCAGTGATCGTCGACTACGAGCCTCTCGAAGTGCTGGCGACCGTCGAAGCATCGCTGGCCGCCATGGCCGATCCGGAGCGGAACCCGGATCCATCCCCGACATCGCCACGAACGCCCTGCCCGCAATACCCGGAGCCGGAAGAGGTCGCCCCGGAGTACACGGCCTCACCGCTCAAGGGCAGAATGAGGATCCGCAACAACCGGTGCGCGGCTGTGCCGATCGAGCCGTTCGGCTGCATCGCGGACTGGGCTCCCGACGGCCTCACGCTTGTGGGGCAGCGTGCAGGCCCCGCACTTCCTGCGGACCCAGGTCTGCGAGTTCTTCGGTATCGGCAAGCACGAGTGCCGGGTGATCGCCCCCGACGTCGGCGGGGGTTTCGGCAACAAGATCGTGCTGTACCCGGAGCTGTACCTCGCGCCCGTGCTGTCCAGGCGACCTGAACCGCCCGGTGAAGTTCACCCTCACCCGGTCCGAGGCCATGGTGCTGATGTCGCACGGCCGGGCCCAGATCAACGACGTCGAGTTCGGTTTCGACGACACCGGGAAGCTCCTGGCTCTGCGCGTCCACACCATGCAGGACGAAGGGGCCTACCCCGACACCACCGGCATGGGCCTCGGGGTGCTGACCAGCTGGATGGCCGGCGGCTGCTACTCGGTTCCGGTCATCCAGACCTGGGTGACCAACGTCGTCACCAACACGACCCCGGTGTCCGCCTACCGCGGTGCCGGCCGTCCCGAAGGGAGCCTTCGTCATCGAGCGGGTGATCGACTGGATTGCCGACGAACTCGACCTGGACCCGGCGGAGGTACGACGCCGCAACTTCATCGCAGCCCGACCAGTTCCCCTACAACACCGCGGCGGCACCGGATGCTGTCTTCTACGACTCGGGCGACTACCCGGCCGCCCTCGACAAGCTGTTGGATGCACATGGACTACGACGACCTCCTCGACCGAGCAGCAGCGACGCAATGCGGATCCGGGTCAGCAAGCTGATGGGTATCGGTCTGTCGACCTGGATCGAGATCGCCAGCTTCGGCCCACCCGGATCCCTCGAGGGCTTCGGTCACCTGGCGTCGTGGGAGTCGGCGCAGCTCCGGGTGCAACCCCGACGGCACGGTGTTGGTCAGCTCCGGCGCGGATCCCACGGCCAGGGCACCGGCCACCTCGCTGGCCCAGATCGCTGCGGATGCGCTGGGCGTGGACTTCGACGACGTACGACGTCCGATTCGGTGACACCCAGACCGTGCAGCAGGGGATCGGCACCATGGGGTCCCGGATCATGGCCGTCGGCGGCGACGCGGTGCGCAAGGCCGGCCTCGCGGTGACGCGAGCGGGCACTGGAGATCGCCGCCCACATGCTGGAGGCCGCCCCCGACGGACCTCGAGGTGGTCGACGGATCCTTCTCGGTCAAGGGCACCCCCAGCCGGTGCAGTCACCTGGGCGGAGGTGGCCTTCGCCTCCTACCGACCCCTGGACATCCCGGACGAGCACGAGCCAGGCGGCCTGGAGAAGACGGTGTTCAACTCGGTGCCCAACTTCTGCGTTCCCGTCCGGCGCCTACGGCTGCGTGGTGGGCATCGACCGTGACACCGGCGCGGTGGACGGTGGAGCGACTACGTGTGCATCGACGACTGCGGCACCGTCATCAACCCGCTCCTGGCCGAGGGCCAGGTCCAGGGCGGTGTGGCCCAGGGGATCGCCCAGGCCCTCTTCGAGCACTTCACCTTCGACGAGAGCGGCCAGCCCCAGCACCGGCGACCCTGATGGACTACCTCGTGCCCGGCGCGCCAGCGACCTGCCGGCGCTTCGGCGGACATGGGTCGGGTCGTCCACCCCGACGGAGAACAACTCGCTGGGGGCCAAGGGCATCGGCGAGTCCGGTGCCGTCGGTGCCCCTCCGGCTGTCGCCAACGCGGTGGTGGACGCGCTGCTCGGGCTTCGGCGTCAGGCACCTCGACATGCCGTACCACCCGGAGAAGGTGTGGAATGCGATGAACGCGCACGATCCTGAACAGGCAGGGACAATCGGGCACCTCGCGCAGCACGGACATGAACACAGCACGATCAGAGCGGACGAGAAGGGATGTCACACATGCACGTGAACATCAGGGTCAACGGGATCGGACACCGAAGCCGCGAGGTGGAGCCCCGCACGTTGTTGGTGCACTACATCCGCGAGACGAGCTCGGTCTCACCGGCACCCACGTCGGGCTGTGACACCTCCAACTGCGGGGCGTGCACCGTGCACCTGGACGGTGAGGCCGTGAAGTCCTGCACCGTCCTGGCGGTGCAGGCCGACGGTCGTCGACGTCACCACCATCGAGGGACTGGCCGACGGCGACACCTGGCACCCGGTCCAGCAGGGCTTCCACGAGTGCCACGGTCTCCAGTGCGGGTACTGCACGCCCGGGATGGTCATGGCCGTGGTGCTGCGCTGCTCGAGGAGAACCCGGATCCTACCGAGGCGGAGATCCGCACCGAATCTGGAGGGCAACCTGTGCCGCTGCACCGGCTACCAGATGATCGTCGACTCGGTCCGTTGGGCCGCGGAGAACAGCAGTCCGAGCGTCGAGGCCTGAGGAGAGCGCCATGATCCCGCCCAAGTTCGACTACACCCGTGCCGCTTCGGCCCAGGAAGCCATCGCCGCGCTCACCGAGCACGGCGAGGACGCCAAGCTCCTGGCCGGCGGCCACTCGCTCATCCCGTTGCTCAAGCTGCGGCTGGCCCAGCCGTCGGTACTGATCGACATCGGTCGGCTGACCGACCTGTCCTACATCCGCGACGACGGTGACACGATCGCCATCGGGGCACTGACCCGGCATCGCGACGTGGAGCGCTCGGAGCTGCTGGCGGCACGAGGTGCCGCTGTTGGCGGCGGCAGCCGCACGTCACGTCGGTGATCCGCAGGTCCGCAACCGGGGCACCATCGGTGGATCGCTGTCGCACGGCGACGGCGCCTCGGACCTTCCCAGCCGTGGTCCTGGCGCTCGGCGGCACCCTCGTGGCCGAGGGTCCGGGTGGTCGCCGGGAGATCCCGGCCGCGGACTTCTTCCAGGGGTTCCTCGAGACGGCTCTGGCCCCCGACGAACTCCTGGTCGAGATCCGAGTTCCCCGAGCGCCGGGCGGCTGGTCGTTCCAGAAGTTCAATCGACGGGCCCAGGACTGGGCGATCGTCGGTGTCGCCCTGGCCACGGTCGAACGGCTCCGTCGGCATCGGCCTCGTCAACATGGCCTCGGTACCGGTGCGGGCAACCGCCACCGAGGCGGCGCTCGCGTCGGGTGCGGCCGCCGCCGATGCCGCGGCCCTGGCGGCCGAGGGCACCGAGCCACCCGCCGACATCCACGGATCCTCGGAGTACCGCAGCCATCTGGCCCGGGTTCTGGTGGGCAGAGCCCTGGCTGAGGCCGGCTGAGGGTTTCTCACCCTGAACGCGAACCGGGGGCCCTGTGGGGGCCCCCGATCGAGAAGCACTCAGGAGATCCAGATCCGAAGCACCAGCCTGGAGAAGTCTTGAGCAGTGTGGAGCAGATCGGGGGAGTAGGGCCCGTCTGCGTTGTCATGTACTTGGACGCTCGGCAGACGCCGGAAGTCGCGAGGAATCAGAAATTCTTCTTGACAGTGCTCTCAGGCAGGAGGACTCGCCCTGTAGGGGCGCTCCATCAGCCAGCGGTTCGGGAGCTGGTGGCGCTCCCCGGCGCCGTCCTCGACCTCGACAAAGGTGGTGTGCAGCTCGACTATTTCTCCTCGGAGCTCGCCGATCTCGAGATCCCATCCTGGGCGCAGGCGATGACGAAGGGCCCGTCCGGCGGCAACCTGGCTGGCCACTCCACGACCTCCGAAGGCTGACAGGAGTGCCATGGCAATCGCCGGCGCCAGGACCAGAGCGGCGAACACGATGAGCAACATCGTGTAGTCGACGCCTGCGACCACGAGAGCCACGACCACGGCCATGGCCACGATGCTCACCTTGAGCCCACGTTCCAGGGCCACCTGGCGGACTCCGGTGGCCTTGCGGGCCGACTGCCCCACAGCGGCGGCCACAGCCAGAGCGACCGCGTAGCCGACGATCACGAGCACGATGGCGATCAGTACCCGGGGCAGGCCATCGGCCAACAGCTCCCCGAAGTCGTCGAGCTCACCCTTGTCGAGGATCCCGGCGGCGATCACCAGGCCTATGGCCACCGACCCCCAGAAGACCCCGCGGGCGACGGCCAGCGCGTGTTCCCTGGTGTCGGTGCTGCGATGGGATCGGCCCATGGAGGCCCGCACCAGGCTGCCGCCGATCTCGCCGACGACCAGACCGATGCCGACCGCCACTGCGGCCCAGAGCCACGGATATTCAGTCATGGTTCACCTCGGTAACCCTGTCGGCGGACTCGGGGGGATTCGTGAGCAAATGCATGACCGTCGCCAGTCCCGCACCGGCGACATCGCCGATGGACGAGGTCAAGGAGCGGCCCTGCAGGGTTTGGTCGACCTTGCTCCGCGCTGTGCTGCGCACGTCGTCAGCCGGGCGCGAGCGCGGCCCGAAGTGCCGCTCCGAGGTCGGGATGGCGAACCTCTTCGAGGTCGGAATCGATATCGAAATCGTCACCGGAGTCGCTCATGGGTTCTCCTCTGTCTCTTCCAGCGCCCGGCCGAGTGTTCGGCGGGCGCGCAGTAGGCGGGTCTTGACGGTCGGTACGGCTACACCGAGCGTGTCGGCGATCTCCTGGTATGACATTCCCTCGACCTCTCGCAGGATCACGACGGAGCGGGACAGCTCATCGAGTTCCTCGAGTGCATGTCGCACCACGCGAAGGTCGTCCAGCGCGGCACTGGATCTGGCCGGGTCGATCCCGCCGACCACTTCAGGCATGTCCTCGGGGGCCATGATCCGGTCGCGGCGCCGGCGCAGCATGGAGATCGATGTGTTGTGTGCGATCCGCAGGATCCATGATCGCAGGGAAGCATCGCCGCGGAAGCTCGGCAGGCTCTGCCAGGCCTTGATCATCGTTTCCTGAACGGCGTCCTCGGCCAGCGAGGGATTTCGGAGCACCCCGTTGGCGACACGGAACACGGCTTCGGCATGTTCGTCGATGAGCGCGGCAAGGTCGCGGTCCAGCCTTTCGGCGGGGACCGAGCGCCTGTTCCGCGGCTGCGACTCGTCGGATCCGATCCTTCAGTGTGGGGCGAGCGAGTGCTTCTCCCACCCGGGAGGGCGCAGGTTGGTGCGGGGTTGCACCTCCGGCGGCAGGCGGAGGAGGCTGCGGGGATGCAGATGGCCGTCAGGGGTACACCAACACTTGTCGTGCTCCACGGCCACGGCGACGACGAATCGGACACACGCCGATGGGCCGAAGCGGTGACTCCACCGGGGTGGATCGCAGAGTTCCCGACCGCAGGCTCGGCCTCGGAGGACCGAAGCTGGTTCGACACCGGCCCCCGTGGCGTGGATGCCCGGACACTCGAGAGGTCCTGCGATCTCCTCGCCGAGGTGGTTGCCGAGGCTGCCCAGCGCGGCCCGGTGGCGCTCGCCGGCTTCTCCCAGGGCGCGGCGATGGCCCTCGCTGTCGGCGACCTGCCGGGACTGGTGGCAGTGGTCGGGTTCTGTCCGTTCCTGGCGGAGACGCAGGACGAGGTCGACCTCGGGGTCGGACCCCCGGCCCTGCTGCTCGGCGGGTCCGATGACCAGGTGGTGCCCGCCTTCCTGGGTGAGGATGCGGCCGCCGCCATGTCCGTGGCCGGTCGCCAGGTGACCAGCGAGACGCTGCGCGGTGACCACGGCGTCAGCGATGTGGCGGCTGCTCGGGCAAGCGCCTGGCTCGGGTCGCAGTGTCCCTCGCGATTGCGGGTCTCCCTGGGCCTGCCGGTCGACCGGGTGGACACCGGGAGAGAGTTGGTTTCGGGCGAGGCGATCGAGGAAATGGCGATCGCATGGGAGGCCTTCGGGTTCGCCGCTGCCTACGTCACCGATCATCCCGCGCCCGACGATCGGTGGTTGGCGGGCGGAGGACACCACGCGCTCGAGCCGACCGTCGCGCTGACCGCAGCAGCAGCGGCGACGTCGTCGCTGCTTCTGCACACCCACGTCTACGTGCTCGGGTACCGGAACCCGTTCGTCTCGGCGAAGGCCCTGGGGTCACTCGATGTCGTGAGCGGGGGTCGGCTCATCCTCGGTGTCGCGGCTGGCTACCTTCGCCCGGAGTTCGCGGCTCTGGGTGCCGACTTCGAGCAGCGTGGAGAGCAACTCGATGCCACGCTCGAGGTGTTGCCGCGGATCTGGTCCGAGGTGGACTGGCGATGGAGGGGGACGGCTGGGCCGCTCGATCCGTGACTGCTCTGCCCCGGCCGTCTCAGCGACCCCACCCGCCGTTCTGGGTCGGCGGGAACTCGTTGCGGGCGATGCGTCGTGCCGTTCGGTTCGGACAGGGTTGGTCGCCGTTCCCCACCCCCGATGGCCTGGAGCGGGCCACACGCACCGCTGCCATCACCGACCACGCGGATCTGGCTGCACGCATAGCGACCCTGGACGAAATCTGTGAGAGGCCGGGCGCAACGACCGTCCCACGATCTGCTTCTCCCCGTTCGGGCTCGGCGACTACCTCGAGGATCCGGACGGCTCAGTCGGCGCCCTGGCGAGGAGATCGCGGAGCTGTGGGACCTGGGTGTGGACTGGTTGGCCCTGTCGGTGCCCGGGTTCGGCCGCGGCGAGGTCATCGAGAGAGCCGGCCGACTCGCGGACGAGCTGGGGCTCAGCGCAGATTGACATCCCATGAGGCGACGATGTCGGCAACAGGGGTGATCGCTGCGGTCATGGCCAGGGTGTTCGTCAGCACCTCGTCCCCGTAGGACGCAGGTACACCGATCACGGCGTCGGAGGCAACGGTCACCTCATATCCCAGGTCGATCGCGCCGAAGACGAGTCCGGTGACACCGACGTTGAGGGACACTCCGGCAACCACGATGTGTTGCGTGCCGAGAGACCTCAGCAGGGGATCGAGGTCGGTGCCCGGGAATGGCGTGAGGCCGTGGTGACGGACGCTCAGCAGGTCGTGGGCGGTGTCGCCGAGCTCCTCCACCAGATCCACGGCGGGCGAGCCGGCCAGGATCTGGTCAGGGTCGCCGGCCAACGCCCGGGTCAGGGGCGTGTTCAGCGGGGTTCCGGCGCGATCGGGACGCCACTGGGCAATGCAGTGGACAACAGGTATGCCGGCAGCCCGGGCCGACTCCACCAGGAGCCCGCACGCGGCCAGCGTCCCGCGTTCCTCAGCGGCATCGCGGGAGCTGCGGCAGCGTGGCGAGATCACCCACGACCCCGCGTTCGAGCTCCATCGTGACCACGGCGGTGGGCAGGTTCTGTGAGTCGGACACGGGCGGAGCGTAGCGTCGTGGGCCATGAGTACCCCGCTGGTCCTGGCTTCTGAATCCAGGTACCGGGCCCAGGTGCTAACGACGGCCGGCTACATGGTCGTCGCCGATGCACCCGATGTCGACGAGCGCGCGGCCGACCACCTGCTGGCGGTGCTGGGCGCAGAGGGGCTGGCCCTGGAGCTGGCCCGCCGCAAGGCCGACGCTGTGGCCCCGCGCCATCCCGGGGCAACCGTCGTGGCCGCGGATCAGGTCGGCGTCGTCGGCTCGGGTTCCGATGCTCTGATGCTCACAAAGATGGGTGACGTCGAGTCAGCGGTGCAGCAGCTGGTTGCGATGAGCGGTACCACCCACCGACTCTTCAATGGAGTGGTGGTGGTAGACCTCGCAGCCGGCACCACCGCAGAGGGAGTCGATGTTCAGGAGGTGACGATGCGTGCTTTCACCGAGGCCGAGGCCCGCCGCTACGTGGAGCACTTCGAACCCTTCGACTCCGCTGGCTCGTACCGACTCGAGGACGGTGAACGGATGGACGCCGGCGAATCGCTCGTGGCGGCGGTGCGCGGCGAACACGACAGCGGGGTGCTGGGCATGCCCCTACCCCTGCTGGAGAGGCTCCTTGCGGAGTTGCAGACGACCCGCTGAACAACCGCGGCCACTGGCGTGGCGTCGAGTCAGCCGGCGGTGAGTCGAAGTGGCAGCCGGAACCGATGGTCGCGCGACGACGCCGACACGCGGACTTCCCAGGTGCCGGTCGGCACGGTCCACCCGCTTCCGGGTTCCCATCGTCGGAGCGCAGTCCAACCGATCCCGATCCGGACCGTTGTGGATTCGCCGGGACCCAGATACACCTTGGCGAAGCCGGCCAGGTGCTGAGGTGGTCGGGCGGAGTCGACGACATGGCCGGAGGTGGGGGAGAGGTAGCACTGGACGACCTCGGTGCCCGGGGTCGACCCCGTGTTGGTCACCACGACATCGACGGCACACTCCCCGGGACCCTCTGCGACGGATGCAGCGTCGAGCGACCCTGTCGTCAGCGAGGCCGTTGCCCAATGAAAAGTGGCGGTGCTCAGCCCGTGCCCGAAGCAGAAAGCCGGCTCGATCCCCGCGGAGTCGAATCCCCGGTAGCCCATGTTCAGTCCCTCGTCGTAGCTCACCGTGCCGGCGGCCCCCGGGAAACCGTTGTCGGATGCCCAGTCAGTCAGTCGGTGCCCGAAGGTGGTCGGGAGCCGTCCGCCGGGATCTGCGTCGCCCACCAGGACATCGGCGATGGCCTCACCTGCCTCCTGGCCGGGGTACCAGACCTGCAGGAGTGCAGGCGCATCCTGGGCGCAGTCGAGCGACACGGGCGCGCCACAGTTCACGAGCACGATGGTGTTGGGGTTTGCAGCGACGACGGCCCTGACCAGGTCGGGCTGGCCACCGGGAAGGTCGAATCCGGCTCGGTCCGTACCTTCGGTCTCCCACTGGTCGTCGCCTCCGACGACGACCACGGCGATGTCGGCGCGTCCAGCAGCCTCCACGGCGCGGGCCAGGGGATCTGGGTCCTCGGGTTCCGAGTGGCCGATGGACAGACCGCCCAACGGCACACCCTCGATGGGCGTGGTTACGGCCTCGATGGGTACCGGCACCCCTTCTTCGAGTTGTATCTGCGCTCTCGTCTCGGCTGACCCCAGTCCGAAGAACGCCGTGCCGGGCTGCCGGTCATCCCGGTTGTCGAGCAGCACCTGGTCCTTTACGCGAACCCAGCCAGTGGCGCCGGTGATCAGCGAGAACGTGTGTGTCCCCGTCCGGGTCGGGGTCAGCCACGTCCGGAGCCTGATCGAGCTGTTCTGTTCCGCCACGCCGGGTGCGGGGGCGCCCATCCAGAACACGCGACCGGTCAGCGACGTCTCGCTCAGTACCGGATCACCGTCGGGTGCGGTGGAGTCGAAGTGGTCGAGGACGAAACCGGGTGGCGAGTCGCCCGGTTCGCTCGTGCGGCACTGGCGACGGTCGAGCGGTCCCAGCATTTCAGGAGCAGGCGTGCCGCGTTCGTGGAGCACTTCTGTCTCCGCGCCCAAGCGGGACCGCAGACTCGACAGGACGTCGGTGATGCGGTTCGCCACGAACGATGCGGAGCCACCGCCCATGATCGCCGTTGCATCAGCGTTGGGGCCGATGACTGCGACGGTGGATACGTGGGGGAGCGGCACCAGCGGTGCGTTGCCTGCCGAACCAGGTTCGTTGCGGAGCAGCACCAGTGACTCCACCGTGGCACGTCGCAACACGTCGCGGTCGCCGGGGTCGTCGAACGACTCCTCGGCCGGCAGTTCGTGAGATGCCGTGTAGGGGTCGCTTAGCGCATCGACCCGGTCGGCCAGCTGAAGGATCGAGCATGCTGCGCGTTCAACTGCGGAGAGAGGGACAGAGCCGTCCGCGACCGATGCCTGCGCAGCCGGGCCCAGGAAAACGCTGGGTCCGGGCATCTCGACATCCAGGCCGGCGGCGAGAGCGGCAGTGTCCTTCGTGCCCCACCAGTCGGAAATGACGGCCCCGTCGAAGCCCCATTCATCGCGCAGCACCTCCGTCAACAGCCAATGGTTCTGGGAGCAGTGGGTACCCGCTACACGGTTGTATGCCGACATGATCGACCAGGTGCCGGCGTCGCGGACCGCGGCTTCGAACGGACGCAGGTATAGCTCCCGCATGGCGACCTCGGGGACCTCTGCGGAGATGTCGTGACGGTCTGTCTCCTGGTCGTTGGCCACGAAGTGCTTCACGCAGGCACCTACTCCCATCCCCTGCAGCGCCGCTATGTACGCGGTGGCCAGCGCAGCGGTGAGCTCCGGATCCTCCGAGAAGCACTCGAAGTTCCGCCCGGCCAACGGATGGCGGTGCAGATTCACCGTCGGCGCCAACAGCACGTCGGCACCCTTGCGCCGTACATCGCGGGCCAGCACCGCTCCGACCTCAGCCACCACTGCGGGACTCCAGGTGGCACCGAGCGCAGACCCGCAGGGCACGCAGGCCGAGCTGCCGCCGAACCAGCGTGAGCCGCGGACCCCCGCCGGGCCGTCACTCACCTTGATCCGGCGAAGTCCCAGTCGAGGCTCACCCGGCAGGTGCCACATGTCGACGCCCGATGTCAGGCTCACGAGCTCGGCGGGGCTCAGTTCGCTCGTGAGGGCATCGGATCTCTTGTCCGAGGGGCCTGTGTCGCTGGTCATCCTTGGCTCCTGGTTCGTTGGCCTGACAGGGGTGCTGAACCCTGCATCTTGGCCGATCTGAGGGGTCTGCGGAGGGGTCCGCATCGCTGAGGTGAATCGAGTTGGCGATCCGGCCGACGCCGAGCCCGACCGGCTAAGGTCGGTCGAGGCGATATCGGGGGGTATATGCGTTACGAGTTGATCCAACTGGCTCAATTGGTGTTTGCACTCTCGCTCATGTTCGGTGCATTCCTGGGCGGTATCGCAATCGGATGGTGGCGCTGGGGGCGTAGAGCCGAACTCAGCAGCCGAGCTGTCAACAGGCAGACTCCGGAACCGTCCGTGTCATCGGCCAGCGTCTTCACCCCTGACGAACGTGACGACGCACAGATCGTCCTGGGTCACCCGATCTTCGATACAGGCGCCAACGACACGCCGGCGCAGTTGGTCAGTCCGATGTTCGCAGAGTCACCCCAGATCTCCGAGCGCAGTGAGGCGTCGACGTCGCAATGAGACGCGAAGAGCAGTGAGACCGGATGAGCTGTGCGACATCGAGGAGATCAAGGCGGTCAAGTACGCCTACATGCGTTGCCTCGACACCAAGGACTGGGAAGGCATCGCCGAGGTGTTCACCGCCGACGCGGAGGCCGCGTACAGCGGGGGCGCCTATTCGGCCGTGGGTCGTGTGGCCATTGTCGACTTCCTCGAGCGCAACATGGGCTCGGAGACGTTCCACTCCTCGCATCGGGTCAGTCATCCAGAGATCCAGGTCGACGGCGATACCGCAACCGGGACCTGGGCCCTGGCAGACACCGTGATCGACGTGGAGCTCGGCATCCTGATCCAGGGCGCGGCCTTCTATCAGGACACCTACGTGCGCCAAGAGGGTCGCTGGCTGATCTCGGTGACCGGCTACCGGCGAACATTCGAGTACCTGGTTCCGACCGCGGACATGGAGAACCTGGCGCTGACCGCCAGCTGGTGGGGGACCGACGGCGCCAGCACCCTGCCTGCGAGCTGATACCGCTAACATCTGACGAGGCGTCAGATCAGGCGGAGGAACCCCGTGACGAGCGTGTCCGGCACTACCGAGACCACAAACGAACTCCCGATGATCGTCAGTGTCGACGATCACGTGGTGGAACCCGCGGATCTGTGGCAGCGCTGGTTGCCCGAGAAGATGCGCGACCGGGGCCCGCGTGTGGAGCGACGGGGGATCGAGTCGATGACGTTCCTCGGCGGCACCCGCTACGACATCGTCTACAGCGATGACGCTCCGCCGGCGGACTGTTGGATCTATGAGGATCTGGTCGCTCCCCACAAGCGCCACGTCGCCGCAGTCGGCTTTCCCCGCGAGGAGATGTCGCTGTCACCGATCACCTACGACGAGATGCGCCCGGGGTGCTACGACGTGAAAGAGCGTGTCGCCGACATGCTGGCCAACCACGTTGACGTGTCGCTCTCGTTTCCCACGTTCCCCCGGTTCTGCGGTCAGACCTTCTTGGAGGCCACCGACCGGGAGGTCGCGGAGGCATGCGTGTATGCCTACAACGATTGGATGGTGCAGGAGTGGTGCGGGGAGTCGGGTGGACACCTGGTGCCCCTGATCATCGTTCCGTTGTGGGATCCGCAGTTGGCAGCTGCCGAGGTGCGCCGCAACGCCGCCAGGGGAGTGCACGCCGTTTGCTTCTCGGAGATCCCGCCTCACCTGGGTCTACCGAGCGTCCACACCGACCACTGGGACCCGTTCTTCGCGGCCTGCGCCGAGACCCGGACGGTGGTGTGCATGCACATCGGGAGTTCCTCCAAGATGCCGTCCACCTCGGGTGACGCACCGCCGGCGGTTCAGGCAACGCTGTCGTTCAACAACGCCATGGGTAGCCTCACGGACTTCCTGTTCTCGGGAGTGTTGGTGCGATTCCCCGAACTCCGCATCGCGTACAGCGAGGGCCAGATCGGGTGGATCCCGTACATCCTCGAACGCGCAGATGATGTCTGGACCGAACACCGCGCCTGGGGTGGTGTCTCCGACATCGTTCCCGAGCCCCCCTCGAGCTACTACTACCGACAGGTCTACGGCTGCTTCTTCCGCGATCAGCACGGCCTCAACAGCCTCGAGGCCGTAGGGCTCGACAACATCACTTTCGAGACCGACTACCCCCACACCGATACCACCTGGCCCAACACCAAGGCTGTGGCGGAGAAGATGATGGGACACCTGCCGGCCGACGTGCAATACAAGATCCTGCGGGGCAATGCGATCCGCATGCTGTCGCTGGACATCGACTGATCCGGCGGTGACCGCGGTCAGCTCCACTCGCAATCGCCTGTTGGTGTCGGTCCCCGCAGTGGGGGACGACAACTTCGACCGCACCGTCGTCTACGTGATCGACCACGATCCCGCCGGAGCGATCGGCGTGGTGCTGAATCGTCCATCGGATACCGACGTTCCCGACGAGCTCGACATCGGTCCACCGTGGGCTAGTCCACCGGTGCTGTTCGCCGGCGGACCGGTTTCCCCCGAGGCGCTGATCCTTCTCGGCCGCCGACAACTGGGAGTGGATCCCAAGGGCGCGGCCCCAGTGGGGGGCACCGTTGCCGTTGTGGCCGCCGATGCAGTCGAGTCACACGAGGTGGATGGTCTCGACCTCGTGCGGGTCTATGCCGGTTATGCCGGCTGGGGTCCCTTCCAGCTCGACTCGGAGATCGAGGCCGGCGTGTGGGTTGTACTCGACGCCCTGCCCGACGACGTCTTCAGCGGGGAACCGCAACGACTGTGGCGGGCGGTCCTGGCACGCCAGGGAGGCAAGCTCGCTGCGGTGGCACGGCACCCAGAGAACCCCGCGGTCAACTAGCGCCCGCAGATTCCTGCCCTCACAAGGCTCCCGAGCAGGTCGGGTTCCTTGTGCGATTGCTCAGGAGCCCCCCAACGGTGCCGATAGTCGAACATGGCACCAAGCGTCCGCCAGAAGCGCGGAGTGGGCATCAGGACATGGTTCGTGGTTGCCTGCGCCCTCCTGGTGGTTCCTGTCGCCGGTATCGAGCAGTCCCGATACGCCGCCGCAGGTGAGCAGGTGCAACAGGCCGACGACGCGGATCACAGTGTCCAGCGGCTGGGGGCCCTGTTGACGCTCGCTCCTGCGCTGGAGTTCGAAAAGACGATCGCCGTCACCCTGGTCGGGCTCGGAAACCTCCCACCCGGAGCGGCACCGCAGGAACTGATCGACCTGCAGGACCACATGGAAGCGCTCCTGGAGGACCAACGCCAGGCGGTGGACTCGGCATTCGAGGAGCTGGCTGTCACGGGTCTCAGCGAGTCCGACGATCGGATTCGATCCGAGGTGTCGGACCTGCGCTCAGAGGTGCAGGCGCAATCGGTGGACTACACCTCGGTGGCCGCCCGATTCAATGAGGAAACCGGCAAGGTCACGAACGCGGCTCAGGCCGAGGTCGACGAACTGACCGTCCTCACCTCGGCCATTGTCGGCGGGGGAGACGACCTGATCAGGGCCGTGTCCACCGCTCGCTCGATCACTGCCCTGCAGACCTCGAACGCGGCTCAGATATCTCTGTGGGCCAATGTGTCGGTTCCCGTCGGCACGCCGGCGGCCTCCGACATCTTCGCTTTCGCCACCGGCGTCGCTCGACAGACCTCGGCGGTGGAGTCGATGGACCGGGTTGTCGACCTGGACCCGGTGATCGGTCCAATGTGGGTGGAGTTCCGCAACGGTGAGGAATTCATCAGTCTCGCCAACCGGTACTCCTCCGGTGCGCTGGAAGCGGTGGGCGCGGCCACCGAGGCCGGCGCCGAACCTACGCAGCTGGACCTGACACAGGATGCGGTCATGGGGCTCCTTGCATTCGTGGGCGAACTGGTCGAGGTGATGGATCTGAATGTGGAGGCCTCCGAGGGCCTGTCACAGGTCATCGAGGCATCGTTGGGTCAGGTGAACGGGGCAGTCATGGGCTTGGCGGATGCCGCTCGTGGCGCACGCGGGAGCGTCTTTGCTTCCATTGCCTTGTTCGTGGCGCTCATGCTGATATCCGTGGTCGTGCTCGGCCGATTCGTTGCTCGACCGGTGGAGAGCCTGGCGAGAAGCGCCAACGCTGTGCGCGACGGTGACCTCGATGACCATGTGGAGGAGAAGGGCCCGAGGGAGATACGGGTGGCCGCCAGAGCGTTCAACGAGTCGATCGATTCCCTGAAGCTCGCGGAGCGACAGGCGGGTGCCCTGGCGGAGGGCCGTCTGGATGCCGACGTTCTGCAGCAGTCGGTGGCAGGTGCTCTGGGTAGCTCCCTTCAGGCCGCGGTCGATCGTCTGACGACCTCGCTCGGCGAGAACGAGCAGTTCCGCAGCGAATTGGCACACGAGGCTGCCCACGACGGGCTCACCAGATTGCCGAACCGCGACGCTATTCTCGGCAAGATCTCGGCGGCTCTCGCTGCTGCACCACGATCGACCACCTCGGTGGCCCTGTTCTTCCTGGACGTCGACGGATTCAAGGGAATCAACGACACCCACGGGCATCAGGTCGGCGACGCCGTGCTTCGCGTCATTGGTAGTCGACTGGTCGGAACCCTGCGACAGGGCGATGTTGCCGGGCGCCTCGGTGGTGACGAGTTCGTAGTCCTGGCGTCGCCCGTCGCGAATGTCGAGGCGGCCATGAGCTTTGCGCGCCGGGTTCACGACAAGCTCTGCGAACCGATCCAGCTGGACGGCCTCACCATCGATCCCGGCGTCAGCATCGGCGTGGCGCTCAATGATGACGACCAGGTCGACGAGGACGAGCTACTACGGAACGCCGACCTCGCGCTCTACCGGGCCAAGGAGCTGGGGCGTGGGCGCATCGAGATCTGTGACGACAGCCTTCGCATGGAATCCGTCGAACGTTCCCAGCTCGAGATCGCGCTCAGGGCCGCCATCGCCACTGATGAGCTCGTGCTCCACTACCAGCCGGTGATCGAGAGCCGCTCCGGCAGGGTCACCAGTCTCGAGGCCCTTGTCCGCTGGGAACGTCCGGGCATAGGGAGGGTTCCGCCCGGCGACTTCATCCCCGTCGCCGAGCGCAGCGACCTGATCCTCGAGCTGGACCGCTGGGTGCTGTCGGCGGCCGCCAAGCAGATCGCGTCATGGAGCGGAAACCGCAGGCTCGGGGGCTTGGCTGTGTCGGTGAACATCTCCGGCGCCCATCTCTCCTCGCGGAGCCTCGTCCGCAGCGTCACCGAAACTATCGAGCGGGTCCGCATACCCGCCGGCCGCCTTGCCATCGAGGTCACCGAAACGGCGCTGTTGGGGGATCTTGCAGCCGCGTCGCATGACCTCGCTGTGCTCCGGGACCTCGGGGTCGGCGTCGCACTGGACGACTTCGGCACTGGCTACATGTCACTGGCCATGTTGCGTGAGCTGCCCGTCGACGTGCTCAAGGTCGACAGGAGCTTCGTCAACCAGCTGGACTCGGATCGCGAACGCTCCCTGGTCGAACTGATCATCGGCAGCGGGCACCTCCTTGGCGCCACCGTCACGGCGGAGGGAGTCGAGACCCAGCAGCAGAGCGACGTGTTGGACAGTCTCGGCGCAGACATGCTGCAGGGATTCCTCTTCACGCCGGCGCTCGCGCCAGATGCTCTGGAGAGCTATATGGAGACGTATGTCGGCCGGCCGGCGGCAGCCAGAATCTGACAGCCAGGTCCGGACAGGGGAGGGCCCGGACCGGGAGGGACGATCAGGGATCGACGATGCGTTCCTCGACCACCTCGGCGTCCCAGATCTCCTCTGATCCGTCATCAGGACCGCCTCCATGCGCAGCCCTGCTACCGGCTGAATGGCCGGCAGCGGAATCAGAATTCGGGATGCCACCGGGTGGGGGATTGGCGGCGAAGTAGTGCTTGGCCGCCCGGCCCGCGGAGAGGGCAAGCGCAGCGTTGCCGGCTGCACCGACGCCGGCGCCGATGGTATACGGGAGTAGGGCAGCAAGACCCCACGGGCCGCCCTTTGACGCCATCTTCGTCGTGAGGCGGCGGGTTCGACCCGCCCCCTTGACCGTGGCCGACGCGGCCGCCGGCAGCTTGGATGCCAACCGGGCGCCTCCGCGGGCCCCGGCCCTCGCGGCAAGTCCTGTGACCCCCATGGCCGCGCCCTCCGAGATGCCCAGGGCGGCCGCCACCCACAGCGCACGCTCGTCGGCATCCGCCCGATCGTGGCCGTGGACGATCCCTATGGCCATGACCATCTCGCCGAGACGCGACACCCCGATGATGCCCTCGGTCCCCATCACAGCAGCGGCCGTGGTCGGTCCTGCCACTGGCGATGCAGCTGCGCCACCAGTGACCGCACCGCCGATGGCGAGCTCACGGGCGCACTGGCGAATCAGCTTGTTCGTGAGTTCGCCCGCATCTGCTTCGGGGTGGACCGCACGCAGGGCGGCCACCGTGGACCGAGCTGCCTCGTGGCGCTGCTCCGCGACCGTGAGCAGAATGTCGCGACCCGCACTGCCGCGTCCAGCGCTGCCTGTGCCCGCGGCGTCGTCACCCATGAGGGCAAGGTTACCGGCACGGGACGCGACAGGCCGGTGCCCCTGCGAACGCGCACAGGCACCGGCATCAGTCGTCCGTGCCGTTGGCCGTGATGGGGGACCGGTGTTGGCCACCCATCGGTTTCAGGCCATCGGTTTCAGGCCAGCAGGGTCAGGTCAGTGCGTCGTAAGCCTCGTTGCGACGATGCCGCTCGTTGTTGCGACGCTTCCAGAATGTCTGCTTCCAGTGCCGCATCCGATTGCGAGGTCGGGACACCTCACGCGACTCGGGTTCGTCGTGCACATCTGCGTAGCCGTGGGTCGCATGGGGGAGTTCGAGCACGAGACCGTCGTGGTCGTCCTCCAGCGACGCCACGTGCAACGCCTGGTGCACCGTGCGGCGCACTCGTCGGTGCTCCGCCTTGCGGCGTTCCCTGTCTTCCGGCAGGGACGAAGTGGCTCCGGTCTGCCGATTTCGGTGGCGGTTGGACATAGACACACCTCCTGGGTTGTGGACCAACGAGGTGCCCCCGCCGGCCCGTGCTCCCATGAGACACCCTCGGGCGCTGCCTGTAAAGGACCGTTTCCAGAGGATGGAGAATAACTGAAGAGTGCTGAGATGGGTGGTGGCGTAACGTTGTCGACCGGACAGCGGCAGAGATGCCGGCTCGATCGAGACGGACATAATCAGTATTTCCGGCGTTCAGTCGGATTCTGCTTCGTGGCCGAGAGGGGCTGGTTCTGCTCAGGGATGGGCTTCCGTCGCCTGGACTGCCTCGACGGCTGCCCGAACGGCGGATCCCGGGCTCTCGAGTATCACCACGTCGCTACGGGCCATCTGTGCGGCGCCGGCCATGGATGCCTGGGCCAGGACCACCACGTCGCATGACTTCGCCACTTGGTCGCACATTGCGGCGATCTGGTGGAGGTACCCATCCACGTCGCCGTCCAGGAATCTTTGCCAGGCTCCTTCAACCAGGTGTATGGACATAACGATGGTGTGGTCGCTCTCCACCGCTGCTGCCTCGAGAAGTGCGCTTGTCGGAGCAAATGTGTTCTCCAGCGTGGCGACCACAGCTATCCGAGGGCCTCGGCGTACAGCTGCCTCGGCCATTGGTCGGTCCACTCGCAGCACAGGCAACCCGACGCTGAAACCACGCTGTTCGGCCCGGGGACCCAACGTCGAACAGGTGCACACGATGACTCCGCACCCCCGAATGCCGAGCTCGGCGAGTGCCATGTCGACCCCATTGAGAACCTCGGGGTCCGCAGGGCCCTTCTGGATGGCCAGGGTGAGCAGCTCCTGACTGACGACACTCACCACGCCCGTGTCGGGTGCGACCTGTTGAACGATCGCCTCGAACCGCTCGACGTGTGTTGGCGAGGTGTGCAGGAAGCCGATCGTGGACACCTGCACACGCTAGGTGGTGCACCGGGTCATGATCGGACGGATTCGGCGTCGGCGAATCCGTGTTGAGGTGCCAGGCCAATAGGAGTAGCGACTCCGCAACGAGCAAGGGGTACTCTGTGGTGTCTCGGCAGCGCCGAAACCATTCCAACGGCGTGGAATCGGCGGCCTCCAGAACTGGTTCCCCATGTCGCGATTCACATCCGAGCGTTCCCATGTTGGCTCGTCAGGTTGGTGATGCCCTGAGGGGCGCACGCCTGGTCCCTCGTGCGCGTGCGCAGGCCGTGTCTGCGGCGATGGTTCCCGGTGGCGAGTTGGTCCACCTGGGCGGCGGCGAGCTGGTGCCTACCCCCCGGGTGCCAGATCTCCCGACCTCCGATGCGGACCGTGCCCGAGGGTTGTGCGGTGAGTCGCTGGCCCTCCCGCCCGCCAACGTACGAATACTGCGCGATGTGCAGATCCTCGTGGGAGCGAACGTGCTGCGTACCCGCTCCGGCGCATTGGTGGTGGAGAGCCTTTCAGCGGAGCGTCACCCCCAGAACAACGGTCGTCCCTCCGGGCTGCCGACCATCGAGCGGGCCGGGAATGCTGCGCTCTACGGCGGCGCGGTTTGCGGTACCTTCGAGTCGCTGGTGGAAGCTTTCCCACGCGCGCTGCTGCTGCGGCACCCCGCTCTGCGCAACCGGGGCCAGGTTCGCCTCTTGTTCGCCGGACCCACCACCCTGGTCGAGGAATTTCTGCTGGATCGCTTGCAGACGCGCCTGGTGAGGCTCGAACGGTTGCCGGCGGGTACCACAGTCCAGCCCGGGACGACGTTTTTCCCTGCGCCTGTGACGCGTAGCGGTGGGGGCGCTCTCCCTCGCTGGTACCGCCGCTGGCTGGATGCGCAGGCCGGTCCGGTCCCAACCGCGGAGGTCGGCCGCAAACTGCTGCTGACGCACGGGCCCGGCGACGCCATGTTCGGGGCCCTCGACGCATGGCAGGAAGCCACGGACCGTGGTTTCACCCCCGTTGACACCCTCACCGGCGCCGTCGACGGTGACGGAACGCTGGATGGCCCTGAACTCGTCGCTGCTCTACACGACGCGACTGACGTACTCGGTGCCAGCGATGATGCACTCGGCCATGCGGCGATCTGTCGCAAGGCGCAGCTCGTTCAGCTCGGGACCCGGGAGACTGTCAGCCCTCGGGTTGCGCAGCTCGCTGCATCACGGGCGCTCCCGTATCAGTTCGTGCGGAGCGGGGAACTGGGGGCGGCCCTGGCGACCGGATGAACTAGCCGGTCACACTGGCTCTGCGGCAAGCCTCCGAGCGTCACACTGGCTCTGCGGCAAGCCTCCGACCGAGGTCCACCAGGTGGAGGGTTCCCCCACCGAGCTGAAGCTCGATCTGCTTGGCCATGAAGAAGAACCGGTGCAGTGGGTAATCCCTGTCGACGCCGGTGCCTCCGTGCAGATGCTGGCCGGCCTGGACGATTCGCTGACCGCCCCATGCTGCCCAGTACTTGGCCACATCGATCTCCTTGGCGGCAGGGTGCCCCTCCTGGAGGCGCCACATGGCCGAAAGGCTCGTCAACTTGATGGCTTCGGTGTCCATGTAGGCGTCGGCGGCGCGGTGCGCCACGGCCTGGAACGAAGCGATGGGTACGTCGAACTGCTTGCGGCCCTTGGTGTACTCGGCGATGAGGTCGAGATCTGCAGCGCACACTCCTCCGGCGAGCGAACATTGCGAGGCGACCGCTCGCTGGTAAGCCCACTCCAGGGACTCCAGTCCCTCGGAAACGAGTTCGGCAGGCGCCTCGCCCAGGAGCACTGCCGCCTGCGGATCCCCGAAGGTGGTCTCCAAGGACTCGATTGCCACACCTTCACCGCCTCTGCGGATCAGGAACATGCCCACGGAACCACCCTCGATGGCTGCAGGGATGAGGATGCCGTCGGCGATCGCTCCTGCCGGAACGCAGATCTTGCTTCCGGTGAGTCTCCAGCCCTCACCGCCTCGCTCGGCGAGTGTGGTCGGGGCCAGGCACTGGCCACCGTCCTCGTGCCATCCGGCGGTCAGCACCATCTGGCCGGCGGCCACGGCCGGCAGTACCTCCGCCGCCAGTACGTCTGCCGCGAACTCGGCGATGGGTAGGACACCGAGGGCAAGCGTCTCCCACAGCGGGACGGCTGCTGCGGTACGCCCCGCTGCATCCAGGCACTCCCCGAGGGCGACCAGACCCAATCCGGCACCTCCTCGGTCTGCGGGCACGAATGCCCCCAGGATCCCGGTGTCGGCCAGGGTCGCCCACAGCTCCGTGTCGAAGCGAGGTGCATCGGACCGTTCGAGGGCCCGGAGCTGTTCGTGGCTCGATGCATCGCCGAGGACCTTGTTGGCCAGCTCGGCAATCGCCTGTTCCTGTTCGTCGAGGTTGAAGTCCATGGTTGTTCTCCGGAGTGTTCCTTGGCTGGCGTATGTAGGTCGCTGCTGTGCTGGTTGCGATCGGGTGCTGTTCTCGAGCGGCGCTAGTTCCGCAGAGCCCGGGGCATGCCCATGCCGAACATGGCGATCAGGTCGCGCTGGATCTCGTTGGTGCCACCACCAAAGGTGAGGATCAGCAGCGATCGGTAGTTCATCTCCAGGCGACCCTTCAGGATCGCGCCCTTGGAGTCGCGCTCCAGGTACGCGCGTGGCCCCAGGATCTCCATGAGGAGACGGAACGCCTCGACGTAGAACTCCGACCCGAAGGTCTTCACGGTGGAGGCCTGTGCGACGTCCAGTTCGTCGCCCGCCGCGACCTTCCAGTTCATGAGGCGCAGGAACTCCAGCCCGGCGTGCACCCGTGCCAGGTTGAGCTGTACCCATTCGCGGTCGATGGGCCGAATGCCGTCGGTATCGGTCGTCTGCTGTGCCCAGCGCCGCACCTCCGAGTAACTCTGATCGAGCAGTCCGGGCGACAGGAGTGTCACCCGCTCGTGGTTGAGCTGGTTGACGATCAGGTTCCAGCCGCCGCCCTCACCCCCGACGAGGTTCTCGTGGGGTACGCGAACATCGTCGAACACTGTCTCGTTCACGTCGTGCGAAGCCATGAGGTGAAGCGGGTTGACCTCGATGCCGGGAGACTTCATGTCAACCGCGAAGATCGAGATGCCCTTGTGCTTGGCGACGTCGAAGTCGGTCTTCACCGCGAGCCAGCAGTAGTCGGCATCGCTGGCGAGCGACGTCCACATCTTGGTGCCGTTGACGACCCACTCATCACCGTCGCGCACGGCCCGACTGGTGAGGGATGCCAGGTCCGTGCCGGCCTCGGGTTCGGAGTATCCGATGCAGAAATGCAGGTCGCCGGCCAGGATCTGGGGCAGGAAGCGGTCCTTTTGCTCGTCGGTGCCGAACTGCATGATCGTCGGACCGACGGTGTTGACGGTGAGCATGGGGACCGGGGCACCGCTGCGCATCGACTCGTCGTAGAAGATGAACTGGTCGAACTGGTCGCGCCCCTGTCCGCCGTACTCCTTCGGCCAGCCGATACCCAGCCACCCGTCGGCGGCCATCTGCTTGACCGTGGACCTCGTCGCCGGCCCACAGCCGTGCTCGGTGTGCAGCTGTTCGCGCAGGTCGGCGTCGAGCAGCCGCTCGTAGTACTCACGCAGCTCGTCGCGGAGCGCGATCTGCTCGTCTGAATATGCGATGTGCATCCGTATCCCCTGTTGCAGCTCGGCGGCGGACCGCAGAACTGTAACGCGTTCTACCCAATTGGGCAGCAGATGGTGGGGCTCGCCCCGGCAGGCGGGCCGGGGTCCGCACGGATGCAGGGTTTATGGGGTCGCGGGGACACGAGTACCGTGAGCATCCATGTCACGGCGACTCGAGATCGAACTGACCAGCGTCCGCCCCGACGGCACATGGACCTGGCGTGCCGCCGGCGCGAAACAACCCAAGGGCGAGCTCGAGGGGAACCTCCTGCCTGAGGGCACGGCGGTTGGGGCCTTGCTGCGCGTCGACGCGGACTTCCTGGTCGACGGCATCGAGATCATCGGCGTCGTACCCGAGAAGGGTGCCCGCAAGGAGCCGGAGCTGCTCGAGATACTCGGCTCCGGCCGCGAGGAGCCTCTGGTCACCACCCAACTGGCCCCCAAGGGGCGCGGAGGCAAAGGTGGCGGTCGTGGTCGCGACGGTCGTGGTCGCGACGGTCGTGGTCGCGACGGTCGCGATGGCGGACGCGACCGCGACGGGGGCCGTGGGCGCGGCGGGGATTCTGGTAGCGATCGCCCCCGCGGTGCGAGGCCAGACCCCGTGCCTCAACGCCCGGCGCCGAAGCGTCTTCGACCCCGCCGCACCCACCGCGACGCCGCTCTGGCCGAGATCCCCGAGGAACAGCGTGTGGTGGGCGAGCAGGTGCTGCGTGGCGGGGTTCCGGCCGTTCGCGAAGAGGCTCGGAAGCAGAACGAGGCCGCCAAGGTGGAGAATCGGCCGGGGATCCCGGTCGACCAGGTGGTCGCCATGGCCGAACGGCTGCTGCCCAACCTGCGGTCTGCGGAATGGCTGGATCGAGCAGAGGCCGCCAAGCGTGATCTCGAGGAACTGGATCTGCGTGACCTGCGCTCCGTGGTTGTCGCCGCCGACGGTGGCGCACGTTCCGAGGAGGCCCGCGCCCTGCGTGACGAGCTGACTGCGGGGCTCACACGACGGGTGGAGGAGGATCACCGACTGTGGATAGCGGACATGGAAGCAAATCTGGACGCCGGACGTTTCGTACGTGCACTGCGCCTGTCGTCCCGACCTCCCAAGGCGGGCACTCCCCTGCCGCCGGAGCTCTCGAAGCGGATGGTCGAGGCCGTGTCCAAGGGGCTGGATGCCCGGACGAAGCAGGAGCTCTATGCGGCCGCTCTCGATGCATTGAGCTTCTCCCCGGTTCGAACCCTGGTCATACCTGCGGGAAAGCCCGAAGAGCCGAGCGAGGAACTTCTCGAGGCCGCTCGTCGCGTTGCGGACAAGGCTCCGGCGGTGGCAGAGCTGTTCGGTGTGGACCCGAAGGAATCAGGAGCTGCACGAAAGCGTCGTAAGCGTACGTCCCGTTCCGGGTCGGGCAAGGACGGAAACAAGGACGGGAACAAGGCAGGGCCACCCAAGGGTGGTCGGGCCAAGGGGGATCGCTCCAAGGCGTCTGACGCCGGTGCCGAGAAGCCCTCCGTGGACGACAAGCCGAAGGCCGGAGCAGCTGAGGAGCAGAAGTCAGCCTCAGCTGCACCGGAAGCCGGAAGCTGCACCCGAGCCGGCAGCTACCGCTGAGTCAGACGAGCCGGAGAGCGCCGGGTAGGTCGGCGGGGTTCGCCACGATGTCCCCCGACGGCCTGGCGGTCTGAACCCGGGTGTTCCACCCTGCCCAGACGAATCGGCACCCGACCTCGAGAGCGCACCGTTGGTCTCCTCCGCTGTCGCCCACCATGACGATCTCCGAGGCATCCAGCCCCAACGCATCCAACATCGGCCTCAGCGACTTGTGCGCCCACCCGAAAGCATCGGCACACATGAGCGCCTCGGGCTCCCAGCCCAGGCGGTCGAGCTCCGCGATCGCTGAATCCGGGTGCTTGTTGGACAGCACGGCCCAACGTCCCAGCCGGCTCAGCATGTCGTCGATTCCTTCGTACGGCCTCACGACGCTGGTGTCGTAGGCATCCACATAGGCGTTCATGGAGATGCCCAGACGTTGACACTCCTCGGCGACGGCAGATCCCATCACGACCTCGGACCGCTTCACGCCGAGCAGGTCGAATGGGATCAGGAGCGCCTCGTCGGAATCCACGAGGGTGCCGTCGAAATCGAACACGACCAGTTCGGGTGGCGTGGGAGGGTTCAGGGGCATGGCGCGCACCGTACCGGACAGGGGAACCCCCTCCCGCCGCCGGCTTCCGGAGCTCAGGTCGGCTCAACTAGACCGGTCGGTCAAGTCTGCCTAGATTCTCGGTACATGACCGTTGAGTACGAGAAACAGGGCCATGTCGGAGTCATCACGATCAACCGACCCGACGCACGCAACGCGGTTAACTCCGACGTTGCCCAGGGCATCGAGTCGGCGATCGACCAGATCGAGGCCGACCCCGAGGTCTGGGTCGGCATCCTGACCGGGGCGAAGACCGAGAAGGGCTACATCTTCTGCGCCGGTGCCGACCTCAAGCAGATGAGTGTCGATCCGGGCGGGATGCAGACCGAGCGTGGCGGATTCGGCGGGTTCGTCACGCGCGAGCGGACCAAGCCGATCATCGCTGCGGTGGACGGTCCGGCCCTTGCGGGTGGCACTGAGTTGGTACTCGCTTCCGACATGGTCGTGGCCTCCAAGACCGCGAAGTTCGGGATCCCCGAGGTGAAGCGCAACCTGGTCGCCGCTGCGGGCGGACTGTTCCGTCTGCCACGCAAGATCCCGCGCAACGTGGCAATGGAGTTGGCTCTCACCGGCAGCCTCCAGTTCCCTGCCGAGCGCGCCTACCACTTCGGGCTCGTGAATCGACTGGCCGAGGAGGGCGAGGCCCTGGCGGTCGCCAAAGAGTTGGCCGCGGAAATCTGTGAGAACGCACCTCTGGCGGTGGCCGAGAGCCGTAAGGTCATGATCGAGGCGACAGACCAGCCCGACGAGATCGGTTGGAAGCTCTCGGGCGACGGCATCATGAAGATGTTCGGCACGGAGGACTTCTCCGAGGGCCTCACGGCTTTCGCCGAGAAGCGGGCGCCGCAGTGGAAGGGCCGCTGAGTCGACCGGCTCTCCCAACTGGCCAGCAGAGGCTTACGCGAGTGTCTCGATGATGCCGGCGTCGGCCAGGAATTCCGCCAAGCCGTCCACCAGGTCGAGTTCGGGGACCGTCCACACGGGTACCCAGTCGGCCTCGGAGGCGTCGCCGCCCGCGACGGGATCGGCCTGATCGAGAACCGTTACCGAGAAGTCCAGGATGACGAAGTGATGGTCATCATCGATGATCTCGGTCGGCACGCCCAGGAGTGCGCCGCAGACACCACTGAGGCCCGTCTCCTCCTCGAGCTCCCGCACCACTGCTTCGGCGATCGTCTCACCGGCCTCGACCCGTCCGCCGGGGACCGACCACCGGCCCAGGCCGGGTTTGGTGGCACGTCGCACCATGAGCAACTCGTTGGTTCGCGTGGCGACTGCCCCCACGCACAGCTCCGGGCGAGGTCTCGTCGGTTCGGCGCTCACGAAGTAGCCCGTCCGGTCACCACGATGGCTCTCGCTGCCATGGCGTGGTCCTCGAAGAAGTTCTTGGTGTTCCTGTCGCCCGGCAGGACGGTGGCGTCCACGCCGCTACAGCCGTGAGCTGACGCGGCGGATCTCATGGCATTGATGAGAGCGGCACCTACCCCAACCTCGCGGGCGCTCGTCTCCACGAACAACTCCCGGATCTCCGCGGTAGTCGGGTCCTTGCCCTCGGGGTCACTGCCCGTCGGGGAGAGATCTGGAAGCACCAGGACGCCGTAGCCGACCACGACTTCTCCGATGCATCCCACGAACACGGCATGGGACTCCCGGGTGAGGTCGGTGCCGACGGACATCGACACTTCGGCCTCCGTCGAGCCTCTGCGCCGTTCGGCGACGAGATGGGCTCCTCCGCGTTGTGGAGTCAGCAGCTCGATGGCATCGAGATGTAGCGCTGTGATACCAGCCACGTCCGCCCCAGTGGCCGAGCGCGCCGAGACCCGAGCGGGTGGAACAGAAGTAGCGGGGAGATCCACCGTTCAGCCGCCGATGGGGCAGCAAGTTCCGTTGCAGCCGTCAGTCAGCAAGGAGAGCGGTGACACGGTTGAGGATTGTCCGGCGGTTCCGGTGAGCGGACTCATATGCGCTGATTGCCCGCAGCTCGATGACCGACAGGGTGGTCAGTCGGGGAACCACCTGCGAGGCGGCGAGGCTGTCGTACTCGGGGATTGCCAGCTCGGCGGCCGGCGGGACCACGACAGACGCCTGCAGTGTCGCCTCGGGTTCTGCGTCGGCGGTCTCGTCGGACTTGTCCGATGCGAGGACAGTGAGAACGTCGGCTGCCTGTGGTGCTTCGTGCTCAGGTGCCCCGAGGTCCTTCTCGGCCCCACCGGAGTCGAACAGCGTCCGGGCGCACGGAAGCATCGTGAGCAGAGATCGGGAGAACTGGATCTGTGACGACGTCCGGTCCGCCAGCCTTGGCAACAGCCCCAGCAGGTCCTCGAACAACGACCTCTCGGGGTCGGGGCCGTTCTGCGGGTTAATCGGGTTTCCGGTCGCCGCTCTGTCCGCCATGCTCTCCTCGCCGGGTCGTTGGATCAGGCCTTCTTCGCTCTCTTGAGGGCCGCCTGCACCTTCTTGATGGACGGACACGAATCGTACCCCTCGGGGCAGGTGAGATTGCCAGCCCGGCCGAACTGCCG
This sequence comes from uncultured Actinomycetota bacterium, assembly GCA_963715225.1. Lineage (GTDB taxonomy): Bacteria > Actinomycetota > Acidimicrobiia > Acidimicrobiales > Microtrichaceae > CAVQRK01. The sequence continues at coordinate 171,530 of CAVQRK010000008.1, forward strand.
GGGATGAACTATGAGGAAACACGTGTTGCAGGTGAACTCGTCGGCACTCTTGGCCGCGACCCGCTCCCCTGGCTCCCCGGTGGTGGCCGGCTGTTCGTCCTCCTCGTCTTCGTCGTCGTCCTCGTCGCTGGAGGTCGTCTTGTCCTTCAGTATCCGGTCGAGGTCGGCCTCCACGTCATCGAGATCGACATCGTCCTCCTCGTCGTCGGTGGTGCCGGGACGTTTGCGCGCCGTAGGGACGTCGTCCTCCTCGTCGCTGTCTTCTTCGCCCTTGTCGGCCTCGGCGCCATCGCCGTCCGCGAGGTCGTCCGCGAGGTCGTCGTCCGCGAGGTCGTCCGCGAGGTCGTCGTCCGCGAGGTCGTCCGCGAGGTCGTCGTCCTCGAGGGCGTCGGGGTCGACATCGTCGTCATCGATTTCCTCTTCGTCGAGTTCCTCTTCGTCGAGTTCCTCGTCGGCAACTTTGTCTTTCATCGCATCCTGACTCGTGGTCCGTAGGTCGGTTTCCGGCACTGGGCGACGGATCGCTCGGGATCCGCCGGCCCAGAACAATGGTGCCGGAACGGGCGCATCATAGACACGGATGGCCCTCACCGCGCCCACCGGGGGGTTGCGCGGCCGATATCCGGGCGGTGGACTCAGGAAGCGGTGTTCGCGTTGCGCCGCTCGGAGGCCTGCCTCTCGGCGCCTATCCGCTCCAACTCGGCCTCGCCGGAGTGGTCCACGAACCGCATGATCTCGGCGATGGCGCGGTGGCCGGCCTCTTCCTCTATGAGCCTGTGCATCCGTTGGGCAACCGCCCGATAGCTGGGATGGCCCTGGACGGAGGACCGGAGTTCCAGCAGGTGGATTGCTTCCCTCGCGTTGAACTGCATGACGTAGCGAATCCGGTGCGCGAGTGCCACGGCGTAGGCCGCTCGGTCGGGGAACTGCTCCGCAAGGGCGCCCCACAGCGTCTCTGAGGTCTCCATGGCCTCGTCGAAACGATGCGCCACACCTGCTTCGTCGATGGAGGCGGGTCGCACGAAACCGTGGCTCGGACCCAGTGGCTGCCATTCGACGGTGGCCAAGCGGTGCCGCTGCAGGTCCCGGAAGGCTCCGTAGTCCGACAGGACGTCGAAACGGTAGTCGGTGCGTTCGAGGGCGCGTCCTGGCCTGTGGCGTCGGTTCCGCCGCTCCCCCACGTACGACTTCATCACCTCGAGGCGATCCTGGACCGACATCCGTGTCACCCGGTCGATCACCGACTGTTCGGGCAGATCCGTGTACGGATACAGCATGGCGGCGACCACCTTGAGCTCGCCGTCGGGGTCGAAGTCGACCAGCTCGACGTGCGATCCGTGGGGTGCAGCAAGATTGTCCTCGCCGAGCATCTCGTATGCCGTGGCCTCCATGGCCTTGCGGTTGCGTTCGAGGTACTCGGATGACTCGACCCCGCGGTCGGGAAGATCGACCCGCTTGAGGAAACTGGGGATGACCTTGCGGAGCTCATCGAGCATGAGGTGCGAATAGCTCCGGGCCTCCGGCAGAGGGTGCGATCGCATTCGCAGCAGCAGGGCCTCATAGGCCTGCCCGGACCCGTAGATGCCGACGTTGGACAGCGCTGCCGCAGGCAGCATTCCCCGCACCGCATCGAAGGCCTTGGCGCGGACAGCCTGACGGTGCACGAAATCGGAGTCGGACTCGCCCTTGGGGTGAAGCGCCCGGAAATGCTCGGTCATGGTGGCGACCAGCTCGGTGTACATCTCGAACATGCTGTCCATCTCCGAGACGTACCGGGCACCGAGATTCGAAGCGAGGATGTCGGGATCCCGGTGGTAGCGGTAGCGGCCTGCAAGGCGCTCGTCGTAGGGGATGTAACGGGTCGACTGCTCGAGGTACGACATGAGCCGGCCCCACTCGAGGATCTTCGTGAGGAGGTTCGATGACTGCTCACAAGCCAGGTGTACTCCCCCGAGCTGGGCGACGCTGTCGTCGCCGTACTCGAAGAACACGCGGTCATAGAGGGCCTCGGCGCGTTCCAGTCCCACGGTGGCGTCGACGGTCGCGTCGCCCGAGGTGTCCAATTCGCCCACGAACTCGTCCAGGAACAGCCTGCGCAGCGACTTGGAGGATCGTGAATAGCGAGCGAACAGAGCTCCCTTCACGACTTCCGGCAGGTTCACCAGGGCAAACACGGGCCCGTCGAGGTTGGTGAAGTACGGCCTGAGGATCTCACGTTCCTCGTCGCTGAACTGCTCGGTTGCGTAGATGGTTGAGGGTGGCGGCCCGGTCACGGCCGACAGCCTATTGCCGCTGGCCCCATCGGTCGCGGTTGGCCCGCTCGGAGCGGGCCGACAGCCGGAGTGTGGGCACGGAGTCCTCAGGCCTGGTCGGTGCGTACCCAGGTGTCGATCACGGTGCAGGCCATGGCTTTGGCGCCGTGGATCACTGCCGCGTCGCCCTCTGGCCCACGAGCGTGCGCAGCGAAGGCCTCGGTGTGGATGGCAACCCCGGGTGGGGCGACAGCGATCATCGGATGGATGGATGGCACCTCGTGGCTGACATTGCCCATGTCGGTACTTCCCACCACCCGGTTGGATCCGCCCCGCTCGAGTTGTCGACCGAGGGCGGCGGAGTTGGCTGCATAGGTCTCCAGAAGCCACTCGTCCACGACCATGTCCGCGTACGCGGGGTCGTGCCATTCGTGTGCCATGGTGGCCCCCGTCGCCAGTGCCCCTGCTTCGAGGGCAGCAAGCACCCGTGGTTCGAGTCGGGCGAGATCGTCCATGTCCGCCGCTCGGACGTACCAATGGGTAGCGGCTCGCGCGGGGACGATGTTGGGCTTGTCGCCGCCGTCGGTGAAGACGCCGTGTACCCGCTCCGCCGGCCCAATGTGTTGACGCAGCGCTGCAACCCCCATGTAGCCCAGTACGGCCGCATCGAGGGCGTTGACACCCTTGTGGGGCGCTGCTGCAGCGTGGGCGGCGCGACCCTCGTAGACAGCCTCGAGCTGGTGGATGGCGATGCAGTCCATGGTCCCGAGGTCGCCATCGGCAGGATGCACCATCATCGCCGCGGTCAGACCCTCCAGAGCACCCGCTCGGGCCATGAAGACCTTGCCCCCACCGCCCTCTTCCGCCGGTGTGCCCAGAATCCGGATGCGCCCCCCGGCATCATTGGCGACGGCCGCTGCGGCCAATCCCGCGCCCAGGCCTGCAGCGGCGATGATGTTGTGTCCGCAGGCGTGGCCGATGCCGGGCAGTGCGTCGTACTCACACATCACGGCCACGGTCGCGCCGCTCTCTCCTGCGGTGGCCTCGAAGGCCGTGTCGAGGCCATACGCGTGACGCGTCGTCGACAGTCCATGCTTCTCGAGCACGTCGCACAGCAGGTCGTGGGCGTGGTGTTCCTCGAAGCACAACTCCGGGTGCTCCCAAATGTCGTGGGAGACCTCGATCAATGCGGGGGCCAGGTCGTCGACGATGTCCAGCGCCCGTTGGCGGAGGGACTCGTTCCCGGAGCGCTGAGCGTGGTCGGTGCCGTCCATCGCCCCCAGCCTACGGGCGTCGGCCGTGGGCGTGGCGCCTACACCGGGTGTTCGAGCACGATCTTGCCGACCTGGTCGCCGGCTGCGAGTCGCTCCAGGGCCCTGGGGTAGTCCGCCAGTGGGAGTACTTCGTCGATGACCACCTCGAGACCGTCGGACATGAGGTCGGTCACGTAGCGGAACTCGTCCTGGCTCCCGCAGCTGCCACCGATGATGTCGTGTTGCTTGACGAACAGGCGGGGCAGGCTGAGCTCGACGGTCGGCCCGCTCGTCCCGCCACAGACGCACATGCATCCGCCGTTTCGCAGCGCCTTCAGCGCGTCATCCCAGATCGCAGGGCCGATGCTGTCAATGACGATGTCCGCCAAGACCGGGTACGGACCCGCGGAATCGAGAGCGACCGAGGCGCCCAGCTCCATGGCCCGGAGACGCTTGGACTCCTCGCGGGAGGTCACCGCCACCTCCGCTCCGAGGTGCAACGCCAGCATCATCGCTGCGGTTGCCACTCCTCCGCCGATCCCCGTCACCAGAACCACGTCGCCAGTCGCGATCCTCGGCGCGTCGCAGCAGACGCCACGCCGTGGACAGGCATACCGGGTAAGCGGCAGCCTCCGCCCAGCTGCGCCCGTTGGGTCGGCGCTCGAGCTGGTGCGCATCGACGACGCAGAACTCGGCGTGCCCTCCCCAAGTGTGTTCCCCCAGTAGCTGCATCTCGGGGTGCAGGACCGAGTCCACACCCATTTCGAGCGCAGCGCCGGGCACCTGTGCGGGGTTGACCACGACTTCGTCCCCTGCTGCCCATCCCGTAACCCCCGGCCCGACCGACTCGATGACTCCGGCCACGTCACAGCCGGGGATGTGCGGAAACGTCGGGGGTCCCGGCGTTCCGGAGGTCAGCCACAGGTCCATGTGGTTCAGGGCGCTGGCCCGTACCCGGATGCGCACCTGGCCCGGTCCGGGGATCGGATCCGGGACCTCCGCCCACTCGTAGTCGCCGGTTGGATCGTTCAACAGCCAGGCATGCACGGCGAGACTCTAACGAAGCCGTCCGCGCCGGCGAACCGACGCCGAACGCTCACGGCGACACGATTGCGTCCCGGGGAGGCTCACACCACGACTGTGACTGCATCGGGAATGCACCGCACGGAGATCGACTTGAAGGGACCGAGGTCGCGGTCGTCCAGGAAAAGGGTGGCAGGCTCGTCGAATCCGACTTCCAACGATCGAACCCGGGAGGTAGCGAGATCAGGGTGGGGCACGTGGGTCCCGGATCTTGTTCGCCCGGAGGCACGGAGACGGTCCCAGAGCGGCAGCCGGCCATCTGTGACATCCAGCAGGCCGTCGTTGGGGTGAGCACGTGGCCCGAGGTTGTCGGCTCCACGGAAGGCCGCGTTCATGACGACCACGGTGCGGCTCGCGAAGAGCCTCGAGGTCCGCTCGAACGCGACCAAATGGGCACAGAACCATGCCGTGGACAGCGTTCCGTCGTGCCGCACCAACTCGACCCGGGCCAGGTCGATCACCACCCGTGTCCCGCGACCGGCCCTCAGGTCGTCGCTGTCGTGACGCGGTGATCCAAGCGTTCTGTGCAGGTCGCCGCCGAGCAGGCCCACCTCGGCGACCCTGCCGTCCTCGAGGTCCTCGTGCACCGCTTCGATCAGCGCTGCGTCGGATCCAACCACCAGGGCATCTTCGGCGAGGGTGCCCGGCTCACCCCAGTCCTCTCCCCTAGAGATGGGCACGTCGGGATTCCATCTTCACAGTGCACCCCCGCCGTCCACGACGTCACGTCGCAGCAGGTCGGCGGCCTCTCTGGCGGTCCGGGCGGTCGACCCGGAGCTCACATCGGCCACCTGGCGCAACACATCGATCAGCTGCTTCGCGTTGCGGACGAAGTCCCCTCCGGACATGTCCTCGGCGAGGCTGTCCTCCAGCCCGAGGCCTCCGGCCCACCTGAACGCCGGCACGGAGAACCCCGCGGACGGCTCGCGGGTCGGGGTGAGTCCTGCCGCCAGCTCCAGCTTGGTGAGCCGCTCGTGGAGGTCGTTCAGCCGGTCGAACCGATACTGCAGATCCCACGTGGGAAGACGGGGCGGTGGGGGCGGTTCAGCGCTGCGGTGCTCATGGGTGAGACAGCTCACCAACGCAGCTGTGCCGGGGGCGTCCAGGCCGTCGAACAACTCTGCTCCCACAGCGAGGGACAGCAACAAATCCGACTCGTGGTATATCCGGCGCAGCCGCCTCCCTTCGGGCGTGAGCGTCCAGTCGTCGATGTGTCCGAGATCCGCCAGCACTCCTACTACAGCGTCGAAGCGGGCGACCAGGTCGGTCCCGCGTCGAGCAAGGCGTCTCTCAATGGATGTCATGTCACGCTGGGCACGCCGACAACGACGTGCCAGGCCGAGCAGTTCGTCGCGGTCGGAACGATCGTGCAGCTCGTGCGACTGCATGGCGGTTCGGGCCCGACGCCATGTCGCCGTGGCGCTGTCGGCATCCTCGCCCTCGCGGTGTCTCGGGGGTCGGAGGCGCTTGCGGTTCACCCTCCGGAGGCGCGAAGCGGCCTCCTTGCGGAACGCGGCGTCCTTGGGCAGGAACGGCACCGGCAACTGAATCGTGCCAACGGCTTCGACGGGACGTGCCTCCTTCTGACCGTCGATGCGAACCACAGACCCCCTGGCCGTGACGCCCTCGATCCGGGTGGCTCGCTTTCGCTGTGCACTCGAGACGACGACCACCAGGCGGGGGCCCTTGGAAGTGGATCGGTCCAGCACATCTCCGGGTTGCAGCCGGGCCAACGATCGCTCTATCGCATCGCGGCCCTGCGAGTCATTTGACGCCGCTCGCTGTTCCTCCGTGACGAGTGCCAGGTACTCCATAGCTGACGCTCTTTGTACCCCTTCGTGCTCCTCCAACGAGAGCTCGGCTGCCTGCAGGTCGGCAGTTCTCTGTGTCAGCCGGTCGCGGTCGCCAGCCACCTTCGAATCGGCCTGGTACTGCGCGAATGATCGGCCCAGCACCCGTCGTGCCTCGTCGGGCTGGTACCGCTCGACGAGGTTGACAGCCATGTTGTACGTGGGCCGGAACACCGAGGACAGGGGGAATTCCCGACTCGCAGCGAGCTCGGCGACGGGGGCGAACGCGATGAAGGGCGACCACAGCACGATTGCAGCACCACGATCGTCGATCCCTCGGCGCCCGGCCCGCCCCGTCAGCTGGGTGAACTGTGCCGGGGTGAGCATCTCGTGGCCGTCCCCGGTGAACTTGGTGAGCCGTTCGATCACCACCGACCTGGCCGGCATGTTGATCCCCAGGGCCAGTGTCTCGGTGGCGAACACCACCTTGGCCAGTCCGGCCGAGAAGCAGTGCTCCACCGCCTCGCGAAACGCCGGAACCATTCCCGCGTGGTGTGCTGCCACCCCCCGCGCCAGGGTCTCCATGAACCTGTCGTACCCGAGGACCCCGAGGTCTGCGGCAGCAAGAGGCGCGGCGTGTTCCTCGACGATCTCGCGGATTCTCGCTGCTTCCTCGGTGGACGTGAGGCGGACCCCTGCGTCGAGACAACTGGCTGCAGCTTCCTCACAACCGGCCCTGCTGAAGATGAAGTAGATGGCAGGCAGCAGGCCTTCTGTGTCCATGCGCTCCACGACCTCGAGGCGACGAGGCGTCCGGAACCGGCGACGTGACTGCGGTCTACCCTGCCGGCGGGTCTGACCGCTTCGGTCTCCGTCGAACCGGTCCCCCTCCGGGTTGGGTCTGCCGTCGATGAGGAGCGGGATCAGGTGGTCTGCCTCGGCATGTCGGTCGCCGACCAGCAGTAGAGGGTCGAGCTCCACGGGTCGGCGGTGTTCTACCACGGTGGTCGTGGGACCCCTGAGGGACTCGATCCAGGAACCGAGCTGCGCGGAGTTGGACACAGTCGCCGACAGGCAGGCGAAGCGAACCGATGCCGGGGTGTGTATGAGGACCTCCTCCCACACCGGTCCTCGGTATGCATCCTGCAGGAAGTGCACTTCGTCCAGCACCACCCAACGAAGGCTCTCGAGGGCGTCGGAATGCGCGTACACCATGTTCCGGAGCACCTCGGTGGTCATCACCACGACCGGGGCGTCAGCATTGATGGAGTGGTCGCCCGTGAGGAGTCCCACTCGCGTGTCCCCGAGCACGGCCCGAAGATCGTTGTACTTCTGGTTCGACAGCGCCTTTATGGGCGCCGTGTAGAACGCCCGCCCGCCGCTCTCCAGAGCGGAGGCAACAGCCATCTCGCCCACAACGGTCTTGCCCGAGCCGGTGGGGGCGGCGACCAACACGTTGCGGCCCGCGTCGACCGCCCGGGAGGCGTCGAGCTGGAACTGATCCAGTTCGAAGTCGTGGGCGAACGGGTTGATCAGTTGCCGTCCTGGTTCGTCGCGCCGCCGACGGCGTCACCGTCCGGTGAGGCCGGCTCCTCGCCATCCTGGCTGGCCGGCCCCTTGTCGCGCTTCGCCGCCGCACCTTCGCGCTTGGTCCGGCGATACAGCCAGAACCTGCCTATGAGCAGGCTGAGTTCGAACAAGAGGTACATGGGGATAGCGAGAGCGAACAGGCTGAACGGGTCGCCCGAAGGGGTGATTCCGGCCGCAATGACGACGATGGCGAGGATGATCTGGCGTCTCCAGGACGCCAGCTTCTGAGGTGTGACGATCCCGACGATCTGGAGCGCGACCATGACCACCGGGAACTGGAAGCCGATTCCGAAGGCGACCATCATGAACAACGCCAGCCGGGTGAAGTTGCCGATCCCGGCCCGTACCTCCACCTCCGAACCGGCGATCCCGATCAGGAACTCCGCCGCCCTCGTCAGGGTGTAGTAGGCAACGCTGGCCCCGAGAGCGAAGAGGGCCAGACCGGAACCCACGAACGCGAACGCATACCGACGTTCGGTCTTGTACAGCCCGGGAGCGATGAACCTCCAGATCTGCCACAGAATCACCGGCATCGCCAGGATCACCGCTCCCCAGCCGGCCACGCGGAGCCGAAGGGCGAACGGGTCGAGGATGTTCGTCTCCAGGAACTTGCAGCTTGCCTCGGTGTCCAGCGCGAGCTGGGCCGTGCAGTACGGCTCGTTGAGGAAGTCGACGAGCCACGGGTAGAGGAACCAGGCCGGTATCAGGGCCACACAGATGGCGCCCAACGCTATGACCGAGCGCTTGCGCAGCTCACGGACATGATCCGCCAACGACAGGTTCCTGGGGTCTCTCTCGGCGCCCTTGAGGATGCGTTGTTTCACGGCGTGTACGTGTCCGGTTCGGGGTCGTTGGTGGCCCCGAGCCCGGATTCCGTTTCGGAGTCCGGATCGTGATCGGGCTCTACGTCCGGCCCGGGCTCCTCGTCGGAATCGCGCTCCTCGTCGGGATGGTGCTCGGCTTCCTCGGCTTCCTCGGCTTCCTTGGTGGGTGCGTTGGCGCGGACGGCCTCTTCGGCCAGACGTTGGCGTTCCTCCGCCTCGGCCTCGAGGGCGTACTCAGCCAGCTTCTGACGGGGGCGGGTCGCGAACTCACCCAGTTCCCTGATGGGCTGCATGGCCGGATCGTTGATCACGTCGCTCATGTCGCCGGAAAGACTCGAGGTGTACTTCTTGGCGCTGTGCAGCAGCCTCCCCGCGCTGCGGGCCATCTCCGGGAGACGTTCCGGGCCCAGCACGACCAACGCCAGAAACGCGATGACGACGATCTCGCCGGCACCGATGTTCTCCACTATCAAGCCGAGCTGTGCGGCCGGAACCATCAGGTCATGCTACCGGTGCCGGGTCGGCTCCCCCAACGAGCCCTTACATGGCTCTGCCCCGGGTGAACCCGGGGCAGAGCAGGGGGGATCGTACTGAGCGTGTGGCGGTGGCACTCAGCGGTCGGTCATGGCCGCCAGGGTTGCAAACCAATCCGACGTGGTGAGGAGGTGGTGGAAGTCGAGGACGTTGTCGTGGTCGATCGTCTCGCCGAAGTGGGGCTCCTCGAGCTCCGCCGGCAAGTTCCATTCCGTGCAGTGGACTCCTGCTGCCAGCAGGACGTCGATCACATGTGATTCGGCAGGGCGAACCTCGATCATGCGACAGACCGGGCAGCGGAAGAGGTATGTGGCGGCATCGGTGTCGCGGCAGAGCCGGACGCGGAGATCGCGTGACCGGAGCTCGACGTCTCCACAATCGCTGCATGTTGCACGTATCAGTGCCATCTCGGGCCTCCTGTTGCGGCTCCCAGTACCCTTCGGCTCGTGCCCGGCCGAGGTTGACCATTCTCAGGAAAAACGTCGCCGACCGGGGGTCCGGGCCGCTCCGCGGGAGGGTACCCACGTTCCCTCGGTCAGAATGAGGCCATGAGCCCTTCTGTCGAGCCGCTGTTGTACCCGCCGCGCCTCTTCGTGCAGCCGTACTCGGACCGCTTCGCCGGTAGCGGGTCCATGGACTCGTTCCTGTCGGCGGCGGGCCTCGGCGCCGATGGGCTGTTCAGTGCTGTTCGGGGCGATGCTTCCGGAGACCCGGTCCTGGGCGGCGGTGGGCGGCGGCTCCGCCGAGCCGCACCCACGGTACCCCTGGCGGTCCTCTACTCCGAGATGACCGACTCCGTCGTGGACATGGCCCTGGCTGTCGACTCATTTGGAACTGCAGCAGCCGTTCTGGAGGTGTCCAGGAGACACGCCGAGATCGACAGACTCTGGATGTGTAGCTCGGATCTGGGGCTGCTGGAGCACCTGCGCGACCACACCCCGGCAGCTCGCCTGGTCCACATGGGTGATCCCGCTTCCCAGCCGTCCGGGGCGGAGCAGCACGCTGCCCGGCTGCGATTGGGGGGTATCGATGCGGTACTAGTTGCGGAGGATCGTGTCACGGCCGGCCTGGCGGCGCTGATGCACCGTTTCGGCAGGTTGCTCCTCGCTCAGGGAGCCGACCACGAGCGCACCGCCTCGCGGGCGTTGCGCAATGGGGTCGACGGCGTGACCGGAATAGACGCCGAGGTGCTCCGTGGCGCCCGCGATGCCATCTCCTGACTCCTCTCGTGAGCTCCTAGAGCCCACTGAAACGAGAGAGCGGCCAGATCACGGCAAAGGCCCGGCCCAGCACCAAGTCGGTGGAAATAGGTCCGAAGACGCGGCTGTCCGTGGAGTTGTTCCGGGCATCCCCCATGACGAACACCTCGCCCTCTGGGATCGTCAGGGGTACGTCCAGGTTGGTGGTGGACATGCCCGCAACCAGATACGGCTCATCCAGCGGCTCGCCGTCGACGTGTACGACGCCATTTCGGGTTTCGATGGTCTCGCCCGGTAGAGCAATGACGCGCTTGATCAGGTCCTCGGGGTCACCCGGGGCAGCCGGGGCGTTGTCCGGGCGCTCGAACACCACGACATCGCCGCGGTTGATGTCGTGGAGGCGGTAGCTCAACCGGTTCACGAGCACACGGTCGCCGACGAGCAAGGTCTCGTTCATGGACTCGCTCGGGATCTGGAACGACTGCATCACGAAGTTGCGGACGATGAGTGCGATCACCACCGCTCCGACGATTACCAGGATCCACTCCAGGGCATTCCGCAGGGCCGAGGTCGCGCGGTCGGGCTCGGGCGCGGGCGGCTGGGGAACAACCGACGCGTTGTCGCCTGGGAATCCCGAGCTGTCGTCCATCGGCGCAGGCTACCGGTGGACTTCGTCGTCGCCTGCCGCCCCATGGCGGGCCATGATCCGCCGAGCGGCTGCAGACGCGTCGCGGCAGCAGGTCCTCGCCACTGTCGACGTCGGTCGCATGGGAGGAAGCAGGAAGACGGAGCAGTAGACGGTCCAGCCAGGCATCGTTGTGCACGCCCAAGGTGACGGTGATGCCTTCGTCACCATCATGCCAGGACTCCACCGGATGGGACTCCACGAGCCAGGCTGCCTCGTGGGGGATGCACAGGCGGACCCTGCGTCCGTTGGCGGCAAACTCGCTGTCCGGGACTTCGACGTGCCCCGGTGGATCGAAGGCCTCTGAGTCTCCGACCAGCTCAGCGGAGAGCACCCGGTCGAGTCGGAAATGACGCATTGCCCCGCGGTCGTGGCAATGGCCGGTCAGATACCAGTGGCCGCTGACACTTCGCAGTGCCCACGGGTCCACCGTTCGCTCCGAGACCTCGTCCGACCCCCATGAGAAGTACTTGATCGTTACGCGACTCCGGCTCCGAACAGCGCCGTGCAGGAGTTCACGCGTGGACGGGTCGCCACTACCCAACTCGATCTGCAGCGCGGTCGCCGCCCCATCACCGAGCGCGGCCACCAACTTGGACAGAGCGGGTTCCAGCGCAGCATCGGAACCTCGCTCCCCCACCAGAGCGGAACCCGCAGCCAGCAACAGCAGTGCCTCGGTGTGATCGAGTCGAGGGGGGTCCTCGAACGAACCCGGCAGCACCACGGAAACGAAGTCGTTGTCATCCTCGTCGATGTTCACGTCGACGGCACTCCCGGCGCCATCGGGTTCCACGTTGAGAAAGACATTCTCCAGGTCGGCTCTCAGCAGCTCGGGGTCCACGCCGAACAACTCGGCGACCTCGGCCAGAGGCGCACCGTCGTTGGCTGCGAGCCATGGAAGCACACAGAGGATGACCTCGACCCTCTCGGCATCGGTCGGCCGTCTACGCGCAGCGTTCATCGGGCCCCCTCGGCGTTCATCGGGCCCCTCCCGGGGTATCGACCAACCCGCCGACATGGTGCAGGTACTCCTCGATGATCTCCGGGGGGCCCAGCAACGCTGCCCGGTCGAGAAACGACAGCAACCATGACCACAGGCCATCACGGTTGCGCACCGAGACGGTGACGATCGTCTGATCGCCGTCCTGTCGCACTATCTCCAGCTCCGGGTGCTCGGCCAGGGCAACTGCCGCTGCCGGGCCGTCCAGCGCCACGGATACCTCCACAGCGGGTCCGTCCCCGAACTCCCAGGGACGAAATCTGACCGCACCGGTGGTAGTGCCACTTCCGTGGCCGTCTGCCGCAGGGCTGTCCGCAGCTGGGCTGTCGGCCACGGGGGGGCTGTCATCGTGTGGAAGTACCGCTCCGGCGATGCGATCGAGTCGGAAGGTCCGTGTCGCCGCGGCGTCGAGATCCTCACAGCGGAGATACCACTGCCCATCGATGTGGGCGAGTCGGTCCGGCATCACCCTGCGGGTGCGTCCACCGTGGGTAAACCCCACCGGGCGACGTTCGAGGATGGCGGTGAACAGGGCAGTCAGGTTCGCATCGAGGCGCAACTCCGCGATCGTCGGGCTTGGCTCGGTTCCGCCGAGTCCCCCGTACTTGCGTAGGCCGTCGGGTCGCGTCCGGCGCATCGTCTGAACCGTCCTGTCGAAGGGCCATGGCCGTGGCAGCGAAGCGCAGGGCGGCCAGCTCGGCAGGAGTGAATCCGGGGTCGCCGACGGCCGACCGCTTCCGAGTGATCGTGTAGGCGGAGTTGGATGGATCGTCGGGGACGTCCCTCGTGGACAGCGGGACGCCCATGGCGAGGATGTCGCTCTTGTCCCGCTCGAAGGCCCGGCGGGCCGATTCAGGCTCTGCCTGGGGGTAGGCCTCGGGTAGACGCTCCCTGATGCCCTCGAAGCTCAGGGGCCAAGCGTGCTGTTCCAGCAGGGACACAAGAGTGAGTTGGCGGGTGAACTTGTCCACGCCCCGACACTCGGGCGCGCACGGCGACATCCGGTGCGCTTCAGTCGGTTCGTGGTGAGGCAACCATCTGCCGCGGCCACCGCTCCGGCGGCGGTCGCTGCCTCGAAGAACACAGGGTCTTCGTCGGGCCCTCGTCCCATGGTCGTCACGGTGAGCTCAGCGGCATCCAGCAGGGCGGCTGCCGGCGGTGATGTGGGAGCGGGAACGACTTCCAGCCCGGTCAACTCGGACACCTCCGCGGGCACCGCGGGTGCGGTCGGCCGGCAGCGGCAGAGTTCCACGACGGTGCGGACGTGGTGCGAGACGCCCTGGTGTCGGCCACGTTCGTCGCCCTCGGAGGCCCGCACACACAACACAGGCCTACCCCCCCGTCGTTCCGCGAGGTCGAGCAGCCCGGCAGCCTCGAGGGCCGTGGTGCCGAGGGACGTACCTGTACCGACGACACCCGGCCCCATTGCGAGCACGATCGCATCGGCATCCAGGACGTGGGCCGCCAGCCCCAACGCGGACGCCGGGGTGACGGCCTCGAGGTCGCCGCCGAAGGCGTGGCCGGCCGTTACCGATCCCACCAGCAGCTTGCGCTGCATCAGGTCAGCTACGAGGTCGGACAGCGCCAGCGGCAGGGCGGCCCCGTCGGTCATGACGTACGCCAGGCGGCGGCCGGGTGCGCCATGGGCGAAACCAACGGCGACCGCGGCAACCTGGCTGTGCAGTGTGCAGACGATCACCGGTGTACCGGCCAGCTCTCTGTCGGCTGCCTCCGGGTGGAGCAGCTCGCTCGACCCGATGTCAGCCTGCAGACTCGTGTAGCGGAGCTTCATGATGTGATCGGGCCCCGGCGCGACGAGTTCGGACCGCGTCGTGTTCCAGTGCACGACGTGCCACCCGCCCGTGCCCAACGATCGCTCGACTGCGGTGGTGTTGCAGATGACCGTGTCGCCCACACGGGCATCGCCCGTCAGTTCGGTCAGCGCGTACGCCCTTGCCTCGCCGCCGTCGGCCATGCGCACGGCCAGGCGCTGGAGCCCGGTGCGCCGTGAGAGGACTTCGGTGACCTCGGCAGAACGAAACGTAGGCATGTGGTCCGTCCGGGCTCAGAGAGCTTCGATGAGCCGGTCGACCCGCTCGTCGTAGGCCTTGAACGGATCCTTGCACAACACGGTTCGTTGGGCCTGGTCGTTCAGCTTCAGGTGGACCCAGTCCACCGTGTAGTCACGCTTGCGTTCTTTGGCCTTGCGGATGAACTCGCCCCTTAGACGTGCCCTCGTGGTCTGCGGAGGCGTTTCCATTGCCTCGGAGATGTCGGCGTCGGTCACTATCCGCTCGACCCGATCAGCGGCCTGGAGCTTGTAGAAGACCGACCGGTCCCGGCGGATGTCGTGATACTGCAGGTCCAGAAGCGAAACGCGGGCGTCACCCAGTTCCAGGTCGTGGCGGGCCATGTAGGACTCAATCAGGTTGTGTTTGGTCACCCAGTCGATCTCCCTGGTGAGCTGGAACGGATCGTGAGCCAGGCCGACCATGACGTGTTCCCACATGTGAAGGGACTGCTTCTCCTGCGGTGACAGATCATGGTTCTGTGCATAGCGCAGCGCTCGGTCCAAGTACTCGGACTGGATCTGGAGTGCGGTGAGTTCGCGACCGTTGGCGAGGCGCACGGGACGCTCGAGGGTGAGGTCGTGGCTGATCTCGCGAATTGCCCGGATCGGATTCTCGAGGGTCATGTCCCGCAGGACCACGCCAGGGTCCTCGAGCATCCGCAGGATCAGTGATGTGGCCCCGACCTTGAGGTAGGTGGCGTACTCGCTCATGTTCGAGTCGCCGACGATCACGTGCAGACGTCGGTAGTTGTCGGAGTCGGCGTGAGGCTCGTCGCGGGTATTGATGATCGGACGGGACCGCGTGGTTGCGGAGGAGACTCCCTCCCATATGTGTTCCGCGCGCTGCGATACCGAGAACTTCCGCGCCGCGTGCGGTGTGCAGGACCTTGCCGGCGCCTGAGTAGATCTGTCGGGTGACGAAGAACGGGATCAGCACCTCGGAGTACCTGACCAGTTCGTCGGTTCTCGTGGTCAGGTAGTTCTCGTGACAGCCATAGCTGTTCCCCGCTGAATCGGTGTTGTTGCGGAACAGGTAGATGTCGCCGCGGATCCCCTCCTCGGCGAGACGTTGTTCGGCCGACTCCAGCAGCTGTCCGAGGATCCACTCCCCGGCCTTGTCCTGGGCGACGAGGTCGTGCAGCGAGTCGCATTCTGGAGTGGCGTACTCCGGGTGTGAGCCCACGTCGAGGTAGAGCCTTGCCCCGTTCGCCAGGAACACGTTGGATGACCGCCCCCACGAGACGACTCGACGGAACAGATAGCGGGCAACTTCGTCAGGGCTGAGGCGGCGCTGGCCGCGCAGAGTGCATGTGACCCCGTACTCGTTCTCCAGTCCGTAGATGCGCCGCTCCATCGGCGCTCAACCTATCGGCGTCAGTCCGCGGAGCGGTGCCAGTACGAATGACGGAGCGAATCCAGCGGGTCCGAGGTACTCGGCGCCCGTGGTTGTCAGCCCGAGATTGCGGCGGACACCTCGGCATCCTCCAGCCGTCGGAACCGTCGGCGCTCGCCAACCCTCTCGAGTACGGCGACCTCCAACTCGGCCGGGCCCAGCTCGCGATCGGGCCCGGCCAGAGCCTGCACCGAGGCGGCGACGGCGGCCCCTCGGTCGAGACCCGGCGCCCAGGCGTCTCCCAGACGTTGTCCGATGACGTCTGCATCCCCGCCCAGCACGCAGTAGTCGGACTCATCGACGAGTGTGCCGTCGTAGAGGATGTGGAAGAGCTGGTCGCCAGCCTCGTCCTCCCCCACCTCCGAGACCAGGATCTCCACCTCCATGGGCTTCATCTCGTGGGTGAACACGTTGCCCAGTATCTGTGCGTACTGGTTGGCGAGGCTGCGTGCATCCACGTCCTCTCGTGAGAACGAGAAACCTTTCAGGTCAGCGTGGCGGACACCCGCGATCCTGAGCTGGTCGAACTCGTTGTACTTGCCGACACCGGCGAAGGCGATCTGGTCGTAGATCTCCGAGATCTTGCGCAGCATCCGGGACGGGTTCTCGGCACAGAGGACAATGCCGTCGGTGGAGACACACGCAGCGAGGGCCCGGCCGCGGGCAATCCCCTTCCACACGTAGTCCGCCCGGTCCTTCATCATCTGCTCGGGGGCTACATAAAAAGGCATCGTCATGACCGAGCCTCCGGCGAGGGAAGGACGATACGTCCGGAAAGAACTCCACATCTCATGAGCGGTCCTCGGCGATCTGGTCGATGATTACCCGGTAGCGAGCGGCGAGTTCTTCGTCCTCCACCCGTTTGAAGCCTTCGGGGCCGATCGCGGCCACCACCGGGTAGATCCCCCGGACCAGGTCGGGACCGCCGGTGGCAGAGTCCTCGTCCGCTGCCTCCAGGAGGGCCCGAAGGGCCAGGTCGATCGTCGCTTCTTCTGTGAGTGACGGATTCCAGCCGAGCTTGATGACGGTGGTCGCATGCATGCTGCCCGACCCGGTGGAGGCGTGGTCGTGCTCCTCGTAGCGGCCTCCGGTCAGGTCGTACTGGAAGATCCGACCTTCGGCCCGCGCCATGTCGTAACCGGCGAAGATCGGAACCACACCAAGGCCCTGCATCGCTGCCGGGAGGTGGTTTCGCACCATCTGCGAGAGCTGGTTGGCCTTCCCCTCGAGGCTGACCGGGGCGCCCTCCACCTTTTCGTAGTGCTCCAGCTGCAGCTGGAACAGCTGCACCATCTGGATCGCGGGGCCTGCGGCTCCGGCGATGGCGACACCTGAGTGGCGATCTGCAGGGAACACCTTCTCGATGGTGCGGTGGGAGATGAAGTTGCCCGATGTGGCCCGCCTGTCGCCGGCCATGATCACGCCATTGGAGCATCGGATCGCGACGCAAGTCGTGCCGTGGGGCACATCGATACGTCCCTCCAACGACTGCGCCGGCAGGTCGGGCAGTAGCCCGCTGCGTCTGACGAGGGCTGCGAAGTCGGGCCCGGGATCGTCCTGGTGGGGGTAGAGCGGGAGGTTCACAGCGGCGAGGCTACCGGAGCTGCTGCGTTTCCACGCGCAGGCGGCGCCGGTGTGGCTACTGGCCGCCCTTTTGGATGTAGGACTTCACGAAGTCCTCGGCGTTGGTCTCGAGCACCTCGTCGATCTCGTCGAGGAGGTCGTCCATCTCGGCCTTCAGCTTGTCGCCGGTCTCGTTGGATGCGGGCTCGGCTTCGACGGTTTCCTCGCGTCGTTGCGGTGCCGGCTTCTTCTTCTGTTCACGTTCTGGCATTCGGTTACCTCCGGAGGTCGTCGGGCGACCCCGTACACAGGATCACCGTACCCCGGGAGTTCTCCCGGCTGGGATCATGGTTCCGGGTTGCAGCCCGATCGTCCCGGGCTCACTTGACCACGGTGAGTGCCATTGACGGATCGAACTTCACGTACATCACCGAGGCAGAACGCCCTCCGTCGGTCGTTTCCCCGCCTGCAGCGAAGCTGGCGAAGATTGCTCTCGTGGCGCCGTCGGTGTCATGGAAGAAGCTCATGGCGCCGGGCCCCGTGCGTCCGTTGGAAGAAGCCACCCAGGGTCCACTGGGATCGGAGAAGCACGGACCGATCGAATCGGCACACCGGGCAATGCCGATCGAGTAGCCGGCTTCGTTCCATCGGCCGGCGGAGTAGGTCAGGACGTAGTTGTTCCTCGCCGGGTCCCACACCATCGCCGGCTGTTCGATGAAGTGGTATTCCCAGGGATGCTGCCGTGCGAGGAGCACGATCGGGGCGCCTGCCGCGTTGGCGTTGCCGTCCAGCGGTATCGACTGGATGGGACTCTCGGTGTCGCCGAACGCGGCCAGGAGAAATCTGCGGCCCTGCACATCGCTGAACAACTCCGGGTCGAGTGCACCGCCCACGCCGCCGATGCCGCAGTGGAACGGTGTCGCCTCGGGCACGAAGGGTCCAGCCGGAGAACTCGCCCATGCCCTGCCGATGCACTGAGCATTCTGTGGTTGGGGCGGATTGACCCGGTCGGCCGAGAAGAACATCACCCACGAGGCGCCGAACTGACCGACAGTCGGTGCCCATAGTTGGGTGGTCGAGGCGGCCCAGGCAGGTTTGGAAGGCATCCCTTCGTGGGTGAGGGAGTTCTTCTGGCTCAGCGAGTACGCCCGGTCGATGTCGGTGGTGACGAACACCGGTGCACGCAGGTGGTTGTTCGACCCGTAGACGTAGTAGGTGCTGCCGACCCGCACGACGGAGGGGTCCGAGGTCTCCGGGAACCGGACGGCATCGATACTGGAGAGCTTGGTAACCGGGCCCAGGCAGCCGACGCTCACCAGGGCGACTGCAGCGGTGAGCAACCCGACCAGGGCGGCGCTCCGCAGGGTGCGTCGACGGGCGGCGGAATCACGGGGGCCGGCACCTCGCAGAGTCATGTCCGGCAGGGTACCGAGCCGATGTCGCCGCGATGCGGATCAGCCACTCGTTCCCGGGCGGAGCGTGGTCAGCGCCCGAGGCGTTCCAGGAGCTCAGCGGCCGAGGACACGCTGTCGATCAGGTCGCCCACGTGTTCCTCGGTGCCCCGGCCCGGCTCCATCATGGGGACCCGCTGCAACGATGATCCACCCACGTCGAACACGATGGAGTCCCAGTTGGCGGCAACGATCTCGTCAGGGAAACGGGCGAGGCACTTGCCGCGGAAATAGGCGCGAGGGTCTCGACCGGGGGATCTCGACAGCAGTGTCCACGTCGCATTGCGACACCAGGCTGCGGAGGCCGACCCGTCCGGCCAGTCCTGATCCAGGTCGCATGTCGTGGTACTGCAGGTCCATGGCCCCCAGTCGGGCATCGGACCACTCGAGGTCGTGGCGCTCCCGGTATGCGTCGAACAGGCGGTATTTGGCCACCCAGTCGAGTTGGTCGGCAAGCGACATCGGGTCGTTGGTAAGTCCGTCCAGGACCGCCTCCCAGCTGTCCAGGATCAGATGTTCGGTCTCGTCTCCGCCCACGGTGTCGAGGCCGCGCTGCTCCGACCATCGCCGTGCTCGGCAATGAAGCTCCCACTGGATGTCGAGCGCCGTCATGGTCTTGCCGTCGGCCATGGCCAGCGCAGC
>CAVQRK010000009.1:0-27535 GCA_963715225.1 uncultured Actinomycetota bacterium
AGAGCGCTGCGTGGTCGGGACCATTGCCAGGTGCAGTGCCGACGCAGTGGCCAGCGCCGCGAACCCGGCGGAGAAGGTAAGGGTCCAGTAGAGCAGTGAGTGGTTGTCCGACCGCCGCAGCGAGGACAGGGCCGTCGTGGCCGCCCCGTCGGCATCCCACCCTCCGGCGATGAGCTCCTCGGTGATCACGTTCGGCGTCACACCTTCGTTGCGTCGGCCGACCAGGTACTGCCTGATCTCGACGGCCTCGCCGCGTGACGGTGCGATTCCGGCGATGTAGTTGGTGGGCTGGTTCATGATGCGTCCTTTGGTCGTGGTTGTCATGGATCCACCATCCGCCGGCAACGCCGAGGGGAACATCCGGGCAATCCCCCAATTCCGGCTGGGGTCGCACCAGGGCACCTGGGTGAGCGACATGGCGGAGCTGTCGAATGGATGCGTGTGCCGCCCGTGTCGATCGCTACCGTGTCGCCCATGCTGGATGTGCGCACGATCCGGGCCGATGCCGACGCTGTCAGGGCTTCCGTGGCCCGCCGCGGGGGCGACACGTCGGGTATCGACAGGGCTCGGGAACTCGACACGGAGCTGCGGGTACTCACTGCCAGGCGTGACACGCTCAGGGCCGAGGTGAGGACCCTGTCCAACGAGGTGGGCCAGCTCTTCCGGGACCAGCGCCAGGACGAGGCCAAGAAGCTTCAGGAACAGTCAAAGCTGCTCGGTGAGGAGGAGAAAGGCCTCGATGGCGAAGCGTCGGCGCTGGAAGCAGAGCTGCGCGACGTCATGCTCGGTATTCCCAACGAGCCTGCGCCCGATTGCCCCGACGGCAGCTCGGAAGCCGACAACGTGATCACCCGGGTGGAGCGATTCGATCCCGACTCCTACGCGGAGCATCAGCGCGTCGCGCACTGGGACATCGGTGAGGAGCTAGGCATCCTGGACGTCGAGCGCGCGGTCGAAGCTCTCCGGCTCCATGTTCGTCATGTACCGGGGCCAGGGAGCAGCGCTTGTTCGTGCGCTGTGCCAGCTGGCCCTGGACCGAAACGTCGACCTCTACGAGGAGATCCGGCCCCCCTCGCTGGTGCGGACCGAGACCATGGTGGCCACCGGGCATCTACCGAAGTTCGCCGACGAGGCGTACCACATCGAGCGCGACGATCTGTGGGCCATACCGACCGCCGAAGTGCCCCTCACCTCACTGGGTCGTGACGAGATAGTCGATGAATCCGAGTTGCCTCTGCGCATGTGTGCCCACACGTCCTGCTTCCGTCGGGAGGCGGGTTCGGCGGGCAAGGACACCCGGGGTCTGCTCAGGGTGCACGAGTTCGACAAGGTCGAGTTGCTCGCATACTGCACACCCGAGCAGTCCGAGGACCTGCACGCGGAGATCCTCGTCCGGGCCGAGACCTTGATCGCCGACCTTGGCCTGGCCTACCGAGTTCTCGACCTCTGCGCCGGCGACATCGGTGCCTCCGCTCGGCGCACCTTCGACATCGAGGTCTATGCCCCCGGTGTCGACAACTGGCTGGAGGTGTCCTCGGTCTCCTGGTTCGGCGACTACCAGGCCCGGCGCGCCGGGCTCCGGTACCGCCCCACCGATGGGAAGGGAACCGCGATCGTGCACACCCTCAACGGCTCCGCCCTCGCGGTGCCCCGCGTGTGGGCGGCGGTCGTGGAGACCTGGCGGCGACCGGACGGCAAGGTCCAGGTGCCTGAGGTCCTGAGGCCCTATATGCGGGGTGCCGAGACCATCGGGTGATCCCAGCCGGGATCAGAGTCCGAGTCCCAATGCGGCTGCAGTGACTGCGAGGACGACTGTCGACACGGCGTAGACGACCGCCGGCAGGCGTCGTTTCGACCACAGGGCGAGCACCTCGACCGCGAAGGTCGAGAAGGTGGTGAATGCGCCGAGCGCAGCGATGCCGAGCAAGGTCGAGAGCGACTCGGGTGCCCTGGCCACGACCATTCCTGCCGCCAGCGAGCCGATGCTGTTGACCACGAGCGTGCCCCACGGCCACTGCGGTCGGTTGAGCGCGGCGGTGACTACGCTCCGTCCGACCGCGAACAGAGCGGCTGTGACCGCGAAGGAGATCACCTCGATCACGGGGCGGCTCGCACGGGGCCCTCCCAGCGTCGCCGTCCGAGGAACTGGCCGACCGCGGCTGCGGCCAGGCCGACCACCAGGCTCACCGCCAGCCACCAGGCCGCCTCGGACCACGCTCCGGAGCGGATGTCGGCAGCGGCCTGCAGCGCCAGGCTCGACCAACTCGTGAGGCTTCCACACAACCCCGCGCCCAGGAACGACTTCGAGGTGGTTGTCATGTCCTTCGGCGGGAGCTGGGATACGGCTCCCAACGCCAGGCAGCCGACGACGTTGACGATGAGCAGCGCTCCATCCAACGCGGAGGTGCCCAGAACGCGGACCACCGCCCAGCGAATCGATGCCCCGATCACGGCGCCGAGAGCGACCGCGGCGACACGACGGGCATCCATCGGCCAAGACTACGGGCCGGCCGGTTCAGGTCAGGAGTACGCCTGTGGTTGACTTCGGTTGATGGGCGAGCACTATCCGGACCTCAGCCAGCGGCTCGACTACCAGCAACGTCCCCTCGACGGCTCAGACCTGGGTGCGGATCCCGTCGTCGCGCTCCGGAGGTGGCTGAGCGATGCCGAGCAGCACGAGGTCACTGATTTCAACGCCATGGTTCTTTGCACCGTCGACCGCGCTGGCCAGCCGACGGCCCGCAACGTCCTGCTGCGCGGGATCGACGACCTGGGTCGCCTACGGTTCTTCACCAACCAGAGCAGTCGCAAAGGTCTCGAGATCTCGGCTTCTCCCAAGGTGTGTCTGCTGTTCAGCTGGCTACTGATCCACCGGCAGGTCCGTATCGACGGAATGGCGGAGCCCCTGGAGGGGGCCGACAACGACGAGTACTTCCGTACCCGCCCCCGCGGCAGTCGCCTCGCGGCATGGGCGAGCCCGCAGTCCGAGGTGATCGAGTCCCGGGCTGCGCTGGATGACGCCATGGCGGCACAGGAGGCCAGGTTCGTCGAGCTCGAGGTCCCCCGCCCGCCGCACTGGGGTGGTTATGCGGTCACCCCTACGTCGTTCGAGTTCTGGCAGGGACGACCGAATCGCCTTCACGACCGTCTTCGATACACCCCCGACCAAGACGCAGGGGCCTGGGTCATCGACCGCCTGGGGCCGTGACGGGCACCGGGCCTCTAGTGCCGGGCGGCCGGCAGTTCGAGATCGTGGCGTAGTCCGTCGGAGCCGTGCTGTGATGCCGTGATCGGCAGAACATGATCCGGTTGGCCCGACACATGGATCTGAATGGCGATGAAGAGGGCTACGTCCATCTGGTCCCAGGGGGCGAGAGCGTTCAACTGGTTGTTCATCTCCCGTTCGACAGCCGCCGCTGCGATCCGCGTCAGGTCCATGATGTCGGCGGGGTCCCCGGGAGCCTCCTCATCGAGCAGGCGCCGAAGCAGCAACGCTTCGTGGTCCGCCAGACCATGGTCGTTGTCCGCCGGAGGTTGGTGCCAACTCGACAGGATCGAGCTCAGGGCACCGCAGGTCGGAGTGGGTGAATCCTGCTGGCGGCGGAGGCTGACCCCCGATTCGCCGTCGGGACCCAACCCGACATGTGGCAGACCGAACACCAGCAGCTTCCCCCGTCCGCTGCGCTCGGGTACGTGGGACAGGCACGCACCCCACCCGGTGCTACCCAGCGAGGGAAGCCCGCCCAACCCGCCGAGGCAGAACGATGGCCCCCAGCGGCTCTCGACGTCGACCATGAGGTGCTGGGTGAGTTCGTCACGGCAGATCGACACGGCGGCCAGGGTCTGGTCGGGCACGAATCCCAATGGATCGACCCGCTCGGACACGGAATCCAGGAAGTCACCCACCGGTAGGGCATCGATGAGCGGATCGGGCAGCGGTCTCGCAGGATTCACGGTGTGATCCTATGGCTTGGCGTGCTCGTCACTCTCGTCCGGGGAGGTCAGGGATTCCGGCGATTCCGCAGGTGTATCGCCGCGCGCCCACCGCACGATCAGGGAGATGGCCACCGCACCACCAACCAGCACGACTGCCCCGAGGAAGAGCCTGGCGGCCCCCTGCTGCTCGGCCCAGCGTTGCAGGGAGCTCTGGATGTCCCGGGCGAAGTCGACAACGGGACTTGATCCGCGTCCGTTGAGCTCCTGAACCTCCACCCATGCGTAGTAGGCGACGAACATCCCGGCGAGAATCAGAAGGACCCCGGAGATCGTGTGTATGTGCGGGAGCAGGTTACGGAAGCTGACCACGAGCCCTTCCTTGGCCAGCGCAACGGCGATGGTCAGCACCGCAAGGGTCGCGCCCATGCCCAGTCCATACGCGACGAATGTCGCCACGCCTTCGGCGAAGCTCGAGTTGGCGAGCGTGGTGGAGGTGACGGCGATGAACACCCCGATGGTGCAGCTCAGCGACGCAATGGCGTACGACACGCCGTAGAGGAACATCGACGAGAGCTCTCGACGGCGCTCGGAGAGCTGGAGCTTCGGCAGGTTGATGATCGGCTCGTAGCCGCGCAACATGGCGATGCCGAGCCCGATCAGCGCCACACCGATCACCATGGTGACGTACGGGAGGCGGCCGCCGAGCCAGCTGGACACCGATGACCAGACGATGCCCATGATCCCGAACACGACGACGAAGCCGAGGGTCACAGCTGCACTGACAGCCAGTGCCCTGGTCACGGGATTGGGTTGCTCGCCGTAGACCGACTCTCCCTCGCCGAGGCCCAGGAAGTAGCTCAGGTAGGCCGGGAGCAGAGCGAACCCGCACGGGTTGACCGTGGCCACGGTCCCGGCGATGAACGCCAGTGCCAGGGCACCTGTGTTCACGAGGTCATCCCCGCCTCGCTGATGGCGGTGGTGAGTTCCTCGGCGGTCAGCGGACCGTTGTGGATGTCCACCACGGTTCCCTCGCTGTTCACCAGCACCGTGCGGGGGAGCGCGATGCCTCCGTAGGCCGCGAGGATCTCGGCCTGGGGGTCGCGTGCGTTGGGATAGGTGACCCCGGTCTGCTCCACCATCTTGGTGCCGGCCTGCTCGGTGTCGGTTACGTCGACGCCCACGAACGCCACGTCACCTCCCAGCTCCTGGTACACCGATTCGAAGTCGGGCATCTCGGTGAGGCACGGCGCACAGGTGGATGACCAGAAATTGAGTACCACGGGGGTCCCGAGGAACTCCCCCATGGAAGAGTTGTCACCTCCGAGCATCTCGAACTCGACGTCGGGGGCGGCGTCTCCGACAGCCAAGGTGGACGAGTCGGCTGCCTCTGATTCGTCGATGTCGAGCGCGTCCTGGATCTCCACTGCGTCGTCCTCGGTGGTGCCGAACACCTGCACGATCACGAGTGTGATCAGGATGGCTACAGCCAGGGACACCACGGTGATCGCGGCGAGCGAGAGCGGATCCATCCGACGCCTGGGCTCATCTGTCTCGCGGTCGGGACTATCCGGAGCGGTCCGAGTTTCGGTCGGCGTGCGCCCGGATTCGACCGAGGTGTTCTTGGGGCCGGCAGTTTCGTCAGGATCAGGTGTGTCACTCAAGAGAACAGTCGCCCAGTTTCGGATCGACCCTGCGGGAGGGTGATGGGGGTGTTGTGGAGGGCCTTACGGCCCCCCACGGTACCCACGGGGCCCCCAGCGGTCAGGTCGCGGACCACGGTCGCGTGGCTGCGTTGCTGTACCGCCGGCTCATGGCGACCCCACCCGGGGGTGGGGTGAAGTCACCGGCTATCGGGACCCGGAAACCCGGGGTGCTGCACGCCTCACGCGACGGGGGTGGCGACGAGGCGCCTGTAGAGCTCCGGTACCTCGACCTCCGGGAGGGTGTCCTGAGGTCTGGGAACCCTGGGAGGTCTGCCGCGCCGTCGTTTGGACAGCACGATCCGCCCGGCGACGAAGAGGTGGCCACCCCAGATCCCGTACTGCTCGCGCCGGCCGACAGCGGCATCGAGGCACTCGGCGCGGACCGGGCAGGCCAGGCAGAAGCGCTTCGCGTCGGCGATGTCGTCGAGGTCGTCGGAGAAGAACGCGCCGGTGGGGAGGTCCCGGCAGGCGGCGCTGTCCTCCCAGCCGAGCGGAACTTCGGCTGTGGGTTGGGGATCGAGTGCGATGGTGGTCATGGTGTTCCTTTTGGTGTGCGCGGGTTCGGTGGTCTCGGGCGGACTCAAGGAGCATCCGCGTGGGAAAAACGAAGAAGCCGCCGGGTTGGTCACCCGACGGCTGTGTGGAGTTCTGGTCTGCACTGGGTCTCAGTGCGGAGGAGCTCCCCGTCGGGTTGGCCGGGCGAACAGTGCCTTGCGGGTCGACTTCGGGTCGGTGGACGCAATCGTCATCGGGCCGAAGTGGCGCACATACACGGACGCGCCGGACACCACGTGTCGCCAGTTGGCGTTGGTGGGGGCGGAGTTCGTGTACATGGTCAGGTTCGTCAGTTCAGGGCTGGCGGACGCCCACTTGGGCGCCTGCGCGTTGCGATCACTGAAACAGCAGTTGACCTGGGCCGTCAAGTCATTTAATCGCAGGCAATGCCGGAGCGACCCTGAGGGCGGTTGCGGTGCTCAGCTCCTGGGTAGTGAGTAGCAGAGCTTGCCGTCGGTGTCTGTGCTGCTCGTCATGCGACCGAGGAGCCGGAGATGCTCGAGGTGGGCGTAGGTCTCGGACTCGGCCATCGGTCCCCACGACCGCTCCTGGAACAGCTCCCGGCTGTAGGTCCGCACGCCCGCATCACCCACGCCGGCTGCGATGGCCTCCAGGCGTTCCAGGCGCTCGTCGTGATGCGCGACGATGGCGTCCACACGGTCGCTGAGGTCGCCGAAGGGGAGGCCGTGGGCGGGCAGGACCGTCCTGACGTCGGGTAGGGCGGCCACCCGGGCCAGCGCCACGAAGAAATCAGCCAGGGCGTCACTGCTCGGGGTCAGCCCCGAGATGTGGGGCGTGATCGTGGGCAGCACGTGGTCGCCCGACAACAGAACGCCCTGCTCCGGGTCCCACAGGCACAGGTGATCGCCCGTATGGCCGGGGGTGTGCAGCGCCTGCCACTCACGACCCCCGATCGTGAGCCACTGCTGATCCGATACCCGGGTGGTGGGCGACAGCGAAAGCAGGCCCTGCTTCGAAAGCCGGTCCCAGGACCGCATCGCCTCCAACTCCATCTCGCCGGGCTTGAACCCGTCCTCGCCGTAGGGCGTTGGTCGGGCGGGGATGTCGGGTATGGGCCCTGTCCCGAACAGCACTGTCGCCAGGCGCAGGTTCACCGGTCCGTTCACGTCCGGGAGCTCCACGGTCTCGTCCACATCGAACATGGGCCCGTCAAGCGACAACGGGAGCTCGGTCAGCTCCAGATCCACGGGCTGGGCGTCGAACGGCGTGGCGAAGTCGTCATGCGCGATGACCTCGCAGCGGTGCTCGACGTGCAGCCGACCGGCGCCGCCGAAGTGGTCCGGGTGGGAGTGGGTGACCAGGACCGAGTGGATCCGGTCGGTCGGGATCCCGACCGATGCCAGCCGCTCCACGAGGGTCGTGTTCGAGGCGGGGTCGGGAAGACCGGGATCGATCAGGGTCACCCCTTTGGCATCCTCGAGCACGTAGCAGTTCACATGTCCGAGCCCCGGCATCATGATGGGGATCTGGATGCGCAAGATGCCCGGAGCCACCTCGTCGACCTCGTCCGAGGCCGGCAGGCGTTCCTGGCGCTCGGTAGGTCCGGAGGGGGACTCGTCGGTGCTCACTGCCGCGGGGTCGGCCCCGCTGTCGGTGGGGGCCCGGAACACCTTCTCGCGCCAGTACTTCAACTCGTTCAGGGATTCCTTGATGTCGTCCATGGCCCGGTGGGCCGACGCCTTCTTGGTCAGCCCGCCCATCTCTTCGGGGTACCAGCGACGAGCGAGCTCCTTGATGGTGGAGACATCGATGGACCGGTAGTGGAGGAACTCCTCGATCTCGGGGAGGTGCACGCTGAGGAAGCGGCGGTCCATCCCTATCGAGTTGCCGCACAACGGCACCTTGCGCGCCTTGGGGATGTGCTCGGTCAGGAAGGCCATGGTCGCCGCCCCGGCGTCGGCCAGCGTGATCTCCGAGGTACGGATGGAGTCGATCAGGCCGCTGCTGGTGTGCATCTTGGTGACCACGTCGTCCATGTTGGCCAGGGCGGACTCCGGCTGGTGGATGACGAGGTCGGGCCCCTCGGCAATGATTTCCAACTCGTCGTCGGTGATCAGTGTGGCTATCTCGACGATCACGTCGGTGTTGGCATCCAGGCCGGTCATCTCGAGGTCCATCCAGGCGAGCATCGTGTCAGGCTACGGCACTGTGGAAGCGATCCGGTCCAGGTAGGATCCGCGGCCGTGATCGAGATCCCTGTGACCCGCTCCTCCCCCGATCTGGCGCTGCCGGACTACGCGAAGCCGGGTGATGCCGGGGTCGATCTCCGCTCGTCGGAAGCCATGACCATCGCGGCAGGTGGACACCGCGCCGTGGTGCCGACGGGCCTGGCGGTGGCCATCCCTCGCGGATACGCCGGTTTCGTGCAGCCCCGCAGCGGGCTGGCTCTGCGTCACGGGGTGACCGTGCTGAACAGCCCGGGACTCATCGACTCGGACTACCGCGGTGAGCTGAAGGTGCTGTTGGTGAACACAGACCCGACCGAGGCCTTCGAGATCCAACGAGGCGACCGGATCGCCCAACTGGTGATCCAGGCAGTCGAGCACGCCGGCTTCATCGAGGTCGATGTGCTCGACGACACGGAGCGCGGCGCGGGCGGATTCGGCCACACGGGGGTCTGAGCGGTCCGATCCAGGTCAGCGGACGGCGTTGCCGAGCGGATGCAGGATGTCCAGGTACATGGCGCTGAATGACACCGCCACCAGCACGCCGACCACGGCGACCGCAATCGGGGTGAACTTGTTGGGATCGAGTCGCAGGTTCTCTTTCCCGCGGATCTTCGCCCAGATGCCCTCCACCACGACGAGTGCCGCATGCCCGCCGTCCAGCGGCAGCAGCGGCAGCAGGTTGAGCAGCGCTAGTGAGGCCGAGAAGATCGCGGCGAGCAACACAAGGCGCGTCGGGTCGGCATCGAGGAGGCCATCGGCGACCTGTGCGCCGCCGATGGGTGAAACCATGCGGTTCTCCGGAACCTCACCGTTGGCCACCGCGCGGGCATAGTCATCGGCTCCGAACACCAGCGTGCCGAGTCCTCCCAGGGTGCCTGTCGCAACCTGGCTGGTCTGGCTGAAGCCCAGACCCACGGCCTGCACCGCTGACACGTCGGGCCGCTCGGCCAGGGCGTACCCGCCGAAGAGGCCCACCGCGAGCACGAAGTTGACGGTCACGCCGGCCAGGATCACCAGGAGCCGGTTGCGCCGGGTACCCGCTCGGTAGGTGTAGGGCTCGAGGGACGCCTCGACCTCTTCGCGAGGACCCATCCCCGGGATCTTGACGAATCCCCCGGCCGGCAGGACCTTCAGTCCGTAGCGAAGGCCGCCGGCCGTGGTCCGTGACCACACGGTTGGACCGAAACCGATGAAGAAGTCCGTCGGCCTCATACCCACCCGCCGGGCCACCACGAAGTGGCCGAGCTCGTGGACGAACACCAGCACGCTGAGAATGGCGACGAATGTGAACGCTCCGGGGACGTACTCCCAGAGCAGGGCCAGGGCGATGGCCACGCCCGCAGCGCGACCGAGGTACCACTCGCTGCCTCGTCCCTCGGATCGGCCGGCCCGGCGCCACGACCTCACCCATCGCATCGGTGCGGGGTCGCTGCGGAGCACCACCGGATCCGCCACAGGGCTGGGGGACGCCTCGCCGGCGTTTTCGGCGGGGTCGTCCGTGGGGAGGATCTTGGTGGGGAGGTCAGGACGCTTCATGACATTTGCGATTCTTCCACCATTTCTGGACCCGTGTTGCCCACTTTGGGGTCGCGCCGTTACCCCGGTTCGTCAGGCGGGCCAACTGTGAGTTGCGCGCCGTCGGGAATCAGTTCCCGACGGACGAGGTCGCCGCCCTCGACGCGCCACAGGACCAGACGGACCGGGTCGTTACCGCCTGGTTCCCACTCGAGCGCGGAGACGGCCCCATCGAGGACGCCTGAGCCGGAGTTCGCGTACTTCACAGCCGTTCCCGATCGGTCCCGTGGCCACAGCATCGGATAGTGGGTGTGGCCGAACATCATCCACGGCCACTCCCGCTCAGGGGTGTCGGCGGCGAGGGCGGCGAACAGACGTTCCTCATCGAGGCTGTCGAAGCGACGGTTGCCGCCGAATCTGGGATCGAGACTGATCAGTCGGTTGCGTCCGCGGCCGGTGAGGAGACGTTCCACTGCTTCTTCGTCGGGCAGCAGCTCGGTTCCCGCAGGAGTGGGTAGGTCCTCGAGGGCCAGCCCGAGCCACGTGATCGCCCGTCCGAGCGGCGAGTACCCGGGACCGTTCCAGGAATCCGTCAGGTGCCCGTGGGTGACCACGCCCATGACGTCGTCGAGTTCGACGACCTGGGATGCCTCGCGGCCGACGCCGGGGTCGACCATCAACACAGTGTCCACGGGCCTAGCCCCCGGCAGGTGTTCCTCCAGCCGCTCTGCCATGGCGGGCTCGGCCAGCACCTCGTCGTGGTTGCCGAGCGTGCGGTGGTAGCGACCGTCGGCCAGGAATCCCTCGCGGATCACCCGATAGGTGCGCTCGTTGTTCTCCACGATGCGGTCCAGTTGCTCGGCCAGCACCCCGGACTCGATGGAGTCGTCGATCGGGGCGGCGATCCGTCCCGCGAATCTGGCGATGTCGTACACCGCCCCCCAGGTCGACCCGCCGACCATCCAGAAGTCCTCCACGTCGCCGTTCTCGACCAGCCCCCAACCCTCTTCGGCGTAGTGCTCGAGCATCAGCGCATACAGCTCCTTGGTCTGCTGGCGGCTCGGCCAGTCGATGCGCCCGGGTACACAGCGGTGCAGGTCGGAGGTGATGAGCCAACGCTGGCGACCGTCGAGGCGCGTCACTCCGGGAGCGGGCAACGGTGTCGGGGTGCCGGCAACGATCGCCCGGAGGTGCTCACCGAAATGATCGGCCCGAACGAGGGAGTCGGCTGCCGTGCGACGAGCGGCGACGGCGAGGGTGGGGAAGCTGATCGGGGAGGAGATGACCATGCCCGCGGCCTTGGCGATGGCCACCGCGGTGGCGGCACCACTGACTACGCGAGGGTCGGCGGGTACCGCGGGTACACGATCGGCCCGGTCGATCTGGTCGGCCACACGACCGGACAGGCGCACGGCCTGCTCCACGAGTCCGTCCACCAGCCGTCGGCCGCGCCGGGCCGCTTCTGGAGTCTCCGTCCGTTCGTCTGCCTCGCTCACCGCCCAAGCCTTGCATGTCGGGCGGTGGCGGCCCGTAGCATCCCCGGTGCCGGAGCCGCACGGGGACCGACCCCCACATCGGGGCATCGGCGGGGACAGAGATGACTGACGACCAGACCGAGCCGAGCACCATCAACGAGCGGGCCCCTGAGGGAGATCGCTCCTATGAGGCGGTCAAGGATCGCCTCGGAATGCCTCTCGACGAGGCGATGCTGACCCAACGTGCGGTGCGCAGGGTGCTCCCCGACGACGTCGACGACGACATCGTGCTTCGCTGCATCGAGCTGGCCCTCAAGGCGCCGACCGGATCCAACGGCCAGAACTGGGAGTTCGTGGTGGTGCGGGACCGGGCCACCAAGGCTGCGTTCGCCTCGCAGTACCGGAGAGCCTGGAAGCTGTACGGCGGGCTGGGCGACCGGATCGCCGGCAAGAACCCGTCCATGGCCAAGATCCTGCGGGCGGTCGGGTGGCAGGCCGACAACTTCGAGAACATCCCCGTGATCGTGGTGGCGTGCCTGGTGGGACCGTCGCGGTTCGCGCCCGTTCCCCTCGCCCAGTCGAGCCACTACGGATCCGTCTACCCGAGTGTGCAGAACCTGCTGCTGGCTGCGAGGTCCATGGGCCTGGGCGCATCGCTGATCACCATGCCGCTGTGGAACCAGACGAAGTCGCGTCGGCTTCTCGGCCTGCCGTTCAACACCCAACCCGTGTGCATGGTGCCACTCGGCTGGCCCCAGGGTCGGTACGGCCCAACTAGCCGCAAGCCCGTCGGTGATGTCGTCCATCTCGACCGATTCGGCAACCGGCCGTGGAAGGGTCAGCGGCGCGGCTGAACCGCGTCTGCAGATCAGCCCCGCCGGAATGACAGGCGGATCAGTCGATGACTATCGAAGACCGTGCCGTGGTCTCGCGTTCCACGCCACCGTCATCGACGGGAGGGCACCCGTCCCCGATGCCGGTGATGGCGACGACGGTTACCTCGTACTCGCCCTGCGGCAGAGCGGCTCCCTCGTTGACGACGAACTCGCTGGTGGCCGAGGTGGCGGTTACGTCGCTCTCAGGCTCTCGTGTGGTGACCGAGGCGCAGCCCACCATCGGCTCGCCGGGGGTGCTGAGAATCACATCGGCGGAAGTGGCTGAACCTGCCTCGAGGCACCCGAACGCATCCACCGTGGCGGGTCCGGACAGGGTGACGAGTACGCAGTGCTGCGAGGGGGAGTCCGCCGCCGCAGGTGTGGCCGGGTCGGCCACCGTGAGCTGCAGGAGCCCGTCGTCGCCCGGCTCGAGACGGACCTCGAACGGACCGTCGGTGCTCACCTGCGGTTCTGCCTCCGCGACAGTGGTGGCATCGGCTGCAATGTCGACCGCTTCGGAGCTGTCGACGGAGCCGGAGTCGTCGCGGTTGGTGCTGACGATAACCACCGCGGCGATGAGGCCGAGGGAGACGGCTGCGGCCACGGCCAGGCCGCGCCCGCGCATCAGCGAGCCATGCGATGGTTCATCGGCGGTGGCGTCTGTTTCGACGGTGCCTGTCGCGAGGGTGTCTGCGTCTGTCGGTGGCTGTTGTGACTCGGCCATGGTGACCTCCTGGGTCAGCGGCTTCGCGGCCGACGTTACTCACCCCTGCTCCCCGGATTGGTGGAGATCGTCACCATGGGCAGGATTACCCAGTCAGCAACCGTCGGCCACATGGTCGTTACGCTGGCGGCCGTGACGGTGCTCGATGCCGCCTATTGGGTGACCTGCGCGGTGCTGGTGGTCTCCGGAGTCACCAAGCTCGGTGACCCGTCGGCCACGGACCGGACGTTGGCCGCGCTCGAGGCTCCCTTCTCCCCGAAACGCCGGTCGTGTTGTGGGAGCGGTCGAGATCCTGGTTGGTGCGGCCGGGCTCATGGCCCCGTCCGGACCCGTGGCCTCCGCCGTGGCAGCGGCTGTGGCCGTGATCTACGTGGTCTTCGCCGCCATGGTCGTCCTGGCGATGCGCGCCGGCCTGGATGACTGCGGCTGCATCGGTGTCCGCAAGCGTCGGCCCACGTGGGGCCACGTCGGCCTCAACATCGTGTCGGCCCTGGTCGCGGCGGCGGCCGCAGCAGTGGGAACGGTCGACCTGGGAAGCGGGCTGAGCACCCTCGCAACCGGTTGGGCGGTGGCAGTCGGGGTCGCCGTGGCCACAATGGCTGGAGCCCTCGTCGCCCTCCCGGGCGACTGAGCGACCCGGCCAGTGGCCCGCTGGCTAGGGTCGCCCCGTGGAGGTTCTCACTGCAACTGGTCTGGTGCGGCGCTTCGGTGAGCGCACCGCGGTGAACGAGGTCGGGTTCACGATTTCCGAGGGTGAGACCTATGGGCTGCTCGGTCCGAACGGTGCCGGAAAGACGACGACGATCTCCCTGGTTTGCGGGCTGCTGGCCCCGGATTCGGGCACGGTGGTGGTCAAGGGCAACACCATGGCCACCGACCGTTGCCCGGCCAAGAGTCATCTGGGACTCGTGCCCCAGGAGATAGCCCTCTACCCGGACCTGTCGGGTCGGGAGAACCTGGAGTTCTTCGGTCGGCTGCAGGGTCTCGGTTCCGATCGACTCGGAGAGCGGGTGAGGTCGGTCCTGGATCTGGTGGGTCTGACCGACCGGGCGGACGAGCGTGTGGACGCCTACTCGGGCGGCATGCAACGTCGCGCCAACATCGGGGCCGCGCTGCTGCACGAGCCCGAACTCCTGATCCTCGACGAACCCACCGTTGGTGTGGACCCCCAGTCGCGCAACGCCATCCTCTCCGGCATCGCGGATCTACAGGCCGCAGGAACGGCGGTTCTCTACACGACCCACTACATGGAGGAGGCGGAGCGCCTGTGTGACCGCATCGGGGTCATGGACGAGGGCGTGCTGGTCGCCGAGGGGACCACGTCGGAGTTGGTGTCGCTCATCGGGGAGCACCCCGTGATCCGCCTCAGCGGCGACGGCGACCTCGCCGCGATGAGCAGCGCAGTGGCCGAGGTGCCCGGCGTCCTGCGCTCCAAGTTGGCAGCCGGTCGAGTCGACGTTGTTGCCGAGGGGTCGGGTGCCGTTCTGGGGGACGTGCTCAGGGTTGCCGACCGGACCGGTGTTCGCGTCTCCAACGTCAGCGTGGACGAACCCGACCTCGAGGACGTCTTCCTCCATCTCACGGGGAAGGCCCTGCGTGACTGACTCCCGTCCCCCTGCTCTCCTCCCGGTCCGGTGACATGTCGGCCACGCTGACCCTCGCTCGCACTGGGGTTCGCCGGGGCTTCCGGAGCCGTTCGCTTCTGCTGATGGGGGTTGTCGGACCACTCGTGCTCGGTACGGTCCTGGCCCTGGCCTTCGGGGGCGACGGGCCGAGCATCTCGATCGCGCTGGTCGACCAGGACGGCTCCGAGCTGTCGCAGGGCATCGGCGACGGTCTGCAGGAGGCCCTCGTCGACAGCCAGATCGAGTTCGAGCGCCTCGATGCTCCTGGCGACGGTGACCTCGGTGAGATCGAGGGACAGGTCGGCGACGGAGACGTGGGAGCAGTGCTTGTGATCCCTGCCGGTTACGGCGAGTCGGTGGCCGGAACTCCCGAACCGCTGGGCGTGATCGGCGCGGGCGACAATGCGATTGCCAGCTCGGTGGCGGAGGGGATCGCTCGATCCATCGCCGGCGGGACGGACCTGCAACACGCGGTGGTGGTTGGCTACGTCGCGGCGGGACTGGATCCGACCGAGGTGCTCGCCGGCGGTCCGCCGGCTCCGGTGGTCACCACCGAGATGGCGGAGTTCGCAGGGGCATTCGACGCGCCGCTGTACTTCGGGCCTCTGGCCGTATTCCTGTTCCTCGGGCTGGGCGTCACGGCCCGCACGCTGCTGCGCGACGAACAGGACGGCATCCTCGCCCGTGTGCGATCTTCCTCCGTCTCCACCCGTGAGGTCGTCGGCGGTTCTGCGCTGACGGTCATGGTGCAGGGCGCACTCGCGGCCACCGTGGTCATCGTGGCCTCGACCCTCGTGTTCGGCGCCACCTGGGGTGAACCGGCCGAGGTGGCGGTGGTCATCGGCGCATTCGTGGTGTCAGTGGCCGGAATCCTCGGACTGATCGTCGGCATAGCCCGGACCGAGCCGCAGGCCGAGTCGTGGACGAACGTCCTCGCCTTCACCTTCGCCGTGATCGGTGGGTCCTTCTTCGGCGGCGCCATGATGCCCGGGCTTCTCGGGGTCCTGGGCGTGATGACCCCCAACGGTGCCGCCATGCGTGCCCTGGTGGAAGTTGGTCCGGGCGGTCGGAGCCTTCTGGATGTCTGGTACCTGCTGGCCTGGATGATCGTCCTGGGTGTCGGTGGGATCGCGGTAGGTGGCCGACTTCTGCGAGGTCGTCTCCGATGACCGTCACCCGTTCACCACACGATCGGGTCGAGCGGGACGGGGTGTCGCGGGCGCGCGTGGTGAGAACCGTCGTCGCCAACGACCTGCGTCGCCTCAGCCGCGACAAGCTGGCGCTGTTCTTCGTCGTCGTACTCCCGTTCGTGCTCATCGTGGCCATCGGCTCATTCATCCCCGCCGAGGATGTGGAGGTCGTGCTCGCAGTCGTCGACGACGACGGCGGACCGGTGGCTTCCGAGCTAGTAGCCAGCCTCGAATCGACCGAGGGGTTCGAGGTCGACACCGACTACGACCGTCGTGAGGCCGAACGCGACATCCGGGTCAAGCAGGTCAGCGCAGCGGTGTTGATCCCCGCCGGCTTCTCCGCCGATGTCGACTCGGGTACCGCAACGCTGGAGCTGTTGGTCGAGCCGACGAGTTCCTCGGCCACGCTGGTGAGCGCGGCGCTCACAGACGCGCTCGACCAGCAGGTCGCGGTACTCACTGTCGAGGGTGCGTTGGCCTCGGCCGGAGCCGACGCCCCCGACGCTGTTGCCGCCGCAGCGGTGGAGAGCACAGAGGGCTCAGAGGTTCGCGTCGACACCGTGGGGACCGAGTCGGGTGGATCGAACTTCGCCTTCGTCGCCGGTGGTCAGATGATCCTGTTCATGTTCATCAACTCGCTCACCGCGGGGGCGGGATTCATAGAGATGCGCCGGCTCGGGATTCTCGACCGTGCCCGCAGCGGCCCCGTCGACAGCGGCGACGTGCTGTTCGGTCTCGGTGTGTCGCGGTTCCTCATCGCCGGCGCACTGGCTGTGGCGATCACCAGCCTGGCCGTCGTCGTCTACGGGGTGGACTGGGGGAGTCTCCTGGTGATGGGCCTGGTCATTGTGTTCTTCGGCGTGGTGTCCGCCGCCGCGAGCACCCTCATAGGTGCGTCGTTCGATGAACCCGACGCGTCGGTCAGCTTCGGTATCCCTATGGGCTTGGGCATGGCCGCACTGGGTGGGTGCATGTTCCCGCTGTTCCTGGCACCCGCCGCCATGCAGGTGGCCGCGAAGATCTTCACGCCCCATGCCTGGGCGATGGACGCGATTCTGGGCTCGGCCTATGACGGCGAAGGTTTGGCAGAGCTCTGGGTGGACTTCGTGGTGCTCGCGCTCGTGGGCCACGGTGTTGCT
Source organism: uncultured Actinomycetota bacterium (assembly GCA_963715225.1). GTDB lineage: Bacteria > Actinomycetota > Acidimicrobiia > Acidimicrobiales > Microtrichaceae > CAVQRK01. The sequence goes on from CAVQRK010000009.1 coordinate 16,927, forward strand.
CGTTGCGGCCCGGATCATGGCCCGACGTCGGACATCGAGGAGCTGATCCGCGGCGACTGTGGGCTGCGTTCGGTCAGAGCGCAGCGAGATCGGTGACCAGCAGGAACAGCAGGAGTCCGATCACCGAGCAGTTCATGATCGTGATCGGCCACTTCCAGCGGTGATCGGCAGCCCAGAAGCGCCGGATCGAAGCGACGTTGAACCCGATGGCAACCACGCCCACCGTGACGCCTATCCAGGGGCCGACTCCCTTGGCCACACCCAGGAGCGGGAGCACCCAAGGGAAGATCACATACGCCAGGACACAGCGGACACCGGAGATGAGCACCGACTGGCTGAACACCCTGGTGGCGCCGTCCTGCGAGCCCACCCGTGGTACCGGGCATTCGGCCGCGGAGTCGCCCCCGTGGGGGATGGGACAACCCTGGGTGGTGCCCGTGTTGTCCGCCAGAGGTGTCTCGGTCATGCCCTACCAGTCTCGCGTGTGGCTGCGGCCACGGGGTAACGCGTCACTTCCAACTATTCGAAGCTGTGGGCCCCGTGGGGATCGAACCCACGACCGATGGATTAAAAGTCCACTGCTCTACCAACTGAGCTAGAGGCCCGGGGCCGGCGCGAAACGTGGGAGAAAACCTCGTCTTGTTGGTGCGCCGGATTGGGAGAGATCGTACTCGGTGCTCTGGTTGGGACGCGAAGGCCTGAAACGGCGCTGTTGCGTTGTTTGATCAGGTGGCGAGGACGGGGTGGATCCGGGTGACCGGCCGTCAGATCACGGTGGTCAGCTCGTCGAATGGGGTAGCGAGACAGAGGTGCCGGTGTCTGGCCTCGGCGCCCATTTCGTAGTGGCCGCAACGTAGGTTCTGGATGAGCGCGTGACCGCGGATGATCACCGTGGCTGTCCGATCCGTCTTCAACCCGCGCATCGGCTGCGACCGTGCTTTGAGTCGTGCGTGGTCGCATTCGACGCGGTTGTTGGCGTAGGTGCCGGTGTTGTGAACTGCTCCGGATGGCAGCTCGTCAATGGCGTTCGCCAATGCCGGCGCACGGTCTGCACGACCTCATCGAGAGCACCGTGGGCAGTGATCGCGGAGGTGAAGAACCGTCGGGCCGCCGCGATGTTGCGGCGCGCAGATACGTAGACGTCAACGACCTGGCCGTCGCCGTCGACCGCCCGGTACACGTAGCGCCAGCGGCCGGCCAACATGATTACCTAGGGCGGAAACCGAAACCCGGTGAACGCCGAGAGATCGCGGACAGCGGCCGGATGGCGAGGACGTAACATCACGGGACGCTTGCTGGTCACACGCGATCCGTCAACGCACAGTGCCTCTGGGAGTGGTTGCCCCCGAACGCTGCAGCGTCTTGGTGCACACGGACCGGTGGCACCGACCAGCCCGGGCACTGAGCTCCGGGTGAGCGATACCTGGGCAGTCGAACGGCCGTCGGCGACGCGTCCGAAATGTGCCGGTCTGGCGGTCAAGCAGCCGATGCCCACACCAGAAACCGACACCTCCGCGTAGCTGTCGCGTTCGACGAACTAGCCCCAATGAGCCGACTTACCAGCACCGACCCGGCCTGCCCACGCCACCGATCGAACAACGCAACAGTGCCGCGCAACATCGACCGTCATCGGCGGGGCCAACGGTGTAGCTTTACGGCTCAGATCCCGATGGACGGGTCCTGCGACGCGAGAGAACCCCGGGGGGTCGAGTGCTGAAGCGAATGTTTGCGAGCTATCGGGTCCCGCTGGAGGCGGTGGTCATCGTGGTCGTCCTGGTGCTGGTCCGATGGGCGCTCTGGGTCGTCGGTGTCGAGGGCATGACTATCAGCCCGCTCGCCTCGAGCATCGTGGCAGGCGGGGTTTTCGTGATGGGCCTCGTCGTCGCTGGCACGCTCGGGGACTTCAAGGATGCAGAGCGAGCCCCCACCGACCTGGCTGCGGGGCTGTACTCGATCCTCCGCGAAACGGAGTCCATGTCGTGCACCTGGAACAAGCCGGACATGGCGCCGCTGCGCGATCGGCTCATCGGCGTGGTAGCCGCGCTCCGCTCCGACATCAACGCGGGAGACACCCGCGATTGCCAGGCAGCGATCGAGGGGCTGTCGGCATCATTCCTCGAACTCGAGGACACTGACGTACCGGCGAACTACGTCGTCCGGCTCCGACAGGAGCAGGCCGGACTCCGCAAGGCAGTCCTGCGCGTCTATCACCTGCAGCGAGAGGAGTTCCTGCCTTCGGCCAAGGCGATGATCGTGAGCATCGTCCTGGTGATCCTGGCTGTCCTGATGTTCACCGACATGGGAGGCCTGACCGAGTCGCTGGTAACCCTCGCGTTCCTGTCGTTCTTCTTCCTGGCGCTACTGCGCCTCCTGAACGTCATCGACAAGCCGTTCAAGGTCGGCCACGAGCGCAGCGATGACGATGTCAGCCTGTTCCTCCTCAACGAGTTCATTGTCCAGGTCCAGGCGTCCGGCGGCGCAGACATCTCGGCGGCTGACGTAGAGGCCAAGGCTGAGGAGGTCGAGGAGTTCCTCGCCCAGGCGGAGCATGAGGAAGCCTCCCAGGCCGCTGCGTTCGTGGAGGCAGTGGAGACCGCCGAATCGGGCGCCGACGAAAGGACCTGAGCCAGACGGCTGGTTCTGTCGGCGGTGGTGCGTTGACGGATCCCGCGGGTCTGCTGCATTGAGCCAGGCTGGCCCTACGGGGTCAGGCTGACTGTATGAAACGGCGGCGTTCCAGGGTCCAGATTCAGTCAAAGTTGGGATCGTTCGCGGGGTTCCGGTTCCCGACTGAAGTGATTCTGTTGGCGGTGCGTTGGGACCTCCGTTCGGGTTGTCGTACCGGGACCTCGAGGAACTCCTGGCTGAACGTGGAATCGAGGTCGATCACGTGACGCTGTATCGGTGGGTACAGCGGTCTACCTCAGAACTGGTCGACGCGGCGCGGCCATGCCGCCACGCGGTCGGCGGCCGGTGGTTCGTCGATGAGACCTACGTGAAGGTCGCCGGCAAGTGGCGATACGTGTACCGGGCGATAGACGACCATGGACAGGTCATCGACGTGTTCGTATCGAACAGGCGCGATACAAAAGCTGCCACCCGGTTTTCCGGAACCGCGTTCCGGGATCACGGTGAACCGGACGTCGCCACGACCGTGATCCGAGGGCACGCACTGATCCAGAATCTGCGCCGAGGCCACTACGAGCTCGGCGCCCACGCCCGACCAGGGCTCACAGTAGCGGCCGCGTTAGACGAACTCGCAGGTGCGCTCTGAGATCAAGTCTGGGACGAAACCACGGCTTGCCGCTCCCCGTAATCAGCCAACGCAACAGACCCTTAATCGCCAAGGGCGGCGTGATCGGGCAGAACATCGCAGGGATCGTCGATGCCGTTGGGTCGAGCGTAACGGACCTGGCTGTCGAGGACGAGGTGTTCGGCTCATGCAACAGTGCCCGGTGAACTCAGTCGCATGGCTTCAAGGCCCGAAAGACTCGGATTCCTGGCGGATGGATATTCGGCACCCACAGGTCGCTGTTCGATCATCGCGCGGTAGTTGACGACCGCGTGTCATGAACACTGCTCTCAAGTCGCCCGCTTCGGTTGTCGGTTCGAGGGGTCGCGGTTGATGTCGATGCCGTGGAGGAGTAGGTCGAGGATCTCGCGGGTGGCCTGGGCGTAGTTGAGTCCGAGATTTGTCAACAACTCGGTGTCCTGGATGCGTGAGACCGCGGCCATGATTCCTTCGGCAGCGAGCTTGGGGTTGGTGGTGCGGAACTCCCCGCGTCCTGGCCTTCGTGGACAACGTGCTCGACAAGGTGTGCGCAGCGTTGGTCGTAGGCGGCGAGTAGCGACGCTGTGCGTGGGGTGCGGAACAGGTCGTCGGCGAAGCTGACGCTGACCCGTTGCGCGTCTTCGGTGACTGCGATTGTGAACGCCTCGAGGCGCGCACGTGAGGTCTCTTGGTTGTCGGTGGCCTCCATTCCGCGCAAGAAGTTGTGGTCGAGAAAGCGCTCGACGACCAGTGCAACGAGGTCTTCCTTGGAGCCGGCGAGTTCGTAGAGCGTGCGTCGGGAGCATTGGAGCCGGGATGAGAGGTCGGCGATCGTCAACTCTCGGAAGCCTTCGCGGGCGAAGAGTTCCTCGAGCTGTTCGAGGAGGACTTCTTGGCGTTCACTGCGGGGAGCGGGAGTCTCGGCTCGTGGGGGTATGAGGGGCAAGACGCCTCCGGGAAAGTGGCGGTGTTCGAACGGTATCGGTCTCCGAGCCGGCTTGTGAGGGTACTAACTACGGTGTTAGAGTACCGATGATGGTACCGACGAGGGCCGCCCGGGTCCCTTTCTGGAAACGAGGTATGTACATGTCCAACCTGCTCGAACTCGATGTGGATCCGCTGCTGGCGGAGCGCTTGAACTCTGCGAGTGCCCGTCGTCGCTACTTCCCCTTTGCAGACGAGGTGATCGACTGGTCGGTTGCGTTGACCGACGAGTGGTCCTACATGCCGATGGAGCACTCGGTGTTCGCTGGCTCGTCGATTCTCGCAGGACCTGTCGCAAGCGGAACGTGCGTTTGTGGAACGGTGGGAGATGACCCAGCTGATGAGAAACATCGGCCACGGGGAACACATGCTCAACCAGGGCATCCTCTCCATGCTGTGGATCACGGATCCCCTGGATCCGAGCTACCGCTATCTGCTACACGAGGTGGCCGAGGAATGCCAGCACATGGCGATGTTCAACCACTGGGTGCGAATCAACGACGACATCACCGCAGCAGGTGTCGACGAGGCCGACTGGGGTCAACCGGCTGCGGCTGCCGCTGAGGTGCTGGCGCAGGAACTGCCCGAAGCGTTCTGGGTGAGGGTTCTTCTCTTCGAGTTCGTCGGCGACGACCTCAACCAGTCGATGCGTCTCGGAGCTGCCGATGGTCTGCATCCGATCCTGGTCCAGATCGGCAAGGTGCACACTGCGGAGGAAGCTCGCCACATCAGCTACGCCCGTTCGTGGCTTGACAACGGCATGGTGAAGCTCGACGAGGACCAGCGAGCAGAGGTGCAGCGGACCACCAGGGAGAACGCCCAACCACTCATCGACCGCAAGGCCCTGCTGCCGGTGCGGTGGAGTGATCAGCTGTCTCCGTTCATGTCCGAGCACGACTTCAAGCAGGCGAGGTCCGAGTCGCAGGCCCGGGTGCGGATCATGGGTCAGCTCAAACAGCTTCTCGATGAGTTCGAGGAGATAGGCGCCATCGATTCGGCCACCATGAGAACGTGGGAGAGCGACGGAGCTTTCGGGTAGCCGGCTTCCCCGCCCTTCCCGGATGCGGCCGGCCGCCGCTCGAGACAAGGAAAGACAGATGAACACCGAATTGCTGAACTCCGCGGTTGAAGAGCTGCGCTCCAACGCCGAGCGCTGGGCCCGACTCGCGGTGACCGACAAGATCGAAGCGCTCGAGGGAATCGTCGAGCGAACGGATCGGGTCGCAGAGGACTGGGTGCAAGCTGCTGCCCGGGCCAAGGGGATCCCGGCTGACTCGCCATGGGTGGGGGAGGAGTGGATCTCGGGTCCATGGGCGTTGATCACGGCCGCCTCCCAGTATGCCGAGAGCCTGCGGGCGGTCGCCTCGGGCATCAGTCCCATCAACGGGGTGAAACGCCGGACGCGACCGGATGGCCGCGTCGTGCTGGACGTGTTCCCCGCCAACGTCCACGACCGGCTCCTGTTGAACGCGTACCACGCCGAGGTCTGGATGCAACCCGGAGTGACAGAGGAGAACCTCACCCAGCACGTGGCGCCGTTCTACCGACTCCAGCATCCAGACGGTCGTGTGGCGCTCGTCCTCGGCGCAGGCAACATCTCGAGCATCGTTCCCCTCGATCTGCTGTACAAAATGTTCGTCGAGGGGGCGGTCGGGCTCGTCAAGATGAACCCTGTCAACGACTACCTCGGTGAGTACCTGGAGACGATCTTCGCTCCCCAGATCGCGGATGGATTCGTACGCTTCGTCCATGGTGGAGCAGATGTGGGCGCCCAACTCTGTGCGCACGACAACGTCGACTCGGTCCACATCACCGGTTCGGCGCGGACGCACGACAGGATCGTTTTCGGTCCCGATGAGGGCACTACTGAGCAGAGAAGCGGTGCCGATCCCGTCCTCACCAAGCCGATCACCAGCGAACTCGGTGGCGTCGGTGCCGCAATCGTCGTGCCGGGCCCCTGGGATGACGGCGACATCGCGTACCAGGCGGAGAACCTCGCCACGATGAAGCTGCACAACGGGGGCTTCAACTGCATCGCGCTCCAAGTGGTCGTGTTGCCGGAGTCATGGGAGAGGACCTTGGAGTTGGAGGATGCGCTGGCCCAGACCATCCGGTCACTCGAACCTCGGGAGCCCTACTACCCGGGTGCCGGTGACCGCATCGCTTCCCTGGTAGCCGAATACCCCGACGCGGAGCAGCTCGACGACTCCTCTGTGCCCCGGACGCTCATCCGCGGTGTCGATCCCGCTGACAACGCGGATGCCTGCTTCACAACCGAAGCGTTCGGTGGCGCCATGGCAACCACCCACCTGCCCGGCGGCGATGCGGCGTCCTACCTGAGAGCAGCTGTCGAGTTCTGCAATGACACCCTTGACGGGACCCTCGGGATCCAACTGCTGGTGCATCCAGACACCGTTGCCGAACTGGGCCCGGAGCTCGACGCGGCGATTGCCGACCTACGCTACGGCACCATCGCAGTGAACTGCTGGAACGGTGTCGGTTACCTGCTCCAACGCACACCGTGGGGCGCGTATCCCGGTCACAGGCTGGATGAAATCGGCAGTGGCATCGGAGTGGTCCACAACACCTACATGCTCGAGAACACCGAGAAGGCTGTGGTGACGGGCCCATTCCGCACCTTCCCCCGATCCGTGGGCCACCTCGATCTGCACCTGGCCACCAAACCGCCATGGTTCGTGACCAACCGCAACGCTGCAGTCATCGGAGAGCGGCTGACCCATTTCGCTGCCAATCCGGGCGTGACTCGATTGGCAGCTCTGTTTCCCCCGGCGCTCATGGGCTGAGGCCGTCCGGCGGCTCCAACGAGGGGATCCGGGCAGGTCCGGGCCCCGTGCGAGGAATCAAATATCAGACGCATTGCGTCGTGTATCTAATTACGCGAGAATGCTCCCGATCACCTGCGGAGCCAAACGGGGGCACAAAGAGATGGAACATGCGACGGCCACACACGCGGATCCCGCCCGGATTCGACGCAACTGGAAGCGGGCTGTGCAGTGCTCGCCTGCGCTGGTCGCCCCGAGCAAGTACGTCTCCGAGCTGATGGAGTTCAGCCTTGCCCTGGGCGGCCCGGCGTTGCAGGCCCAGTACGAGAGATTCCGGGCACATCCCGACGGCCGGCGTCTGCTCGCCGAAAGGCCGGACCTCCCTGCGGTACTTGGTGACCGCGACACTCTGGCCTCTTTGCCGCGAGGGGAGCTTCGGGCGCGCATATCTGGACTTCACCGGCCGTTACCGCTTCGATGCCGCAGCTTTCGAGGAGGGGCACGACCTCGAGGGGATGGCGCAGCGCCTCGGGTGGGACGACGACCTGCTGTACGTGATCACGAGAGGCCTCCAGCTTCACGACCTGTGGCACACCCTTGGTGGTTATGGTCCGGACTGGGCGGGCGAGGCTGGGGTGATGGCGTTCACCTACGGTCAGATTCCGGACGTGGGCATCGGGGTGATCGCCGGGATCCTGCGTGCCATCCCGGGCGGCAACAGCCGCAGGACATGGAAGACCTACCTGGCCCTGGCGCGTGCACGTGGACGGCGAGCCAACAACCTGCTGGTCGTGCCCTACGAGCAGCTGCTGGCACAACCCATCGAACAGGTTCGTGACCAACTGGGCATCGCCGCGATCGAGGTCGCGCATCCACAGGGCATCCCGCACTCGACCTTCCGCTACGGATTCGCGAAAGCGATGGAGACGGCATACGAGCCCTACTCCGGGACCGCATCGGACGGTACTGCGGCATGACTCCCTCCACACGTAGGCCAGGAAGGCCAAAGGGCGGCGGCATGTCACCCGAGGAGGCCAACACCCTCGTACTCGACGCGGCCGAGCGGGCCTTCGGACGGCTCGGCTTCGAGCGGACGACCATCGATGACATCGCAGATGAAGCCGGCGTGTCGCGCAGCCTCGTCTACCGTCACTTCGGATCACGCGACGAGATCCTCACCGGTGTGATCGGCAGGATCACCGACGCGCTGACAGCCGACCTGGCACAGCAGCTGGACGAGACGCAGTCCCTCGGGGACTTCATCGAGGACGCCATGGTTCACGTGGTCGTCATGGTGCGCAGCGACCCGTCATTGGTCAGTGTGTTCTCCGACGGCGGCCGGGCGGCCGCCGGTCGGGTCGTGGGCACCACCGAGGACATCAAGGAACGCGCCCGTCGGTTCGCCCGCTCGATCCTTGACTCGGCCGGACCGCAGCGGGCAGCCCAGCTGCGTGACGACGTGGATCTCGACGCCGCGGTTGACCACTTGGTGTTGGTCGGCCTCGCCCTGATTCAGGGGTTCGGGCCCGTGAGTGACGATCCTGAACTACTCAGGGAGTACCTGGCGACATTCGTTGTGCCGTCGCTGGTTCGGATGAACTGATCGGTGGTCGGTCAGGTGGGGGTACCAACATGAACAAGTGGGGCAAACGGCTCGGCGTCACCGCGCTGGTGGTCGTGGCATTGCTCGGTACAGCGAAGCTGGTCGTCGAATGGCGGGATCGTGCGGATCCGGTGGACGTGTCCGACCTGGCCGCCGCTTTCGACAGCTCCCGCAGGTGCCTCGCCGCGAGCAGATGGTTCCGAGCGGGACTCCGCCGGGCCTGTCGAGCTACCTGTCGGAGTGTGGTCGTATGCGGCGTCCGGCACCGAGTACATCGATCTGCTGGGTGGCCCACTTCACGAGTTCCCGGCCCAGGTGGCCCAGAGTGTCACGAACACCGAATGCGGCCAGACGATCGAAGTCACGCTCTTCGAGCAACGCTCGGACGTGCTGGAGCTCTGCTGGAGCGACGACGGCGCGCTGGCGCTCGACCGATTCACGACCCGCCACGAGTTCGTTGGAGTTGCGGACGTGACCATCACCGATGGTTGCGGTGCCATCGACATCTGGTGGCCAGGCATCGAACAAGACGTGGGCTCCGAAGCGAGGTCAGTGAACTGCACCGCCGAGGGCGAACATGTCAGGAACGTCGGAGCCGTCGTCACCCAGGAAGTCGTCGCGATCGAACAGGGTGGATACCGACGCAGGAAGCCACGATGCAGTACGAGTCAGGGTCACGTCCCGAGTGGGCACCGAGGCAGACCCAACCCATGGCGTCTATGACGCGGAGTTCTGGTTCGGACTTCACGACGGTGTGATCCTGCGCCGAACGCTGGACGCACGAGGTGAATGCCTCCACACCGGTGGGCACCGTCCGCTTCGAAGAAACCTTCGACATCAAAGCCGAAGATCTCGAGCCCCTCACCGGCTGAAGCCGGTCGACCTCAAGCGCTGGTGATTCCGGCCTCGAGCTTCTCGAGGACCTGGTCGATGCTGAAGCTGGCTGGTTCCTGGCGGGCCGGTAACTCGGTGGGCGTCATAAGCATGTTGGCTACCTGCGCCCGCGCGGTTACAGGGAGCAACGCCCGATCCAGCATCCAGTCGTAGAGGGTGTTCGTGGTGGCGACGCGCTCGTGGGGATCGGTGCGGAGGTTGAAGATCTTGGGGACCCGCAACAGTGCCACCCGGTGTCGCTAGTCCCTGCGTCCGGCGCGACGGTCCTTGCGTCGGCGATGCCGGCGCAGGACGCCCATGCCGAACCAGATGATCGCGCCCACCAACGCGGACACCAGTGTCAGCAGCCACAAAGGCCAGGTGAAGTCCCAGACCAGGAACTCGAGCGTGACGTCCTGGGTGTTCTGGAGCATGAATACGATCAGCAAGACTCCACCTGTGAGCGAGGCGATGGCCCCTCCACCGAGCTTGAACCCGTCACCGGTGGCTGCGGGCCCGCTCTCAGATTGGTTGTAGGTCAACGGTCTTCTCCGATTCTCGCTTGTGTCGTCCGCTGGCCCTTCGATGAGCTGTCAACGGTTGCTGGTTCTTTCAGCTGACGGATCGCCACACGATAGGTGTTCTGGTCCGCCAACCTCCTGCGACCGCAAGCCGCTGTCACCTGGGCTACCGCGGACTACTCCTCAGGCACCCCAACGCCAGATTTGCCGACCTGTCAGCCGAACCACTTCGTGCTGAGCTCTTCATATGTTCCGTCCTCGATGATTTCGAGGAGCGTCTGATTGACCGGTTTCCGAAGCTGTGAGCCAGCGGAACGCGATCCCGTAGTACCTCGACATTGAGCGGCAACCCGACCACCGCGATTCGTCCAGCAGCTGGCCCCGACTCGAGGTACTCCAGTACCGGTGCGTCGTAGATCGCTGCGTCGGCCCGGCCGTCGACGAGGGCCTCGACGATTTCGTCGGCGGACTCGACCGGTAGTGCCGCCAGACGTTGATCGCGGCGAACTCCTCACTGGTAGTGCCGGCGACGACCGCAACACGCCGTCCTGGTAGGTCGTCCACGGAACGCGAC
>CAVQRK010000010.1:0-325950 GCA_963715225.1 uncultured Actinomycetota bacterium
TTGTTGCCAGCGACGCAGGGGTTGCCCATGGACTCCACGATGTCAGTGCCCATCAGCATGTGGCCGTCGAGTATCGGAAGCTGGACGTGCATGACCAGGTGCTTCTCGGCCTCGGCTAGTTCGGGTAAGTCTGGACCGGTGGGAACGTCGCCCGTACGCATCATGTCGCCCTCGAAGTCCGTGCCGAACACGGATCTGTAGAAGGTGAACGCCTCTTCGGTGCGCCCCATGAAGTTCAAGTATGTGCTCACACGGCTCATCGGGGTGTGCCTCCCGGCGCTCGCTCGACCTGGGAGACGGTACTACCGGACCTGCCCGCCCTGGAGGCGGCCATCTGACTTCACGACGCGGGCAAAGATTGGCGCCGGGGGTCGGCGCAGACTCAACCGACGGACTGATTCGACCTCTCTGCCTCGGCCGCGATGTTGGCGATCATCGAACCGAACACGATTCCGTGGAAGGGACTCACTGCCCACCAGTAGAGATTGCCGACCAGCCCGTGGGGGACGAAGAGCGCTCTTTGGTGCAACACCGATCCGCCGGCATCGCGGGTGATCTCGAACTCGAGCCAGGCCTCTCCAGGAAGCTTCATCTCCGCCCTGAGCCGTAGCAGCGCTCGCCCCGAGTCGGAAGGGCGCTCGATGGCCTCGACCCTCCAGAAGTCCACCGCCTCGCCCACCTGTAGACGGTCGGGGTCTCGCCGACCGCGACGCAGGCCCACACCGCCGACCAATCGGTCCATCAGACCACGGGCGGCCCAGGCCAAGGGGAAGGAGTACCAGCCCCGGTCTCCTCCTATTCCCTCGACCGCGCGCCACACTCGCTCGACGTCGCCATCGAGGGAGACGCTGCGGTCGTCGCGGTAGGCGGTGCCACCACTCCACTCGGGGTCCGTGGGCATGGGGTCGCTCGGCGCCCCCGGCCACTCGGCACCCGACCACCGGGTGGCCACCTCGGCCCGATGGGAACGGTCCAACGCGAGCGCCACGGCCTCGTCGAAGGGGCACTTCTCGATCGGGATCAGCGCTTCGATGTCTTGTTCGTGAGAAACGGCGTTGTTGCGGAGCGATTCGATCAACGGCTGGGCGATCGCCTTGGGCACCGGGGTGACCACGTTGACCCACTGGCTCGACAGCCATGGCGTCAGCACAGGCACGGGAATGATCATCCGACGCGTCAATCCGGCGACAGCCGCGTACCGCTGCATCATCTCCCGATAGGACAGGACGTCTGGCCCGGCAATGTCGAAGCGACGGTTGGTATCGTCCGGGAGGTCAACTGATCCGATCAGGTATGTGAGTACGTCACGCACGGCGATGGGCTGAACCAGCGACCGCACCCACTTTGGCGTCACCATCACCGGGAGACGTTCGGTCAGGTATCGCAGCATCTCGAACGACGCGGAGCCGCTCCCGATTATCACCCCGGCCTGCAGCACCACTGCCGGAACCGGTCCATCCAGGAAGATCTGACCCACCTCGGCCCGTGACGCCAGATGCGCCGAGGCGGTCTCGCCGGTAGGTACCAATCCACCCAGGTAGATGATGCGGCCGACGCCGGCCGCATCGGCCGCGGCCTCAGTGTTGACCGCGGCGCGACGGTCCGACTCCTCGAAGTCGGCTCCGGTACCGATCGAGTGCACCAGGTAGTAGACGGCGTCGATGCCTTCCATTGCCGGCACCAGGCTCTCGGGCTGCAGGGCGTCGCCCTGCACCAGATCGACTTCATCGGCCCACGGCACTCCGCCCAGCTTCTCCGGACGGCGCGTCAGGCACCGAACTTCGTGGCCACCCTCTACCAGCCGGGGCACAAGACGGCCGCCGACGTAGCCGGTCGCGCCCATCACCAGAATCCTCATCGGCTGCCTTTGCTCATGTACCCGGGACACGTTTGGGCCGGGAACTTACTGCGCTGCACTCGTTGATTCGAGAACGGTGATGCGGATGGATGCAGATTCCCGCGAACGGTCGCCTGCGGTGTCGGTATCAGCCGCCCGCTCGTCGGTAGGCCTCGATGGCACGCACGCGAGCCTCGCCGTGATCAACGACCGGTCTCGGATAGGTCTCTCCAAGGAGGACACCTGCGTCGGCCAGGTCGTCCGAGGAGGCAGAACTTGGGTCGTGGACCGACCGAGAAGGGAGGGCGGCCAACTCCGGGACCCACCGACGGATGTACTCGCCCCGCGGATCGAACCTCTGGCCCTGGGTGGTGGGGTTGAGGATCCGGAAGTAGGGGGCGGCGTCGGGTCCGGTTCCCGCTACCCACTGCCAGTTCCCCGCGTTCTGGGCAACATCGGCGTCCACCAGGTGATGCCGGAAGAACCGCTCCCCCTGCCGCCAGTCCACGAGGAGGTCCTTCACCAGGAAGCTGGCACAGATCATTCGGGCCCGATTGTGCATCCAACCGGTCGTGGTCAACTGACGCATGCCGGCGTCGACGATGGGGTAACCGGTGCGTCCCGCGCACCACCGTTGGAACCCGTCCGGGTCGTCCAACCAGACGACTCCTGCATACCGGGCGCGAAGCGGTGCCACCGGTAGCTCCGGGTGAAGCGTCAGCGTGTGGGCCCACCAGTCGCGCCAGGCCAACTGACGCACGAAGGCCACCCGGCCGGGCGTCGCGTCGCCCACGACCTCGGCAACTGTGCGCGCGGCCAGTGTGCCGAACTTCAGATCCGCCGAGAGATCCGACGTGCCGTCCACGGCCGGCAAATCCCTGGTGGCGGAGTATTCGTCGACCCGCGCGAGCCAGTCGGTCAAACGTTGCCATGCACTGACGGCTCCCGGCTCCTGCCGAACCGGCCCGACCACCTCGGGAATCCGTTCGCCCGGCAGCTCGATGGGCCTACCGGCACCAGCAGCTGGCCAAGGCGCAAGGGGCGTGGCCAGCCACGTCTTGTAGAAGGGTGTGAACACCTGCGACAGGGTGCCCTTCTTGGTGAGCACCGTCCCTGGTTCGTGGATGGTCAGACCGCCCGACGAATGCACCGGCACGCTCAAGGCGTCGGCAACCGCTGCGTCTCGCCTCCCGGAAAACCCCGATGCGTCGGAGTTCACGTAGACCGCCGAAGCCCCGCACTCATCCACGATCGAGGTGACCGCAGCGGTTGCAGGTCCATACCGGAGAACCAAGCACCCGCCGGCAGCCCTGAGGTGGTCGTCGAGGGCTCGTAGGTGGGCGATGAGCTGGTCCCGCCGTATGTCGCCGGCCGCCTCCATCAACGCCGGTTCCAGGACGAACAGGGCCACGACCTGGTCATGAGCAGAGGTGGCGGCAGCCCAGGCGGGGTTGTCCTCCAGGCGGAGGTCCCGACGGAACCACACCAGGCCCGGTCCCCGGTCAGCTCCTGTCACGGGCACAGTATGGGTCACCACTGCGCCGTCGCGAGCTCACCTACGGCCACCGAACGCCGAACGCCGAACGCCGAACGCCGAACGAAGGAACCTCGAAACCAAGATGTCCTCAACCGACCGAACTGTGATGTCCGTTCTCGATCTGGCCGTGGTCGGACGAAACGACACCGTGAGAGATGCCCTCGAGGGAAGCGTGGCCATCGCCCAGCGCGCCGAGGCCTGCGGCTACCACCGGGTCTGGTACGCCGAGCACCACAACATGGCGTCCATCGCGTCGTCGGCAACCAGCGTGCTCATCGCCCATGTCGCCGCCAACACCGAGGCCATCCGCCTCGGCTCGGGTGGCGTCATGCTGCCGAACCACTCGCCCCTCACCATCGCCGAGCAGTTCGGGACTCTGGCCACTCTGCACCCCGGCCGGATCGACCTCGGGTTCGGACGCGCTCCCGGCACCGACCAGATCACGGTTCAGGCACTCCGGCGTGATCCCCGGGCCGCCGAGACGTTCCCCCAGGACGTCCTGGAGTTGCAGGGCTACCTCAGCGGGAACAGCAGGGTGCCAGGAGTGACAGCGGTCCCGGGCGCCGGGACCGAGGTACCGCTCTACATCCTCGGGTCCTCCTTGTTCGGTGCCAAGCTTGCCGCCGCGCTGGGACTGCCATACGGATTCGCGTCGCACTTCGCTCCTGACGCCCTCACCCAGGCAGTGGCCACCTATCGAGCGGAGTTCGAGCCGTCCGCCCAACTCGACAGCCCCTATGTGATCGCGGGCGTGAACGTGATCGCGGCCCCGACCGAGGACGAGGCCGCCGACGACCTGGAACGGGTGACGCGTTCCAGGGTGGCCGCCTTCCTGGCGCGGGGACGGGACCTCTCCGAGGACGAGATCGACATGCTCGTGGCTTCACGGCAGGGCAAGCAGGTCGCCTCGATGATGACCTACACGGCCGCCGGCACTCCCGAGTCGGTAGATCAGTACCTGGAGCGATTCACTGCCCACGCAGACGCAGATGAGCTCATGATCGTGCCCGCTTCCAGGACCGTGGAGAACCGACTGCGCTCACTCGAGTTGGTGGCGGACATCAGGGCCTGACCTAACGCGTTCGCCTCGAACTGGTGGTCACCGGAGGGCGGGGCCAGGGGGCGGGACTTCGGCGACCGTTTCGCACAGGGCACCTGACCACAGCGGCTCACGCACAACCTTGACGAACGGGATCCAGCTAGTAGCGTTTTCATTGCACCTACAACGTCAGGAGCCCCATGCGCGCACTCATCGTCTACGAATCGATGTTCGGCAACACCCATGAGATCGCCGAACACATCGCCGCCGGGTTGAGGCCGTCTCTCGAGGTGACGGTGGACTCGGTGGACGAAGCCACGAAAGCGGCCATTGCCGATGTCGAGCTGTTGGTCGTCGGTGGCCCCACCCATGTCCACGGGATGACCTCGAGCTTCAGCCGTCGCTCCGCCGCCGAGCAGGCAGAAGCCGACGAGGATCTCGAGCTGGACCCGGCAGCCGACAACGAGGGCCTACGCGACTGGCTCAAGGCCCTGCCGAAACGCCAGGACCGACCGGCCGCTGCGTTCGACACCCGCATGGACGCCTCTGCCGCCGTCACCGGGCGAGCGTCGAAACGCATCGCCCGACAACTCAAGCACCACGGCTGCGAACTGATCGCGGAGCCGGAGAGCTTCCTGGTCGACAAGGAGAACCACCTCCTCGATGACGAGCTGTCGCGGGCGCAGGAGTGGGGCGAGAGCCTGGCGGCCAGGTTCGCCAAGCTGAGCTAGGAGTCGCCGGCAGGGTCTCCGGCCAGTGAGAGGAGCCCCGACACAGGTACGGCCCGCAACCACTGTAACGAGCACACAACCAGAGCAGGTGACCAATGATGTCCGATCAACCGTCCCCGAGCCCTTCTGCAGGCGCCGGTGCCTCGGCGCCCGCCCCTCCGTCCAAGCGGCCGTTCCCCGTCGGATGGGTGGTACTGGTGGTCATGGGCGCGATCATCTTGCTGATGGCGCTCGCCCCACTGTTCGGTGGTGCCTTCCTGGTGTGGGCCGACTCCACCCAGACAGACTCCGCGGGGTTCTTCACCACACCTTCCGAGCGGCTGGAGACCACCTCCTACGCCATCACCTCCGAGGACATCGACCTGGGGGCGGACCCGACGAGCGAGCAGACCGGCGTGGAACTGGGTGACGTCCTGACCCTTCGTCTCGATGTGGAGGGAACCGGTGGGGCCGCCCTGTTCGCAGGGATCGGCCCGCGCACCGAGGTGGAGAAGTACCTCGACGGCGTGGGACGCGCAGTGGTCACCGACATGAACTTCGACCCCTTCGTGGTGGACTACCGCTACGACGAGGGCGGCGCGCCGGCGAGCCCGCCGGCCGACGAGGATTTCTGGGTGGCGTCGGCCGAGGGCGCTGGGCAACAGCAGCTCGAGTGGGAGCCGACATCGGGCGACTGGTCGGTCGTCATCATGAACTCCGACGCAGCCGCCGGCGTCAGCGCCGACACGGCCCTGGCCGCGAAGTCGGACTGGGTCCTGGGCCTCGGGATCGCCCTGTTGATCGGAGGCTTCCTCGGAGTCCTGCTGGGCGCGGTGATGCTGGTGGTCGGTGTGATCGGTCTCGCCCGCGGGGCCCACTTCGACCTGGTGGGGCCCGAGAACAACATGCGTCCGGTCTCGCTCGAGGGCCGCCTGGACGAACCCGTGAGCCGCTGGCTGTGGCTGGTGAAGTGGTTGCTGTTGATCCCCCACTTCATCGTGCTGGCCGTGCTGTGGGTGGCCTTCTCGGTCGTGACACTGATCGCGTTCTTCGCCATCCTCTTCACCGCCCGATACCCCCGGTCGTTGTTCGACTTCAACGTGGGGGTCATCCGCTGGACGTGGCGGGTCACCTACTACGGCTACAGCGCGCTGGGCACCGACCGGTACCCGCCGTTCAGCCTGGCTCCCGATGCCGAGTACCCCGCCACCTTCTCCGTGGCTTACCCGGAGCGACTGAGCCGAGGTCTGGTGCTGGTCAAGTGGTGGCTGCTGGCGATCCCGCACTACATCGTGCTCGGGATCATCGGCGGCGGGGTGGTCGCCGGCATCGGCGGTGCCTCGGAATGGTCCGGGGGCTATGCGTTCGGCGGGCTCCTGAGCGTGCTGGTGTTCTTCGCCGCCGTGGCGCTGCTCTTCGTCGGCCGCTACCCCAAGGGCCTGTTCGATTTCGTCATGGGCCTGAACCGGTGGGTATTCCGCGTGCGTCGCCTACGTGGCGCTCATGCCGCGACGACTACCCACCGTTCCGACTCGACCAGGGTGCGACAGAGCCCGAGGACTCGATCGCGTCTCACCGCAGAACCGAACGAAAGAGCTTCACCACGTTCACCACGATGGCCACCACGGTCCCCACGATGGCGAACACCAGGATCCAGCGGACGAGCCACGACCAGTTCACGGCGTAGGTCGAGAAGTCGAACGGGAACACCCGGTAGGTTCGCACGGCAACCGCGAGCGAGATGGCCGACGTCACCGAATTGCACAACGCCTGGAACCAGGCGGCGTCGTAGAGGATGAAGAGGGCGTTCACGACCATCGTGGCCACGATGGACACGCTCAGGATCGGCAGGATCTCTTCGAAGTCCTCCGTCAGGAATCGCGGCCATCCCCAGTCCAGGAAGTGGCGGGCCAGGTAGAGCACCAGGGCATTGACCGCAATGGCCACGACATACCCGAAGCGTCGAGCGCCCGCTGACTCCTTGGTTGCTCGGCGCCGGCCGGTCTCTGAGGGCATGGGTCCACCTCTCTGGGTCGTACCCAACGCAAGCATGCTGGTGCTGCGCTGGCAAGGAAAGCCGGACCACGGCCTTCACGACGATACGGTTAGCTCCCCTATGGTCGCCGTGTGCTACGCAGACACACGAGCCCGAAGTTGGCCTCCTACCCCACCGACGTGGGCGCCCCGAGGTTCCACGGCGGCCGGCGGATCGGGTGCCGGCCGGGGACGGAGTTCATCGCCACGATGGCGGCGACGGGAGCGCGGCCTCTGAGGTTCGCCGCCACTGGCCTACCTGACGGCCTCGCGCTCGACCCCTCGACCGGCATCGTGCGGGGAACCGCACCCGCGGAAGCGTGCACGGTGATGGTCGAGGTGACGGCTTCAAACAGCGAGGGGTCGCAGACCCGGACCTATGACTTCTGTTTCGGTGACCGCCTGGCCCTCACCCCACCGATGGGTTGGAACAGCTGGAACGTCTACGGCCCCGAGGTGGACGCCGAGATCGTCATGCGGGTGGCCGACGGACTGGTCTCGAGTGGGATGAGGGACCTCGGCTACAGCTACGTCAACATCGACGACCACTGGCACGCCGAACGACGCGGTCCGTTGGGCGAGCCGATCGCCGACCCCACCAAGTTCCCCGACGGGATCAGGGCTGTGGCCGACTACGTGCACGAGCGGGGTCTGAAGCTCGGCATCTACTCCGATGCGGCCGAGAAGACCTGCGGCGGGTGCTTCGGCGGATACCGACACGAGGCGATCGATGCCAGGGCCTACGCCGAGTGGGGTGTCGACCTGCTCAAGTACGACTACTGCCACGCACCATGGAGCCAGCGAGCGGCCATCGATCGCTACACAGCCATGGCGGAAGCGGTTGCAGGGTCGGAACGCTCGATCGTGTTCAGCGTTTGCGAATGGGGGCTGAGGCGACCGTGGGATTGGGCGCCTTCCATCGGCGCCTCGATGTGGCGCACCACTCCCGACATCTTCGACACGTTCAGTTGGGGCTGGTGGGGAGTTCGTGGCATCGCCCGACGCAATCTCGCGCTCGCCGAACATGCCACGCCCGGACAGTGGAACGATCCCGACATGCTCGTCATCGGCAACCGGGGCGAGGGAAGAGTTGCCAGCTCGATTCCGATCAAAGGACGTCTGCGGATCCCCCTGCGGGGGCTGACCGATGCCCAGGCACTGACCCACATGAGCCTGTGGGCGATGATGGCCGCACCCCTGCTGGCGAGCAACGACCCCACGACCATGAGCTCCACCGATCGCAACATTCTGATGAACCCGGAGCTCCTGGCGATCAACCAGGACGAACTCGGCATCCAAGCTCGGGTGGTGAGCAGACGGCGGGGAGTCTGGGTGCTGCGCAAACCGCTCGCCGGTGGCCGTCAGGCCATCTCGTTCAGCAATACCGGAGGCGCGATCAGCAACATCGGAGGCCGCAAAACGCGTCGCAAGCTGCGCCTGTCCTCCATCGGCCTGACCGCACCGGTGGCGACGACCGATGCCTGGACCATGGAATCGCTCGGCGCGCTGGAAACCATCGACGTTTCGCTGGACGCTCACGAGACCCGCGTGTTCCTCCTCGACGCGCCGGGCTGACCGGCCGTGTACGTGCCGCAGCAGACATGGCTGTTCGACCTACCGACTGGGGGACCAACCGCGACCCTCGTCCAAGGCTGATGATGACCTACACCCGCTAATCATCGGGCCGTAGCTGGTCCTGACCTGGCCCGTCAGTTGGCGGGCGGTCGGTGGGCCCGGACGAAGCAGTCGATGGCGGTCCGCTTTCCCGAATCGGTCTCGACCGACCGCTCGATCCGCTCTGCACGCTCGATGACCAACCCTTCGACGCCCGAGCGGGTCAGGTCGCCGCGAACATCGTCCGGCGTGTAGAGGACCGCGGCATCCTGGGGCCCGCCGACACCCTCACTCAGGTTCACCAGGTCGTGCCCCACGATCAAGAGAGTTCCTCCCGGGGCCAGCGACCGGGCGGCCGCGCCGAACGCGTCTGATCGCTGTTGCCCGGGCACCTGGAGGTAGAACACCACGACAAGGTCGTACTCCTGGTCCGGTGTCCACGTGGTCGCGTCGGCGCAGATCCAGCTGACCGAGACATCGTTGGACTCGGCCAGTTGGGCGCCCTTGGCAATCCCTACCTCGGAGAAGTCGACCCCGGTCGCTTCCCAACCCTGTGTGGCCAACCACACGGCGTTGCGGCCCTCGCCGCATGCCAGGTCGAGCGCCCGGCCGGGTTCCAGATCTGCCACCTCGGGCGGCAGGAACTGATTCGGTTGGGTCCTCCACACGAAGTCAGCGGTGCGGTACCGCTCGTCCCAGTCACTCGAATCCATCATGTCGCCTCGGCGCCCGACTCAGCCGTGGTCGTCCTGCGGGTCGGTGTTGATGTGGACCGGCAGGTAGAGCGGGCAGGTTCCGATCATCGCAGTCCCGGCCATGACCACCGCCAGGAGGACGGCGATGATTCCCCCCACCGTTCCGAATCCCAGGACCCAGGCCAGCACCAGGAGCAACGGAGCGAGTACGAAACCCCGGATCCTTCGGTCGATCATGCCCATGTTCTTGACCATCTCGTCGCTCCTCGGCTCGATTCCGTCTCGCGCTAGAGTATACCCCCACCGGTATTCGCACCCCGCGGCCTACTGGGCGGTGTGGGTGTCGAAGAAGTCCAACATGAGCGCTGTCGCTTCGATGTGGACGGTCATGTGACCGGCGATCTCTGCCACGTCGAGGTCGGCGATGTCGACGAGCGCCTGGTTCCCGGCGAGTTCGCCCAGCTGGGCTGCATCGAGGTAGTTGAGCATGCCCGGCCAGGTGTGTCCGCCGCCGAGCACCGTGTACAACTCCACGTCCAATCCGGCGTCACACCCGACCCATCGAGCCTGCGAAACGTCATCGAAGGGAGTCGACACCTCGGCTTCGGAACCACAACCCGAAGCAGCTGCCCAACTCGACACGCTTTCCTCGACCGCCGAGCTGTCAAAGGCCGTGCGCTCGGACAACCCGCCGCCGTAGGGAACAAGGGGGTCGGTGTCGCCATGGAAAGCGATCATCGACACAGCCGACGGGTCGTCGCACTCAGGTGCCAGATTCACCCCGGACACGGGAGCCACCGCTGCGAAGCGGCCCGGATACTCGCACACCAGTACCGACGCCATGCCGGCGCCGTTGGAGTTGCCCGTCACGTAGATGCGATCGGCGTCGATACACAGCTCGGACTGGGTGCGGTCCAGCATGTCGTTGATGAATCCGGCGTCGTCCTGGACCCCCGGAATGGCCTCTGACCCTTCCTGCCCGAGATTCCACATCGATGCCGTGAGCTCGCTGTCGCCGACGGTCACCGTGGCCGCTTCGCCCTGCGGTGTCAGCAGCACGTAGCCACGCTCGCCGGCCGCCGTCGGCAGACCCGAGAACAGACCGGTCTGCTCGATCGACGACGAGAACCCGTGGAGGTCGACTACGACCGGTTGCGGCGTGTCGGAGTCATAGGAGGCGGGGACCACCCTCTCGACCTCCCGATCAACCCCGTCCCAGGAATAGGTCAATCGCTCCGTTCCGGGTTCCGCGGGGTCGGTCGCTCCGCATCCACTTTCGTTCGCGGAGCCATCGGCAGCGGTGGATGACGGCGCCGAGGCCGAGTCACCGGCCTCATCGTCATTGCTGTCGGAGCAACCCGCTGCCAACAACCCCAGTGCCAGCAGCGCCACACACCAGTTCCTCATCGCCGACGAAGCTAACCCTCTCCGCTGCCCCGACCTCGGACCTCGACCTTTGTCAGATCATCCCCGATCACGATCTCGCCGCCGAAGTGCTCCGCGGCGATGGCGCGCCACTCGTCATAGGCATCCGGTTGCGGAGCGGGAACCATGTGGGTCATGGCGAGGGTGCGCACCCCGCAGCGCGTCGCCGTCTGCGCGGCCTGCTCGATCCCCGAGTGGTAGTCGAGGATGTCCTGGAGCATCTCGTTCGGGATGAGTTCGACGATGTCCCGACGGATCACGGTCTGGACGTACACATCGGCGCCGGCACACAGCTGGTCGACCCCCTCGCACGGCAAGGTGTCGCCCACCAGAGCGGCCACAGATCCTCCGTGTTCGAATCGGTAGCCGAGCGTTGGTCGCACCGGCGGGTGCTCGGTCTCGGCCACGCTCACCTGCACTCCATCGATTTCGAAGGTGTCGTCCGGGTAGAGCTCGACTGCCTCCACATCGGGGGCATCGGTGAGCGCATCGTGGTGGGCTATGCGGTACCCGATGTCGGCCTTCAGCCCGTCACGGACGCGACCCACGAGCTCGGCTGTGCCGAGCGGTCCGTAGACCCACAGCTTGGACTGGCCCATGGACATGACCCAGTTCGTGGTGATCAGGTCGGCAAGGGAACTGACGTGATCGCTGTGGAGATGCGTGATGCACACCGCCGACAACATGTTGGGGAACGTTCCCGCCCCGGCGAGGCGCATCACCGTCGCCCGGCCGCAGTCGACGAGGATGCGGGTCGACCCGGCAACGACAAGGGTCGAGGGACCGGCGCGGTCCGGGTCGGGAATCGGGCTACCGGTGCCAGTGAGGATGATCTCCATGCGCCGAAACTAGGCGCTTCGTCGGCGACGGGTGTCGGCGCCGAGTGCGGGTGCCGACGCGGGCTAGGAAGTCATGCCGCCCAGGCCCACCAGTCCCCGGGCCAGTTCGATCTCACCCATGTGACGCAGCCCGTGCTGGTAGTGCCAGCACTCGAACGCATCGAGCACCGTGATGCCCTGCGGGCCCGCACACCGGGCGCTGTAGGTGGAGGCGACGTTGTCGGGATACGGGGGAGCGATGATCACCCGGGTGAAGTCGGCCGAATCCATGGTCGCGATGTGGTTCTCGGTGCGGTCGAAAACGGCTCGCTGGTACTCCTTGAACGCGTCGAAGTCGCCGATGCGTTGGTCGACCATCTCCTCGACCGTGCGCTCCTTGCCGTGGTCGTCGATGGCCATCTGTACGCGGTCCTGCCAGCCCTCGCTCCACACCGGCGGCTCCCCCGTGATCACCATGTAGGTGAAGTCCTGCATGTTCGTGTAGTGGAAGAGTGAGAACGCGATCGGCAGCACCCCTGCGCGCTCGAAGTGGTTGACGTGCTCGAGGCCCATGGAGCCGACCGCCTGGTAGTACAGCGAGTGCATGGTCTGCATGCGGCGCAGCAGCGAGTCCTGGAGCAGGTCCAGAGTCCCTGTAGGGGTCTTGCCTGGATCGTTGATCGTGCGCTCCCATCGTCGAGGCCGACCGGAAGTGGTGTCTCGCGGTCCGAGGATGGCCCAGCCCGGGACATTACCGCCATGGCTGTTACTCCAACCGGGCCGGAGCCACCACGCGACGTCGGCGGTGTTCGAACACCAGTGAGGTCCGCTCGTCGACCACTCCGGGTGCCCTGGCGATCCGATCGAGCACCAGGGACCGGAGCAGCTCGACCGAGGGCACGGCCAGGAGCACGAGCGCATCCTCTGTACCGGTCACAAGGGTGACCGACAGGGTCTCGGGGAGATCCCACATGGACTCGATGAATCCGTCGACGACCTCGCTGGTCTTTGGGCGCAGTCTGACCGCCACCATGGCCTGCACTGGTCGGCCCAGGGCAGCTATGTCCACCTCCGCGGTGTAGCCGGTGATGACTCCGCGACGTTCGAGGTCACGAACACGATCCAGACAGGTGGACGGTGCGACACCCACGGCCGATGCCAGAGCACGATTGGTCTGCCGTGCATCCAACTGGAGTTCGGCGAGGATCCGGGCGTCGGTTTCATCTATGTTCGCCATATCTGACACTCTACCGAATGTTGTGCGGTCTCTATTCACAACACGGTGCACTTGGTGCACTCTTGTCATCAACCACCGTATGACCGGAGTACGCCATGGCGCTGATCGAGTACGAACTCATGGACCGGGTCACCCGCGATGAGGGGTCCGTCTTTCTGACCGGGGTCCAAGCCTTGGCGCGCCTCCCGGTGGAACAACTACGCGCCGATCGCGCCACCGGGCTGCGCACTGCCGCCTTTGCCTCGGGCTACCCCGGCAGCCCGCTGGCGGGGCTCGACCTGGAACTCGCACGCGCCAGCGCGGCCCAACCCGACCTGCCTATCGTGCTGCGCCCTGCACTCAACGAGGAGCTCGGGGTCTCGGCGGTGATGGGCAGCCAGCTCGCACAGAGCCGGCCCGATGCGATCTACGACGGCGTCGTCGGCCTCTGGTACGGGAAGGCCCCCGGCCTGGACCGATCCTCCGACGCTCTGCGACACGCCGTGTTCGCCGGTACCTCCACCCACGGCGGCGCGGTGGCGATCGTCGGTGACGATCCGGCCGCCAAGTCATCGACGTTGCCATCGTCCTCCGACGCCACCTTCGTGGATCTGCACATACCGATCCTCTACCCCGGCGATGTCGCCCAGGCACTCGACCTGGGACGCCACGCCATCGCCATGTCGCGGGCGTCGGGACTGTGGGTCGGCCTGAAGGTCGTCAGCTCGGTGGCCGACGGGTCGAGCAGCGTGGAGCTGGATCCACACCGCGTGGCGCCGGTGATGCCGACAGTCGACGGCCGGCGATACGAGTGCAGGCCCGATGGGCTCCTGCTCGGTGCACACTCGCTGGAGATCGAGCAGGAACTGCGGGGCGTACGCACCGAGTTGGCGATCCGGTACGGGGCACTCAACGGGCTCAATCGACTGACTGTCGATTCGCCGGATGCCTGGCTGGGGATCATGGCCTCGGGGGTTACACACCGCGAACTGATGGAAGCCATGCGCAGACTCGGGCTCGACCAGGACACCCTGGCCAGATCCGGTATCCGCGTGCTCGAGATGCAGATGCCGATCCCGTTCAGTCCCGAGGTGGTGCGCGACTTCGCCCGCGGGTTGGAAGAGGTGATGGTGGTCGAGGAGATGAACCCGACCCTGGCCCAGTTGGTCCGCGACTGCCTGTACGACACCCGCAATCACCCCTACGTGACCGGCAAGCGCGACCGTCACGGTGAACCGCAGTTCCCCAGCCATGGACCGCTGGTTGCCGACAGGATGGTCGAGCCCCTGCGGGCAGCGCTCACGCCACGCCTGGGTGATCGCCTGGCCCCACCGGCGAGCGCGGCGCGAACGCATCCGCATCCCGGTCTCCGATGCCCGCACTCCGTTCTTCTGCTCCGGGTGCCCCCACAATCAATCGACCCGAACCCCCGAGGGCACGATCGTGGGAGCAGGCATCGGGTGTCACACGATGGCCCTGCTCAGCGACGACCCGCGCCTCGGGGACATCGTGACCATCAGCGCCATGGGAGGTGAGGGCGCACCCTGGATCGGGATGTCCTCATTCGTCGAGACCCCGCACCTCACACAGAACCTCGGGGACGGCACCTACTTCCACAGTGGGCAGCTGGCCATCCAGGCTGCGGTCGACGCCGGTGTCGACATGACCTACAAGGTCCTCCTCAACGGCCACGTCGCCATGACCGGTGGACAGCTGCCGCCGGGCCAGGTCGACGCCGGTGCTCTCTCGGGCGTGCTACTCACCCAGGGCGTGTCGCGGGTGATCATCACGACCGACGACGAAGATCGTCTGCGAGACCTCGACATACCCGCCAAGGTCGAGGTGTGGGACCGCCAGCGGCTGATCGAGGCCCAGGAACTCCTGGCCCAGGTCCCGGGAGTCACGGTGTTGATCCACGATCAACCGTGCGCGGCGGAGCTGCGACGGGCGCGCCGGAGAGGAACAGCCGAGACACCGACACGTCGGGTGATGATCAACGAACGGGTCTGTGAGGGATGCGGCGACTGCTCCGAGAAGAGCTCGTGTCTCTCGGTCCAACCCACCGACACGCCCTTCGGCCGCAAGACCCGCATCGACCAGTCGAGCTGCAACCTCGATCTCGCTTGCCTCGACGGCGATTGCCCGTCGTTCATGTCCGTGCACAGCAGGCCGAAGCGTTGGTGGCACCGCCGGCGGCGCCTGTCCGGTTCTCCCCCGGCCCGGCAGGTGGCGAGTGGGGCGACGCCCACCGGCCTGGCCTCACCACCCGAGCACATCCCCGGCGAGACGCGGATCCGCTTCGCCGGAATCGGCGGCACGGGCGTGGTCACCGTGTCCCAGATCGTCGGAACCGCAGCGATGCTCGACGGGCTCGATGTGAGGGGTCTCGACCAGACGGGCCTCTCGCAGAAGGCCGGGCCGGTGCTCAGCGATCTGTACCTCACGGCTCACAGCAGCGAGCACTCCACCAACCACCTCGGCGACGGCCAGGCCGACCTCCTGGTTGCATTCGACCCGATAGTGGCTGCAGCTGAGTCGACCCTGGCCGCCGCAGACCCCGGGCGCACCACCCT
This sequence comes from uncultured Actinomycetota bacterium, assembly GCA_963715225.1. Taxonomy (GTDB): domain Bacteria; phylum Actinomycetota; class Acidimicrobiia; order Acidimicrobiales; family Microtrichaceae; genus CAVQRK01. Next base: position 15,499 of record CAVQRK010000010.1, read on the forward strand.
GATCGGCTCGACCAGCGCCACACCGACTGCGTCGATGATCACCGACCCGTCGGGCAAGCGCGACGACCCGCTCGTCATTCGCTCCCGGGTCGACGCCGCCTGTGGCCCGAACCCACGCTGGCTCGATGCGGTCGGCGCGGCAGCCCGACTCGTCGGCGAACCCGCCACTGCCAACATCCTGCTCACCGGGGTCGCGGTCCAGGCCGGAGCGCTACCGATCTCGTTGGGTTCGATGCTGGCTGCCATCGACCTCAACGGCGTGGCGGTGAAGACCAACACCGCGGCCTTCGAATGGGGGCGGTGCGCGGTTGCCGATCCCGAGCAGTTCGAGGCCGCTCTGGCCCGCTGCGAAACTGAACCCGGCGCCCCGTCCACTCACCTTCCCCAGGCGATCGAACGCGGCGTCGACGAGCTGGGAGCCATCGGTGCACCCGACGATCTCGTGGCGGCAGTCCGACTCCGTTGCGCCGACCTGATCGCGTTCCAGGACAGCGTCCTGGCCGCCGACTACCTCGGGACCATGTTGCGCTTCGCACACGCCGAGGGAGCTATCGGACAGTCGTGGAATCTCACCGAATCCGTTGCCACCCAACTCCATCGCGTTCTTGCCTACAAGGACGAGTACGAGGTGGCCCGACTACTGCTGGATCCGGCAAGCCTGCAGCAGGCTCGGGAACTGGCCGACGGCGAGGCGAAGGTCGTGTGGAACCTTCACCCACCGATGCTTCGCAGCCTGGGGCTTGACCACAAGATCGAGATCGGGATCGGCGCGGCCCCACTCATCCGGCTGCTGGCTCGGGGAAAACGACTCCGGGGACATCGCTTCGATCCCTTCGGCATGGCCGGGGTCCGGCGGGCCGAGCGCCGACTCATCGAGATCTACCGCGACGCTCTGGAGCAGTTGCTCGATACGGTGCGCGCCGACAACTACGACGCAGCCGTTCGGATCGCGTCGCTGCCCGAGACGATCCGAGGCTACGAGGGCCGCAAGCTGGCGGGCATCGCTGAGTTCGACCGGACACTGCCCACCCTGCTCGACGAGTTGGGTGACCCGCCGGGTCGCTGACCGGCCAGAGATGGAGTCGGCAACGAGCACTGCAGCGCGCCGGAGCAGGAGCCCCCAACTACGCGAGACTCGGTCCATGGCGCAGAAGAACGTGCTCGGCGGAGAACTCGAGGAATGCGGCACCGAACCCCGCACCGGCTACTTCCGAGACGGCTGCTGCAACTGGTCACCGGAGAACGTCGGCTACCACACGATCTGCGCCGTGGTCACAGTGGAGTTCCTCGAACACCAGCGCTCGATCGGCAACGACCTCATCACCCCGAACCCTGGTTTCGGGTTCCCGGGCCTGAAGCCCGGCGACCGTTGGTGCGTCACCGCACCCAACTGGCTGAGGGCGCACGCAGACGGGGCGGCAGCGCCCGTGGTGCTCGCCTCGACCAACGAGCGCACTCTGGATGTCGTCGACATGGAAATTCTGCGCCAATACGCGGTGGACGTACCGGCCGATCCCGGCGACCTGGCCGGGGGCTGAGGCGAACGTCGGACGTGCCGGTTCGTCCCGAGAGGAATCGGGTCCCAGTCGACGTCGCAAATGTAGATTCTCGGCACCCCACGCCACAGGAGGTCTGCGGTGAAGATCGTCGTCAGTGAGTTCATGACCCTCGACGGAGTGGCCCAGGCGCCGGGCGGCGTCGACGAGGACCGCGATGGCGGGTTCGCCCATGGCGGTTGGTCGATGCCGTTCTTCGAGCCCGAGACAATGGGGCCATATCTGGGGGAGGCCATGGAGTCGACCGAGGCCCTCCTGTTCGGCCGTCGGACATGGCAGACCATGGCCGCAGCGTGGCCCGGGCGTGCCGGTGACCCCTTCGCCGACCGGATGAACGAGATCAAGAAGTACGTGGCGTCCAGCAACCCTGGGGCCGGACGACCTCGACTGGTCGAATTCGACCCTGCTGCCTGCCGATTCGGCCCTCGATGCCATCGCCGATCTCCGGGCGGCGGCGGGCGGCGACCTACAGGTCATGGGCAGCACCGCCCTGGCCAAGTCGTTGGGTTCCCGGGGCCTCGTGGACGAGTACAGACTCATGATCCAGCCCGTGATCGTGGGTGGTGGCAAGAGCATCTTCCCCACGAACGGTGAGATGCGTCGCCTGGAGCTGATCGACAGCATCACCACGGGCACGGGCGTCGTCATCTGCACCTACCGGCCCACCGAGGACTGAGGTTCTCCCATGCCAAGGATCGTCACCAGCGTCTGGTTCGACCGCGAGGCCGCCGAGGCAGCCGCCTTCTACGTCTCGATCTTCCCCAACTCGAGCATCTCCGGGTCGCTGTCGCTCAATGAGGTCGCCCCGGGCGGTCCCGAGCTCGCCGACGGTCGGTGAGAGCCGGCCACTGAACCCCAGCCGAGGGGCAACGCCTACACCGGGACCCAGGACGCGAGCACTGCCGTAGGGTTCGCGTCGATGACCGCGGCAAGCACACTGTTCCTCGGAGACGACGAGTGCGAAGTGCTCACGGCGGTGGTCGATCTCATCGCACCACCTGCGGGTGAGCATCCCGGGGCGGCCGCGCTCGGCGCGGTGGTCTACATCGACCGGACCCTGGGTGCGTTCGAGGTCGACCCTCCCTTGATCTGGGCCGGTGGACCGTTCTCCGGGCGCCACGGTGGCGACGACGGTTTCAGCCGTTTCGAGTCCCTCACGTCACACGAGGAATTGGCGTGGCGCACCCGCATAGAGGGATCACTCGGGCGACCGGAGCGGGAGTGGAACGGATCGGTACACGGTTGGCAGGAGATCTACCGCGACGGGATTCAGCTGTTGGGTCGCGACTTTGCTTCGGTGGGTCCGGAGAAGCGGGAAGATCGTCTGGCCGCCACGCCGACGGACTTCCGGCGCCTGTTGCACGAACACGTTTGTGAGGCCTGCTACGGAGCGCCCGAGTACGGCGGCAACACCGACCTGCTCGGCTGGTCCGCCATCTCGTGGCCGGGCGACACCCAGCCCCGGGGATGGACCGATTCCGAGGTGAGTGGACGTGAGTGACGTCGACGCCGTCATCGTGGGATCCGGACCCGGTGGCTCCACAGCCGCCGATGTCCTCACCGCCGCGGGGTGGAACGTGGTGATGCTGGACAAGGGCCCGAACCGACTCCTGTCCCTCGACGCACCGTTCGAGCTTCTCGGGCACCTGTCCAACGACGAGATCAAGTTCGGCCGGCGTCACTACCTCGGCCCCGATCCGCTCCTCGAACCGCGGACGTTCCGGCGGGGGCCGGCCGACGGCGACAGGTTGTTCACCGGGCAGGTCAACAACATGCCCAGCACGCTCGGGGGCGCCGGGTTCCACGCCGACGGGAAACTGCCCCGCTTCCGGGCGGTCGACTTCCATGCCGCGTCCGAGCTGGGCCCGATCGCGGACAGCACACTGGCCGACTGGCCGTTGACCTACGACGAGTTGGAGCCGTACTACTCGGAGGCCGAACGGCTGATCGGTGTGGCGGGCGACGCGGCAGCGAACCCGTTCGCCGAGTGGCGTTCCGGCCCGTATCCCATGGGCCCCGGCGCCGACATGTACGGGGCGACCCTCTCGGTCCCCGCAGCAGAGGAAGCCGGATTGCACCCCTATGCGGCACCGACCGGCGCCAATTCGGTTCCGTACGACGGTCGCCCGGCCTGCAACAACTGCGGGTTCTGCGCCGGTTTCGGCTGCCCCATCGACGCCAAGGGCGACCCCGTGGCCCCCCTGCGTCGGGCACTGGCCACCGGGCGGCTAGAGATCCGAACCGAGTGCCACGTCGACGACATCCCGCTCGATGTCAGCGGGAAGCGGGCCCACGGTGTCCGATACATCGACGCCTCCGGCCGAACCCACGAACTCAGCGCCGACCACGTAGTGCTGGCCTGTGGCACGTTCGAGACCCCGAGGTTGCTGTTGGCAGCCGGGGTCGCCAACAGCAGCGACCAGGTGGGCCGAAACCTGATGTTCCACTTCCAGACGCTCGTGCTCGGCGTATTCGACCACCGGCTGCACGCCTACCGCGGCCGGGCGGTCACCCACCTGCACGACGATCACCTGCTGATCGACGCCGCCAGCCGTTCACATGCCCGGGCCAACGGCCTGCCGTACTTCCGTGGGGGCATCGTCGAGCACGGTGGGGCAGGTGGCCCGATCATGGAGGCGCTGCACCTGCCGACCGGGGAGCTCCACACGCAGCTGATGTGCGAGTCCCCCACCCGGGACCACCTGTGGGTGTTCACGATGCAGGGTGAGGATCTCCCCCAGGCCGACAACCGGGTGGACCTGGACCCATCTGTACGCGACCACCACCGGCTCCCGGCCGGCCGGGTCACCTACCGTCCCCATCACCACGAACTGGTGGCATCGGAATACGCGGCGGCGATCCTCGAAGATGTAATGGGTCGCGCCGGCGCCCAAACCGCGTTCCACGTGACCATGCCCGAACTCGGCGACGACGGCGACCCGGTTCGTCTGGCCCCGGACTCCAAGCACGTCATGGGAACCGCCCGCATGGGCACCGACCCCACCAACTCGGTGTTCGACCCCTGGCAACGAGCCTGGGACGTCGAGAACCTCGTGTGCACCGACTCCTCGGTGTTCCCGACCTCAACGGGATACGGGCCGACCCTGACCATCGTGGCGCTCGCCATGCGGGCTTCACGAGCCCTGGCCGGACTGCCGCCACTGCGATCACACACCTAGACCCAAGTCGGAGGATTCAGCGCCAACCAGGCGTGTGAGGCAGATGGGGCCGAGGTCGGCTTCCTGGTCCTGGGCAGGCGAGCCAGGTTCGCACCGATGCCACGCCGCCCCCCTCGAGGCGGTCGAGACGGGTGTTTCGACCGGCAGCTGTCAGGGCCAGAGATCCATGGCGGCAGAGTCGAAGCCGGCGTTGCTGGTAGACCATCGCGATGGCCAAGGACGCCCGGCTCTACCAGCAGGCGGAGAAGCGGCTCTGGGAACATGTCGGGGTCGTCCCGACCGAGCGATGGGTGACGCTCGAGCCCGGCGGTCGCGTTCGGGTACAGGAGGTCGGTGAGGGGACTCCGTTCGTGCTCATCCACGGTGGTTCCATCGACGGAACGAGCTGGTGCACCCTGGCCGCCGCCCTTGATGGTGTGCGGTGCATCCTCGTCGACCGGCCCGGATGTGGTTTGTCAGACCCCATCCCGGATGGACCCCTGAGTGATCTCGGAAGTGTTCAGGACTACGCGGATCGGTTGCTCGGAGAGCTACTCGACGCGCTCGAGCTGGACAGCACTGCCATCGGCGCCACCTCGTACGGCGGATTCTTCGCGTTCCGGGGGGCCGCTGCGGCACCGCAACGTGTGACCAAACTCGTTGAGTACAGCTGGCTCATCGGCGCACCGAGTGAGGGGGCCCCGTTCAGCGCACGGATGGGGGCGTTGCCGGGAGCACGATCTCTCATGGCACGGGTGCCGATGACACGGGGCATGGTGAAGGGCGCGCTGCGCCAGTTCGGCCTCGGCCGGGCGATCGACTCCGGCGCGTTCGATGACCACATGCTCGACTGGGCCCACGCCCTGCTTCGCCATACCGACACGCTCGTCAACGACATGCGCTCATCGCCAGATGTGTTCACCCCGATCCGTGGCCAAAATGTCGACCTACTGCTCACCGATGATCTGCTGTCGAGGCTGGCCATGCCCGTTCTGTTCCTCTGGGGTGAGGATGACCCCAACGGTGGGGGCGCTGTCGCTCGGGACTTCGCACCGCGCCTACCCGACGCCGAGCTCGTGGTGATACCCGGAGCCGAACACGCGCCCTGGCTCGACGACCTCGACACCTGCGTCGAACGCACGCTCCGCTTCCTCGCACCCTGACGAGCGGCTCCGCGAGAACCTCGACCGCCGCACAATGGAGCGTTGCCTCAACCAGCCAGAGCCTCGAGTGAGCTGTGCACGGAAACGGTGAGCCACGCACCCCGGAAGTCGACGGGCCAGCCACGTCGCTCCGCCTCGGCGATCGAGACCACCGCCGTGGTGGCGTCCTCCTCCGTGATCAGAGCCAGCAGGCCCTCCCCGAGTTCCACTGGGTGTTCCAGGTGGAGAACGGTCACGGGCTCGCCGCGGCGCTCGATCTCCAGCGACGCGAGCATCGCCGCCAGGTCGGTTTCGCCGCTCATCTCACCACAACAACGAGCTCAGCCCGGGCTCTCGGGAAGCGCCGCGAAGTCCTTCTTGGCGGTGCGGTACCACTTCATGCCCGAGATCGGACGCTTCCAACGGCCCTTCATCTCATCCAGTGCGGGGCCGGGCCAGTCGTTCTACCGGCCCGAGGGATCGCTCAACCAAGCGATGGCCGCCGCGGAGGCCGCAAGAGTGGCCACCCTGCTCCCTCGAGCCAGCCTTGCCAGGTGGGGGACCCGCCCGGGGTGCCGGCCAACGTACCGGAGGACGGCAACGATGTCGGCCGAGCCGTCGCCGTGAGCGAGCCCCACGACGCCGTCGTCGGTGTGCGGATCGCCAGCCCGATCGCTGATGGCCCGGAACACCGACCAATCGAGCCCTCGTTCACGACACACCGCTCCCACCGCAGCGGTCTCCATGTCGACGGCGACGATCCCCCTGCGATCAAGGTCAGCTATTCGGGTCGGATCAGCCAACAGCTCATCGGTGCTCAGGATCGCGCCGCGAGCCGCGTGGGTCCCCGTCGGGGTGGGCAGGTACTCGACGTCGTCGGCATCGATCACCACCTCGGGAACCACGAGCGACCCGATGGCGAGTCCGGGCTCGACCGCCCCCGCGATGCCGACCATCAGTACCCGCTCGGCCCCGGCTGACTCGATGGCGAGTTCGGTCGCTCTGCGCGCCGGGGCCATCCCCATACCCGAGACGACAGCAACAATGCTTCTGCCCTTCCAGTTGCCTCGGTATGCGGTGACCTCGTCGAGGTCGAACCGCCGCAGGGACATCGCCCGCACCAGCGGACGCATCTCCTGGTTCATCGCAGTGATGATCGCCACCCGCCGCGGCCTCGCTCTTCCAGCCTGCTCAGAGTCGGCCTGCTGATTGCCGGCCTGCGCACCGTCTGCCTGCGCACCGTCTGCCTGCACCTGATCAGTCCGTCATGACGGAATCCGATTTCGGGACACGGTCATGATCCGCTGCCAGTAGGCGCTGGAACCACAGGTAGGAGTCCTTCGGGTAGCGACGGAAGTTGTCCTCGTAGTCGATGTACACGAGACCGAATCGCGCTTCCCGCCCCAGGGTCCACTCGATGTTGTCGGCATAGGACCACTGGAAGAAGCCGTCGACAGCGATCCCCTCGGATCGCGCCTGCTTCACGGCTTCCAGGTGCGTGCGGGCGTACCAGACACGCAGATCGTCGCGAACTCGGCCGTCGATGAGCCGGTCGTTCATCCCGAATCCGGACTCGGTGATCACCATGCGCCTGCAGGCCGGATGGTCGCGGTAGCGGCGCAGGATCTCGAGCAGCCCTTTCGGCTCGACAGGGATGCCGGTGGCGGAGCGGACGTTGGCCTCTGCTGATCGCAGCGACATGAGCGGTATGGCCCCGAGAACGGGAATCGGGGCGCTTCGCATGGGGATGGGTCCGTAGTACTGGACGCCCATGAAGTCGTAGTCGAACCTCGCCGCCTCCAGGTCACCGTCGAGCACGTAGCGCTTCATCGGGCGCAGGAACGGACTCTCCTCGAACGGATAGCCGAGCCCTGCGGGTGGATCGATGAACGCTCCCACGGTCAGCCCCTCGAGGGCGCGCTGGGCGCGCACCAGCTTGGGGTCGGAGGCGTCGAACGGAGCTGCGATCGTGAACACGTTCGTGGTCCCGATCTGGGCGGATTCTCCCAGCACCTCGCGCATTCGTCGGCCGGCCTCGGCGCAGGCCAGGTTCATGTGGTGAAGCGATGCGAGGGCGAGCATCGGGTGCGGGCCGTAGCGCTGGGCATGCACGCCCCCGGCGATGTGGCCGATGACCGACAGCGGCTCGTTGAACACCATCCAGTGCTTGACGCGATCGCCGTAGTGTCGGGCAAGTTGTTCGGCGAAGTCGGCGAAGTCCTCCACGATTCCCCGACGGGTCCACCCACCCTGCTCCTGGAGCGCCTGGGGTAGGTCCCAGTGGTGCACGGTCACCCATGGCTCCAGCCCACGCTCCAGACAACCGTCGATCATCCGGTCGTAGAAGGCGCCACCCTCCTCGTTCCACGGGCCACGACCGTCGCCATAGACGCGGGGCCAACTGATGGAGAACCGGTTCGCATTCACTCCCATGGCCGCGATCAGGTCCAGGTCTGAGTCCACACGGTGATACGCATCGATCCCGTCGCGACCGACGGGACCTCCTCGGATCTTGCCGCGGTCGCCTACGTCGTCCCACACCGAGGGCGCCTTGCCGTCCACGTTCCACGCGCCCTCGATCTGGAACGCAGCGGATGCCACCCCCCAGGTGAAGTCGTCTCCGAAGTCTGAACGAGCGAGAGTCATCGTGGCCCTCCTTCAGGGCGTGCAGGCCGGCGCGGCGCATCGACGTCTCCTCGATTCTGGCCGACATGGGGAGGCGAGCGTTGCCCGACTCCACTCGGCGGCCCCGAGCAGGCAAGTATGCGTGCCAGGAGTGCGACAACCCGAAGGAGCGCGCACCGATGGCCGCGGACGACCAGCAGGATCCCACCGAGATGAGCGAGGCACGCGAGCGCTACCAGCGCGAGCGCGACAAGCGGCTGCGCACCGACGGCCTCGAGCAGTACCGCGAACTCAAGGGCGACTATGCCGAGTTCGACCGGGACCCCTACGTCGAGCCCGGCTTCACCCGCGATCCGATCATCGAGGAGACCGAGGTGGTGATCGTGGGCGGCGGCTTCGCCGGCATGCTCACCGCCATCAACCTGCTGCGTGAGGGCGTCACGGACTTCCGCATGGTGGAGAAGGCCGGCGACTTCGGTGGCACCTGGTACTGGAACCGCTATCCGGGCTGCATGTGCGACGTCGAGTCGTACACCTACCTGCCTCTTCTGGAGGAGACGGGCTACATGCCCACCGAGAAGTACGCCAGCGCCTCGGAGATCTTCGCCTACTGCCAACAACTGGGACGGCAGTTCGAGCTGTACCCGCACGCCCTGTTCCAGACCGAGATCGACTCCGCGGAGTGGGACGAGGGGACACTGCGGTGGCAGGTACACACCACGCGGGCCGATCGACTGTCGGCCCGGTTCCTCGTGACGGCCGGCGGAATCCTCCACAAGGCCAAGCTGCCGGGCATCCCCGGCATCAGAGACGTTCGAGGGCCGGGCGTTCCACACGAGTCGCTGGGACTACGGCTACACCGGCGGCGCTCCGCGCGAGCCCATGGAGAAGCTGAGGGGCAAACGGGTCGGAATCATCGGCACCGGTGCCACCGCGGTACAGGCCGTGCCCCGGCTCGCCGAGACCGCCGACGAGCTGTTCGTGTTCCAGCGAACACCGTCAGCGGTGGGCGTACGCAACAACGGACCCACCGACGTCGAGTGGTTCGAGGGCCTCGAGCCCGGATGGCAGGAAGAGCGCATCCGCAACTTCACGGAGTCGGTGACCGGTCGACAAGCCGGAGCGAGACCTCGTCGGCGACGGGTGGACCGAGGTCATGTGGGACGACACCCAGTCCGCAGCCGACTCACCCGAGGCTGCGGCAGCGCTGGAACGATCGGACTTCGAGACGATGCAGGCGCTGCGGGATCGGGTCGAGCGGATCGTCGAGGATCCGGACACCGCGGAGAAGCTCAAGCCCTGGTACGGCAAGCACTGCAAGCGGGTCTGCTTCCACGACGAGTACCTGCCGGCGTTCAATCGTCCGAACGTGCACCTGGTCGACACCGACGGCCGAGGCGTGGAGGAGATCACCGCCAGCGGCGTGTCGTCGTCGGCGGAGTCGAGTACCCGGTGGACCTGCTGATCTTCGCTTCGGGGTTCGAGGTCACCACCGACCTCGATCACCGACTCGGCTTCGACCCCAGGGGCCGCGGCGGCATCGCCATGAGCGAACGCTGGCACGACGGCGCGCACACACTGCACGGTGTGCTGTCCGGGCGAGTTCCCCGAACATGATGATGATCAGCCTCGTGCAGGCAGGATTCGGCACGAACTTCCTGCACTTCCTGGCCCGAGTCCGCCAAGCACGTCGCCTGGCTGATCGCCACCTGCGAACGAGAACGCGTCGACGACCATCGAGGCCACGCCCGAGGCCGAGGAGGAGTGGCTGGAGCTGCTGCACGGAGTCGCCTCGAGGATCGCCGACTACTCGGCGTCCTGCACACCCGGCTACTACAACGGGGAACAGGGTGAGCGACCCCAAGAGCGGCCCGCAACCTCGTGTACACCGGCAGCCTCCTGGACTATGCCGGATACCTGGAGCGATGGCGCGACGCCGACGGATTCCCGGGTGCCAAAGTGGTCGTCGACGATGCCAATGGTGACGGCCGTGGCTGAAGAAGAGGGCCCCACCGGGCCGATGGCTGCACCGGTACGGCGGGAGCCACCGGCCTGGATGCCGGTTTCGGTCAGCGCCGCCGAGGAGGCGAACCCGCGGCTGATCCGAGTCACCCTGACGGGCGACAGCCTGCGCTCCATGGAAGAGCCCGAGCCCGCTGCCAGCGTCCGGCTCCTGATTCCCTCGACGCCGCACGAAGCTCTGATCATCCCCGAGTGGTCGGGCAACGAGTTCCTGTTGCCGTCCGGCGATCGGCCCGTGATCCGCACGTTCACGCCTGTTCACCTGGATCGCTCGGAGGGATCGATCGATCTCGAGATAGTCCGCCACGACGGTGGGGCGGTGTCCGAATGGGCTGACGCCGCGTCGGTCGGCGACCCGGCTGCGTTGTCGGGACCGGGACGTGGCTACCAGGTGGACGCCGGAGCCCACCGCCTGCTCATCTTCGGCGACGAGACTGCCGTACCCGCCGTCCGCCAGCTGCTGGAGTCGATCCAACACCGCGACCTGCAGGTCGGCTGCACGATTCACCTCGAGTCCGCGTCCCCTACGACGAGGAGCGACCTACCGGACCTACCGGCGACCGACATCACCTGGCACGACCACGATCCGGAGCTGACACCGATGTCCGGCGTTGTGGCGACGGCGGAGTCGATCAAGACCGTCGGACCCGACACTCGAGTCTGGGCCGCCGGTGAGGCCGCTGCCATGCAGGCCCTCCGCAAACACTTCCAGCGCGTGCTCGAAGTGCCCAGGGAACACACCACCATTCGGGGCTACTGGAAGCAGCGGCGCTGATCCGGAGGCCCACCGCCTGTTGCCACAGTGCTGTCTGTTGACACGGCGGCGCCATTTGGTTCCGATATGGCGATGAACGCCCCACCGCCCGGCACCGACCGCAGAGTGGCACTGGTGGCCAACACGAGCTTCTACCTGGGGCCGCCGTTGGCCAAGGAGCTCGCTCGTCGCGGGCACGACCTCGTGGTGGGCGACCCCGAAGATGGTCTTGTCGCCGAGTTGGAGGCGCTCGGCGCCGCGGTGGAGACGGTGACCGGAGTGTGGGACCTGGCCGACCCCGACAAGGGCGAAGCCCTGGCCGCAGCCGCGCTGAACCGATTCGGGCGCCTGGATGCCGCTGCTGCGTTCTCCGGGGAGATCATCGGTGGGCCTTTCCTGGACTCCACCGGCGAACAGGTGTCGAAGCTCGAACGCGGGTTGATCGAGGCGCCTTATCACTTCCTCAAGGCGGTGCTGCCACCGATGGTGGACCAGGGATCGGGCCAGGTGCTGGTGATAACGAGTTCGTCCGGGGCGCGCACCACGCCCGGCTCTTCGATCTACTCGGCGTTGCGAGCAGGGGCGACGCACCTGGTGCGAAACGTGGCGCGTGAGATGGCGGCTTCCGGAGTACAGGTCAACGCGCTGGGCACGAACTTCATGGACTTCCCAGCCTTCCTCGCCGCAGCGGGTGCCACGGATCCCGAGGGTCGCGCACGGGTGGAGCGTCACGTTCCGATGAAGAGGCTGGGCACACTCGAAGAGTGCGCGGCGCTGTGTTGCGCCTACCTCGACGGGACCTGCGGCTTCGTGACCGGCCAGTTCGTGGCCCACGACGGCGGCTGGTCCTGACCGACCCTCGCCCCGTCGAGTTCAGCCGAGGGGTCCGATGATGCTCTGGTACTCGACGTACTCGTCGATGCCCTCCGGTCCGAGTTCGCGACCGAGACCGGAGTTCTTCATCCCACCGAACGGGCTGCGCCAGTCGATGATCAGCTGGCTGTTGATCGCCACACACCCGGTGCGCACCCGCGCGGCCAGATCGCCGGCGTGCTCGGCGTCGGCCGACCACACCGAGCCGCAGAGGCCGTACTCGGAGTCGTTGGCGATGGCGACCGCCTCGTCCTCGCCGTCATAGGGGATCACCGCAAGTACCGGGCCGAATATTTCCTCGCGGGCCACCCGCATCGAGTTGTCGACGTCGGCGAGCACCGTCGGTTCCACGAACCAACCCTTGTCACGCCCGGCGGGCACTCCCCCGCCGACCACTGCACGGGCTCCCTCGCTGGAACCGATGTCGAGGTATCCGGTCACCCTGTCGCGCTGACGCCTGGTCACGAGCGGTCCGATGTCCGTGGTCGGGTCGAGGCTGTCCCCCACCGCCATGGCGCCGACGTGTTCGGCCAGGGCCGACACAACCTCGTCGTAGCGTGAGCGGGGGGCGAGGATGCGGGTCTGTGCGCCACAGGCCTGCCCATTGTTGAGCATTCCGGAGTCGACCAACTCGGCGAGACCGCCGCCGATGTCCCAGTCCTCGAGGAGGATCGCCGCCGACTTGCCGCCGAGCTCCAGCGAGCAGTGTTTGAGCTGCTCGCCACAGATGGCGCCGATGTGGCGACCCACGGCGGTGCTGCCGGTGAAGGCCACCTTGTCGATGCCAGGGTGACGAACGAGGTGGTCGCTTGCATCGCGATTGGCGGCGACCACGTTGATGACCCCGGGCGGCAGACCGGCGGCCTCGACGGCGTCGGCCAACAGGTAGGCATCCAATGGGGTCTCCGGCGAAGCCTTCAGAACCATTGTGGACCCGGTGACCATCGCGGGCCCGATCTTCAGCGCCATGATGAACAGCGGCGCGTTCCACGGTGCAATGGCCGCCACCACCCCGACAGGTGTCTTGCGGACGGTCACGGTCTGGCCCAGCCCGCCGGTGCGGGTGCTCTCGAGGTCGTAGTCGGCACCGAACTCAGCGAACGCGTCGAGGGCCATGGTGGCGGACATGACCTGTCCGGCGAAGGACCACTTCGACGGACAGCCGTTCTGGGCAGAGATCGTGTCGGCTATGTCCTGGCCGCGATTCATCAGCTCGACACTCAGTCGGCTGATGGCCGCCAGTCGTTCCTCCTTGGGCATGGTCGGCCACGGACCCTCGTCCATCGCCCGTCGAGCCGCGGCGACCGCGGCGTCCACATCCGCGGTGGTGACATCGGGGGCGGTGGCGATGACCTCCTCGGTGTTCGGCGAGACCACCTCGATCACGCCGGAACCCGTGGACGGCACCCACTCGCCACCGATGTAGATGGAGTCTCGGGACTGGATCTCGGTCATGCAGCCAATCCTTATCCGTATACGAGCCGGACGATCCAGTCAGCGACGAGCGCCGGCTTCTCGGAACCCTCGATCTCCATCGTGAAGGTGCGGGTCAGGTGGATGGCGTCGGCACCCTTGGCCTCGGCGGACTTGAGCGTGGAGCGGCATCGCACCCGGGACCCGTTGGGAACCGGCGCGACGAACCTCACCTTGTCGAAGCCGTAGTTCATGCCCATGGCGACGCCCTTGAACATCTCCGGGTCCTGGGGAATCGATGCCCCCAGGTGCGTGAGCATCGAAAGGGTCAGGAAGCCGTGGGCGATGGTGGTGGGGAACCCGACCGACTGAGCGGCCGCTTCGTCGACGTGGATGAACTGGTGGTCCTTCGTGAGGTCCGCGAACTCAGAGATCATCTCCTGGGTGATCTCATCCCAGTCCCCGACTCCCTCCTCCTGACCGATCCGACCCTGGATCAGAGCCATCGCGTTCTCTGCGGCTTCAGACATGTGCACTCAACTCCTGCTCGTCGATGGTGGTTGCGTCCACCCTCGCGGCTCCGCTAGGGAGCAGCCCCGCCACTGTTGCAGATCGGGGGCCGCGGCGAGGTCACTCTGCTGAGGCCAGGGCGATCCGTCACGGCCGGCGGCCCTGCGACGTAGCGTCTTGGGCAATGTCAGAACCCCGAACCACTGAACACGTGAATGTCAGCCGTCCTGAGCCGGGCATCGCCCGCCTCACCATCGACAGGGCCGACAAACGCAACGCCCTGTCCATCCGGGTTCGCGACGAGATGAGCGATGCACTCGACGAGTTGGACCGCGATGAGGACCTGCACGTGGTGGTGATCGATTCGATCGGTCCGGTGTTCAGCGCAGGGTTCGACCTGGGTGAGTTCGAGGATCCTTCGGTACAGGAAGCCCTGTGGGCCTCATCGGACCGCTGGCACGAAACGTTGCGCAGCTTCGCGCTTCCCCTCGTCGCGTCGGTGCAGGGACCCGCCTTCGCCGGCGGTTTCGACCTCGCCATGATGTGCGACCTGCGTGTGGCTGCCAGATCCTCAACATTCCGTCGGCCCGAACTGGTCTGGGGCATTGGGATCTACTCCATCCTGGCCGACCTGGTCGGCGGCGCAGTGGCCCGCGAGCTGTCCATGACCCAGCGGGAACTGACTGCCGACGAGGCACTCGAGCTGCGCCTGGTCACCCGGGTCGCCGACGACGACGATCTGGCGGATGCGACCATGGAACTCGCGCGCGACGTCGCCTCGTGCGACCGGGGCGCTCTGGCGCACTCCAAGGCCATGGCCATCAAGATGGCCAAGCGGGCACCCAAGGGTGAATGGGGCTGGTGAGCGGGGCTCGCCCATCAGTGCTCGGACAGTGCCATCAGTCCTCGAAGAGCGCCATCAGTCCTCGAACAGCGACGGTGGGAAGCCACCTTTGCTCACCGGACTCCACCGGGTGGGTTCGATGACGATGATGCACTTGCCCTGGTCGGCCATGGCCTGGCGATACTCGTCCCAGTCCGGGTGCTCACCGGAGATGGCCCGGTAGTACTCCACGAACGTGTCCCCGGCCTCGGGCATGTCGAGCACCTCGGCCGTGCCGTCGATCTGCACCCACGCGCTGTTGAAGTCATCGCCAATGACGGCCACTGACACGTTCGGGTTCCGTCGGGCGTTGAGTGCCTTGGCGCGCTCCGGGTAGGTCGCCACAGCCAGCCTTGCGTCGGGAAGCATGCCGCCGGTCACCAGACTCATCTGTGGTCGACCATCAGCGCGGGTGGTGGCCAGCACCCATCGGTGGAGTCCCCCGATGTGTTCGGCCAGACCGTCGCGATCGACCACCACGTTGCTCGAGCGGTACGCGGCCCTCGGATCATCACTGGGGATTCTCTTCATGGGCTCATCCTGCCCCGTTGACAGCGTCCGGGGGACACCGGCGACCCGACACGTTGGATGATGTGGAAAGGGCGGCTAGGTCTCCGACGCGTCCTGACCTGCGAATACGTCCCACCACAATTGCGAGGCGGCGTCTTCCCCGAGCCGCTCGACCAAGTCGCGATAGATGCTCCCCAGACGCCCGGGTGAGCCGTGGGCAGAGTTGATCTCGAGGCGCAACCGTTTCACATCGTCGATGGTCCACTGAAGCACGATCCGCGGCGACGTTCCACCACCCTCGTGATTGACTCTGGACATGAGCGACATCGTCACGGTCGAGAGCGACGGACCAGTCCTTGTGATCGGCGTCAACCGGCCCGAGAAGCGCAACGCCTGGAACCGGGAGATCATCGCCGCCGTCGCGGACGCGTACGAACGCCTTCGCGACGACGACGCGTTGCGTGTGGGGGTGGTTTTCGGCCACGGCGACCACTTCACCGGCGGGCTCGATCTGGCCGACGTGCTGCCGGCGCTCGGCGACCAGGGAGCGGGCACCCCGCTGATGAGACCGGACCAGCCTGATCCGTGGGACATGCTGGCCGAACCGTGCCCGAAGCCGGTCGTGATAGCTGCCCAGGGTTGCTGCTACACGCTCGGAATCGAGTTGATCCTGGCCTCCCAGGCTGCCGTGGTCGCGAAGGACACGGTGTTCGCACAACTCGAGGTAGCCAGGGGGATCATTCCGCTGGGCGGTGGCGGTCACCGCCTCCCCGCGCTCGGCAAGCGGGGCATGCAGTGGCTGCTCACCGCCGAGACCTTCGATGCCGCCGCCGCGCTGGAGGTGGGGCTGGTCAGCGAGGTCGTCGAGACCGGCACGCAGCTCGAACGCTCCACCGAGATCGCCCACACGATCGCTGCGAACGCGCCGCTGGCCGTGCGGGCCGCCCTGGCCAACAGTCGGGCCGCCGAGCGGGCAGCCCGAGGCGCTGCTGCGGCACAGATTCGCAATGCCGCCCCGGAACTCTTCACGAGCGCCGACGCCCTGGAAGCTGTCACCGCCATGACAGAACGTCGGACGCCGGACTTCCAAGGCCGCTGACGCGGCGGTCAGCTCTCGAGATCGACGTCGTCGGGCAGCGGCTGTACCCGCGCTCCCGGTGGATGGGTCTCGTACATGCGCCCGACCACGACCAGCCCTGACAACGCGGTGACCGCAGCTGCCACCCATATGGCGACGGTGACACCGAACGCGTCGGCGAGGACACCGGCCATCAGCGCTCCCACAGCGAACCCCCCGTCGCGCCAGAGTCGGTAGACACCGACCGAACGGGCCCGCCAGAGCGGGTTCGCCACGTCACCTATGGCTGCCAGCAGCGTCGGGTAGACCATGGCGGTACCGGCACCGAGGAACACCGCCCCGGCTGCCCAGATCCCGAAACCGTCGGTGGCCGCGATCAGGCCCAGAGCGGCACCCTGCAACAGCATTCCCCACACGATCAGCGGCTTGCGGCCGATGCGGTCCGACAACCCTCCGGCCACCAGCTGCCCCAGACCCCACACCAGGGGATAGATCGCAGTCAGCACCCCGATTCGCCACAGCGACAGTCCGGCGGCTGCGAAGTAGATGGGAAAGAGTCCCCATGCGAGGCCGTCGTTGAGGTTGTTGACCAACCCGGCCTGTGAGCAGGCAGACAGGGCCTTCTCCGTGAACGAGGTCCGGATGAAGACCTGCCCGGTGGTCATGTCCGCATCCGCGGCACCGCTGTGGGCCCGGGCTGCTGCCTCATGATGGGCATGTCCGTGGGTCTCGCGGACGAATACCGTCGACAGCCCCAGCCCGAGCGCGGCGAACGCGATACCGAGATAGAACGGCTCGGGCCTAAGTCCGTACTCCGACGCGATCCAGCCGGTTGCCAGAGCCGTGAGCCCGACGGCGCCGTATCCGGCAGCCTCGTTGAACCCCATGGCAAGACCCCGATTGTGGGGACCGACCAGGTCGATCTTCATGATCACGGTCGTCGACCAGGTCAGTCCCTGGTTCACCCCCAGCAACAGGTTCGCCACTATCACCCACCCCCAACTGGGAGCCCAGATGAGGATGAACGGGACCGGCAGCCCGATCAACCACCCGGCCACGAGCACTGGCTTGCGCCCGAATCGGTCAGAAAGCGTTCCGGCGAAGAAGTTCGTGGCCGCCTTCACGATCCCGAACACCGCGATGAAGCTCAGCGCCGAGGTGAGCGCGGCGAGTCCGAACTCCTGCTCGGCCAGGAGCGGGAGCACCGTTCGTTCCTGTCCGAGCATCCCGCCGACGAGAGCGTTGACCGCGACGAGGAGGAGGAACTGACCGAGGTTCTCGCGCAGCCCCAGACGAGGCCTATCAGGTGCTCCTCCGGAGGGAACCGACGGCCCTGTCACGACAACAGCTTCGCACCCATCCAGGGCTCCGGGCGGGAGCGAGTCCGAGTGGGTGAAAACGGCAGCGGCCGGCCCCGCAGGGGCCGGCCGCCGGCGCTACCGGAGTCGATGTTCAGACGCAGTCGGACAGGTCCGTCGAGCCTGCGAACAGGGTCGTCAGCGGCGGCGGACACTGGGTCGCCGAAGCAGCACCGGTGGAGTCCACGTAGTAACCAATCGGAGCCGCGAAGCACGAGACCTGGCCGGCCAGATCCTGGTAGTAGCCCAGCGGGCACAGATTCGCCGCAGCGGCACCCAATACGTCTACGTAGGTCCCGGGAGATGCGAGCACACACGAGGTCTGTCCGGCCTGATCCTGAAACCTCCCCGGGGGACACAGGGTGGCCTGGGTGGCACCTGCCGTGGCGACGAACGTACCCGGAGGCGCTGGCGTACATGGAGCGTTGCCGTCGGTGACGTTGAAGTACCCGGGTGCGCACGGCACCGGAGCCGGTGGTGCCGTCGGAGCGCACCCCACCGCGAACAGTCCGACGAGGCCCAGTACGAGTGGCACCGCGAAGAAGCCGGCGCGTTTGCGTGTGGTTGACATGTGATCCCCCTGTTGTGTTGCCCGGACCGTAGCATCGAGATCCGCTTCCGGGATGAACCAACCCACGATGGGGCGAGAGGCCGTGAGACGTCACCAAGCCCGGCGGCGATAACGGGCAGAGCCACTCAATAGCCTCGGAGGATGGACTCTGATCGACACGTCACGCCAGGCCGACTGAGGCGCCTGCGCGAGGAACTCCTCGACGAGGGCATACCCATCGAGACGTCGTCGTCACCCGAGACACTCGTCGACGAGATCGACTACGCGCTGCGCCCTCCCCGACACGAGGGTCGTCTTCCCTCCTACGGGGCGATCGTGTTGCCTGACGAGGGCATCGATCGGTGGCCGGACTCGACCGGCCTCGAGGTGACCATCAGCCCTACAGCGGAACGCGCCGATGACGATGCCCGGCGATACGCCGATGGCCGGGTGAGCTTCGCGCTGCGCACCGCCGCGGGCGTCGAGGCCGTCGCCGTCTTCGATCGCTCCGCGGGCTCTGAACGCGACCTTGTGATCATCGCCGAAGCCACCGGGGCCTTCCTGGTTCAGCGCCGGGCCGACGGCCCGGTCAGGCTCGTGGGGTCCTTCGGCGTTGCTCGCTGGGACGCCGGCAGCTGGCATCTCGAGCCACCGTTGTGGTCCTGGTTGCAGCGAGCAGCGTGTGGTCTCGACGAGTCGACCAGCGAGGTACTGGACGCGATTCTGCGCTTCGCCGTACACGACCTGGGCGCAGCAGGAATCGGCTCGCTGTTGATCCTGGGAGCAAACCTGGAGGCGAGCTTCGAGCAGCGTCTGTCGACGCCCCCGCCGCTGCACATCGACCGCCCGAGTGACCTGGGCCCGTTGCGTCACGTGCTGTCCCAGGTGGATGGTGCGGCGCTGTTGGACTCCGACGGAACCCTGAAACACCTGGGAGTGCGCCTGGTCCCCTCGGCCGAGTCGGAGCGTGAGGTCGAAGCCATGGGGGGCACGCGCCATACCGCCGCTCGCCGCTACAGCGCCGACGACCCGAGTGCTGTCGTGGTGGCTGTCAGCGAGAGTGGGCCGGTCACGGTGTTCCGCCAGGGGCGGATCATCGGTCGTTCCGAGCCCGGCGGCTAGGGGGAGATCGCGGGGAGGGCCAACCAACCAGGTCGACACTCAACCGCGCTGCACCGGCACCGGGCTGTCCACCTCGACCCGCCCATCCGCGTGGGCCTCCACCGTCACCGGTCCGTGCGGGGTCGGGACGATCGCCCGTGCCCAATCGAGTCCGCCGAGAGCGGGGGCCACGCGCACGGAGCCGTAGCCGGGCTCGGCCGGTTTGATCCCCAGCGTGTGCACGATCAGGTCGCGGGTCGGAGTGGACGACCAGCCGTGGCAGCGGGTCCCACCTGTCCAGCACTCGGGCCACGTGGTCTCACCCGCATCGAGGAACACCGACCAGTCCCGACAGAGGTCCGCGATCAACGTGGATCGACCGGCGCGGGCAAGCCCGTCGTGCAACACATAGCGAAAGAACGGCTCCGCCTCCACCATCTGCTCCATCACGTCCCAGGTGGGTTCCGGATAGCCGGTCACGAGGTGGACATAGCCCGTCGATCCGCCGGTGACCGTCACCGGGTCCATCACCCATGAGTGCCGAACCAGTCGGGAGCGGTCGGTGAGTCGGTCGACAACGCGGGCCACACGATCCTGAGGCACGATGCCTGCGGCAAGAGCGGCAGCCCCGCCATGCTGCGCAGCGACAGGCAGGGCCTCGCCCTCCACGGCGTGATCGACGTACACACCTCGGACGTCGTCCCAGAACAGATCGAACGAATCACGCACCGCGGTCCGGCGGGCGATCGCCCAATCCGCCGAGCCCCTGTTGCCCAGCCACTCGGCCATCTCCGCGAAGTCCTCCAGCGCTCGGGCCCACAGTGCGTTGAGTGTGGAGGAGCAGCCGTTCGAATAGACGCTCGCCCAGTCGAGCAGCACCCAGCCGGAAACGTCACTGAGCAGGCCGTCGTCTCCCAGGTAGGTCTCGAACCACCGCAGGACACGCTCCGCCACCGGCAGCAGGGAAGCCACCAGCGACCGGTCACCGGTGTAGCGGTACAGGTTGTGTACCGAGCGCACCCAGTGCAGTGACCAGTCGGGAACGAAGGTTCGGTCATCGGCGGCGAAGTCCGATGCCGGGGCCATGGCCAACATCCCGTCGGCCCTGGGCTCGGCTGCCAGCTGTGGGTGCCAGATGGCCATCGACCAGTCGGGGTTGGTGACCAGGTCCACCATCTGGTGCACCACCGAGTCCCCGGTCCACGCCCGCTGTTCCCGCGTGGGGCAATCCACGTAGGCATCGAGGGCACACAGGTCGACGGTGCGCAGGCCGACGTCGAAGATCCGGTTGAGCCGGGGGTCGGAGCATTCGAACTCGGCTCCGACCGGTCGAGGCCGGTGGCGGTCGTTGATCGAGATCGCGAGACGCGGTTGCGTCGGAGCCAGGTGGCACCCTCACCGATGCGTGCAGGTGCCTGGCGCCGATGACATCGAACGTCTCGAACCGTTCGCTGCCGGTGCCGTCGCTGATGTACCGCAGACCGGCGTGCTGACCGAGGGTGACCAGGCGACCTCGATCGTCGAGGTGCTCGGCGGCGGCGACGTCCAAGATGGTGCCCGAGGCCGCGTCGTGGAGCTCGAGTGCGAGGGTGCCCGCCCCGATCCGCCCGAGGTCGAACGAATGCAGCGCCACGGCTCCCCCATCGCTTCCGTCACTCTGGCGCTGCTCGTCCGACAACACCTGCAGGACGGGATCGTCGAGCACGTCGCCATCCGCTACGTATCGGGTTCCGGTCGGCTCCGCGGGGTGGCGGTCACCGCCGGGGAACCGCGAACGCACCGGCGCCAGGAGCATGCCGAACGGCTCGCTCGGCGGGCTCGGATCGCCGTGGGCACCGGTGTGCATCGGAACGATCTCGATCGCCCTGGACCACCCGTCGTCGTCAAACGAACCGGTCTCCCATCGGTGGCAGTGCTCACGGGCGTCGAAGGACTCGAGAGGCAGACAAGCGACGTCTCCAGGGACATCAACCGGGGACCACGCCGTACCGGGAGAGCACCGCCAGTCCCGGTCACTGGCCAACCACTCGCCGTCGATCAGGGCCTCGAACACCAACGATCCCGCGCCCAGGGTGTAGGTCGGGGGAACCGGCGTCCACCACGACCGCGCGGTTCCGAAGTGCCGGGCGGTGATGGCGATCACGTTCCCGCCGACCTTCAGGGCGCCGGCCAGGTCGACCACGTCGTAGTGGGCACGGCGAGGATCGGCCCGTACCGGCCCCCGGGCGAGTTCGTGGCCGTTCACGGTCAGGATGTAGCGCCCGTCGGCCCAGATTCGTGCCGGTACCGATGCGGGCACCGCCTCCAACTCGATGCATCGTCGGAACAGGGCGACACGATCGGATGCATCGGCCAGAACGGGTCGGGTGGCGGTCTGCACCGAGATCTCCGGCCGCTCGGACCATATCCACTTCGCTCGCCAACGCGAACCGAACGGATCCGGGTGGCGGGCAATGTCCAGGATGCTCGTTGTCATTGCAGGTTCGTCCCGACCGATCACGACCAGTGGTCGTCAGGTTCCACAGTACGTGCGGAACGTCTTGTCGAAGTCCTCCGGAGCGGCTGTGGCGAACCGCTCGGCGCCGACCCGCCGGTTGAACGGATCGGTCACCACGGCAAGGAGTTCCCGGAACGGAGCCAGGTCGCCGTTCGTGGCCGCGCCGAGTGCCTCGTCCACCAGATGGTTCCTCGGGATGTACAACGGATTGACGCCGTCCATGTCGGCTGCGATCTGGTCTCGGTCGCGACCTTCGGCACCGAGGCGAGCCAACCAGAGCGCCGCCCATGATTCGAGAGCCTCCCGGTCATCGAACATCGAGCGCACCGGTTCTTCGTTTCCGCGCAGCCATTCGGCGAGCCCCCGGAAACTCGCCGTGTAGTCGACCCGGTTCGAGAGGAGCATGTCGAGATACCTTTCGAACAGGGTTGAATCGTCGGGTCGGGTCTCGAGCAGTCCGAACTTGGCCGCCATCGCCTCGGCCCGATGACCACGGAACCGATCGGCGAACCCGGAGAGGACATCGGTGGCAGCCTTGACCGCGGCGTCGGGGTCGGTGTCGATCAGGGGGAGCAGGGACTCGGCCAACCGAGCGAGATTCCAGCCCGCGATCGCGGGCTGGTTGCCATAGGAGTAGCGGCCGCCGTGGTCGATCGAGCTGTACACGGTGGCGGGGTCGTACCGATCCATGAACGCGCAGGGGCCGTAGTCGATCGTCTCCCCGGAGATGGTCATGTTGTCCGTGTTCATCACCCCGTGGATGAACCCGACGGCCATCCAGCGAGCCACCAGCGAGGCCTGCACGTCCACGACCGCTCCGAGAAACGCCAGGTAACGGTCCGAGCCATCCTCCAGCTCCGGGTAGTGCCGGTCGATGGCGTAGTCGGCCAGGCGCTGCACCATTGTCGGTTCACCGAGGCGGGCCGCGTACTCGAACGTTCCGATCCGCAGGTGGCTGGCTGCCACCCTCGTGAGCACGGCCCCCGGTTCGGGCCCGGCATCGCGATGAACCTGTTCGCCAGTGGCCACGACAGCCAGCGCACGAGCAGTGGGGATCCCGAGGGCATGCATGGCCTCGGCGATCAGGTATTCGCGCAGCATCGGACCCAGGGCCGCCCGGCCGTCACCACCTCGGGCGAAAGGCGTGCGTCCGGAGCCCTTCAGGTGCACGTCCCGCAGATCGCCGTCGAGGTTCAGAACCTCCCCGAGCAGCAGTGCCCGGCCGTCGCCGAGCCTGGGCGAGTAACCACCGAACTGGTGGCCCGCGTACGCCATGGCGATGGGAGTGGCGCCGGCCGGCGTGGAGTTGCCGGCCAGAATCGCGACTCCCTCCGGCGACTCGAGCACCGCCGGGTCGATCCCGATCGCAATGGCCAATTCCTCGTTGAACACCAGTCCCTCCGGGGCGGACACCGGTGATGCCTTCCAGTCGAGTCCCAACTCGGGGAGTCGGGACCTGAAGGAGCTCTGGACGTCGGTCAGCAGGGGCACGGCGCGGAGCCTACCGAGGAGAGGTCGCCGCCCGAGGTCGGCGTCCAGCCGTCGGCGGCCGACCATGGCAGCCCCGACACATGCGAGGCTGAGCAGGTGCGGCTGATCATCGACACCGACCCCGGCATGGGCACCATCGGAACAGACCCCCGAGGACGGCCTCGCCATCCTCTATGCACTGAACTCGCCGGAGGTGACGGTGGAGGGGATAACGCTGGTGCAGGGCAACGTGCCGATCTCGCACTCGTGGCCCATCGTGCGTCACCTGCTTGCGTTGGCCGGCCGCGGCGACCCGGTTCCTGTGCGAGTACCGACGAGCCTTGGTCGAGATCGAGAGAGGCACCGGCCCTGCACAGGGCATGACGGTCACCCACTCCAACGAGCTGTTGCGACAACTGCTGGTGGGTCGTGACCACAACGCGACTGTGGCCATCGACGTCGACACCGACCGGTTCGCGGAGCGCTTCGCCGAGCGGGTGATCTCCAGGCTCTGAGGTCGCGGGCCGCGTCGACGGGTCGGATTCGCGACAGATAGGGTCTCTCCCACCCACGACCAGGAGATCCCATGACCGACCAACCGGTAGACCGACTGGGCCTGGGTGCAGACGAGTTGCTCTCGACCACGCGATCGGTGAGAAAGCGACTCGACCTGGAACGCCCGGTGGACATGGCACTGGTCGACGAGTGCCTCGAGTTGGCGGCGCAGGCGCCGACCGGGTCGAACGCCCAGGGTTGGCATTTCGTGGTGGTGACCGACGAGGCAAAGCGGGCCCGCCTCGGCGAGCTCTACCGTGCCGGCTTCGACCTGTTCTATGGCAACCGGGAGGCGGCCGAGGCAGGCCTGCCCGCCGACGACCCCGACTACGTCGCCACCACGAAACGGGTCATCGACTCCGCCGAGTACCTGGCCCAGCACATGGCTGAGGTGCCGGTCATGGTGATCCCGTGCATCGAGGGCCGCACCGACGGCGGCAACGTCATGATCCAGGCCAGTGTCTGGGGTTCACTGCTCCCCGCGGTGTGGAGCTTCATGCTGGCGGCACGGGAACGGACGCTCGGTACCTGCTGGACCACCCTTCACCTGATCCATGAGGCAGAGGCAGCCGAGGTCCTCGGCCTACCGGACACCGTGATGCAGGGAGCGCTCATCCCGGTTGCTCACACGCTCGGCACGGACTTCAAGCCCGGCGCCAGGCGCGACATGAGCCGGATCGTCCACCACGACACCTGGTGACCCCGCACCGTTCTTCAGCCCCCACCCCGTTCTGTGCTCTGTATCTCGCGCTGGGCGCGAGATCCAGAGCACAGAACGAAAGATTGGGTACCCACGAAGGTTTCTAGCTGGGGCCGGGAAGTCAGTCGCCCTCGGCCGCAGCCTTGACCCGTTCCAGGGTCTCGCGCATGCCGTCCAGGTTCGTCTGGTTGCGCCAACGACCGGCGATGGCCCAGTAGAGCTTCGTGAACACATTGCTGGCGAGCCTGAACGACTCCGTGGCCGCCGTCCCATCACCGTCGGCCTCGAAGTCATAGCGCCAGGAGTTGACCACCGACTCGCCGGTTCCGAACACGTCGAACGCGAAGGTCCGTCCCGGTTCGCACTCGGTGATCCGACAGGTGGTCCAGTAGGTCGGTCCACGCCCGTTGCGGCGAACGTGGCCACGGAACTTCACTCCCACCGCCGGCTCGCTGGCACCGTCCAGCCACTCCGCCTCGAAGGTCTCCGGGCTGAACCGGCCCGTGTTGGTGATGTCGCTCACCAGGCCCCAGACCTTCTCGGGGTCGGCGTCGATGTGGATGGTCACCGAGTCGTGCATGTCCCGAGACTACCCACCGAGGACTCCGCCGGCTCTCGGCCCCCGTCCGCACGCACCGCACTACCGTGCTGGCAGACCGGGTCGCCAGAACTCCGGCGGGGGTGAATCCAAAGATGCACGTCGGATCGGCAATGACCAACGTCGTGGGACGCACTCCCGTCGTGCAGCTAACCAGGTCGGTTCCCGACGGGATCGCCGACATATTCGTGAAGCTGGAGTGGTACAACCCGACCGGCTCCTACAAGGACCGCATGGCCCTGGCCATGATCGAGGAGGCGGAGAACCGGGGCGACCTGAGGCCCGGGATGACCGTCGTGGAGTACACCGGCGGCAGCACGGGGTCGTCCCTCGCGTTCGTATGCGCGGCGAAGGGCTACCGGTTCCGCGTGGTCTCCTCGGATGCGTACGCCCCCGAGAAGCTGGCCACGATGCGGGCCATGGGCGCGGAGCTCACCGTGGTGCCAAGTGACGGCGGCCGCATCACCCCCGACCTGGTGACCAGGATGGTGGATCGTGCCACCGAGATGGCCCAGGAGCCGAACACGTACTTCACCGACCAGTTCAACAACGCCGACAGCCTGGTGGGTTACCGCCGGCTGGGCGAGGAGCTCCTGGAACAAATGGACCGGCCGATCGACACGTTCTGCGCCATGGTGGGCACCGGCGGGCTGACCATGGGCGTCTCTGCGGCCCTGTCGGAGGGAGGGTCCCCGGCCAAGGTGGTGCTGCTCGAACCGGCAACGACAGCGGTCCTCTCGGGTGGCTCCCCCGGGACCCACACCGTCGAGGGCACCGGTGTGGGTTTCGTTCCACCGCTGATCGACCCGGCCCGCTACCACGAGGTTCGCGTCATCGAGGAAGCAGAGGGACGTGCCACCGCCCGGGATCTCGCCAACAGCGAGGGGCTTCTGGCGGGCACCTCTACCGGGATGAACGTGACCGGTGCGATCGCGTTGGCCAAGGAGCTGGGACCGGGACACACGGTGGCGACCGTGGCCGTGGACACCGGCCTCAAGTACCTGTCCGGAGACCTGTTCGCGAATTGAGCACCGGTCGCGACCCGGGCCCTGGACCTGGACCCGGCGCTGCCCCGGACTGAGCGCTCCTGGCGGACCGGGATCCGGAACCTACTGGGACCAGGTCTTGATCTTCTCGATCGTGTCGAGCTGGTCGGGGCCGAAGGTCTGCAGGTTCAGGTAGGTCACCCCGACATCCTTGAACACCTGTAGGCGCTCGCGGATGTAGCCCTCGTCACCTATGAGCGAGGAGAGGTCGATGTACTCCTCGGGAACGGCAGCCATGGCCTCGGCGCGCTTGCCGGACAGGAAGAGGTCCTGGATCTCCTCGGCCTCCTGCTCCCAGCCGTATCGCTTGAAGAGGTCGTTGTAGAAGTTCTTCGTCTTGGCCCCCATGCCCCCCACGTAGAAGCCGATGAGGCCGCGGGCGGCGTCGCGGGCCTGGGCGATGTGATCACCCTCGCCGATGGCCACGAACCCGCCGGCGATGATCTCCAGGGGCGCCTTGTCGGGATCGCGGCGAGCCCGACCGGCGGCGAGCGACTCGCCCCAGACCTGCTCGAAGCGGTCGGGTACGAAGTGGATCGTCTGCCAGATGTCGGCCACCTCGGCGGTGAGCTCCACGTTCTTGGGTCCGATCGAGGCGAGCGCGATCGGGATGTCGCGGGTGGGCGGGGTGTTCATGAACTTGAGCGGCTTGCCCAGCCCGGTGCCGCCCTCGGCCAGCGGGAGGTCGTAGGTCCGTCCCTCGTGGGTGACCTTCTCGCCGCTCCACACCTTGCGGCAGATCTCGATGGTGTCGCGGGTGCGCCCCAGCGGCTTCTCGAAAGGAACCCCGTGCCACCCCTCGATCACCTGGGGTCCCGAGGAGCCGAGGCCGAGCACGAAGCGTCCGTCGGAGAGGGCGTCGAGGGTCGCCGCGGTCTGGGCGATCAGGGTCGGGCTGCGCGAGTAGAGGGGGATGATCCCGGTCATCAGCTGCACCGTCTCGGTCTCCGCCGCCAGGTAGCCCAGGGTCGAGATCAGGTCGTAACCGTAGATCTCGGCACCCCACAGCAGGTCCACGCCGGCTGACTCCAGGTCCCGCGCCTGCTGCGCCATGGCCTTGGGATCGCCGTTGAACCCGATCGTCGTGCTGATCTTCATCTCTCGCCCTCTCGTCGCCGAACGGATCGCCCGAAACACGGCGGTCTGCATGCTAGGCGAGCGCGAACCTCCCTGATCCGGCGTGGCGACGGACGCCCGATCGAGTGACCAATGGGTCCTGACCCGATGGAAGGTTGCGCCGACAGTCAGGAACGGATCCCGTTACCAGTTCAGACGGGAGCGGCCCGAACCACGATGTTGTCGGTGTAGGTCCGATCGCCGGGCTCGAATGCGCCGCCGCATGTGACCAGGGTCAGCATCGGCGGCCCCGAGCGCCGGAACAGCTCCTGGGTGGAGACGTCGTTCTTGTCCACCTGGTAGCGCTCGGAGACGACGAACGTCCGTGCGGTCCCTTCGGCATCGGTGGCGATTATCTCGTCTCCGAGTTGCACATCTCGGAGGTCCCGGAATATGCCGGCCTTCCCGTTGAAGTCCACATGTGCTGCGATGACCGCTGACCCGGCGGGTGCGCCAGGTGCCACCCCGTATCGGTACCAGCCCGACTCATCCACGTCCGGAACCTCCATCTCGCGGGTGTCGGTCAGCCCTGTCGGCACGACCGGCGCCACGACGCCGATCGAGGGAATCGCCAGCCCGACAGGCTCGGCAACGGTCTGTGGCGGCTGCGGCTCGACGGTCGGCACGGTCTCGGCCGGCTCTGGCGCTGGCAGCGAGGTCTTCGGGACAACGGGTTCAGCAGTGCTGTCGAGCAACGCCATCACCGACTCGAACGGTTTCCACTGGTCGACCGAGGGGGCCTCGGTGATCGGTCCGACGATGTCGAGCGGCTCGCTGCCCGAGGCGGGCAACGCGCTGACGATCCCGGCACTCATGATGAGTACCGAGATCGCCAGGGTTGCCGAGGCTGTGATGGGACGGATGGTCAGGCCCGGTTGCGAGAAGCAATGAGCGACCGGCCCGAGAGAAGGGACCCGAGAAGGCCGAGTCCGATCACGAGCGCGAGAGCCAATGGCGAGGGCGCCGAGGAGGTGACCCCGAAACCGCCGGCGTTGATCGTCTCCGGCGTTGCCGGCTCGGTGATCACGGCGTCGATCACGTGGATGACACCGTTGGTTGCGGCGATGTCAGCAGTGACGACCTTGGCGCCACCGATGTACAGGTCCTCGCCACGCAGTTCCACTGCGACGGGGCCGCCGAGGGTTTCGACCGTCCCGCCGGCAGCTGCGATGGCTGCCTCGGAGTCGACCGCTCCAGTCATGACGTGGAGTGTGAGGATGTCTGTGAGCGCACCGCTCGGATCGGCAAGCAACGTATCGAGCGTGCCTGCTGGCAGCGCCTCGAACGCCGCATTGGTCGGAGCGAAGACCGTGAATGGACCGTCGCCGCTCAGGGTCTCGACGAGCCCTGCCGCGCTCACCGCCGTTACGAGGGTCGAGAAGTCCTCGTTGCCCTCCGCGATCTCCACGATGTTCTGCGTCGGCTCTTCCTCCTGGGCCGAGGCAGCTGGGCTTGTTCCGAGCACGGCCAACATCAGCGATGCGGCGAGCAATCCGATCATTCTCTTCATTGTCGTCTCCGGGATTTGGGGGGGTCGGACTTCAATGCCCGATCACCCAACCCTTCGACCGGATCGACGCCAGCGGATGCAGCGGCACCGAGCTACTCGAGCTCCGCGCCGCCCTGGTCGCCGGCAGTCCAGCTCTCGATGGAGTCCATCATCATCTTGGCGGCATCGAAGGTGATCCACTTCTCCGGGACCACCTCGAGAACGAGACGGCGCTCGGAGTCGAGCATCTGGGTGAACATGTCGGTCAGTTCGCCCTCGCCACCCATGATCGCCGCCGCTATCGCCGGATACACCCACTCCTTGGTGGCGTCGTCCTCCCGGATCGTGCACCGACCTTTGACGGTGACCGTGCGCGCAGGACCCACCGCGGTGCCCACACCCGACACGATGACCGACACCCGTGGGTCGCGACGGACCGCAGATATGCGCTTGCGCTGGCTGGTGGCCGTCAACCAGAAACTCCCGTCGCGCCAGAGGTAGCTCATGGTCACGCCGACCGGCCAGTGGTCCTTGGTTCCCCAGATGAACGAGCACTCGTTCTGGCTCGTCAGGAGCTCTTCGAGAACCTCAGGGTCGAGTGGATAATCCCCGACCTCCTCGTAATTGGTGATCTTCATGTCGCGTTCTCCGTCACAGTCGAGGCGTGGAGTCATATCGGGCCGCGGCCGGCGGCCCGCGCCGCGGTCGCTTGCTACCACACCACCCGGACCCGGGGTGGGAACAGCTGCCGTGGGGCCGAGCGGCCATGCGAATCGGTAAGCCATCCAGACCATGGTGTCCAGGGGTGTCCGGTCGAACAGGCGCCGACGGGCCTGGAAGCCGATGCGCGTGAAGCTGGGAAAGATCGGGGCTTCGAGCGCAGCGTCGACTCAGCCCCGCCGCGTTTGCCCTGGACCCGTGTCCACCTGTTCGTTCCATCCCTGTCAGCTTCGTCGACGGACCCTCAGGGGGATGCGTCGGTCAGACGTGTTCGGCGAAGAACGACTCGATCCGCGACCACGTGTCCTCGGCCGCCTCCCGGTCGTAGCCGATCGACATGAACGGCTTGGCCAGCGCCTTGGAGATCCGATGGCCCTCGGGGCTGTTGGCGAAGGAGTGCCCGGCTTCGGGGTAGACCTTCACCTCGTTGGCGACGCCGGCGCGATCCAGGGCGGCCCGGGCCCGGTCGGGGTGGCGGCGCAGGAATCGGTCGCGACCTCCGTAGGAGGCCACCACCGGACACGAACGGGCCAGCACGTCACCGCTCGGGGCCATCCCGTAGTTGGGGGCGACGGCGCTCACGGACTCGTTCAGCCCCATCAGGAACGCCAGGCCACCCCCCAGGCAGAAGCCGATCACCCCGATGCGCCCGGCATCGACATCGGAACGATCCCCGAGCCATTCGACCACCTCGCCGCCCCGGTCGATGATCGGCCCCCCGCCCTTGCGCAGGTCGGAGAAGGCCTGGGCCAGACACCTGATGCGGCCGCCCTCGACCAGGTCGGGCGCCACCACCGTGTAGCCGAGGCCGGCGGCCCGGTCGGCGAGTGCCCGAACGTCGTCGTTCAGTCCGTAGGCCTCGTGCAGCAGCATGATCGCGGGAGACGGCGAGTCGGCGGGCACCAGGTAGGCGGCGAGGGGACCGCTCGGCAGGTCGATCGTGATGTCGGGCATGACGCCCAAACTATTCGTGTTCGCTCATTCGTGGCCGGGCCGACCGGGTGCTCGCCGCCCTCGGCGCCCGCGTCGACTGGGGGGACTGACCACTCCGGCCCGCGACCGGATCGCCGGTTGCCTACCTTGTCGGGATGGCCATCAAGGTGATCCAGTGGGCGACGGGCGGAGTGGGACGGGCCGCGGTGGCCGGGGTGCTGGCCCATCCCGGCCTCGAGCTCGTGGGGTGCTGGGTCCACTCCGAGGACAAGGCCGGAACCGACGTCGGCACGCTGTGCGACCTCGACCCGCTCGGCGTGGCGGCGACCACCGACGTCGAGGAGTTGCTGTCGCTCGGCGCCGACTGCGTGATCTACTCCCCGCTCATGGCCGACCCCGGCACCGTCGGGCGCATCCTCGAGGCGGGCGTCAACGTGGTGACCCCCCTCGGCTGGTTCTTCGAGGGTGACGACGACGACGCCATCGCCGAGGCCTGCCGGTCGGGCGGCGTCACGATCCACGGCACGGGGATCCACCCCGGCGGTGTGACCGAGCGGATCCCGCTGATGCTCTCGGCCTTCTCCCAGTCGATCACCCATGTGAGGGCCGAGGAGTGGAGCGACATCCGTTCCTATGACGCACCGGACGTGGTGGCCTCCATCATGCTGTTCGGCGCCACCCCCGAGGAGGCACGCGCCAGCGTCATGCCGGCGCTGCTCGGCGCCGGTTTCGGCCAGTCGATCGAGATGCTGGTCGAGGAGCTCGGCTTCGACGACGGCGAGGACATCACCGTCGAGCACGAGGTGGCGGTCGCCACGGCGCCTATCGACTCCCCCATCGGGCCGATCGAACCCGGCCGGGTGGCCGCCCAGCGGTTCACCTGGCAGAAGGCGGTGCGGGGCGAGCCGGTGGTGACGGTGCGGACCAACTGGTTCATGGGGGAGGAGGACCTGGACCCGGCGTGGACCTTCGGAGCGGAGGGCGAGCGCTTCGAGGTGGAGGTCACCGGCGACCCGTCCACGAAGGCCACCATCCACGGCTGGCACCCGGAGTCGGTGGCGGCGGGCATGGTGCGCAACCCCGGCATCGTCGCCACGGCTACCCACTGTGTGAGCGCGGTCGAGGCCGTGGTGGCCGCCCCGCCGGGGATTGCCAGCTACCTGGACCTGCCCAGCTACGCCGGCCGGGCCGCCGCGCACCTCCGTTGACCACGTATGGCGGCGAGAGCACCCAGCACCATGCGGTGGCGTGAACGCCGAGAGATGTCGCGGCCTGCGCAGGTCCACCCTGTCCCGGACCCCGGCCGCAGGTCCCGGTGCATCCGGCCCCCGTGGCGGAGCCGAAGTACGGAGCGACTCTGCGCCGGCGGCCGCGGGCGGAGGGAAAGGGACTGGCGATGCTCACCTTCATCAGCGAACGGGCCATCGGCTCCGCCTCGGACCTGTTCAGCCACGGCCCGGCCCCGCTGGAGCACACGATGAGCTACCCCGGAGATCCCGGCATCATCGGTCCCGGATCGGTCTCGTGGAAGGTGCTCGGCGACAGCACGGCCTTCGTCGGCGGCATCCGGGCACTGCTGGTGCAGACCGCGCTTCCCGAGGTCGTGGCCGGTGTGGAGCAGCACTCGCGCTACCGCGAGGACCCACTCGGGCGGCTCACGCGCACGGCCAACTACGTCACCTCCACCACCTTCGGCGCCATGCCCGAGGTGAACGAGGCGGTGGCACAGGTCCGTGGGGCGCACCGGGGTGTCGCCGGACGCTCCGAACGCAGCCGGACCTACAGCGCCGGCGACCCCGACCTGGCCGCGTGGGTGCACAACGCCCTCACCGAGTCGTTCCTGGTCTCCTACCGGGCGTTCGGGCCCACCCGACTCACCGAGGCCGAGGCCGACGCATTCGTGGAGGAGCAGTCCCGCATCGGAGCCCTGCTGGGCGCCGATCCGTTGCCCCAGACGGCGGCGGCCCTCTCGGAGTGGGTGGACCGGCATCCGGCCATCGAGCACTCCGAGGCCCAGAGCCGGGCCATCGACTTCCTCCGCCGCCCTCCCCTGCCCATGGCGATCCGGCTCCCCTACCGGCTCCTGTTCAACGCCGCGGCCTCCACCATCTCACCCAACATCGGTGAGACGCTCGGGATCTCGGTGCCGCCCGCCAGCCGCCAGGTCGGCCGTGCAGGGGTGGCCGGCCTGCGCTGGGCCCTCGGGTCCTCGCCGTCCTGGCACGTCGCCCTGCTGCGTTGTGGCGAGGCCGTGCCCGAGGGCCTGTTCAAGCAGCCGCCGGCGGGCGAACCCCCGGCCGGTGTGCGCGTTTCCGATTAGATGGCGCGGGTCGCCCTCGGAAAGGAAGTTCGCCATGAACCCCGAAGCCGAACCGCATGTCCTCTCGGGCCCCTGGGACACCGATGAGATCCGTGGCTTCCTGGAGGAGACCGCCATCCCCATCAGGCTGGCCACCCAGGGCAGCCAGGGACCACTGGTCCAGTCGGTCTGGTTCCGCTTCGACGGCGACGCCATCTGGTGCTGCACGCAGGCCGACTCCGTGCTGGCGCGCCGACTGCGCCGCGATCCGCGGTGCGGGTTCGAGGTGGCGGCCGACACGCCGCCATACCGAGGGGTGCGCGGCCGCGCCGTGGCGGAGTTCCACACCGATCGCAGCGAGGAGGTCCTGAACGACCTGATCGACCGGTACCTGGACGACGACAACCCACAGCTGGCCGAGTGGCTGCAGTCGAGGGTGGACGACGAGGTGGCGATACGGCTCGGCCAGCTGAGGCTGTCGACCTGGGACTACAGCCCGCGCATGTCCTGAACGGGCGCCGCTCCGGCAGGACCGACAGGACCGGCAACGGCCTCGTCGGTGCATCCGCAACGGGGGTCGGGGCCGAAGCAACCAGGGATGGATGACGAGACCTACACAGCAGATCCCCATGTGATCGTGGTCGGCGGCGGCTACGCCGGCATGCACGCCGCTCGTGCCGCCAAGGAGCGGGGCGCCCGCGTCACCCTCGTGGACCGTGACGGCCGGCATGACTTCGTGACCCGCCTCGCTTCCGTCGCCGGCGGTACCGCACCGGTGCGCGACGCCTCGGTTCGGAGCAACGAGTTCGTCGACGTGGTCGAGCGCGCCACGGTGACCGGTGTGTCCGACGGCGCGGTCCAACTCTCCGACGGCAGGGAGCTCGGCGCCGACGCAGTCGTGCTGACCACGGGAGCCAGGGTCTCGACACCGCCCATCGAGGGCCTCGAACACGCCCACGGCCTCCGGACGGCCGAGGACGCCAAGCTGCTGCGGGGCCTGATCTCGAGCAGCGAGTCACTGGTGATCATCGGTGGGGGCGCCACCGGCGTCCAGCTCGCCGGGGCGGCGGCGATCGCCCACCGCGGACTGCGGATACACCTCCTGGAGTCCCGGGACCGGCTGTTGGCCGAGCTACCGGCCGAGCTCGGCTCGGGTGCAAACCGGATCCTGCGAGACCGTGGTGTGCACGTCGAGCTGGGCAACGAGGTGGAGCGGGTCACCACCGACGGCGTGGAGACCAGCAGCGGTCCGATCGAAGGTCTGGTGGTCTGGGCCGGTGGCTTCTCCGCCGACGCCGCATCACTCGGCGTGCCGTGCAGCGACACCGGGCGGGTCCTGGTGGACGGGTCTCTGCGGGTCGAGGGCATGGAGCACACCTTCGCCGCCGGTGACATCGCCGCCCACGTCGACGCCAAGGGCGAAGCCCTGCCGATGTCGGCCCAGGTCGCGGTCAGGGCAGGAACCGCCGCCGGCGCCAACGCAGCGCGGGTAGCCCAGGGCCGGGAACCCCGGCCCGGTGACTCTGTCGCAGATCGGGTGGGTCATGGACCTCGGTGGTCGCCGCGGCGTGGCCCAGGTTGGCCCGTTCTCGCTGAGCGGTCCTCTGCTCGACCAGATCGCACCGGCCATACACGACCTGGTGGACCTGAAGAACCTGGTCGAGATCGGCGGCGTGGCCGCACTGCGCTTCGCCCCCGCATCGGTACGCAACCCGTTCTGGCGGCCCGGCCGATCCAGCTCGATCGTTCAGGGTGCCGCGCATCGCAGGACGAGGGCAACCAGCGGGGCGACGGCCTAGGCCACGAAGCCTCCTGACCGTTCTTTTCCGGCGCCGCCGATCACGCGTTGCCGAGGGTCCGACCCGAGGTGGCGGTCCGGTCGGTAGCTCAATGAGCTGTGCCGCGCGAACGTAAGGCGGTCAACCGCTGCGACGCCCGACCAACGGCAGGCGGTCGAGGCCCAGGGCCGTGGTGACACGGGCCAACACCGGGTGCGGCAGCTCCTCGACCAGCTCGTCGAGGTTGGCCTGCATCCGCCCCAGCGCCTCCTCGTAGCAGCGGCGCACCACCTCGGGGTCGTCCGCCGCCTCGGGTCCGAGGTGGCTCCAGTCGATCGGTTCGCACACCCGGGCGGTGACCCTGGCCGGAAGGGGGAAGGTGGGTAGCTGCACCGGGGCGATCCCCCAGGGTGGACCGGCCACGATCGGCATCACGTTGATGCGCAGCCGGTCGAAGCGCAGCAGGCGGGCGAGCCTCTCGCCGCGGGTGAGCACGATGATGGCGTCGTGGCTCCCGTGGGCCACCAGGGGGATCACCGGCACCTGGTGACGCAGCGCGAGCCGGACGAAACCCATGTGGCCGTGCAGGTCGACGCGGTGCCTCTCGGTCCACGGGCGGTAGTCGTCCTCGTCGCCACCCGGGTAGACGATCACGGGGTGGCCGGCCTCGAGCAGCAGCCCGCCGTTGGCCTGGCTGGCGGGCGCGGATCCGATCCTGCGTGCGATGTCGGCCAGGCCGGGCAGCGAGAAGTTGAGGTCGAAGCCGAGCGAGTAGATGGGTTCGTGCGGGCCCCGCTCGTGCAGCCACTTGCTCAGGAAGGCCCAGAAGTCGGGCATCCAGATGCCGCCGGAGTGGTTGCCCACCACCAGGTAGGGGCCCTCGTCGGGCAGCCGCTCGAATCCGTCCACCACCGGATCGAACCAGCGGAGCCAGGTGTCGATGGTGGGCAGCATGCGGGCCAGGAAGTCCGGGTCACGGCCCTCCAGGCCGTCGTCGGTGCTGTGGCGCACGCGTGCGGCCATCCAGTCGGCCACCCCGGGCGCAGCCGTGTCGTCGCGGCTTTCGGGCAGCTCCGTCTCGTCGCTGCCCTCGACCCCGCGGTCCTGGTCCGACCCCATGCCCCCGATGGTCCTTTGCTGTGCAACTGCCTGTCAACATTCCGCCCGAGAGGGACTCAGCGGGCTGGGGCCGGCTGGTTCCCCGCCGCTCCCGGCAACGGCAGGTGCGGGAGGTCGGCGAGTGACCGGATCACGTCGTTGAGGTGGGTGCACGTGCCCACACCTCGTAGCTCGCCACGGGCGCGCCCGCGTAGTTCCCCGAGCGGCACTCCCACTGCCCAGCCGGCGCTCGCAGCGGCAGCCGGGCACTCCTGCCAGGGAAGCACCCGGGCCTCGGCAGAGAGTGCGGTCAACTCTCCGGCAGCCACGTCGAGCGTTCCCCGGGCGGTGTACTCGTGGACCACCCGCTGGGTGCCGTCGCCTGCCACGTGGCTGTCGCGGAAGTGTACGTCGACCGCCGCGGTGCCCTCCGGTCCGAGCGGTCCGAGGTCGAGCAGGCGCTGTCGCCTCACCGAGTGTGCGGCGAGCGGTGCGAAGTCGTGCCAGGCCAGGGGGTCGGCGCCGTCCGACGGAGGCACGTCAGGACCGATGGACACGGGCAGCGAGCCCTCGTTTCGCAGCTCGCGCAGCATCGAGGCGTCCTCGTCCCACCCGGCGCAGATGCCGGCCTGCACCTCGAACAGCAGGTTCACGTCCGCGTAGATGCCCTCGTGCATCGGGCCGCCACCCACCAGTACCTCCTCGTGCTGCTGGGCCAACCCCGACACGATGCGGGCGCCGACCAGGTCGTCGAGCAGGAAGTGCCACAGTCCCCCCGAGGCTGCGTCGCCCGAGGCCACGCGGGCCACCTCGCGACGGAAGGCAGTCCTGGTGTCAGCCCCGACCAGCGCCGCGAGGTCCACACCATCGGGTGGACTGCCGGTGCCGGGCGACTCGTGGATCTCGGTGATGCGTCCGGCGGCATCGAGCCCCACGGTCATCGCCGCGGCTGCATGGGTGGTTGCCGTGCCATCGGGCTCCGTGACGAGGTCGCGGGCCCGGGCATCGACCAGCGAAGCGGCTGCGGGCCCGTCGGGCCTCGTCACGTCGATCGTGGTGGTGCGCCGGACCGAGCCGGCGGGCCTGGCCGGGGTGACCCGCACCGGGTTGTTGGGGCCGGCCAGTTCCGGGGCGAATCTCACCAGGTCATTGTTGCCGCACCAGCGCCGAGCGGCACACCTGCCCTGCCCCCCCGGCGGCGACTTGGAAGTGGGTGGGCAGCCCACCCTCGGGCCCGATTCTGAGATGCCGAGGCGTCTGGGAGCAACGCCCGCCTGCTCAAAGACCCGTTGATCCTGACTCAACCTAAGTTACAGTTATCGAGTAACCGATACTTAGAGGACTTATGGCTTCACACTTGCGGAAGCGCTGGGACGCGAACTTCCAGGGGATGAGTCGACGAGACCGGCGCGGCTGCGACTACAACGCGTACCTCGCCGATCCGCTCGCCGACTGGGACCTGTCGATCCCCGCCGATGTCGCTGCTGATATCGCCGATGCCGAAGCTGCGGTTCGCGCGCTGAACGACGCCGGTACAACTCACGTGAGCCTCGAGGGTCTGGCACGGTTCCTGCTGCGGGCC
Source organism: uncultured Actinomycetota bacterium (assembly GCA_963715225.1). Taxonomy (GTDB): domain Bacteria; phylum Actinomycetota; class Acidimicrobiia; order Acidimicrobiales; family Microtrichaceae; genus CAVQRK01. The sequence continues at coordinate 52,913 of CAVQRK010000010.1, forward strand.
GAGTCGGTCGGGTCCTCCAAGATCGAAGGCCTCGAAGCTGCAGCTCGTCGCCTCGCGCAGACCGAGGCTGCGATCGCGCTCGGCGGTGACGCCAACGATCGCGTCGCGGTCGAGGTCCTCGGCAACATCGCCGCCATGGAATCCGCAGTCGAGCTCGCCACCAGCACCGACCCCTTCGAGCTCGACGACCTGCTGTCGGTTCACCGAACCCTGATGGACAACTCCCCCACCCACGAACTCGGCGGCGTCGTGCGGGAGGAGCAGAACTGGATCGGCGGGAGCGCCTTCAACCCGTGCAGCGCAGCATTCGTCCCGCCACCACCGGAGTACCTCGGCGACCTGCTGGCCGACCTGCTCGACTACGTGAACGGCGACGAGCACTCCCCCCTGGTCCAGGCCGCCATCGCCCACGCCCAGTTCGAAACGCTGCACCCGTTCGCCGACGGAAACGGTCGCACGGGCCGAGCGCTGATCCACGTCGTGCTGCGACGCCGGGGCCTCGCCCCAACCTTCGTGCCACCGATCAGCCTGGTGTTGGCCACATGGTCCGACGACTACGTCAACGGGTTGATGACGTTCCGTCACCTCAGCGAACCCGACAGCGCCGAACGGTCCGCGGCTGCGGTCGAGTGGCTGCGCATGTTCGCCACCGCCACGAGCCGGGCCTGCCGAGATGCCGAGGCCTACAGCGACGACATCGACGAGATCACTGCGACCTGGCGATCGAAGCTCGGCCGCGTCCGCGCCAACTCGAGCACCGACTTGCTGCTGCGCGTCCTACCGGGCGCGCCGATCGTCACCGTGGAGTCGGCGAGCAAGCTGATCGGCCGATCCAAGGCGCGGACCACCGATGCAGTGAACGCCCTTGCCGAGGCCGGGGTGCTTCGTCAGCGCAACGTTGGCCGGCAGCGGTACCGGGTGTTCGAGGCAACCGAGGTGCTCGATCTGTTCACCGGTCTCGAGCGGGCGCTCGCCAGCCCAACGGGCAACACGAGAAGCGATCGACCGGACCGGCTCGTGCCCCAGCGACCCGAGAAGCGCTGAGGTCCGCTGGGCCGGGAACAGCTAGGCAACCGCGGCGGCAAACTGGGCGAACAGGTCGCCCGGTAGGGGCGTGTCAAGCTCCCATGTGACCTGCATCGGCATCTCTGAACGATGCGACTGATAGGTGGCCGGCCCCAGGAACCAGAACGCGCGGTCGTTGCTGCTGAGCCGAGCGAACAACAGAACTCTCGAACCCCGCTCCACATGGTGCTGGTACCGGGTGCCTGTCGGACTGGCGGCCTTCGTCTGGGACTGGCTCTCCCAGTGGATCAGCTCACGGCTGATGGCGTAGTCCCGGTACCGCGTGGTCGGTGAGAAGCCGGCGCCCGTCTTGTCGAGCGTGAAGACGAACACATCTGCGGGAACCTGCTCCAGCCACTTGACGCCCTCACGCCACGTCGGAGGTAGCGCAGCCGAACCGTCGCCCAGCGCAGCCTGGATCTCCAAACGGGTGTATCGGGCGTGAACATGAAGCGGGATCTCGGCTCCGAGCCCGCTGGCCGGGTGCAGGTGGTCGATCCGCTCGTCGAGCAGGCCGGTCAGCTGACAGACCTCGGAACGGACCGCCGGATGGTTCCAGAGAAGGTCGACCGCGTCCTGCAGGTCAGTCGCCTTGTCGATCGCTGTGCTCATCAACGAGACAGTGAGCATCCGCATGAGTCGGCGACGTCGTTCGTCCATGTCGGCCACCCGGGGTGGCTCGGCCGTCTCGAGGATGCTTCTGGCGAACTTCAGGCGTTCGTCGTCGTCAATGTGCAGCAGGCGGCTGACAGCGGCTCGCACCGCGGCCTCTTTGGGTCCAGCCTCGGCGACCGACACTGACGCGGCATCGAGTAGGTCGGTCCAGGAGTTCTTGCCGCGGCTACCGGTGTAGATGTCCTCCAGGTCGAGCCCGCTCTCGTCCAGATAGGAGGAGATGGAGAGCTCTCGATCGGAGGATCGCAAGGCCACGAGCTCGGCCACCTTCTCCGGCCATCGAGAGGGGATCGAATCCTTGATCGAGCGCAGCACCTCGCCGTGGGCGATTCGATCCAGTTCCATGTGGCACCCGGCAGGCAGGAACGGGAAACCGCCTTCGACAGCTCGTTCCAGGCCGTGGCGGGTCTCCCCCAACAACGCCCGATACTTGCGATCGAACCGGTACTCCTGGCGGTGCAGGCCGATGAAGTCGAGCACCGTGCACGAGGCCTTGTCCTTGGCCTTGCGCAACCCGCGCCCGAGCTGCTGCAGGAACAGAGTGGGGCTATCGGTGGGCCGCAGCATGAGCAGCGTGTCCACAGCCGGCACGTCTACTCCCTCGTTGAACAGGTCGACGCTGAACACGATGTTCACCGTCCGATCTGCCAGCTTGCGAAGAGCGTCCCGGCGCTCGTCGCCCGGAGTGTCGCCCCAGATGGCCACCGATGTGATGCCGGCGTCGTTGAACTTGCGGGCCATGAACTGTGCGTGTTCGACACTCACGCAGAAGCCCAGAGCGCGTATCGCCGAAGGGTCCCCCACACGGTCCGCCAGCGCTCGGATCACCCGATTGGCGGCGGCGTCATCCGCGGTCAGCAGGTTGGTCAATCCCTCGACGTCATACCCGCGGCCTCTGGTCCATCCCAGTTTGCGCAGGTCCAGGCCGTCGTGGATGCCGAAGTAGTCGAACGGCGACAGGCGGTGCTGGTCGATGGCGTCCCAGAGCCGCAGCTCGGCCGCAATTCGCCCGTCGAACCAGTCGAGCACCGGCAAGCCGTCGGCTCGCTCGGGTGTGGCGGTAAGGCCTAGGAGCTCGACGGGATCCAGGTGTTCCAGCAGCGCCGTGTAGCTGTTGGCTGCGGCGTGGTGGAACTCGTCAACGATCACCACGTCGAAGTGGTCCGGCTCAAGGTGTTGGAGCCCGGCGGCCGTGATGCTCTGGATCGACGCGAACACGTGGTTCCACTCCGTGGGCCGGCTGCCTCCGACCCACTTCTCCCCCAGGGTGGCGTCTCGACATGCGTGTCGGAAGGTCGCCCGGGACTGGTCGAGAAGCTCCTCTCGATGGGCCACGAACAGCAGTCGCGACCGGCCGAGACGGTGGCGCAGCCGCGCGTAGTCCACAGCGGCCATGACCGTCTTGCCGGTACCGGTGGCCGCAGCAAGGAGGTTGCGGTGACGGCCCTTGCGCCTCGAAACCTCGATCGAATCGAGGAGTCGCTCCTGAAACGGCTCGAGGCGGATGTCGGTCGGCGGCAGATAGACCAGCGGCCCTTTGCCGGCCTCGGCCTTCTGCGTGTTCTCCTCGAACTCGCCCGGCTCGAAAGGTACGAAGTCGCCGCTCGACCAGTAGCTGTCGAACACGGCGGCGACCTTCTCGATGACACTCCGGTTGCGGGCCTCGGACAGGCGAACGTTCCACTCCAGTCCCGTCTGCTGGGCCTGGTGGGTGAGGTTCGATGATCCGATGTAGGCCGTCGAGTACCCGACCGAACGGTTGAACAGCCAGGCCTTCGCGTGAAGCCGTGTCCCGGACAGGTCATAGCTGACACGCACATCTGCGCCGAGCTCGGCCAGTCGACTCAGGGCCGATCCTTCTGTCGAGTTCGTGTAGGTGGTGGTGAGGACCCTCAGCACCTTGCCTTGCTGGCAATGCCGTTCCATGGCGCCGACCAGCGGGTTGAGGCCGGTGTTGCGGATGAACGCCATCACGAGGTCAACACTGTCCGCGGACTCGATCTCCGAGACCACCTGATGCCCCACCCGGGGCTCGCCCGGAGCGTTGGTCAGCAAGGTCGTGTCGAGCAACGGGATCAGCGGTCGGCCGAGCTGGCGAGGACGCCCATCGGGACTCACATCGTGGACCGCTCTCAGTTGAGTCGCCGGGGTCCGAATGGCTTCGGGACCGGCCTCACCCTTGGGAGCTGACCGATCCAGTATCTCGACCACCCGGTGCGCTATCTCAACGGCGGTCTCCACTCGGTCGCCAGCACTCACCGTGTCCACCGAGCGCTCGATCAGCTGGGCGAGGTGCAGCGCCACGCGATCTGCGATCTCAACTTCGTCCACCCTGCCCGTCTCAACAACTGCCTCGTCGAGCTCGGCAAGCTGCGCGGCCAACGCCTCGGTTACGAGGCGTTCGTAGACGCCGGGATCAGGTGTGAACACTGGGACATTCTGGCCGGCTTGCTGGGACCACGACCGTCTGTTCGCTGCAACGCGTCAGACAGCGGCCGAGCCTTCACCCGGCAGCTGACCGACGAACCGCTCATCCGTTGTTCCGTACCAGACCGAGCACAGCGCCGAGAGCTCCGTTGCGAGCGTCGTCCGGTTGGCCTGGCTCCGTCTCACTGCCTCAGCGGCGTCCGGCTGGTGGACTTCCGGGTTACCGTCAAGCCGACTCGGCTCGTCAGATCTTCGCTCGACGGCGATATGGTTGCGACCACCGAGCGTCCGCCCGTCTGGAACCGAACCGCCGGCCGATCGATCAGGCCGAATCCTGAGGCACGGCGACAAGCTCGTTCGCGACTGCAACGGGCTGGCGAGACCTTGTGGACCGTCGACGGCGTGGTTGATGGCTCCGGCCCGCGAGGATGCCGGACTACGACCTGTCGGTGGACGATATCCAACATACTTCGTTGCCGTCGGCGGCACGCAGGCGTAGGTCCACGTGTTCGTCCAACCATGGCGACCTTCCGCGCGCGGTTCCTCCAGCGAATCCGTCCACGCCAGCGGGGAACCAGATCCACCATACGTAGACTCAAACGTATGATTCGATCATGCAGCGGACCGACGCGGGGTGTCTGTGGTCGCCGCCACGAACCGACCCGGGGGCATCTCTGGAACCCCGACCGTGTCGACGTCCGCCATTCGGACCTCGACCACATGGCGACCTTTCGCCGCCCGGGCTGGTCTCGTAACCCCAGTCCTCGCCGCCGAGAGCCATATGGCCAGACTGGCTGGCGCCGGAGCGCAGGCCGATGTTGGTCTCGGTTTCGACCACCACATCAGGTCCAGCGGCGGTGATCGCATCCATGATCCTGCTGGCGCGGTCCGATGACGGATTAGGCCACCAGAGGTTCCAGGTGAGCACCCGGCATTCAGTGCGTTCTCCCGGGTTAGTCATCGGTCCTCCTTTACCGAACCAGTCTTGCGTGCCCGAGGTGGCGCCTGGCAGGAGCACCAGTGCGCCTCGGGCACCGTAGCGACGTCCTCGGACAAGACGTGGCTACCATCACTGCCTCACGACCTGACAGGACGAACCCTCAAGTGGCTTCCCTCGTACCTGCAGACCCCATCTCGCACGAGATGTGCAGCCGCTTCAGGCCGCGGAGCGTGACGCTCGGCAGGTACTCGTAGGTGTTGTCGTCGCACAGCTCGGTACGAGTCGATCCGCGCTGACAGCCGTTCGAGCGCCACGATCGACTCGAGGCGGGCCAGGTTGGCGCCCACGCAGTAGTGGGTGCCGTGGCCGAAGCTGATCTGGTCGCCCAGGTGGTCGCGTTCGGGGTCGAGGTCGTTGGGGCAGCCGTACAGCGCCTCGTCGCGGTTCGCCGAGGCGAACATGGCGATCACCCGTGAGCCCTTCGGGATGTCGACCCCGGCCAGGGTCGTGTCCTTCATCACGATGCGCGACATGCCCTGGTTGGGGCTCGTGAGCCGGAGGCTGTCGTCGACCACGCCCGGGATCCGGCCCGGGTCGGCCTTGATGCGCTCCCACTCGCCGTCGGTGATCGGCGATGAGCCGCATCATCTCGGTGACCAGCTTGGCCGTGGTCTCGTTGCCGGCCACCAGGAGCTGCTGGCCGATGCGCACCAGCTCCGGCATCTCGAGCGGTCGCTCGACTCCGGTCTCCGGGTCGTCGATCGTGGCGGCCAGCAGCTCGCTGAACAGGTCGTCGCGGGGTTCGGCCCGCCGCTGCTCGAACTGCTCGACCAGGAAGTCGGTCATCTCGAGGTTGGTGCGGGCGTTCTCGATGTGCTGTTCGTCGGAGACGCTGGCGCCGATGGTGGAGGTGCTGGCCTCGGTCCAGCGGCGGAAGTCGTCGTGGCGCTCCGGCCGGCAGGTTGAGCACGTGGGTGATCACCTGCACCGGCAGCGGCACCGCGAACTGGGGCATGAACTCCACCGACGTCGGGTCGTCCCAGGCGTCGATCAGGTCGTCGCACACCGACTCCACGAACGGCCGCAGCTCGGCCATCTTGCGCGGGCGTGAACGCCCGCGACACCAGTCGCCGGTAGACGGTGTGGGCGGGCGGGTCGTTGTCGAGCAGCGTGCGCGGCCGGGGCAGGCCCCTGGCTCCGATCCGCTCGATCTCGGCCTGCGCCGCCGGCGACGGCTGCTCGCGGTTCGAGCCGAGCTGTGAGGAGTAGGTGTGCGGGATCGCGCAGCACCGTGAGGCAGTCCTCGTGGCGCAGCACCACCCAGGCGTCGTTGGCCGGTACGTACTGCACGCCGTCGGAGCGCATCTCTGCGTAGTGACCGTGGGGGGCCTGCTGGATCTCGGGATCGGTGAGATCGAAGCCCTCGGGCGCCTTGGCCATCGCCGGATCCTACGATCCCGGCCGGAAATTAACCAGCCGATCAATTATCTCGACGCACAGCTCTGGTGCCACGTTCGCGTCCATCTTCCGAACCGCCCGATCAGGGAGCGTCGATGACGGTGACGACGCCGGTGTCGCCGTTGACCTCGATCGTGGCGCCGTGCGGGGATCGATCCCGGTGGCCCCGGTGGCCGACACCACACAGGGCAGCGCCAGCTCCCGCGACACGATCACCGCGTGGCTGTTCGGGCTGCCCACGTCGACCACCACCGCACCGGCGGTCATGAACAGCGGTGTCCACGACGGGTCGGTGTGCGGCGCCACCAGGATGTCGCCCGGCTCCAGCGCCGCGGGGTCCCGCGGGTCGAGCACCACCCGTGCCGTGCCGCGAACCACACCCGGCGAGCCCGACACACCGGCCAGCTCCGCACCCGGCGCCGAGCGCGCTCGGACTTCGGCCTCCGAACGACGCTTCCACTCCCCCATCGGCGGCAGGTTGCCGTCGCGGATGATGAACGGCGGCTCGATGTCCCACAGCGCCTCGTAGTCCGCGGCCCGCTGCGCCAGGGTCGCCGCGAAGCCCGCCGGGTCGGCCACGAAGTCGTCCAGCTCGGAGTTGAGCAGCATGAACACGTGATCGGCGTCCTCGATGTCGCCCGCCTCGGCGTGGCGGCGACCCAGCTCACGGAACGCCATGCGGGCCTCGTGGATCACCCGCACGATCGTGGACTTCGTGCGCTCCCGGTACGACATCATGATCGAGGCCGTCAGGGCCGCCTCGAACATCCGGCGCCAGCTCCTCGTCGCCCGCCAGCTTCGCCCGCACCTCGGCGGTGATCGCCTCGCGCTGGGCCACGGCGGCGTCGTGGCGGGCCTGGGGCGACTCGTCGTCGCCCTGGAGGCGCACCCGGTCCAGCGCGGCCAGCGCCAGGGCCGGCTTCGACTCCCAGGCATCGGCGTGGATGTCCCACTCGTTGGGTCCACGGGAGCCGAACTCCTCGATGAACGAGTCCCAGTCGGCCGAGGAACTTCTTGCGCCGCCGGTGAGTCCAGGGCGGCGACGCGGTCGAGCACGCCGTCGACACCGGCGTCGAAGGCGGCAGTGAGACCTTCGTCGGCCGCGGATGTCACGCGACATCGCCCACAGCGCGTGGCTGGGCAGGGCCGAGTCGACGTCGCCCAGCGCGGAGAGCACCTTCATCGGCATCGACGGGTCACCGATCGCCTCCGCGATCGCCCCGAGGATCCCCGGTGCCGCCGCGGCGCTGGAGCCCGACACGACGTGCTGTTCGAACAGGTGGTGCAGCATCGGGCGGATCCGCCGCACCCGCTCCAGCAGCTCGGCGTCGGAGTAGGCGGCCGAGGTCGCCGCGGTCGGCCCGCAGCGCGGCGGCGTGCGGCCTTGTCCTCGTCCAGCTCGGGCCAGTCCGCTCCCGACATCATCCACGCCGTGTTGGCCTCGATCTTCTCCACCAGGTGCGGCTTGTCGTCGTCGGGGTGCGCCACGTAGGGCGGCACGTCGGGGTGCTCACCGAAGAACGCCATGTCGAGCTGCTCGACGGTCACGCCCGGGTTGCGCACACCCTGGAGGCGACAGCTGGCGAGGTTCAGGTAGAAGTAGCCGCCGAACATCCCGAAGGTCTCCGGGTGCTCGGCGTCGAAGTCCTCCATCTCATGGGTGCCGCCACGGATCCAGCCGTCGCGCATCCCGAGGACCATCGCCCCCTCCCAGCCGTAGGTCCAGCCCAGTGGGCTCACCGGGTCGCCCATGACCTCGCCCGCGTTGGCCCGCGTGTAGTGCGGGAACCGCTCGCTGATCGGCCAGTCGGTGAGATATCCGTCGGTCATTTCTGTTGCCCCCCGTCAGGTGTCCGCAGAGAAACTAACCGCTCGATTAGTTCCGGGGAAGGACGAACGCGGATCCGCCGCCGCGCCGCCGGTTCGACGGCTCGCTCAGGCCCAGTAGGGGGCACGCAGGGCGCGGCGGCTGACCTTGCCCATCGTGTTGCGGCCCAGGTCGTCCACGAACTCCACCGACCGGGGGCACTTGAAGCCCGACAGCCGCTCCCGGCAGTACTCGATGATCTCGTCCTCGGTGGCCGACTCCCCCGGCTCCAGCACCACCAGGGCGCGCAGCTCCTCGCCCATCTCGGGGTGCGGGATGCCGATGCAGGCCACGTCGTGCACGGCGGGATGGTCGATCAGGAAGTTCTCGACCTCGGCCGGATACAGGTTCACCCCGCCGGAGACGACCATGTCGCTGAAGCGGTCGGTGATGTAGACGAAGCCGTCCTCGTCCATGCGGGCCATCTCGCCCAGGGTGAACACGCCCGGCTCCAGGTGGGCGGCCGCCGACTTCTCGGGGTCGTTGTGGTACACGACGCCCCGGCCGGTGCCGTCACGGAAGTAGAGCCGGCCCTCGACCCCGGGCGGGACCGGCTGGTCGTCCTCGCCGACGATGATCGCCTCGAAGGGCGGGTCGGCCTGCCCGACCGAACCGGGATGGGTCGAGCCAGTCGTGGCTGTCGATCGAACAGGTCGTGCCGACCTCGGAGGCGCCGTAGGCCTCGAGGAACACCGGCCCCCACCAGTCGATCATGGCCCGCTTCACCTCGTCGGGGCACTTGGCGCCGGTGTGCGCCACGTACTCCATCGAGGACACGTCGTAGCGGTCCCGCACCTCCTCGGGCAGGGCCAGCAGGCGCACGAAGTGGGTGGGCACCATCACCGCGCTGCGGGTGCGGTGCCGGTCGATGGCGGCCAGGGTCGCCTCGGCGTCGAAGCGGCCCGAGGATCACCGACGGCGTGCCGGCCACCAGGATCCTCATCCCCGACAGCGGACCCGTGTGGTACATCGGGCCGACCACCAGGTGCGGGCCGTAGTCCACGAACCGGGCCTCGCGCAGGGCGTCGAGGTGCTCGGCCATGGTGTCGCCACCGGCGAACATGGTGGGCGGCAGCTCGGTGCCCTTGGGCCGCCCGGTCGTGCCGGAGGTGTAGAGCAGGTTGGGACGGGGCCGCACGGTGAGAGGTGGATCGGTGTCCTCGCCGCCGGCCAGCCACTCGTCCCAGCGCACCACGCCGTCGGGCAGCTCGGCCCCGGCGTCACCGGCGGTCCAGGCCACCACCGTGTCGACCCCGGCCTCGCGCGCCGCGGCCGAGGCCCGCCCCGGCCGTCTCCGGACCCACGAACAGCACCCTCGTGCCCGAGTCCTCCAGGATGTAGGCGGCCTCGGGCGCGGTCAGGTGGAAGTTCACCGGCACCGTCGAGGCGCCACCCAGCAGGCAGCCCAGATGGGCCAGGGCGGTCTCGGCGGAGTTCTCGGCGAACACCGCCACCCGGTGCTGGTCACCCAGGTCGGCGCCCAGGATCCGGTTGGCGACCCGGTTGAGGATCGAGTCGACCTCGGCCCAGCCGAAGCGGCGGTCGCGGTCCACCAGGGCGTCCTCGTCGGGTCGTTCGACGGCGAGGCGGGCGGAGAACTCGGGCACGACGGGACAGCCCTACAGCGCGTTGATCGGGTTGAGCTCGCTCTGGAACGCCCGAACGTGGCCGTGGTCGTTGACCTGCACCACCCGGCGCAGGTCGCCCATGGCCCTCACGGTGGTGACCGAGGTGTGGTGCAGCGTGCAGGGCGTGTCGAGCGAGGACTTCATGGCGTGGGCGATGTAGCCGTTGATCACGCCGCCGTGGCAGGCCACCACCACCCGCTCACCGACGTGGCGCTCCATGATCGCGTCGATGGCCGCCACGATCCGGGCCCGGAACTCCTCGCGGTGCTCGCCGTAGGGGTAGGCGTCCCAGCGCTGGGTGCGGTTGCCCTCGCGCATGATGGCCCGCAGCTCGTCCGCGTCGAGGGAGTCGAGCACACCCTGGTCCTGGGGCAGGTCGCGCCACAGGTGGATCTCGGTCAGGTCGCTCCACCTCGGTCACCGCCAGGCCGTGCGGCGCGGCGATGGCCAGCGCCGTGTCGCGCGCCCGCTGCATGGGTGAGCTGTACACGGCCTGGAGATCGGCCTTCTCGAAGCGGTTGCCCACCGCGGCGGCCTGCTGTTGGCCCAGGCTCGACAGCGGCGCGTCCACCGCGTCGCGCATGGCCATGTTGGTGGTGAGCACCTGCTCGCCGTGGCGCACCAGCAGCACCTCGCACACTCCCTCGAGGTGGGGCAGGAACGAACTGCCCAGGTCGACCGATCGGATGCGCGCCAGTCAGCGGCCCAGGATCGTGACACTCGAGATGCCCGGCGAGCCGTACACGTGGGTGTAGGCCACCTGCGGGTCGCCGGCCACCTGGCGCACGCCGGCGTCGCCGCGCAGCTGCAGCACGTTCTCGTACACCTGGCGCAGCCCCGTGGCCCCCACCGGCTCACCGTTGGCCAGGCAGCCGCCGTCGGTGTTCACCGGGAAGCGGCCGTCGAGCTCGGTGTCGCCGTTGGCGATCATCTCCTCCTGCTCGCCGTGCTCACAGAAGCCGTTCTCGGCCATGTGCATGATCTCGGCGCCCACCTCGGTGTCCTGCAGCTGGGCCAGGTCGATGTCGGCCGGGGTCATCCCGGCCATCTCGAAGGCGGCCTTCGCCGCGTCCATGGTCGGCCCGTCGCCCCGCTCGGGCGACAGGTGCGGCGCCATCACCTCGAAGCTGCCGAAACGGCGCGACCGCACCGCCGCGGCACGCAGGTAGATCGGGTTCTCGCAGTGAGCTCCTTGGCCTTGTCGCCCCGGCACAGGATCAGCGCCACTCCACCCTCGCCGGGCGAGCAGAACATGTACTGGGTGAGGGGCCAGGCGACCATCGGCGAGTTGGCGATCTCCTCCTCGCTCAGCTCCTTGTCGCGCCACGCCATGGGGTTGACCGCACCGTTGCGCGTCGCCTTGTTGGCCACCCTGGTCAGGCTGGCGTTCGTGATGCCGTGGTCGTGCATGTAGCGGTTGATCTTCATGCCGAAGAACTGCGTGGTGAGCGCCAGGCCGGAGTCGCCGTACCACTCCTCGAGCCCGTTCTCCTTCAGGTCGACCCGGAACGCGCCGCGTTCGTGCTTGTCGAAGCCGACGGCCATGCCGAGGTCGAACATGCCCGACTGGATCGAGTTGATAGGCCGAGAACAGCGCCGAGCCGCCGGTGGCACAACCGTTGGACACGTTGATGAACTGCAGACCGGTGAGGCCCAGCTTGGACACCATCACGTCGGCCGCGCCGGCGGCCTGGCTGCCACCGAAGGCGAACTCGATGTCGCCCCAGGCCAGCCCGGAGTCGGCCAACGCCCGGCGCACGGCAACGACTCCCTGGTCGATGCCCTCCACGCCGTCGTGACGGCCGAACTCGTGCATCCCGATGCCGATGATCGCAACGTCGTCGGTCATGACCCACCTCCTGCGCCGCTGCGCTGCCGACCCGCCGAGTCCGCCGACCGGGCCGAACGCGAACGTGACCACCTCGTTGCCGTCGTCGTCCACGTAGAGCGGGTCGACGGTCAGCTCCATCTCCATGCCGATCTCCAGCTCGTCGGGATCGGCCAGGGTGAGTCGCGACTCCACCAGCAGCTTGCCGTCCATCTCCAGGTAGCCGACCCCGAACGGCTGGTAGGTGTCCGGATCGACGTTGCCCGCGATACGGCGGCGCCTTGGGCGGGAAGTCCTGGATCGTCCAGGTCCACAACGTGCCGCGTGCGGCCCAGCTCGACGGTCTCGGTGGAGTCGCCGCTGCAGCGGGGGCAGTCGTTCTGCACCGGGAACGTGTGGTTGCCGCAGTCGGTGCAGCGGCTGCCCAGCAGGACCGGGCGCCTCGCTGGGCCAGGTGAACAGGCCCTCCTTGATGGGCACTCGCTGCGTTGTCGGTGTTCGTGTCGGCATGTGACCTCCGGGGCCTGCCTCGGGTGGACTGGAAACTACGACCTCAACCCCATCGGGGATTCACCAGGACCTTCATCTGGGTGCCGGTGTGGGTGGCCAGGTCCTCGAGCACACCGGCGAGCCCGTCGAGGCGGGTGGTCGAGGTGTGCAGCGGACCGACCCGGACCGCGCCGTCGGCGAGCAGGTCCATGGCGTCGGTGAACTCGTGGTGCAGGTAGCCGAGGGCGGCGGTGACCGTGATCTCCCGGCGCAGCCACTCGCCCGGCTCGATCGTGGTGGCCCCACCGGCCAGGCCGACCAGGCAGACCGTGGCCCCGCGACGGCCCAGGCCCACCGCGGCGCCCAGCACCTCGCCGCTGCCGACGCACTCGTAGATCACGTCTGCGCCGAGCCCGCCCGTGTGCTCGGCCACCAGGTCGGCCGCACCCTCGGGGGTGGCCGACGGCGGTGGCGCCCAGCGACAGGGCCAGGGCCCGGCGGGCGTCGTCGGGTTCCACCACCAGCACCTGGGCGGCGCCGGCCGCGGCCGCGCACTGCATGGTGGTGAGCCCCACCGGCCCGGCACCGAACACCACGGCCGTGTCGCCCTCGCGCAGGCCGCTGCGGTTGACGGCGTGCAACGACACGGTGACGGGCTCCACCTGGGCCAGGGTCTCGTCGTCCAGCGCCGGATGGGCGGCCACCACCCGGCCGGCGGGGACCGCGATGCGCGGGGCGAAGCCGCCGTGGGGTGGTGCGCCGGGGTCGCGGCCGTGCACGGTGTCGACCACGGTCATGCAGTGCTCGGTGTTGCCCGCCCGGCAGGCGGCGCAGCGACCACACGGCTCGGGCACGCCCACCACCACCCGGTCGCCCTCACCCACGCCCGACACGTCGCCGCCGACCGCGGAGACGGTGCCGGTCCACTCGTGGCCGCACACCGCCGGACGGTAGGGACGGCCCGAGTCATAGGCGTGCACGTCGGTGCCGCAGATCCCGCAGAACGCCACGTCCACCACCACGCCACCAGGGGCGGGAGTCGGCTCGGGGAACTCGCGCAGCGCCAGGCTGTGGGCACCGTCGATGAGCGCGGCCTGCATCAGCCGCCCCCGTCGGGTTCGCGGGTGAACGGTCCACCGGCGCCGGGCCGATCCGCACCGGGATGGCGCTCTGCACGGCCATGCCCGTGATGGGGTCGAACCCGTCGTGGACCGACACCAGCCGGTTGGTGGGCACCCCGTGCGTGCGGACGTCGTGGTCGCCGACGTGGTCACGACGCCGCTCGCCCCACCCCAGGCGTGCGACATCGAGACGACGCCCCGCTTCACGTCGTCGGCCGCGGCGGCCACCCCGGTGACCTCACCGTGGGGTGACTCGATGAGGACCAGGTCGCCGTCGGCCACGCCGAGGGCGACCAGGTCGTCGGGATGGATGAAGGCCGGGTTCGTGGTGCCCACCTTCGCCAGGCGCGGCAGCTCGGTGCCGAGGGAGTTGATGACGTGCTTCATGCGCCGGCTCACCAGTCGGAACGGGAACGCCTCGGCGTCGAAACCTGCCAGCACGTCGACCCCGGCGGACTCGGCCCGCACCGTGGCCAGCTCGGCGACCACGTCGCCCGGGGCCACGTCGAAGCGGGCGGTGTCGGAGTCGTCGGCCTCGACCACCCGCACCCGGTCGTCATCGTGGATGACACCGCGGTTGGCCCGGATCTCCTGCATGGGCATGCGTGCCTTCGCATAGACGAGGTCCAGGATCATGTCGTCGTCCACCGACGGATCGACCTGGCCGTCGGCGTGGGGGATCGGCCCGCCGGGCAGCTCTATCTCGGTGCCGTTGCGGGCCGCGATCCCCGCGAACACCTCCCACTCGCTCACCAGGTCGTCCTCGAGCGTCCAGCACCGCGGGCGTGTAGTTGCTGTAGACCGCCGGGGATGCGGCTGTCCATGATGTGGGGCACATCGGCGCGTTCCAGCTCCAGGCGCGGGGCGATGACGTAGTCGGCCATCGCCGCGGTGGGGGTCATGCGGGGGTCGATCACCACCAGCAGGTCGAGCGAGGCGAGGGCCTTCTCGGTGAGCGCCTGGTCGGGGAAGGCCACCACCGGGTTCCCGCCGGACACGACCAGCGCCCGCACCTGCCCGTCGCCGGGCTCGAGGATCTCCTCGGGCAGCCGGTTGGTGAGCATCTCGCCGGGCATGCCCGACAGCCCGCCCATGCGGTGCGCGGCGCCGGGCGCGGGATCGCCGGGTGCGATCACCCGGGCCACCCGTGTGTCGCCCGGGGTGAGGAAGGCCCCGCTCTCGAGGGTCTCCCCCGCCCGACGCACCCGGCCGCACAGCACGTTGAGCGCCAGGGTCAGGTGCTCGGTGAGCATGGAGTGCGGCGCCATGTTGGGTCCGGTGCCCGTTCCCGCCGCTCCGCGCGGGCCGGCGGCGAACAGCTCGGCCGCGGCCACCACGTCCTCGGCCGCGCACCCGCGCCCGATCGGCCACGTAGTCCGGCGTGAACGGCTCCACCGCGGCGGCGAGCGCGTCCACACCGTCCACCCACCGACCGCAGAACTCCGCGATCGTGCAGGTCGTTGGTGAGGATGTGCCGGATGATCCCGGCCAGCAGGGTCGGGTCCTCACCGGGTTGGACCTGCAGCCACACGTCGGCCGCCGCGGCCAGTTCGGTTCGGCGGGGGTCGAGCACGATCAGCTTCAGGCCCCGGGCGCGGGCCTGGCGCAGCTTCACGAACGGGTCGGTCCCCTGCAGCCCACCGGCGGGGCCGTAGCTCGACACCAGCGGGTTGTAGCCCACGGCGAGGGACACATCGGCGTCGGTGAAGTTGTCCCACCCCGCCTCCCAGGTGCCCATCCGCAGCCCGGCGGCGCGGTGGGCGGGCTGGTCGATGGTGATGGAGGTGTAGAAGCTGGGCGACCCGAACCCGGCGTGCCAGGCCGAGGTGACCGGCACCGAGGTGGAGTTCTGGAAGGCGCCGGTGCCGGTGTAGCTGGCGACGGCCCGGGGGCCGTGCTCGGCCACGATGTCGGCGATGCGGGCCGCGATCTCGTCCAGCGCCACCGATGACGCCACGGGCTCGAAACCCGAGGCGGTGCGGCGCAGCGACGAGCGCAGCCGGTCGGGGTGGTGGTGCTGGTCGGCGAGCTGGCGGCCCTTGATGCAGGTGTAGCCGCCGAAGAGCGGGTCGGAGCGGTCCGCGGCGACCGAGAGCACCCGTGTGCCCCCCTCGACCTCGACCTCCATCGGGCATGCCGCATGGCAGACCCGACAGAAGGTCTTACGCTTCTCGGCCATGTGCGAAAAACTAACCGCTGAGTTAGTTTCTGCCGAATGGGGCTGCGCGAAGCGTTCGACATGACGGACCGGGTGGCCGTGGTCACCGGCTCCGGACAGGGCATCGGCCGGGGGATCGCCTGGGGGCTGGCCGACTTCGGCTGTGACGTCGTGCTCAACGCCCGCCGCAAGGACGACCTGGACGAGACCGCCGAGGGAGTCCGCCAACGGGGCCGCCGGGCGCTCATCGCGGCCGGTGACATCCGGGACTTCTCCGAGGAGATCGGCCGGCGCACCACCGAGGAGTTCGGCCGCCTCGACATCTGGGTCAACAACGTGGGCGGCTCCGATGACCACCAGACCCGCCCGCTGGTGGAGACCCCCGACGACACCTTCCGGGCCCAGCTGGAGCTGAACCTCACCTCGGCCTTCCAGGGCTGCAAGGCCGCCGCGCACTACATGGGCGACAGCGGCTCGATCGTCAACATCTCCTCCGGCGCGGGCACCCGCGGTGCGCCGATGACCGGCCCCTACGGCGCGGCCAAGGCCGGCATGAACAACATGTCCCAGACCCTGGCCCTCGAGCTGGCACCCAGGATCCGGGTCAACACCGTGGCCCCGGGCCCGGTGCTCACCGAGGCGTTCAAGACCACCCTCGCCTCCAACCCGCGCAAGATCGACGAGATCGTGGCCTCGGTCCCCCTCGGGCGGGCCGGCACACCCGACGACATCGCCGGCGCCGTGGTGTACCTGGCCTCGGACGCGGCGGCCTGGGTGACCGGCCAGCTCATCCTGGTGGCCGGCGGGCGCACCCACCGTGCGGTGAACTACGACCCCAAGGACGTCCGGTGAGCGCTGCGGCGCCACCCGGCGCGGCGGCCCGCTCCCCCGGCATCACCTACCAGCAGCTCCTCGACACCGACACCCACAAGGTGCCCGACGTGCTGCGCCTCGAGTCACCGAAGTACCTCGGCTCCGACGACGTGCCCGTGGCCCACTACACCTCCCGGGAGTTCCACGAGCTCGAGGTCGAGCACCTGTGGTCCAAGGTGTGGCAGTTCGCCTGCCGGGAGTCCGACATCCCCGAGGTGGGTGACTACGTCATCTACGAGATCGTGCGTGACTCCTTCGTGGTCATCCGCACCGCACCCGATGAGATCAAGGCCTACCCGAACGCGTGTCTGCACCGCGGCCGTCGACTCAAGGACCACGACGGGCGCTGCAGCCAGATCCGCTGCCCCTTCCACGGCTTCGCCTGGGAGCTCGACGGCAGGCTCCGCTCGATCCCGGCCAGCTGGGACTTCGAGCACGTCGAGCCCGAGGAGTTCTCGCTGCCCGAGTGCCGGGTGGGCACCTGGGCCGGGTTCGTGATGGTCAACCCCGACCCCGACGCCGAACCGCTCGAGGACTTCCTGGGCGGCATCGTCGAGCAGTTCGAGGACTGGGACCTGGCCAACCGCTACACCGGGGCCCATGTGGCCAAGGTGATCCACGCCAACTGGAAGGTGGCCCAGGAGGCCTTCTGCGAGGCGTTCCACGTGGGCGCCACCCACCCGCAGATCCTCCCCTACCTGGGCGACACCAACAGCCAGGTCGACATCTGGGACAACTTCGCCCGGGTGATCACCGCCGGGGGCACGCCCAGCCCGCTGCTGGACTGGACCCCGACCCAGGACGAGATGATGCGGGCCATGACCGACACCCGCATCGACGACCCGTCGCCGATGCCGGTGGGCGAGGACGAGTCGATGCGTGCCGTGGGCGCCGAGGCGAGCCGCGACCGTTGGCGGCCCGTGGCCGGTGACCGGGTGGACGAGATGTCCGACGCCGAACTGATGGACAGCATCGACTACACGGTGTTCCCCAACTTCCACCCCTGGGGCGCCTTCAACCGCATCGTCTACCGGTTCCGCCCCAACGGCGACGACCACCGCAGCTCGATCATGGAGTGCCTCTTCCTGGCACCCTTCGACGGCGAGCGCCCGCCGAACGTACCCGTGCACTTCCTCGGTGAGGACGAGTCGTTCATCGAGGCACCGGAGCTGGGCATGCTGGGCAAGGTCTTCAACCAGGACCTGTTCAACATGGCCCGGGTGCAACAGGGCCTCGAGACCACCCGGCGAACAGGCGTGGTCCTCGGCAACTACCAGGAGTCGAAGATCCGCTGGCTGCACGACAAGCTCTCGCAGTACGTCGGCGAGAAGTCGGGAGCCGGGCGGTGAAGGGGCTGATGCACCCGCTCACCGGTGCGCTGCACGAACGCGACGGGGAGCTCGACGGCGAGGTGGTCATCAAGGTCACCTCGGGTGAGCACTGGGGCCGCTTCCGCCCCGACGGCTCGTGGATCGAGGGCGAGCTGCGCGAGTGCGACCCCCAGCTCGCCGGCTGGGTGGCCGCCCCCCAGATCGCGCATCACCGCATCGCCGAGCCCGACTCCCACTGAAGAGTCCTAACCGAACGAACCCTCGTGCTCGACCCTGCGGTAGGTCGTCTAGGCGGTGGGGTCCGGCTCGACCACCGCGATGTGGTTGCCATCGGGGTCGCGCATCATGAACAACAGCGGAGCGCCGGGCGACCGCATCGGCTCGGAATCGAGGTCGATGCCGCCGATGGCGCTCAACCTCTGGTACTCGCCGAGAACGTCGGGGGTCTCGACACCGATCGAACCACCTCCCGGCTCGCCACCCATCGGAGGATTCAGGGCCAACCGCGCGTGTGATCCGGGCGGCGCCACCTCGAGCCAGCGCATCTCGTCGTTGTCGCCGAATCGGGTGTCGGAGCGAACCTCGAAACCGAGCTTGCCGGTGTAGAAGGCGAGAGCCGCATCCTGATCGGCCACGGAGAACATGGCGACGCCGATGTCACACATGGTGGTGGGCGGAGCTGTGTCGTCGGTCATGGAGTCGGAGCCTAATCATCACGTCAGAGAGCCGGTCGCTCAGAAGCCGGTTGCTCAGAACAGGGTCTCATCGCCGGGAAGCGCTGCTGCTTGGCGAATCCAGTCCCGGAGCTGGTCGTCATCGAGATCGTCGTTCTCGGCGATGTGGAAGTAGCGGACACCTTCTGCCTTGGCGTCCAGCGGAGGTGGTGGCTCGAGGTCCGCGCCATTGAACCAGGTGAGCTTCAGGTACTTGGTGAAGCAGTGGTAGCTGAGGAACCAGCCGTTGCCCTCGACACCGTAGAAAGGGGAGTTCCAGCGAATGGCCTTGCACGCCTCGGGGGCGACCTCGTTGACGAGGTCATCGAGGTGCCGGCCGATCTCGCCCTTCCACTCGGGCATCGCCGCGATGTACGCCTGAACGGGTTCATCGCCGTCCCCCTTCGGGATCTGCGGGTTGCCGCCGGCCAGCAGCTTCACGTCGCGTGTGGGTTTGGCGTCAGGCATGGTCGTCCTCGGTTGTCGTCGCCCTCAGGGCTCAGGGGTCGCAGGGTGCGACCGCGGCTCGCCGCCCGCGCTGCGGCTGGGTGAAACGCTGGCCACGGGCACCGTCCGCTGGCCGCTACTCGTACGAGCCTATGCAGCTTCCCCCTGAGGCGTACCGACGACCGCGAGGTCTGGCAGGATCGTCGGAAGTGTGGGGCACCAGTATGCGTAACGGCTGGCCCCCGGCCGGCAAGGAGAACGCCGTGATGAACAAGAACACAATCTGTCTCTGGTACGACGGGACGGCGGCCGACGCAGCACGGTTCTACGCCGATACCTTTCCGGGCAGCGCCGTCGGCACGATCCTGCGTGCCCCGGGCGACTACCCCGACGGTCACGTCGGCGATGTCCTCACGGTGGAGTTCACGGTGTGCGGCATTCCCTGTGTCGGCCTGAACGGTGGACCGGCGTTCGCTCACGACGAGGCGTTCTCGTTCCAGATCGCCACCGATGACCAAGTCGAGACAGACAGGTTGTGGAACGCGATCGTCGACAACGGCGGCGAGGAGAGTGCGTGCGGGTGGTGCAAGGACAAGTGGGGCGTGTCGTGGCAGATCACCCCGCGCGCCGTCCTGGACGCCATCTCCGACCCGGACCCTGCCGCGGCGAAGCGCTCCTTCGAGGCGATGATGGAGATGAACAAGATCGACATCGCCACCATCGAAGCCGCCCGGAAGGGCCCATAGCCGGCCTGGTGTGATCGCCACCACGGCGGATGACTCCACCCAGAAGCGCAAAGGGTGCGCCGCCGTGAGGCAGACGCACCCCTCAAGAACGGTCTCAGTCAGAAGGTGGCGTCAGCCGAAGCGCTGCTCCGCGGCCTGCCTGGAGACGCCGCCCAAGGCCACACCGATCTCAGCCCAACTCATTCCTGCGGCCCGTGCCTCACGCACCGACTCGACCAAAAGCTCCTCGGCGTTCTCGACACGCTCACGCGCTTCGATGATCACTCGCAGGGGGGCCGCGTCCTTCAGCCGGAAGTCAGGATCCTTGTCCAGCGCATCCAACCACTCCTCAACGTTCTCTGCGGTAACCCGGGTCTTCCGTTGCGTCACCATCGGTCCTCCTTGGCCGTACTCGTTCGTCAATCGCTCAGTCCCACACGCTTTCGAAAGCCCGTCGGGCCGGTCGCATGGCATGAATGACCCTGTTGCCATCGATCACGACCAACTCGACAAGGGCACCAGTCGGGTCCGCCCCCACCACGAGCACAGTCTCGTCATCACTGTTGACTGCAAGCTGGTGATCGAGGGCATGGACAATCTCCGCCCGGCTGACACCATGTCTCAGTGCCCGCCGATCGACTCGCCATTCCATGTCAATTCTCCCTTGACATGGGGCGGGTGTCAATGGCTTCTTGACGCCCCACTCACCGTGCCGCGCATCCCCCACACAGCACCCTTCCAGGGAGGTGTGACACCAACAGGGCCCGGCACCCGGACGGACACTGATGAACTGAACCCGGAAGCGCAAGGGGTGCGCCGCCGTGAGGCAGACGCACCCCTCGGGAACGGTCCCGGCCAGAAGATGGCAGTCAGACGGTCCCGGTCAGAAGGTTGCGGTACCGCCGTCCACCGACAGCGTGGTGCCGGTGATGCCGGCGCCGGCGTCGGACGCCAGCAGTAGGGCCACCGCAGCGACCTCGTCCACCAGGTTGAGCCGCTTGATGGCCGAACCCGAGGCGAACATCTCCTTGAGCGCCTCATAGGTCATGCCCATGGCCTCCGCCGCGGCGGGGGCGGCGTCGCGCATGGCGTCCGTCTCGATCGCTCCCGGAGCGATGGCGTTGACCGTGATGCCGAGCGGACCGACCTCCTGCGCGGCCGAGCGCACCAAGGCGTTGATGGCCGCCTTGTTCACGCTGTAGGGGAACAGTCCCGGCGTCCCCCGCTTGGACTCCACCGAGGAGGTGGCGATGATGCGCCCCGACGCCTGGGGGATCATGTGGCCGAGCGCGGCACGCATGGTCCACAGCGTGTGCCAGAAGTTCCACTCGAAGGTGGCCTGCAGGTCCTCGTCGGTCACGTCGGTGACCGGGCCCGGGCCCTGCACCCCGCCCGCGTTGGCGTGCAGGATGTCGATGCGGCCGAAGTGGTCCACGGTCCCCTGGATCAGGGCCTCGCAGTCCTCCTTCTTGGAGACGTCGCCCTGGATGAAGTGGACGTTGTCGCCCCCGCCCATCTCCGCCACCGCGGTGGCGCCCTTCTCGGGGTCCTTGCCGTTGACCACCACGTTCGCGCCCTCGCGCAGGAACGCCTCGGCCACGGCGCGGCCGATGCTTCGGGTTCCGCCGGTGATGCATGCGACCCGTCCGTCGAGCTGACCCATGTGTACTGCCCCCTGTTCCCACGGCCACTGTGGCCGTGCCGATCGGCCGTTCGGCCGTGGAGCCCAGATACTAACCGCTTGGTTAATTCCTCGCGACGTAACCGTCGAGCACCAACATGAAGCCGTCGATGGCGGCGCGGTGCTCTCGGTGGTCACCCGAGAGGCCGTCGGTGAGGCCCACGTTGAACGCCCGGATGCAGCCCAGCACCGCGTCGCGGTCGGCCGCGGCGACCTCGCCGGTCTCGATGCCCCGCTCGACGATGCCCTCGAAGAAGCCCTCGCCGCGGGTGTCGGTGGCGCCCAGCCTGCTGGCCAGCTCCGGATGGCGCTGGCGGTCGATCCGCGACGAGCCCAGGAACCTGGCCACCGTCGGGTCGCTGCGGTTCAGCTCGTGGGCCACCTCGTAGACGGCCTGGAGCTTGGCCTTGAACGTGTCGGCCGACGCCTCGGCCTCGGCGAAGCGGTGGTAGACGCGCTCCTGCACGTCGACCAGCACCGCGGCGTAGATGTCCAGCTTCGAATCGAAGTAGTGGTAAATGGCGCCGGTGGTGATCCCCGACTCCTTGGCCAGCATCCGGTTGGTGGTGCCGTCGAAGCCGTGGTCGGCGAAGCAACCGCGGGCCACGTCGAGCAGCCGGCTGCGGGTCTCCGCCGAGTCCGATGCCGGCGGGCGGCCGAGCCGCGGGGTCCTGGATGCCACGGCCCGATGGTAGGGCGCGCCTTTCCCCATTTACCTACCAAGCGGTTAATTTGTCGCCGTGTCTGACACGGGTAGGGCGGAGTCAACGGGTTCTGAATCGCTCGAGGAGTTCACCCGGCGCGTTGCGGCCTGGCTGGCCGAGCACGGCGAGCCCCTCGACGACACCTCCGGGGAGCCGGGCGGTGCCGCCGGCGACGCAGACCCGGAGCGCCGCGGGTCCGACGGGGCTGTGTCCAACGAGGCCGTGTCAAACGTGTCTGGGTTCAACGTGGCGGTGTTCCACGACCTGTCCTTCGAGGAGGAACAGGCCGTGCTCGCCGACGCCCAGCGTTGGCACCGGCTCAAGGCCACCGAGGGCTTCCACGCCATCACCGGCGACCCGGCCTTCGGGGGCCTCGGCCTGGGCAAGGAGTACGCCCGGGCCTTCGGCGCCCTCGAGCGCAACTACCGGGTGCCGTCGGGCCACGAGTCCTTCAGCGTCACCACCGACCTCATCTCCCCCACCGTCGGCGTCTTCGGCACCGAGGAGCAGAAGGAGCGCTTCGTCGCCTCCTTCCTGTCGGCCACCGAGCTGTGCTGCCAGCTGTTCTCCGAGCCCGGCGCCGGGTCAGACCTGGCCGGGCTGGCCTGCCGCGCCGAGCGCGACGGCGACGAGTGGGTGATCAACGGACAGAAGGTCTGGTCCTCCGGCGCCCAGTTCTGCCAGTGGGGCCTGCTCATCGCCCGCTCCGACGTCACCGCCCCCAAGCACAAGGGGCTCACCGCGTTCCTGGTGCCGATGGACGCGGCGGGCATCGAGGTGCGCCAGATACGCCAGATGAGCGGTGGGACGTCGTTCAACGAGGTGTTCTTCTCCGACTGCCGCCTGGAGGACTCCATGCGCCTGGGAGAGGTGGGCGACGGCTGGAAGGTGTCGCTGACGACCCTGGGCTTCGAGCGCGACCACAGCGACGAGAGCGGCTCCGCCGGCGCCGACCGCCCCGGTGGCCGCTGGTCACAACTGCTGGCCACCGCCCGGGCCCTCGGCGTCACCGACGACCCGCTCGTGCGCCAGGACCTGATGGCGGTGTACGTGCACAAGCAGGTCGAGGCCATGCTCAACCAGCGCGCGGCCGAACTGGCCCGCGACGGCACCCCCGGGCCCGAGGGATCGCTCGGCAAGCTCATGTGGACCGAGGGCCTGACGCTGCTGGGCGAGGTGGCGGCCCGCCTGCTCGGCCCCCGCATCTGTGCCGACACCGGCGAACGGGGCACCTCGGAGTGGGGTACCTGGGAGTGGGGCGAGCACCTGCTCGGCGCGCCGGGCTACCGCATCGCCGGAGGGTCGGACGAGATCCAGCGCAACATCATCGGCGAGCGCGTTCTCGGCCTGCCCGGGGAGCCCCGGGTGGACAAGGGGATTCCCTGGACCGACGTTCCACGCTGACGCACGCTGACGCGCCCCGGACTCCCGTCAGCACCCGACGACACCGGCCCGGGCAGGCGGCGGGATTGCCGAGGCGCCGCTGCGGTGCTGGAATAACTAACCACTCGATCAATTATCGGAGCGCAACGCATGGACCTCGGACTCAACGGCAAGCGGGCACTGGTCACGGGCTCGACCAAGGGCATCGGGCGGGCCATCGCGGAGACGCTGCTGGCCGAGGGCGCCTCGGTGGCGATCTGCGCCCGCAGCGCCGATGACGTCGAGACCGCGGTCGAGGAGCTGTCCGCTCTGGCCGCCGAAGGCGCCAAGGTGGTGGGCGGGACCGTGGACGCCGCCGACCTCTCCTCGCTCGAGGCGTGGATCGCGTCCAGCGCCGAGGCCCTCGGCGGGATCGACATCTACGTGCACAACACCTCGGGCAAGCCCCAGAAGGTGCTGTCCGAGTGGCAGAAGAACTTCGAGATCGACCTCGTGTCGCTGGTGGGCGGTGTTGCCGCGGCCAAGGATGCCCTCGCCGCGGACGGAGGCGGTGCCGTGGTGAGCATCGGCACCACCGCGGCGGCCGAACACTTCGGGTCGGGCTCGGGCAGCTACAGCGCCTTCAAGGCCGCCGTCACCAACTGGACCCTCGGCCAGGCCCAGGTGCTCGGTGCCCAGGGGATCCGCTGCAACGTGGTTTCACCCGGGCCAGTGTTCGTCGAGGGCGGCGACTGGGACAACATCCAGAGCGCCAAGCCCGAGTTCTACGAGGCCACCGTGGCGGCGCACCCAACCGGCCGCATCGGCAACACCACCGACATCGCCAACGCCGTGGCGTTCCTGGCCGGCGATGCAGCCGCACACGTGAACGGCACCAACCTCACCGTCGACGGCGGCTTCCTCAAGCGCGTCGACTACTGAGATGGCCGGGGGGCATCCCAGACGGGTGGAGGCCTGCCTGGTCGCGGGCGGGAAGTACCACGACATCGACTTCGCCCGCCTCGAGTTGCTGGGCCTGCTGGCCGAGCACGAACAGCTCCGCGTGTCGGTGCACTCCGACTGGGAGGACACCGAGACCCTCGCCGCAGCCGACCTGATCGTCGCCTACACCTGCGACGTGCGCCCGTCGCCGGAGGCCCAGGAGTCGCTGCGCTCGTGGGTGGCCGACAGCGGACGACTGGTCGCCCTGCACGCCACCAACTCCGCCCTCGACCATCCCCGACCCCAACGGCGTGGAGATCCCCCGCTGCTTCCCCACCTTCGCCGACACCCTCGGCGGCCAGTTCGTGGCCCACCCGCGCATCGCGCCCTTCACCGTGGCCAACGCCGCACCCGAGCACTGGCTGGTGGCCGGCATCGGGGAGTTCGAGACCACCGACGAGCTGTACCTGATGGAGCACGCCGACCGCGGGGCGCTGACGCCGCTGTTGCACACCAACTGGAAGGGCACCGCCGAAGGGTTCGCGGAGTCGGACTGGACCGGCGGCGACGGCGAGCACCTGGTGCAGTACCTACGGCCGCTCGGCCGTGGGGCCGTTCTCTACAACACGCTCGGGCACTGCCGGGGGCATCACGACATGGCCCCGCTGCAGGACTGGTGGCCCGAGGTGGACCGATGCTCGTGGGAGAACGAGCAGTACCGCGAGCTCCTACGGCGCGCCATCCGCTGGGCCATGGGAGCATCATCGTGAACGCGAATACGCCGGGATCGATTCCCGTGCCGAGGAGACCGGAGTGGACTTGAAGCTCGACGACGACATCGTGAAGGACCTGCATCGTCGGATGCTGCGGATCCGCCTGTTCGAGGAGGCGGCCGGCCGGCTGTTCGAGGCCAACAGGATCCCCGGGTTCGTGCACCTCTACGTCGGCCAGGAGGCAGTGGCGGCCGGAGTCAGCGTGGCGCTGCGCGACGACGACCAGATCAGCTCCACGCACCGCGGCCACGGGCACCTGGTGGCCAAGGGCGGCGACCTGGGCCGGATGATGGCCGAGCTCATGGGCAAGGCCACCGGGTACTGCCAGGGCAAGGGCGGCTCCATGCACATCTGCGACCTGGATCTGAACATGCTGGGAGCCAACGGCATCGTCGGCGGTGGCGTCCCCATCGCGGTGGGCGCCGGGTTCGCCAACAAGTACCGCGGCAACGACACCGTGTCCGTGGTGTTCTTCGGTGACGGCGCAACCAACATCGGCGCCTTCCACGAGGCCGCCAACATGGCCGCCGCGCTGAAGCTGCCGGTGCTGTTCGTATGTGAGAACAACGAGTACGCCGAGTACACACCCCGCTCTCGGACCATGGCCATCGACGACGTGGTCGAACGCGCCGCCACCTACGGCATGCCGGGCAAGGTCGTGGACGGCATGGACGCGGTGGCGGTCTACAAGGCCACGGCCAAGGCGCTCCGCAAGATCCGGGCCGGCAAGGGCCCCTCGTTCCTGGAGTGCAAGACCTACCGCTACTTCAACCACCACGGCATCCAGACCCTGGGCATGAAGTACCGCAGCGACGACGAGGTGGCCGAGTGGCGCGAGCCGTGACGCCATCGCCTCCCTGGAACACCGGATGGTGTCCAAGGGTGTGGCCGACGAGGCCGAGCTGAGCCGCACCCACGAGGAGGTGACCGCCGAGGTGGACGCAGCCATCGAGTTCGCCGAGTCCAGTCCCCAACCGTCGGTGGACCGCCTCCTCGACAACGTCTACACCGAGGGGGCGCGATGAACGCCGCCGAGCGGCGAGCTGTCGTACCTGCACGCCTTCACCGAGGGCCTGCACCAGGTGATGGAGGCCGACCCCGACGTGTTCGTGGCCGGCGAGGACGTGGGGCGCACCGGTGGCGTGTTCCACAGCTTCGACGGGCTGGTGGACGACTTCGGCGAGGAGCGGATGGTGGACACGCCCATCTCCGAGCAGGCCATCATCGGCCTGGGGATCGGCGCCGCGGTGGTGGGCCTGCGCCCCGTGGTGGACCTGATGTTCATGGACTTCGTGCTGGTGGCCATGGACCAGATCGCCAACCAGGCGGCCAAGCTGCAAGTACATGTTCGGCGGCAACGCGTCGCTGCCGATGACCATCACCACCATGGGCGGTGCCGGCCTGTCCGCACGGCGCCCAGCACAGCCAGAGCCTGGAGGCGATGCTCTGCCACGTCCCCGGGCTCAAGGTGCGTGATGCCCTCGACACCGCACGACGCCAAGGGCCTGCTCATCGCCGCCGTGCGCGACGACAACCCGGTGGTGGTGGTGCTGCACAAGCGCATGTTGGGCCGAAAGGGCCCGGTGCCGACGGACCCCTACGAGGTTCCCATCGGCTCGGCCGCCATCACCCGCGCCGGCCGCGACGTGACCCTGGTGGCCTACAGCCAGATGGCCGTCGAGGCACTTGCCGCGGCCGAGACCTTGGCCGCCGAGGGGATCGAATGCGAGGTGATCGACCTGCGCTCGGTGGCCCCGATGGACCTCGGCACGGTGCTGGATTCGGTGCGCCGCACCAACCGGGTGGTCGTGGTGCACGAGGCCGTCCGCTCCGGTGGGCTGGGAGCGGAGATCGCGGCCCAGATCCAGGAGCACGCCTTCGACCACCTCGACGCACCCGTGGCACGCGTCGGCGCGCCGTTCGCCCCGGTGCCGTTCAGTCCTGCACTCGAGGCGGCGTACGTGCCCAATGCGGACCGCATCGCCGCGGAGATCCGCGGGACGCTCGACCGCACCGACCCGGGCCTGGCGGGCTAGTCGTGGCCGTCGAGTTCCAGATGCCCAAGCTCGGCCTCACCATGGAGGAGGGCACGATCGTGGCGTGGCTGGTCGCCGACGGCACCGAGGTGAGCCAGGGCACACCCGTGCTGACCATCGAGACCGACAAGGTCTCCAGCGACGTGGAGGCCAGCAGCTCCGGCATCCTGCACATCCTGGGCGAGGAGGACGAGACCTTCGCCTGCGGCGAGCGCATCGGGTGGTTCCTCCAGCCGGGTGAGGCCGTGCCCGGAGAGCCAACGCCTGGCGGGCCGCCGCCGGCCACTCCCCCGCCGGTGCCGCCACAGCTCCGCCCGACCGGCGACGCGCCCGCCCCACCAGTGGTGGCCGCGCCCGGTGCGGCGCCGTCGACGGCACCCGCCGGCCGACTGGCGGCGTCTCCCAACGCCCGCCGGGTGGCAGCGCAACAGGGTGTGGACCTGCACGCCGTTACGGGCAGCGGGCCCGGTGGGCGGATCGTCTCCGAGGACGTGTTGGCGGCCGGAGCCAACGCCCCCGCTCCCGTCAGCTCCCCCGTCGACGCCCATGATGTGACCGTGGCCGCCCGCCAGAGCGCCGAGCGGCTGGGCGTGGATCCGGCCGGAGTGCGTCCGTCGGGACCCGGCACCCGGGTGGACCGCGCGGATGTGGAACGCCATGTGCGAGAGCAGCTGGCCCAGCCTGGCGCGGCCCCGGCGACAACATCCGCGGCCCAGGCACCAACCGCGACGCCGAACATGCCGGCCGAGGCACCGCTGCTGCAGACCCCGACCTCGAGCATCCCCATGACCGGCATGAGGGGCACCATCGCCTCCCGGATGCACGGGTCGTTGCAGGCGATGGCCCAGCTCACCCTGACCATGGACGTGACCATGGACGCGGTGGTGGCACACCGGTCGTCCCTTGAGCCCGGAGCGCGGCCCGGCTACACCGACTACGTGGTGGCTGCGGCAGCCCGGGCGCTGAGCCGCCACCCCCTCGTCAACAGCCAGATCTCCGGGGGCCGACTCGCCCTGCTTGCCGAGGTCAACGTGGGACTGGCGGTGGCACTCCCGGGCGGCCTGGTGGTGCCGGTGGTGCGCCGGGCCGACACCCTGTCCATCGGCGAGCTGGCGGCCGAGACCACCCGCCTGGCCGAGGCCGCACGTGAGGGCCAACTGGCCCTTGGTGACATGGAGGGCGGAACCTTCTCCGTCACGGCCCTGGGCATGTATGGGGTGGATGCCTTCACGCCGGTCATCAACCCACCCAACACCGCCATCCTGGGCGTGGGGCGGCTCCGCGACGGCACCCGCTGGCTCGACGGCGTGCCGGCCCGCACCACCGAGCTGACCCTCAGCCTCACCTGGGACCACCGCGCCTTCGACGGCGTACCCGCGGCCGAGTTCACCGCCGAGGTGAGAGACCTGCTGCAGGGTTGGGAGGAGCGGTGAGCCCGGCCTGGCACCACTCATTCGCCGACGCCGTCGCCCTTGACCCCGAGCACCGCAAGCAGTTGCTGGGAGGAAAGGGCGCGGCGCTGGTGCGCATGACGGCCATGGACCTGCCGGTGCCACCCGGATTCGTGCTCACCACCGAGGCCTGCAAGCGGGTGGAGGCAGACGGTTGGTTCCCCGAGCTGGACTCCGCCCTGGAAGACGGCATCGCCGAACTCCAGGCCGCCACGGGCCGGGTGCTGGGCGCAGGGCCGATGCCCCTGCTGGTGAGCATCCGCTCGGGAGCGCCCGTATCCATGCCCGGGATGATGGACACGGTGCTCAACGCAGGGATGACCGACGAGGTGGCCGAGGCCCTGGGCGAGGCCACCGGAGACCCGTGGTTCGGCTGGGACACCGCCCGACGCTTCGTCCAGTCCTACGCCACCATCGTGTCCGGCGTTCCGGAGGACCTGGTGAGACGAGTGTCGGCGGACTGCCTCGGGCCGACGGAGGGCCGCCACCTCGACAGCGACACGCTGGCCGCGGCAACGAGGCGCATGCGCTCGGTGCTGGCCGAGGAGGGCTACGAGATCCCCGATGACCCCGGGGCGCAGATCAAAGCTGCAGTCGCAGCCGTGTTCGCCTCCTGGGGATCTGAGCGCGCCCGCACCTACCGTCGCATCGAGGGCATCGACGGGTCGCTGGGAACCGCGGCCACCATCCAGATGATGACCTTCGGCAACCTCGGTGACCGTTCGGGGACCGGGGTGGCCTTCACCCGCGACCCCTCCACCGGCGCTCCCGGACTGGTGGGCGACTTCCTGGTGCGGGCCCAGGGCGAGGACGTGGTGGCCGGCACCCACTCCACCCTGCCGGTGGCCGAGCTGCGCTCGCTGTGGCCCGAGGTCGCCGACCAGCTCGACTCGGCCGCCTCCCTACTCGAGGCCGAACTGGCCGACATGGCCGACATCGAGTTCACCGTCGAGGACGGCACCCTTTGGATGCTGCAGGTCCGTCGCGGCAAGCGCAGCCCGGTGGCCGCCCTTCGCATCGCCATCGACCTGGCGGATGACCCGGCGTTCGAGATGACCCGCGCCCAGGCGCTCGATTCGGTGGCCGAGATCCTGCAGGACCCGCCCCGGATGACCAATCCCGAGGCCGCCGATGACCCGGACCACGTGGTGCTGGCCACGGGCCTGGCCGCTTCGCCGGGACGTGTGGTGGGTCGCCTGTGCACCGGGATCGACGAGGCCATCGCGGCCGGCGCCCGGGGCGAATCGGTGATCCTGGTGCGACGCGAGACCTCTCCGGCCGACATCGCCGGGATGGCCGAGGCGGCGGGCCTGGTCACCTCCCTGGGCGGCCTGGTGAGCCACGCCGCCGTGGTGGCCCGGAGCTGGGGCGTGCCGGCGGTGGTGGGCGCCGCCGACATCACCGTCGCTCGCCGACGGGATCTCGGTGCGCGGCCGGCAGGTTCGGCTCCGGCGAGGTGGTCACGGTGGACGGTGACCGCGGTGTCGTGCTGCTGGGCGACCACCCCGCCGAGGAGATGGAGGTGGACGAGGTCCGCATCCTGCGGCGTTGGCAACGCGACCGCGACACGGATGCCGCGCATGTGGGTGCTCCGAGCGGTGCAGGGTCAGATGCGACAGGGTCGGGGTCGGCAGGCTCGGGGACGCCAGGACCGGGGACGACAGAGCCGGCCACGGCGGACACCTGCGCCCGTGTGCTGGCCCTCAAGGGGGCGGCCGGAGCGGCGACGGTGGCCGAGGTCCTCGGCTGCGCCCTCGACGACGTGGTGGCGGTGCTGTCGGAGCTCATCGCTGCCGGGTCGGCCCAGGAGCTTCCGGGCGACCGGTTGCGACTCGTGCCCGCGGCCGCCGAGCAGGTGGATTCGCGCTACGTGGAGGACTCGGTCCGCCTGGCCCCGGTGATCGAACCCCACTGGGGCGGCTTCCACGAATTGAACGCCGCCCTGAAGGCCGTGGTGGTGGCATGGCAGATGCGGCCCTGCGACAGCGGGGAAGTCCCCAACGACCACAGCGATGCCGACTACGACGCCTCGGTCGTCATCCGGCTGCGTACCGAGGTGCACACCGGTATCGTCCCCATCATCGAATCAGTGGCCACCGCCGAGGGGCGCTTCGGGCGCTACCAGGACCGACTCGAGGGCTCCCTGGCCGCCATCGACGCCGGCGACCGGGAGATGGTGGCCCACCCGCTGCGCGACAGCTACCACACCGTCTGGTTCGAGCTGCACGAAGAACTGATCCGCCTGACCGGGCGGAACAGGGCCGACGAGGCCGCCGCCGGGCGGGCCTGACGACACGGGAGCGCACATGAGCCAGCGGAGCACAGCGATCGGACGTCTGGCCCTGGGCGCCCTGTTGGCGGCGGGCATGGCAGTCCTGGTCCGGTGGTTCCGGGGCCGGCGCGCCCTGGTGGAATCCGTGGCCCCCGAACTGCGCAACCCGGTGCTCTATGTGCCCATCCGGATGACGGGCGCCGGGTCGCTTGCCCTGTCGAGGGCCATGATGTCCCAGCTGCCCCCGCCGCCTCCGGGCACCGACGTGCGGGATCAGCTCGTTCCCCCCACCGCCGAGGGCCTGGCGGGCCCGAGGGTGCTTGTCTACGAGCGCCCCGGCCGCAGCCGTCCGGGAGGAGCGCTGCTGTGGCTGCACGGCGGCGGAATGGTGATGGGCCGCCCGGAACAGGACCACCGGCTCTGCTCTCGACTGGTCGAGACGCTCGACATCCTCGTGGTGAGCGTCGACTACCGCCTCGCCCCGGAACACCCCTTCCCGGCCGCCATGGACGACAACATGGCTGCGCTCACCTGGCTCCACCACAACGCGGCCGAGCTGGGCGTGGACCCCTCCCGCATCGCGGTGGGCGGGTCGAGCGCGGGCGGAGGCCTCGCCGCAGCGCTGTGCCAGCGGGCCAGGGACGAGGGCGGCCCGCCGGTGTGCTTCCAGATGCTCAACTACCCGATGCTCGATGACCGCACCGTGTTCGCCACCGACCACGGCGGCCGCGGAGAGCTGGTCTGGACGCCGGAGTCCAACCGGTTCGGCTGGACCTCGTACCTGGGCGCGCCGCCCCGACAGGTCGACGAGCGCACCCATGCCGCGCCGGCGCGCACCGACGACCTCTCGGGACTGCCCCCGGCATGGATCGGGGTGGGTGAGCTGGACCTGTTCCACGACGAGGACGTCGACTACGCGCGCCGGCTCCGCGAGGCCGGCGTGGAGTGCGAGCTGCGCACCGAGGCCGGGATGTACCACGGCGCCGACGAACTCGTGGCCGCCCAGCCCCGCATGAAGGCGTACCGGGCCTCCATGACCGAGGCCCTCGGGCGGGCACTCGGCTCCGACGGCGCCGCGGTCGACGCCGTTATTGGGGCCGACAGCTCCGACTAGCGGAACATCATCTTCTCGAACAGGGTCCGTCCCTTGACGGTCTCGTTGATGCCCTTGATGTCGACGGTCAGCTCCATGTCGGCGTTGAAGTCGTAGTACATCGGGTGCTCGAAGTGGCCGAGGACGGCCTGGGCGAAGCCGTGGCGCGGCTTGTTCATGTCGAGCGCCTCGATCATCTCCACGTTGGTGACCTTCATGGTCACGTCGCCGTCGTCGGTGTGCCAGGTCCACACGAGGTCACTCGGGTAGTGCTGGTGGCCGGGGCCGGCCACGTCGCCCGAGGTCTGCAGGCGCAGCGGCAGCATGTCGTCGGTGAGCACCTCGTCGCCCTTGGCCAGCAGGAAGGTCGGGATGTTGAGCGCACCCGATCCCGAACAGGCCCTTGGTGGTCATGCGCACGTACACCACGGTGTAGTCACCGATGTGGGCCCGGCCCCAGAACCAGTGGTCGAGGCCGGCGTCCATGACCTTGTTGCCCCAGTTGTGGTCGTGGTATCCCGACCCCGTCACGTTGCGGGTCTCGCCGTTGACGGTCACCGTGCCCGACACGGTGCCGTAGGGAACCGGTACCACCCAGCCGAGGTGCTGCTCGTGGGCGGAGTCGAAGTAGGTGATCCCCGCCCCGGGTCGCCATGACGGGGCGCCGCGGACGATCTGCAGGTCGGCCACCACGCCGTCGACCTCCAGGTGCAGCGTGTACTCGGCCAGGTCACCGGTGACGGTGTTGGGCCCGATCTGCACGTCGCAGCGTTCCCGGTCGGCGGAGAACTCGGCCGCCGGGTAGCGCTGGTCGGAGCGGATCTTCGTGCCGTCGGCGCCGTGGTAGATCATCAGCACCGAGGGGTCCACCGGTCCGTCGGGCGCGGTGTTGGGCTTGGTGTTGAAGGTGGCGACGAGGGTGCTGCCGTCGTCGAGCTGCATGTCGAAGTACCACCACTCAAAGGACTTCTCCAGCTCGTCGGCCGAGCGGAACCCGTCCTCGGAGACCGCCACCACCCGGGCGTCGATTCCCAGCCGCTCGAGTGCGTCGGCCTGGGCCGCGTCGATCTTGGCGCGCACCTCGGGGGTGTCGGGGATGTCGTGTCCGTGCATCGAGAGGACTCCTGTGATCTGTAGGGGTGGGCGGGCACCCGGTGGCGCCCGTGCTCCAACCCTTGATCGGCTCGCCCGCAGCGGCCTTTAGCGCCTTTGCGCGCCACGGTGCGTGCGACGCCCGTGCGGTGGCGCCTCACGGTGGAGACCGGGGGGTTCAGCCCGCCACGCGCTCCGGCTGGGCGAACGCGGTGAGTGCGTCGAGGTCGTCCTCCAGCACGAACCCGTCCTCCACCGCCGCCTCCGAAGCGCCGTCGAACACCGCTAGGTAGTCCTCCGGGTCGGTGTAGAGCACCGCGATCCGCTCCTCCGGCAGAGGTGTGGTCGAGCCCATCAGCAGGCACATCAGGTCGTCGCTGGGGCCGGGCTCGCCCGAGAGGGCGTCGACGGGCACGTCGACAGGCGGGGTGCGGATGCCGCCCACTGCGATGCCGTCGGCATCACGGGTCACCACCGGTGTCGGCCCGTCAGTCACCTCCAGCCACTCGGCCTCCGGCGGCGCCTCGCCCGTTCGGACCCAGACGTCCAGGGCACGAAGCGCGGCCTTGGCCACCACGTGCATCGGCCCGTCGTTGATGGCCACCCCGCAGTCGAGCGAGTCGGCCACCGGGCCGAGAAGTGTGGCATCCGCGTGGGCGGTACCCGCCACCTCCCAAAGCCTGAAATTGTCGGTGTCGGGCTGGCGGGCGGCCACGGAGTTCAGCACACCGACCACGTCGCCCTCGGCCTGCAGCTCCAGCACCGGGGCAGCCAGGTCGGAGCGCACCAGCACGGCCTCCGGTGTGGAGGTGACCGCCCCGGCCAGGTCCGCGTACTCACCCGGCGCCACCAGGGGCAGGGCGGCGAAGGCCCGGCTGTGAACGAGGAACCCGTCGAAGGCCTCCGTGAGCGGCTGCACGCCGTTGTAGTAGGAGGTGAGAGCGATGGCCGACTGCGACTCCCCCGCCGCCAGCACCACTTCGGGCTCGACCCCTCCCACGGCGTCGCCACCCTCGCGCACGGCACGGGCCACCTGGGTGAAGATGTCGAAGGAGTAGCCGTCGCCCGGGTGTTCGAGCGTCGCGTAACGGTCCGGGTCGAGGGCCACCAGGCCCTTGCCCACGATGTCCTCCACGCCGGGCGGCGCCACCAGCACCGGGCCGCCCTCGACGCCGATCAGCTGGGCGGAGACCCCGACCCAGGTGTGGCCCTGCCGCACGATCTCGTCCTCGAGGCTGGCGTAGTCGGGGTTGGCGTCGAGGCCTCCGCTGACGTTCAGCCACTCGAGCACAACCGTGCCGCTCGAGTCGGCCGGGTCCGCCGGGCGCCGCACGAGGACCCTCGTGCGGTACTCGGCCGACGTGTCAGGTGCGAGGGTCCAGTTGCCGTCCGCGGCCAGCTCCCCCTGGGCCACGTAGTCGGTCGCCGTGCCGGTGGCCACGAACTCCTGCTCCACGTACCCATCGGGCACCTCGGTGCCGGTGGCGGCCCCGATGAAGGGACCGGAACCGCCCGTGAGCTCCTCGGAAAGGTCGGCGACCGGCCCCTCCGGCCCCTCCGGTCGCTGCGATCCCTCGACCGATCCCGATCCGGCGGATTCGTCGGGCGTACCGGTGGTGCTGCTCGCCGTGGCGTCGTCGCTGCCCGAACAGCCGACCATGGCCAGGGTGGCCAGCGAAAGCGCGGCCAGAGCCGCCAACGCCGCCGCTCGGCGGCGAACCGAACGCGTCGCCACTGCTGGTTCGACACTCAACATGGGGTTCCCTCCCTCGGCCGCACCCCGTGCGACCGTGGGCTCAGAAGGTAGTCGACCTCGTCGGCTCGTCAGCCCGGTCATAGGTGGTCCACGTACCGGTCTGTTGACCGCGGACGAACTGGCCGGTGCGCATGAGCGAGCCGTCGGCCCGGTACCACCGCCACTTGCCATGGAGATCACCGTCTCGCATGCGGCCCTCGGCCTTGAGCGCCCCGTCGGGGTAGTACTCGCGCCGTTCTCCGTCGGTCACGGCCGAGATCTCGGCCAGACGGGCCTTGACCAGCCGGCGGACCAGCCCCACCGGCAGGCGCTTGGCGTAGTCGACTCGGAGACCTCCCTTGGAGGTATCGAAATCGCCCACGTCCACCAGTTCCAGCACCGACCCGCTGCCGGGGAAGTAGCCGTAGTGGTTGGCGAACGCCGCGTAGTGGGCGACGTTCTTGCCGTGCAGCACCAACGTGGGCATCTGGTACTTGATGCACTCCTCGGCGTGGGGGAGGACCTTGGCCAGCGTGGCGCGGAGCTCCACGATGCGGTCCACCCGGCGGCGGTCGGCATCGCCGGCCTCGAGCTCGGCCACGTAGGCGTCGACCGCGTCGGAGCCGGTGTCTGCGACTGTGGCCGGCGGACTCATGCAGAGCGGGCCCCACCGAGGGCCAGGAACGACCCGTATCGGCGACTCGTGCCAAGATCCGGCGCCGGCACACCGGCCTCGAAGGCCATCCGGCCGTTGACCATCACGGCCCTGACCGTGTCGTCGTTGCGTCGCACCAGGCGGCTGAGCTCCGGCGAAGCCCTCCATGGGCGCCTCGTGGACCTCCTCGACGGTGTCGTCGAGCCTGGCGGGGTCGATCACCACGAGGTCGGCCCTCGAGCCCACCTCCAGGCGGCCGGCGTCGATCCGGTGGAAGTCGGCGATGTCGGCGGTCAGCTTGTGCACCGCCTGGTCCACGGTCATGAACGCCCGCCCGGAACGCTCGGCGTCGCGGACCCGCTTCAGCATCCGGAGCGGGAAGTTGTAGAAGGCCATGTTGCGCAGGTGGGCACCGGCGTCGGAGAAGCCGATCATGGCGGCCGGGTTGGCCATGATCCACTCCAGGCGGCGCGGGTCGGCG
Organism: uncultured Actinomycetota bacterium; assembly: GCA_963715225.1. GTDB lineage: Bacteria > Actinomycetota > Acidimicrobiia > Acidimicrobiales > Microtrichaceae > CAVQRK01. The sequence continues at coordinate 88,935 of CAVQRK010000010.1, forward strand.
TTGGCCACCACGTGTACCAGCGCAGGTCGTTGCCGTGGGCGATCTGCAGGTCGAGGAAGGTCTCCAGAGCGTCGTGCCCCGCTCGGCGGCCACCTCGGCGAAGGTCATGCCGTCGAGGGAGTGGTCGGGACAGCCGACGATGCGGGCCTCGGACAGGTCGCGGTGATAGGCGCGGGGAGCGACCTTGTTGGTCCACTGCCCGGCGGAACGCGGTCGCGGTAGACCGGCGCCGCCATCAGCGATCGGCGCGCCACGAGGTCCTCCAGGTGGAGCGCCTCGGTGCCGGCGCCGAACTCCTCGATCACCGGGTTCTCGATGCCGTCGGTGTAGATGTCGAAGGGCGTGGGCAGCGCCTGGAACCGCACGTTCGCCCCGAGGCGGTAGTTGTAGAGGTTGGCCACCGTGGCCAGCGCCCGATAGGCGCCCATGGCCGGGGCGGCGTCCATCAGGGTGAGCAGCGAGGTGCGCAGGGCCGGCCCCGCGATCCCCTCCGCGCCGGGGGCGGCTCATGTCCAGCAGCGGCGCGATGGTCCAGCGGGTCTGCAGGTTGGGGATGGCCTGGAACACGGCGTCGCGGCGGCGGGCCACCTCGGCCAGCTCGCGGTACTCGGCGAAGCGTGCGAACACCGACGGCGTGGGGCGGCTGCGATATCGCTCGCCGCCCATCTTGTCCCACGGCAGCAGGTTCACCGACAGCCCCAGCAGGCCGGCCTCGGTGCCCTCTTCCACCAGGCTGCCCATGGCGCGCAGCTCGTCGTGGTCGGGCCTCACATCGCGATCGAGGCTGCGGCCGAGCCCCATCACGTGGGAACGGATGGTCGAGTGCCCCACCATCCCGACCAGGTTCGGACCCAGCGGTAGCGACTCCAGGTGCTCCACGTACTCACCGGGGCTCTTCCAGTCCACGACCTCCTCGAGCAGCGGGAGCACCAGCTCCCGCGGGATCCCCTCGACCCGGCAGAAGGTGTCGGCCATGTCCTCGGGATCGCCCACCACCAGGGACAGGCCGCAGGACCCGATCAGGGCCGTGGTCACCCCGTGGCGCAACGACTCCGACAGCTCGGGTGCCATCTCCAGCTCGGCGTCGTAGTGGGTGTGGATGTCGATGAAGCCCGGGGTCACCCAGCAGCCGGTGGCGTCGAGGACGGTGGCACCCTCGGGGACCTCGATGCCGGCAGCGATCCCGACCACCCGGCCTTCGTCGGACACGAGGACATCGGCGACGCGCCCCGGAGCCCCGGTCCCGTCGTGGACGGTGCCACCCCTGATGATCGTGCTCAACTTCTGCTCCTGCGGTCGTCGAGTCCCGGCCGGTGCGTATTCTGCCGGTGAAATCGGTGCGGTACCACTCGCCACCCCGGCGAGCTCCCGCGCGGGCGGGTCCCGGCATCGGACACGCCCTTCTCCTGTTCGTGTGGACACCTGGCCGCATCTCTCATGTCCTGGACCCGCGGGCCGACGGAAGACCATGAAGACCGATCGGCTTGCGGCCTGGTTCATCGCACTCTCGCTGGCGGTGGCTGTCCTCGGGGCTCCACTGGCCGGGTGTGGCGGCGGCCCCGATCCGACAGCCGTGGCCGGCGACGGCGCGTCGACCGAGGAGGACCGGCCGGCCGAGGCAGACCAACCCGACGTCGATGAACAGATCGATGAGATCCTCGCTTCGGCCGACAACTCCAAAGAAGGGGCGTTGGCTGCCTTCGCCGCCGTCATGGGTCCCGTGCCGGGCTACGAGGACCAACCCGCCGTCGAGCCGCTGGAAGGCGAGTGGGTGCTGGGAGACCGGGTGATCGACCTGGTGCTGGAGCACGCCGAGGAGCTCTCGAACAAGGAGCGCGAAGCCGTGCTCGACACCATCGAGGGCCAGGACACCGCCGGCGGCTCCCACGGTCGCAGCGCCGGGACAGGCGCGGCACCCGCAACCGACCTGGCCCGACTGCAGGGGTGGGCCGACGAGTTCACCACCACCCTCGGAGCGGCGTTCGGCCACCGCCTCTCCACCGGCGTCACCGTGCGCACCATCCGGGCGAGGGTCGGGGACGCATGGGCCACCACTGCACTCACGCGAAGGCTGTTGAACAGCGACGCCGACGGCAACCTGGCCATCGGGTCCACCTGCCTCATCCAGATCGGCCCCAGACTCGCGGGCGCGGACGACGGGACCATGCGGTCCACGATGGCCCACGAGGTCTTCCACTGCTTCCAGGACGACGTGTTCAGCGACTCCCGATCCACCCCCGAGTGGTTCCACGAGGGACTGGCGGCCTGGGTGGGGCTCACCTACGGGGCCGACGTCCCGTTCTTCGGGAACTGGTGGCGCACGTACCTACAAGCACCCGACTGGTCGCTCGAAAGTGCCTCCTATGACGCCGTGGGCATGTTCTCCACACTTCAGACCTCGGGCGTCGACGTGGCGGCGTTCGTCACCTCGGCCTTCGCGTCGGCTGACCCGGGCGGCCCCGCGCTGCTCGGTCAACTCACATCGCTGGTGAGCGACGACGCGCTCGGCCGACTCGGTCCCAGCCCTGCCCGCCTCCCGTCCTGGGGCACACGGTGGGTTGCGGCCGGGCCTGGCATCGGCGGCACCGATGCAGCACGGGAGCCGGTCCCGGTCACCGTGGGAGGCTCGACGACAGTGTCCCCGGCCGCCAACGGCAACGTCCTGCGGCGGCTCTCGTTCGATCAGGGCGGAGTCGTGGTGACCGTCGAGGGCACGGCCTACGGCGCGTGGCGGTGGGGCGAGTCGGGCGAGGACCTGACCGGCCCGCTGAGCCGTCGCTACTGCGGGAGCGAGCCTTGCCTCTGCCCCGACGGAACACCGGTGCCCGGTGGCCCCTACGCCCAGATCCCGGGAGGTGAGCTGACCGTCGGGCTGGCCTCGCTCGCTCAGCGCGCCTCATCGTTGGACTTCACGGTCACACCGATCGAGGAACTCTGCGACCAGCCGCCGGCACAGACACCCGAGGACATGTACGCCACGCTCAGCGGCCCGGGGGGAGGTACGTGGACGCCGGCCGACGGCGACGCCTACTGCACCGCCGAACACGTGGCCGGCGGTTGGATACTCTCGATCGGCCCCCCGACCGGCAGGTCCATCCAGATCTCGTCGGACCATCCACCCGTGGAAGGACCCCAGCAGGGCGCGCACGTCACCTGGAGCGACGGCCCCGGGATCTTCTTGAGTGACCAGGGGATGGTGCTGAAGTTCGACCCGGGCCTGGGTTCCGGTTCGTTCTCCGGCACGGCCATCGACGCCACTGTCACAAACGGTCCGTACCCGGCCATGAGCGGAACCTTCGCGTGCGGCGACGGCGGAACGCCCCCGACGGGGGCTGCTCCTTGGACCGGAGGCTGAGGACGAAGGCTCTCCGGGGCCCACGAGCCAATGCCCTGATACAGCCACGTCGGCGCTCCGGTAGGTTCGGCGGATGTCCAGGGGTGTCCTCACCGGCTTGGCCGCGTATGTGCTGTGGGGGCTGTCGCCCATCTACTGGAAGTGGCTCGACGGCCTGAACTCCGGCGACGTCGTCGCCCACCGCATCATCGCCACCCTGATCGTGCTGGCGCTTGCGCACCTCGCGCTGCGCAGCTGGCGCAGGCTGTGGTCCGAGGCCCGCATCGCCCGGGTACGAAGGACCGCACTACTGGCAGGCGTCCTTCTCGCCGCCAACTGGCTGGTTTTCGTCTGGGCGGTTTCCGCGGACCAGGTGGTGGAGACCAGCCTGGGCTACTTCATCAACCCGCTGCTCAGCGTCGTGTTGGGAGTGGTCGTTCTCGGCGAGCACATGCGGCGTCTGCAGTGGATCGCTGTCGGCCTTGCGGCCATCGGAGTCGCGGCGTTGGCCATCGACCTGGGGTCCCTGCCGTGGGTATCGCTGGCCCTCGCCGCGACATTCGGCGCCTACGGCCTGATCCGCAAGACCTCACTGGTGGGCTCACTCGACGGACTGACCCTGGAGATGGCCGTGATGGCTCCTTTCGCCCTCGCCGCGGTGCTGGCCAGGGGTGTGATCGGCCAGGGAATCGTGGGCCTCGACCGGCCCGGAACCGACCTGCTCCTGTTGGGGACCGGAGTCGTCACCGCAGCACCCCTCCTGCTGTTCGCGGCGGCCGCACGGCGCATCGACCTGTCGACGCTCGGACTCCTCCAGTACATCGCACCCACGATTCAGTTCCTGCTCGGCGTCGTGATCTACGGCGAGGACTGGCACGGTGGTCAGGTATTCGGCTTCGTCATCATCTGGGCAGCACTTGCGGTGTTCGCTGTCGAGGGAGTGGCGTTTTCGCGTCGGAGGCCCGCCCTCGCTGTTCCCCCCGTGTGACCGCCTCGGGCCTGAGGGTGCCACGGGGCACGGGCCCGCATAGTCTGCCCACATGGCCGACCGCCCCCTTCGGCAGTTCTACGACCATGGCATCGAGTTCCGGGGACCCGGGGTCCCGCAGGATCTGATCGAGCCCTGGCTCCGCCACCGGCGTCGCTTCGTCGCGAGCCTGGCCGGGCTCACCGATGAGCAATGGCGCTCGAGAACCAGATGCACCGACTGGGACGCTATCGACGTGATCTGGCATCTGATCACTGCGGACCAGTTCTGGGCGATGTCGATCTCCAGCGGGACATCGGGCACCCCCACGGCCTTCCTGGCAGGCTTCGACCCCACGGCCACTCCGGGAGCCATCGCCGGAGCGTCGCGCAAGGACTCCCCCCGCGAAACTCTGGCCGCGATGGTGGAGATGAACGAGTCCTTCGAGCAGGTGGTGACGTCCGTGGACCACCAGTCCTGGCAGCTGCCTGCCGAGTCCCCCATCGGCCACGTTCCCGCCCATCTCGCTCTTGCCCACGCGTTCTGGGACTCCTGGCTGCACGAGAGAGACATTCTGCTCCCACTGGGAATCGCTCCGGCGGTGGAGCCGGACGAGCTGTGGAACGCGACCTGGTACTCCCTGTTCGCGGCCGCGGTCCAGGGTGGGCTCCCCTTCGATTCGGCACCGGTGGCCCCCGGTCCGGTCGGTGAGATAGAGGAATGCCTGACCTTCGCGGAGTTCCCCGCCCGCACCCTGGAGGTGAGCGTCGGCCATGGCGTGAGCGTCCATGAGGTGGACACACCAGGTGTGTCTGTTGGTAGCGCTCTGGCGCTGGTCGAGGAGTTCACCGGGCGGACCGAGGGTGCCGATCTCTCGCTCCCCACGGCATTCGGCGCCCACCTCGAACGGGCCCGCCAGATCCTCTGAATCCACGGCCGGGCCAAGGCGCCGGTCGCGGGCGCCGCGCAAGGTGCATGAACCAGTCACTCGATCCGAGGAGTCAGCATCAACAACAGAGCCGCGGTACTCATCCTGGCGTCCACGTCCGTCCTTGCCCGTCGATGCTCCCGGAGGTGGGGGGATCGATACCACCCTCACCCGGGATGACGTCGACTGTTCTCCCGAGGCATTGAGCGGCGACAGCGGTACCGAGTTCACCACGGCGCACTACGTGGTCGACGGCAACCTCGGCGCACCATGTCTCGGCACCGAGGACCCGGCCCTCACCGCGGCTGGGAGACACTGGCCTCCGTCACCCCCGGAGGCCAGCTGGCCGGCCTGGCGCTCTTCGCCGGCTTCAGCGGCGGCGACGCCTCGGACTCGCAGGACGAGGTGACCCAGACATTCGTGAACGTGGTCGACGACGACTCCCGGTTCCAGATGTCGGTCAACCTCGACGAGATCGAGGCCGACGCGGACGTGGCCACCCTCACGATGGTGCATGAGTTCAGCCATGTGTTCACAGCCCTGCCGAGCGAGCTCGACCGGACCGTTCCCCCGGGGGAATGCGCCAACTACGACAACGGAGAAGGCTGCTACGTGACCGGATCAATCATGGCGGGCTGGGCGGCTGAACGCGGCTCCCCACCGTTGCGAATGCCCAAGAACTTTGTCCAGCCTCGGGGATTTGCGGCCGATAGCGTGTGAGTGAGCGTTGACACCACACGCGAGTCGCGCCGGTCGACCGACAGAACGCAGCCCCAGAGCCCGACCGAGCCTTTCGTCGAGCGGCGACGAGCGCGCAGCTACGACGAGTCGGACGTCGATTCAGACAGTTCGGCTGATCCCGGAGCCACCCCTGGCAGCGCGACCGGGGCACACCTGGGCCGCGGTGTCGGCATCTTCGTCGCGTTTGTCGTCATGTCGGCTGCGGCGCTGCTGTGGGTCCTCGTGTGGTTCAACAACTCCCAGGTCGAGACCACCCCTCAGGACGGTGAGGTCCTCGGGTTCTGGAACGTGCTCTACGACACTGCAGCGCCGTCGGCCACGGCCATAGCCGTTGCTCTCGGGCTGGCATTGGTCGCCGCGGTCGGAATCGCCGTCGCCGAACGCACGGTCACCGACCGATCTCGTCGCTCGAGTGATGCCCAACGCCGACCGCTCGCCCCGAAGGTGATCACGGCAGCCAACCGGGGCGTGTTCGCCGGCCCGGTCACCATCACCGTGCTCGTTCCCGCTCACAACGAGGAGGCCTCGATCGGAGCGACACTCGAGTCGCTCATGGATCAGACCACCCCGCCCGAACGCATCATCGTCGTCGCCGACAACTGCACCGACGACACTGCCTCCGTCGCGCTGGAGTTCGGAGCCGAGGTCTTCGAGACGGTAGACAACACCGACAAGAAGGCGGGCGCTCTGAATCAGGCGATGGCCGCCTTCCTCGGCGACCTGGGTGACAACGACTGCGTCATGGTCGTCGATGCCGACACCGTCCTCGACCCGCAGTTCATCGAGGTCGGGGCACAGCGCCTCGCCGGCGACCGGGCCATCATGAGCGTGGGCGGCCTGTTCTTCGGCGAAGGCGTGGGGGGACTGCTCGGCCAGTTCCAGCGCAGCGAGTACGTCCGCTACAGCCGCGAACTCGAGCGACGCCGGGGCCGGGTGTTCGTGCTCACCGGCACGGCCTCGATCTTCCGTCCGGTCGCACTGCGCACCGTCGCCGCCGAGCGAGGAGCGCTGCTACCGGGTACCGCCGGCGACGTGTACGACACCGCGGCGCTCACCGAGGACAACGAGTTGACACTTGCGCTCAAGACACTCGGCGGACTCATGTGCAGCGCCCGACGAGTGTCGGGTCGTGACCGAGCTGATGCCCAAGTGGCGCCACCTCTGGAACCAACGGTTGCGCTGGCAGCGCGGCGCCCTCGAGAACCTCGGTGCCTACGGCATCAAGTCGACCCTGGTGCGCTACTGGGCACAGCAACTCGGCATCGGATACAGCGTCATCGCCCTCAGCGCGTTCTGGACACTGCTGGGAATCAGCGTGCTCGCCACCCCGGACTGGGTGTGGTTCCCCTTCTGGCTCGGCATCGGCGCGATCTTCGTCGTCGACCGGGTCGTCAGCGTCTGGGACGGCGGCTGGAAGGCACGGATCCTCGCCGCGTTGTTGTTCCCCGAGCTGGCCTACGACCTGTTCCTCGACGTCGTGTTCGTGAAGGGAATCGTCGACATCACCTTTGCCCGCAACGCCGAGTGGAATCATGTGCCCCACGATCAGCCCGCGGCAGCGACATGAGCGTCACAAGCGTGTTGGCCCTGGCCGTACTACCGGAGTCGATCATGCAGACCCATTGGTTCGCGGCGCTGTCGGGCTTCGTGGCGATCAACACGATCCTCTACGTGTCGCTCTCTGTGTTCAAGATCATGCCCAAGGTGTACCTGAACGACATCCTCCCGCAGCGTGGGCGACGGGCAGAGACCCGCTCGATCTATCCGAACGGGAAGGACGCTCCCGAGGACTACGAGCCCGACCCCGACAGCCTTGCCGCCCTGCAGTGGGCGCGCCTTCACGGTCCGAAGGGATTCTCCTTCCGAGAAGTGGTTTCGGAACAGCGCTGAACGGCAACCGCGTCAGCGATAGACGAGTGTGCCGTCGTCGAGGTCGGACTGCGGCAGCTCGTCGCGCTCTGCGATGTAGTCCTGGCTGAGACGCCACGGCGAGGCACGCCCGGCGCGCTGGCAACAGGTGCAACGAGCGCTGCAGGTAGCCCGGATTGAACTCCTCCGGGTCCACAGCAGGCACCAGTTCCATCTTCTGGTCGTCCTCACCCAGCTCCGGGACGACCGACGACATCCCGAGTTCGTCCAGATGTCCGATAAGGCGACACACGTAGTCGCAGATGATGTCCACCCGCAGCGTCCAGCTGTAGCGGAAGTACCCGAACACGTAGGCCATGTTCGGCACCCCGGTGAGCATCAATCCTCTGTAGGTGACCCTGTCGCCGACGTCCACGACCTCACCATCGACGCTGAACGTCACGTCACCGAGCACGTTGAGCTCGAATCCCGTGGCCGTGATGATGACGTCCGCCTCCAGGGATTCACCCGACTCCAGGTCGATGCCGGTCTCGGTGAAGGTCGCGATCTGGTCGGTGACGACCGACGCCTTGCCTTCGCCGACGGCCTTGAACAGGTCGCCGTCGGGGAGCAGTGCGATTCGCTGCTGCCACGGGCGGTACGGCGGGTTGAAGTGCTTGTCGATGTCGAAGCCCTCGGGCAGGAGGGGCCGGATCCCGTCCAGGAGCACCTGACGGGCCTCGTCGGGAAACTGGAGCGCGAGGTCGGTCATCAGCTTGTGGTCCCGCAGGACCTTGCGACGCACGATCTCGTGGACCCACTCCTCGGGTGTGTCCAGGTCGCGCAGTGTGTCGGCCAACTCGTCCGCGTTGGGTCGTACGAAGAAGAAGGTCGGCGACCGCTGCAACATGGTGACGTGCTCGACGTCATCCGCCAGCGCCGGGATGAGCGTTGCAGCGGTGGCGCCCGATCCGATCACCACGACCCTCTTGCCCTCGAGGTCCAGGTCCTCGGGCCAGGTCTGCGGATGCACGATCGGACCGTCGAAGCGTTCCATACCCGGCCATTCGGGTGTGTAGCCCTCGGCGTGGCGGTAGTACCCCATGCACATCCACAGGAACGAACAGGTGAACCGAACGTGCTCGCCGGTGTCGGTGCGCAACACCTCCAGGGTCCAGCGCGCCTCGTCGGTCGACCATGCCGCGGAGATGACCCGGTGCTGGTAGCGGATGTGGGTGTCGAGGCCGTCCTCCTCCACCACCTCACCCAGGTAGCGCAGGATCTCCTCACCGCTGGCGATCGGTGCGCCTGGCCACGGTTTGAATCGGTATCCGAAGGTGAAGAGGTCGCTGTCCGAACGGATTCCCGGATACTTGTGGGTCCACCAGGTGCCTCCGAACGTCTCCATCGTTTCCAGGATGGTGAAGGTCCGATCGGGCAATTGCTCCCGCAGGTGATGGGCAGCACCGATCCCCGAGATACCGGCCCCGACGATGAGGACGTCGGTGTGTCCTCCGTCGATCGTGGCGTCTCCCGAGCCTGCTGATCCTGCCGGTGTCTTCGTGTCCGTCACTGCATCCCCTCCTGGGCACGGTCGCGAAGCGACCAGATCACGGATCGGACCCTAGCGAGTCGGCGGGTCGACGGGCCTGAGGCACATGGGCATCGCCAACCCCTACATTGGGGTGATGGGGATTACTGGGGGACCGGCAACCGAAGTGGACGGAGAGAACGCGGATCCCAAGGGCCGGCCGTCGGGGAGATACTTCAAGTACACGTTGCTGGCCGGCGCCATCGTGTTGGTGGGCACCGCGTTCGCCACCAAGGACCAGTGGGACTGGTTGCTCGAGGACGGCAGTCGCCGGCACCGTGGGCGCCGTCGCACCGCGCGCTCGGCCGATGTCGACGACTCCACCGAGCGGCTCTACCGGATCGCCAGCGACGACCGCTCCATCGGTCACCTACTCGGTGGAGGAGGTCTTGCGGGAGCCTCGAAGACGGCCCGAGGGAACGACCCCCGCGGTTGCAGGAGACATAGCGGTCAACACCGAGGACCCCTCGGCCAGCCGCATCGGCACGATCGTGGTCAACATCGAGCAGTTCGAGTCGGACTCGGCCCTGCGGGACAAGCGGATCCGCACCGACTTCCTCAATTCGAGCGAGTACCCGATGGCCGAGTTCGAGGCGACCTCCATCGAGGGCTCTCCCGACGCGGCATCGACGGCGACGCAACTGCCGACCTCGTCATCAGCGGCGACCTGACCGTCGCCGAGGCGACTTCTCGCCGCCACCTTCAGCGGACAGCGCCACGGTCACCGAAGACACCCTCGAGGCGACGGTGACCGGCACCGTGCACATGTCGGACTTCGGCGTCGGACCCGATCAACGTCGCGGGCCTCGTCAAGACCGGCGACGAGGTCGAGCTCACCTTCGACCTCGTGGCCGACCGCACCGACCCCGGCACTCCCCCGCCATCGGGCGCGGTGCTGATCGTCGAGAGCGCCAGACGATCCCCGAGGGCGAGTTCGCCGACATCGTCCAGCCGATCATCGAGGCACCGATGCGCGTCCTGCCACACGAGCGACGGCGCCGGCACCCACACCATCGAGTTGGAGACCGCCGGAGACGTCGCCGAGATCGCGGACGAGATCAAGCTGGTCACCCAGGCCGGCTACATGCCGCCGTGGCCGGCCGGCGACGTGAGCGTGCCGATGAAGCACGACTTCTCGATCGAGCGCCGACGAGGTCGACGTGCTCGCCGCATGGGCCGATGCCGGCGGCGGCCTGGACGTACCGGCGGACACGCCGCTGCGCGCCGTCGGAACTACCGGCCGACCCGATCGACCGCGACATCGTCACCACACCTGCCGAGCCGTACACCGGGTCGCCGGAGCGACCCGACGACTACAGGTGCGTGATCTCCGAGATCCCCGACCCCGAGGGTGACGGCACCTGGGTCACCGGCATCCACTTCGAGCCCGACGCCGACGAGGTCGTGCACCACTCGATCATCAGCGTCAGTCTCGCCGGAGAGCCGGCATGCCATCGAGGAGCTCGACGCCGCCGAGGAGGGATCCGGCTTCACCTGCTACGGCCAGGTCGGCGCCTGGGGCGAGGTGAAGGCGCCAGGGCCTCGGCGGCTGGACCCCCGGCCGACAGCCCACCGTGTACCCGGACGGCTACGCCACCTACCTCGAACCGGGCACCTTCATCGTCAACCAGATCCACTACCACTACGACCACGACGAAGCCGCCGGACCAGTCGGCCATCGTGATCGACATCCTGACCGCCGACGAGGTGTCGGCACTGGAGGCCGCAGGCGAGCCGCCGAAGCAGATCCGGGGCCGCACGTTCATCAACCCGGCCGAGGGACCCTGCACACCCGAGGAGTCCGGACCGCTGTGTGACCGCGACGCGGTGCTCGACGAGATCAGCCAGAAGTACGGAGGGTTCGCCCGGATGCTCGCCCGACTCTTCGTGGGATGTGCGGCGGAACGGTCGACGACTACGACGACCTCGACGGGACCCGGTTCTCCAGCACCTGCGACCACCGCTACCCCTTCAGCGGCACCGTCTATTCGGTGCTGCCGCACATGCACGAGTTCGGTGCTGCCTACCGCTGACGCTGAACCCCGACACCCCCGAGGAGCTGGTCCTCATCGACATCCCCAAGTGGAACTTCGACTGGCAGCTCCACTACCAGCCGGAGGACGAGGTCCGGATCGAGCCGGCGACATCGTGCGGATCGACCTGCACCTGGGACCGGTCGCTGATCGACATGCCCGAGCCCCGCTACATCACCTGGAGCGACGGCACCGTCGACGAGATGTGCTTCAGCCCGCTCAGCGTGCTCCCTGACCCCTAGCCCGGTCCGTCGAGGTCCGCTGATCCCAAGGCGGTCGGTGATCCACCGCCGCGTGGCGCAACCACGGCGGCACCGTGTTACAGCTGAGCGGCGTGAATCCAACGCTGAGCACCTTCAGCGCTCGGCCGCAGCGCTCGGCCGGAACACTCACGGTGCACGAGTTCCCGGCGCTGTGGTCGGGTGGCGTCTTTCGCCACGATCCTCCCAACGCCGCCGTAGTGGTCGGCGAATCCGTGTGGGCGGTCGAGCTGCTCGGAGCGGTTTGGGATCCCGCCGCCGACACCCTGTGGCTGGCCGTGGACCCGCTCGTTTCGGATGCTGGTGCCGCCGAGGCTCTCCCCAGTGATCCCGACGTCGTGTCGGGTGGGCCCGTGCAGGTATTCATCGACGGGTTCCCCGCTCCCGTGAACACCCAGGTCGACGACTCGGCGACTCAGGCAGACGTGAGTGTCATCGGCGAACCACCCGCCGAGAGCATGGGTTCCTCGTACAAGTCCATGGCGCAGATATCGAATCTCGGACTGCTGGAAGCTCGCTCGAGCGTCGACATGCTGACCGGGGAATAGGTGTCGGGAGCCATCTCCGTTCTCTTGACCCTGCCACCCAACGGCGACGGCGACTGAACCAGTACCACTCGTCGCACCCCTCGCGACCCGAACCGACCAGACGATGCTTGACTCCGGAGTCCCGCATACACGAGGATTCGCTCGCCAGCCGTTGGGTACGACTGGCGCTGGGTGAGCGGCGATGCAGGCAGTGATTGCGGTGAGGCACCAAACCGGTGGTCACTCCCCCACCGAGCGAACGATCAACAAGTGGGGGAACACAGCCATGAGCGTCAAGGTCCCGAGCCCGAGAAGTTCCGGATGGCGACTCGTCAGACTCGTGGCCCTGGCCGCGGTCGTATTAGCGGCATCCGCGGCGCCGCCGGTGCTGGCTCCGTTCATCGGTACGCCGGCCGTCGCCAACCCCGTCGGGGCCCCGTCCCCGCAGCATCCTCATCTTGCCGTGTCGGCGTCCAACGCCATGCACGGTGATTCCTACAACTCCGGCTCCCACGGCCCCACGGGGCCACTCGGCAACGCGACCACGGTGAGCACGTGGACCTACGGCGCGCTGTGCGCAGCACAGGAGTTCGATACAGCTGGACACCTCTTCACCGTGTGCGGGTCCTTGTCCGGCTTCATGCTGCAGGCACTCGACCCGCAGACCGGGGAGGTCATCGCCCGACAACAACTCCCCAACCGGGTATCGACCCAACAGGCCCAGTTCACCCTCGACCTCCAGTTGATCTACAACGACACCTCTGGCGGCGCCTACTTCTTCCTCGACGACCAGGAACGAGTGGTCCTGGTCGATGCCGACCAGAATCTGCGAGTGTTCCGGCTCACAGGCAACACCTTCACCGAGGACGCCAGCTACCCGTTGGTTTCACACCTGAGCGAGCGGGATTGCTTCGACCTGAACACGAATCCGTTCCCCTCCGGGCACTGTGACGTAGTCACCTCGGTCATGCCGGACTGGAGCGGGCGCTACTGGTGGGTTTCGCGCCGGGGCATAGTCGGAACCGTCGATCCGGTAACCGGCCAGGTGAGCACGACCCAGCTGCCCGGCGAGGAGATCGAGAACAGCGTCGCGGTCGACTCCGACGGTGTCTATGTTCTGTCGGACCACGCGCAATACATGATGACCGCCGACCCGAGCGGCACCCCGACCGTCGAGTGGCGCGAGGAGTACGACCACTCAGGCGGGATCAGGCCCGGGCAGGTGTCTCTGGGCTCGGGTACCACCCCCACACTGGTCGGCAGCGACCTGCTCGCGATTGCCGACGGCGCAGACCCGGTTCGGGTGGTCATCATGAAGCGCGGCGCCTCCATAACGGGTCCTCGCACGATGTGCACCATGCCCGTGTTCAATCCAGGGGCCAGTGCGGCGGAGAACAGCCTCACCACCGACGGTGACGGCACTGCCGTCGTGGTCCAGAACACATATGGGTACTCAAACCCGAACTCATTGCCGTACGGCGCCACAAGCCCCGGAGGCGTCACCAAGATCGAGATCGACCGGGGCTCGGACACCTGCAACGTTGCTTGGACCAATCCGACGCCGATCCCGTCGTCCACGATGAAGCTGTCCAGAGGTGCAGGCCTGATCTACGGGTACTCCAAGCGCGGCGACTCCGCAGGGCGCGACGTCTGGTACTGGACTGCGATCGACTGGCGGACCGGAGCCACCGTCTACCAAGTGCTCGCAGGGGCAACCCAGGGCCTGACCAGTGGGCTCAACAGCAACTGGGGCGTGGTCTCCATCGGGCCCGACGGAACCGCGTACATGGGCATTCTCGACGGCCTGCTCAAGATCCAGGACCACTGACTCCCCATAGCCGGCGAGGTGCTCGAGGCCGTCGCCGCCTGGTTCGGCCGCGCCATGAGGCGCCGGCAGCCGGCGCTCTCGGCTGTGGCCTCCGAGCTGCACAGTCCCGTCCTCTACCTGCCGATCGAGATCAACAGTGTGCGACGCCTGGCGATGGGCCGGTCGCTCATGCAGGCATACCGGGCGTCAATGGTGGACGCCCTGCGGCGATCGGTGGGCTGACAGAGCCCCTGACGGACCCTCGGGATCAGAGTGCCTCCACCACGGCGTGGAGGTTCTGTGCCGGTCTCCCGAGAGCCTCGGCAACGCTGGGGTTCACCAACTCGCCCCCGGCAGTGTTGACGCCGAGTGCCAGGGACGGGTCCGCGGCAACGGCATCGGCCAACCCCAGCCGCGCCAGCTCGGAGAGATAGGGCAACGTGACGTTGGTGAGCCCGTAGGTCGACGTGTGAGGTACGGCTCCCGGTATGTTGCCCACCGCGTAGTGGAGGACCCCATGCGCCTCGTACACAGGGTCGTGATGGGTTGTCTCGTGTGATGTCTCGACGCATCCGCCCTGGTCTATGGCGATGTCGACGATCACGGCTCCCGGTTTCATCGAGCGCACCACGTCCTCGCTGACCACCACCGGCGCCCGACCCCCGGGCACGAGCACCGCCCCGATGACCAGATCGGCCTTCGCCACCGTCCGCTCCACCTGCCCACGGTTGGAGGTGAGCGTGGTGATCCGACCCATGTGGATCTGGTCGATCCAGCGGAGCCGATCGACGTTCCTGTCGAGGACGTCCACCTCGGCCTCGAGCCCGGCAGCCATCCACGCTGCGTTCCACCCCACGTTTCCGGCCCCCAGGACCACAACCCGCGCCGGGCGTACCCCCGGTGCTCCGCCCAACAGAACTCCCCGCCCCCCGTTGTGCCGCTCGAGGAAATGGGCACCCACCTGGATCGACATCCGCCCGGCCACTTCACTCATCGGTGCCAGCAGCGGGAGTGCACCATCGGCGGTCTGCACCGTCTCGTAGGCCACTGCGACCATGCCGTGGTCGATGAGTGCATCGGACACCGCGGGGTTCGCCGCGAGATGCAGGTAGGTGAACAGGATCAGGTCCCGTCGGAAATACCCGAACTCCGATTCCTGGGGTTCCTTCACCTTGCAGACGATGTCGGAGCGCTCCCACACCTCGGCCGCCGATCCGACGACCTCGGCTCCCGCTGCGACGAAGGTCTCGTCGGGTATCGAGGCGCCGCCACCGGCGCCTGCCTGCACCAGCACGTCGACTCCGTGCTGGTGGAGTTCCCTAACGCCGTCCGGCGTGATCGCCACCCGGTACTCGTCGGCCTTGATCTCGGTCGGTACTCCGACCACACAGGAACTCACCGGATGTCTCCGCTCATGCGCCTGTCCTCCATCGATCGACCGCAGGCCCTCAACACGGTCAGGGTACGTAGAGCCGATTGAAGTATTCGACGAGCACCCGCTCCGCCAGCTCCGGCGGGCAGACGTTGAGTATGGCGTTGATACCGGCAGTCGCCTCGGGGAGCGCGGGTATCCCTCCGTCGTCGGAACCGATCCCGGCACCCGCCAGGAGCAGATCGAACGCCTCGCCGTCGAGCGTGGAGGGATCGATCGACTCGAGCAGCGCCACGAGCTCCGCGTCGACCGTGGGGCTTGGCTCTGCAGCCGCCGCCCTGCAGGCAAGAGCAAGGTCCTCCAGCAACTCCGGCACCAGGTCCAGGCTGGCACCACCGACCGAGAGGTGGATGTTCTCGCGGCTGCCGGCAAAGCCCAGCTGGGGCTGGACGTACCAGCGGTTGGTGCGCATGCGATCGACGACATCGAACACGTTGACCTCCTCACTCGTCAACACGATCAGGTTCGACTCGGGGTCACCCATCACATCGAGCTCCGGGATATCCGCGACCCCGGCGCGGATTGCATCCACCGCGTCCATCGTTCGAACAGCGATGTCCATGTAGCCGTCGTCCCCGACGTAGTTGAGCGCTGCCCAGGTCGCGGCCAGCGCTCCCCCTGACTTGGTGCTCTGGAACGTCGTGTTGATGACGGTGTAGCCGGTCCATGCAGCCTTCGCGTACAGCTGGTGCCGACGCAGCGACGCATTGCGGTACAGCACGACCGAGGCATTCTTGGGGCAGTAGGCGTACTTGTGGAAGTCCATGGAGATGGACGTCACTCCCGGGACGGTGAAATCGAAGTCCGTTGCCGGCCTTCCCATGCGTCTCAGGTACGGCAGTATGAAACCGCCGATACAACCGTCGACGTGAAACAGCACATCGCGTTCGAGAGCGAGCCGGCCGATCTCTGCGATGGGGTCCACCACGCCGTGTGCGTAGGAGACCGCAGAACCCACCAACAGGATCGTACGGTCATCGCAGGCGTCGGCCAAGGCGCCGACATCGGCCTTCCAGGTATTCGTGTCGACCGGGACCGAGATCGGTTCCACATCGAAGTAGTGGCCAGCCTTGTGGAAGGCGGCATGAGCAGTGACCGGAAGGACCATGGTGGGTCGGGTGAGCTCCGGACGTAACTCACGGGCGCGATCTCGCGCCGCTTTGACTGCCATCATGATGGATTCGGTACCGCCTGTGGTGAAGTTCCCCACCACCTCGTGATCGCCTCGGAGATGGTCGCGTGCCATTGCGATCACCTCGTTCTCGATCCTCAACAACGACGGAAACACCGTGGGATCGAGACCGTTCTCGTCGTAGAAGTCGATCAGAGCGCGCTTGGCAACACGGTCGACGTCTGCGCGGCCCGGGTCGTAGACGTAGGCCCATGTCCGGCCACCCTTGGTGTCCAGATCCCCGGCCCTGAACGAGTCGAGGCGAGCGAACACCTCCTCCTCACTGAGACCTTCGGCCGGCATCGACCCTCGAGGCGCGTGGCCGCTCATGAGTGCTGACTCCACATGCTCGTCATGGGGCGAGGCTACAGAAGCGCTCGGAATCGCGAAGTTGATCTGCCACCTCGACCGCAGTGTCACACTCTGCGCGTGCGCCTCGAACGACTTCCACTGACCTATGCCGAGTGCCGTGCCCGTTTCCTACGGTCCGCGACCGCAACCGGAAGCGCGGTCGAGGCGCTGCCAATCGCCGCGCGAGGTCCCGACGGTGCCCAGTTGTTCGTGGACGTGACGCGGGTCGGAGCCCAGGAGGTGTCCTCTGTGCTGTTGGTGTTGTCCGGGGTGCACGGCGTTGAGGGGTTCATCTCCTCCACTCTGCAGTGCGAGTTGCTGGAGCGGCTCGGCTCGGAACCCGAGCAGCTACCGGATGATCTCGCGGTGCTGTTCGTCCACGCCGTCAACCCGTGGGGAATGGCGTGGTGGCGCCGCCAGAACGAGACGAACGTCGACCTGAATCGCAACTGGGCCAGGAGCGACGCCGAGCCACCCCGCAACGGCCCCTATGAGGAGATCCACCACCTCGCCTGCCCCGACACTGACGACCTGCCTTCGGTGGACGATCTATTGGTGGCAGCACTCGAGATGGTGGCCGAACACAGCGAGTTGTGGGTCAAGGATGCCATCACCCGCGGTCAGTACGCCCACGCCGACGGCCTCCACTTCGGTGGAGAGCGGACCGAAGAGTCCAACCGGATCCTCGAAGGTGTCGTGGACCGGCATCTCCGGGATCTGGCGAACCTGCTGGTGGTTGACCTTCACACCGGTCATGGGCCCCGGGGTCAGGCGACCCACCTGTCCAAGTATCCACCGGAGAGCCCCGGCGACCGGTTTCTACGCGGCACCTTCGGTCACGGATCGATCCATGCGACGAGCGAGAGCCCCGATAGCCCGTCGGGCTCGAAGACCGGCCAGATCGCGTCGGGAATCCTGGAGCGTGCAGCTCCACAGAAGGGCTTCTGCACCACGATCGAGTTCGGAACGGCGACCGACGAGGAACAGCTGGCGGCCACATACCACGAGCAGTGGGTGTACCGGCATGGTGACCGGACCGACCCGGCTCACGCTGCAGCCATCTGGGCCTACCGGTGCTGCTTCACGCCCGATGATCCCCAATGGGAGAACGCGGCTCTGTCCGCAGGCCGAGAACACCTCGAGCGGGCAATCAGGGGATCCACAGCCATGTAGAGAAACACACACGCTGGTGGTGTGTGCTGATCAAGGAGACCTTCGGCACCACCAGCCGGCCGACATTCCAGCAGGTCATGGAGTTCGCCCCCCCACGAGCCCTGACGACTGATCGGTCTCCGGAGGTTGCCGCGCAATTCGTGGGGAGCCACCCCACCTTGCGGTGTGCGGACCAGCTGGGCGCCGCCGCGGCGGAGGCAACTCCGAGGCGCCGAACAGGCGATAATTCACCCATGGACCAGCCTTCGTCGTTCCTGCACCCGTTCGGCGCTCCGAGCGCCACGGAGTTCATCACCATGGTGAAGGGTCGAGGAGCTGCGGTTTGGGACTCCGAGGGCAACCGCTACATCGATGCACTCGCCTCGTTGTGGTTCTGCCACGTGGGCCACGGACGGGTCGAGATCGCCGACGCGGTGTCGGAGCAGCTCCGCACGCTCGATTCGTTCCATACCTTCGAGATGTTCACCAACGAGCCGGCAGAGCTGTTCGCCGAGATGGTCGCTGCCCTCGCTCCGATGCCCCTCCCAAGGGTGTTCCTCACCAACTCGGGCTCCGAAGCGGTGGACACCGCACTGAAGCTCAGCCGCCTCTACTGGGCGTGGCAGGGTGAGAGCGACCGGTCGATGATCCTTTCACGGGAGCGCGGGTATCACGGCACGAACTACGGGGGGACCAGCGCCCAGGGCATACCGCTGAACAAGGACGGGTTCGGCCCACTCGTGCCCGGCGTGGTTCAGGCCGACGCCGATGACCTTGATCACATGGAGTCGATCGTCGAGGAGCACGATGGCCGGATCGCAGCGGTGATCGTGGAACCGCTGCAGGGCGCCGGCGGTGTCTTCCCGCCCGTCGCCGGCTACCTGGAAGGCCTGCGACGGATCTGTGATGACAGCGGCGCGCTCCTGATCTTCGACGAGGTCGTCTCCGGGTTCGGCCGGCTGGGCACGTCCTGGGCGGCACAGCGCTACGGCGTTGTTCCCGACCTCATCACCTTCGCCAAGGGAGCCACATCCGGCTACTTGCCGCTCGGAGGCGTGATCGTGAATCGCCGGGTGCTGGACGTGCTGGAAGCCGACGACTCGCGGTGGTTGCGCCATGGCTACACGTACTCCGGCCATCCCGCGGCCTGCGCAGCAGGCATAGCCAACCTGACCATCATCGAAGCCGAGAACCTGGCGGCCCGCGCTCCCATGATCGGTGAGCGTCTACAACCGCGGTTGCAGGCCCTCGTCGACGAAGGGCTCGCTTCCGCTCTGCGCGGGCAGGACGCTATCTGGGGATTGGCCATGAACGATGACGTGTCTGCACTGGACGTACGCGACGAGATGCTCACCCAAGGGGTGATTCCCCGGCCCATCGCCACCCACACGATCGCGATCTGTCCGCCGCTGGTGATCACCGACGACGACCTCGACAAGATCGCCACCGCGACGCGCAATGCGCTCATCGCGGTCGGCACACGCGCCTGATGCCCGCCCCAGCGGCGCCGAGGGGCAGCGCGCCGGGTAGTGACGACGCACGCATCACTGCGATGCTGGCAGATGCAGCGAGTCGACCCTTCTGGCTCGATCGCGGTGACGTACCGATAGGGGTCGGCGAGCCGCCCCTACGAGGTCGACATGCCGCGGATCTCGTCGTGGTGGGAGCTGGGTTCACCGGCCTGTGGTCAGCGCATCAAGCACTAGATGACAACCCCGGCACCGATGTACTCGTGCTCGATTCGTCGGGTCCGGGTGACGGGGCTTCGGGTCGCAACGGCGGGTTCTGCGATGCGTCCATCACCCACGGCATCGCCAACGGCCTTGCTCGATGGCCCGACGAGTACCCGCTCCTGCATCGACTCGGAAACGAGAACCTCGCCGGGTTGTTGACCGACCTCGAGCGACTGCGCATCGATGCCGCGTGGGAACCAACAGGAGAGCTCGACGTCGCGACCGCAGACTGGCAGCTCCCCGAGCTGCACGCTCACGCCGCAATGTCAGCGGAAGCGGGCGAAGACATATCGGTCCTCGGTCGCGAGGAACTGCGTTCAGAAGTGAACTCCCCGACTTTTCTCGGTGGCGTTTGGCGCCGGTCCAATGTCGGCGTTCTCGATCCGGGACGGCTCCTGGCGGGGCTGCGACGCTCGCTGCTGGAACGGGGTGGTCGAATTGCGGATCACACACCGGTGACCGGCCTGGATCGCAGCAGGCACGGCGTGACCGTCACCGGGCCGTCGCTGGTGGTGGATGCAGCCCGGGCCATGATCGCGACCAATGCCTTCCCGGGTCTGTTGGCACCCATCCGTCGCAGCGTGGTCCCCGTCTATGACCACGTCCTGGTCACCGAGCCACTCGACAAGGACCGCCACGCGGCCATCGGATGGGCGAATCGTCAGGGACTGGGCGATGCCGCGAACCAGTTCCACTACTTCCGGCTGACGAGCGACAATCGGATCCTCTGGGGTGGCTACGACGCCCTGTACCGCTACGGCGGGCCCATCGGTCCCGCCGTGGAACGCAACGATGCCACCGAGCGCATGCTCGCGTCACAGTTGCTGGAGTGCTTCCCGCAGCTCGAGGGCATCCGGATATCGCACACCTGGGGCGGTCCGATCGCCACCACCACGCGGTTCGCATTCACCGCCGGAACCAAGTGGGACCACCGGGTCGCCTGGGCGGTCGGCTACACGGGCCTCGGGGTGGGTGCGTCGCGGTTCGGAGCACGGGTGGGTCTGGATCTGCTCGCGGGGGCATCCAACGATCGCACGCGGCTCAGGATGGTCGACACCGCTCCTGTGCCCTGGCCTCCCGAGCCCATCCGTTGGGCAGGGATCACGTTGACCCGACGCGCCATCGCCAAGGCCGACCACAACGACGGCCGGCGTGGTCCGTGGCTCCGGCTACTCGATCGTCTGGGTCTCGGGTTCGACAGCTGAGCGTCGCCCCACGTCCCGCACCGCAGATGCTGCCGGACCTACAGGTCGATTCCGTAGATGATGGAACCCTCGTTCGTCGCCACGTCGTCGTAGAGGTGACGAGCTGTCGAATTGGTCTCCTGGGTCTGCCAGTACATCTTTGAGGAGCCGGCTGACCGGGCCTCTGTGGCAGCAGCACTGATCAGGGCGCGGCCGAGTCCGCTCGAACGCTGGTCAGGTCGCACGAACAGGTCTTCCAGGTAGCAGTAGGACGTCTCGGACCACGTGCTCGGGTGGAACACCAGGTGACAGATTCCGACCAGCGTCCCGGCGTCGGCCACGCACAGACCCCGGATGGACTTGTCGTCCCCTACGAGCCGCTCCCAGGTCGACTCGGTCGTGCTCGCAGGGAGCTCGTGGGCGTAGAACTCGAGATACGCCTCCCAGAGCGGCATCCACTCCCGGCGGTCACCGGACGCGAGGCGTCGAACCTCGCTTCGCGGGGAACTCAGCGGGTGCCCCAGGAGTAGGTCTGTTTCTCGAGGTGCAGATAGGTGAACACCTCGGCCGAAGACACCCCGTCGATACTGCGCACCTGCTTGTCGAGCAGGTCCAGGAGCTCGGCATTGTCCGGTGCACACGACCTCGAGCAACAGGTCGAAGCTGCCGGAGGTGATCACCACGTAGTCGATCTCCTCCACCGCAGCGAGCTCGCGGGCGATGTTCCGAAGGTCACCTGATGCCCGAACACCGACCATGGCCTGCAGTGTGAAACCGAGCATCTGCGGGTCGGTCACCGCCACGACCTGCATGAATCCGCTGTCGATGAGACGCTGCACCCGCTGGCGTACCGCCGCTTGGGACAGACCCACGTTCGGGCCGAGCTGTGCGTAGGGGCGCCGACCATCGAGCTGCAGCTCACGGATGATGGCCTTGTCTATCGAGTCCAACGTCACCGGTCGCGTCGGAGGCGACTTGGACGGCCCGACGATCACAGCCCGCCCACTACCGCATGAACATCCGCTGCGCTCCGGCCGAACGCCTCGGCAACTACCGGGTTCACCATCTGATTCCTCAGCGGTGTTCACCCCGAGTGCCAGCGCCGGGTCCGCAGAAATGGCATCCGCCAGCGGTCCACGGGCCAGAGCAACCAGATACGGCAGCGTCACGTTGGTGAGTGCGTAGGTGGACGTGTGCGGCACCGCGCCGGGCATGTTGCCTACTGCGTAGTGGACCACGCCATGGGTCTCGTACACCGGATCCTGATGCGTCGTCTCATGGGTGGTCTCCACACAACCACCCTGGTCGACGGCGATGTCGACGATGACGGCACCGGGCTTCATGGAGCGCACCATGTCGTCGCTCACCACGACCGGCGCGCGGCCTCCGGGAACGAGCACGGCACCGATCACGAGATCGGCGTCGGCAACCGTCCGTTCGACCTGTCCACGGTTGGACGTGAGCGTGGTGATCCGACCCATCTGGATCTGGTCGACCCACCGGAGTCGATCGAGGTTCTTGTCGAGCAGATCCACCTCGGCCTGCGAGTCCCGCCGCCATCCAGGATGCGTTCCACCCCACGTTGCCGGCGCCCGAGCACCACGACCCGGGCCGGGCGCACACCGGGAGCGCCGCCCATCAGAACCCCACGTCCACCGTTGTGGCGTTCCAGGAAGTGGGCACCCACCTGGATCGACATGCGACCGGCCACCTCGCTCATCGGAGCGAGCAACGGCAGAGCGCCGTCGGCTGTCTGCACGGTCTCGTACGCGACTCCGATGACACCGTGCTCCAGGAGCGCGTCGGCGACCCCTGGGATAGGCCGCAAGGTGCAGGTAGGTGAACAGGATCAGATCCCTGCGGAAGTGCGCGAACTCTGATGCCTGGGGTTCCTTCACCTTGCAGACGATGTCGGAGCGGCTCCCACACCTCGGCGACCGCGCCGACGATCTCGGCGCCTGCACCTGCGAAGGCCTCGTCTGGGATCGACGCTCCGTCGCCGGCGCCCGCCTCCACCAGGACCGTCGACGCCGTGCTGGTGCAGCTCGCGCACGCCGTCGGGCGTGATTGCCACGCGGTACTCGTCGGGCTTGACCTCGGTCGGCACCCCGACGACAGACGTACTCACTGCTCGTGTCCCTTCATCGGCCCAGCTCCTCCATCGACTCGGTCAAGGCCGTGCGGAGGATCGACGGCGATCGTTCGAACTCCTCGGGTCCCGCCACCAACGGCGGCGAGAGCTGGATGACCGGGTCGCCCCGGTCGTCGGCCGCGACAGATCAGTCCCAGTTCGAAGATGCGGGGGGACAGCAGACCGCGCAGCAGGAGCTCGCCCTCCTCCTCGGAGAAGGACTCCCTGGTGTCGCGATCCTTCACGAGCTCGATGCCGTAGAAGTAGCCCATGCCGCGGATGTCCCCCACTATCGGGAGGTCGGCGAGCGTGTCGAGAGCCGCCCGGAACTCGGCCTCATGCGTTCGGACCCGACCGGGGAGGTCCTCCGCCTCGCAGCACGTCCAGGTTGGCCATCGCCACCGCGCAGCTCACCGGGTGTCCGCCGAAGGTGATCCCGTGCAGGAACATCGCCTCGGGGTCGAGAAATGGTTCGGCCACCCGGTCCGACACCATCACGCCACCGAGTGGGGCGTATCCGGAAGTGAGCCCCTTGGCCATGGTGACCATGTCGGGTACGGACCCGACCCGCTGACATCCGAACATCTCCCCCAGACGGCCGAACGCGCAGATGACCTCGTCGGACACCAGCAGCACGCCGTGTCGGTCGCAGATCTCCCGCACCCGCTCGAAGTACCCGGGGGGTGGAGGTGAAGCAGCCGCCCGCGTTCTGCACCGGCTCGAGGAACACCGCGGCCACGGTTTCCGCTCCCTCACGAAGGATCGCCCGTTCGATGTCGTCCGCGCACTGCAGGGTGCACGACGGGCCCTGAGGAGCAGAACGAACAGCGGTACCGGTTCGTGTTCTCGACATGGATCGCCGCCGGGGGTGAGCGGCTCGAAGACGCTGCGGATCGATTCCACGCCGGTCAGCGCCAGGGCACCCATCGTGGTGCCGTGGTACGCAACATTGCGGGCGATCGCCTTGTACCGTCCCGGCTGACCGTTGGCACGGTGGTACTGGCGAGCCAGCTTCCACGCCGACTCGACGGCCTCGGCACCACCGGTGGTGAAGAACACCCGGTTCAGGTGCTCGGGGGCCAGGGCCGCCAGCCGAGCGGCCAGCTCGATGGCCACCGGGTGGGTATAGGTCCACAGCGGGAAGTATGCGAGCCGCTCGGCCTGTGTAGCCGCTGCCCTGGCGATCGAGGCGCGGCCGTGACCCGCCTGCACGGTGAAGAGCCCTGCCAGGCCATCGAGGTAACGCGTGCCCTCGGAGTCCCAGACGTAGCAGCCGTCACCGCGTTCGATCACCGCTATCTCGGCCGGATTCGTGGGCGCCAGCTGCGAGAAGTGCCCCCAGAGATGACGACCCGCCATCTCCTGGAGTTCGGCCGTGGAACGGGACGGGGCGTCTGGCTGGATGTGTGTGGTCATGCGTCACCTCGGCGACGGTTCCAGAACGATCCGACGCCGATGAGAAGGAGACTGCCGACGAGGATCGCCGTGGCGAGCACGTTTACCTGCGGCGGAAGCCCGTTCTTCACGGCTGCGTTCACGTAGAGCGGATACGTCGACGTGGAGCCGGCGTTGAAGAAGGTGATGATGAAGTCATCGAGGGACAGAGCGAACGCCAGCAACGCAGCAGCCACGATGCCGGGCAGGATCAGGGGGAACGTGACCCGGAGGAACGTGCGAATCGGTCCTGCGCCCAGATCCAGGGCGGCATCCTCGGTGGTCCAGTCGTGCCCCCGTACACGCGCCCTGATGGTCAGGGCCACGAACGACAGCTGGAATGCCACATGGGCCAGGACGATCGTCCAGAACCCGCGGTTCCAGCCCAGATCCAGGAACAGCGTGAGCAGCGACGCACCCACCACTACCTCGGCCACCGTGAGAGGAAGAACCAGAAAGGTATCGAGGGTGTCGCGTCCTTTGAACCTCTGACGCACGAGGGCGATGGCGAGGAACGAACCGAGGATGATCGATATCAGTGTTGACACCACTGCTATCTCCAGGCTGTTCAGCAACGCAGTGTTGAGCTGCGGATACTTGAACGGGTCGAGCCAGTTGTCGAAGGTGAAGCTCTGCCACTTGAGGTTGAATTTGCCCGAAGGATCGTTGAACGAGAACGCGATGATCACGAAGATCGGCATGAACAGGAAGAACAACGTGCCCCACGCAAGCAACTTGAGCACGATGTCGCCGAGCCCACCGAACCGGCTGACGGACTCCGCAGAGGTCGACCCGCCACCGCCGCCGACATCGCCGGTGAGCTCACCCGTCCCTTCTCCGATGATGGCCTCGGACATCAGACCAGATCCTCGCTGCCCAGGGCCCGGGTGTACGCGAGGACGAGAACAACGATGATCGCCATCAACAGGAACGACAGAGCGGCGGCCACCGGGTAGTCCTTCACCCGCAGGAACTGATCCTGGATCACGTTGCCGATCATCCGTGTCTGGGTGCTGCCGAGATACTCGGCGTTGATGAAGTCACCACTGGCGGGGATGAAAGTCAGGAGGCTGCCGGCAAGTACACCGGGCAGGGACATCGGGAAGATCACCCTGTGGAAGGTTCGTCTCGGCGTCGAGTACAGATCCCGTGAGGCCTCCAACAGGCGGGGATCGATCTTCTCCAGGCTCACGTAGATCGGAAGCACCATGAAGGGCAGGAAGTTGTAGACCAGTCCGCCGATCACGGCCAACGGGGTCGACAACACCCGGCCCTCGGACGGGAGGAGACCTATGACACCGAGAGCGTCGACGACCCACCCGTCGTCGGCCAGGATCGTCTTCCATGCGATCGTCCGCACCAGGAAGGTCACGAAGAACGGCAGCACGACCAGGCCGAGCATCAAGTTCCTCCACCGGCCTGCCCTGAACGCGATGACGTACGCCAGGGGGTACGCCATCACGATCATGAACAGGGTGGCTATGAGTGCGTACCAGAAGGACCGGACTATCTGTTCCTGGTAGGTCGTCAGCGCATCGGTGTAGTTGCTGAACTCCCACTGGAAGTCCAGGGTCGGGACGAACCGCGACCCCGAGTTCACCGACAGGCTGGTCCTGAACAGCGTGAAGATGGGGATTACGAAGAACACGACCAGATACAGGACCGCCGGAGCGATCATTGCATAGGGGATCCACGCCTTCTGTCGTCGGCCGCTGGCCGCAACGCCTGCCACCTCAGCCCCCGGTGACCTCGTTGTAGATGCTGATCATCTCGGCCTCCTCGTCCTCGGGAAGGATCGCCCACGACTCGACACGATCCAGCACGTCCTGGGGCGGGTTCACCAGGGGGTTGGAGGCGGTGTCCGGGTTGATCTTGTCCAGTTCGTCGGTCATGTCCGACAGCACCGGGATGTACTGCACGTACTCGATCAGCTGGGCATAGTTGGCACGGTCGTAGACGAAGTTCATCCATTCCTCGGCACCGGCCTGGTTCTCGGTGGTGTAGGGGACGATCATCGTGTCGACGAACTGCGTCCCGCCGCTGTCGGGCACGACGAACTTGAGGTTGGGATTCTCCTCGGCCAACTGCAAGACGTCCCCGGAGTACACCTGGGCCACGACCACGTTGCCGCTGGTTAGGTCGTCCTGGTAGTCGTTGCCCGTGAATCGGCGGATCTGCCCCTTGTCGTTCTCCTCGGCCACCAGGTCGGCAGCCTGCTGCACCGCTTCCACCGTCGGGGCCGAAGGCGAGTTCCCCTGGCTCATCATGATCATTCCCAGACCGTCCTGGACGTCCGTGAAGAGCGTCACCCGCCCCTTGAACTGTGGGTCCCACAGGTCGTCGATCGATGTGATGGGTCGACCGGTCTCGGCCTCGTTGTAGGCCAGTCCAACCATGCCCGACATGTAGGGCATCGAGTACTTGGCTCCGGGATCCCATGGACCGTCGAGCAGGTCGGGACGCATGTTGGAGAAGTTCGACATGTTCGTATGGTCCAGCTCGTTGAGCCAACCGAGCCCGATCAGGCGAGCAACCATTGGATCGCTCGGCACCACGAGGTCGGCACCGATGTCCTGCTTTGCAGCCAAAGCGTCCTTGTTGGCGGCGAACCAGGTCTCGTTGTCCTGGAAGTTCTCCTTGTAGTCGACCGTGAGGCCGGAGGCTTCTTCGAAAGCCGTGTTGAAGCCGTCGGAGATGTACAGGGGCCAGTTGGAGATGCGAACCAGGTCAGATGAGCCCCCACCGCTGGAACCCTCTTCGTCGCTGCCGCATGCTGCGAGCAGCTGCGGGCCGAGCGCCACGCCTCCGGCGAGCAGAGCTCCACGGCCCAGGAATCGTCGTCTCGAGTGACCTGCGGCGTTCGTCGGGGTGATGGGTTGCCTGGTGTTTCGTGACATGTTCCTGGGCTCCTGGTCTTGGTAGGTGGGTCGGTGTCCTGGTGGATGGGTCGGTGATGCGAAGGGTTGTCCAGAGCGGTGCGTCAACTGTCTTCGGCCAGAGCGTCCTCAGCCGCTGCAATGTCGCCGGGCGGCAGCACACAGGCGGCATCGGTGGCCCATGAGGCCCAGACCCGGTCGCCCGGCCGCAGAGCGGGCAGGGCAGCATCGGGTCCGAGGTGGGCGACGATCGAGGCCCCGTCGGCCCCGGTCATCGAGACCCGCACGACTGGGCCCTGGAAGGTGAGGTCGGCGACAGTGCCCTCGACCGCCGACCCGTTCGAGGGTCGGTCCAGGGAGAGAGATAGTCGCTCGGGACGCACCATGATGACGCCGGCGCCGGCTGTCACCTCTGCGTTGCGACAGGCGACGGTCACCTGCGATCCCATCACCGTCGCGGTGGCAGAGTCGCCGCTGACGGACTGGACATCGGCCTCCCACAGGTTGGCCTGACCGATGAAGCTGGCCACGAACACGGTGGCCGGATTGTCGTAGATCTCCGTCGGCGTTCCGATCTGTTCGACCCGACCCACGTTCATCACCGCGATCCGGTCGCTCATAGTGAGCGCCTCTTCCTGGTCGTGGGTGACGTAGACGAATGTGATCCCGATCTCACGCTGGATCCGCTTGAGCTCGAACTGCATGACCTGGCGCAGCTTGAGGTCCAGAGCTCCGAGCGGCTCGTCGAGGAGCAGTGCGGTCGGGTGATTCACAAGAGCTCGAGCGAGTGCGACCCGCTGCTGCTGACCCCCGGAGAGTTGCGATGGCTTGCGCTTCGCGAACTCCTCCAGACGGACCACGCCGATCACATCGTCGACCTTGCTGGCAATGTCGGCCTTGGCCCACTTCTTGGAGCGAGGACCGAAGGCGACGTTGTCCCACACGTTCATATGTGGGAACAGCGCATAGTGCTGGAACACCGTGTTCACGTTGCGCTTGTGCGGCGGTGTGCGCGAGACGTCCTTGCCGTCGAGGCGGATGGCGCCCGCGGTCGGCGTTTCGAACCCGGCGATCATTCGAAGCGTGGTGGTCTTCCCACAGCCCGACGGACCGAGCATGGAGAAGAATTCACCCTGGGCGATCGAGAAGTCGGCGTCGTCGACCGCAACGAAGTCGGTGAACCGCTTGGTGACGTGGTCGATGCCGATCGTCGGATCCGATTTGCGCTCTTCACCCCCTGTCGGCGACAACCCAACCCAAGTGGCTGGTGACGCTTGACACCCCGGTGCAATACAGGCGAGATTGTCACCCACAGACATGTTCCGCAAGTGATTCGCTCGGAATTTAACGATCTTGCAACAGAATCCATTGTGAACAAGCCCGAAATACCCGGACCCGATACACGGTGATCTGATTCGACGGAGGCCCGACATGGCACAACAGAACTACATCGGCGGCGAGTGGCGCGATGCGATCGCCGGCGGTGTCGACTACGTGATCAACCCCGCAACCGGCGAGGTGATGGCCGAGGTCGCGTCGAGCGACACGCGCAGATGTCGACGCGGCTGTCTCCGCCGCCACCGAGGCGTTTCGCACCTGGGGTCGCACCACCCCCCGCGAGCGATCCGGAGAAGCTGCTCGCACTCGCGGACGAGGTCGAGGCGAACCTGGACGAGCTCAAGTCACCTCGAGATGGACAACGTCGGCAAGCCGGTGTCGATCATCGAGTTCGAGTTCGACCTGACGGTCGACAACCTCCGGTTCTTCGCCGGCGCCGCTCGGACGATGCAGACCCAGGCTGCAGGCGAGTACATCGAGGACCACACGTCCATGCTCCGCCGGGATCCGCTCGGGGTGTGCGCCGGGCATCGCCCCGTGGAACTATCCGCTCAACATGGCGATCTGGAAGCTGGGGCCGGCGTTGGCGGCCGGCAACACGTTCATCCTCAAGCCGAGCGAGCTCACACCGCTGAGCGCTCTGAAGCTGGCGGAGCTGTCGGCCGACATCTTCGGACCCGGCGTGTTCAACGTGGTCACCGGGCCAGGGCGAGACCGCCGGTGACGCGCTGGTGAAGCATCCGGGAATCGCGATGCTCTCGATCACGGGCGACGTGAGCACCGGCAAGCTGATCGCCCGCAACGCGGCCGACTCGCTCAAGCGGGTGCACCTGGAGCTCGGGGGCAAGGCCCCTGTGGTGGTGTTCGACGATGCCGACCTGGAGACGTTGATCGGCACCCTCGCCGAGGCCGGCTACTACAACTCGGGTCAGGACTGCACCGCCCCGTGTCGGGTCATCGCTGGACCCGGCATCTACGACGACCTGGTCAGCGGGCTGTCGGATGCCGTGCGCGACATAGTCACGGGCGATCCGTCCGACGAGGCCACCGCCGTCGGCCCCGTTGTGTCCAGGGCTCAACAGGAGCGGGTCGCGGCCATGGTGTCACGAGCAGTCGAGGCCGGGGCCGAGGCCGTCGTCGGCGGCGAGATCCTCGACCGACCGGGCTTCTTCTACGCCCCCACGGTGATGGCGAACCCTGCACAGGACGCCGAACTGGTGCAACGCGAGGTGTTCGGCCCAGTGGTGTCCGTGCAGCGCTTCTCCGATGAGGACCAGGCTCTCTCCTGGGCGAACGATGTCGACTACGGGCTCGCGGCATCCGTGTGGACCAAGGACGTGTCACGCGCCATGCGCATGAGCAGCCAGCTCATGTTCGGCACCGTGTGGGTCAACGACCACATCCCGATCGTTTCCGAGTTCCCCCACGGCGGCTTCAAGCAGTCGGGCTACGGCAAGGACATGTCGATCTACGCGATCGAGCACTACACCGAACTCAAACACGTGATGGTGAAACTCTGATGACTGACAAAACCAACTCCCCCACCGACGGTTCTGATCGACTCAGCACGCGGCGCCGCCGAGCTCGCGGAGATCGAGATGGCTACCCTGCTCGCCAATACCACCGCGTCCAAGTCGTTGTACGAGCGGGCGCTGCACTCCATGCCCATGGGTGTGCCCTCCTCGTTCCAGGCCGGTGACCCATATCCGATCTACATCGAGCGTGGCCAGGGAGTGACCGTCACCGACGTCGACGGCACCGACTACATCGACTTCCACGGCGGGTTCGGGGTCGGCCTCTGCGGCCACGCCCATCCCAAGATCGTCGAGGCCATCGACCGTGCCGCACGCACCGGGACGCACTTCGCCGCACCTACACCCGTGACGGTGCAACTGGCAGAGGAACTGTGCTCCCGCTTCGACCTCGACCAGATCCGCTTCGCCAACTCCGGCACCGAAGCCACGATGGACGCCATCCGGGTGGCACGAGCCGCCACCGGGCGCGAGCTGGTGGTGAAGATCGAGGGCTCGTACCACGGCCACCACGACACGGTGATGTTCTCGGTCCTACCCAACGCCGAGGCGGTCGGCGGACGTGAGATGGCGCCGAGCACGCCTATGTCGCTCGGCATTCCCGCGGATGTGGCGGACCACACCGCCGTGGTCCCCTTCAACGACGCGGCCGCTTTCCAGCGACTCGTGGACGAGCGGGGCGGCGAGATCGCCTGCCTGATCCTCGAGCCGGTCATGATGAACGTAGGCATCATCGAGCCGGATCCCGGGTACCTGCAGGCTCTGCGCGACATCTGCGACGCCAACGGTTCCGTGCTCATCTTCGATGAGGTGAAGGCCGGGGCAACGGTGCACCACGGTGGCGCTCGGGGCCGCTACGGGGTGAAGCCCCACCTGTCGTGCTACGCCAAGGCGCTCTTCGGAGGCACTCCGGGCGCAGCGTTCGGCGGGGAGGCGGCAGTCATGGACATCATCAACCACGGCGCCGCGCAGATGGGCACGTTCAACGGCAACCCGTTGATCTCAGCTGCCGGTCTGGCGTGTCTCACCGAGATCCTCACCGAGGACGCCTACGAACAGCTGGCGTCCTTGGGCGCCCGGTTGGCGAACGGGTGCCAAGGAGCAATCGATGCCACCGGAATCCCGGCCCACACGGTCGACCTCGGCGCCAAGGGGTGCGTTTCGTTCCGTAAGGATCTGTCGCGCAACTACCGCGACTTCCTCGAGACCAAGCCGCAGTTGTTCGGCGCCGCATTCCCGTGGGCGCTGAACCGCGGGTTGTTCATGACCCCGGGTGACGAGGAGCAATGGACGCTGTCGGTGCAGCACACCGAGGCCGACATCGACGCATACGTGGAGATGTTCGCGGGGTTCTGTGACTCATTGGCGCAGGTTTGACACCGAGCCGCTCAGCGACGGTCCTCGAACGCGAACCACCGGCTGACTACCGGTAGATACGCGTTCCGCCAGCTGCGCAAGGGGATCGGCCGATGCGGTATCTCCGCGAACGCCGGTGGCGCGGCCTCCCCGAGCATCGCGAGTCCGAGGCGGTGCCCGAGCCAGGTGTTGAGCGCCACTCCGCTGCCGTTACAGCCCGTCGCGTACCAGGAGCCGTTCACCTGCCCGACGTGGGGCAGGCGATCCAGGGTCAGGGCCACCGAACCACCCCACGCGTAGTCCACCGCCGTGCCTCTCAGCTGTGGATGGATGCTCACCATGCGGTCGTAGAGGAAGTCGCGGGACTCCACCACGTCGACAGGGTCCAGGCTTCGGCGCCCCCCGAAGGCCATGCGGCGGTCCGCCGTGAGGCGCCAGTAGTTCAGGAAGTTGCGGGTGTCGAACATCATCCGCCCAGTGGGACTGACTGAATTCGCCAACTCCTCGGACAGCACCTCGGTGGCGATCATGTAGCTGCCCACGGGCAGCACGCGGCGCTTCAGATCAGGTACGGAGTCGTCCGCGTACACGTTGGTGGCGATCAGCACTTCTCGGGCATCCACCGATCCCCGGGTAGTGACTACGCGGTGGCCTTCACCTCGACGCATGATCCGCACCACTGCGGTGCGATCGTGCACCGCTGCACCCGCCGACAGCGCTTGCGCGGCGACACCGGCGTGGAACTTGGCCGGGTGGAGCCCCCCGGTACGATCCATCACCAACCCCGCGGCATAGGAATCGCTGCCGATCTCGGACCCGAGATCGGCGCGTGGCACGAATCGGACAGGCCCACCGAGCTCACCGCCGTGCTCCGCCACCATTGCCCGTAGATCGGCGACATGGCGTTCGCTGTGTGCCAGATACAGCTGGCCGCTTCGCCGGTAGTCGCAGTCGATCGGATCGGCGCCACCAATACCGTTGATGAGCGACTCGACGTGGTCGAACGCGAGGTTCACCTCCTCGTACATGCGCCGACCGACCGCGCCGTACTTCTTCTCCAGCGTCGCCGGGCCGGCCTTGAGCTCGGGAATCACCATGCCGCCGTTGCGGCTCGAGGCTCCCCAACCGAGTGGCTCCTTGTCGAACACCACCACGTGGCGACCCGCCCGCGCCGCCGCGGTGGCGGCGGAGAGCCCGCACAGTCCGGCACCGATCACGGCGATATCGACCTGTTCCGGGAGGACGGCCTCGAAGTCGGTCGACGGCACCAGCTCACGGGCCTGTTCCTGCCAGAGGCACCGCTCCGAGTAGTGGGTCGACAGGAGCGCAGGCACGGCAGACACCGTACCGGTCGCCGGCGCCGCGATCACCACATCAGTGGCGATACCGGGCGTTGACCACTGATTCCGTGGCAAACTGACGAGCCTTCAACTGATTCCGCTTACTTCGGCCCGGAGAACGAACCATGTCCGCCTCACATCAGCTGCTCGTCGACGGTGAGTGGGTCGACGGCGGCGACGGCCAGACCCTGACCTTGCGCAGCCCCATCACCGGCGAGACGGTGGCCGAGGTCTGCCAGGCGACCGCAGCAGACGTGGAGAACGCCGTGGATGCCGCCGCCGGACCCGGTGCCGACGCCATGGAGGCGATGCCGCCCTTCGAGCGGGCCGAGAAGCTGACGGGTGTCGCCGAGCTGCTCGAGGAGCGCGCGACCGAACTCGCGGAGACACTTACCTTCGAGCAGGGCAAGCCGCTGCACACCGAGGCACACGACGAGGTTGCGGAATCAGCCGAGATCTTCCGATGGGCCGCAGAGGAGGTGAAGCGGCTCGAGACGCCCAGCCTTCCGGGAGCGGATCCCCACAAGCTCGTACTCACGCACCGCAAACCCAACGGCGTCTACGCACTCATAACACCGTGGAACTTCCCCATGAACATCCCCGCCGAGTTGGTCGCGCCGGCCCTCGGTGGTGGCAATGCCCTCATCATGAAACCTTCGGAGTTCACGCCTCTGACCGCGGCGGGAATGTTGCAGGCGGTGCTCGACGCGGGATTCCCCCCGTCCGCGGTGCACTTGTTGCACGGTGACGCGGGCATCGGTCGAGCGCTGGTGTCACACCCTCGCGTCGACGCCATTGGGTTCGTCGGCTCCGCCGACACAGCCGAGGCGATAGTGCGCGCCGCCGGGCTCAAACGAACCTTGATCGAGGCCTCCGGCAACGGTCCACAGATCATCTGCGACGACGCCGATCTCGATGCTGCGGCCGCGGCGGCGGTCTACGGAGCGTCCTTCGCCGGAGGGCAGTGTTGCGTCGCCACGGAACGACTGCTCGTCCAGGAATCGGTGCACCAGGAGGTGGTCGAGCGGGTGCTCGCCCACGCCGCAGAGGTCACCCTCGGAGACCCTCGCGACCAGGGCATCACGATGGGTCCGCTGAACAACGCCGCGGTGGCGGCCAAGGTCGACCAGCACCTGGCCGACGCCCGAGAACGCGGTGCCTCAGTACTGTGCGGAGGCGAACGGGCCACCGGGATGCCCACCGATCTCTACTACCCGATCACGGTGATCGACGGGGTGACTCCGGACATGGCGCTGTTCACGCAGGAGAGCTTCGGGCCGGTGCTACCGATCACCACGTTCACCGACGACGACCATGCGATCGCCCTCGCCAACGATTCCGACCTGGGCCTGCAGGCATCGGTGTTCACCTCGAGCCTGAGGCGTGCTTTCCGCTACGTCGAGCGCATACGCGCCGGAAGCCTCGTGGTCAACGATTCCACGGACTTCTGGGAACCGCACCCGCCGTTCGGCGGGGCTTCGCGCACCCGAAGTGGCTGGGGACGCATCGGCGGCAAGTACACGCTGCTGGACATGACCGACCTGCGAACCGCCGTTATCGACATCCACACCACCCGCGACGACACTCCACACAACATGCCTCTCCACAACATGCTTCTCCACCACATGAAGGACACGCAGCAGTGAGCAATCCCACGACGATCGACCATTGGCTCGACGGGAAGCCCTGGAAGGGCACCGGCTCGCGCACCAGCGACGTGTTCGACCCCGCCATCGGCGAGGTCGCGGCGCGGGTCCGCCTGGCATCAGCCGAAGACATCGACACCGCGGTGAGCAGCGCACGCGATGCCTTCTCGGAGTGGCGCAAGGCGTCGCTGACCAGGCGAACCGCGGTGCTGTTCGCCATGCGGGAGATCGTCAGCGAACGGCGCCAGGACTTCGCCGAGATGATCACGGCCCAACACGGCAAGGTGCTCGGCGACGCCCTGGGAGAGGTGCAACGCGGGCTGGAGGTGATCGAGTTCGCGTGCGGCATCCCACATCAGTTGAAGGGCTCGCTACTCCGAGCAGGCCTCCACCGATGTCGACGTCCACTCGATCCGCCAGCCGGTGGGAGTGACCGTGGGCATCACCCCGTTCAACTTCCCGGTGATGGTGCCCCTGTGGATGTGCCCCGTGTCGATCGCCTGCGGCAACGCCTTCATCCTCAAACCCTCCGAACGCGATCCGGGGGCCGCGCTGCTCCTGGCGGAGTGCTGGCAACAGGCCGGCCTCCCCGACGGCGTCTTCACGGTGATGAACGGCGATGCGGAGGCGGTGAACGCTCTCCTTACCCACTCAGGAGTCGACGCTGCGAGCTTCGTGGGGTCCACGCCCATCGCCCGCCACGTCTACGAGACCGCAGCCGCCACCGGCATGCGCGTTCAGGCGCTCGGTGGCGCGAAGAACCACATGATCGTACTGCCAGACGCCGATATCGAAGCGGCCGCGGATGCCGCGGTGAGCGCCGGCTACGGCTCTGCTGGAGAGCGTTGCATGGCCATCTCGGTGGTGGTGGCAGTCGATCCGGTGGGCGATGAACTCGTCGATGCGATCGCCGAGCGGACCCGTCAGATCGTGGTCGGTGACGGCCGCGACCCCGCATCGGAGAT
The DNA here is from genome assembly GCA_963715225.1 of uncultured Actinomycetota bacterium. Taxonomy (GTDB): domain Bacteria; phylum Actinomycetota; class Acidimicrobiia; order Acidimicrobiales; family Microtrichaceae; genus CAVQRK01. The sequence continues at coordinate 124,612 of CAVQRK010000010.1, forward strand.
GGGACCGCTGGTGACCGGCGTCCACCGCGACAGGGTGCGTTCATATGTCGATACCGGTGAGCGCGAGGGCGCCACCGTCGTGGTCGACGGTCGCGTACCTGTCGCGGTGGACGGAGACGGGCTTCTGGCTCGGTCCGACCCTGCTCGACCACGTGGACAGCGAGATGGCTGTCTACACCGACGAAATCTTCGGACCGGTGCTGTGCGTCGTGCGCGCCCCGTCATACGAGAAAGCTGTCGGGCTCGTCAACGACAACGCGTTCGGCAACGGCGTGTCCATCTTCACCCGCGACGGCGGCGCCGCACGCCGCTTCACATTCGAGGTCGAAGCCGGAATGGTCGGGGTGAACGTCCCGATCCCGGTGCCGATGGCGTACTACTCGTTCGGCGGATGGGGCGAGTCCCTGTTCGGCGACACCCATGTCCACGGCGCCGAGGGCGTGCACTTCTACACCCGCGGCAAAGTCGTGACCACCCGTTGGGCCGATCCGGAGACCCGAGGTCGCGACCTGGGGTTCCCGACCCACCGATGAGACGAACCCGACCACCCTTCGAACCCGAACCACCCTGAGACGAGAGCCCCACGATGACTGAACTGACTCCCATGCGCATCGACGGCGACGCAGTCACCGCTGACGAGGAATCCGTCGGTGCGATCGCCCTACGACGGCCATGAGATCGGCAGGGTGCCGGTCGGAAGTGAGGCCGACATCGACCGTGCTGTCGCCGTCGCGATGTCCCGACACCGAGGTGGGGCAATGCCTGCGCACCAGCGAGCGGAGATCCTCGACCTCGCCGCCCGGGCCATCGCCGAACGCAACGAGGAGTTTGCCCGCTCCATCAGCGCTGAGGCGGCCAAGCCGATCACAACCGCTCGGGTCGAAGCGTCGCGTGCGGTGGACACATTCCGGTTCGCGGCATCGGTCGCCCGCACATTCACCGGTGAGATGGTGCCACTCGATGCTTCGCCGGCAGGCGGGGACAAGCTCGGGTTCACCTTGCGTCTACCGGTCGGCGTGGTGGGTGCGATCAGCCCGTTCAACTTCCCGCTCAACCTGGTGGCCCACAAGGTGGCACCCGCCATCGCCGCAGGATGCCCGGTGGTTCTCAAGCCCGCGTCCTCGACGCCGCTGACCGCGCTGTTGCTGGCAGAGGTGCTGGAGAACGAAGCCGGCCTCCCACCGGGCTGGCTCAACGTCGTGACGGTCCCGGGCCGGGTTGCGGACCGTCTCGTCACCCACGACGACGTCGCGCTCATCACCTTCACCGGTTCGCCCGAGGTGGGTTGGAGCATCCGGGCCCGGGCACCGCGGAAGCGGGTCGGTCTCGAACTCGGCAACAACGCTCCCGTGATCGTGCATTCCGATGCCGACGTCGCCACTGCCGCCGAGAAGATCTCGGTCGCCGGCTACGCCTACTCCGGGCAGACCTGCATCTCGGTGCAGAGGGTCTACGTACACGACTCGGTTGCGGACGAGTTCCTGCAGCAGTTCACGTCGATGGTGGGCGACCTCGTGGTGGGCGACCCCGCAGACGATGCCACCAACGTCAGTGCGCTGATCGATGCCGGTGAGACGGATCGGGTGAGCGCCAGCGTGGCGTCGGCGGTGGCCGACGGGGCAACCGCCGTCCTGGGCGGCGACAAGGGCGACGACGGGGTGCTCAGGCCCACCGTGCTCACCGGCGTGACCGCGGAGATGGACGTGTGCGCCAACGAGGTCTTCGGACCCGTGGTCGGCGTGCAGCGTTACAGCGAGATCGGTGACGCCTTCGCCGCAGCCAACGACACTCGCTACGGGTTGCAGGCCGGGGTGTTCACGAACCATCTGTCCACCGCGTCTCGACGCTGCCCACACGCTGGACTTCGGCGGCGTGTGCGTGAACGAGGTGCCGTCGTGGCGAGCGGATCAGATGCCGTACGGCGGCATCCGTGACTCCGGCAACACCAAGGAAGGCCCCGCCTGGGCGGTACGCGAGATGACCGAGGAACGCATGGTGGTCATCCAGCGCTGAGTTCAGGGATCGGACAGCCCGGTGGGTGGCCGTGCAAGGCCACCCACCGGGACTCTGTCCAGAGCCTCAGAAGTTGGTGGTGACGGATCCGAACTTCAGGCCGTCACCGGCGACGATCGTGTTGGGGTTGTACGAGCCGAGGTTGAATCCGTAGCCCGCGATCTCGGCGGTCGGATACAACGTCTGGAAATCAGCCCAAGTGATGGGCGCGCCCTGGCTGCCGGGACCCGAGGCGATCTTGCTCGACCACCACCGGCCGTCGCCCGGAGTAGTCGCCGTCGCATCCCAGTGCTGCCAGGTGTCCAGTTGGATGGCGGCCTGTGAGCCGCTCTGGTTGTACGGCTCGTACACCAGGAATGCATAGTTCTGGGGGCCCACGCCGGGGCCGACGATCACCACGTTCAGCGCCAGGTGTGTCGCTGCGCCACCGGTGGAAGCCGATGACTTCTTGGCCCAGTATGAGATCTCGTCGATGTCGCCCAGCGGCGTCCCGTACTGCTCGTAGTTGAACAGCTGTGCCTTGCCCTGGGAATTGTCGTTCCCGGTGATCAGCTCCGCTGACTTGCAGCCGAAGCCGACAGGGGCCCCCAGGTTGGAGTTCACAGCCACAGTCCCGAAGAGCCTGGTGTCGGCATTCCACCACCCGGTGGGAGGCGCCGGTTCAGTCGGCGGGAACAATTCCGGCGCCGGTTCTCCAGCGTTGATCGTGGTCACCGTGTCGCTGCACGCGGTGGAGCGGCCGGTTTGGTCGTACAGGCCGAAGCCAGGATCAGAACAGCGGCAACCGCTGCTCCCAAGGTGCTCAGACGCACAGGTATGCGAGACGTGCTCATGGAATCTCCCCCAGTCTCGTCGGTGTAAGCCGACGTTCAGTCCAGGGCCGCCTGCCCCGAGTAGTAGGGACGCTAGCCCTTGTCACAGCTCAGTGGACAGAAATGCGAATGCACGTGGTGAATCTTCCAGGTCTTTCCGGGGCATTCGGGCCCCTTCGGTCGGAGGGCCCTGCGCGGTCGACGGAGCGATGGAGGTCTGCGAGGGGCCTTCTACTGGCGGACGCCGGTCGAGACGGGGAATGGAGGTCCCCCGGGTTGACGGACAACCGAGCTGAGGCGACCGTGGTCGTCTCGGGAAGGAGTCCGCCTGAACTCGAGCTCGCCCGACCGTCATGTGACTCTGGTGAACAGATAGGCGAAGGGTGACTTGGTGTAGCCGACACCCCGGCCGGATTCATGAAGCGAGTCCTTGGTGATGGTCGTCGGCTTCTTCGGCATGAGGTAGGTGTCGAGGTTCGCGGTGGAGACCCGGTAGCCGCCCGAAAGGGATGCCACCACTGCGCTCAGCTCGTATCGGGGGTCGATCGATGCCATGGCTGCGTCACCGTGGCTGGGATTGACCAGGAGCGTTCCGCCGACACGTAGATGCCGGGTGCAGTGCTCGGATACGAACCCGGCATAGAGCGACACCAGGAGATCGAAGTGCTCCTCGGGAAGCTCGAGGGTCGTGCTGTAGTCGGCGCGGATGAATTCGATGTGGGGGTCGGGTGGACCGTCGTTCTCGGCGATGATCCCGCGAACGCCGTCGCTGTTCGCGAAAAACCCGGGCGTTCGCTTGTCCGTGTCGAGGTACGTGACCGAGGGGAACACGAACGACGGAGCAATATCGACGAAGCAGCCGGGATAGAACACGGTCTTCGCGTCCACTGCCGCAGCAACCGCTGTGAACAGCCGCCGCCTGTCCCCGACGTGTTGGTCCTGTTTGGCCCACAGCTTCCTCGTGGCGGGTTTCACGGGGACACCCCCACTGCCCGGCGGAACAGGCGTTGGACGTTTTCGACTGCCGTTTCGGGGTCGTTGTGGTGGAAGCACGGCCCGACATAGGCATGCAGAAGGAACTCGAGCACCACCGCCTGGTCGAACCCGTCCAGATCGAACTCACCCGCCTCTGCACCGGCAGCGATCAGCTCACCCAGCAATGCACGGGCCTGCCCCAATGGCTCGTCGCTATCGGTAGCCACGGTGTGGAACACGGCTTGGTAGAGCACATGGCGTTCCAACTCGAACCGCATCCAGTCCTCGATGACAGCATCGAGCTTCTCGGCCCACGAATGGTGCGTGTCAGCGACGAGTTCCACCGGCAGCGTCGGGTATCCGGCGGCGACGGACCTCCGGGCTCTGGAATCGCGCCTCCGACAAGGGCGTGGAACTCGGTGTCACACCGCACAGCGTAACGGGGTGCCAGGCGACTGACCACCGGTCATACGGGCTGTCGGCCGGCACAACCGTCGAGGACCACGGGGGCTGCACGATCAGCGCTGCACACCCGAATCGTTTTGAGACGTGGTCTCGTCAGATCTCGCAGGTCCCGGACGCACAGTCCTTACCGGCAGCCGCCGCTCGCAAGTGGCGGAACCCGACGACGAGGAAGGCGACGTAGACAGCCCCGGCGACGATGCCGACACCGAGCGTGTTGCGGCTGATCAGGGCGCCGAATGCAGTGCCCCCGAAGATCGCGGCAAGTACCCCCATCGTCAACGGTAGGTGGCATGGGCAGAAGATGAACGACCAGATCAACCAACGCCGACCTCTGCGCTCCCGCGCCGTAAGGCCGGTCGCAACGTCGGTGTCCGGCTGTTGCACCGGCTCCAGTTCGGTCGTTGACATCGAGGGACTCCTTGCTGGCTCCACTGACCGCAGTGTCGGCGCAATACCCGGTTCACTTGACCGGCCGACGTCTGCATCGAGCGATCCGTCGAACTCAGTTCTTCGGGGTGATGACGATTCCGCAGTCAGGAGGAACTTCCTTACCAACCAGCTTCTTCATCCGAGCGCGGAGCCCGATCATCGAGTACTGCCAGCCGTACTTGTCCGCCACCTTGTCCCGCACCGCTTCGTAGTCGGCGCCGGAGACGACCTCGGCGGTGGCTTCCATCGGCTCGGTGCCTGCCTTGACTCGGCCACGGACGTCGCAAGGCTGCAGAAGCACTTCGGGGTCGCTGCGAATGCGCTTTGCCTTCCAGCTCGACTCCTGCGTCGTGAATCCGACCTTTGAGTTGCCAAGATCGGCTATCCACACCGGCGTCGGCTTCGCCCGGCCGTCGCGCGTGAACGTGGTGAGGCTGATGTACTTCCCGTCGCCTATGTCCATCGGGCCGAGGATACCGGTGTCCTCTCGTCCGACTACTGCGCCTGCGTCACTCGACCACCCTCAGCGTTGCCGGGATGTCCATCCGACGGAGTCTGGGAACCGTCAGCAGCGGTGCAACCGACACCGCCATCACCCCCAGCACTGCTGCGGTGAGGTAGGTCGATGCGGACACCTCGACAACAATTCCGAGGTCCGGCACCGTCGTCGGCAACAACACGTTCACTATCCACGACAACAGCGCCCGGCCCACCAGGATCCCCACAGCCGTGCCCATCGCGCCGATCAGGAAGCTCTCGGTCACCACCAGCCTGACCACGGTCCGCAACGGCAGGCCGAAGCGCGAGCATCGTCGCGTGTTCGCGACGCCGTTCGTCCGAGGAGATGCTCGTGGAGTTGAACGCGATCAGCAGCGCCATGAGCAGCACGAACGCCTGGATGATCACCAGCAGTCCGAGCAGCTCCTCGAGCGAGTCCCGGATGGTGTCCGCAACCTCGCTGACCCCCTCGATCGCGGCGACCCCCGGTTGCCCGAACAGAGAGATCTTGATGTCTTCCTGTGAGTAGCCGGCAGCCGGAGTGACCGACACCGCGTTCACGATTCCCTCCATGCCCATGAGGGAGGCGTCGTCGAGATCCAGGTAGGAGACGAAGCGGTACGGATTCGGATGCACGGCCTCCACGGCCAACTCGGACTCCACGAACGAATACGAGAAGCCGTCGCGAACAGGATGTCGGAGCGTGACGGTGTCGCCGGGAGCCGACTCCCAGGTCCTCCGCGGCCTTCTCCGAGATCACCAGCCCGGGCCCGTCGGTATCGAAGTGCCCCCTCCACCGCGGTGGGAGCCCAGATCTCGCTGTCCAGGTCCACGAAGGTGATCAACTGCTCGATCTCCTCCCCCGCTCCGTCCAGGAGCTCACCTCCCAGCACAAGTTGAGGCTCGGCGGTAGCCACCGCTGCAGACTCCTCGACGCCACTGACCTCGGTGGAGTCCTTCGGGGTAGAAGAAGTCGAGGGTGACTGTGGTCCGTTCCGGCTCGGCGCCGAGTATCTCCGACTCGCCCATGTCGATGGTGGCGTTCATGGAGTCCATCATCCCGCGTGAGTGCGACCAGCACGGCGATCGCCGACGCTATTCCCAGCATCGACAGGACTGTGCGGCGCGGTGAACGCATCACGTTGCCGAAGGGGAGCTGGCTGATGCTGTTGCCGAGCATGGCCCGGCGCCGACCACCGGTCCTCGAGGTGCCACCTGCCGAGCGACCTGGTCGTATCCGGATCGCCTCGATGGGATCGACGCGAACCGCTCTCCAGACCGGCATGACGGTGGCCGCGAACACGAGTGCGACGCCGAGGATTGCTCCGCGAAGGAACACCCAGGGTTGGAAGGTGTCGTTCCAGACCGGCAGCGGCACGAACTCCAGGTTGAGGCCGGCCACCAGCCTCCCGACCACCAGCCCGAAGCCCACCCCGAACAGAACCCCGAGCAGCGACACCTCCAGGCCGACCAGCAGCGGGCGCGCCGCCAACTGGGCGCGTTCGAGCCCGAGGGCCATTCCGATGCCGATCTCGCGCCGTTGGGCCTCGACTATGCGACCGGTCAGGTTGAACGCGGCGAAGGCTGCTCCACCCAGGATGAGCACAGCGAAGATGTTGAAGAGTCGCTGGTCGCCGCCGATGTCGTCGTACAGGCGCCGGTACAGACGTTCGTCCCCGAGGGCGGTTACCTCGACCGCCAAGTCGGGTGCCTCTGTCGCCAGTGCTGCTTCGAAGTCCTCGATCGTGTCCTGCGGGTCGGCCCCCTCCGCGAGCACGAGCGCGACCTGGTTGACCAGGCCTTCGGCACCCGCGAGGCGTTGGGCGTCCTCCAGAGGTGCGAACATGACCGCGAATCCGGCCTCGGCCAGGAAGGAGACGCCGCCCGAGGCGACCAGGAAGTACTCGGGTGAGTATCCGGTGCCCACGTACTCGACGGTTCCGCCACTGGTCTCGAGGGTTCCCTGGTCGGGAAGGTCGTGGTGTTCGGCGAAGTGCGAGTCGAGTATCACCCGACTCGTGCCGATGTCCGTTTCCTGCAGGGCGCGGCCGCCCACCGACTCGAGACGATCGACGTGTGGCCCGCCGCCCGACACGTCGACCCCCACGATCCGTCCGGGTACGAGCAGCGTCCTGCCTGCCACTTCACGCGCGTCGACCTGTGTGGGAATCTGCAGGCGTTCCTCGGCCACCGCCACCCGGTCGGGATCCTCCATCGCATCGAGCACGGCGCTCAGGCGGCCCTGGTCCGCGAAGGTTCCCTCCGCAGTGGTGGCGAGCACGTCGTGGGAGACGAGTGCTTCGTAGCTGGCGTCATAGGAGGTCCTGCGCCATTCGGAGCTGCTGCTGAGGCCCGCGTATACCCCTGACCCGATGGCGGTGATGACCGCGATGGCGGCAACCTGGAGCCAGCGGGAACGCAGATCCCGCCAGGACCATCTGAGCCAGAGGCCGAGTGTGCCCTTCACCGGCTCACCAGCGCAGGGCCTCGAAGGGCTTCCGGCCCCCATCGGGTGGACCGTCGTCGGTCAGTCGGCCGCCGCTCAGTTCGATCACCCGGTCAGCTGCACGTGAGATCTCGCGGTTGTGGGTGACCACCACGACGGTTCGGCCGGCATCCGCCTGCTGCTTCAGCAGTTCGAGGATCTGAACTCCGGTCCGGTAGTCGAGCTCACCGGTGGGCTCATCCGCGAGCACGACCGGGTTGTGGGTCGCGAGCGCACGTGCGATCGCCACCCGCTGCTGCTCCCCACCAGACAGCATCGCCGGGAAATGGTTCATGCGGTCAGCGAGACCGACCTGGTCGAGCACCCCCGGGCGACCTGGGGCGCGTCCGGCACCCCGGCGACATCGGCGCCGAAACGGACGTTCTCGAGCGCAGTCAGCGAGGGAAACAGGTTGAACGTCTGGAAGATGAAGCTGACGGTCTGCCGGCGGTACTGCGCAAGTTGGCTCCGCGAGGCGCCCGATATGTCGTGCCCGGCCACCTCGACGTGCCCACGGCTGGGTGTGTCGAGGGCTCCGATCATGTTCAGCAGGGTGGTCTTTCCGCTCCCCGACGGCCCGAGCACGACCACGAACTCGCCGTGCCCGACAGTGAGGTCCACCCCCGCGAGCGCCACCACGGTTGCGGCCCCGGTGTCGTACTCGCGCGTGACGTCACGCATCTCGATCGCCGGGCCGCCTGAGGCATCCATTGCCATGCAGCCAACTCTAGGACCTTGTGGACGCAAGGCTGGTCGTCAGATCGCCTGGCCGAGGTCGATCACACCACTTCCCGGGAGGGGGCGTTCGGAGCGCTGGCCGATACGAGGCCGTCCAACAGCAGATCGAGGCCGAACTCGAAGGTGTTTGCGAAGCTGTAGCCGGGCTTCATGACGTGCTCGGTCGTGAACTCCACGAGATGTGGATACTCGTCGGCGCGCATCGCTTCGACCAGTTCGCCGGCAAACTCACCGATCTCCTCGCTGCCACCGCTGGGCAGGCTGGCCTCCTGGAGGGCGAAGCCGTAGACGAAGCTGTCGATCAGCGCATAGGCGTGCGCTGCCATTTCGAGGGAAAGCCCACCGCGGCGAAAACAGCCGAGCATCGCATCGTGGTGGCGCAAAGTTGCAGGCCCGGGCGAGGTCCGCGACTCCATCATCGGGATCGCCCACGGGTGACGTCCGAGAGCCTCCCGGGCCGAGAGCGACCGCTGACGCACGGCGGAGCGCCATTCCATGTCCTGCGGCGGAAGGTCGATCTCGTCGAAGACGCGGTCGACCATTCCGTCGAGGATCTCTTCCTTGTTCGCGACATGGTGGTACAGAGTCATCGGCTTCGCATCCAGCTCCGCGGCGAGCTTTCGTATGGTCAGCGGTTCGATGCCGCCCCGGTCGGCGAGCTCGACGGCCGCAACGAGGACACGCTCCTTGCTCAGCGGCGGCCGCTTGGGTTCTGTGGCTCTGCTGGACCGGGGCATGGGCTACTCCTCAGAGGTGCCGGTTGACTCATCGTACTTAGTACGGATATCATCCACAAGCATCGTACTAAGTACGGTAGAACCCCGACAGCCGCTTAGAGAGGACGCACATGTCTGCGACAACAACCGCCCCAACCACTGTCATCAACAACGAGGAGACTGCCCAGATGGAGAACGAACCGGCCGAGTCGCGTATGCGTGCCATCTCCCAGAAGCGCTACGGGTCGGCCGACTCGCTGCAGCTCCGCGAGATGGACCGGCCCCGCCCGCAGCAATCGGAAGTGGTGGTCAAGGTGCACGCCGCGGGGGTCGACCGGGGCGTGTGGCACCTGATGACCGGAGCCCCGTACGCGGTGCGAGCGGCCGGGTACGGGATCACCCGGCCCAAACAGAGCGTGCCCGGCCTCGACCTGGCTGGGATCGTCGTCGCCGTCGGCCCGGATGTGAGCCGCTTCGAAGTCGGCGACGAGGTGTTCGGTATCGGTATCGGCTCGTTCGCCGAGTACGCCCGCGCCCGCGAGGACAAGCTGGTCCACAAGCCGGCGACGCTCTCGTTCGAGAAGGCCGCAGCCGTGGCCATCTCTGGCCTCACCGCCCTAGAAGCTGTGGAGGACGTCGCCCAGGTCCGTCCCGGACAGAACGTGTTGGTGCTCGGAGCTTCCGGAGGGGTGGGCAGCTTCGCCGTCCAACTCGCCAAGGCCGCCGGCGCCGACGTCACCGGCGTGAGCAGCGCGGCCAAGGCCGACTTCGTTCGCTCGCTCGGAGCCGACGAGGTGATCGACTACGAAACCGCCGACCCGACCGCCGGGGCCGCTACCTACGACGTCATCATCGACACGGGCGGCCGCACGCGGCTCTCGAAACTTCGGCGGGCCCTCACCCCCGAAGGCACCCTCGTGATCGTCGGCGGCGAGAACGGCGGCAAGATCACCGGCGGTGCCGGACGCCAGGTCCGGGCGATGCTCCTGTCGCCCTTCGTCAAGCAGCGCATGACGACGTTCATCTCAACCGAGCACTTCGAGGGGATCGAACGATTGCGTTCCCACATCGAAGCCGGAACTCTCACCCCGCGGGTCGGAAGCACCTACCCCCTCGAGCAGACCCCCGATGCCCTCAACGATCTCGAGGCGGGCCGCATCAGCGGCAAGGCCGTGATCAGCATCGACACAGCCGACTGATCGCCTGGTGACCGCGATCGACACCGCTACTGCCGGGGGCTGGGACGCCCTGGCTGTGCTCGCGTTCCACCTCTGCCCGTAAAGATGAGCCGGCTCTGTCGCTACTGGATCTGAAGCTTCTCGGTGATCTCTTCCTTCGCCGCCATGAAATCATCGAACTCGATGTCGTCGTTCTCGAAGCGTTCGTGCAGTTCGGCGAGCTCCGCGAGGAGAGCCTGCTCGTCGACGGGTTCGGCTGGGGCCGTGTCCGCTACTTCATCGTTCGCGTTGCGTTCTGCGCGCCGGGCAGCCTTCTCGGCCGCCTTCTCGTTGCGAGCCTTCTCGCGTTGGCGTTTGGCGAAACTTTCCTGGCTCATGTCATACTCCGTGTCTCGTCTGGTCGTCGAGCCTCGATCAGTGGCCAGTGGATCTCCTCAGCTATCGCTGTCGGGGTTCCTCTGTACACACTGCGACGCCATGATCGGAGCGGGGAAGGACTTGGGAAGCGCTTCTATTCGCGCTCCTCCAAGGGAAAGAATGCGGTTCGGGACCAACGCGGGCTGGAATCTCCGGTGTCCACGTCACCCGTCCGGGTGCGCCCGTTTCGGCTCCTTTGGGCAACTTCCAACCAGGAGGCGCCACCGAGGACTGCAAGGCAGATTCCACTCTAGCGGATCACCGGGCGCCTTCTCCGCGGCATGATCACGACGGCCGGAAGCTCCTCGTTGCACCGCTGGAGCCCGGCACCAAGCTCGAGTCGGTCACCGCACCCCTGCCGGAACTCAGCCCCCTGCCCACGATCGCACTCGCGTACTCCTGCGGGTACGGGTATGCTTTCCCACCGAACGGCGGTGCCACCCCCGGAGCACGATTCGGATTGGATCGGTGCGCTCCATTGGCCACGGTGGCGACCGCCGAGTCCGAGTGACCACCCGTCACGGCCGAACGCTCGAGCCCACCCATGGGCTCGAGCAGTGCCCGACGGCGTGTCCGATCTAGACGTGGAGCCAGATGCCACCAGGTGACGAGCGACTGCCCGACAGCGTGTTCGACGCGCTGGTCGATGCGGAGATCGACGGAAGGGCGAGCGACGAAGAGATCGACAGGTTGTTCGCCGAGGCTCGACGTTGGCGCAAGGCGCTGTTCGACCGCCTGGACGAGGCCGACGACGCCGTCGACCGGGCGAAGCGGATCGACGGCCCCGAGCGCGCCCAGGTCGTCATGGACTTCGAGTCGATCGGCGATGACATCGACGCTGCGCTCGATCGACTGGATCTACGCGAAGGCCGCGAGCTCCCCGAACCCGACGACGCCGCTGTCGAGGTCGAGACGACGTCGAGCCGCTTCTGCAGGCGTCGTGGTCAGCCAGCGGCGTGGTCGTGTGGGTCGGTGGACCGCAGCGACGTGATCAGCGACGAGCGCCGACCTACGCGAGGTGCTGGCCAAGCTCGGAGCGCCGGACGAGGTCTGGGCCGACCATGATCCAGTCGTGCTGCCCGACAATCGCCGAGCCGCGGCGATGTCGGCTCCCATGGAGGACGTGATCGGCTGGCTGTTGGGCCACGCCGACGACGACCGCCTCGGGGCCAGCACCAGGTGGTTGGGGACAGCTCGGCCTGTTCGGGGTCAGTCTCGTGGCGCGGGGATGGATGGTCCCCCTGTCTGCGCCACCGACACCGAACCGAGGGAACCGGAACGTTCGCGGTGCGCTGGCACCCGGTCCTGGTCGACGAGCGACACGCTCAAGGTCTTCGCCAAGGCCGCTCCGGCCACGGTGTTCCTGGCCAACCCGAAGCTGGATGCGGTGTCGGCGACACGCTCCGCCCTGGTGGCCGCTGTCGACGCCGTCTGCGTGCAGGCAGCCCGCCAGATCGAGGCGCCCGCTCCGCCGCCCCGCCTGAGTTCTGCGACCGACCTCGCCGAGGCCTACCTGGGTCGCCTCGACGGCTCTTCGTTCCAAGGCGCCGGTCGACTTCGGCCGGACGCTCGTCCGGTTCCTCGACGAGTGGGCCGAACCGGTTGCCGAGCCACCCCGCGGGCCGCTCGTGGTCCGACTCGACCCTCCCAGCGACGCCGATGCCTGGCACCTGCAGGTCCTCGGCCACGATCCCGACAACGTCCTGCTGCCGATCGAGAAGGCGATCGCGTCACACCCGAAGAAGCAGATCCAGGCCGGACTCGTCGACGACCTGATGCGTGCCGAACGGCTGGTGCCGGAACTGACCCGGGCCGGCGCCGACCGGCGCGGCGAGGCGATCCTCACCGAGGACGAGGCATGGGAGATCATGTCCGACGGTCAGCGGAGTCCTGGTCGATGCCGGCTTCGAGCTCGAGGTCCCGCGAGCGGGCCGAGCGCCCGCGACCCAGCCTCCGCAGATCACCGCGCTCGACGGCGAATCGTCAGCTGAGCGCGGCACGAGCTCGCACACGTGACGGTGGTCGGTGCTGTTCGGCGATGTCGAGCTGAGCTGCGGCCGAGATCGCGGAACTGGCCAAACAGTCGGCCCCCCTCGTGGAGAGCAACGGCCGCTGGGTGCGAATCGACGACGCCGACCTCGCCGCCGCGGCCGAGGCCCTGAAGGACCGCTCCGAAGAGATGACCGGCGGCGAGATGCTGCGATGGGCGGTCGGGCTCCACGGCTCACCCCTCGAGGGTGGTGTGTCGGTCGCCGAACGGCTGGGCAGCCAACCTCGTGCGCGCCGCCCGAGCGGTGTCGACCGACCCGGCGGACGAACCCGATGGCTTCTCCGGCGAGCTCCGCAGCTACCAACGCGACGCGCTCTCGTGGCTGCAGTTCTGCGACTCGGCCGGACTCGGCGGCTGCCTCGCGCTCGACATGGGCCTGGGCAAGACGCCGACGGTGCTCGCCCACGTGCTGGCCACGGCGAGCGAGGGCCCCACCCTGGTGATCGCACCACCGGCGGTTGTCGGCAACTGGGCGTCGGAGGCAACCAAGTTCGCACCCGGGCTCCGCGTGACGATCCACCACGGCGCCACCCGTGCCACCGCGGACGAGATCGCGGATGAGGTCGCTGCAGCCGACATGGTGATCACCACCTACGGCACGGCGCTGCGCGACCTCGAGGAGCTCTGCTGACGTCCGGTGGCACCGGGTCGTGCTCGACGAAGCCCAGGCCATCAAGAACCCGGCGAGCAACGCGGCCCGGGCGCTCCGCGAGCTGCCGTCCGCGTACCGCTCGGCGATGACCGGGACACCGGTGGAGAACAGCCTCGGCGACCTGTGGGCGATCCTCGATTTCGTGAACCCCGACCTGGTGGGCGACCGGGCCGACTTCGTCTCCGAGCTGTCCCATGCCGGAAGCGGCGAGGCGGCGCTGCGGATTCTCAACGGCATCCTCGTGTTCCGGCGCACCAAGGCCGAGCCCGAGATCGCTGCGGAACTGCCCGAGAGGATCGACGAGACCGACCACTGCACGATGACCGCCGAACAGATCGGTCTCTACCAGGCCGTGCTCGACGAACTGGTCAAGGACACGGGCTCGAGTGCAGCGGGCGAGAAGGGCCGGGTGCTCGCCGCGATCACCAAGCTGAAGCAGATCTGCAATCATCCGGCGGCGTTCACCGGCGACGACGAACCGCTCGATGGTCGCTCGGGCAAGCTCGCCCGACTCGAGGAGATCATCGACACGGTCTTCGCCGCCGGTGAGCGGGTCGTCATCTTCACCCAGTACGCGACCTGGGCGGTGACGACTCGCGGAGCACCTCACCAGGACAGGACCGGCACGCACGTGGCCGCGTACCACGGCGGTCTGGCCCGCACGGCGAGGGATCGGATCCTCGAGACCTTCGCCGAGACCGAGGGCGGCGCGGCGCTCGTCCTGTCGCTTGAAGGCAGGCGGAGCGGGACTCAACCTCACCGCGGCGAATCACGTGGTGCTGTTCGACCGCTGGTGGAACCCGGCGGTCGAGGACCAGGCACGCGACCGCGCCTGGCGACTCGGTCAGGAGCGAACGGTGATCTTCCACCGGCTGGAGTGCCCGGGCACGATCGATGAGCGTGTGGAGGAGATCGTGGCGGGCAAGCGGAGGCGTCGCGGATCTGGTGCTGCCGAAGTCGAGCTCGCTCGAGGACCTCGATGCCGACGCAGATCCAGAAGTGCGCTGGGCCTGCGAGACGACGAGGTGCTCACCGACTACGTACCGCTCGACGCCTGCCGACAACGACGACGTCGAGGTGATGGCATGAGCGGGAACCAGCCGAATCGGCGGACCGAAGAAGAACGGCTCCCGCGAACGGGAAGGGCAGCAGGGGTGGCGGCAGGGCGGTCAGAAACGGGGCAGAAGAAGCGGGGCAGGAAGAAGCCGAACAACTCCGCGATCGATCCGAAACGACCGCTGTGGGAGAACTCCGCCGGCGAGGCCGAGGTCCGCGCCATCGTCGGCTCGGTTCGTCGTGCCACCATCCCACCGCAGTGGTTCGCTCCCTGGGCGACCCGCCGCTCGGGAAGTACGCCACCAACGCGCAGCACTACTACGACGCGGTCTACGAAAAGGCGCAGCAGTTCGCCGTCGCCATCGCCACTGCCAACGGACTGCTCGTGGTCGACGATGCCGAGAGCGACGACGCGGACGATTCCGACAGTGAGCACGCTGCGAGCGACTAGCCAGCTGCGGTAGGCGGTGCCGATCGTGATGGCCACCGAGGGCCCGTCCTCGGGCGACGTGCCTTCGCTAGCCACCACCGCCGTGTCGTCATCGATACCCGGCCGCAATCCCACGGCTCTGAACAGCTCCATTCTCACGTTCCACCCGCCGGCAAAGGCCAGCCCGGTCGGGTGGAGCTCGGGAAGACGATCTAGGGATGCCTCGTCCTGCCAGCAGGCGACAAGTGCCTCACGGGACAATTGTGGGTGCGGCATCGCTCCCGGTGTGAACGGTCCGCAGATCGCGGTCCTCGCCGACCGCAGGCCAGGGACCTCCTGTGGCTTCGGTGGCCTGCGCATCAGCGCACGTGTCGCTGAAGTGTCTACGACGGGAGCACTGAACAACATGGGGCTCCCCTTCGGGGTCGGGTACCGAGTACGGATCCTACCGCCCCACCGTTGCCCGTTCGGGTGGGGGCGAGCGACGGAGCTGCCCGCGGAGACTGGCATCGGAAGTGGATGAAAGCCTGGCTGGCACCGACGATCCCTCCGCGAGCTTCCTGCATCCATGAGCGACCGTGTGCCCGAAAAGCCTCCTGACGCCCAATCCACATCTGGAGGTAGATGAACATGCGTACTTGGAGAAAGATGTTTGCGGCCGGTGCCGCCGCAGTGGTCGGGTCGGTCTCGATCGCAGCACCGATCGCCGGGGCCCAGGAGGAGACTCCCGAAGTCCCGGCACCCACGTCACTCGCCGAAGTCCTGCTCGCCGATGGCGACCGGTTCGACCGCAACTCCTACGACTTCGACATCGTTACCGAGGCGGTGCTCGCCGTGCTGGCGGAGAAACCCGACTCACCGGTTGCGGCGCTGCTGGACGGCAACCAGTCGCTGACTGCCTTCATCCCGAACGACCGCGCCTTCTGGGCCCTGGTGGGGGATCTCACCGGCCAGTACTACGGCTTCTTCAGGGTCCAGGAGGAGAAGGTGTTCAACGCCGTCGCGTCCTTGGGCATCGACACCGTGGAGACGGTGCTGCTGTACCACGTCGTTCTCGGCGACCCGATCGATTCCAACACGGCTGCGAACGTCCCGTTCGGGACTCCCCTGACCACGGCACAGGGCGGCGAGATCAAGGTCCGGCCGATCGTTCCGGCATTCAAATGGATCGTGCTGGGCGACAACGACCCCAACGACTTCGATCCGTTCATCATCCCGAGCAAGTTCGACATCAACGCCGGCAACCCGCAGATCGCTCACGGCATCGCGTTCGTGCTGCGCCCAGCTGATCTGGAGGCGTTGCTCGCCGGCTGAACACATCGCCAGACCCCCCACAGCCCACGATTCCGGGTCGGGACACCCCAAGGGTGGCCCGACCCGGATTCTCGCGCGGATCGATGTGTTCGACCCCCGGCATACGTAGTTTCCGCGCCGTCACCGTCCCCCGGAATTGTGCTGCTCCACGAGGCCTTCGGACTCAATAATTCAATCCGCTGCCTCGGTCAGGCAATCCTCATGACGTGAGGTGTACCCCCGGGCAGGACACTCATTGGCCAACCAGCCCGAGGGGCACCGGGTGTCGCGCGCCCTGTCCCGGCCGTATCTCGCTATCGGTTACGACCACGATGCTCGATGCATCCGAACTGGCGCAACTGTGCGAATACACCTTCATGCGCTCAACAAAGACCATGTTCCGCTTAGCCCTTTTGCCGCTTGCCGTCGCCATCGCTGCCGCGTGCACTCCAATGGCCGGCCCGGTGCGCACGACCACCGTTGATTCGGTGGATGTCGGCCGCTACCTGGGTGTCTGGTACGAAGTCGCCTCCATCAAGCAGTTCTTCTCGCTCGGGCTGGTCAACTCGACAGCCGAGTACAGCCTCCTCCCCGATGGCAACGTCGGCGTCGTCAATTCCGGCAACTACTTCTTCGCCCAGGGACCGCTTTCGGAGATTCGGGGAACAGCAGTCCCGGTGGACTCCAGCAACGCTCGACTGAACGTCTCCTTCACCGGATCGAATTCGGCGGAGGGTCCGGGGAACTACTGGATCGTCGACCTCGACCCCGACTACCAGTGGGCGATTGTGAGTAACCCGGGCGGCGACACCGGATTCATTCTGTCGAGGACCAAGCAGATCTCTGAGGACCTGCGAGCGGATCTGCTCGACAGGGCCGCAACGGCAGGTGTCGACATCTCGAGGATGACCGTAACCGAGCAGTTCTGAACGGCCCCGTCCCGATCTGGTGTGCCGCGCGTTTCATTCGTCGACGGCGAGTACCCGGCCTGCGCCGTGCTCGCTGACCCACAATGAACCGTCGTTGCGGGACAACACGCTGTGGGGACCATCCAGGCCCTCGGCCAAGGTCGTGGGGCGCCTGGGGTCGTCGCCCGGCATCCAGCCCGAGAAGTCGACCTCCACCAAAGATCCTTCCACGAACAGCGCCACTACCGCTCGATCGCCCAGTACGGCGACTCCCGTGGGCGTGGCGCCGGCAGGGAAGGTTGCCAGCGGCCCGGTGACACCGGGACAGGACTGAGGCGGCGGGCAGCCGGGCCACCCTCCGTCGGGGGTCGCCCCGCCGCTGGCGTCGGTGAACAGCTGGAGCTCGTCCTCGG
This sequence comes from uncultured Actinomycetota bacterium, assembly GCA_963715225.1. Taxonomy (GTDB): domain Bacteria; phylum Actinomycetota; class Acidimicrobiia; order Acidimicrobiales; family Microtrichaceae; genus CAVQRK01. The sequence continues at coordinate 142,140 of CAVQRK010000010.1, forward strand.
GCGGGTCGGCGATGTTGTCACCGATCTCGGTACTGAGCACCGAGCCATCGGCGAGTACCGCGTGCGCATAGGCGTTCTTGAGCCCCGTAGCGAACCTTTGGGAGGTCCCCGTTTCTGGATCCAGCAACCACAGAGCGCCGCTGGCCTCGACCACCTCACCGTTGCGGATCGCACCTGAGGTCTCATAGAGGATTCGTCCGTCGCCCAGCCCGGTCAAGGTCCCCTCGCTTCGGCCGTTGAACGGCAGGTCCTCCAGAACGACCTGCCTGTCGGAAGGCTGGCCCCGGCCGTCCCAGTAGGCACTGATGAGGCTCCGGCGTTCCATTACCCAGAGGCGATCGTGGAGCCACAGGACCCCCGTCGGGGTATCCAGCCCGTCCAGCAACACGCGACGTTCCCCAGAGGTGGTGTCCACATACAGGACCTGTCCCGTCGGCTGCCCTTCAGGACCGTTGAGCTGGGCAACCAGCAAGCGGCCGTCGGGACCCTCAGCGAGTTGGGTGGGTCCGTTCAGGCCGTCCACCAGGACCCTGGTGCCCGCCGGTGGGCCGGCGTCGGTACCGTCGCCGTCTTCGGCGGGACGTTGTGACCCTCCGCAACCGAGCACCGCCAGGAAGCCCAGAGATGCGAGCACGACCCGCTCCCGCCGCACGCGGCGCGTCTCGACCATGTGGACATCATTGCAGCAGCCCGGGTGTCGGCATCCGCAGGGCCCCGATCGCTGTGAATGAGCCGAGTGTGAAGAATGGGCAATGACGGGGAGATTCCGGACGTTGCCTCCGATGCGCACGCTCGCGGGACCACCGTGATTCGCTGGATCGGGTGCCTTGGTGCCGCGATGACCCATCCCGATGTCAAGGGTCCTTGAGGTTGCCCCCGGCCGCCTCGTCGGTGTGGGACCGGGGGCCGGCTCGCCGGCGGAGCACCAACACCCCGGCCGTTGCGGCGGCCCCGAGCCCAATCGCTGCCAGAATCAGAACTGCCGTCGACGCCCGCGATCCGCTGTCTGTGTCGGCAGTGGCCTCACGGTTCGACTCCTCGTCGTCACCCGCGGGCGATGCCGTTGTGCTGGTCGGGTCTTCGGGTTGGCCGCCACCCATCGGCTCATCCACAGCCGTCGCGGGCGGCGGAAGTTCGTACCAGGAGTCGAGTTGGCTGAGAGGCCGACGCTCATAGTCCTCCACCGGTGTTCCGAACTGCTCGGTGCGGCCGGTCGCCAGCGTGAATCGAGTGGGGATCTCCGAGGTGACTGTGACTGTGTAGGTGCCAGGTAGTGCCGGCTCCGTGCTCTCGATCAGTCGCAGGTACGAGGTCCCGGTGAACGGTTCGTCGAACCTGCCCAGGGCAGCGCCCGCAGTCAGCACGGTCTGGGTGCCGGAGGGATCGAGCACCGTGGCTCGTAGATGGGAAAAGTCCACCAGCGTGTTTTCGGGCGGCTGGTCGGGGACGAGGAGTTCGACGACCAGCTCTTCACCCGCCTCGAGGTCCAGTCGCAGATGGCCGCTACCACCGGGCTGCTCTATGACTCCATAGGTAGCGAATGACACGCTCCCATCCAAGATCCGCGGGCTCTCCTCCGGTGGGGTTGCGTCGTCGATGAAGATGGGATCGTGCGCCGAAACTGGACTTGCCGCGGCCAGGACCAGCGCCGCGGCCGCGAGAACCGTTGCCCCGAACCGGCCGGCATGTCGGGCGAAGCCCTCGTCGTAGCGTCCTCGCCTGGTGGCCATGGGCTCACCCTAGGGTCGGGGGCGGGACTCCGACTCGGCCGCGTCGCGTAGTTCTTCGAACGACCCGCGGAAGCAGTCTGCGAGGAAGTCCGGGTCGGGTACGCCCTCGGGCGTCGAGGTGAACGCCACGAGTAGCTCGTCGCAGTAGCTGGTGATCGCGATGATCAGGCCGACGAAGTCGTACAAGAACGTGGCACCGAGCAGGGTGACCATACGGGCGCCGTCGAAGTAGAGGGCCTCGCGGGGACCGGGGACATTGGTGAGCGCGATGCCGCTGAAGGGCATCGGCAACCTCTCCAGCATGCCGGAGCCGAGCAGGGGCTCAACAGCGAGATCCAGGGCATTGGTGGGGAGGATGTCCATGAGGTCCGCGACGTTTGCGGCGCCGATCTCCTTGCTCGTCCTCTTCGAACGACCTGACGCCTCACGTCCGCATCGGAGGCGCTCGATGGGATCTGCGATCTCGGTGTGGACGCTCGCGGTCATCATCGAGATCCGATTGCCGGAATCGCTCTCGATTCCCGGGGCATGCGCGGAGATGGGCATCATGACGACCATGGGCTCGTCGGGAAGTTCGCCGACCGACTGAAGGTACATGCGCAGTGCGCCACCGGCGATGGTGCTGGCCACGTCATTGACCGTGGCCCCCTCCACCACGCTGCGGATCTTCTGCACCTGGTCGAGAGGCAGATGGAGGAAGTCGAATACGCGTCGCCGGGACTCCAGACGGCCCGAGAACCGGGTTCGGGGCACCGGTGGCCGGGACCCCGAGGACCCGCCACCGCTTCGACGCGAGCGCCCAGCGAGCATCGGGGCAATCGTGCGCGTGGCGCCCGCGGCTCTCCACATCCACTCCCCGAAGTGCAACGGAGCCCGCATCAGCAGCTCGGGGCCCGAGGGGGTGCGGTCCGGGGTCCAGGGCGGGGCCTTGTCCTCTGAACTCTCGGGCCGGTCCGTGTGGAGCGAGTTCATGAGCGCGAGGGCGGTCTTCCCGTCGAACTGGCCGTGGTGGACGCGCACCATTACTGCGAAGCTGCCCGCCGGGAACTCGTCGACGCCGCCGAGGTCGCTGATCAGGCTCATGTCCCAGAGTGGCTTCGACTTGTCGAAAGGCGCCTCCAGGAGATCGGTGATCGCAGCTCGGAATTGGTTCCGGCCGCCGGGTGGCTCGAGGGCCAGCTCGCGGACGTGGTCACCGAGTTCGAAGTCCTCGGCATCGACCCAATACGGAAGATCGAGGCGCCATGGCGTGGTCAGCAGCCTCTTGCGCAGCGGGAGGTGGGGCAACTCCTTCTCCACCGACGCCTTGAGGTCGTCCAAGCTGATAGGACCCTCCGGGCGGGTCGACGGGTCATAGACGGCGGCACCTACGAAATGGAGTGGTGCTTGGTCGGTCTCGAGGGCGAACCAGAGATGATCGCTGCCCGTCAGCTGTCTCATGAGTTCCCTTCTGGTTGCCTACCTTCGGCCTGCAGTCAGTCCTCGAGTGCCAGCAGCACCTCGTTGTGGCGGAGGAACCACGGCTTCCACGGTGGGTCGTAGCGGGCCCAGATCGGTTCCCCCGTGGTCGACAGTTGCGCCTCGCGAAGGGTGTCAGTCAATTCCCGGAGATGGCGGTCGTGCAGACCCCTCGACCACGTTCCGCGGTACCGGAGTGCTGCAAGGCGCTGCGATCCGATCTCCTCGATGCTCACTCGGCCATCGCTGGGCGCCGGAAGGGACTCCGCGGTGAACTCCCGCGGCATCATGAACCGCACCACGAAACCATCTTCCACCGGCATCTGCATCACCGGAGATGTCATGGAGATCTTTGTGCTCCTGCCGCCACCCGAGTCGTTGCCGCCGAAGATGTAGCGGGCCAGGATGCCGAACCCGCTGTTCCCGGCGGATTCGAGCGAGCCTCGCACCGTGGTCGAAGCCACCAGGTACGGCTCGTAGGCGCGGATCTCCACCTCACCGAGCGAGCTCTCCACCGTGTACCCGGGACTCTCCAACGCCATGCCCACAGTGTCTCATGGCCACCAGCCGAGCGGGCGGCGGGAAACTCGGCTCACGTTGGCTATGAGGTGTGCCGGCCATGTTCGCCGTCCGCCAACGAGCCTCACCGAACTCACGAGGGCGGGCAGTTCGGTCACTTGCTCCAGACATCCAGGGTCTCTGATCAGGTCAGGCGCTCAGGGGAATCCGTGCAGGTGTGCCAATACGGCGTGCGCTGTCCTACGTCCGCTGAACATGGCGCCCTGGATCGATGCGGTGTCACGATGATCTCCGCACACGAACAGTCCGTCGCCAAGCGCCACTGCCTGCTTCGGGTTCAGTGGTGGGGTTTGTTCGGGCTGGCCGTGGGCGACCACGTCGGTGCGGAGGTGTTCCCAGTCGCCGGTCATCGAGCCGAACCACTGGGCGAGTTGGTTGCGAACTCGCATCGTGACAGTGGGATCCAGCGCATCTGGTCCGGGGACTGCTGCAGCGACAAGTGCCCGACGCTGCGGCGCATAGGAGGGCTGCACCTCACTCATGACGGCAATGTTCTTGGCAGGACCACTCGAATCGCCGTCCAGGACCAGTACCGGACCGACCGCCGGGGGTGCGGTTGCGGCGAACCAGCAACACGCGACCGAACGGGATCCTGGATCGGGGACTCGATGGCGGAGCAGGTGATGGGCGGCCGGACCGTCGGTGGCCACGACCACGGCTCGGGCCTCCAAGGTCTCTCCTCCGTCCAGTGTGACGCCGGCGCCGTCGACCTGTTCCACCCGCGAACCGAGTCGCAACGAAGTTTCGGGCAGGGTCGCGGCGAGCTGAGCGGGGACGGCTCCCATGCCTTCTCGGGGGACTCCCACTGCCCCGACTGCCAGCATCCGCAGGATCGCGTCGAACCGACGACTCGATACCTCGAGGTCGGGGTCGAGTTGAATCCCGGCGAACAGTGGACGCCAGAAGGACTCGATCATCTGGTTCGAGAACCCCGAACGGGCCAGACGATCCGCTGTTGTCATGTCAGGGCGTCGGAGAAGGCTTCGGACCGAATGGGTACGGACATCGAGAACGAGACGCGCCAGTCGGGCCTTGTCGGCAATCGTGCCGATCGGCGCGGTGACCGTCTGTGAGATGAGTCGCGGACGACGGATGGGATCGGCGACCCGATGGAATTCACCCCCGGTGCGAATCAGAGCACCGGGCTCGAACAGGCCCATATCGAGCGCGCTCAGATCGAGGCGACCTTGCACCTCTGGATAGGCGGTCAGGAGAATCTGGAATCCGCGATCGAGCAGGAATCCGTCCACGGCGTCGGTCCTAACCCGACCACCGACTCCGTCGGAACGCTCCAACAGCAGGCACTCAACCCCGGCAGCGGCCAGATCCTGCGCACAGGACAGGCCTGCGAGGCCGGCACCGACGATCACGACATCGACCGGTTCAGCCATCCCCTCGCCCTTCGCAGCCGATGGACAACTCGAGGCACGCCTGACCAGGAAGCTTTATCTCCGCGCGGAGCCGCTGCAGCGTGGGTCGATCAATCGCCTTGGTCAGACCTGTCGCCGGGTGACCACCGATGTAGCCGGTCGCGGCGATCGGGAGGATCCTCATGTCACGGATTGCAGCCGGCACGGTCAGCCACCCAGTTCCACAGTTCCATCCTGCGTTCCGGGGTGTCGGATCGTCTGGTACGTGCAAGGCGGTGGATCGGTCTGACTCTGCGGTCCGACCAGAACCCGCCGGTCGTGGCAAGTGGTTCACCGTCGTCAGCGGCGAGCCAGACCATCGTGTCGGCGCCGGCCTCGGCGTTGCGAAGGAGTGGACCGACGATCTTGCGAAATGTTGGAAGTGCCTCCTCGACCCCGGGGGTGTCGGCCCAGCCCGGATGCATGGAGTGAAACACCACTGCGCGCCGGTCGACGCGCTCGGACCACATTTCGTTCAGGGTGACCTGGGCACGTTTCGCCAACGCATACTGCTTCGACCCGTTGTAATCGGCCGGGGCCATCGGCAAGCGGTCAGCGGTCAACTCAGCCGGGTACATCCCTCCAGATGACATTGTGATCACCCGTGAGGGCGCCGACTCCTCCAGCCGTTTCAAGAGCTGGCAGGTGAGCAGGAACGGACCGACAACTTGGCTGGCAACGGTTGTCTCGGTGCCGTCCGGGGCTTCCACCCGCCGGGCAGTGAGAGAACCCGCGTTGTGGATCAGGACATCCAGCCGGTCGTGTCTGGCCAGGATCTCATCGGCGGCTCGCCGCACCGACCCGAAATCGCTCATGTCCGCGATCACTGATGAGACGTCGGGATTCCCGCTCATCTCCCTGACGTCCATCACAACTGCGGCCGTCTTGTCGGGGTTACGGCCGACGACGATGACACTCGCCCCGTCAAGGGCGAACCGTTCCGCGGCGGCTCGGCCGAGACCCGAAGTCGCGCCGGTTACCGCGATCACCCGGCCCCGCAGGTCGTAGGAACCGACGTCGCCCCAATGGAACAGGGTGCGGCGAACCTCGAAGCCGATACGGGTGAAGCTCGGAACGATCGGAGCTTCGAGGATCGCGTCGACGACCGATGCGGCACTCATCTGCGCGGAGTGTGGGAAGGGCATGGGATCTCTCTGATTCGGACCGCAGGACAAAGGGTGTCCAAACGTTCACCTTCTATTCGAGCGTAAGTCGATGCCCAGATGCGGGTCACGCCCAGCACGCGACCGAGGGAAGAGCGGGATTTCCCGCATCCAGACGGGACCGCGGCGACGAACTGAACTGCAGAGTCAATCTGAACCTTGGTGCCCGACCCGGATGCCGCAACGAAAGGACCCGATGTGCCCAGCCTGTCACTCCCGTTGAGGTTGAAGCTGCCGTTCCTCGCCGCAGGCTTCGCCTCGTTCCTCTTCTCGGTCTACCTGTTCTTCGTACAGAACGACACGACTGCGGGGATCTTCGTGGGCCTCTGGGTACCCTCGATCCACACCCTCGGCACCCTCCTGCTCTCACCCGTCGCCGAAGATAGTCATACCCAGACAATGGTCCACGGATCATGAGCAACACTGTCATCTTCTTGGTGGGTTCGTGCGTGTTCGCACTGACGGTTTTCGGGGCAGTGATGGCTGGTGGCGTCACGCTCACCCGTCACTTCTATGAAGAGAACCACGCCTACACGGCGAGGCCCGGCTTCGACAAGGCGGGACTCGGTGCTCCGAAGCCGGAGAGTCACGCCGACGGCAGCGGACAGTCGGGTTGACCGATGGAGGTCCAGCTGGTCGGCAAGTCGGCGCTCGTAGCCGGGGCAACGGGCGGGCTCGGCAGTGCGATCGCTGCGGAGCTCCACTCCCGGGGCGCTGACCTGACACTGGTATCGCGATCCGCGGATGCCCTCGACCGACTGGATGTGGCCGGACATCGACTTGCGCTCGACCTCCGTGACCCCGCCAACTGCAAGGCTGCAGTCGAAGCAACGCTGCTCGGGCACCGCCAGCTCGACATCCTGGTCAACGCCATTGGTGTCGTAGCTTTCGGGTCAACGGCAGAACTGTCGGTCGACACCCTCGACGAGCTCTTTCTCACCAACTCGATTCTGCCAATTCTGCTTTGCAGGGCAGCCCTTCCGGAGATGTCGCGAGGCGGGGTGATCATCAACATCAGCGGTGCAATTGCGGAGCGCAACCTGCCGGGTATGGCAGCGTACGGAGCTTCCAAGGGCGCTCTCAGGTCTTTCGACGAAGCGTTCGCCAGAGAGGCCCGTCGCAGCGGCGTGAGGGTGATCGATGCCCGTCCCCCGCACACCGAGACCGGCCTCGCCGAACGCGCCATCGAGGGAACGAGCCCCGCTCTCGGGCGTGGCCTCGACCCTGCCGTGGTAGCCGGCATCATCTGCGACGCGATCACCGATGAGCTTGTCGAGCTGACCGCCGACTCGTTCGTCGCGGCTCCGACCGGCGGGGCACCCGCACAGGCGGGCAGTTGAATGGAGCCCACACGTCGGTCCGACGGCAAGGATGTCCGCGAGTCCGTGTGGGACTACCCCCGCCCTCCGCGGGTCGAGCCCAGCCAGGAGCATGTCGTCGTGGCCCACAGGGGCACGGTCGTGGCGGACACGCGACGTGCCTGGAGGGTCCTCGAGACCAGCCATCCGCCGAACTACTACATTCCGCCCGAGGACATCGCCACCACCCTGCTCGTCGAGTCTCCTCGTCGCTCGTTGTGTGAGTGGAAGGGCACGGCCGCCTACCTGGACCTGCAAATCGGCGGTGTGACCGTTTCCGGCGCAGCCTGGGTCTACCGGGACCCCATCGCCGACTTCTCCGCGATACGAAACCACATCGCCTTCTACCCGCAGCTCGTGGACGAGTGCCGAGTCGACGAAGAGCTGGTGGAGGCAGTCGAGGGCAGCTTCTACGGTGGGTGGGTGACATCGAAGGTCGCAGGCCCTTTCAAGGGGGGCCCGGGAACCATGGGCTGGTAGCGCCGCTTGCGTGGTTACCGCTCCGCGACCTCGGACCGCCGTGGAGCCACTTGCCCCACGGCGGGTGGCCGAGGGTCTCGCCGCCCCGGTGCATCCGGAAACGGGGTGCAGAGCGAAGGTGTCGGTGAACCGCATGTTGTCGTGCCGAGCCGGGGCCCGCACCCCGACGTCGGCGAAGGAACCATCTCCAAGGAACAGCGCAATGTCTCACACCAACAGAGCAGACGATCCCGACACACTCGATCGGGTTTCAAATGTGTTGTGCGGCCCCGGCCACGATGATGAACGGCTCGCCAACCCTCCAGCGGGGTTGTTCCGGCAGATCGAGGAGGCTGCGGCCGTACTGGTCGAGGCCGCGCCTGTAGTGGTCGAGTACTCCATCGACTGCGACGACGTCGTCATGTCTACCGGTGGCGACTGGGAGATGTTCGCAAGGCAGAACAACGGCGAGGAACTCGCGTCCGGGCCTCCCAGACTCAGCCTGTGGAGCCAGATCCAGGGTGCCGACGCCCGCAGCGTGTGGCGATCGGTTGTCTCCGAGGTGCGCCGATCCGAATCTGCGGCGACGGTTCCGTTCCGCTGCGACGGCCCTGCCATCCGCCGCTGGTACGAGGTAGACGTGTCTCCCGGAGACAGCGGATCGGTGGACTTCCGCTCCCGTCTCGTATTTGAGGAGCCCCGCCCCGAGGTCTCGATGCTTGCCCGCTGGGCCCGTCGCGAGACCGTGGGCGAGCCGGTCCGGTTGTGCTGTTGGTGCGCCCGTGCCCTCGATGGCGACCGGTGGATCCCGATAGACGAACTGGTGTGGAACCAAGGTAGGCACGAGGACGAACCGGCCCCGCAGATCAGCCAGGGCATATGCCGCAAGTGCAGTCGTGCGATGTCCGACGAGGCCGAGAGACTCACCTGGGACCACTGAGCGTCCAGCAATCGGCGCAGACGAGACCCGGCCGTGCGCCCCGGGAGGGGACGCGAATTGGCCGAAATCCATTGTTCGCCGCGTAACCGCAGCCCCGCGTGCCAGTGTGACGAACGTGGGCCAGGTCGAGCAGGGTCGAGAGGCGTTCGCCAACGGGTGGTGGCCGGCTGCGGTCGAGCACCTACGGGCTGCCGACTCCGTGGGAGGCGTCCCGCCCGACGACCTGATGCAGCTGGCGGTCGCCATGCAGACTCGTCGGCGAGACTACGCGGGGTCGAAGAGGGCGTTCGAGCGGGCGTATCGGGCCCATCTCGACGCCGGCGATCCCGCCGCGGCCGCACGCTGTGCATGGTGGCTCGGACTCACCTACATGAACCTCGGCGACCCGGCGCAGGGGGCAGGGTGGATCGGGCGGGCGGCGGAGGTTCTGGAACGCGTCGACGGCGAATGCGTGGAGCAGGGCTACCTGCTCGCAAGCGGCGGGCTGCAGGCCCTCCACGGAGGTGACGCCCGTCGTAGCGCACGGAACTGTTCCAGTCGGTGAAGGAGATCGGCGCCCGCTTCGAAGATGCCGACCTCGTCACCCTCGGTCGGCTCGGTCAGGGGCAGGCACAGCTGCAGCTCGACCACCTCGCCGAGGGCGTGGCGCAGTTCGACGAGGCAATGATCGCGGTGGTCACGGGTGAGGTGTCACCGCTCGTGGCGGGGATCGTGTACTGCGCCGTCGTGGAGGCCTGCCAGGAGAAGTTCGACATGGCGCGTGCACGCGAGTGGACCGGCGCGCTGTCGTCGTGGTGCGACGACCAGCCGGGACTCGTGCCGTTTCGCGGGCAGTGTCTGGTGCACCGTTCGGAGATCCTGGCGCTCGACGGCGACCTCCCAGCGGCGCTCGCGCAGGCCGAGCAGGCGCGGGACCTACTCTCGGATCCGCCGGGGCAGCCGCCTCTCGGCGCCGCCTACTACCAGTTGGCGCAGCTGCACCGTCTCCGGGGCGAGCTGGAGGCGGCGGAGACGGCGTACCGGATGGCCAGCCAGCATGGCCGGGAGCCACAGCCGGGTCTGGCGCTGTTGCGGCTGGCGCAGGGCAACGCGGAGACGGCGGACGCGGCGCTGCGCCGGGTACTCGACGAGGGCGACTTGCACGCACCATCGCCCGAGGCTGCTGGCGGCACGGGTCGAGACGGCACTGGCGACCGGCGAGACCGACGGCGCGACCGCGGCGGCGCAGGAGCTGAGCGCCACCGCCGAGCAGGCTGGGCGCTCCGTTCGTGGCGGCGTTGGCCGCCTACGCCCGTGGGCTGGTGGCACTGGCCGCGAACGACGGGCGGGGTGCCCTGGCAGAGCTCCGGGAGGCGTGCTCGACCTGGCGCGAGATCGGCGGACCCTACGACGTCGCCCGGGCCCGGGAGGCGATCGGCCACGCCTGCGTGGCGGTTGGCGATCTCGACGGGGCCGACCTGGAACTGGAAGCGGCGATCGACGCCTACCGGTCGCTGGGCGCGGCAATCGACGTGGCGCGGTGGAGGAGGCCGAAGCAGAGATGGCCGCACCGGCAGGCCGCAAGGCCAGCCGACAGCTCGGGTCTGACCGGTCGGGAGGTCGAGGTGCTGCGCCACCTGGCGACGGGCGAGACCAACCGGCAGATCGCCGAAGCGTTGGTGATCAGCGAGAAGACGGTGGCCCGCCACGTGTCCAACATCTTCACGAAGCTGGACGTGTCGTCGCGCTCCGCGGCCACCGCGTACGCGTTTCGACACCACCTGGCCTGAGCAGGCCTGACCTGCCGAGCGTGTGGGTAGTCCTACCCACGAGCGTTCGCACCGTGAAGTTGCACGATTCGACCGATGCGGGCGGACCCGGGAATCCGTACGTTGGACGGGTAGCACGATCCGACGACACCGGAGCAGGACCATGCGAGCCAACTCGATTCCCGACGAGACCATCGACACCGTGGTGATCGGCGGTGGACAGGCCGGCCTGACGGTCGGGTACTACCTGCAGGAGGCAGGACGCGACTTCGTGATCCTCGACGCGGGAAGCCGGGTCGGGAGATGCGTGGCGGAACCGGTGGGAGTCGCTGCGGCTGTTCACTCCGGCCCGCTTCAACGGGCTTCCCGGCATGCGGTTCCCGGCGAGCCGTGGATCGTTCATCGGCAAGGACGAGATGGCCGACTTCCTCGAGGCGTACGCCGCGCACTTCGAGCTGCCGGTCCGTCTCGGGACCCGGGTGGAGCGGGTATCACGACGCGGCGACGGGTTCGAGGTCTACGCGGGTCAGCAGGTTGATCGCGGCCAACAACGTCGTGGTCGCGATGTCGAGCCTGCGCGAACCGGCGATTCCGGCGTTCGCCGAAGGACTCTCGACGAGGACATCGTGTCGATGCACTCCGACGCATACCGCGATCAGATCGCAGCTGCAGGATGGCCCGGTGCTGATCGTGGGGATGGGCAACAGCGGTGCAGACATCACGATGGACGTCGCGGAGACCCACGAGGTGATCGTGTCGGGCAAGCCACCAGGGGCGGTACCGTTTCGCATCGAGCCGTTCCTCGCGCGAAACGTGCTGATCAGCATCGTGCGGTTCGTGGGCACCTACGTGTTGAACGATCGGAACCCGTCGGGAAGAAGGTGATCCCGAAGATGAAGTCCCAGGGCGGACCACTGGTGCGGGTGAAGCCAAACGACATCGAGAAGGCGGCGACCGAGTGGGTCGAACGCATCGTCGGCGTCGAGAACGGCAAGCCGTTGACCGAGGATGGCAGGCGCCTCCAAGTCGGCAACGTGATCTGGGCGACGGGCTACCGGGCAGCGTTCCCGTGGCTGGACCTGCCTGTGTTCACCGATGGCGGCGAGCCGAGACACGACGGAGGCATCGTTGCGTCCGAACCGGGCCTCTACTTCTGCGGGCTGCACTTCCAGCGTGCTGCTTCGTCGGAGACGGTCACCGGGATGCCGAGAGATGCACGACGGGTGACGCGCCACCTCCTGCGCCACCGACCCTCAGCGAGCCACGTGATGCAACAAGGTGCAGCTCATCTCGGCGCATCGGCCTCGTTGACCGCGTAGGAAACGCAGCACTCTGTCGGAACACCGCAGAGCCACCGACGGTCGGGTTGGTAGTCCCGAGTCATTCGAAGCGAAATCATGGTCATTCCACATCGCTGTCTCGGGTCGGGATCGGACGGCCCGAAGCGGCTGCGCCCAGAAGTGATTCGATCTCGTCGATGCCGAAACCAGAGTGCTGCGCGACGGCTTCGGCCGCCACACCGGTCCGCTCGGCGGGAAAGCCGATCTCTTCGAGTGTGGCTGGTGCACCGAGACGTGTCGCCAGGTCATCGAGGGTGCGCCGAGGGTCAAGCCCGAACGCTCGGGTCAGGTTCAGTTGGGAGGACTCGCTGACCGACATATGGAGTCCGACCATGTGCGGGGTTAGTACGGCGTACATGCTGCCGTGGTCCAGGTCGAACATCCCACCCAGAACGTGGGCGGTCTGGTGGAGAAGGCCAGTTCCCGCAGTTGCCAGGACAGAACCGGCCCGGTGGGCCGCGTAGAGCAGGCGGGCCCGGGCATCGACGTCATCGGGCTGTGCAACGACGTCGTCGATGCCGGCTGTGAGCGCGGCGATGGTGACCGAGGCCACCTCGAGCGTCATGGGCGACGTGTGGGGTAGCCACAGTGCTTCGACACAGTGGGCGAGCGTGTTGAATGCGCCGTTCACCGACACTGCCTTCGGTAGGCCGACCGTGAGTTCTGGGTCGTAGATAACTGTGGCGGGAAGGACCCGCAACGACCGACCCGTCCGCTTGACACCGTTGGTGGTCGAGCCCCAGATCGGGGTCATCTCCGACCCGGCATAGGTGGTCGGGATGGCGACGAGAGCAACGTCTCGTTCAAGCGCAATCATCTTGCCCAGCCCGGTCGCCGATCCCCCACCAACGGTGACGACGACGTTCGGGTTGAGTCGGTCGACGATCTCCAACGCCCCCAGGACCGTCCCTGCCGGGACGTGCGGCCGGACACCGACGATCGTGTCGGACGGGATCGTCAGCCGGTCTCCAAGGTCGGCGATCGCGCTCGCGTCGTGGGCTCCGCCTAGGACGAGCACACTCGTCGCGCCAAGCGCCTCGAGTTCGGCGGGCGCATCATGGCGGCGCCCTGCCCCGAACACGATCCGTCCCGGAAGCTGGTCGTGCGTGAAGTCCAACACCGTCACATAACCGGCGATCCGTACATCTCACCGAGTGGATCTGCGATCAGCTCCAACCGTTCCCCGTCCGGGCCCCGGAAGTAGATCGAGGTCGTGTCGATGTGGGCGTACTCAATGCCGAGCTCGTCGAGCTTCGCCTTGAGTCGGGTCCACTTCTCCGGTTCAACCGAGATCGCCAAGTGATGGAGACCTCCCAGGACCTCGGCGTATTCGCCGACGTCGAGACCCGGAAGATCGAAGAACGCCAATGTATTCCCGTGCCCGATGTCGAAGAAGAAGTGGGTCGAACCTGGGTAGTCGCGGTTCTCGAACAGCTCGGTGAGCGGAAACTCCAACACCTCCTGGTAGTAGCGGATCGTCTGCTCCACATCACTTGAGATGAGCGCAACGTGATGCACGCCGCGAGCAGCAGACGGAGGCCGGGCCTCCCGGTCCAGCAGATAGGTGGCCCGTAGGGCATCCCACTCCGCGGTTCGGTCCGGCCGTGTTGACCCGGCCATGTCGTTGTCACCATCTCTGTTGGTCATCGCACAGCCCCTGTCGTCCAGATGAGAATCTCAGCACCATCCGAGTCGGCGACGAGCCCCAGGCCGCCTGTTCCGGTGAGACGGGCCGCGGCACCGGTTTCCAGTATTCCGTTCGACTCGAGTTCCGCAGCGCCACGAGCAACGAAGACGTGGCCGAACGGCGCCTTGGGCACGACGATCCGTTCGCCCGGCTCCAGTCGGGCACCCCAGAGGACTGCCTCCTTCTGCTGGATGAAGATTGCGGCATCGTGTCTCTGGCCGGAGGCAATCGGAACCAAGCCACCGGCTGCGAGTTGATCGTTGACGTCGAGTTGCTCGTAGCCGGGATCGACCGACTCGGTGTCGGGTAGCACCCACATCTGGATGAAGTGCACTTCGTCGGTCGCACTGGCGTTCTTCTCCGAATGCCAGATCCCTCGACCGGCACTCATCCTTTGGGCGAGGCCGGGATAGATGAGTCCCCGGTTCCCTTCCGAGTCCTTGTGTTCGAGTCGGCCATCGAGGACCCACGTCACGATCTCCATGTCGCGATGGGGATGGGTCTCGAAGCCTGTACCGCCCGCGACCCGGTCGTCGTTCAGCACCAGGAGTTGTCCGTGGTTCGTGTTGTCGGGCGAGTAGTGGGTGCCGAAGCTGAAGGAGTGCTTCGAGTCGAGCCAGCCGACCCGGGTGTGGAAGCGATCGGTCGGCCGGCGGATGTCGATTGCCGATGCGTTCATGCTCGTGACAACCGGATTACACCCACCATTATTTCCGTTCGGAAATACATGTAGGCTGACCGCATGTCGGAACACCCCGCCGTCGAGACCTGGGAACGCCTGGTCCGGTTCCATCGGGTCACCACCAGTGCCATGGACGAAAGCCTCCGCTGTCCGATGCGGCCACTCCCTCGACGACTACGACGTGCTGCACCAGATCCACAACTACGGGGAACCGATCCGCATGGGTGAGCTCTCCGAACGACTGCTGGTGGCAAACAGCTCGTGCAACCGGATCGTGGGGCGTCTGGTCGGAGCCGGTTTCATCACCCGCTTCCACGGCGAGACCGACCGACGCGAAGTCCTCGCCGAGCTCACCGCCGAGGGGCGACGCCTGCGCAGCCGAATGGCCGCCGCACACACCCACGACATCGAACGTCTGGTCGGTACCCCGCTGTCTAGCTCGCAGCTGGGCCAACTCGATGAAGCGCTCCGACGCCTACTCCCGTCCGGAGACGAAGCTTCGCCTAGCGTTCGGGGGTCATCGATGTGAGCTCGAAGCTCCCTTGTTCCTCGTAGGTGACCGATCCGACCAGCGAACCGCTCCGCACCTCGATGTCGCGCTCGTTCCTCAGTAGGAGCCCCGTGTCGGCTGCGAACCAGACGTCTACTTCCTCGGTGCCGGTCTGTCCGCCGCTCAGGGTCCGCGAACGTCGGTAGTGAAAGGACTCGACCCGGGCCCCGCCGATCTCCAGGTCCTCGCTTCCGACATAGGTGTACGGGCCCGCCGAGATGACTTCACCGTCGGTTCCCGTCGAGGTCCCCCGGCATTCCTGAATCCATTGGTCGCCTGCCTCCTGCGCCGACCTGATGGCCTCGACCGGTGGATCGCATGCGTAGCTCGACATCGTGTCGATCTTGGCGACAACGAGGTCCAGCCGCTGGAAGAACGCGCCGGCGTTCTCGGTGAGGCCATCCTTGGTCGGGCAGTAGTCCCAGCTCTGCCAATGGTTGGTGTTGTAGTCGACCCTGAGCCTCCAGCAGCCTCCTCCCTCGAGATGCGTCAGGGTTCCGGGGATGTCGGGGCCCTGTGTCTGGCTTGTCGGCGGCTTGTCGAGGCGCTCGGTGCCTTCGCCGCGATACCGGTAGATACCGGCTGCCGGCCGGAACCCGCTGTCGGAGGGCTGGTCGGAATCCTGTCCGGCCGCGCCGGCACGGGCACGAGCTTCCTCCACTGTCACCGACCGGCCGGAGTCCTGACTCCACAGGATCAGCAGCGCGACAATGCCCGAGACAAGGACTACTCCCCCGATTGTGGCCCCAATCGCCACGAGACGACGGCGCCGCTGACGGATTCGGCCCCGAGACCCGCGATGGGTGGTGTCACCGGCACCCTGACCGTCGGCCGTCATGGCGAGGTCACCTGGTCGACCCGGAGAAGCACATCCTCGAACTGCTCGATGCGGGAAGGGTTGCGGTAGGGCTCATGAGAAGCTGGGCAGGCTCCCGACCTCGAGACCGGCCAGCTCCGAGGTGCCCTCGAACAAGACCCTGCCGCGCTCACGCACGACGCAGTGCAGTCGTCCCGCCAGGTGCTCGAAGTCGGTGTCGACGTTGCGTCGTTCGGCCGGCAGTGGCACAGGCAGCACGTGGGGGTCCATGCCCGTGCCGTCGCCGTCCAGGTCGATCTGGTAGCGCCGTGACCGGGCCCGGACGACCCACCGTCCGGCCGTCGCTTCGGAGCGCACCGAGGCCGGCGGGGTGACTCGGATCACGCGGTCGTCGAGGCGCACAACGGCACCGCCCACGGATCGCGAGACAGGCCCGAGACTCAACACTCCGCCCGAGAATGCGACCGACACGTCGGCACCGCCGAAGTCGTGGGCCTGGCCCCACCACCAGCGGTCCGGGAAACCGGCCCCCCAGTTCTTCTCGCAATACGTCTTGGCACCGTCGAAAGACCAGCGATCCCCGTTTCTGATGACGACGCCCGTAGCGGCACCGCCAAGACGGTAGGGCTGCCAGTACTGGTTCAGGAATGGGACCGCCGAGAAGACCCCGCCACCGCCGAAGGCCTTGGGCCACTGGAAGGATTCGGTGAATCGCAGATCTACATGCACGTCCCCGAGGTCGACCCGGAGGTGATCTTCCGACGCCTCGAGCCTGGAGGCCGGCGACGTTCCTGCTGTCACCTCGAAGCGAGCTCGATCTCCGTGCGCCCGGTCGAGAGCCGCCGCCCGCACCAGGCCCCCCGGGTGCAGTGCGACAGCGACCGTCGCCCAGTCACCCGCTTCGTGCCGGTTCACCCCGCACAGGGCGACAACCACGCGGCCAGAGGCAGGGTCCGTCACCCGCCAGAACCAACCTTCCATCTCCGATCCGTGCGATGGCACCGGGTCGCCGAAAGGCAGATCCGCCCCAGTACTCCGATAGGCCGCCACCAGTCGGCTCGAGGTGCTCCGGCCGAGCTGACGGAGTGCACTGACGGCGCTCACTGCTGTCCCCCAACAGCGCTCACGTCGTCAAGACACGGCCCGGGCGGCTGGTCACAATACCGACGGCGACCGGAATCATCTTGCGAGAGCAACACTCGACCAACATATCTCGTTCGTCATGTCCGAAACCCACTGATCGCTCCGGGGCTCTGGGTTCTGGGGTCACGCGGTGCCGCCTGCCGCCTCGACAGCGCCTCCGGCCACTCCACCGCGGTCGTCGATGAAGTCGTCTCTGAAGGATGTCGTGCAAGCATGTCGCCATGGCTGACATTCGCTTCGGAGTATTCATCCCACAGGGCTGGAAGATGGAGCTGTCCTCCATCGACGACCCGCAGCAGAAGTGGGCCAAGGCCATGGACGTCGCGACCCTCGCGGAGACACTGGGCTACGACTCCCTGTGGGTCTACGACCACTTCCACAACGTGCCCGTGCCTGCCCACGAAGCCATGTTCGAGGCCTGGACCACCATCGCCGCGATTTCACAGAGGACCTCGCGCATCTCGCTCGGCCAGATGGTGGGGTGCGCGTCGTATCGCCAGCCGTCGATGCTCGCGAAGATCACCTCGAACATCGACGTGATCTCCGGTGGCAGGCTGATCTGGGGGGTCGGGGCCGGATGGTACGAACAGGAGTACGAGGCCTACGGATACGAATTCCCGTCTCCCGCCAAGCGGATACAGATCCTCGAGGAGACGGTGGAGATCGTGACGAAGATGTGGACCGAGCCCGATGCCTCCTTCGAGGGCCGGCACTTCAGAATCGACGGCGCCCAGTGCGACCCCAAGCCGATCCAGCAACCCCGGCCCGAGGTCCTCATCGGCGGCGGCGGCGAACAGCTCACCCTGCGGGTCGTCGCCCGACTCGCCGATGCCTCCAACTTCGGTGGCAAACCCCACGAGTTCGCCCACAAGTGCGAGGTCCTTCAGGGACACTGTCGCGACGTGGGCCGTGACTACGACGAGATCCGCAAAACGTGGTCCCCGGAGGTATTCATCCGCGAATCCGAACAGGAGATCGCGGACGGTGGCACCCGTAGCTTCGTGGGAGAGCCGTATGCATCCTGGCACGCCGGAAACCTGGTCGGCACCCCTGAGCAAGTAGCCGAGAAGATCCAGCAGTACGTCGAGTTGGGCTGCACCGGCTTCTACCCCTGGTGCTCGGACTACCCCGAAACCGAGAGCATGCGCCTCCTGGCAGAGAAGGTGATACCGGAGGTACGCAACGCCTCCTCCTGACAGCGCGGTTTCGGGTGCTCCTGATAAAGGCTGCCACGACACGAGCAGCACCCCCAGATGAACGACCTGGAACACCGATTGGAGTGCGCACCCGCGATCACCAACGAGGGAGCCGGGACTGCTTACTCGGACGACTGGTCACCCCTAGCCAAGGTGATCGACGAGATCCTCGACGAGTGCCGCCAGCACCGAATCAGGGGCGACGTGTTGGCCAGCACGTTCCCCTGCGCCTGAGCCATCACGTTTCCTGAGCCCGAGGAGCCCCATGGACACCCGCGACATCACCGAACGGATCGACCGCAGTACCGCGAGATGGGGACCGGACACCCTGCGTATCGTCGTCGCGCTGCTGTGGCTCTCCAACGTGAGCTGGAAGGTGCCGACGGAGTTCGGTGACTCCGGAGGGTCGTGCCGAGGACTCTGCGGGTACGTCCAGGATGGAATCGACCACCCTGTGCTGCCCGGATCAGCATGGCTCTTCGACGCGATAGTGCAGCCCAACCTCGTTGCGTTCGGATGGACGACCCTGGTGGTGGAGGGGGCGTTGGCCGCATTGCTCCTGTCAGGTCGCTTCGTGCGCACCGCGGCCGTCATCGGGATCCTGCAGAGCCTCGGCATCATGGCGGCGGTCGCCAACACCCCCGGCGAGTGGTACTGGTCGTACCTCCTCATGGCCGGGCTGAGCCTGGCCATTCTCGTGTCCGCTCCGGCCATGCGACCGACTGACGCAAAGGTCATGGCAGCCGTGACCGCTGCCTACGGAGTAGCGGTGGCCATCACCCACGCCGGCGCCGGGTTCACCGGCGACTCCAACAGCTCGTGGACCCTGTTCGGCGGCGCCCGGCCGTTCCTCGACGACTTCGGACGCAACGTGTTCCCGGGATCCATCGCGCTGGGAGTGGGCCTGGTGGTGGTTGCCTTAGCCGCGTGGGTGCTTGCAGGCTCCGGGGACGGAGTGCGACGGGTGACCGGGTGGGGCCTGGTGGCGCTGTCAGCCGTGCTCCTGTTGACCTACGGCCCCGACGGACTGATCCTGCGTCTTGGCTCCAAAGCCACGACCGTGGCCGTGCTCGCCGCCCTGGGACTCAGTCTGGTTCCGCGGAACCGCGACCAGGAGCGGCCCGGCCGTGACCTGACTGCCGTAGCCAGCTCATGAGATGGCCAGGGTCCGCCGCTGGCCTCACCGACCGCCGGTCAGGCCCCGGCGGCCATACACCAACGGGCGATGGCGTCCACGACCGCAAGGATGCGGTGGGTGCCATCGTCCTCGCCCTTCTCGAAGTCGTCGCCGTTGACGGCCATCGTGTTGGTCACATGGGCGACACACACCACGTCGCGTCCGGTCGCTTCGGCATAGGCGTACAGCGATGCGGCCTCCATCTCAACCGTGTGCACCCCTGCACCCTCCGCCTCGGAAATGGCCGTAGCGGTCTCCCTGAACGGTGCGTCGGTCGTCCAGGAGCGGCCCCTCAGCACCGGTTCATCGAGGCCGTCGAAAGCCCCGACCAACCGGGCATCGAGCCGCGAACTTATGAAGGACCATTCCGACGGCGGGAGGTAGTGAAGGCTGGTGCCTTCGTCCCGCCATGCCTGTCCGATCAGCACGAAGTACGGCGGGTCACCGAGTGACACGACCCGCCCGGCGGAGGTCACCGACACGATGAGTTCGCAGCCCGACGCGTGCAGTTCGGAGGCGACCAACACGGCGTAGGAAGCGCCGACCGCACACGGCACGATGCCGATCTCGCGCTCCCCACACTTAGTCACCCACAACTCGGAGTGGTAGCAGGCCCAGTCATCGTGGCGAACCGCCGCACCCGTTGCAGTGAGGTGGCGTACAACGTCACCATCGGGATCCAGCAAGCACACCTCGGGCACGGGCTGGTTCCCGAGTCGGCGCTGGCGGCGGGCCTCGCGAAGCAATCCCTCGACCTGGAACACCGATGTCTCGTCATATCGCTTGGACCGCAGGAGAGGCGGGACATCGTCGCTCATGAGCCACCCATCATGGCCGATTCCGTCGGATCGTCAACTACTCACTCCCCCGCTACGATCCTGCCGACAAGTCGTCGATGCCGTCCAGGTGGGCGAAACGACCATGGAGCAAGGGTGAGCGGGATTGGAATACTCAACTGCTATCTCATCCAGTGCTCCACGCCGCGAAACACGTCTCGGCGTTGTGATCTGCGCAGCGCTCGTCATGTGTTCAGTCCTCGCAGGGTGTAACCCGTCCGACACGCCGCTACAGCGTGCCGGTGGGGACTGTGTCGTGGGGGTCGTGGGTGACAGCCTTACCGTGGGTGCCCGTGACTCGGGCGGACTCGCCGAGCGTTTCGCCGCCCGCGGCTGTGCGGTCACCGAAATAGATGCCCTAGTCAGTCGCCCGACCGCCGAAGGTGCTGCCATCGTTGAGTCCTGGGCAGCCGCCGACAGCCTGCCTGGAATCCTGGTCGTCGCTCTCGGAACCAACGAATGCTCCGCAGCGTCCTTCACCGCCTCCGCTCGACGGATCCTCGCTGCGGCGGGACCAGAGCGCCCCGTGGTGTGGGTCAACACCTGGCGCCCGGGCTGTGACACCGCTGTCAACGACTCGTTGTTCGCACTCCAGAACGAGCTGGACGCCGCCCGAACCGACGGTGGGAACCTGTGGATCTTGAACCACTGGTCCTGGATCTACGACAACCGCTGGCCGCTCGCAACTGACGGTGTCCACCTCAACCCGATTGGCTACGCCGCTCACGCGGATCGCATCGTGGCCGCCGTCGTGGGCTGAGCCGTGGGCTGAGCCGTGGCCCACGCAAGCATGACCCGACGCGGCACGCTCCTGCTCGCCGCAGCTCTCGCCCTCGCGGCGTGCAGCACCACCGGCGACGACGCAGCCATACCGAGTGGGACGGGCCCGGCCGCCGCCGATGTCTACGTACCGCCCGCCCAGCACGCCAGCGACTGGGCCGCCCCCGATGAGATGCTCCCCGACGCCCCGCTCCCCTACGGCCCGAGTCCCCAAGCCACTGCCGACCCGGCGTTCTATGACGTCACCACCCTCGACTCCGCTGACGTCGGCGGCGCCGAGCCCGGCGCCGTGCTGCGCTCCGAGGTGGTCGAACCAACCGGCGCGCTCGCCGGAACGTCAGGCTGGAGAATCCTGTACCGCTCGACCGACGCGAGCGGAGCGCCCGCGGTGGTCAGTGGAATGATCCTGGTCCCGGCCGGTACACCTCCTGAGGGCGGTCGACCCGTGGTCGCCTGGGCGCACGGCACCACCGGGATCGCCGACCGGTGCGCCCCGAGCGCGACGGGCAACCTCTTCTACGACGACTATGCCGAACAGGCACGCCGCCTGCTCGACCAGGGCGTCGTGGTCGCCGCCACGGACTACCACGGGCTCGGCACCCCCGGCGTGCACACCTACCACCGCAGCGAGGAGCTGGCACGGGCCACCATCGACTCGGTCGCAGCGGCGCACCAACTGAATCGCGCTGCACCTTTGAGCCCGCAGTGGGCGGTGGTCGGACACTCGGAGGGAGGATACGCGGCACTCGCTGTCGACGAGCGCTCCCCCGACGCTCTACCCGAGCTCGACTACCGCGGCTCGGTGGTGGCTGCGCCGACACCGAGGCTTGGCACGGTCGCCCCGCTGATGTTCCTGGTCGAGGGACG
Organism: uncultured Actinomycetota bacterium; assembly: GCA_963715225.1. Classification (GTDB taxonomy): domain Bacteria; phylum Actinomycetota; class Acidimicrobiia; order Acidimicrobiales; family Microtrichaceae; genus CAVQRK01. The sequence goes on from CAVQRK010000010.1 coordinate 164,059, forward strand.
CGGTTACGGCGTACTGCTGCTGGAGGCGGTCGCTGGGGTGGCACCCGAGTTGGACCCGACTGTCGCTCTCGGCCCCGAGGCGGCGGCCCGTACAGCCCTGCTCACCCACGGCTGCTGGGAAGAAGCCGTGCCCGGCTTCGATGACATCGAACCCGAGCAGGTGCTCGCCAGTCCCGCTATCGGCGAACGCCTCGCGGAACTGCTCACCGACTGGGCCGCCATGGATCCCGCAAAGGCCGTGGGGCCTCAGCTGATGCTGCAGGGCGAGGCCGACTCGTCTGTGCTCCCACCCTTCACCGACGGGCTGGTGCAAGAGCTGTGCGCCAGCTCGGTGGATGTCGAGTACCGGACCTATGCCGGTGCCGATCACGACTCCGTGTTGGAAGCCGCTGGTGACGACATCGCCGGATGGCTCGCCGCCAGGTTCGACGGTGATGCGCCGTCAGCGACGTGTAACGGTGACCGGCAAGCTGGTGTATCCGTGAACGAATGACGAGAACGTCCGCTCCGGCTCGGCCTGAACCTCTATGCGTTCGAACTGCTTGAGGATCTCCTCCCACAGCACGCGTAGCTGTAGCTCGGCGAGGCGGCTTCCCATGCAGAAGTGGATGCCGTAGCCGAACGAGAGGTGGCGGTCAGCGTTGGAACGCTCGAGATCGATGGCCTCCGCATCTTCGAAGACGTCCTCGTCGCGGTTTGCCGACAGGTACCACATCAGGATCTGGTCGCCCTCCAGGATCTTCTTGTCGCGAATCTCGCAGTCGCGTGTGGCGGTGCGGCGCATGTAGGGCAGCGGCGTCTGCCAACGGATGATCTCCGGTACCAGGGTCGAGATGAGGCGTGGGTCCGCCAGGAGCTTGTCGTACTGATCGGGGTACTTGTTCAGGCCGTAGACGCTGGCTGACATGGTGTTGCGGGTCGTGTCGTTGCCGCCGACTATCAGCAGCAACAGGTTGCCCAGGTGATCCACGGCCTCCATGTCCTTGGTGGCCTCGCCGTTGGCAAGCAGCGTGACGAGGTCGGAGCCGGCACCTCCACGACGCTGCTCCCACAAGCCCTCGAAGTAGTGCAGGCATTCCACGACTTCTTCGAACTTCTGCTGCTGGCTCTCGACGATGCCTCCGGGCTCGGGCACCGCGAACACGATGTCCGACCAGCGAGTGAGCATGCGCCGATCCTCCATCGGGAAGTCGAACAGCGTCGCCAGCAGCAGCGTCGTCAACTCGATGGACACGGTGTCGACCCAGTCGAAGGTCTCGCCCTCGGGCAGCGACTGCAGAATCTTCACCGTGCGCTCGCGAATCATTGGTTCGAGATTGCGCAGGTTGCCGGGCGACGAGACCCCTCGGACCGTCTTTCGCTGCTCGGTGTGCTGTGGCGGGTCCATGGCGATGAACGTGCGCAGGCGGTCCAGGAGTTCGTCGTTCTCAGGGCCGGGCCGAAGTCCGAGGCTGATGCCGCCGGCAGATGAGAACGTCTCCCAGTCGCCGTCGGTGGCCCGCACGTCGTCGTACTTCGTGAGCGACCAGTAGCGGCCCGATGACTCGAGCTCATTGAGGTGCACGGGGTCTTCCGCTCGCAGGCGAGCGAAATGGTCATGCCAGCTGTCGTTCCTGAACAGGTGTGGGTTGGCCGGGTTGATCTCCCCAATGGCGAGGTCAGCGGCGCTGCCGACGCCCGCCCCGAGCTCTGCCATCTCAACCTCTGGCGAGGGAAGGTCTGCGGCAAGGAATTCGATCGGATCAGATTCTGCTTTGGTCACAGGCGTTTCTCCTCCGTGGTGCCCCACATGTTGCTTCATTCACCGCTGCGGCGCAGCGCAACCCGCTTGGCCAGAGCCAGGGTCTCCCTTCGACAGACCAGATCCGACAGCGCTCCGCGACCATGCCTGGCGGACACTTGGCTAGCGTTCGAGACCGTCGCCCAGAACGACGACAGCAGGCCCGGAGGCCTGCTGTCTCACGGATCTCGCTGGTGGAGTGGGTAGGCCACTCCCTACGCTCATCTGTTTGCGACCCCGGTACCAGCCAGTCCTGCCAAGGGTTGCACAGGGTCCCGCCAACCCCTGCCCCGTGCCGAGATAGCCGTAGCTCCAAGATTGGTGCTTCTCACCGACAGATTGTGCAACCCGGACACCTCAGACGTTCGCAAGAGCCAAGCCAGACCAGCTGTCGCCCCCAACCGCGGGAGACCCGACAGCGCAATGATGTCGACGCCACGACTTGTGTCGGCGCGAGGGCTCACTTCGGTGGACCGAACCGACTTAACCCCGAGCGGAACCCGAGCCAACTACACGAGCGCACGTCCGCCCCAGCCTCCTCACTGGCGTTCTGGGATGGCTGCTAGTTCGGTGTCAGGCACCGTTCAGGGTGTCCCTGAACGGCATTTTGAGGCGTGGCCTCGGGAGTCATCGCGTGCAGTCGAACACCTCCGGGGCGTACAGCGCGGTGAGAACGAGGCGGAGCTTGGGAAATTGGGGGCTGAAGCGGCCCTCACCCCAGGGTACGCCGGGTTCGTTGGCCAGGGCTTGGCCAATGAGTCCGCTGACGAAGATCGACACGAGGAACAACGCTTCGTCGGAGTCCGCGCCCGGGCTGAGCTCACCGGCAGCGGCGGCATCGGCGAGCGCCTGACGTTGCCGGCGGACCATCTCGAGGCTCGGCGCCATGGCCTCCGGCGTCGGCTCGAAGCTCGGAACCGGTCGCCAGAACATCAGCTGGGCCAGCGCGGGTTTGGCCAAGCACCACCGGCAGTTGGCCTCAAGTCCAGCAGAGAGGGCGTCCAGCCCGGGCTCGACGCCCTCCATAGCCCGCTCCATGACCTCGAGGTTGGCCTGCTGACCCCCGCGAACAGGGCGTCGTAGATGCCCATGAGCGAATCGAAGTACTTGTAGATCGACGGCGGCTTCACCCCGAGACGGCGGGCGATCTCGGACAGGCTGAGTCCGTTCACGCCCTCCTCGTCCATCAGCTCCTCGGCGATGTCCAGGATCTCCTCGATCGTCTCCTGTCGCCGACGGGCCCGACGGTCGAGCGGTGCGTCGTCATCGTCGCCAGTATCTGCGCTCACCATTCCAGTCAACATAGCAGAAGTTTTTATTGACAGCTATAGCTAATGGTCTTAGCTTCGCAGTGACCGATCACACCAACCCGGAGAGCAAGCCATGAAACCGAAGAACCAACGCTGGTGGTTAACCGAGGACCGCGTCTCGCTCGACATCGACGCTGATGCCGACACGCTCTATGAAATGGTCTCCGACCTCACCCGCATCGGCGAGTGGAGCCCCGAGTGCGAGGACGTCAGCTGGGAGGGCGATGTGACCACACCGGTCGAGGGCACCCAGTTCATCGGCCACAACGCCGTGGGCCCCGGCCGGCGGATCCGCTACTCCCGCCACGGCACGGTGCTGAAGGCCGAGCCGAGCAAGGCGTTCAGCTTCATCACCGATGAGGGCGGCCGGCCATCGACAGCGTGGCACTACACCTTCGAGGAGCTCGGTAACGGCTGCACCCTCGTCACCGAGGGCTACGAGGTCCGGTGGATACCGACCTGGGCCCGAATTCTCGACGTACCCACCAACCGCCACAAGGACCTGTTGAAGGGCATGCGAACGACGCTCGAGAACCTCAGGGCCGCCGCCGAGGCCGGATCGAAGCCGGGCACGGAGGTCAAGGCGTGACCACCGCCTTCACCGCCACTCCCGGCGTCGGCCATCGACCCATCGGCACTGCGCTGGATCTGGCTGACCCACACCGACTTCGACCACATCGGCTCGCTCGCACCGCTGCTCGAGACAAACCCCGATGTCCCCGTCATCACGTCGTTCCTCGGCACCGGAATCATGGGGCTGTCGTCCACCCCGCTGCCGATGGACCGGGTACACCTCATCACCCCGGCCAGTAGATCACCATCGGCTACCGCACACTCACTGCCGTGAAGCCACCCGTGTTCGCAACCCGATCACCACCGGCTTCGTCGACGACCGTACCGGGATCCTGTTCAGCTCCGACTGCTTCGGAGCGCTACTGCCCGCCGTCTCCGAGAGCGCCGCCGACCTCGACAGCGACACCCTGCGGGGCGGTCAGGTCCGCTTGGCCACGATCGACTCGCCGTGGATCCACCAGGTGGACCGCGACCGCTTCGTCAGCCCCGACCAGGCCGACCTCGAGGCGATGATGGCGGCGATGGGAGCACAGCTGGCCTGAATGCACCCCCGCCGCGCCCGAGGTCCGCGCTCCGCTTCGTGGACCGGAGCGATGGCGATGGCGGTTACCGAAGGCCTCGCTGGAGGCGCTGGAACGACTCGAGTGCGGCGGCCTGGATGTCGTAGCCGTCCGTGCTGGTCGCCCACTGGAAGAACACTTCCTGCAGGCACCCCAGCACTGCCGCTGCGGTAAGTCGTACCTCGAGATCGTCGGGTCGGAGATCGAGGCGTCTTGCGAACTCGATGCTGGCCCTGTCGGTCGCCACGTCGAATGCGTCCAGCATGGCGATGTGCAGCGCCGGGGTGCTTCGCATCTCACGTAGGTAGGGCGCTTCGATGGGTGCGGGAAGCAGGTCCACCGCGTCCGCGCCCTCGGCGGTCCTGATGCACGCTTGCAGTGGAGTCAGATCCGTCGGCAGTTCCTCGAGCGCATTGAGCGTCTTGTCTATGCGGTCTTCGAGGGGCACCAGGAACACCGCTGCCTTGGTCGGGAAGTAGCGGAAGAAGGTCGGTTCGCTCACCTGGGCCCGGTCCGCGATCTCGGCGACGGTCGTGGCGTCATAGCCATTGGCGACGAATAGTTCGATGGCGGCCTCGCGCAGCGCCGAGCGGGTGTGGATCTTCTTGGCCTCGCGCAGGCTTTCTGTCTGCATGATGCCGATGGTACCTCGGGAGTCTGGAACAGTGATTGACTTACGTTTGTAAGTGACTAACATTCCCTGGACCCGTGTGATCCGGGTGTGTGTGACGACAGGGACCCACCTTCAGATGGAGGAATCTGATGACTGACGGCCTCAACGACATCGGCGAACTGCTCTCGGCGGCCGAGGAGATGCCCGACATCGAGCTGGCGAGACTGGGAGCCGAAGTTGGGTCAGCTGCCGACATGGCCATCGAGGAGATCAACCCGGCCAACCCACACCTCTTCAAGGAGGACCGCTGGCAGGACCACTTCGCTCGCCTGCGCGCCGAGGACCCAGTTCACCTCAACGAGATCGAAACCGCGGGGCGCTACTGGTCGATCACGAAGTACGACGATGTCCGAGCAGTCGACGGCAACTGGCAGGACTTCTCCTCCGAGCGTGGAATAACCCTCGGAGCGAGGCCGGGGGATGGCGTGGAGACCCTCCAGGACGTCGTCAGGACATTCATCGCGATGGACCCGCCGGAGCACACCGAGCAACGAAAGACTGTTCGCTCGGTGTCCGCTCCGAGCAACCTGCGCCGCATCGAGGAGCTCGTGCGCGAGCGCACGTCGAAGGTGCTCGACCAGCTACCCGAGGGTGAGACCTTCGACTGGGTCGACACCGTGTCGATCGAGCTCACAACCCTGATGCTGGCAACCCTGTTCGACTTCCCACTCGAGGACTACCGCAAGCTCACTCGCTGGTCAGATGTCGTGTTCGCCGTACCCGAGCCCGGTGGGCTCGTCGAGTCCAACGAACAGAAGGTCCACGAGCTTCTCGAAATGGTTACCTACTTCGAGGCGCTCTGGGCAGATCGCCGCGGCAAGGACGGCCCCGACCTCGTCACCATGCTGGCCAACGGCGAGGCGACCAAGGACATGGAACCGATCGAGCACATCGGCAACCTGCTGTTGTTGATCGTCGGCGGTAACGACACCACGCGCAACTCCATGACCGGCAGCGTCTACGGCCTCAACAAGTTCCCCGACCAGTTCGACAAGCTCAGGGCCGATCCAGGCCTGATCGACAACCTCGTACCGGAGATAATCCGCTGGCAGACACCGCTTCCCTACATGCGCCGCACCGCCAACCATGACTGCGAAATCGGGGGCAAGCAGATCCGCAAGGACGACCAGATCCTCATGTGGTACGTCTCGGCCAACCGCGACGAAGACGTCTTCTCCAACGCGGACGCCATCGACATCGAACGCCAGAACGCCGACCGGCACCTCGCGTTCGGCTACGGAATCCACTACTGCATGGGAAGCCGGCTCGCCGAACTGCAGCTGCGAGTCCTATGGGAGGAGATCCTCCAGCGATTCGAGCGCATCGAGATCCAGGACGAGCCAGAGCGTGTGTTCTCCACCTTCGTGAAGGGATACACCAGACTGCCCGTCACGGTGAAACGACACTGATCACCTGCGGTTGAGTCGGCTGCACCAACCCTTGCTACCACCAGTGCCGTGCAACGATCTACGAACAAGGTCGCGCAGCCCGACAGCTGATATCGGTTCCGTGTTTGACGCCAGCTCGACCTGGGCGGACGATTCGAGACCATGTCCAGGTGGAGGTCACACCACCGCGACCATGTCGCCCTAGCGTGACTGCGCCCGCTCTCGCGCTCTGTCGAGGTCGGCTCCTGCACGGATCAGGGTTCCCCGGAGACTGCATTCGGCGATCTCGATCGGGGGAGCGACGTCGGTGACGATGATGTCGGCCAGTCCCGGTACGCCCGACTCGCTGCGGAATCAGGGTGCTCCATTGCGACCGGGGCGCCGGCGTCGCCGGCCGCGGCCACAGCTGGATCGAGCGGGATGGATGCGAGGAGCGGCACGCCGATGCTCTCCGCGAGCCGCTGCCCGCCCCCGGAGCCGAACATTGCGGTGACCGTGCCATCCGGGTTGACGGACGGAGCCATGTTCTCGATGACGCCCGCCACTCGGAGATGGCCCTTGCGGGCCATGTCGGCGGCCCGAGCGGCCACTTGCTGGGCTGCTTTGGCCGGGGTCGTAACGATCACGACGTCGGTCCTGGGCAGCATCCGGGCGAGGCCCATCTGTATGTCGGACGTGCCCGGGGGCATGTCGATGAGCAGGTAGTCGAGCTCGCCCCAGTGCACGTCCTCGAGGAAGTGCTGCACCGCGCGATTGAGCATCATCCCACGCCACATGATCGCTTCGGTCTCGTTGGTGCCGGCGATCGACCCCATCGAAACCACCCGAAGAAGTCCGTCTCGGATCGGCTTGACCACCGGCTGCATGACCGCTCGGCCTTCGCCGGCGCGTTGGCCGTCGATCTCGCTGTCGATGCCGAGCAGCTGGGGCATCGAGAACCCGCCGACATCTGCATCCAGCACACCGACGGTGTAGCCGCGGTCGGCCAGCAGGACGGCGAGGTTGGCCGTGACCGTGGACTTACCGACACCGCCTTTCCCAGAAGAGATGGCAAGGATGCGACAGGTCGGCGGGATGTCGGTCTCGAGGGCGTTGTCACGTGCTTTCCAACGGGCACGCGACATGACGTTGCTCCGTTCCTCGGCGGTCATCTCGCCGAAGTGGACCTTGACGACCTCGATGCCGGGCAGCGACGCGACCCGGGCCTTGGCGTCGCGCATGAGCTGGGACCGCAACGGGCATCCGGCGGTGGTCAGGGCGATCGTGACGTGTATGGCACGATCGGCGCTGCGCTCGAGCCGCTTGACCATGCCGAGATCGACGACGTTGTCTCCGAGCTCGGGATCGATGACCCCGCGCAACGCGTTCATGATCGCGACGGTATCGACGTCGTCGCCCTCGACGTCAGGATCCGACACCTTCGGGGTCGGCCGGTCGTCTCCTTGGTCCTCGAGCCCGGGCTGGGACCGGTGGTCAGCGGAGTCGGTAACGGCATCGGTGGTCGGTTCGGTCACATCATTCCCAGTTCGAGTCGTGCGACATCGGACAAGCGCGAGGCGTCCCATGGGGGGTCGAACACCAGTACGACCTCGACTTCTTCGATGCCGGGCAGTGCGGCGACGGCGTCGTGGAGGTCCTGGCGAAGGATGTCACCCATGCCGCAGAAGGGTGCGGTGACCGACATGTCGATGTCGACGCGCTTGTTGCCGCTCGGCAGATCGGAAGCTTCAATCCGGTAAACGAGGCCGAGCTCGACGATGTCGACAGGGATCTCCGGGTCATACACCGTCGCCGCTGCTTCCCAGACTGCCTCGATGCTGAACCCGTCGGTCGTCGCCTCGCCAGACCCGCGTTCGTGCAACGGTCGAACGAAGCCGAATTCGACCGAATCCTCAGGCGTCAGGCGGGCCATCTCGCCTTCGTGGGTGGTGACGGTCGCCGTTCCCCCGAGCGCCTGCATGAGGGTGACCTGTTCACCTGCAGGCAACACCGTGGCGTGACCGGCCGGGATGATCGTTGCCTTCACGTCGCGCGGAAGGGTGAATGCCTCGGGCCCGCCGATCGTGACCCTCGACTCACCCATCGTCGCGTCCGAGTCGCTCGGTGATCCAGGTTCGAACAGCCTCGATCTCCAGGGCGTCCATCGCCTGGTCGGCGAAACCCTTGATCAGCAACCGGCTGGCTTCGTCCTCGGGGATACCACGGGAACGCAGGTAGTACAGCGCCGTTTCGTCTAGCTGGCCAACGGTGGCGCCGTGCTGGCACGACACCTCATCCGCCAGGATCTCGAGTCTGGGCATCGAGTTCACTTCGGCCTGCCTGGAGAGCAACAGATTGTCGTTGGACTGCTCGGCGTCGGTTCCGTCCGCACCGGGGCGAACATCGACGCCACCGATCCAGATGCCGGTGCTGGAGTCGTCGAGCACGCCGCGGTACGACTGGCGGCTGGTGCAGTCCTTTACAGCGTGGACCACATTGATCTGCTGATCGAGGGTCTGTTGGCCGAAGCCGAAGTAGAGCCCGGACAGTTCGGCGTGGGCACCCTCGCCGGCGAGGTTCACGTAGTAGGCGACCCGGCCGTAGTCGGATCCCAGGTTGAACAGTCGGGCGCGAAGCGTGCTTCCGGCTGCCTGGGTCACATCGACCCGGCCCAGGTGGATCTGGCTCGCGGGGAGGTCCTGGAGGAGGATGTGTTCCAGGCTGGCGTCGGCGGCGAGCGAGATCTCGCTGCGGACGTTGGAACCGCCGAACGTGTCACCGCTGCCGATTCGGGTCTCGACCACCGTGGCCGAACTGCCGGCTGCCATCTCGATGACCACGCGAGCGGCCGAGGCATTCTGGTCGCCACCCGGAACCACGACGTCGACGATGTGGATCACCTCGTCGGTGCGGCCGTCGATCTGCAGCAGCGCGCCGTCGGTTCCATAGGCCCGGTTGATGATCGAGAACGCGTCCTCTGCCGCGTCGTGCTCGCGCTCGAGGGCGCCGGACGCAGTGTCGCCGGACGCAGTGTCGCCGAACGCAGCGGCGAGGCTGACCAGTTGGACTCCGGCAGGCAACGCGTCGAGCGTCGACCGCTCGTGATCGACCATGCCGTTGACGATCACGAGTCGCGGACCGCCGATGCGGGGGATCTGACCGTCGACGTCGGCCGGCACCACATCGGGCGCCGTGGCCGGCCCGAACTTCAACTGACCCAGTTTGTTGTGCGGTGCGAGTCGCCACGCCTCATCGCGTTTCGTCGGCAGGCTCAGCGAACCCACCTGCTCGAGCGCAGCGGCGCGGGACGGGAGGATGCCCAGGCTCACGCGGTTGCTCCCGTGAGCGGGGCATCGTCGGGATGGTCTTTGACGAAGCCGGCGTAGCCGTGGTCCTCGAGGTGCAGGGCGAGGGTGTGATCACCCGACTCGACAATCCGGCCGTCGACCAACACGTGCACGAAATCCGGCTTGATGTGATCGAGAAGGCGCTGGTAATGGGTGATCACGATCATGGACCGCTCGGGGTCACGCAACGCGTTCACGCCCGCGGCGACGACACGGAGCGCATCGATGTCGAGACCCGAGTCCGTCTCGTCGAGCACGGCCAGCTTCGGCTGCATGACTGCCATCTGCAGGATCTCATTGCGCTTCTTCTCGCCGCCGCTGAATCCGGCGTTGACCGATCGATAAAGGAAGTCGTGCTTCATCTCGACCAGATCCATGGCATCTTCGGCCACCTCGAGAAACTCGCGAGCCCCGATCTCGTCATCGCCACGGGTGCGGCGAACCGAGTTCAACGCCGTGCGCAGGAAGTACATGTTGTTCACGCCTGGAATCTCGACCGGATACTGGAACCCCATGAAGACACCGGCCGCCGCGCGGTCCTCCGGTTCCATCTCGAGCAGATCGGCACCGTCGAGCGTCACGGTGCCGCCGACCTCATAGCCGTCACGGCCGGCGAGTGCGTGTGCGAACGTGCTTTTCCCAGAGCCGTTCGGGCCCATGATCGCGTGGACCTCGCCGGCCCCGACGTCGAGGTCGAGACCCTTGAGGATCGCGATGTCCCCGATAGAGACGGTCAGGTTTGCCACGTGCAGCATCAGCCGACACTTCCTTCCAAACTCGCACTCAGCAGGCGCTGAGCCTCGACAGCGAACTCCATGGGGAGCTCGTTGAACACCTCACGACAGAATCCGTTGACAATCATCGCCATCGCATCCTCTTCGGTCATGCCGCGCTGGCGGCAGTAGTACAGCTGGTCCTCACCAACGGTGGAGGTCGACGCCTCGTGCTCGACCTGAGCCGTCGGGTTCTTGACCTGGATGTACGGCACCGTGTTCGCCCCGCACTCCTTGCCCAGCAGGAGCGAGTCGCACTGGGTGTAGTTGCGGGCGTTCTCCGCTGATCGCATCATCTTCACCAGGCCTCGATAGGTGTTCTGGCCCTGGGCGGCCGAGATGCCCTTCGAGATGATGCTGCTGGTGGTGTCGGCACCGATGTGGATCATCTTGGTGCCGGTATCGGCCTGCTGACGTTTGCTCGACAGGGCAACCGAATAGAACTCGCCGATCGAACGATCACCCTGGAGGATCACGCTGGGGTACTTCCAGGTGATGGCCGAGCCGGTCTCGACCTGGGTCCAGGAGATCTTGGCCTCGGTGTGGGCTCGGCCTCGCTTCGTGACGAAGTTGTAGATGCCGCCGACGCCGTTCTCGTCACCCGGATACCAGTTCTGCACCGTTGAGTACTTGATCTCGGCACGGTCCTTGGCGACGAGCTCGACGACTGCGGCGTGCAGCTGGTTCTCGTCGCGCTGCGGGGCGGTGCATCCCTCGAGGTAGGAGACGTGGGAGTCGTCCTCGGCCACGATGAGCGTGCGCTCGAACTGGCCGGTATTCATCGAGTTGATGCGGAAGTACGTGGACAGCTCCATCGGGCATCGAACACCCTTGGGGATGTAGCAGAACGATCCGTCGGAGAACACAGCGGAGTTCAGCGCAGCGAAGAAGTTGTCTCGAACAGGTATGACCGAGCCCAGGTGCTCGCGCACCAGCTCGGGGTGATCCCGCACCGCTTCGGAGAACGAGCAGAAGATCACGCCGGCCTCAGCGAGTGTCGCCTTGAACGTGGTGGTGACCGAAACCGAGTCGACGATCGCATCGACAGCGACGTTGCTCAGCATCTTCTGCTCGTGCAGCGGGATCCCGAGCTTGTCGAACATGTCGCGGATCTCTGGATCGACGTCGTCCATGCTGTCGAGCACGGGCTTCTGCTTGGGTGCTGCCCAATAGCTGATCGACTGGTAGTCGATCGGAGCGATCTGGAGCTTGGCCCAGTCGGGCTGCTCCATCTCCTGCCACGCGGCGAAGGCCTTGAGACGCCACTCGAGCAGCCACTCAGGCTCGTCCTTCTTGGACGAGATCAGCCGTACCGTGGCCTCAGTCAGCCCGGGAGGCGCGACGTCTGTGTCGAGGTCGGTGCTGAAGCCGAACTCGTAGTTGGCATCGGCCAGTTCCTCGACACCTCTCATGGTTTCGCTCATCAAGTGTCCCTTCCGGTACCGGCACCGACCTTGGACGGGTCGCCGATGCCGGCTCTGTGGTGTGAATCCTGGCGCTGCCATGTTGGCCAGCTGATGCTGCACTGTTCGAATCGCGAGCACAAGGTCGTAGCGCATCCACTCGATGACGCCGCACGTGCGCGCCTCGGCGTGCGGTCAGCTGAAGGACTGCCCACACCCGCAACTGCTCTGCGCATTCGGGTTCTCGACACTGAACCCGGCACCTTGCAGGCCGTCGCTGTAGTTCAACGTCGCGCCGGTGAGAAGCGGCGCACTCGCCGAATCAACCCTGACCGTCACCGATCCGAAGGAGACCTCATGATCATCGGGGCTGGTTTCAGTGTCGAAGAACATCTCGTAGGAGAACCCCGAGCAACCGCCTGCGCGCACCGCCACTCGCAGACCAAGCCCCTGCTCGCCCTCCTGAGCCAGCAGTTCAGACACCTTCGCGACCGCGGCATCGCTGAGTTCGATCACCGGTTGGGTTGCTTGCTCGGTCGTCGACATCGCAATGCTCTCCTTCATGGTCTTGCACCGGTTGGACGCTCCACACCGGACACTGGTTCCGCGATCCCCACTCCCGGGGCGCTTCCGCCAGGATGGGTCCTGCTTCTACTCCTGTCCACGCTACAGGATTTCCACCATTTGCACAGTTATACCTTGTGAAACCACACAAACGGTGCGTTGGCGCTAGGATCGGTTGATGGCCAGCCCCGCCGTCGCGCCGTCGCCGACCCAGCGCCGAGTCCTAGTCGCCTTGAAGCGACATGGCGAAGCCACCGCCGACGAACTCGCCACGGCCCTCGACATCTCCTCCAGCGCAGTCCGACAGCACCTCAGCGCTCTGCGGTCCGCCGGCTTCATATCTGCACGCCAGGAACACGGACACACCGGACGTCCGGCAGACAAATACCGCGCCACCGACCTCACCGAACCCCTCTTCGACGACACCGACGGAAGTCTCTCGATCGAGCTCCTCGGACACATCGAGGAAGAAGATCCCGCACTCGTGAGTCGAGTCTTCGAACGACGCCGCCGTCGACTCGTCGACGAAGCGAAGGACCGATTGGCGGGCAAACCGATCGACCAACAGGTAGCGGTCCTGACCGACCTACTCGACTCCCAGGGCTACCTCGCCGACTCCGATGCACTGAGCGACAGCCGCCACCGGATCAACCTCCACAGCTGCGCTATCTGGGCTGTCGCGAGCCGCTACCAACAGGCCTGTAACGCCGAACTCGACTTCATACGCGACCTGATCCCCGACGCTGTGGTGGAACGCGTCACCCTCAAGACCGATGGCGCCCACACCTGTGCCTACGAGATCACCGCAAAAGAGCGAGATTTCAGCTGAAGGCACCGGCCTGTGCGGGCGGGTGCCGTTCAATGGCACCGCCAGGACCGACACGCTGCCGCGCCTCCGAGCGACGCCAGTCGCCGGACCGTCCGTATCTACAACGAGAAGATCGATATTGATGTCGACATCGACGAACTCCGGACGGTTCAGAGGTCGGTGAGCAGTTGCGTGACGTCCTCGGTGGAGGGGACCCGACCAGAGAACAGGACGACGTCGTCGACAACGAGTGCGGGGGTGGCCATGACACCCCACGAGGCGATCTCGGTGGGGTCGGTCACCTTCTCGAACTCCGCGTCGAGGCCCAGCCCGGCGACGGCTTCGCGTGTCGCTGCTTCGAGCTTCTCGCACTTGGCGCAACCGCTGCCGAGGATCTTGATGTCCATGTCGTGCTCCTGTGGTTGATCAGATGACGGCGTTGAAGAGGTAGCCCGTCGCGATGATGCCGGTGGCGACCACGGCGATGAACGTGGCGATGAGCTTCGGGCGCAGCACTCGGCGCAACAGGATCATCTCCGGCAGCGACAGGGCAACGACGCTCATCATGAACGCGAGCACCGTGCCCATGGGCATGCCCTTGTCGTGCAGCGCTTCGACCAGCGGCATGACCCCTGCGGCGTTGGAGTAGAGGGGGACGCCGACACCGACGGCGATCGGCACGCCGAGCAGCCCGACGGCGTGGTCGGCGAACCACTGTTCGGGCACCCAGCCGTGGATGATGGCGCCGACTCCGATGCCGACCAGCAGGTAGGGCCAGATCTTGCGGAGGATCGTGGCGACTTCTTCGCGGCCCATCGTCAGGCGGTCGTCCCATGACAGTTCCATCGACGGGTCGATCACCTTTCCGCGCAACTTCGTTTCGAACACGAACGGCTCCACCCACCGCTCCAGGCGGAGCCGGCCGATCGTCCAGCCGGCGATGGTGGCGATGACGAGGCCGGTGCCGATGTACAGCGCTGTGGTCTTCCAGCCGAACAGGCCGAAGAGCATCACGATGGCGACCTCGTTCACCATCGGCGACGCGATCAGGAAGCTCATCGTCACCCCGAGTGGCACACCGGCGGCGACGAACCCGATGAAGGCCGGCACCGCTGAACACGAACAGAACGGGGTCACCACACCGAGCCCCGCCGCCGCCGCGTTGCCGACTCCCTCGGCACGGCCACCGAGCAATGCCCGGGTGCGTTCGACCGACATGAAGCTCCGCAGCACCGTCACCACGAAGATGATCCCGATCAACAACAGCGTGATCTTGGTGACGTCGTAGCAGAAGAAGTGGATCGACTCCCCCACCCGACTGACGGGGTCGAGACCTATCACGTCGAACAGCAACCAGTCCCAGAACGGACGGTTGAGGCTGTAGAGCACCCACCAGAGAACCGCTGCACCCGCGACGAGGAACCAGCGGCGAGCCGTAGCTGGTGCGGTCGGCGCCGGAGGCGACTCAGCGGGTGCGTTCACCGAGGCTCCAGTCTCGACCAAGGCATTCATCGTTATTCGACGATAACCGATGGATGTGCTGACAACAAGCCCGATTTCGGGTATCGTCGATCAGCGATGAAGGGACCCCAGCGGTGATCTCGACCGACGACGACCTGGCATACATGGCCAAGGCGCTCGGCCACCCGACCCGCGTGCACATCCTCCGCCTCCTGACCGCCCGGGACACCTGTGTGACCGGTGACCTCGTCGAGGAACTGCCCCTCGCCCAGTCGACCGTGTCCGAACACCTCCGCATCCTGCCGCGAGGCCGGGCTCGTCCAGGGCGAGATCGACGGCCCCCGAACCCGCTACTGCATCAACCCCGAGCGACTCACCGCCCTCAAGACAGCAGTCGCGTCACTCTGATCCCAGATGTGCCGAACCCCACAGCAGCCAAGGAAACGGCGGATGCCGAGCTGGACAATCGATAGGGCGTGCTACGTCGGCCGGTCCGTGGTTCCGCAATGCGCATTGTTGGGCACAGGGGTGAGATGGTGCGAGCCATGAGGTGTCGAGTCGTCGAGCACTCGGGCGCCCCCCTTGCCGGCGTGGTGGTGAGCGACGGGGCGACCGTCGCGGTCACCGATTCCGACGGTCGGGTCGAGTTCGAGCCGGACGGCAGTCCGTTCGTCTGGGTGCGTCGTCCTACCGGCTTCGAAGCAACGCGCAGGTTCAGCTGGGTCCGTGACGTCGTCGGCGAGGTCACCTTCGAGTTGGCCCACACCTCACAGCCCCTGCCCGTGACCTTCGCCAGATCACCGATCTCCATGTGAGCGCCCTCCCCGAACCCGCCTCGATGCCGACCAGCAGATCGTGCTCAGACCCCTGGCGAAACGAGAGCACTTGGTGGCGGTCGTCAACGGGCTCGCTGCAACCGAGGGGCCGCTCGGACGGCCGAGCTTCGTCGTCGCCACCGGCGACCTGACCGACCGCGGGGTCCCCGCCGACTTCGCCTGTTGGCCGACGCCGTTGCGGATCCTGCGATCCCCGTTCACCTGCTTCCCGGGATCCACGACCACCACGGCCACCGGAAATGCGACCTTCGGCAGCTTCGATTGGACCCCCGCCCACGGACGGCTGGTGAGTTGGGACGGGTTGCACCTGTCGCTCCATACCGTCGCACTCGACACCGACAGTCAGCACCCCTCGACCATCTTCCGAGCCGGGCCGGGCCCTCGAACTGGGTGCCCCGACCAAGGCCAGCGTCACAGCGCTCGACGACCACGATCTGATCGTGGCCGCCACAGTCTGTGGAGGGATCTTCGGCGTCGATCAGCGCTCAGGAGAGTTGAGATGGCACGCCCAGGTCGGTGACCGCCTGCGGCCATGGGTGCTCAACACCCATGGCCTCCAGTGCTGACCCACGCGTAGAGTGTTGGTGGTGTCACCAATCGTGGTAGTTCTGGGGATTACGTTCGTCGCCGGCGCCAGATGGTCCAAGATCGTCCTCACTGACGAGGACCGCTATCTCTGGGCAGTATCGCCGCTGGCCTCCTCACCGATGTTCGCCCGCCTCTCAGGCGCCTCTGTTTCAATCGCTCTCCGCCACAGAGCGAGACGGCGCCGAACTCCCCCACCTGCCGCGCGAGCCGTCGGCATGGGAACGACATGGGCGATGGGAACGCGGGCGTTCAGCCCCACCTGGGTGCTCTGCCACCGGATGCTCCACCGACACCGTCGGCCATCCTGGCGCGTCACATCATTGATGATCCTGCTCGCGACCATGGGATCAATCATCGGCGTCCCCCTGGGTGGTCGGACCGGCGGGCGCGGGGACCCGCAGCACGCCAGATGAGTTCTCGGCACCCAAATGCGGGTGCCGCTGCACTGGAGAGAGCGCCTAGCGGACGAAGACGGTTCCGTCGCGCTCCGTGACCTCTCCGCGGCCGAGCGGTAGCACCTTGGTCAGCAGCCGGAAACCGGCTCCTAGGCCAGGGATCTTGGCAAACACGCCCTGGGGGCCGTCAACCATTCGACCTGACTCGACAGCGATGGTGCCGGCTCCGGCTGCGCCCGCACATCACAGGAGGGTCAGGCCTCCAATTGCATCCGCGCCTGTTGCGGTAGGCGAACTGGTCGACAGAGGTGATCGAAATGAAACCAATTGGACGTATCGCACAAGTGCTGGCCGCTCTCGGGATCCTCAACGTGTGGATCATCCGGTTCAATCGCGAAACCGAGTTCCGTGGCGGTTCGGCCAAGAACCTCCCTGAGGAGTTCGAGGTCTACGGGTTGCCACGGTGGATGGTCTTCGCCACCGGGGCGACGAAGATCTCCCTGGCGCTGACCCTCCTACTCGGACTCCGATACCCCCGAGTCACCAGACCTGCTGCAACGACCCTCGCCCTGCTCATGTCCGGAGCGATCTCCATGCATGCCAGGGCCGGCGACAGCCCCAAGAAGTACCTTCCGGCGATCACCATCTTCGGCCTGTCCACGGTCGCAGCGATTGCGGCGGACGGCTCCTCGGGCACCCTTGCGTCCGCTGGCGACACGGCTGAGGCCTAGACAGACAACCACCGACGTGAGAAACCGGCCCGGCGACCTCTCGCCGGCCGGAGCGGTCAGAATTCGCCATGGCCAGTTCCCATGTTCCGACCGTTTGGGTGCTCGGAGATCAACTGGACCGTGACAGGGGGGCACTGGGGCGCTTCGGGGCCGGTGAGTGCAGGGTGCTGCTGGTGCAAAGCAGCACCCAGTTGGGAGCCCGGCGCTGGCATCGTCAGCGTCTGCACCTCGTCCTGTCGGCGATGGCTCATTTCGCGGACGAGCTTCGCTCCGGCGGTTTCGAAGTGGACCATCGAAGCGCCTCGACGCTCGAGGACGGTCTACGTGGACACCTGGAGGATTTCGATGTGAGCGGGGTGTTCGCGTCGGAGCCGATGAGCTGGTCGGCCCGAACGCTGTTCGAGCGCACGGGAGTCGAGTCGGTCAGGAGCGACAGGTTCCTGTGCAGTTACCAGGAGTTCGCCGCATGGGCCGGAACTCGAAAGCAGCTCCGGATGGAGGACTTCTATCGATGGCAGCGGGCGCGGCTGGACGTCCTCATGGAACCCGGCAGCGACGGCGCCTCACCGATCGGCGGTAGGTGGAACTTCGATCGGGAGAACCGCCGGCCACCACCCGTTGACGGCCGGCAGTGGCCTCCGATCACCCGTTTCGATCTGGACGACATCGATCGGAAAGTGGTGGATCGACTGCCAGACACTGCGTTCGGGGCAGACCCGGACGGAACCTGGCCGGTGACCCGGGCCCAAGCGCTCAAGCGGCTGTCGGAATTCGTCGACCTGGGCCTGGCTCGGTTCGGCCCCCACGAAGACGCCATGCTCGCCGACGAGTGGAAACTTGCCCACTCGGCTCTCTCGTCCTCGATGAACCTCGGTCTGCTGCACCCGGGAGAAGTGGTCGATGCGGCAGTGGCCGCGTATGACGCCGGAGCGGCCCCGATCAACTCAGTGGAGGGACTGGTCCGTCAGGTCATCGGCTGGAGGGAGTACGTCTGGGGGGTCTACTGGCTCTGGATGCCCGCCTACGGCCGGAGCAACGAACTCGACGCAAACCGATCCCTGCCTGCCACATTGACCGGCGAGGTGCGGACCGAGATGAACTGCGTGCGCACCGTGCTCGAACACGTTCACGAGCACGCCTATGCCCATCACATCGAACGCCTGATGATCCTCGGCAACCTGGCGCTCACCGCGGGCATCGATCCCTGGGAGATGACTGAGTGGATGTCGGCCAGCTTCATCGACGCCGCCGAGTGGGTGATGCTCCCCAATGTGATCGGCATGGCCCTCTTCGCTGACGGAGGACGAATGGCCTCGAAGCCCTATGCATCGGGCGGCGCTTACATCAACCGGATGAGCGACTTCTGCAAGCAGTGCCGATTCAACCCGCGGCACCGGACCGGACCGGATGCCTGCCCTTTCACCAGCCTCTACTGGGACTTCCTGGCTCGCAACAGCGACAAGCTCGCCGACAACCATCGCCTGGCCCGGCAATTGGCCGCGATGCGCAACCTGTCTGACCTCGATGAGGTGCGACGGCGCGCCGCCGAGGTCGTCGATCGACTCGAGCAGGGTGCCCTCTAGCGCTTGCTGGCGCCAGGTAACACACAAAGCTACGAACCCCGCGGTGCGGAGCCCTGGATCACTGGCGACGCCGAGCGCGCAGCAGGCCTCGAGCAGTTGCAGGGCCGCTGATCGGCGTGAAGCGGTCGCTCTCGGCAGTCAGTTCCGCGATCTCGTCGCTATCGAGTTCGAGGTCCGCTGCCTCGATGTTGTGCCGCAGTTGGGCAACGGAACTCGCCCCGGGTATCGCCACCACGTTCGGGCGCTGGATCAGCCACGCGAGCGCGACCTGTGCAGGGCTCGCGTCGTGCGCTTCTGCGACGCGTCGAACAAGGTCGATCACCGGCATCGCTCGTTCGACGTTCTCGGCAAGGCAGAGCGGATCCTGCTTGCGCGCCGATCCGGGGGGAAGGTGGTTTGCGTCGTAGCGGCCGCCCAACAAGCCCTTGGCCAAGGGGCTGTAAGCGATGACGATCCGATCGTTCATCGACGCGTACGGCACGTTGGCGCTGTCCGGTTTGCGGTAGAGCAGGCTGTACTGGACCTGGTTGGACAGCACCGGTCCACCGAAGTGTCGCTCCGCGGCGGCCCACCGCTTGGCCGAGAAGTTGCTCACCCCGACGTTGCGGACCAGCCCGGAGTCCTGAAGGTGACGCATTCCGTCCATCTGCGACGCCAGCGGGACCAGCGGGTTCGGCCAGTGCACCTGGTACAGGTCGATGGTGTCCACACCCAGGCGCAGCGCAGAGAGCCGCCCGTGTTCCTCGACGCGGTCCGCCGTCGGCCAACTCGGCAGGACCTTGGTCGCGATGAACGCCTCCTCGCGCCGGCCCTCGAGCGCCCGTCCCACGATCGTCTCCGATACACCCGCGGCGTAGACCTCCGCGGTGTCGATGAGGTTCACGCCCATGTCGAGCCGCGGCATTCACCAGGTCGATCGCCGTGTTGTTGGCGTACCCCTCCCCGTAACCCCAGTCCTTCGACCCGAACTGCCAGCAGCCCAGCCCGATGGCGGAGACACGATTACCCGCGGCTTCGACGAACTCCATGCGGTCCCTTTCGATCCGACCGGCCCAGCCTTTCACAGAGCACGCACGTGAACGGCTCGGCTGAAGCGCCTGGATCTAGCGGAGCACCAACGAGAGCAGCAAGCTCGTTTCGCTGTTCAGCACCCCATCCATCGAGCGAATCTGGCCGATGAGGCAGTCGAAACCACCACCGAGAAACGCAGAGCGGCGCCGTGACCGTGCGACAACGAGGAGAGCGACAGCGGTGGGGATCATCGACGACCAACCCGACCCGGACGGACGCTGAGCTACTCGTATCCTCTTGAAATGGACCGGGACGGATCACCTCGCTTGGCCGACGTGAGTGACGCCGCAGAAGTCGGGCGACTCCATGTTCGCGATCCTTGCAGGCAGCCCGCCGTTCGGAGTTGCGCTCGTAAGCATCAGGCCGAACGTCTGGTATCCGGGGCGTGTCGGCCTTCTCGACGAGCTGTACGTCGGTGCGGATCGCCGTGGCATGGGAACTGGCGGCGCCATCCTCAACCTTCTCCGGCATCACGCTCTCTCGATCGGGATCGACGCACTGGAGATCAATGTGGACGAAGGTGACATCGACGCCCAAAGGCTCTACGAGCGGAACGGGTACTCGATGATCGAACCAAGAACAGGCGAGCGGGCCTTCTACTACTCCCAAGAGCTTCGGACACCCGGCTGACCGCATCCAGCCACTCTCACCAAGGTGTCATCGAACTCAGGCCCACGAGTGACGGTGAGACGTACAGCTTCAAGTACGTGAACGGTCACCCGGCCAACACCAAACGTGGGTTTCAATCGGTCACCGCATTCGGTGTACTGGCCGATGTAGACAGCAGCTATCCATCCTTCCTCGCAGAGATGACCCTCCTCACCGCCCTTGGTGTCAACTCGCTGCGCCGTGCTCCCCATCTCGAAGCGCGAAGTGACCGGACAGCGAGGAGTCGGTCGCACGACCTCGTTCTGGACGACGACGGCGTCGAGGCGTGGTGCCGACGATGGCCCCTCAGCGGTTCGGCGCTACGGAAACTGGGCTACGACGTGCCCACGGAACGAGACACGGCCGTTCCCGCCATGGGAACCGTGGCTGGGCTGACTGCTCACTTCCAGGAGCAGGCAGCGATGTCGGACTGCTGTGGTTCGACGCGCACGGGGACATGAACATGCCCGACACATCGCCGAGCTGGGCATGGCCGAGGTCTGCCGAAGGGCAATCGAGACCGTGACAACGAACACTGCTGGCTTTCATGTCAGCTTCGACGTCGATGGAAGTGGTCGAACTGAACCCCTTCCTGGATGAGGGGAACATCTCGGCCGAGCGAGCCGTGGCGCTGATCCAGAGCGCGTTCGGTCGCAGCATCCTCTGAGACAGCGCGTCGGGAATGAGCGATGAGTGGGGGAACCAGCGGGGACCAGATCGGACGAATGCCGAAGTCCGGCCTCTCCGCTGCAGCGATGCGCACGTACCTCGACGACGACCCAAGGACTGCTTGTCACGCCTATTCTGGAGATCTCTCACTGATGCCCATCCTCAAACGGTCGCCGAGGGGAAGCACGTAGAATGACATCGATTTCCTCGGGTGCTTCGGACGGCGCATCGCCCGACACGAACCCGAGTGGAACCGCATCGGCCCAGCGATGGTGGCCGCCGGCAGCGGTCCTCATCGGCGCTGTCTGCTCCATCGCCTCCGGCGCCATTCACGTAGCCGCCAGCCAGACCCATCTCGAGCATCTTGGCCTTTCGCGTTTGATCCTGGCGGAGGGCGCGATGCAGATCGCGTTGGGAGCCACGCTTCTCGCAGCCTCCTCCATGCTCATGAAGCTGGCGGCAGCGGGGGTGAACGCGGTGGCCGTTGCATCGTGGGCCAGCACCCGCGCAACCGGGATCTCCTGGGTAGGCGGCCTCGAGGCCGCCGAGGCACCCCAGGCCGCCGACACAGTCACCGCAGTGTTGGCGGGATTGGCGTTCGTCTCACTCATCGTTGCCCTGGTCGGCGATCGGGCCGCGGCAACATCACCCATGAGTGCCACGCCGGCACGCCGCCTCTTCGTGGCGACCACGGCGGTGGCTGCGATCGCCCTGTCGATGTTCGGTATCAACCGCTTGGGATCCCATGATCACGGCGATCATGGAGACGGGGACGTGACGGTCGCCGCGGCCGACGCATGGAAGATCGGTGCGACCGATGCGGAGGTGACCGACACCGAGCGTCTCGTCGCCGAGACCCAGGAGATCGTCAGGTCTTTCACCTCGGTCGGGGATGCCGAGAGCAAGGGCTTCGTCCGCATCAACGCCGACCATCTGCTCAAGGTCGATCGGGTCTTCGATGACCACCAGCTCGACGCCTCGAATATCGAGTCTCTGGTCGTCGGCAACCGCGACGGCGAGGACTACATCCGGGGTGGCATGTACCTGCTGGACGTCGGGCAGACAACCAGGGACGTCCCCCGGTTCGGGGGTCCGCTGATGGTGTGGCACAGCCACGGAGGTTTCTGCTTCGAACCTACCGGTGTCATCCAGGCTGGACCGGAGGCCGGCGGTACATGCCCGGAGGGGTCCTACTGGGTCGACGATCCGCCCATGGTCCACATCTACACCGAAGCCCAGGTCGACGACGGGAGCGAAAGGAACCTGGAGGCGTGCGGCACGTTCACCTACATGGATCTTCCCTTCGACGAGCCCGTCCCCGGCTGCGGTTCCGAGATCAACAACGAACATGCTGGGCACGCCCACGAGTGACCGCTAGGTCGGCGCTCAGCACGACGAACGCCGGGCGTAGGCCCGCTGTTGCGCGGATCTCGTTGATGACGGCTCGGTGATTCCGATTCCATGACGTGTCGAGTCATGGCCCGGCGGTTGGAGGCTCCGTACGCTGGGCACCATGCCCCAACCGACCGATCGCCATGCCGGAACCCTGTTGCGGCACTGGAGGGGGCTGCGCCGCCTCAGCCAGCTCGAAGTGTCGAGCAGGACGGGGGTGTCGACGCGGCATCTTTCGTGTGTTGAGACCGGCCGGGCCAAGCCGAGTCGCGAACTTCTGCTGTATCTGGCGGACGAGTTCGAGATGCCCAAACGCGCCGCCAACGAGATGCTGCTCGCGGGCGGGTTCGCACCGGTCTTCAGCGAGTACTCACTCGCCGACGAGGCGTTGGACACAGCTCGCCAGGTGATCCAGCTGGTGCTCGACGGCAACGATCCGAACCCGACGACCGTGATCGACACGCGCTGGAACGTCGTCGACGCCAACGCTGCCGCGTTCTGGTTCACTGCGAGTGTCGACCCGACGCTGCTCGCGGCACCGTTGAACCTCGCCCGGCTGAGTCTCCATCCCGACGGGCTCGCCTCACGGGTAACGAACTTCGACGAGTACGCCGGCCAGTTACTGCGTCACATGCGCCACGTACTGGTACTCACCCAGGACGACGTCCTCCGGGCACTTATGGACGAGTGCGAGACCTACGCCCCAACGGCTTCTCGCACGATGCCCGCGGCCCCCGATGTCGTCCTGCCACTGCGGATCCTTGCCGAAGGCCTCGAGCTGTCGTTCCTGTCGACGGTGACCACCTTCGGCACCGCTCAAGACGTGACGTTGTCGGAGCTGTCGATCGAGACGCTCTACCCGGCCGATCGAACCACCCGCGAGGTCCTCGCGGCGCGGCCCTGGCTCGATCGCGCGACCGATCTCTCCGCTGTCACTTGACCCAGCGGGTCATCGCCTTGCGTCACGAGGTACCCGAGGATCGATCGCATGAACGACATCACGACCGACACACCCGGCCTTCGAACCGTGATCGGCGGCGACCTCGAGGGTGCGAACGCGAATCACGGACCATCCAACATGAGCACGTTCAGCGAACGAACCACGATCGATGCCCCACGCCACGCCGTGTGGGCCGCGCTCGCCGACATCGGCACCATCGCCGCTTGGCACCCAGGCCTGATCGGATCGCACCGAACCAACGACATCGACGGCGTCGGTGGCACACGCCACTGCGACATCTCCAACAAGCACTCGCTCACCGAACAGGTCGTCACGTTCGAACCAGCAACTGCGATCACCTTCCGCATCACCGGATCGACCCTCCCGTTCAAGTCCGCCGACATCGCGTTCACCCTCACCGACAGCCCGCAACACGCCCGCACCGAGGTGACCGTCTGCCCCACCTACGCCCTCAGGTACGGCCCGATCGGAAGGATCCTCAACGCCCTCGCCGTCAGACGCAGCTACCGCGCCGGAATGCGCGACCTGCTCGAGGGGCTCCAACACCACGTCGAACAACACAGCTCAACGCCCATTAAGAACACCCCACCCAGAATCGGAGCTGAACTTGCGACCTGAAGAGACCGCAGATGACGACCACCGAGGGCCGAACGCTGCGCTGGATAGGTGTTCGGCCCTTGCCGATGCCTCGCGACACCTCGTTGGTCGTGGAGGCAGGATTCGAACAGGCGAGCATCGAGTGGAATCACGACGTCGTTGCACCTGACCGACGAGCTCGCAGTCGACTCCGAACCGGCGATCAACGTCGGCTTCAGTATGTAACGCCCTGGCCAGCCAGCCACGAGTGCACCAACGGGACCACCGACGCCCCTTCGCCTGTCGCCGCCGCGACCCTCTTCATCGACCCCGCCCGCACGTCCCCGACTGCGAAAACCCCGCCGACGGTGGTGGCGAGGTTGGCCGGTGGGGCATCGTCGTCCCATTGATCCTGTGGGATGTCCCGCCCGGTCAGCACGAAGCCGCGGTCATCAACGGCTACCTGTTCGGGCAGCCACTCGCCGTGTGGTGAAGCTCCCAGCAACAGAAACAATCCGTCCGCCGGTCGCGTCAGTTGTTCGCCGGTGTTGAGGTCCTCGGTGGTGATCCACCCGAGCCTGATATCGCCGCCCCCGTCGACAACTCGAGTTGACGCCTCGACTGTGACCCTCGGCGAGTTGGCGATCTCATTGATCAGGTACTGAGACATCGACTCATTCAGACCGGGTCGCCGGATGAGGATCGTCACCGAGCGGGCGAACCGTGCCAAGTGCAGAGCCGCTTGGCCCGCCGAGTTGCCGCCTCCGACCACGAATGCGTCCTTGCCCTCCAGTTCACGCGCCGCGGTGAGAGCCGCTCCGTAGTACACGCCGCGCCCCAGCCGGTTCTCGATCGCGGGTACCCCCAGCTTCCGGTATCGCACCCCCGAGGCGATCACGACCGAGCGGGCACGCACGTCGCCGCCGCTGGTCAGCAGCACGTGAGGCTGCCCGTCGTTCGAGACCATGCTCTCGACCTCCCAGCCGGTGTAGAACCGAGTGCCGAAACGTTGCGCCTGGAATCGGGCGCGGAGGCCCAGGCGCTTGCCGGAGATCCCCTGGGGGAAACCCAGGTAGTTGCGGATCATCGAGCTGGTGACTGCCTGTCCGCCGATCGCCCCGGCCTCCAGCACGACGGTGGAGAGCCCTTCGGAGGACCCATAGACGGCTGCGGCGAGGCCTGCGGGACCAGCGCCCACGACGGCTATATCGGTGACCCCTTCGAAGGACGACTCGGTCATCGACTGGTATATCCGCGAAGCGAAGTCCCTTACCGAGGCCACCGCCATGGGTTCGCCCTGGTCCAACCAGACCACCGGCAGCCGGGCGCCGGGCAGTGCCTCCAACGCGGCCGTACCAGTCTCGGAATCGGGCGAGTAGATCTCGCTCGACATTCCCATCCTGTCGACGAAATCCTTCAGGCCCTGCACCAGCTCGCCGGTCCCGGAGGCAATGATCCGCGCACTGATCACCTCCGGGTCGGCGACAGTCGAGTTCCAGTCGGCGAGCAGGTCGGTGATCGCATTGTGGAACTCCTCGTCCCGTACGCCGCGGGGCATCAGCAGGTAGCTGTCGAACGTGCCCTTCGACATCTCGGGCCGCAGTTCCCGTCCGTATTTCAGGAAGCGCTCCGCCGGCGGCACGACCGCCCGGCGCGCAGTCGGCACAGCAGCATGCCACTTACGGAAGGCCTCCCGTATGTCCTCATCGGGCAGCACACAGTCGGACACGAACATCGCCACCAACGAGCCGGCCTCCAGCACCTCTGCGGTCACCGCCAGGGCCTCCGCACAGGATCGGGCAGTGCGGAGGTCGTACTCCCTGGAGTACCGCCAGAACTCGTCCTCGAGCTGCTCGGAGTGCTCCTCCGATATCAGCAGGAGCACGGGCGCACCGGTCTCGGACGAGGTCGTGTTGCAGGGCACGCGGCAATCGTATGGGACCGCCGGCACGCTCGGCCGACCGAGACTTGATCCACTCCCCGCTCGCAGGTGTCGAAAGCCGGAGTATTCAACGATAACGGTCACATGGCAGGGCATGTCCTGCCCAGGCACCTCGCGGGCAGGGGTGAGTCCCACGTAGTGGTGTGGGTCGGAGTCATCACCGTGTTGGTGGTATCCATCGTGCGATTCTCAGAAACGTCCAGGCAACGGGGAAGGAACTCGCACGATGACCACACCTGATCCTGCCCTGAACGCGCGCTCGGCGCCGTTGACCTCCACGGATTCGCCTTTGGCGGCGAACCTGGCTGAGATCTTGACCGATGCCCTCCGGGAACTGATCGAGGTTGAGCTGACCGCCCGGATCGGTGCCGCCGTGCAACGGCGCGCCACAGGAGTAGACGACTGTGGGGACGTAGCCATATCGCTCACCATCGAGCGGCATCAGCAGAGGCGTCGGGAGGGTAACCAGTACCCTGGCGAACTCGTCGAGACCAAGCATCATCGCGCCGATGCCGTCATTCCTTGGCTGGGGGGTGGTGACGGTCGGCGCGACGACTGTGGCAGTCGGACTCCCCGGCCCACTCGGACCGTTCGAGACGACTATGCGCACCGTCGAGCCACGCGGCACCTCCGACAGTGCTGCCGGCGACGTCGAGATCACGAGTCCGGTGGCCACCGACTCAGACCTCGTCGTCGAGGGTGAAGAAGCGGGCGAGCCGGTAGGCCGGCTGCTGTGATCAGTGCCCGTCATGGAGTCGGGTTCCTATCACCGAGTGTCAGGTCCTCCTCACGAGGGAACGCAGGGGATCATCGCCGACTCATCACCTCCAACCGACTCGAATCGCCCGATGCGGTCGACGGCCGGTCCAGGTCAACCTGGTTGGCGTCCCGTGAGGTGGTGGAAGTAGCGAGACGGTCCCCCGCGGCGTGGGCTCGAAACTAGAGACCCACGCCGACGGCGGAAAGTCGAGAGCCGACCGCTGCTCACATGAGCCGCGTGCACGGCTCAGGTGACCGTCACTGTCCGGCAGCCCAGCAGAACGTGCTCGCCGACTTCAGAGGCGGGGAACACATCAAGGTTCTGGTTGAGTGCGACGACGCACACGGTCACCTCGCCCGACTGGGCGGGGACGGTGAAGTCGAAGCCGTAGCCCATGCCGTCCTGCATGATCTGGTAAAGGCGATTCACGCCGAGCACCCAGTGCACATCCGCCCTGGGATCGTCTGCGGGAAAGGCTCCCTTGACCCACTGGCCGTTGACCATGGCGACGATCTGCACCGGACCCTGGTCACGCCAAGCATCGTTGACGAAGAGATCCCACTGGCTGGCCCATCCCGTGATGCGGACCCCACCGGATACTCCGACCACGGACTCCAGGTTGCCCGTCGGGTTCCAGGGCTCGACACCGGGTGCCTGTACGGGCCGGCAAGCCGCACCCAGAAGTGCCAGAAGGGCAACGACGGAAAGGGTCAACCCGATCCTGCGCATCTTGCTGCTGCTCAAGTACCTCATGACCACACCTCCTTCTGCTCGGTGCGGGCAGTCCGCCCACACCTCCGCACCGATCGTCCCCCCGGGCGGTTGTGTCCCGGTTGTGGCCGGCTCACAGCGATGGCCGTCCGGCAGTCATTCGACGTCGAGATCCCCACTCACAGTGACCGAGGCACCGAGGGAGCCGACGACCTCCTCCGACAGCGCCGCCGCGGACCCGTCCTGGCCGGTCGCCCAGCGCAGGAACGCCACGATCGTGTGGTCGATGGCGGGCCAGAGGGCCTCCTCGCCGACATCGACGGGTGCGCAGTCCTGCGGGTTCGCGCCCACCATCGACGCCCGCGCCTCCGATGTGCAGGCGGCACTGAACGAGCTGTGGCCGGCGTCCTCCACCACAACCAAGGTCGCCGGCCCCTCCGCGGCCTCGAAACCCGGTTCCATCCAGCTGGCCATCGCGGGATCGCGGCCACCGGCCAGGATCATCGTCGGCACCCGCCCGGCGCCTCCGGATGCAGCTGCCCCACCTCCGGACACGAGCAGCACACCTGACACGTCATCGGGTGCCGCTGCCGCCGAGGTGGCGGCGTAACCCGTGCCCTGGGACATCCCGCCGACTACCAGGGGCTCCTCCGCGCCGACTCGACCGTTCAGCGGATTACCGGGATCGTCGGCCATTTCGTGCAGCTGCCCGGCCAGCTCGACGAGGTCCACGTCCTTGGCCCGCTCGGGTGCTGCTGTGACGAAGCCCCAGGAGGCGGCGTGGGCCAGCTCCCGGTCGTGGTCCTGTGCCGACAACCCCAGGCCGTGTGCATATGCCACGAGGGGCCACGGCCCGGCGTCACCGTCGGTGGGAGCCCAGATGCGCACCTCGTCGGGACCCTTCGGTCCATCCACGGTCACGGTCAGCTGTTCGACCTCATGCGGTCCAGGTTGCCCGTAGGTGGTGACCTCTTCGGGACCCGGCGCGCCGTCGGCGGTGGTGCCGTCGTCACCGGAGCCACTGTCCGAGGACCCACACGCCCCGAGGGAAGCTCCCAGCAGCGCCAGCGCGGCCGCTGCGGCCAACATCCGGGAACCGAAAAGCATCGCTCAGCCCGCCGGGTCGAGGTAGACGTAGTGCGAGGCGACCTTGTCGCCCTCGATCCGCGCGACGTTGACCCCTTCGATCGCCACGCCGGTGGTGGTGTTGGCGAAGCCGTTCGCCATCGCGGCCCACTCGCCGTGCTGGACGCCCACCTCGGCGCAGTCGTTCTGGTCGAAGTCGAATGAATCTACGAACGCCCTGACCCCCTCGGTCCCGGTGATCGGCTCGGTGACCACCAGGGTCGGTTCGGCGGTCATCTGGGATAGCACCGCCTCGACGTCGGCACCGTCGTCCCACGCATGGCAGTAGTCGAACACCACGCCACTGGAGATCGTGTCCTCGGGCGGGCTCGGTGCGTCGGCCTCGTTGCGGGTGTAGTGCACGACCTGGCGGTCCACGAGCCCGTCGCTCACGTGGACCGCGGCGATTCCCGAACCGCCGGCACCGGTCACGCTGTTGGAGAGCGTGTAGGCCCCTGCCCCCCAGGCCCCGCGAGCCACCATCGCGCCGCATTCGGCCGAATCGATCCCGGCGAAGGCGTCGCTGAGAAGATAGGCCTCGACCTGTTCCTTGCCGGTGAGGTCCGCTCCCAGTACAACGTCGGTGAACACGACGTCATCGGAGAGCATCTCCATCACCGCGTCGGCACCGCCGGGTTCGCGGACCGCACCGAAGGCCTCGCACAGCTCGGTGCCGAGCGCCGCGGTCTCGGAGTCCACTTCCTGGACCGCCTCGGTGGTGGTCGTCTCCTCAGGGGTTTCGCTGGTGGAGCCACCGCTCTCGGCTTCGTCGTCCCCGCAGGCGGCAAGCGGGGCCGCCAGCAGGACCAAGGCGGCACCTGTGACCGCCACGCGTGTGAAGGGATGCAGTTCCATGACTCCTCCGTTCGACAGGGGCAGCTCCACGCGGGCCGCCCGTCGGCCTGACTCTGGTGGAGGCCGGTTGCAGCCCGGTTGTGCGGCGGCTGCAGGACGGACCCACGCCGGCATCCGGGGTGGAGAGCCCGAGGAGGACGCAGCCGGATGACGCCCGGTGGCGCCTGTCAGTCGAGCGCGAGTGCCACGGCGCGGTCCGGTGACAGCTCTGCGCCGGCGGCGACCTCGGCGGCCCAGGAATCGCCGAGGTCGGCCCGTGCGGGCTCGAGCAGGGGCCCGTATCGCCGGTCGAACAGAGGCCAGTAGGGGCACAGCGTTCCTGCCGCACCCCAGAGCCTGGCGGAACGCCGGGAGTCCCGCTCGGCTGCGGCCAGAACAGCCATCCCCTGAAGCGCGATGCCGAGCTGCATCAGGTTCTGGTCCTCATGCGCCATGGTCACCGCGTCTGGTGAGCTCTGTGCGGGCGCTGTCGAGGTCGCCCTGGTGCACCGCTGCGGCGCCCAGACCGGTGCGGAGGACCTGCTCGTACATGCGGTTGCCGCACCTGCGCTGTTCCTCGATGCCCGCCTCGCAGGCAAGTGTCGCCGAGTCGAGGTCACCGAGGGCGTAGTCGGCCATCATCCGGTCCATCCACAGATGGCTCAGGCCGTAGTGGTCACCCACCTGCTCGAAGATCTCCTGTGCCTCATCGAGCATCAGTTGGACCTCTTCGTCGGTGCGGTCCGCCAGGATCAGCGACTGGGCGGCCTCGACCAGCACCCACGCAACGGCCACGGGCTGCCCTGCCCGGCGGGCATGGTCGAGGCTGCGGCGGTAGAGGCCCAGGGCGGCTTCGGTGTCGGCCGAGCCGAGCAGCACCATGTGTGCCTGTCCCTTGGTGGACTGCGAGAGCCCCAACTCGTCGCCGGCCTCTCCGCAGAGCTTCTCCGCCCTCTCCATGGCCTCGAAGCCTCCGACGAAGTCTCCCGTCAGGAATCGGGGCCAGCCCAGACGGATCCACGCCCAGCCTTCCTCGCCGTGGTTTGACTGGCCCGCCGCCTCCGCGGCCGAGATCAGGGCCTCCAGGCGATCGGCCGTCGAGGCCATGTCGTCGTGCATGAACCAGAGGCGCCCCAGCGCCCGGGCGAACGCGAGCACGTGTGCCGGGCGGTGCTCGACGTACCAGTCGATCGCCGCGTCCAGGTTGCGGCGCTCGACCTCGAGGCGGTCGGCGGTCCTGCCCTCATCTGGCCCGTCCATTGAAGGCCCGGTCGCGACCGCGAGCTCCCGGTAGTGCTGTGCGTGCATTCGTGTGGCGTCGATCGTGACCTCGGTCGGCGCGGTTCTCGCGGGCGTAGGCCGCCGTGGTGTCGAGCAGGCGGAGGCGTCGCCCTGCCGGCGAATTCTGTGCGCTCACGAGGGCCAGGTCTCTGAGCCGCAGGAGATCGGACTCCCAGCTCGGCGAGCCCGCAACAGCTTCCACGGCGTTGCGGTCGAAGGTGTCCGGAAAGACCCCCAGGCGACCCAGCAGCTCCCGTTGTGCCGGGGTCAGCAGGCTCGTCGTGGAGGACAGCACCGCGACCAGACCGCCGTGGTCGCCGACACCCCGCATCGCCGGCAGCGAACCCTCCGCGGCGTCGAGCAGTCCGTGATGCAAACGGATCTCCGAGAGGGCAACCTCCACACAGGAGTCCGCTGCCGCAGCGGCCGCCAGCTCAATACCCAGGGGCAACCGGTCGACCAGATCACACATCGCCCCTATCGACCGCAGTTCGTCGGGTTCGGGTGTGAGGCCGCGATCGGCCCAGCGGTCCAGGAACAGCCGGACTGCCTCGCTGTCGGTGGTGTCGTCGCCGTCGGCATCCATGGGTGGGACCACGTACCGCTGCTCGCCGACCAGCCCGATCGGAGCGCGGCTGGTCACGAGGACCCGCAGCCCGGGCGCGGCGGCCAGCAGGTCGACCAGCGCCGACCCCACAGCCTCGACCAGGCGTTCTGAGTTGTCGAGGAGCAACAGCGCATCCCTGTTGGCCAGGTACGAGGCCAGGACCCGCTCAGCAGGCACGCCCGGCGGCACTGCGATGCGCATCGCCTTCAGAAGTGATGCCACCACACCGTCGCCATCGCGCACGTCGGCCATGTCAGCCCACCAGACCCCGTCGGCGTGGTTGGCCGCCTCCGCCGCGGGCCACCTCGATGGCCAGGCGGCTCTTGCCGACCCCACCTGGGCCGAGGAGGCTCACCAGCCGGTGTTCGGCGAGGAGCTTGCGCACCTCACGCACCTGTCGGGCCCGACCCACGAATGCGGTGATTGGCAAAGGCACCGCCACCGGGGGTGTGTCGGGCCGCGGAAGGAGCTCAGGATCGTCTTCCAGCACCCGGTGCTCAAGCACCGCCAGCTGTGGTGAGGGATCGATGCCGAGCTGTTCGCGCAGCTCGGTTCTGGCCCGGTCGACCGCAGCGAGTGCGTCGCCTCGACGCCCGCTGCGGTACAGGGCAAGCACCAGGCGCGACCACAACCCCTCGTCGAACGGGTGCTCGGCGACCAGCGCCTCCAGCTCCGCCACCATCTCGTGGTGCTGGCCGGCGGCGAGGTGCGAGTCGACGCGTCCGTTGACAACGGTGGCGCGCAGCTCCTCGAGTCGGGTCCGCTGACCGGTGCGGGCCGGGCTGTCGGCCAAGTCAGCCAATGGTGGTCCGCGCCACTCGGCCAGTGCGTCGTCGAACAGCTCAATGGCCCACCGGTACTCGCCCCCCTCGAGCGCCTGCTTGCGCGGCGCGGGCCAGGTCCTCGAATCGGTGCACGTCGGCGTCACCGCGGGAAAGTCCGAGGCGGTAGCCGGCCACGTCGGTGGCGATCGCGCCGTCGGGCAGGGCCGCGCGCAGCCTCGAGATGTGGCTCTGTAGGGACTTGCGCGCCGTGGCCGGCGGGTCCTCGCCCCACAGCGCGAGTACCAAGGAGTCTACGGACACCAACTCGGGCGAGTGCAGCGTCAGCGCCTCGAACAGTGCCCGCTCCTTGGGCGAATCGACCTCCAGTGCCCGACCTCGGTCCTCGACCTGGAGTGGCCCCAAGATCCTCACTCGCACGGAACCGACCTTAGATCCCCGGGGCCGGAGACGATATTCCCGGCTCGAGGTTCACGTGGGCGCGGGTCGGGTGGAGGGTCGCGGGAGTCGCCCGCATCGCAGCCTCGAACAACGAGCGTCCGAAGACCGCGAAGACGTCGGTCCGACCGGGCGAGGCCAACCGATCCGACGACACACGACCTGCGACGGACTCATCAACGAGTACTGCGTCGCAGCCTGAAACACGACACGCCGACCGGCACCTCACGTACTCCAGCTTCGACACGCCCGAGAGTCGGGCCCGATCCACCTATTCAACTGCGGGTTACCCAGACCGAGCCACGGACGAGTTCCCGGCCCCCTCAACCCGACTCGAGCCATTGGCTTGACCTGAATCCAGAACCGCCGCAGTGTCTGAGAGGTTCCGGTTGACGACCTTCGGGTTTGGAATCGAATGTCCGATCGCCACAGATCCTCGCTGGATTCAGGCGACCGTTCGATCAAGCAGGTGGCGGTTCTTGGCAACGGACCCAGGCAGGATCGAGAAGTGCACTTGACCGTCATCGTCGACGTCGATCACACGGACGACCGCCTGCGCCTGGTTGTTGCCGGCGAGCAGCGCTTCGATGCCACTGCCGAGATCGGCCCCAAGACACTGTGAAGTGTCTCGCGTTTCGGCCCGTCGGCTCCAGAGCGAACCCGGCGGCTCGCAGCACGCCGACCCGCATGAGCGTCAGCACTTCGAACCGCACGAGCGGCGGCGGCTGTGCGAGTTCGTCGACGGCGACGTCTCCAGTCGCGAAGACGGACAGTTCGTAGTCGTCGTAGATGGAGTGGCGCCGCTCGGCGGCACTGCGCAAGGCCGCAGGCTCTAGGTTCCCGCCCCGAGCGACTATGACGTCCTCATCATCGAGTGGATCGCCGGGTCTACGGTGGCGTTGCTTAGTCATGGTCCGCTCACCGCAGGTCCGCCTTGTCGAGCATGGCCATCAACGAAGGGCGACGACGGTTCCGCTCTCGCAGCCCAGCCAAGTGCTCGATGAACTCCGCGGTTCGATCGGCTGCGTTAGCGGCGCGGCGAGCAGCTTTGAGGTGGCGGACGGCGTCACGGTAGGCGCGTTTGTCGGCGCGAACGAGAACTTCGTCGGCGAGTCGCAAGTACACCGCCATGGCGTCGGCCGGCGCGGTCGACTCACGCGCCTCGGCGAGACGGAGCCATTGTGAGGGCAGCAGCTCGTCCTCGCCCGCTGTCGCGGTGTTCCATGCCTGTTCCGGCTCGCCGTCCGCGAGCAACGCGTCGATCAGTCCAGCACGGTCCCGCTCACCAAGCGCGGCGCGAGCCGGGCTGATCTCTGCCTCCCACGTGCCGTTCGCCCGGGCGGCTGCCTGCAACGCCGCGTAGGTGGAGGATGTGGGCGTGCGCCTGTGGTGGTGGCGACGGAGCTCGACCACCTCAACGACTTCTCCCGCCCGGTTGAGCAGTTCGGCGGCCAGGTCGTAGAGCTTGGCCACCTGCCAGCCCGAGGTCTGCTCGATGCCACGACGCGCCCACGCCAACGCATCTTCATCCTGGCCGAGCTCGATCATCGCCTCGGCAACTCGCAGGAACTGGTGCGGCGAGGACTGATCTCCACCGAGAAGCACGACTATACGATCGACATCCCGGTCGATCACGGCGAGGCGTTCGGCCGCGTATCTTGCTGCGAAGCTGGGGAACTCGCCGTACATGTCCCGGAGCCCGGGTGATCTGTCCGCGGGCGCCGACGCGGGGTCGGATCGCTTTCTGACTTCCCGCCGGTAGACAGCGAGACCCTTGGAGCCCAGCGCGTCGACGTACGCGACCGGATCGATCTCGAAGAAGTCCTGATCCTCGAACGAGAACCGGACCATCCACTTCGCCAGCTTCTGTGGCTCGGCCACACCCGTCGCACACGCCTCCCGATGCAGCTCGAGGACCCGGCCGGCGAGGTCGCCGATCATTCCATCGGAGTCATCGGCTCGCATGATCACCTTCACCAGGTGCCCCGCCGCCCGTTGCAGCAGAACGACCAGGTCCGCCGAGGGGTCCGTAGTGATCGCGTCGCCCAGCGCATCGACCACTGGTGAAGCGTCGCGAGCCCACGACGAGGACCCCCAGTAGTCGAGGTGCCGGCGCGTACGCAGCCCGCTGTCGACCACGGTCTTCAACATTGCCAGACGATCACTCTCATCCGCGGCAGCCAGCCGAACCGCCCGCGACACGTCCTCGTGGGACCCCGCAGCCGCCACCAGCAAGCGACGGGCTTCGGCCTCATCGAGCCGGTCGACTGCCTCCTCGATCGGCATCTCGTCATCCACACGCCGCCCAGCCATCGATCTCGACCGTAGCGTTCAGCCACAGGTGCTCGTTCGAAGCCGGCAACCCCAGCTCCTTCGGCGCCTACCTCACCAGCCAGTGGCTCCCAGCCAAGAAGCTGCACCTCGCCACCAGCACGTATCGGGGCTACGAACGCAACGTGGCGCTACACATCCTCCCCACGTTGGGGCGAACCAGTCTGCGGCGGGTTCGCCATCAACGATCGGGTCCCTCTACGACGCGCTTCTGCACCCGACAGAGGGACGCGGGCTCGCACCCAAGACTGTGAATGAGATCCACCTGATCATCCGAGGATCACTCGACGACGCCGTACGCCGAGGACTCGTCACTCGCAACGTCGCCCTCGTGGCACGGGCACCCAAGCAGCGGTCACTCCGGCGGATCGAGGGCCAGGCGTGGACCGAGGAGGGACTGCGTCTGTTCCTGCGCACCGCGGCAGGGCACCGGCACTTCCCGATCATTTGGCTCACCGCTATAACCGGCATGCGCCGCACGAAGTCTCGGCTCAAGTGGACGACATCGACTTCGCCAAGCAACGCCTGCATCTCAACCGAGGGCTCGTGGCCGTCGACACGAGGTCCATCAGACCCGCGGCAAGACCAAGGCGGCCCGACGCAGCATCGATCTCGACATCACGACCTTCGATGTCCTCGCAGGCTGGCGCTCGTTTCAAACCGCCGAGCACGCCGCAGTTGGTGTCGACGCGAGCGCCGAGTGGGTGTTCACCGACGGCGACCGCGAAGCGGTGCACCACTAAGCCGTCCGCCACAGCTTCCGACGAATCGTGGAAAAGCCGGTGTTCCCCGGACCCGCTTCCACGATCTGCGGCACACTCACGGCAGCCTGCTGATCAAGGAAGGTGTGCCGGTGAAGGTCGTGAGCGACTGGCTCAGCCACGCGCACATCGCCCACACGATCCATACCTAGCAGCACGTTCTCCCCGGTATGCAGGCCGACGCAGCACAGATCTACGAGCGCCTCGCCAAGCCCGTTCCACCGGAGGATCCCGACACGGTGGAACGTCGGAGGAAGACCGCGTAACCCGGTAGAACGCCGAACAACGAAGAAGCCCAGGCCTGGCGGGGCCTGGGCTCTCGAACGGATCTAGATGGTGGCGGGGGTAGGATTTGAACCTACGACCTTCGGGTTGTGAGCCCGATGGTGTGGGCCAACTCGGTGATGGGATGAACGCGAACGTGCTGGTCAGGGCGATGCGGCGCCCGTCGTTCGAGGACCCGGACGCCCACATCCAGGCTCATGCGGCGCGATTCGCTTGACGAGGGCTGGGACCCCCCAGACCGCTCGCGCCAGCGCGATCACTCAAGGCTCCGGGCACTACCGGTCGTCGCCCGTTTCCCTGACAAACGCCGTCACCGTCGCACAAGTGGACCCCGCCGCGGGGCCATATGGGCGAACCGTGTAGGGCCCGACCGCGGCCGGCACGATGACAACCTCGGCGTAGTTCACAGGGTACGGCTCGAACCGGGCGGTCGGGCTCTCCAAGACCACCTGCTCCCCGGCCACGACGCACAGGACATGGACCGTCCCGCCGGTGTGGCGCGTCACCGTGGTGTCGAACCAGTGCCGACGGGTCTCGATGAACTCCAACTGGTGGAGACCGGTCCGTTCCTCCCGCCAGCCGTCACCGGAAGCCACCGGCTCAACCCGGTTGATGAGGTTCTGTCGGACCCACTCCGTGGTGCGGTCCCAGCGGATGACCTCGCTGCCATGGCGGAGATGGATCGGTCGGGGCCGACCGTCGAGGCCCATCCTCCCCCAGTCCCAGAGCTTGAAGGTGAACAGGTAGGGCGTGGCCGAGATCTCCAGGACCATGCTGTCGGCTCCTGAGCAGTGCACCGTCCCGGCCGGGATCAGGAAGTGGTCATGGGCTCCTGCCGGCCATCGGTTTGCGAACCGCTCCGCGTCGAAGGGCGGGCCGTCGGCCTGCGCGGCCCGAAGGCTCGCCAGCATCTCGTCGGGCACGACACCTTCCTGGAGTCCCAGGTACACGGTTGCCCCGGGCTCAGCATCAAGCAGGTAGTAGCTCTCGTCCTGCGTGTACTCCATCCCGAACGTGTCGCGGATGTAGGAGGTATCCGGATGCACCTGGAAGGAGAGGTTGCCTCCTCCCATCGTGTCGAGGAAGTCGAAGCGGATCGGGAACTCGGCCCCGAAGCGACTGACGACGCCCTCACCCAGGAGTTGATGGGACCGGAACAGGACGACGTCGAGCGCAGGGAACTCCATGACAGCGTCGCCGAAGTCGAACAGGACGCTGTTCTCCTCGGGCACGCAGTTGAAGCACCAGCCGTAGTTGGCGACGTCGGGGTCGAGCCCGCACACCTCCTTCATCCACTGGCCACCCCACGGCGCCGGATCGAAGAACGGGACCGGGATCCAGGGGCTGGTCGCGGCCCGGGACAGGCCATCGGCCACGGCGTCGGCGGGGGCTAGCTTCGGCTCGTCCGGATGGCTGAGGTCGAGGAACGCATCGGCGTGCTCGAACACCTCCCGCTTGTGCCGGTCGGCGACGCGCCAGTCGACGAACCATGCTCGCTTGTACTGTGCAGAGGGGTCCTCGTGACGGTTGTCGGCACCGAGATTCGCGATCTGGGCGCGTCGGAACCGCTGCACCAGTTCCCGCCGCGCCATATCCGCGTAGACGAGGAGGTCGGGATCACACAGCAACGCGGCCCCGGTCCCGTAGACCAGGACGAGTCCGTCGCTCGCCGACGTGACCTCGCGTCGGAGCCGGTCGACGGCCGCCGTCACGAGGAAGTCCGACAAGCACAGGCCCGACACCCGGCCGAAAACCGGATCCTCGGTGACGTAGGGCGCCACCAGCGCGTCGATGGCGTCCGGCGGAGCGAAGGCCCCGGCAGTACGTACCAGGTGGTCGGCGCGTACCTCGCGGGCGAGTAGCTCCGCCGTCTCGTCGCCCACGCCCGGGTAGGTGTCGACTGCTAGCACGACCCGGCCGCCCGAAGAGTCCTGGTGGGTGGCCAGCCGAGCTCGGAGCTCGTCCCCGATGGAGGGCCAGCCGACGTGGCAGGAACCAGCGTGGCCGGTCACGCGGATCCGGGGGAGGCGTCGGTAGGCGCTGCGCCGCGAACGGGGCGGGAGCTCCGCCGGACCGGGAGGATTGGTGGAGGGCCGGCTGCTCACAGGTACGTCAGGTCCTCGTTCATGGCCACCGCCAATACCCAGGAGTGCGGCCGAATTCGGATGCTGTGCGTGCACGACCTCGACCGCTCCGTAGCTGGTCCAGGCGTGTTCCTCAAGGTGACTTGCCATGCGGGCCGGCAGATCGGGGGCGCCGTGCCCTACTCCCCCACCCACCACGATTCGTTGGGGGGCAAAGGTGTGGACGAGCGAGACGGCCATCGCGTTCCACACCGAATAGGAGCGGTCGCGGAGTCGTACCGCCAGGTCGTCACCCGCAGCCGCATGGGCGAACAGGGCCCGGTAGTCGATGACGGCCTCGGCCGCGAGCGCGCTCGATGCGAAGGCCGGGTCCTCCCGGGCCATGGAGGGGAGAGCCCAGGTCGAAGCCTCGGCCTCGGCACATCCACGTCCTGGGCATGTGCACCGACGCCCGCCCACGGAGACGACCACGTGACCGCCGAGCAGCCCGGCCTGATGCCCGTGGCCGCGCAGTGGTACTCCACCGAGGAGCACCGAACAGCCGATCCCAGTTCCAAGCATCACCTGGACGACGTCGTCGGCACCCGAGGCTGCGCCGTGGCGCCACTCGCCCAGCAGCGCCGCGTCCGCGTCGTTCTCGAGGCGAACCGGAAGGCCGAAGGTGTCGCGGCTCCAGGCTCCGAAGTCGAAGTCCACGACGTCGGGGTACTTGCGGTTGGTCGACAGGACGCGCCCGGCCTCGGGATCGACGAGCCCTGGGGAGACAACGCCGAGTCCGGCGCACACGGCCGGGGGGAGACCCACGTCGGCAGCGGTTGCGGCGATGGTGGCTTCGAGTTCGGCCAGGTGGGCTGTGAGGCCCTCCTCCGCTGTGGCGTCGAAGGCCCGGAACGAGAGAAGCCGGCCGCCCTCGACGACCCCGACCTTGATGCGTCGACCTCCGAGATCGACCGCCAGGAGGGGGTGCTCGGGCGTGGCGCTCATCGTTCCAGTATCGGTCGGACGGCCGTGGATGGGGTCACTCCGGCTGGATCCGCAGTCCGTCGGGCGACCGAACGATCCGCCTCAGCGTCCCGGCGAAACGAACGTGGTGCAGGACGCCCTCGAAGCCGGTCACGCCCAGGTCGACGCAGGGGTCGGTGCTCCCGGCGAGGCTGGGACGGAACCCGAAGAGCCCCGCGAGCACTGTCTCGGCGAAGGCCCCGCCGCCGGAGCCCTCCCGGAGGCACACCCCGCGCTGGGCGATGCGTATGGGAGCCTGCGGCGTCCCCCGCTGCGGGCCATAGAGCTCATAGGCCTGACCGAAGGGACCCTCGCGGGTGGCAGGCACAACGCGGTGCAGCAGGTCGAGCGCCGCGTCGGGTGCGTCCAGCAGCAACATGGCCTCGGCAGCCATCGCCGGCCACGCCCCGAACGCACCGTAGGGACCGTGGTCGGGTCGGTCGGACAGCTCGGCGGCGGGGTCGTCCAGCGACATGGCGCGCATCCAGGTGTCCGAGAGCAGTTCGCGTTCGACGAATGCGACCATCTCCCGCCTGTGGTCGCCGTCGAGCCGGTCGGCCATGAAGCGAGCGGTGGAGATGAAGTCGTAGCAGTGCCGAACTGTGCGGCGCGAGCAGTCGCGGTCTACGACGGACCAGACGCCCTCGCCGGGGACATAACGGTCGAGTATCCGGGTGGCGAGGGAGTCCACGTCCGTCCGCAGTGCGTCAGCCTCGGCGCGGCGCCCGGTGCGGTCCAGCCAGCTGGCCAGCGCCCGCATCATCCACACGTTGGCGGCGTTGAGCGAGGCGACCTCGTGTGTGTAGGTGGGCACGCACTCCAACAGGTTGTCGACCGTGCCGTAGTCGGCCAATCCGTTCTCGCGTGTGAGCAGCGAGCGCCAGGTCGTCGCCAGGTCTTCGAGGTGGTCGGCGACGGTGCGGTCCCCGATCCGCTCATCGAGGAAATCGACGTCGTCGGTGACGGCGATGTAGTCGTGGACCAGCCGGAACAGGGACATGTCATTGGCTGCGTACCAGTAGCCGCGTGCGTAGCCGGGGAGGTACTGGCCTCCCCGGAAGGCCTTCGTGTCGAGGTTGAACACGGCGCCCCCGTGGGGGTCGATCCTGAGGAACAGTCCCAACTGCTCGCTCATGCCTCGGGGCTCCAGGAGCGCGAACAGGCGGGAGAACATCGACGTGTCCCAGAAGAAGACGTCGCCACGGTCTCGCTCACCGCTGGTGACGAACACCCGGTCGCACAGTGCCAGGTCGGTCCGGTGCAGCACGAGGAGGGTCAACAGCGAGGCGTAGTAGAGCCTGGCCACCGCAGTATCGTCGGTCTCGAGGATGGGGGCGTTGCCCGAGAAGTGATCGTTTCCGGGCGTGAACATCTCCCGCCAACGATTCCGCCAGCGGTCTGCCGTGTCCCCCCACACCGCGGCGAAGCCGGCCGCCCATCGTTGCGCTCGCTGGCAGACCTCGTCGGAGTCGGCACCTTCGGCCTGCACGAGGCGGATCACGATCTCGCCACCGGGCTCGACCATCGGACTCCAGCCCTGGGAGACGATCTCTCCTGTCTGCTCGATCTTGTCGGGTGGTGTGGCGGCCGCGGTCACGAGGAGATCCTGGACCGGGTCGTCGAGCACCGCGACGGGGTTCGGGCTCCCAGGGGCCGACTCACCCGGCGCCTGAACGAGCAGGTCGAGCCTGCGCCGGGTCCCGGCATCGTTTCGCACCCGGATCTCGTAGAGCAGCCCGGACTCCTCGAAGACCAGGCGGGTCGTGGTCGTCACTTCCCACTCGCGCCGGACGGTTCGACGCACCGCCTGGTACGGGAACCAGCGACAGACGCTGGTGTCGGCCGCGATGCCGTCGATCAGCAGGGCCAGGCGGGGATACGAGCGGTACACCATGAAGCGTGGCCCCGAACCCTCAAAGAGCTGGCTCTCCCGGGTCCAGAAGTGGATGCCCAGAAGATCCGGGGCGCACACCGCCATCTGGTGGAAGTTGTGCAGCGACGGCAGGTGTGCGAGTTCGTCGACATCGAGCCAGCCGCTGGCCAACTGGTCGAGTTCGGGTAGGAAGTCGATCGGCTCCATGGGTGGTTGCGGTCACCCGCCGTGTGTGGGGACCTCATCCGGAGTCGGCACGGACCGACGATAGCTTCCGCTCACCGGGCACCTGCAGCCCGGGTCGCCCCACTGTCCGGATCGACTCGCCCCTCGGTCGGCAGTTCATGGGTTGGGCGAAGCGGGTCAGGATGACCAGGTCCGGTCGTGGTTGCCGGCCTCCAACTCGTGTCGAGACCCGTCGGGCAGGAGCAGCTCGGCAGTGGTGCCAGCGGGGACGGTCACGCGGATGGATCCCTTTGCGTCACGGAGCTTCCATGAGACCTCGATGCGGCCGAAGGGTGAATCGTGGTGTGCCCGGGCCCATGTGATGCCACCGCCCGGCATGGGAGCGACCCGGAAACGGCGGTAGCCGGGCTCGACGATCTGCAGACCTGCGACGTACTCGTGCAGGAAGCCGATGACGGTGCCCTTGCTGAAGTGGTTGAGCGAGGCGTGGGGGCGACCGGCCGCGTCGACACCTCCCCACTCCTCCCAGACAGTGGTGGCGCCACGCTCCAGCATCACCAGCCACCCGGGTTCGCCCTCGGTGAACAACAGGTCGTAGGCGACATCGACGTGGCCGTGCGAGGCCAGGACACCCAGGAGGTACGGGGTGGTGAGGAAGCCCGTTCCGGGGTGGTTCCCGGCATCGGCGACGAGCTCGGCCAAGCGGCCTGCGGCGGCCGGGCGGAGGTGGTCGGGCACGAGACCGAAGTGGAGGGCCCGCGCGTAGGTCGCCTGGGTTGGCGGGGTCACGGCGCCGTCCCCGTCGAGGATCTCGGCCCGCCAGGCGTCGGCGGATCGGGCCGAGATCCAGGCATAGTGATCGGCAGCTTCCGGGTGGCCCAGGATCCGGGCCATCTGCGCCAACTGACCCGACGAGCGTGACAGGTAGGCAGTGGCGACCGAGGCGTGGTCGGCCACCGTCGCCTTCGCTATCGCCGCGTCCACGTCCTCGCCGGGTTCGAGCCACTCCCCGTAGTGCCACCCGGTGTCCCACAGGTACTGCTCGTGCGCCGCTGGCTCGGGGGACCGCTCGGCGCGGGACGGGTGTCGGCCCGATGCGGCGGCGCCGATGGCGTAGTCCACCCACCGTCGAGCCGAGTCGTACTGCTCGGCCAGCACCGTGGCATCACCCCGGGCTCGGTACAGGGTCCAGGGCACGTGCACTGCTGCGTCGCCCCACCCCGCCGACCCTTCGGTGAGCGGCCAAATGGCGGGGAATCGGTCGTCGCCGGGATGCGATTCGGGGACGAGGTTCCCGACCCTGCCGTCCGGCCGCTGGTCGGCGGCGAGATCACGCAGCCACTTCTGGGAGAACCCGTAGACGTCGTAGAGGAACGACGCAGTCTCCACACGAACCAGCCAATCACCCGTCCAGCCCGCTCGTTCCCGCGTGGGGCAGTCGGTCGGGATGTCACAGATGTTGCCGCGCAAGCTCCACTCGCTGATCCGGTGCAGGGCGTTGATCCGCTCGTCGGAGCTATCGAAGCCGCCGACCCGATCGAGATCCGTGTGCACCACGACGGCCGTGACGTCGTCGGTTTCCAAACCTTCGAGGTCCCCCTCGACCCGCACGTACTGGAAGCCCTTCGTGCTGTGCCGGGGCTCGAACACCTCGCCCGGCCTTCCGGCCGATACGACCGTGTCCGTCTGGAACGACGGGATCACGCCGGGGTCGCGGAAATCCGGGGGGTTGATGTGGTCCTGGGTCACGTCGCCGGCGGGATCGAGCCACTCGCCGTAGGTCAAGGTGACCGAGGTACCGGCCGCGCCGAAGCCGCGTCAGGCGTACCCACCCGCAGATGTTCTGTCCGACGTCGACGACCCAACGATCCTGTGCCAACTGTCGAACCGCGACGGGACGTAGCTCCTCGATCCGCCGGACTGCAGGCGCGGCGGAGGTCACGAGCGTCTCCCCGGTCGGCTGCTCCACCCGGACCGCTGACCACGTGTCCAGCTGGTTCCACGGCCTACGCTGTCGGAGATCGTGGACCTCGCCGGCGATGAGATCGGCCGCGAGGATGTGACTCGGCGTCGAGCGCCACGACCCGTCGCTTGCGACGACCAGGGTGCTGTGGTTCTCGAAGGTGACCTCCAGGCGCGCCAACAGGGCTGTGGTGGCCCCGTAGTCGTTGGCCCGGCGGGGCCCGCTGTTCTGACCTCTCCACCATCCATCGCTGAGCAGTGCCCCGACGACGTTGTCGCCTGGAACCACCAGGTCGGTCACTGTGAACGTCTGGACCTGGAGCCGGGACCGGTACGCGGTCCAACCCGGCGTCAGCTCGGCGTCGCCCACCCGCTCGCCGTTCACGAACGCCTCGTACAGGCCGTGAGCCGTTACGTGGAGCACCGCCTCGAGGACCTCGCCGTCGACGGCGAAGGCGCGGGCTAGCTGGTAGGCCGGACGGTGACGGTCAGGCCCACCGTCGGGTTCGGCCGGGCCGATCCAAGTCGCACCCAGATCGAGCCCGCCAGCGTTCGGGCGGCTGCTGTGGTCGGTGCTCGTCATGGGGTCGGGGGCGAAGGGAGTCGATGTCAGCGCACGGTGCCGAAGTAGACCTGCCAGACGAGGATGGTCTTGGCGACGAAGGAAAGCACGATGTAGACCCGCTCGCCGAAGACATAGCTTCGCCACGGACCGACGCCGCGGTACTGCAGGTACTGGTTGAGGGCGAAGCAGTTGAACATCACGAACACGCTGATGAAGAGTGCCCAAACCCAGGTCGGAACGGCCTCCTGCGCGTTGCCGAGCGCACCCGCGAAGTAGATCGTGCCGACGATCCACGGGGCGATGCCGGCGATGCAGCCGAACACGAACGGATACCAGTCGACGTCGTCGGAGCCCGGCGTGTTGTGCCGCTCCATGAGCCATCCGAAGAGGATCATCGACACGTTTGCGGCTGCGACCCCGACGAGTGCGCCGATGTCGTAATCGCCCAGCAGCATCACGATGAGCACGATCATCAGTGTCGAGCTGAGGGAGTACTCGATCCACCGATACGGGTTCTGAGTGGCGGCAATGGCCCGGTTGTAGGAGCCGTTGGCCACCGTTGCGACGAGGAGGTGGAACAGCGCGCTCAGCAGCGAGAACGCAGCCACTCCGTATCCGATCGTCACCTCGGTGAGCACCTCTGCCGGGAAGAGCCGTTCGGTCAGCGCCGGATCCTCCGTCGGGAAGGATGCGGTGATCGGCAGGTCGAACTCGGTGACGAGGGCGAGGAAGAGCACTGCGGAGGCGAAATGGAAGGCGGCGGCGACCAGGTTCAGGCGCCGAAGTCGCGACGCCTCTGCCCCGCTTCTGTCGACCTCGGAATGCTGCGCTGTGCTCGTCACTTCGGTGCGCTCGAGTATGAATGCCATGCCAGAAAGCCTCTCGCACCTGGCACTCAAGGGCGGCGATACCGGGAACTCGGTGCCGAGCGCCTTGCGGAGTTGTTCCAGAGTCGGCGAGCCCGCCAGCCCGTCAGGCGTTTGATACACGCGGCATGACATGCCGACCGGTGCGTCCTGGTCCAAGAACGGGTCGGTGCCGTCGATGAGCACGCTTGGTGAGCCACGGAAACCGACCCGGTCGGCCTCCTCGGGGCTCTCGACCAGCACCCGGGTGATGACCACGTCGGGGAATTCGTCCGCAAGCAACCGGAGGTGAGTGTCGGTCTCCTCCCAGTTCGGGCATCCGTCGAAATAGAGCAGCGTCACGTCCACGGACCGACCATAGGCAAGCCGTTTG
The DNA here is from genome assembly GCA_963715225.1 of uncultured Actinomycetota bacterium. Taxonomy (GTDB): domain Bacteria; phylum Actinomycetota; class Acidimicrobiia; order Acidimicrobiales; family Microtrichaceae; genus CAVQRK01. The sequence continues at coordinate 208,896 of CAVQRK010000010.1, forward strand.
GCGGCCGTGACCTTGGTCGTTCCACCCGCTCACATCCCGCCCTCCCCAAGGCGGTGCCGGCGCGTCCACGCGGTTGTCCACCGGGTTCGCCCAACTCCGCTGGAGGAACCCATGGCCTTACGTTGTTGAACGCAACGACCGATTCCACGTCGTCGTCTACATACCCCTTCAGCGGCAGAGAACGCCGAGCTCGGCGTCGCCGCGGGCACCGACCGCTATGACGCCAAGGCGATGCTCGCCCGAATCGAGGGCGAACAGCGGCTCCTCGACGGCGACGTCACCTAGAGAGTCCTCACCTTCGGCCGGAACTGATGGAGACGGGACCTGGCCTGGCGGCGCACATACGCTCCAGCGGTGCACGTCGTGCTGGTCCAACCCGAAATCGCTCCGAATACCGGCGCCATCATCCGGCTGTGCGCCAACACAGGGTGCGACCTCCACCTGATCGAGCCGCTGGGCTTCGAGCTCACCGACCCGCTGTTGCGACGCGGTGGCCTCGACTACCACGAGTACGTGTCGGTGCAGGTCCACCCGGCCCTCGACAACCTGCTCGCAGCCCTGCCGGGCCGCAGCTTCGGGTTCTCGTCCTGGGCCAACCGGGCCTACACCGAGATCGAATTCGCACCCGATGACGTCCTCGTGTTCGGTGCCGAACGCAGCGGACTCCCCAGCGCGGCCAAGGCACTGATACCCGAGGACCAACTGCTGGTGATCCCGATGCGGGCAGGGAATCGCAGCCTCAACCTTGCGAACGCAGCGTCGGTCGTCGTTTACGAGGCGTGGCGCCAGCATGGGTTTCCGGGAGCCGACCGCGAACGAAGCGGGCTCACTTCGGAAACCCCCGGCGCCGACCCGTTCGATACCTGATCAGGCTGGATTTCGGCGCCGGTTACCGGGCATTTGCGCTGCGATCGCGGCCTGCGAATTCCGGGCGGGTCGGTGTGTCACCGCCAAGGTGGGCGACAGCAGGAGTGGTGGGTCAGTGAGCGTGATTGGGATCACGCCTGTCCCACATGTCGCATCAAAGCGCGGCCGAATCGGTGCCAGACCCCGCGACCTATAACGGAACGACAACAGCAGGCCCGGAGGCCTGCTGTCATACGAATCTCGTTGGTGGCGGGGGTAGGATTTGAACCTACGACCTTCGGGTTATGAGCCCGACGAGCTACCAGACTGCTCCACCCCGCGGCGTGCCGAAAACATACCGCAACCGGTCCACCACGGGGAAACCGGTAGTCAGGCTCCGGCCAGCTGAGCCGCCAGCCGCTGTAGGTTGGCCACAGCCGGCTCGCCGTTGGCCACCCACCTTCCGAACGCGGACTGCATGGCGGGGTCGTCCAACTGATCTGCGATCCCCCGGGCGGCATTGAGCCGTGAGCGTTCCATCCAGGCGGAGACCTCCGGGTGGGCCAACCACCCTGACTCCGCTCCCGCCGAGATCGCCGTGCACGATATCCAGTCGACGGCAGCATCCGGATACGGGTTGGGGGGACACAGCTCGTTCGACGCGGCGTCGTCGCCTCCGAGGCTCTCGACGAATCCAACCATCGCGGCGTTGAATGTGGGCTGGCACGTGCGTATCTGCTGCAGGGTGAGCCCGTCGCCGGCGAAGATCGGGCGGGCCGGCTTCACGTTGAGTCCCGCTGCGGTGCAGTCAACGTGAACCTGGGACCCGCTCGTCGGCACAGAGCCGTGCTCGAGTTCGATCGAGTCGGCTCCGACATGTCGCACCCGACCCATCCGGACGACGTTCTCGATCCGTCGGAGCTCCCCGAGCTCGTACTGGCTGATGGTGGCGCACCGATACATGGCCGGCTCGACCTCGGGGTCGAGGCGGACCAGCTGGCCGTTGTCCTCCAGCCGGTCGAACAGATCGGCAACGTCCTCGGCCTCCGCCGAGGCCTCGTAGTTCCGCGCCACGCCCTCCATCAGTTGGGTGACCAGATCCAGGGGTTGGGAGTAGGTGCGGTCCAGCATCCAGGAGTCCCGAGGCCTGATCCACCGGATCACCTTGGGGTCGACGCCCTGCTCCAACAGCCATCCGCAGGCATCCATCGCCGTCTTGCCGGCACCGATGACCGTGTAGCCATCCGCGGCTTCGGAGACATCTACGAGACCGTTGACCGGGATCAACCGGGCACCGGGATCGACACCGAACGGCGGCGCATGTGTCGACGGCACTGCGGTCTCCAGGTACGTGGCGTCCACGAGCTTGCGGTGCACGTTCACCTCGGTGGTCTCACCGCTGAGACACGACACGAATCGGTGCCGACCGTTGTCGCCGCCCACGTAGTCCGACATCCCGAAGAAGCGGACCCGACCTGATTCGAGCAGCACCTCGTCCATGACCCGGTCGAAGTAGTCGACGATCTCGTGGCCCGTGGCCCGGCCGTAGAAGCCGGCCTCGGTACCCGACTGCTCGATGGTGTCGGTCCCCAGCACCCGCGAGTTCACGCCGTAGAAGGGTGACGGCTGGTGGAGTCTCACGAAGGGGTAGGCGTTTCTCCAGTGACCCCCGGTCCGGTGGCGCCGGTCCACCATGACCACATCGGCGTCACTGTCGGCGATGAGTGCGTCGGTGAATGCCATGCCCACGGCGCCGGCACCCACGACCAAGTAGTCCGTCTCCAGGGTCGTCATGTGCGAAACCCTAGGCACTCCGCCGATTCAAGCGGGCAGAAAGTCCACCAGCAGCTCGTTGACCCGCTCGGGTGCCTCCAGCTGCATCCAGTGGCCGACACCCTCGAGGCGTTCGTAGCGGAAGCCACCGGTCACCTGTGAAGCCGAAGAGTTCATCTGCGCCTCGGTGAGAGCGAAATCGGCGGAACCCCAGATGCCCATCGTCGGGGCCGCCACGGGCGGGAACTCCATGGTCGGTGCGATGTAGCTCTCCGGAGGAACGTTCGCCCGGTACCAGTTCAACGCCGGCGTGAGGGACCCGTCTCGCCGCAGATCGGCCCACACAGCATCGAAATCAGGATGGTCGCACCAGGCCTGGCCGTGTTCGGGGAACCACTGCTCGGCGATGCCCTCGAACTGGAACAGGAGCATGTACCAACTCAACTGACGTTGCTCGAAACCGGCGTCCGCGAACGTCGCCGGGTGACCGACCGACATCGCCACCAGGTGATCGACCCTGTCGCCCATGAACGTGGCCAGCACCCAGGCCAGCGCAGCACCCCAGTCGTGGCCGACAACATGCGCACGTTCGATCCCCGCATCGTCGAGCACCGCGATCACATCGCTGGCCAGGAACAGCAGGTTGTAGGCATCGGCTCCCTCGGGCTTGTCAGAGGCCCCGTAACCACGCAGGTCCGGGGTGATCACCTGGAAGCCAGCCTCTACGAGAGCCGGCACTTGGCCGCGCCACAGTCGTCGGGAGTCAGGGAACCCGTGCAGCAGGATCACCGGCCGACCCTCGCCGTGTATCTCGTAGTCGATCCCCACACCGTTGTTGTCGACTCTCATGACGCTCCCCCGTCTCGGAGTCCCGTCGGACCCTCGTCTGACGTTGTGCGGGCGACACTAACGGCGCTCCGCTCAACGGCGCCCGGTTCCCCGCCCATTCCCCTGTTGTTGTGTGACGAACGACCGTTTCATTTCCGCTTGCACCGAGGGACGCTGGGGTTGCATATCTGCATAACTGGAGGTAGCTGCCATGCGACGCCGATCCAGAAAAGAGCCGTGGGGCGACGAGACCGGCTCACGGGTACGGGTGCTGCTCGAATGTGAGCCCGAGATGTCACCGTCGATCATTGCGCCCGTCATCGAGCGCCACGGCTACGCGGTACGCACCTGTGACGGGCCCGCACATGACGGATGTGATCTCCTCGAGGATGGAGCTTGCGCCCTGGTCGACGGTGCCGACGTCGTGGTGAACATGTTGCACGCCCCTGTCGACGCACCACTTGTGCGTAACGCCGTCTCATCCACCCGTCGACCCCCCGCTGTCGTCGCCGAGATGACCCCCGCCGAGCTCCATGCCAGTTCCGATGGCGAGGAAGCGAATTCTGGCTTCGCCCCGGATCGCGTCACCGTCCTGCAGTCCCCGATCAACACCACCCGGTTGATGGGGGCCATCGAAGAGGCCGTGAGACGCCAGGGCATGCCGCTGCCCATCTGGGGCGACGGGTTCAGCTGAGCACACCGCTCGCAGGACGCACCTTGAACCCTCCCCAACGGCGCATCCCCGCGCACCTCTGAGGCTGCTCGGCGGGCAGAACCACCCATTGAGGTGTGGGGCGGCCCCTGCCACTGTTTGACATTCACCGTCAATGGTCGAAATAGGGGTAGGTACATGAAGCTTTCACGTAAGTGCATGATCGGGTTCGGAGTTCCCACCATCGCCGCCGCGGTGGTCCTCGGCATGTCAGGCGGAGCCAGCGCCGGCTCACCCGAACGGGACGACTGCTACCAGGGCTACGAGGATTGCCGGTGCGAGGACAACCCCTACTGCGAAGAGGAAACCACGACCACGACTGTGGTGGAAGAGACCACGACCACGACGAGCACCACAGTTGTCGAGGAGACGACCACGACCGTTCCGACTGACGTCGAGTCCGCGACCACGACCGTGCCGGTCCAGGTCGAGGCTGCAGTCGCAGCCCAGGCCGTCAGCGACCCGGCGCAGGTCTCCGTCACCGGCTGAACGACCGGGTGTGCCCGTCACCCCTTCGTCGGGTGACGGGCACACTCAGGGGCGACGACCCACCAGATCCAGCAGACGGGTCTGCAGCGGTGCGTCGTCGGGCACGTCGCCGCTGGGACCGTCGCCGAAAATGCCGATCCTGGCGATGTCGTGGCGCATGGGTTCGAAGTCGGTCCACACCCGTTCGAGCAGTTCTGTGGGCAAGTCCTCGTCGCTGCCGACGGCTCGGGCCAGATCCCACGAATGCAGCGTCAGGTCGCCGATACGGAACCCGAGCACGGCCGAGCCGGGAACATCGCCCACGGGGTGCTCACACATCCGATCGAGGGCGCCGGGCTCGGAGAAGGTCGCCAGCTGCGCTGCTGCGTTTTCGTCGAAGGTGGCCAAGGGGTCGTCGCCGAGCGGCAGACCCGACAGGTAGCCGATCGCCTCGGCCCGATGTGCGCCCTGGAGCAGTCGCACCGCCATGTGGTTTCCCCCCAGCACGTGGGTGACCAGACCAGCGACGTTCCAATCACCGCACGGTGTTGGCATGAAATGCTGATCCGGGCCCACTGAGACCAACTTGTCGCGGAAAGTGGAGCCGGCCAGGGCCAGGAGTTCGAGGTCGTCCATCATCGAGACGATACCGGCGCGCATCCCGTGTACGACACCGGGCGGCAATCACGGCCGGCAGGCCGACCCGGTCCGGCCAGAGCCTGTGTCCGCGGGGGCTCAGTCGACCCTGGGATACCTCGCCAACAGCCGTTCGCGCTGCGAGGGCTGGATGTTGGCCAGGCGGAGGTCGCCGTTGTAGTGCTCGAGCACCCGGTGATCCATCATGCGCCGCCAGAGCGGCGGGAAGTAGGCCAGTGCGATCATCAGGCCGTAGCCATTGGGGAGCTGCGGGGAGTCGTCGAAATGGCGCAGCGACTGGTAGCGGCGCGTCGGGTGGGCATGGTGATCGGAGTGACGCTCCAAGTTGTACAGCGCGATGTTGCTGGCGATGTGGTTGCTGTTCCAGGAGTGCACGGGACGACACCGCTCGTAACGGCCGGACTCGGTCTTCTGGCGCAGCAGGCCGTAGTGCTCCACATAGTTGACGACCTCGAGCAGGCAGAACCCGAACACGGCCTGGATGACCAGGAACGGAACGACCGCAAGCCCCAGCCACGCGATCGCGACCGCGAAGAGCACCGCCGTCATCAGCCACGAGTTGATCAGATCGTTTCGAAGTGACCACACGCTGTGACCCTGTGCCCGGAGTCGTTTGGACTCCAGTTCCCATCCCGAGCGGACACTTCCGATCACGGTGCGGGGTAGGAACACCCAGAAGCCCTCACCCATTCGCGAACTCGCAGGGTCCTCGGGAGTGGCAACGCGGTTGTGGTGACCGCGGTTGTGCTCCACGTAGAAGTGACCGTAGGCACTCTGGGCCAGGACGAACTTGGACAGTCGCCGCTCCACCTTTTCCTTCTTGTGGCCCAACTCGTGGGCGTTGGCGATACCGATGCCGCCCACTGCGCCGACACTGACGGCGATCGCCAACTTGGTGATCCAGCTGTCGCCGCCCGTGACGAACAGCCACGCCCCGACGAAGAACGACAGGTACTGCAGCGGCAGGTAGAGGTAGGTGAGCCAGCGGTAGTAGTGATCGTCCTCGAGGCGCTGCACAACCGACTCGGGCGGATTGGTCCGGTCGGTGCCCAGCGCCCAGTCCAGCAGCGGAATCAGGAGGTAGATGAACGCCGGCGCCAACCACCACCAGACCGTCCGGCCCGTCCATGCCACCAACCCGGCCGAGATGAGGGGCAGCATCGGTACCACCAGGCCGATGGCCCACAGGTAGCGACGTGCGTCCTTCCATGTGTCTCCATCCGCTCCGACGGACGTGTCTGCTTCGTCCGACGTCGGGGTCCCGGCCGTGGGGTTGTGAGTGGTTGTCACGCGTTGCTCCTGGTTTCGGTCTGTGTTGTGCCACGGGTGCTCAGTGCACCCTCGAGCAGGATCCGGGCCATGGCGGATGCCACGATCTCGGGCGGGTCGTCGGGGGCGCTGATCGAGTAGCTGACCAGCAGTCGGGCCACCATGTCGGCCAGGCGGCGCGCCGTGAGCTCGTCGAGCTGCAGGCGCTCACGCACCAATGTCTCGGTTGCCGTACGCACGAAGAGAAGCACCGCTGCTCCTCCGCTTCCGCCGTCGCCCCCGATGCGGTCGGTGGTCAGGTACGGCAACAGCGACTCGGGCTCCGTGCGGATGATGCGGTCCAGCAGCGGGTGCTCGCGCGTCAGACGAAGGGCGGCCACGAATGCCGACTCGACCGCGTCGACGGGGGTGTCGTGACCATCGGCGGCCAACAGCACCGAGGAGACCAGCTCGAGTGCCTCGCGCTGGACCGCGGCGGCCACCAAAGCCTCCTTGGAACCGAAGTGCTTGTAGAGGGTGGGGCGACTGATCCCGGCCCGACCGGCTACGTCGGTCATCGACAGCTTGGCGATTCCGTAGAGCGACACTGACTCGACGGCGGCGTCGAGGATGTCGTCGGAACTCGTCGGCGTCACGGGCACCGCAACATATTAACACTTCAAGTCAGTTTGTAAACACCTGTTTCCGGGCCTGAGGCCGCAGACACGCTTGCTCCGCCGAAAATGGCCGTACCCCGGATGCTGCACTCAGCAACCTCCGGGGTACGGATCAGAAACGGATGCGGATCAGGTCCGCTGGCCCCTGGGTCAGGGAGCCGCGGTGGTCGGCGCGGCCGTCGTCGGAGCCGCCGTGGTGGGGGCGGCCGTCGTAGGAGCCGGGGCCGCGGTCGTGGGCGCCGCAGTCGTGGTGCTGGTGGCGTTGGACTCAGCCTGCTTCAGCAACTCCTCGAGCCCGGCTCGACGGTTGGCGTAGGCCTCCCAGGTGGCGGGATCCATGACCCCGGTCTGGGGCACGTCGAGCGCAGCCTGGAGTTCCTTGACCGCTGCGGTGGTCTCGTCGTTGTAGATCCCGTCGATGGGACCGTCGTAGAGGCCGAGGCCCTTGAGCAGACCCTGCAGTGCGGCCACGTTGACTGCCTTCTGACCGGCGAGCTTCTCGTTGAGGGCCTTCTGGGTGGCAGGGTCGGGCAGGCCGGTCTCGGGCAGCCCGACGTCCTTCTGGAACGCCTGCATGGCGTCAACCGTCTCCACTCCGTAGATACCGTCGACCGTCCCGGTGAAGTAGCCGAGCGTGGTGAGGTCGGTCTGGACCCCTGCGGTGAACTGACGGATCGCGTCGAGTGCCTCCTGGTCCTCGTCGAGGCAACCGGCCTCGTCGAGCAGGACGGTCCAGGACACCTGAAGGGCATAGGCGGCCGACTGGAACTCGATCTCGGCCTCCGCCAAGGTCGTGTCGTCGGTGATGCCCTCCACTGCGGTGTCGAACTCCTCCTCGGCCGTGACCACACGGTCGATGGTGGCATCGTCGACGGGCAGTTCAACCACGGTGGTGGAGGTGGTACCGGTCTCCTCCTCCTGGTCCTTGGCGTTCTGCTCCTCGATCTTGTTGTACTCGTCGACCGAGTCCTTCAGAGCCGTGGCGTCTTCCTCGACGGTGGCGCGGGACTCCTTCAACTCATCGGTGCCGTCCTTCAGCTGGCCGACAGTGAGAGTTGCAGCCTCGGTGGAGAACAGCCCCGTGTAGGCATCCAGGTCCTCGACCAGGGTGGTGGCCGACTCACAGAACGCAGAGAACGCGCCCTCTACATCGGGAAGCGTCGTGGACGTCTCCGCGGTGGTGGTCGTCTTGTCGGAATCGTCGTCGCTCGAACATGCCGAGGCGAACATGACTCCCACTGCGATAAGGGCGAGAAGGCGTTTCATCAAAGCTCCTGAGCTGGTTGCGCGGCTGCAACGTTCAGCGGAAAACGGTATCGGCGGCAAGCGCCAAAACCGACGATGCCCGTTCGGGAACTCCCAGCGGCACCCGCTGCCGCTGCGCAGCAGCCAGCTCCCCGGAGCGTTGCGACCCGATCACCCAGCGCCGACCATCGCTGAGCACGGTCTCCGCTCCTCGGTCCCCGCTCACGTTGTAGGCCCGCGAATTGCCCCATCCCAAGCGCGGACCGCAACGCGCCCCATGCACCGACGGCCAGAACGGTGATGAGAGCCACCACCCACGGCTCACGGAACCGTTGGCGCTCCTCGAAGACCACCTCGGGACGGGCACCTGGTCCGCTGTCCGACACCCTGCCCTTGCAGCAGAGACCAGCCGAACACAGGACCGGCGGTGCCCGCTAGCGTCGGTGTTCGATATCGAGGGGGATTCGATGCGCATCAAAGACCTACGTCCGACGCTGATTCTGGTCGCCGCAGTCGCCGTTCTCGGCGCATCGTGCACGACCGCGCCGCCGCTGACGCCACAGGAGTACGTCGATCAGATCGCTGCCTTCGTGGAGCAGGCCCGGGGCCACGAGTTCGTGACCGATCCTGTGGTCCAGTTCGTCGACCCAACGGCCTTCAAGGTCGAGGTGCTCGCGAATCTCGCCGCCGAGGAAGCGGACATCGCACCGGACGGCACCGCTTTCACCGCCCTCGACTGGATCGACGGCTCCCAGGACCTGATCACCGAGTTCCGCAGGGCCTACGGCGGTGGAGTCGTCGGCTTCTACGATCCCCTCACCGAAACCCTCAAGGTGAGGGGCACATCGCTCACTCCCTACACGCGTGAGGTCATCGCCCACGAGCTCACCCATGCCCTGGACGACCAGATCCACGACCTCAGCGACCTCGACGGCGAGGGCCTGCTCGATGACGCCTACATCTCGAAGCTGATCGCCATCGAGGGCAGCGCGGAGCGGATCCGGTCCAGCTACTACAACTCGATGAACACCATCGAGCAGTTCCAGAGCCTCCAGGAGCAACTCAACGCCGGCGGGGACCCCGATCTCTTCACGGTGCCGATCACGCTGCTGACCCTGACCACCGGGCCTTATCTCCGAGGCGCCACGTTCCAACAGAACCTGGTGACCGCGTTCGGCAACCCCGCTGGCCCCGACCTGTCGCTCACCCGCTACCCGGCCAATACCGAGCAGGGCTTCGACACCACCAAGTACCTGTCCGACGAGCCGGCAGCCGCAGTGCCGGCCCCACCCACCGACGCCGGCGCAGCCGTGGTCCGTTCCGGTGATTTCGGACCGTACCTGCTGAGCCTGGTCCTGCGCGAAGGGCTCGTGCTCGACACCCTCGACCCACTCACCGCGGGATGGGCAGGTGGCAGCTACACCTCATGGGAATCTGTCAGCGGCGCCGACTGCATCCGGGTGGACACCACCTGGGACTCCAACGCGGACGCAGTCGGCATCTCCAATGCGCTCTCGGGATGGGGCACGCTCCACGTCGGAGCAGTGGTGGAGATGCCGAGCACCACGGATGTCCGCCTCACCCGCTGCGACTGACTCCGGGGCGCTGCAGCGCACCAGACGGTCACCTCGCGGCGTTGCCCCGGACACCCAGCAGGGATCCGGTTACCCTCCCGACATGCGTAGATCTGCTTCGGTTCTCATCGCATTGACCCTCCCGTTCATCGTCGGGACTGCCTGCGGCAGACGACGACTCGTCTACTTCGGCAGCGGGCAATGCCTCCGTTCAGGATGAGTCGACTGCCTCGGCTTCGGATTAGTCGACGGACGACACCGGGTCGACGGAGTCGTGGTCGCCGACCGACGAGTTCTGCGACGCCCAGAAAGATCTGGCCGCGGCCCGGGCCCGGGCAACCCTGGCCGACGCCTGCGCCTGACCCCGTTCTGTGCTCCCCTGATTGCACCCAGCGCCATCCACGAAACACAGAACGGGGGTGGGGCGAGTCCGCTCTTACCCCTGGGGTCGGGAGGGACCCGATTACACTGATTGCATGAACAAACTCGCCACGGTTCTCATTGCACTGACCCTCCCGTTCACGTTCGGTACCGCATGTGGCAGCGACGACGACTCCGCCGACACGACGTCGACATCAGCATCCACGACCGAGAGTTCCGCGCCGTCCACGGATGGGTCGACCACCGGTGACGCTGCGTTCCCGACGGCAGACTTCTGCGCCGCCCAGGCCGAACTCGCTGCTGCCCAGGACGGTGCCCAGCGCAACACCGCCATCGGTGAGATGCAGGATGCCCTCCCCGACGATGCCCCGCCTGCGGTCGAGGAGGCACTCGACAACCTGCTGACCGGCGACCTCGCACCGGAGGCCTACACGGCAGCCGAGCAGACCCTCGCCGACGCCTGCGCCTGATCCCATTCTGTGCTCCCCTGATTGCACCCAGCGCCATCCACGAAACACAGAACGGGGTTGGGGGGTCAGGAAGTGGCGCTCTCGAGCACGTGCACTCCACACGCCGAACCGAGGCCGATCACATGGGCCAGGCCCACGCGGGCACCCTCGATCTGGCGGTCACCCGCCTCGCCGCGCAGGTGGTGACAGATCTCCCAGATGTTGGCGATCCCCGTCGCGGCTATGGGGTGGCCCTTCGACTCGAGGCCACCCGAGACGTTCACCGGCATGGAGCCGTCCCGAAACGGTGCCCCCGACTCGAAGAAGTCCACGGCACCGCCCTCCTCGCACAACATGAGGTTGTCGTAGTGCACCAGTTCCGCGGTGGCGAAGCAATCGTGTAGCTCCACCAGGTCGAGGTCCTCGGGTCCGATGCCCGCCTGTTCGTAGGCGAGCTTGGCGGCATTGCGGGTGAGGGTGTTCACATCCGGTAGGACCTGACACGCCTCCTCATACGGATCCGTGGTCAACACCGACGCCGCCACCTTGATCGCCCGTCGCTGCTGTTCCAGCGACATCGTCTTCAGCTTGGCGTCACTCACCACGACTGCAGCGGCGGCTCCATCACAGTTGGCAGAGCACATGGGACGCGTATTGGGATAGGCGATCATCAGGTCGCCCATGATCTCCTCCAGAGACATCGCCTTCGTGTAAGCGGCCAGGGGGTTGAGCGTGGAGTGGGCATGGTTCTTCTCCGAGATGCGGGCAAACAGCTCGAAGTCCGTCCCGCCGTAGCGGTGGCCGTACTCCATCCCGATCTGGGCGAACACACCCGGCATGGTCTCGGTCCCCACACGGCCGTCGAGGGGCGCCACCGCACCCTGGCGACCGCTGGCCTCCCACGTGTTCGAGTCCTTCTTGCGCGAACCTCCCGAGAGCAGGCCGGCACCGGAGAGCTTCTCGACTCCCACGGCGAGACCCATGTCGCACTCCCCCGCCCGCACGGCCATGATCGCCGTGCGCAGCGCAGTGGCGCCGGTCGCACAGGCATTGGCGACGTTGTAGACCGGAATACCGGTCTGACCGATCTGCTTCTGCAGTTGCTGACCGACGCCGGCAGCGGCACCCATGAGATTGCCGCAGGCCAGAACCCCCATGTCCGCCATGGTCACCCCAGCGTCGCCAAGCGCGCCGAGCGCCGCCTCCGAGGCCAGGTCCACCACGTCGGACTCCGGTCGCTTTCCGAACTTGGTCATGTGGATCCCGAGGATCCAGATGTCGTCGCTCATGATGCTGCCTCCAGCGGCTCGAACCCGAAACCGATCGCTTGCGTACCCTCTTCGTCCTCGCCGATGTCGAAGGTGGTGAGTCGCACCTTCATTCCCAGCTTCACGTGCTCCGCGTCGGGTTCGACGTTGACCACGTTGCCCCTCACGCTGGTGCCATCGCAGTCGATCACTCCGGCCACGAACGGCACAGGCACTCCGGGAGCAGCGAAGGACACGATCGTGAACGATCGCAGCTCACCCTCGCGGGCGATCGCGACCCGTGCGAAGCCGTCCTCGCCCACCGCGCCACAGGATGCGCAGGCGTTGCGGCGGTCGAAATACCGGGCCCCGCAGGCCGTGCACTCGTGAGCTTCCAGGTGCGGGTCGTCGCCCAGCACCAGATAGTCGACCAACGGGATCTGACCGCCCATGTTTCCCCCTGGGCCCCTCGGGACCACCTCGAGACGGGCCGGTACCCACCGGCCACCGAGCGAAATCTAGTCCGGTAACCTCCTGCACGCCGCGGAGTAGCCGCTCCGCCGAGAAGCAGGGGGCAGCCGAGTGAACCAGGGCGGAGTGAACCAGGGCGCTGACGATCCAGACTCAGGTCCGAGCGCGGAACCCGAGTCCCACGAAGCGGGTCCGGCCGAGACTCGGGAGGCACCGGAGATCACCCGCAGCACCCGCGACCATGACGAGCTACGCACCCAGCTGGAGACGTGGCTGTCCACCAGGGTGCGGGACGCCACCATCACGGAGCTGTCGGTGCCCGACAACGGCATGTCGTCGGAGACCGTCCTGTTCGGGGCTTCCTGGACCGAGGGCGAGGACCGGGTGGAAGCGGAGCTCGTCGCTCGGCTGGCCGCGGCCGAGGACGCCATCCCGGTGTTCACCGAGTACGACCTGGCAGCCCAGTTCCGGGTGATCCAGCTCGTCGAGGAACACACGAACGCTCCGGTCCCCCTCCTGCGGTGGCTGGAGGAGGACCCAGCCGTATTGGGTTCGCCGTTCTTCGTCATGGACCGTGCGCACGGAGTCGTTCCGCCCGACGTGATGCCGTATCCCATCGAGAGCGACCTGCTGGACGCGACTCCCGAGGAGCAACGCGCTCTGCAGGATGCCAGCGTCGACGTGCTGGCCGAGATCCATCGGACGCCCGTCGGTGCCCACACCGACTTCCTCGAGCTCGACGAGCCCGGTGACACGGCGCTACGACGTCACTACAACCACTGGGTCGACTACGCCCGCTGGGTGCGCCAGGGCCGCACCATCCCGGTTCTCGACGAGGCGGAGGCGTGGCTGGAGGCCAACTGGCCGGTCGCCGCGGACGCTCGGGCGCCGGCACTCTCGTGGGGCGACGCCCGCATCGGCAACATGATGTACAACGGCACCGAGCCTGTCGCTGTATTCGACTGGGAGATGGCCGGCATCGCACCGGTCGAGGTCGACCTGGGGTGGATGAGTTTCATCCACACGTTCTTCCAGGACATCACCACCGAGCTGGGGCTACCCGGAATGCCCGACTTCATGAAGGCCGAGGACGTGGCCGAGCGCTACCGGGCCACCTCCGGCACCGACATCGAGGACCTGCACTGGTTCCGCACCTACTCGGCCTACCGCCATGGAGCGATCATGGTGAGGGTGATCGACCGCAGCATCCACTTCGGCGACCGGGAACCCGACGAGGACACCGAGGCCGCCATCATGCACCGTGTCCGCCTGCGCGAAATGATCGCCTGACCCGAGGCGACCCGCCCGCTCCCCACCTCGTTCTGTGCTCCCCAGATTGCACCCAGTGCCATCCACGAAACACAGAACGGGGTGAGGGGGGGTTGGATCTGGCGAACGTCTCGCTACCGTGGGTCGGTGTGATGAACGCGCCTGAGATTCCCATGGTCGATGTGACCCAGCCCGTCTGCCCGCACTGCGCCAGCGAACTCCGGCGCGGATCCCACGGAGAGGTCGACTTCTGGTCCTGTCCCGAGCTCCACGGCCTCGCCATGACGCTGTCGGAAGCCCACGGCCGTCTTCAGAACGACGAAGTGGCCCGACTGTGGGAGTTGGCCCGCACGGCGGCACCCGGACCCTTGCCGAGCCCGTTCGGCGGTCCACCGATGGTGCGTTTCGAATTGCCCTGGGACCTCGACGAGGCCCCTGAGGGAGACCCGGCGGACACCGAGGACCTCGGCGTTGTCGAACTCGACGTGGACCTGGACAATCGCTTCATCTGGTTCGACTCCGGCGAACTCGCGGAACTTCCCGAGGACCTCCCCGATGCCCCACCCACCGCAGAGGAGAACGAAGCGCTGCAGCGGATCACCAAACAGTTCTCCGAGTCGTACGGCGACGCCATCGAGGCCCGGGATGACAACGAGGTCTCCGAGCGGATCTATGGCCACATCGCCCGCCGTCCGTCGATGCTGCGTGGCCTCGACAAGGTCGGACGAGCCGTCACGACCTACTGAGCACCGACTCGCAAACCTGCACGCTGAGGCGCCGCCCAACGACGCGGCGGCATGAGCCGTTTCAGGCTGCCTCTTCGCCCCGGGCCTGCACCACCTGGCGGGAGATCGCCAGGACGTGGCGTTCGAGTCCGTCGCCATCCTCGGACGCGTAGAGCGACTGCACGGCAAAGCCATCGGAGCGAGCGGGCATCAGCTGGGCCAACGGATCGAAGGGGCCCGCCGCGGCCAGCATCCAACCGCGCTCGGCCGACCAGTGCGGCGGGCGCACCCGGAAGGCGAACACCTGGATAAGCCCGGTGCCCCACTCCACCGGAGCCGGGACCACACCCCGGTGTTCGACCTCGTCGGGTGCTGTGCCCAATTGGGTGCTCGAAGCCAACCACTGGACCACATCTGCTTCGGCTAGGGCCACATCGCTTCGCAAGGAGCTCGGAAGCTCGAATCCCCGTCCCATGCCCATCAACCCACCCAACAGAACCGCCCGCGCCTCGGGGTCCCGCGCCACCAGTTCCAGCCGATCGTGGCCCACCCGTTCGCGCCGCCTGGTCAGCGCTACCGCCGCCTCGGCCGCCACCCGGGGGTCGGCACACGCCAGCACCCGACGCAACACCTGCGACGACCCGTCGCAGGAGAGCTCGGCGAACAGCGGCACGAGCGACGCCAATCGCTGGCGATCGACGCGCACCAGCGCACCTCGGTTCGAAATCGTCGCACCCCGGTCACAGGTATCGACGAGGCCGACCACAAGCGGGGCGAGTCCGTTGGACACCTCCTCACACCTCGCCGGAGACAGCCGCCCCCGCCTGGCCATGTCGTGCAGCAGGGCACCCGCATGGCTCGCCCAACCGCGCCGGTAGGCAGCGGACACCAATGCCGGGGCGAGGCTCGCAACCCCCGGCACGACCAGGAGCGGATTCAGGAGGTCCGACGTGGGGACCGGCAACAGGTCTGCGGGTCCATCGATGCCGATCAGGTGCTGAACCGTTTCCAGTGCCTCGGAATCGGCTCGGAGGGCCAACGTCCTGAGAATGGAACGGCGAGCCCGCTCCGCGCAGAAGGAATAGGCCGTCTCCAGCTCGGTTCGGGAGACCACGCGGGGCTCGGTCCACAGCAGCTGGACGAGCAACTCGCCGACGTCGTCGGGGACCTCGGCCACCCAGGGGTAGCCGACCGTGGCAGCCCGGAGCACCGCTGAGCCGGTAGCCCGATCGACAGGAGCTCCCTGCCACGATTTCAGTTCGTCCACGGCCTCCATGCGGGCATGGGGCGCGGCCAGCCGCAGTCGCGCCCTTACCGCCTCCACATCCGAAGTCGTGATCCGACCGCGGGCTCCCCTTGCCGCCATGGACCCAGGGTCGCAGCCTCAACGCCGTGAGCCAAGCCCACTGCCAGGTTCACCCATGGGTCGAATCCCCAGTCAGGGGGCGCGGGCGTAGGCTGGACATATGGGATTCTCCTTGTTCTCCGGCGCAGACCCCGAGCTCCTGGCGAGCCACGACACCCTTCCGGGTCGCCCCGAGGCCATCGACGTCTCGCAGGTTCACCATGTCAACGGTGCGCCGCTGGTCGGCCCGTGGCCGGACGGCATGGCGACGGCGGTGTTCGCCATGGGTTGCTTCTGGGGCGCTGAACGCCTGTTCTGGCAGACCCCCGGTGTGTACAGCACCGCTGTTGGCTACAGCGGTGGCCACACCCCCAACCCGACCTACCGAGAGGTGTGTTCGGGCCGCACCAATCACGCCGAGGCCGTGCTCGTGGTCTACGACCCCACCGTTGTAACTTTCGAGAAGCTCCTGTCGGTGTTCTGGGAGGGCCACGACCCCACGCAGGGCATGCGACAGGGCAACGACGCCGGCACCCAGTACCGCTCGGCCATCTACGCCACCGACGACGACCAGCTGGCCGTGGCCAAAGCCTCGCGTGACGCCTACCAGGCCCGTCTGGACGCTGCCGGGCAAGCCCGCATAACCACCGATATCGAACCCGCCGGCGAGTTCTTCCATGCCGAACCCGAACACCAGCAGTACCTGTCCAAGAACCCCGGCGGGTACTGCGGCCTTGGCGGAACCGGTGTGAGCTGCCCGGTCGGCCTGGGCATCGGCGACTGACGATGGGTCCCCACCACGAGCGATCGGACTCGCCGCTGGTACGGGCGCGAACCGCGGTGCGGGGGATGGTGTGGCTCCAAATTCTCGCCAACGGGCTCGGCGCCCTCGTCGTCGCCCTGTACTTCCGCTTCCTCTTCCCGTCCAGCGCCGAGAGGTCCCTGGGCGAGCGTTCGGAGAACCTCTGGGTCTTCGGCATCTACCTAGGTGTCATGTTCCTCGTCGGGCTTCCGTTGAACGCCGCCCTACTGCACCGTGCCGTCTCCTGGGTGCGCGAGGATCGGCCTCCGACGGTCAAGGAACGACAGTTGGTCTTCAGCCTGCCGACGGTGGAGACCGCCACTGCCCTGGTTTCCTGGTTCGCAGCGGCGGTGATCTTCGGGCTGATCAACACCGAGGTGCAACGGGTGGCTGTCGGGATCGCACTGGCCGGCGTGGTCACCTGCACGTTGCTGTACCTGTTGCTCGAGGGTCACTTCAGGCCGCTGTTCGCCCTCGCGCTCCGCGACGCCCAACTGCCCGAGACCCGCCGCGACGTCGGGCCACGATTGATGTTGGCCTGGCTTCTCGGAAGCGGCATTCCGCTCATCGCCATATCGCTGGGCTCCCGCATAAGTCCCGAACCCCTCGACTCCACCCGGCTGACCTTCGTCGGTATCGCCGCTCTGATCACCGGAGGGGTGGTCATGTTGTTGGCTTCTCGCTCGGTGACCCGACCGATAGTGAGCATCCGCGAGGGTCTGCGCCGCGTCGAGGAGGGTGACGATGATGTGGTGCTCCCGGTCGACGACCTCGGAGAGCTGGGCCGACTCACCCAGGGCGTCAACCACCTCGCCGCCGGGATCCGCGAGCGAGAGGAGCTGCGCGATCTGTTCCATCGCCAGGTGGGACTGGCGGGTCTGGCCGACATGGCCTCGGCCAGTGTCGGACCCCACAACAGCGGTGAACGCCGCGAAGTCACGGTGCTGTTCGTCGACCTGAGGGGCTACACCCGGTTCGCCGAGAAGAACGACCCGACAGCGGTGGTGGAGATGCTCAACCGGTTCTTCGGCGCAGTGGTCGCCGTGGTCAATCGCGAGGGCGGGTGGGTGAACAAGTTCGAGGGCGACGCCGCACTGTGCATCTTCGGAGCCCCGCAGAACCAGCCCGACCACGCAGCTCGCGCCCTGCGAGCGGCGCGCTACCTTCCCCGTCAGCTGGAAGCCGACGGTGGGCCACTGTTCGCAGGCATAGGCGTTGCCACCGGCGAGGTCCTCGCCGGCTTCGTGGGGACGCCCGAGCGCTACGAGTACACCGTCATCGGTGATGTGGTGAACCTTGCATCCCGGTTGTGCGAATCGGCCAAGCAACAGACCAGTGGAGTCCTGGCGTCGGCGACGACGATCGACGAGTCGGGTGGACGTGACGGTTGGGCACCCGCCGGGCGGATCGACGTCCGTGGCCGCAGGGAGCGGGCCGTCGTATTCACCCTGGACCAGCAGGGACGCTCGGGGCGACGGCGGTTCCCGGCTCTTCCCTTCGGCCGGAGCTGATGCGGAAACTCCGGGCCGGACGAGGGGTGGCTAGCCGGATGTGAGATGACGGATCAGCCGTCGGTTCTTCTTGGTGTCGAACTCTTCCCAGGCAAGGGTGCATTCACTCTGCACCTCCAGGAGTCGACCCTCCAGATGCCCCAGGAGGAGATCGGCCAGATCGGCGGCCACGGACAGCCCCGACAATTCCGCTGCGGACGCCAGTTCGCCGATGAGGTGCTCCTGCACCCGGATGTCCTGGAGACTGCCGATGTGCTCCTGGAGCTGGCGCAGGCGACGACGCACCTGCTTGAGCTCGGAGCGGTCGTAGAACTCCGAGAACGCGGCCAACAAGTACCGCTGGCGTTTGAGCGCCTTGCGCAGATCGTGCCAGTGCTCCAGGTCGTCCGACTCCAGCGCCGAACGGCCCCGCCGCCTGGCCCGCTTGGACGCACCGGCGATCCACGCGTCGACGAGCTCGCCTGCCGGAGCGGTCGCCAGCGGCCCGGGCTGATCACCACCCGGCGGCGTGAACACCGACACCGCCGCCCAGGCGTCCATCAGTTCCCTGCCATCGCTCCCCCGCAGGGCCCACTCCAGGCTGACCGCCGGCCGCTCCCGCATGGCGACGGTGAGTTCCATCAGCACCGCTAGCGCGTCATGGCGCCGCGGAGATTCGGAGTCCTCCACCGCGGCACCCATCGCCGGAAGGTCCAGCAGCAGGACATCGAGATCCCGCACCGGCGAGGTCAGCCGAGCCATGGATCTCAGCGCTCGATTCGCCCGCCCCCATGCGGCCTCCGGGAGGACATCGGCGGACACCGTGAGCACGCTGCGCGCGCGCCGGATGGCAACCCTGAACTGGTGAAGGTCCTCGACGTCGCCATCGAGGACCCCCGGGAGTCGACGGATGGCGGTGTCGCGGTACCCGGCGAGCACATCTGCGACGACCCGCAGGGCGACGTCATCGCGGGACAGCACCGGGCGCTCGTGGTCGGACGCTCCGCTCTCGTGCACCACACCCCCCCCGGGGTCGACGGGAAACTGTGTTCGCCCCGCTCAGGCCGAGGCGGCCTCGGTCGGAGTCCCGTGATCGTCACCGAAGGAGGTCTCACGAGCCCTGGCGTACATCGTGCTGGCCAGCACGATCACCAGAGCGACACCGGCAATCACGAAGCGGATGTTGTTGTCCTCGAGTGCGATGATCGCCGGCAGGACGAGCAGAGACACCAGGTTCATGACCTTGATGAGAGGGCTGATCGCGGGGCCAGCGGTGTCCTTGAAGGGGTCACCCACGGTGTCGCCGATGACCACCGCGGTGTGTACATCTGATCCCTTGCCACCCAGGTTGCCCTCCTCGACGTACTTCTTGGCGTTGTCCCAGGCACCACCGGAGTTGGACAGGAAGTTGGCCATCAGGGCTCCGACCACGATGATCGAGGCAAGGTAGCCACCCAGAGCGAGCGCACCCAGGCCGAATCCGACCACCACGGGCATCAGGATCGCCAGCAGGGCAGGCGTGGCCAACTCGTGAAGGGCGGCGCTGGTGCAGATGTCGATGACCGGGCCGTAGTCAGGCTTCTCGGTGTAGTCCATGATCCCGGGCTTCTCCCGGAACTGACGGCGCACCTCCTGCACCACGGTGCCTGCTGTACGACCGACCGCGAGGATGGCGAGGGACGAGAACAGGAACACGACCGTGCCACCGATCAGAGCACCGGCGAACACCCTCGGTTCGGCGATGTTGATCGCGATGTCGTCAAAGTTCGCGAGTGTCTCGGCGGCGATGGTCTCGCGATAGGAGGCGAACAGCGCCACGGCGGCGATGACCGCCGAGCCGATGGCGAAGCCCTTGGTGACTGCCTTGGTGGTGTTGCCCACCGTGTCGAGACCATCGAGGATCACCTCGGTGTCACCCTCGAAGACATCGGACATCTCGGCAATGCCCTGTGCATTGTCGGCGATGGGCCCGAATGTGTCCTCGGCCACCACTATGGCGGTGGTGGCCAGCATGCCGATGCCGGTGAGGGCGACCAGGTAGACGGCGAAGAGAACGTTGCCTCCACCGAGGGCCAGGGCAATGAGGATGGCAATGGCCACGGCCACTACGGCCCACACTGCAGAGGCCATGCCCGAGGACACGCCCGACAGGATCACCGTGGCCGGCCCCGTCTTTCCGGCTTCGGCGATGTCGGCCACCGGCTTGAAGTTGCTCGAGGTGAAGTACTGGGTGATGCGACTGGCCACCTGGCCCAGGATCACTCCGATGACGATGGCCGCGAACATGCGGGTCCCGACCCCGGAGATGGACTCTTCACCAACTCCCTCGGGATTCCCGACGTAGACCAGCGCAATTAGCGCTGCGCCGGCCAGCATGATCAGAGAAGCGATGTTGAGGCCCCGGTTGATCGGCTTGAGGGCATCCGTCTCACCGTCGCGCGCCCGAACCAGGTAGATGGAGATCATCGAGGCGAGCAGTCCCACTCCCATCATGGCCAGGGGAAAGATCAGCCCCTTGGCGGCGTTGGCGCCCTCGATTCCGATCGACCGGAAGGCGGTCACGCCCAGAATGATGTTTGCCACCAGCACCACACCGAATGACTCGAAGAGGTCCGATGCCATGCCGGCACAGTCGCCGACGTTGTCGCCGACGTTGTCCGCGATGGTGGCGGGGTTGCGGGGATCGTCCTCGGGGATACCGGCCTCGACCTTGCCCACGAGGTCGGCGCCGACGTCCGCCGCCTTGGTGAAGATGCCTCCGCCGACCCGCAGGAACAGGGCCAGGAGAGACCCACCGAATCCGAATCCGACCAGGATCGCGGCGGCGGTGTTCTGGAACACCATGACGATGATGGTGGCTCCGAGAAGCCCGAGCCCTGCGGTGAACAGGCCAACCGTGCCACCGGCGCGGAAGGCGATCTTCATGGACTCGTCCATCGAACCGGTCCGTGCTGCGGCCACGGTTCGCACGTTCGCCCTGGTGGCAAGCCACATACCCATGTAGCCGATGAAACCCGAGAAGATGGCGCCGGCGAGGAAGGCCACGGTGCGCCAGAGACCCGACTGGACCCGGCTGAGGCCGTCGCCCGAGGGATCCAGCACCTCGGCGGAGGTGACAAATACCACCACCGCTACTGGAAACACGATCAGAAGGATGGTGCGGAACTGGCGCTTGATGTACGCCATCGCCCCCTCCTGGATCGCGGCTGCGATCTCGTTCATCTTCTGGTCGCCGACGTCCTTGGCCAGCACACCGCGCATCATGGACCACCCGACGAGCAGGGCGATGAGAGAGATGACGACGCAGAAACTGAGCCAGAACCACTCCTGGCTGTCCAACGTGAATTCCTGGTAGCCACCTTCGGCGAGCATGTGCAGCATCGGGGGTCCCTCGAGATAGGTGGACACATCCCCGGGCGCGCCGGAGCGGTCCTACTGAAGCGATTGCCGCGGAAGTTCAGCCGTTCACAAGCACGACGTCAAACCGGCGTCGAGGTCCTGAGTCCTAGGTTGTGTGAGGGGCCCACACCGGACCCACCCTCAACGCTCAGGTCTCGCCTGCGATCGTCGTCGTGGTGGTCGACCCGCCACTGTCGGTGCCTTCGGTCCCGACGCTCGGCGCGCCGAGGTTCGCCAACGCCTCGGCAACCAAGTTGCGGGCACGGGTCACGAGATCCTGGTACGCACCCAGATCTCCGCCGGCCAGAGCGGCATCTGCCTGGTCGAAGAGCTCGTCAGCCTGGGCAAGGAGCTCCTCGGTGGTGCCACCGTTGGGCTCGACCGGAACCTCCGTGGCCGGATCCGACGGCTCCTGCGGATCCAGTTCCGGCAGGGAGGTACCCACGGGCCCCGAATCGTCGCCGTCGATCAGATCGGCCATTGCCTCGTCGACGGTTCGGCCGAAGCCCACGGATCCGCCCGAGGTGACCGCGATGCGCTGGAGCGCATTCAGTCCGCTGCTCTCCTGACGGGCGTAGACCGGGCGCAGGTAAAGCAGTGAGTTCTCGAACGGCAGTATCAGCAGGTTGCCGAACTCGACGCTGGAGCCATCGCTGCCAACGAGGGTCTGGTACTCCGACACCGGCTGGTAGGTGGAGATGCGTTCACTGGCCTGCAGCGTGCCGTCCACACGGTTGGTGGTCGCGTCCGCCTGGGAGTCTCCCGGCGCGCTCGAGGCCTGGATCACCACTTCCTCGAGTTGGCCGTAGGTGTCCGGCTCGTTGCTGGCACTCATGAAGGCGGTCAGGTTCCGCCCACTGTCGTTCGAGGACGCAAGGACGAAGGGTCTCGTGAGCACGAACTCGGGATCACGCTCCGGAGACAGCTGCATCATCTGGAAATAGGGATCGATCCTTGCGAACTCCTGTTGGGGAACCCCCGTGTCGGAGGTCGCGCTCACCTGGGCCGAGCCGGAGTCGCGGCGGCGGATCCTGGGCGATCGTCCACTCATCGCTGTTGTTGAAGAAGGTCGTGGGGCTCGTCTGGTGGTAGCGGCCCCACACCTCGGTCTGGATCTTGAAGAGAAGCTCCGGGTATCGGAGGTGTTCCATCAACTCAGGTGGGATCGTCTCCTCGTAAAGGCCGGGGAAGGCCTCTGCATAGGCCCGGATGATTGGGTCCTCCTCGCCGTAGAGCGTGTCGGCGAAATAGAGGGTCACCGTGCCGTCATAGGCATCGACCACGGCTTTGACGGAATTGCTCACATAGTTGAAGGACTCCCCTGTTGCTTCCGGGTCCAGATCCGCAGCCACGAAGCTCTCGCCGTAGGGGTAGTTACCCGATGTTGTGTAGCCGTCGACGACATACTTGATGCCACCGTCGAGCAGAACCGGGTACGGATCCGGGTCCAACAGGAGATACGGAGCGAGCAGCTGCACCCGTTCGACCGCGTCACGGTTGTAGATCACACGGGACTCGTCCTCGAGCAGATCGGAGATCAGCGGGTCGATCTCCCCGAAGCGCAGCGAGAACGCGGCCTGGCGGAAGAAGGTGTCTATGTTGACGCCGGTCGAACCGTCGTAGCTCGCCTCGAGGTCGTCCTGGGTGAGCTCGGTCTGGGCGGTGTCGACGATGGCATAACCGTCCATGCCCTCGCCCACGTAGATCTCGGGGCGCTCCAGGGGCGGGAGCTGGCGGGTCCGCGCGGGGATGTCGCCCAGGAGAAAGACAGGCTCGCCGCGGTTGTTGACCTGGTTGGCCGGGAAAGCGCGCCGGCGTACCCATGGGTGAACACCAGGTGTTTTTCTCCCACGTACGTGGCTCCGATATGCCGTCCGAATTGAGTTCACGGGTGGTGATGATCACAGGGGTCGGCGTACCGTCGGTGTCCGCGGTGACTTCGTCCTCCACTGCCCCCTCCTCGGAGGCACCCTCCTCGGAGGCACCCTCCTCGGAGGCACCCTCCTCGGAGACACCCTCCTCAGCCGCTTCTTCCTCGGCGGGCGCAGGCTCCTCCCCGGTGTCCAGCGGCTCGTCGCCGAGGACGTACCGGTCGACGTCGATGTCCCGGAACTCGTAGTACGGGCGCCCGAACTGCAGCGTCTGGATGGTGCCCGGATCGTTGGGACCTTGGTTCCCGAGCGCCACCGGGTCGAGCAGACGAGCCAGGTCGATGTTGGCTCGCTGGCCCTCGATCTTCTCGGCGGTGAGGTTGGGGTCGTAGTCCAGTTCGCTGGTGGTGATGTCGTCCACGCCCAGGGCGGTACGCGTGGCATCGATGTTGAGCTTGATGTAGGGCTCTTCCTTGTTGAGCTCCGCCGGAGACACCTGGAAGCGCTGGACGAACGCCGGGTAGAGCCCGGCAACCACCACCGAGGTGATGACCCACAGGGCGATCGCTATTGCCGGAAGCACCCACCCACGTCGGCGGATGTTGATGACGAACAACACGGCTGCGAAGAAGGCCACCAGTATGAGCAGCTGAAGGGCCGGCAGAACCGCGTTCACCGCCGTGTACCCGGCTCCGTCAAAGGACTCGTGCTGCTGGAGAGTGAGTTCGAACCGCTGCAGCCAGTAGTCAGCGGCCTTGACCAGCGCCAGCAGCGCAAGGAGCACCGACAGATGGGCCTTGGTATTGCCCGTCATGCGCTCGCCCTGGGCCTGTACCCGTATCGACCCGTTCAGGTAGTAGATCGCCGCCACGAGGATGAGGGTGACCAGCAGGAAGCCGAACACCCAGTCGACCACCAACGAGAGGAACGGCAGTTTGAAAATGTAGAAACCGATATCGGCGCCGAATTGGGGATCGTCGACCCCGAAAGAGCCGCCGAACCGGAAGAGCAGCCAGGTCCGCCACTCCCCCGCGGCGCCGATTCCGGGGACCAGAGCCACACACAGCGACACCACGAACAGCAGCAGGCGTTGCCGTCCCGCAACGGCCGACTGGTATCGCTCCAGAACCTCGTCCTCCACCGCCAACGAGCCCAGCGAGGGAGAGAGGCGCTCGGCCACCAGCAAGTTGATCCAGGCGATGAGGAAGAAGCCGAGGGTTGCCACCACACCCAGGCTCACCTTGGCCGACAGCAGGCTCGTCCACACGGAGCTGCGATCGAGGTCGTCGAACCACAGGAAGTCGGTCCAGAAGGTGGCGAGGGCCCGCATGGACAGGGCCAGGACCGCGATGACCCCCAGGATCACCGCGGCGATCACCCTGCCGCGGCGCGGGTTGCGCTCGCCCCGCTCCTTCGAGCTTCTGGGCATGTCAGATGGGTAGCGCACAACCGGTCAGGTTAGAGGCTGGTTGCGCGCGAGACCGCGCGCACGAGCCTGTTCAGGGACATCGGGCCGTCAGGACGATGCCGGCACGACGATGCATCGACAGCCTGGATGGGCGGGAGGAACTATGTCCCCGGTCGGGAACTCCGCACCGCACACCACAGCGCCGGCGAGTGCATTGTCCTCGGCGTCCGCACAGGGAAGGCCGCCGTTGTCGGGGATCCAACGCCACGTGTCATCCGACTCAGCTGCTCGCCGGGACCCCGCAGTGAAGCCTCCCGCGGCGAGATCGGCCGCCAGTTCGGGCACCGCGGTGGCACGCAACTCGCGGTAGGCCGCA
The DNA here is from genome assembly GCA_963715225.1 of uncultured Actinomycetota bacterium. Classification (GTDB taxonomy): domain Bacteria; phylum Actinomycetota; class Acidimicrobiia; order Acidimicrobiales; family Microtrichaceae; genus CAVQRK01. The sequence continues at coordinate 234,157 of CAVQRK010000010.1, forward strand.
CGCATCTGGTCGACCAGCTCCGAGGCATCGGCTCCGGAGCGGTCGTGGCTCTCGAGGGCCTCGCGCACATGGACCCGGCGCAACTCGAGGAGTTCTCCGACCTGGCGGCGCAGGGCGTCGGCAACATCTGCAGCATCGGGTTCCACGATGGAAATGCCCGAGGTCTCGCACCACATCTGTGCACCAGCAGCTGCCGCCAGCAGGTACGGCTCCGACAGTGCGGCCATGTAGGCCTCGGCGGCGTCACCATCGAGGAGGTCGCCGAGTTCCGCCCGCTGCCGCTTGATGCGACGTGCACGATCGAGAACCTCGTTCTGCTCATCTCCGACGAGGCGCTTCAGGTTGCGCGCCAGCAGTCGCTCCGCCGGCTCCAGCAGCTCGTCGCGGCGATCCAGCAACCGGGCATCGGGAGCCCTCGTGTCCTCTGTGGCGAGAGCGACAGCCCCCTCGGAGGCATCGAGTTGGGAGCCAACGAATGTGAGGTCGATCGAGTTGTCGGAAACCGGAGTAGCGGTCTCCAGATCGTCGGTGATGTCGGTCACCGTGGCGGTCGTGGGATGCTCCGCTGCATCGCCGGTCGATCGGAGCCTCTGGAAGAGGTCGTGCACCGATGCCATTTGTTTGTCGTCGGACGCGGAAGCGATCCCGGCAATGTCCGGTTCATCGGCATCTGCTGCGTCGGTATCGCCCGCGTCGCTGTTCCCGGCCTCGGCTTCCGGCGTATCCGCATCCTGGACCGGGGCGTCCCCGATCTCGGGGTCGCCACCGTCTGCGTCGACGTCAGCGGCTCCCGAGGGCTCCGACTGTTCCGCCCCGGATTCCCCCTCGGAATCCGCATCTGACTCCTTGCCATCGAGGTCACCCGAACTGCTCTGATCGCCCGAGTCCCCACTCGTGTCACCGCCGAGTTCCGCTTCCAGCTCACGCACGACGGTCTCGACGTCATCGGGGACCGCGGCTGCTGCGGCATCGGCGGTGCGCGCTATCTCGCGGTCGCCCAGATCCAGCTCGACCAACGTCTCCTCCAACTGGCCGGCCGCGGAACGTATCGCTTCCATCACCCCGGCTCGCGCCACCTTGGCGGACTCCATCTTCTGGCGTCCGGCCCGGCTGCGTTCAGCGAGGTCCCTGAGCATGCGTTGGCGGACGTCCCGCGCCTCGGCGACCATCTCGCGGCCTTGGTCGCGCGCACGCTCGATCTCCGCCTGCGCCGCGGACTTCGCTTCGGTGAGCAACCGCTCCGCCTCGAGGCTTGCGGTCTTCAGCTCCTCCTCCGCGCTCGAACGGGCTGCGCCCAGTTCGGCGTCGGCAGTGGCAGTGATCGTGGCCGCCGCCGCCTTCGCTTCGATCGTTCGCTCCTCGAGCACGGAACTCGCGGACTCGACCATCTCATCGTGTCTCTGCTGGGCCTCGGCCGTGAGCCGCTCAGCCTCTGCAGCAGCCTCGGTCGTGAGCCGCTCAGCCTCGGCGGCGGCCTCCGAGCGGAGCCGCTCGGCCTCCTCGGTCGCCTCCGTCACCGATGCCTCAGCGGTGCCAGCCGCTCCAGCCACGATCTCCGCAGCCTGTGATTCAGCCTCGGCACGCGCGGTTTCCGCAGCTTCTCGGTCCGTCGCAGCCTCGGTCACCAGAGCTTCAGCGGTAGCCTCTGCCTCGGCCCGAGAGCTCTCCAGCAGCTCGGCCGACTCCCGCTCAGCCTGCTCTCGCATAGCCGTAGCCGCGGAGCGTGCTGCGGCGACTATTCGGGTCGTCTCCGCTCCCAGCATCTCGGCGACGCGCTCCTCGTCGAACTCCTCGGCCTCGTCGAGTCGTCGGCTCAGGTCCTCGACGCGACGGACCAGCTGTGCATCTCGATCGGCCCAGACCCGCAGCGCGTCGGCTGCCCGACCGAGCAGGGAACGAACCTCGGTGGGTTCGAATCCCTTTCGCGAACGCTCGAAACTGGCGCCGGCCAGGTGCGAGGGCTCTAGACCAGGTACGTCAGGCAGGGCATCACTCATGGGCTGATCGTAGGTAAGTCCTCGCGCAGCGTGGCGGACATCCTCGGCTGTATTCGCGGAAATCTCTCCGGGAGAGCTATCCGGGTCGGGAAAGTCCTTCGGGCGCCAGGAATTCGACCGCCTCGGCCAGGGTGGCTACCGGCACCAGTTCGATGTCATCGCCGGCGATGCGACGCATCTCGTCCTGCTCCTCTGCGGGGGTGCCGGCGGGATACAGGAACACCTCGACACCGCTGCGGGCCACGGTCGCGACTTTCTGTGCGACACCTCCGACGACCCCCACCGAGCCGTCGGCCAGAATCTCACCGGTCACCGCCACGTCGCGATCCCCGGTGAGGGAGCCAGGGGTGAGTGTGTCGATCACCGCCAGCGACCACGCCAGACCCGCCGATGGTCCGGTCACTGTGCCGGAATCGATCTCCACCGTCACCTCGGACTCGATTCTGGGATTCCATGGTTCGACACTCACGCCGAGAACGGCCTGCTCGATCCCGTTGTCGTCCTTCGACGCTCCGAGCGTCGCTTGCAGGTCCAGAGACTTCGTTTGCCCGACCCCGGACCCAGCGGTCTCCCCGGTCGAGCCGGTGGGACGCTCGATCGAGACGGTGACGGACTCCCCGGGCGAACGAGTCGCAAGCTCAGTCCGTAGGTCTGCGGGGACCGCCACTTCCGCACCATCCACGGCCACGATCACGTCGCCCGCCTCGATCACCGATTCGGCGAGCGAACCTTCGCTCACCTCCACCACATGGGCACCATCCGCGGTGAAGCTGGTCTCGTATCCGAGGAAGTCGAGCGCCTGCTGGTTGGCGATCAGCTTCGAGAGGTCCATCTGCGCACGATTGATCTCGCGACTCTCGTCACGTCCAACCGAGCCGTACACCTCATCCTGGGTGCGAACCTCGATCGCATCGTCCAGGGACCCCCGGAGGAGTCCGAACAAGGTCGCAGGGTCCACAAACACCGTGGTGAACAACACATCACCGTCGTCCTCGTACACCGTGGCCCCATCGACCTCGATCCGCTCCGCAACCGGACGAACTGCCCCGGGCTGGATCAGGACATAGGACGTGGGTATGAACACGGCACCGAGTACCGCTCCGAGGGCCAGTACTGCACCCACCCCCCACAGCCACCATCGACGCCGACGACGCGGCGCCTTCCCACCTGGCGCCACCGTGTCGACGGAAACCGATCCATCTGCCCCGCTCCCACCATCCCCAGTTGCACCATCCCCAGTGGCATGGGTCGCCGGACCGGACGGCGGTAGGATCTCGGGCGTCATGTCGGCACTGTTCATCGGATTCCTGATCGTGGTCGCCTCAGCCGCTGCCTTCGGAGCAGCGCTGTTCGGCCGGCGACCCATTCCTCAGCCTTCCATGGCCAACGCGGAGTCGCACCGCGAGACATTTGATGACCCTGAGACCACACCCAGCCGGTTCCCCGGCGGGAAGCTCATGGTGGCCAGGCTGACCGGCGTGGACTCACCGGTACTGATCCGGGCGCCGGCCGAGCCGGCGCACCTCAGCGCAGCTGATGTCCGCGTACCGACAGCCAGGCGGATCCGATCAGCCCTCCTGCTGGCCGTGAGCGTGGTCGGGGCGGCCATGCTCGTGGGAGCTGCGCTCAGCATCGTGGTGGTCGGCGCCGTCCTACTAGTGGCCTGAGCGTCTCGTCACCCGACCCACGTTCCACCTCGAATCATGTGCCGGGTCGAGTGGCCGCGGGCCGCGACCGATCTGGATCAGCGACCGAACAAGCCGCGCCGGGTCGGCTGGTCCTCGGGGGGCGGAGGGGCCGCGGGGGCAGGAGCAGGCTCGGGAGCAGGCTCGGGAGCAGGCTCGGCAGCAGGAGCAGGCCGCTGGCCCGAGAACGCACCGAAGGTGGATGCGGGTGCTGGTTCCGGATCCGGGGCAGCAACGGGCTCGCTCGGCGCCGCGACAGGCTCGGGGGCAGGCGCCGCAGCCGGGGGCGGCTCCGGTCGGGCTGCCGGGGCAGGTTCGCTGGGCGCCGCCGGGGCGGGGGCCTCGGCGCTACTGGGCGCCGGGGAACCGGGATTCAGGGCCTGGAGCTCGACCTTGAACACTGGTTTGAGATCGAATTTGATCTCCTCGAGCGCGAACATTCGAGCGTTGGTGACATCGCGATCATTGCGGAGTTGCTCCACGAACGCGACAGCTGCATCGAGCGATTCGAACTGGTTGTAGCCCGGGCTTCCACCCGGGGTCTGGAAGATCACCATGTGTGACACGTTGCCGTCCTCCCTGGACTGCGTTAGTTGAGTCAGTCTAGAGGCAGATGAGCGAGATCGACTACGACCCTGACAACACTCCTGGACCTCGGCCCGATTCCGGGGGCGGAGCAGGCAACGGGCGCGGCGACACCACTGCAGTCAGACGGGTGGTCGTCGCCGGGCACACCGGCGACTCCGGCACCGCGAGGCGCCACCTGGGCGATCCCGATCCGCGTGTCAGAGCGGCCGCTCTGGGAGCACTCGAGCAGATCGGAGAACTCGACAGCACAGAGTTGGGCACGGGCCTACGCGACCAGGAGTCGCTGGTTCGCCGGAGGTCGGCGGGCATCTGCGCCCGCCGCGACGACATGGCCGCGTCGCTGCTGGAAGCCCTGGCAGATTCCGATGAGATGGTGGTCGAGACCGTGGCATTCGCCCTGGGGGAAATCCGCCCCCGCCAGAGCTGGCCGAGGGCGTCACCAGGGCCCTCGCCGAGATGGCACGCGGGCATGGCGATCCCCTGTGCAGGGAGGCCGCCGTTGCTTCGCTCGGCTCGTTGGGCGACCCCGGCGGTCTCGGCGCGGTCCTCGCGGCCTGTGATGACCGGGCCACGGTGCGTCGTAGGGCCGTGTTGGCGCTGGCGGCGTTCGACGGTCCCGAGGTGACCGGGATGCTGCGGACCATGGCAACCGATCGGGACCTGCAGGTACGTCAGGCGGCCGAGGACCTACTGGCCATCGAACTGGGCGAGGACACCTGAACCCACGCTCCACCCCGGAACCCGCCCACAGTTCTCCGTTGGCGGATCCGGCCGACAGAGTTGGACTCACGGGTTCTGGGCCGGACGCGACGGTGGCCGGCCCCGAAGGACCGGCCACCGTCGGTTCGTCGGATGGGGTCAGCCGGCGAGTTGGTTCGACTCACCGTTGCGGTTCTTGACCGGGGACAGTTCCGTCCAACCTCCCTGATCGTTGCGCTGGGCGATGCGGAAACCCTCGATTGCCCACGGGTCATCGGCACCATCGGTGATGACCTCGATCTCGGGCCGCACCAGACCGAACGCACCGGTGTCGAGGGCGAACAGGGCGTTCATGATCCCGGCACGGTCGACCGTCTCGGCCTCCTGCAGTCCCAACTCGAAGAAGCTGCCGAAGTTCCAACCGATGGAGGTGATACCACCCTTGAGCTGTCCCTCGTCCAGACCGGCGGCTGCGCCCTCGGCCAGGAACGTCTTCACACCTTCCTGGTCGGCATCAGCCGGGTCAGCGGGATCGACGGTGACCTGGGCCTGGATCACACCGAGTGACGCCTCGCCCGCGATCGACATCGCGGTGTTCCCGGCGCAGGTGACCGAGATGAAGGTTTCGGCGTCCCACGTGTCGGGGATGAAGGTCAGCGTCTGCGGACACGGGGTGCCGCCGACACCGACGATGAAGGTGTCAGCGCCCGACTGCGAGAGCTGAACGGTGGCCGCCTCGGTCGTGGTGCCCGACAGCGGGTTGTAACCCTGTTCGGCAACCACCTCGATCGTCGTGCCGTTTTCGTTGTTGGAGCGCTCCACGGCCTTGTCGAGCGCTTCCTTGTAGGCGAGTCCGAAGTCGTCGTCCTGGTACAACAGGGCGATCTTGGCCTCCGGGTTCGTCTCCGCTATGTAGTCGAGCCAGTAGTTGGCCTCGAGCGCGTAGGACGGAAGGCCCGAGATGTACCAGGGGTACTGGTCTACATCGCCCCAGTTGGGGGACCCGGTCGCCAGCGCAATATTGGGGACGCAGTTGTCGTTCAGGTAGTCACGAACCGCCAGGTTGTTCTCGGTGCCGATGGCTCCGACTATGGCGAACACCCCGTCCTGCTCGACGAGCTTCTGGGCCAACGCCGGTGTCTTGCCGGGGTCGTAGGAATCGTTCTCCTTGATCAGTTCGAGCTTGTAGGTACTGCCATCGCCGGCCTCGATCCCGCCGGCATCGTTTACCGAGGTCACCCAGGCCTCGAGCCCGGTGGTGATCTGGTCGTAGATGGCGTACGGGCCGTCCGCGGGACGAATGGTGCCGATCTTGATCGTGTCACCCTCGATCCCGGCGGTGCCCTGGTAGTCGGCGCAGTCGATACTCGGATCGATGAATGCGCCGCTGGCCTCCTCGGTGCTGTCACCTCCGGAGTCACTGCCGGAGTCGTCGGAACTCGAGTCGTCGCGGCTACAGGCCGCGGCGACGAGCACCATGGCCGCAGCGAGTGCGATCAGTGTCTTCCACCTGGAATTCATGGGTCTGGTTCCTCCTGGGTATCCGAGCCTGCTGGACTCGACGGGGTGACGGCGGGTTGGGCCCCGTCGACATTGTGGCTCGTGGCGTCATCGCCCGCGTGACGAGAGGCCAATTTGGCCTGGATGTCGCGGAACTGGCCGACGATGCCGTTGGGTGCGACCAGCATCTGGACTACTAGGAGCACTCCCAGGATCACGGGAGTCGCGTTCTCGAAACGACCCGGTAGTTCCGGGGCGATAACGTCGGTGAAGACCCCGAACACCACTGCTCCGATGGCCGGACCGATGATGGTCGACGCCCCGCCGACCACGATGGCCACCAGCAGGTAGATCGACACCAGCAGGCTGAACGACGTCGGGTTGACCCGTGGATTCCCATTCAGGAGCGCCAACATGGCGCCGCCGATTCCGGCGATCCCTGCGGACACGCCGAAGGTGACGATCTTGGTGCGGGCGACGTCTATGCCCGACACCTCAGCGGCGATGTCGTTGTCGCGGATGGCGACAAGGCTGCGACCCACCCGCGACCGCACGATGTTGGCAAGGACAATGAACACCAATACCGCGACGGCGAGTGCGATGAAGTACCGCCACTGGTCGTTCGCCAGGCCATCGATCGGGGATTCCCAGCGCACCGGACACTCGGGCCGGCCGCGGGGGCAGTCGTCCTGGGGGACGACCAGCGCCAGTCCGCTCCCACCGCCGGTGAGGCTGGAGAACTGCTCGATCAACGCCGGGAACAACACGGCCACCGACAGGGTCACCAGTGCCAGGTACAGACCCTTGATACGTAGAGCCGGAATGCCGATCAGTACTCCTGCCAGGAAGCACACCAGGGCGGCCAGCACCACGGTGATCAGCATCGGCACCGTCGTCCTCGTGACGAGGATGGCCGCGGTGTATGCCCCCAGTCCGTAGAGCGCGCCGTGGCCCACGGAGATCTGTCCGTTGTAGCCCGTCAGTAGGTTGAGGCCGGCAGCAGCCACCGCGATGCACATCCAGCCCACGAACTGGTTGACCCGGAATGCCGGGAACATGAACGGTAGAGCGATGAGCACCGCGGCCAGGGCTGTGCCCCCGCCCACGCGCAGCCACAGCGGAGTGCGGGAGTTCATACTCGCTGCACCTGCTTGGAGCCGAAGAGGCCCTCGGGACGGAAGAGAAGGACCGCCAGGATGAGTATGAACGCAGGGGCCAGCGGCATGCGTTCGAACACCGACACGTACTGGGGTACGACCGCGGAGACGATCCCGACGATCATTCCGCCGACGACGGCTCCCAGGACGGAGTCGAACCCGCCGAGGGTGATGGCCGCGAATCCGAAGATGAGGGTGAGCTGCATCAGGTTGGTGCCGAGGCCGAGCTGGGGAGCCGTGAACACGCCGGCGAGGGTGCCAGTCGCAGCGGCAAGTCCCCAACCCAGCATGAGGATCCGGGGGACGGGTACGCCACACAGGCTGGCCGATTCGGAGCTGGAGGCCACCGCGCGCATGGCCAGACCGACCTTGGTGCGCTGGAACAGCAGCAGGAACCCGGTCACGAGCGCCGCCAGCACCAAAACCGATCCGATCTTCTGCCATTGGATGGCCACGCCCCCGATGGTGACCTGCCCTACGCCGAACAGGGGCTCGAGCCGCTTGTCGACGGTGCCCCAGATGAGCTGCGCGGCCCCGTTGAGGGCAAGAAACAGACCGATGGTGACGATGACCACGGCCAGGGGCTTCTGGTGCGGATCGCCCATCGGGGAGACCGCGACCTTGTGCAGGAGGATACCTATCAGGAAGCCGCCGGCCATACCGCCGAGGATGGCCAGCCACATCGGCAGTCCTGCGTCCCACAGAGTCCACACCAAGAAGGTGGAGAACATGGCCAACTCGCCCTGCGCGAAGTTGAGGAGGCCGGTCGAGCGGTAGATGACGACCAGCCCCAGGCCCAACATTGCGTAGACGGCACCGTTGCCGATACCCACCACGAGCACTTCGAGGAAGTCGTTCATAGTCCGAGGTACGCCTTCTGGATCGTCTCGTCGCTCTGGAGCTGCTCAGCGTCGCCCTCGGCCACGATCAGCCCTGCTTCCAGCACATAGGCACGGGCCGCGAAGTCCAGTGCGAGGTTGGCGTTCTGCTCGACCAACAACACCGCCGTACCCGTCTCACCGGTCACATCGCGAAGGCGATCGAACACCTCCCTGGTGACCAAGGGAGCCAGACCCAGCGACGGCTCGTCGAGCAACAGGAGTCGGGGACGACTCATGAAGGCCCGGGCGATCGCCAGCATCTGTTGCTCGCCACCTGACATCGAACCCGCTTGCTGGGTGCGTCGCTCACCGAGGCGGGGAAAGGCCTCCAGCCACATCTCCAGATCGGCAACAACCTCGTCGTCCTTGCGTTTGTACGCACCGACGCGCAGGTTGTCCTCCACGGTCAGGGCGCCGATGGTGCCGCGCCCCTGGGGTACGTGAGCGACCCCCGCAGCCAGCAGTTGATCGGGGCGGCGGCCCAGGACGTCTGATCCATCGAGGCGGACGGATCCCGAGGCCGACAGCATTCCCGAGATTGCCCGCAGGGTCGTTGTCTTCCCTGCGCCATTGGCGCCGAGCACGACCACGAGTTCGCCACTGTTGACCTCGAGGGTGATGCCGAAGAGCACCTCGACCAGCCCGTACCCACACCTCAGGTCCTCCACCTCGAGCAGGCTCACGATGCCACCCCGACAGGGCTCATGCCGATGTCCCCAGGTAGGCGGAGATCACCTTGGGATCGTCACGGACCTCGGCCGGCGTTCCCTCTGCGATCTTGCGGCCCAGATCCATGACCACAACCTTGTCCGACAGCGCCATGACCATGGACATGTGGTGCTCCACCAACAGGACCGTCAGTGCGAACTCATCGCGGATCTGCTGGATCAGCACGCCCAACTCGTCGACCTCGCCATGGGTCAGGCCCGATGCCGGCTCGTCCAACATGAGCAGCTTGGGCTCACCTGCGAGTGCCCGGGCGAACTCGATCCGCTTGAGGGTCCCGAACGGAAGTCCTGCGCACGGCCTCGACGACAAGTGGTCAAGGTCCAGTCGGGCGAGGATCTCCGAGGATCGTTGGGCAACCCGCTTCTCCTCGGCCAACTGCGTCACGCGCAGAGCTGCCGACCAGTATCCGCCCGAGCTGCGGGCATGGGCGCCCACCATGACGTTCTCGAGCACCGACAGACCGGGCACCAGAGCCAGGTTCTGGAAGGTGCGTCCGACTCCCAGCTCACTGATGCGATTGCCCGGGACCGACAAAAGGTCGGTGCCCTCGAAACGCACCGAACCCTGCGTCGCCTGATAGATCCGCGACACCACATTGAACAGGGTGGTCTTGCCGGCACCGTTCGGACCGATGAGGGCCGCTATCTGACCGCTGTCGATCGTGAAACTCAGACCGTCGAGGGCGTTGACACCCCCGAAGCGCACACCCACATCTTCGATCTCGAGCAATGACACGATTCTGTTGGCCCCCGTGCGAACCGTCAGGTTGTGGCGGTCACCCTATAGGTGCACCGGCCGCCACGCGAGACATTTCGGAGATGGTCGGAGTGCCCATCCAGAAGGCACCGGGACACCGTTACAGCTCAGCGACCGCTAGCCATGAACATGTCGTGGAGTTCCTCGTAATTTTCCACGATCCGACCGGCCCCGAGCACCACGGCCTCAAGCGGCTGGCGCACGAGTCGTACCGGCACCTCGGTCTCACGCGACAGGCGCAGATCGAGTCCCTTGAGCAGCGATCCGCCCCCGACGAGCTGTATGCCCTGCTCGATCAGGTCCTGGGCCAACTCCGGCGGCGCCTCGGACAGGCACGCCAGAACCGAATCCACGATCGCGTTGACCGGCTCCGCGATCGCCGCACGAACCTCGTCAGCGGAGAGGATGACGTTCTTGGGAAGGCCCGACATCAGTTCCCGACCCCGCACCTCGGCCCGGACCTCGTCAGGAGTCGGGTACGCGGACCCGACAAGGATCTTGATCTCCTCCGCAGTCTGCTCGCCGATGGCGATCCCGTACTCGCGCCGGATGTAGTGGATGATCGCGGCGTCGATGTCGAAGGATCCGATCCGCACGGCCTCCAGGGCCACGACTCCTCCCAGCGAGATGAGTGCTGTCTCGGAGGTGCCACCGCCGATGTCGACCACCATGTTGGCCAGCGGCTCGTTGATCGGAAGCCCGGCGCCGATGGCCGCAGCCATGGGCTGTTCGATGAGTTGGGCCTCCACCGCTCCGGCCTTGCGGGCTGCCTCGGTGACGGCACGCTTCTCCACCGCCGTGATCGCCGACGGTACGCAGATCACAACCCGAGGTCGGTTGCGACGGTTCACGCCGACCTCCTTCAGGATGATCCGGATCATCTCCTGGGTCACCTCGAAGTCGGTGATTGCGCCGCCGCGCAGAGGCCGCACAGCCACGATGTAGCTGGGCGTGCGTCCGATCATCTTCCACGCATCGCGCCCGAACTCGAGCACCACCCCCGAGCGATCGTTGAGCGCGATGACAGAGGGCTCGTTGAGAACGATGCCCTCACCCCGGGCGTAGACCAGCGTGTTGGCCGTACCCAGGTCGATCGCCAGGTCCCGAGCCAGCTCAGACTCCCCGTCGTCCGCCGGAGCGCCCACCGGAGAGGGCATCACCGTCGTCATCGGACAGGGCACGCATCTTGGACCGGAACTCCTCGATCGACGCGTCGGGCGTGTCGGGTTGGCGCTGACGGGCCCACACCACGATCGTGCCGATGATGCTGATGACCGCTGCCATGGCCAGGAACACGAGGGCACTCATGGGTACTCACCGGCCACCGGGGCTCCGGCACCTGCCCACGCCGCGGGAACAGCCGACGGGGCCACGAGATCTGCGCCGTCGAGACCCCAGTCATCTCCCTCGCTCCAGCGTTCGCGCTTCCAGATGGGCACCGAGGCCTTGACTGCGTCGATGCCGAACCGCGCGGCCTCGAAAGCCACGTCACGGTGCGGCGCGGAGATGCCGACCACCACGGCCGATTTCCCGACCTCCACATCACCGGTCCGGTGAAGAACCACGACGCGGCCCACGACGGGCCAACGACGGCGGATCACGGCGACCACCTCGGCGATGCGGCCCCCGGCCTCGGCCTCATAGGCCTCGTAGCTGAGGAGCTCGACGCCGTCGCGACCCTCGGAGTGGTCGCGAGCGGTTCCGCAGAACACCACCAGAGCGCCGCAGTCAGGACGCACCAGCCACTCGTGCACGGACGCGATCGGCAGAGCGTCCGGACACAGTCCGACCCATTCGTCACCCGTTGGCGGCGGAGATCCCGATGCGTGCACGGCACCATCGTAGGGAAGTTGGGGACCCGGCGGATAGGCGAGAGCGGCATTGCCGAGATCGAAGGAGCCGCGACCGCACCGAACCTCTTCGTCTGTAACGTCGGGACATGGATGGAGGCGCATCGCCGGACGACGGTCCGGAGTGGACCGATCCGCGCTCGCTGCGACCGTCGGCTCCCCAGGCCAGACAGTGGACACACCCGAGCGAGGTCGGTTTGAATGCCCGGGTCGAGACCGATCGGCGACGCAGCCGGATGCTCGTCCTGGTCCTGGTGGTCCTCGGTTTCGCCGTTCTGGCGGGTGTCGCCGCTCTGGCATCCTGCAGAGCTCGCGAAGGCTCGGAACCCGGCACATCGAGCGTTGCTCCGGCGACCGAGCACACCGTGGCCATGGTCGAGACAGAGGCCCATACGGACATGGATCCCCTGACCGGGGTAGTGGTGGACGACGGATCCCACGTGCTGGTGGCAGGCATCGGAGCCGACGACGGCAAGCGGATCGCGGTCTACCTCGGAGAGGAACCCACGTCAGCGACACTGCTGGGGACCGACCGGGTGAGTGGACTCTCGCTTCTACACGTCGATGGGACCACCGCGGACACACCCGAGCTCGACGGCGGCACTTACCCGGGGGAAGCCGTACGGCTCCTTCACTACGGAGCCGATGACCGGGTCCATTCCCACCGGATGACGGTGAAGACAACCGACGCGGAGCCGGCGGCTCCCCACGAAAGACCGGCAGCCGGGCTGCTGGCCCTGTCAGGGCCGTCGCAGAACCCGGGTCCGCTCATGGATCCCGACGGTCGACTCGTGGGCTGGGTCGTCGGTTCCGATGACGGCCGCGCAACGGCCTACCCCGTGGACAAACTGATGAACATCGTCGCCAGCCTGCGCGACCACGGACGGGTGGCGCACGGCTGGATCGGGGTCCGGACCACGGCCGCCGTACCGGCCGGGAACGGTGTCCGGGTGCTCGCGGTACACGACGGATCACCGGCCGCCGCCGGCGGGATCGTCGCCGGCGACCTGATCGACGCCGTTGACGACCGACCCATTGCCGAGCCGAACGATCTCGTCGCCGCCCTCGACCGCACCGGTCCCGGCAGGGTGGCACAGGTTGCCCTGGTTCGCGACGGCCGGCCCCATGAACTCACGGTGACAGTTGGCGACTTCCCCGACTGACCGATCTCCGGACCCGGGCCCCCGGAGAGACCGGGGACGGTGGGCTCATCGAGTGGGCACCGCGGCGCCACCATGGCGCCCGACATCTACCATTGCGGCGTGGAGTTCCCCGGAGACGACCCGATGGACAGCGGCGATGACCCTCTTGGAGGGATGGGCGCGTTCTTCGGCGAGATGAGTCGGATGATGGGTGCCCAGAACCAATGGGACTCCGCGGCTCAGATAGCGGCCGGGATAGCGAACGACGGCCGCGACGAGCCCAATGTGGATCCCTCGGATCGGATGGCCGTGGAGGGCCTGGCGCGGGTTGCCGAGCTCCAGGTCGCCAACTACACCGGAATGGCCTTCTCGGTTCCTGTCCGCGTCGAGCCCATGAACCGCTCGCAGTGGGCCCGGAGGTTCCTCGACGATCAGCGCCCCCTTCTCGGCGGCCTCGCCGACTCTCTCGGGCGGGGACTGTCGGCGCAACTGGGCCAGCTGGACGACCTCGATGACGCCGACGCCATGCCGGAGATCCCCGGCCTGGGGCCGATGCCACCGGAAATGCTGCGCCAGCTCATGTCGATGATGGGTCCGATGATGCTGTCGATGATGTCCGGGTCGACCGCCGGGCACCTGGCCGCCCGTGCACTCGGGCACTACGAGCTCCCGCTTCCCCGGCCGGCGGACCAGCCCCTGGCGATGGTGCTGTCCAACGTGGATGGATTTGCCGTTGACTGGAGCCTGCCGATCGAGGACATCCGCCTGTGGGTCTGCCTGTCCGACGCCGCCCATCACCAGGTCCTGTGCATCCCCCATGTGCGGACCCGCCTCACCGGGATCATCGACGAGTACACCCGGTCGTTCTCCGAGGATCCCGAGGTGATCGAACGCCAGGCCCGGGACCTGGGGCTGGACGAGGCGCTCGAGGGTGAGGGTGCCGACATGGAAGCGCTGCAGAAGCTGGCCGGTGACCCCGATCGGCTTCTGGGCGCCATGCAGTCCGACCGCCAACGGGAACTGATCCCGCGCGCCGAGGCACTCGTGGCCACGGTCGAGGGATGGGTGGACCACGTGCTGGACGAGGTGGGCGGATCACTGCTCACCGAGTACGACCGGGTCACCGAGGCCCTCCGACGCCGCCGGGTCGAGGCCGGACCCCAGACCCGTTTCGTCGAGCGGTTGTTCGGACTCGAGTTGTCCCAGGCGACGTTCGACCGTGGAGCCGAGTTCGTGAAGGGGATCGTGGAGCGATCGGACGCGTCGGCGCTCCAGCGGTTGTGGGACGACCCCGAACACCTACCGACCACGGCGGAATTGACCGCACCCGGGCTGTGGATGGAGCGGGTCGGCATCGAGGCCCGTGAGCTCCCCTTCGAGGGAGACTTCGAGATCCCCGACGCACCCGACTTCTGAGACTCTCGCACCCGCCTTCTCGGCGGCGCCGCGGTCGGGGTCAGCCCGGCCCCGCCGTCCCGTCCTCCGCATCCCCGCCATCGTCCTGGGTGCCGGACGGCGAGCCCCGCCCCTTCAGCAAGCGTCGGTTGATCTGCGTACCCACCTGGCGTGCCGTCGGAAGGCGCGGCGGTGCCTCCCCCTTGGCCACCGCTCGCATGCCCGAGGCATAGAAGACCCCCGCGGACACCGCCAGTGTCCCGACGATGAGTCCGCCGACCTGGGTGGGCATGGGGATGACCACCGGGACAACCGCGCCGGCCACCCAGGCGATCTGGAACCGCGACTCGAAGCGGGCGAACGTGCGGCCTCTGTTGGCATCGGGAGCGTCGCGCTGCACCACGGCGTCAAAGGCCTGCTTGCCCGCTGCTGCGGACACCGCAACGCCCGCAGCGAGGAGGCTCTGGCCGAAGAGCCCGCCCATCAACAAGCCGGCTGCACCTGCTGCCGCGGCTGCGGCCATGCTCCCCAGCAGCAGGAACTCCTCACGGAAGATCCGCCTTAGTTGGGGGGCGACCGCTGCGCCCACAAGACCTCCGGCGACGCTCACCGCGACGATGACCCCGAAGTGCCACGGCGGCGGGGCACCGGGCGGAGCGAGGTCGGCAAGCGTGACCGTGTCATGGTCGAGAGCCGCGGCCGAGACCCTGCCCAACACCTCACCCGATTCGGTCACCCGATCGTCGCCGCGAAGGGCGAAGGCCATGAGGAAGGTGACGAATCCGACGATGGCGCGCAGGGTTCCCATGGCCGAGCCGGCCGAGAGCACGGCCCCGCTGCGCATCTCCGCGACCTCGTCGGCCCCCGCCTCCTCGGCTGCAACGGTGGTGGCCGGGACCCGGATCGCCGCGACTCCAGCTGCGACGAAGGTGAAGGCCGCGAGCACCATCACCGCCGCGGGCGACACGAGCAGCAACAGCAGTCCTGGTATCCCCATGGCGAAGCCGCCGAGACCCGAAAGCAGCTGGAGCTTGGAATTCGCTTCGACCAGAGCGGCGTCGCTGTCGACGACGGTGGGAACGATCGCCGCCTTGGCGACCTGGTATGCCTTGGCGAGGATCAGCATCACGAACGCCTCGGGGAACACCAGCAGGCTCTCGTTGGCCACGCTGCTGACCATCAGCACGGCGACGATCACGCGTCCGAACGTGGAGACCAGCAGCATGATGCGCCGTCCGCCCTCGGCGCGGTCCATCATCGGGCCGATCAGCGGACCGACCACAGCGAACGGGGCCATTGTGAACACCAGGTAGCCGAAGATCCGCCACCGGGCACCGGCCGGGTCGACCGAGAAGAACAGCGACCCGGCCAGCGCCATGGCCACCAGGGCATCTCCACCGACGGACAACACATGGGCGAGGGCGAGGCGACCGAAGGGAGCGTCGATGTCGACCGGCTGCGATCTGCCGGCGACTGGTTCCGGAATGCCGCTCACTGCTTCATCGTAGGACCGCAGCCGGACACAGCATCGCCGGCCTCGGGATGATGCGGCCTGGAATGCAGCGGGCCCGATTGCTCCGGCGTCCCGCTCAGACGGCGTTGAACTTGTAGCCGAGACCACGGATGGTGGTGATCCGCTCCGGCTGGGTGGGGTCGTCCTCGATCTTCGCCCGCAGCCGCTTCACGTGGACGTCCAGGGTCTTGGTGTCGCCCACGTAGTCGTGGCCCCACACCCGGTCGATCAAGGTGGGGCGGGGCAGGACCCTGCCCTCGTTCTCCATGAGCAGGGCCAACAACTCGAACTCCTTGAGGGGCAGGGACACCAGCTCTCCCCGGACCCGCACCTCGTGGCGGTCGATGTCGAGCTCCACCTGCCCCTCACTCAGGACCCAACCCGGATCGTCCCGATGGCCCGTCTGGGGTGGGTCCGGCTTCCTTCGCAGCACTGCACGCATCCGGGCCACCAGCTCGCGCAGGCGGTAGGGCTTGGCCACGTAGTCGTCCGCGCCCACCTCGAGGCCCACCACGGTGTCGATCTCCGACGCCCGGGCCGTGACCATGATGATCGGCACATCGCTGCGCTGGCGGATCTCGCGGCAGACGTCGATCCCCGACAGCGTTGGCAGCATCACGTCGAGCAGGACGAGGTCCGGCCGCACTTGGTCGAAGCGGACCAGCGCCTCTGCGCCGTCGCGTGCCACCTCCACCGTGAAGCCCTCGCGGCCGAGACCCACCTGCAGTGCATCCACGAACGCTTCCTCGTCCTCCACGACCAGCACATGAGTGGGGGGCTGGGTGCGATCCGACGCGGGGTGGTCGGCACCTGGTCCGGTCATGGTCGCCCCACCTCGGTGGCGGCCGCGGGTGGTGCTGCGGCCGGGCTGTCAGGTGCACCGGCGTCGCGGACCGGGCCATTGCGCTCCTGGGCGACCGGCGCCCCTGCGCTCGCGTCACAGGGCAGCAACAAGGTGAACACGCTGCCCCGACCTTCGACCGACTCGACGGCGACCTCGCCGCCATGGTTGCTCACGACGTGCCTCACGATGGCCAGGCCGAGGCCGGTGCCACCGGTGTTGCGGGCCCGGGCCCGGTCCACGCGGTAGAACCGCTCGAAGATCCGACCCAGCGAACGGCGGGGAATCCCGATGCCATGGTCCTCCACCACGATCACGACTTGATCGCCGGCGGGGTCCACTTGCGCACGGACCTCCACCTCGCCACCTCCAGGTGAGTACTTCACGGCGTTGTCGAGGAGGTTGAAAAGGGCCGAGACGAGCTGGCGGCGGTCACCGTGGACCACCAGGTCATCAGGCACGGAGGCGCGAACCACGACACCGGACTGCTCGGCGGCGTTGGCGATGCGTGAAACGGCCTCGGCCACCACGTCGCGGAGGTCTAGCTCCACGTGGTCGCAGTCATCGGCGAACTCGATCCGGCTCAACTCGAGCAGGTCGTCGATGGTGCGCGCCGCCCGGTCGGCCTCGGTCACCATCCGCCGGGCCAGGCGCCGCATGGTGTCGGGGTCGTTCTCGTCGGCCACCGTCTCGGCCAGCAGGCCCAGTGCACCCACAGGGGTCTTCAGCTCGTGGGAGATGTTGGCCACGAAGTCGCGCCGCACCGTCTCGGTGCGCCGGGCATCCGAGCGGTCCTCGACCAGGGCCATCACCGCCATGCCGTGCTCGTCGTGGAACGGATGGGCGGAGACCAGGAACAGCTCTTCGGGCGGACCGAACAGCTCCACGGTCTCGCGTCGACCCTCACCAGAACGCGCCTCGGTCAACAGCCGCCGCAGGCAGCTCTCCACCAGGGCGTGACCGTGGCGAGCCGTGGACAGCCGGGTTGCGGCCCGGTTGCGGTAGGTCTCCACGCCGCGGCCGTCCACCAACACGACACCCTGGTCGATCCGGTCCACGGCTTCAGCCAGCGGACCGAGGCCTGACCGCATGCCCACGCCTAGGTCGTCGGAACCTGCGAACTCATGCTTCTCCGGCGTCGCCTCCTGCCCGGGCGCCGAGCCCCCAGAACGCAAGGCAGCGCCCAGGAACAGGCCCAGGGCCAGTCCGGCCAGGGCTGACACGACCACCGCTGCCACCACCATGGTCAGCCCCCGCCCCGAGTGTGCGCCGTCATGGCGGAGATCAGGCCGTCGACGTCGGCCCCAGGAACGGCCCTGATCCCCTGGACCGGGGTGACCACCACATGGCCGTCCGCCACCAGCCGGGAGTCGCTCCCCTCCGGCATCGGCTGCTCCGTGAGACGGAATCCGAGCCGGAGCCACTCCTCGTCGCGACCGAGAACCTCGGTGTGCACCGTCCCCAGGGGAGCCAAGGAACCGAATCGGGTGTCGGACAGCTCATGGTGAGGACGGTCGGGCACGCTGAGGTTGATGGTGGTGATTCCCTCCTGCCTCGCCGCCCATTCAACCGCCTGCACGGCCAGCCCGCCGGCCACGGCCCAGTTCTCGATCGCCGATTCGTGGCCGTCGATGCTCACCGCAACGGCCGACACCCCGAAGTGGGCTGCGGTGAGCGCGGCACCGACGGTCCCGGAGTGGAACGTCGAGCGGCCCGTGTTCAAGCCTGGGTTGATGCCCGAGAGCACGAAGTCGGGCGGTCCGTCGACCGCACCCAGGCACGCCGCTATCACGCAGAGCGCAGGAGGCGCGTCGAGCTCGATGGAACGGACCGCGTCCAGGCCGTCGAGAGGCATGTCCCGACAGCGCAACGAAGCCTGTTCGCCCAGGTCGCCTATGGCCGCGCCGCTACCCGGAACGGTTCCCCTCGGGTGCCACGGCGAAGACATCGTGGCCGGCGTCGACGGCGGCTGAGGCCAGGTGGAAAAGTCCCGGGGCGTGGAGCCCGTCGTCGTTCGTGACGAGAACCCTCACGGAACGTCCTGGGGGTCTCCGTCGTCGTCACCCGGGTGGGCATGGTCAATGGTGCCTGGCTCCGCGCCAGCTTCTGGCGACGGTGACGGCACGTCCTCGTCGGAGCCGGCTCCGCCGGCACTCCGCAGTGCATTACGGGCGGCCGCGTTCGACTCCGGCAGCCATCCGGTCACCATGTAGATCACCCGCTCGCCTATGTTCACCGCGTGGTCGCCGACGCGTTCGTAGTACCGCCCGATGAGAGCGAGCTGAACAGCGGTCCGCAGGCTCAGACCGCCTTCCTGGTGGGCCTCGAAGATGGCTTCCACATAGGTGATCTGGAGATCGTCGAGGCGGTCGTCGATGTCGTCGAGCGCAGCGGCCAGTGAGGTGTCGGCATCCACGAAGGCATCGATGGCCGTTCTGATGAGGAAGGCGGCCTCCACCCCCATCTGTTCGAGCAGACCCGCGCAGCTTGGGGGTGAAGTCGAGGTCGTAGACACGTCGCGACGCCTTGCAGACGTTCACCATCAGATCGGCCGACCGCTCCAGTTCGCTCACGACACGCAGCGAAGTGAGCAGGAGTCGGAGGTCACCGGCCATGGGCGCCTGGAGCGCCAGCAGTCTGAAGCACTCCTCCTCGATCTGCAGGCTGGCGTCGTCGATGACGTCGTCGCCGTCGATCAGGCGCTGGGCTCCGGCCAGGTCGCGGTCGAGAAGGACGGCCGTCCCCATTCCGACCGTTTCCGCGGTCATGGCTCCCAGCCGCACCAGCTCCTCGCGGAGCTGGTCCAGCTGGTGGTGGTACTCGAGGCGGAGTTCTTCGCCGGCCATGCTCGAATTCCGTTCGTGGTGTGCCGTGCGGTGCTCAACCGAACCGGCCGGTGATGTAGTTCTCGGTCCGGGTGTCGCTGGGGGCGGAGAAGATGGTCTCGGTGTCGTCGCACTCCACCAACAGGCCGGTGCGGGTGTCCGAGTCGGGGTTCACCTCGGCGGTGAAGAACGCAGTTCGGTCGCTGACGCGTGCCGCCTGTTGCATGTTGTGGGTCACGATCACGATCGTGTAGTAGCGCCTTGATCTCCTGCATCAGGTCCTCGATGGCGCGCGGTGGCGATCGGGTCCAGCGACGAGCACGGCTCGTCCATCAGCAGCACCTCGGGGTCGGTGGCGATGGCCCGCGCGATGCAGAGCCGCTGCTGCTGGCCCCCGGATAGGCCCATGCCGGAGTCGCCGAGGCGGTCCTTGACCTCGTCCCACAGGGCGGCGCTGCGAAGCGCCTTCTCGACGATGTCGTCCATGTCCGACTTCTTCTCCCCCGACGATCCTCGGTCCGTAGGCGACGTTGTCGTAGATGGACTTGGGGAACGGGTTCGGCTTCTGGAACACCATGCCGATGCGGCGACGCACCTCGACCGGGTTCACCTGGGGGTCGTACAGGTTCACACCGTGGTAGTCGATCGTGCCCTCGACCCTGGCGATCTCGATCAGGTCGTTCATCCGGTTGAAGCAGCGCAGCACCGTGGTCTTGCCACAGCCCGACGGGCCGATGAAGGCGGTGATCTCGTGCTGGTAGATCTCCACGTCGACGTCGCGCACGGCGCGGAAGGCGCCGTAGTAGACGTTGAGGTCCACGGACGGAGAACACGCTGACCTTGTCGGCCGGCTGCTGCGCCGAGGGACCTCCGGGTGCACATCCGACCCCGGGCTGGGCGGTGCGGTCGCCGGCGACTGGATCCACGATTACCTCCGGGCGGACGGGGACTTGGGTCTGATCGGTCATGTCGATCCGTGCCTCTTCTTCTCGATATCGGTTTCGGAGGATGATCGCGGCGCCGTTGGCGATCATCACGACGACCAACAACACGATGATGGCAGCTGCGGTGACCTGCTCCCATTCCTGTCCCGGCCGGCCTGCCCAGGTCGTGATGACGATCGGCAGGGCCGTGAACCTGTCCTGCAGCGACGCCAGGTCGAAGAACTCGGTCTGGCCTGCCGAGGAAACCGGTCGTGGCACCGACCAGGATCAGCGGCGCCGCCTCGCCGAGCGCCCGGGCGAGTGCCAGGACGGTACCCGTCAGGATCCCGGGCGCCGCGTAGGGCAGGACATGGTGGCGGGTCACCTCCCAACGGGTGGCACCGACACCGAACCCTGCCTCGCGCAGGCCATGTGGGCACGGCCCGGAGCGCCTCGGCGCTGGTGATGATCACGATCGGTAGGACCAGCACGGCCAGGGTGAGGCCGGCTGCGATGATGCTGTTGCCGTTCGAGTCCGGGCCTGTGATGTCCTGCAGCGCCTTGACGAAGATGGTCAGCCCGAGGATGCCGTAGACGATCGAGGGCACACCGGCCAGGTTGCGGATGTTGATGTCGATGAATCTGGCTATCCGGCTCTGGTGGTGCGCGTACTCCTCCAGGTAGATCGCCGCCGCTATGCCCAGCGGGAAGGCGATGACGATCGTGAACACACCGATCCAGAACGTTCCCTTGAGGCCCTGTACTGATGCCCGAGGTCTGCGGCTGCGAGCCAGGGTGCCGCCGAGGAAGTCGCCGAGCCGGTCGGTGAGCACCGGCTCGGCCAGCAGGACGATGTCGACCACGAGTACGCCGAGGATCACCACCGACATCAGCAGGCACAGCAGCATGACGAGCATGAAGACGGTTCCGCGGACATCGGAGCGGCCGCCGACGATGGCCTTGCGGACCTTGTCGCCGGCAACGGACCCACCCACGCCGGCGGGTGTGGAGATGACGCTCATGGCAGCTTCCTGTACTCGGAACACAAGGACGGAGTGGACGGTGGATGCCGATCGGGCTGATCCATCAGTAGACCTGACGGACCTTGCGCACGAACCGGTCGGCGGACAGGTTCAGCACGAGGGTGAACAGGAAGAGCAGCAGGCCGACGAAGAAGAGGCTCTGGAAGGTGAGGCCGGCTCCGCGCGACCTGATCGGTGCCGGCGGCCTGCGACGCCATGGCAGCGGTCATGGTCTGACCGGGTCCGAAGACGTCGGCGGTGAACAGGGCGCCGCCGGTGGCACCGGCGGCGATGAAGACGACCATCGTCTCGCCGATCGCACGGGACACGGCGACGATGAACGCGGCCACGAGCCCCGACACCGCGGCCGGGATCACGACCCTGACCGTGGTGGTGATCTTGCGGGCCCCCACCCCGTAGGAGGCCTCGCGCAGGGCATCGGGGACCGACCGCATGGCGTCCTCGGAGATGGTGGCCATGAGGGGGATGACCAGGATGCCGACACCGACGCCGGCGGCGGCCATCGAGAAGGTTGTCGCCTCGCTGAACGATCCGCTGGATGATCTCCGGAGCGATGAACGACAGGGCGAAGAAGCCGAGGACGACCGAGGGGATCCCGGCGAGGATCTCGAGTGGTCGGGCTTGAGGACCTTGCGGACCCGCGGCGACGCGTACTCCGAGAGGTAGATCGCGGCGCCCAGACCCGAGCGGGACGGCCACGATCATCGCCACCGCGGTCACCAGGAGGCTGCCCGACGACGATCGTGCTGATGCCGTACTGGCCACGACGGGGGAACCACCCGTCGGTCGACGAGCTGAGCAGCTCGACCTGGGAGATGAAGGTCCAGGCCTCACCGATCAGCGAGAGGACGATTGCAGCACTGATCAGCGACCGAGGTGAACGCGGCGGCCGAAGAGGACGCGCCGCACGATCCGCTCGGTGCGCGTCCGCCGCGTGTCGCCCACCAGGTCATCGATCGGTGACCTGTGGGGGTTGGCTCAGGCCGATGTCTGGACACCCGATCTCCTGGTCATCTGTGCTCGGGTACGATCCTCGCCAGGCAGGGTGGAGGACGGTCGGTCCGACCGGCTGCGTTGCCGGTCGGACCGGGCCCCGGAACGCCCTGCTCAGGCGATCCCGGGGCCCCGGATGGACTGGGAACGATCAGGCGGCGCCGGTGGTCATGGACTCCCAGCGCTCCTGGGTCTCGGTCGAGCTGTCCTCGGACGCAGGTCGACGTAGCCGACGTCGGACACCGAGGCGATCGCGTCGTCGAGGTAGAAGTCGACGAAGTCGGTGAGCGACTGGTTCTCCTCGGCCTTGGCCTTGTTCACGTAGATGAACAGCGGGCGGCTGAGCGGGTAGGTGTTGTCGGCGATGGTCTCGTCGGTCGGTGCGACGCATCCCTCACCGCTCGTCGACCTCGAGCACCTTGACGCCCTCGGCATCGCGGGCGAAGGCGAAGCCGACCCAGCCGAAGCTCGTGTCGGAGCCCTGGATTCCCTGGATGATCACGTTGTCATCGGCGGAGGCCTGGTAGTCGGGCCGGGTCTCGCGCCTCCTGCTCGCGCTCCTCGGCGATGTCCTCGAGCGCCAGCTCGACGAAGCTCGAGTAGGTGCCGGACTCCTCGCCGGGACCGGTGATCTCCAGCGGGGCGTCGGGCAGGTCGCCCTCGCCGCCCACCTCGGTGGCCAGTTCGTTCGCACCGGCCCAGGTGTCGATGCCCTGGGACTCGGGGCCGACCAGGCCGTAGATGTCGCCGACGGTCAGGCAGGTCACCGCCTCGTTGGCCGTCGTTGGTCATCACGGCGATGCCGTCGTTGCCGATCCGGAGCTCGATGAACTCGATGCCGCTGCGTCCTCGCATGCCTGGATCTGCTCGTCCTTGATCTTGGAGGAGGCGTCGTTGATGTCGGTCTCGCCGTTGCAGAACAGCTCGAAGCCGTCGCCGGTGCCGGGGCCGTCGACCGAGACGTTGACGTCGGGGTTCTCGGCCGTGGAACTGCTCGGCCACCGCGATCGTGATGGGCTCGACGGTGGACGATCCGGAGACTGACGACTGTCCCGGAGGCCGCGTCACCGGCCGTCGGTGTCGCCGCTGCCCGTGTCTTCGTCGTCGTCGCTGCTGCACGCGCCCAGATCAGGGCGCCGGCAATGCGGCACGGCCAGGTATTTGGTCCAACGACCGTTTCGGGTGAGCTTCAAGGGAACTCTCCTTGGTTCTTGCATTCGTCGTCGACGGGGGATCCGACCGACGACGCGGAAGCTAGGTAACCAGGCTTGACGCCCGGCCGACCGACAGGTGAACGACAGGTGAACAGGTCCGAAAGTTCGGGGGCACCCATGTGACCGGGCGCCGGGAACCGCTCTGGTCAGGCCATCTCGTAGCCGAGGACCCCTCGGCGAATGCCGCCAGCACGTCACGGTCCACCCGGTACGTGACCCTGTGCCAGGCATCCTCGAAGTCGAGCCACTCAACGGCGGAGATCTCGGCCGGATCCTCCGGGCCGGACCCCTCACCCTCGCCGTCGTTGGGTTGCATCGCCCACCACTTCACCCGCTTCGGGCCCAGCGACGGTGTCGTATCGGTGAGTGGCCAGCTTTCGGCCCAGCCGACAGTCGATGCCGGTCTCCTCCAACACCTCGCGCAGCGCGGCTTCCTTGTGGGTCTCGCCGCGGTCCAGCTTGCCCTTTGGCAGGGTCCAGTCGTCGTAGCGGTCACGGTGCACCAGCACTACCTCGACGCCGCCGGCCCGAGGCCGCCATACGACGCCCCCGGCTGCCCGGATAGTGGCGGCAGCGCTCACCGCATCCCCACCTCGGCGCGCTTCTCGCGCCCGGTCCTCGAGCTCGAGGTGGGTCTCGGAGCCTGCCGCGACCGCCACGTTCCAGCTTGGACCACTCGTCGTCGAGTTGTTCCCAGGCCAGCACGTCGTCCTCGAGGGAGACCTTCAGCACGTCGTCGAGGCGTTCCTGCAGCGCCAGCGTCCTCGATGGGGACCACGGCTTCCACCCGACGATCGAGGTTGCGGGGCATCAGGTCGGCAGATCCGATGTAGTGCACCGGGTTGCCGGCGCCACGCCCGTTGGCGAAGCGGTAGATGCGGGAGTGCTCCAGGTAGCGGCCGACGATGCTGCGCACGGTGATGTTGTCCGACAAGCCCGGGAACGCCGGGCCGCAGACAACAGATGCCCCGCACGATCAGGTCGACCTTGACGCCGTCCGCAGATGCCGCGTAGAGCTCATCGATCATGTCGGCGTCCACGAGGCTGTTCATCTTCATGAGGACATGGCCGGTGCCCGGCGCGGCTGCCCGCTCCCGGCGGATCAGTTCCACCATCCGCGGACGAAGGGTGTGGGGTGCCACGAGGAGCTTCTCGTAGACAACATCGCGGGCATAGCCGGTCAGATAGTTGAACAACTGGGTCAGGTCGGATCCCAGCGCCCGGTCCCTCGTGAGAAGACCGAAGTCCTCGTACAGGCGGGCGGTCTTGGAGTTGTAGTTGCCGGTGCCGACGTGGCAGTAGCGGGCAACTCCGTCGCCCTCCTCGCGCACGACCAGGCAGGTCTTGGTGTGGGTCTTGAGTCCCACCAGGCCGTAGACGACGTGTACCCCTGCACGCTCCAGGCGCCGGGCCCACTCGATGTTGTTCTCCTCGTCGAAGCGGGCCTTCAACTCCACCAGGGCCACCACCTGCTTGCCCCGTTCGGCGGCCTTGATCAGCGCGGCGACGATCGGGCTGTCGCCCGACGTTCGGTACAGCGTGAGTTTGATGGTCAGGACATGGGGATCACGAGCAGCCTGGCGAATGAACTCCTCCACCGACGACGCAAAGCTGTCGTACGGGTGGTGCAGCAACACGTCGCCCTCGGATACGCACGCTGAAGATGTCGCGCTCGGCGTCGTCCTCGTCCGGGTGGAGACGTCGCTGGGTCACGGGCTGGAAGTCCTCGTACTTGAGGTCGTCGCGCTCCAGCGCGTACACCGACCACAGGCCGTCGAGGCTGATCGGCGCATCGTGCGCGAACACGTCGTCGTCCTCGAGCTCGAGTTCGTCGCGTATCAGGTCCAGCGACTCCGAGGAGATGTCGTCCTCCACCTCGAGACGCACGGCCTTGCCGAACCGGCGGCGGCGCAGCTCGAGCTCGATGGCCGCCAGGAGGTCGTCGGCCTCCTCCTCCTCGACTGTGAGATCCGCATTGCGGGTTACCCGGAACGCAACGCTGTCCTCCACCTCCATGCCCGGGAAGAGTTCGGCCATGTGGGCAGCAATCACCTGTTCGATCGGAACGAAGCGCTCGCCGTCCGGCATGATCACGAACCGTGGGAGCAGCGACGGGACCTTGACCCGGGCGAATCGGCGTTCCTCGGTCACGGGATCGCGGACCAGCACTCCCAGGTTGAGCGAGAGGCTCGAGATGTAGGGGAACGGGTGACCGGGGTCGACGGCCAGCGGAGTGAGGACGGGGAAGATCCGGCGGTCGAACTCCGCGGCCAGCCATTCGCGATCGTCGTCGTCGAGCTGCGCCCAGGTGGAGAAGCGGATCCCTGCTCGGGCAAGGTCCGAACACACGGGACCGAGGAAGATCTCGTCCGCGCGTGCCGAGAGCTCGGTCGCTCGCCCCGTGATCAGCTCCAGTTGTTCGGACGCGGTCCGACCGTCGGGGGTGCGACTACGGACGCCGGCTGCGATCTGGTCCTTCAGGCCGGCGACGCGGACCTGGAAGAACTCGTCGAGATTCGAGCTGAAGATGGCGAGGAACTTGACCCGTTCCAGCACCGGCGTGGCGGGATCCGCGGCCAGGGCCAGCACACGGGCGTTGAAGTCGAGCCAGGACACCTCCCGGTTCAGATACCGCAGACCTGGGTCAGCTACATCGGTCTCGGCGGAATCGGGCATGCGCTCAGTCTAGGGATGCGACACCGCCCGGCGAGGGCGCCCGGGTGCCACCACGCCAGATGCTTCGAGGCCAGAACGTCAGTTACTACGAGGACAGGGCGTCGTGCTCGGGGATTCCGGTGACCCAGACCACGGCGATCCGTTCCCCGTCGCCGTCACGCTTCACCCGGTCCCGGTTGCGCCTGAACTGGGGATCATGGGGAGGAAGCAGCATCAGGCGGGCCATGACCCTGGTTCGAAAGGCATCGATCAGCTCCGGGTCACCGTCCTCGGAAGTGATCTCCCAGTGGGGCGCGGTCGGACCCGTGTAGGTGATGGTGGCGGTGGCGACGGGGGGCAGTTGCTCCTCGCCCTCCTCGTCGACGTTTGCGTACTCGGGCATCCGATCGAGGATAGACGACCGCTCCGCTATCACCCGACCCGAGCAGCACAGCCACCCGACCCGAGAGCCACCGCGCCACAGTGGCGACCCGAGTGCGGGCAGAGTTCCCGGCACTCGAGGCGCGCAGCGCACGGGGCGCCTGTAATCAGTTCGATCCGAGGGTTGCGTTCACCGACTGCTCGATGCCGCCTCGTTCGATGACGAGCGTGATGCTGTCGCCCGCCTCCATCGAGCGCACGACCTGCCCGACGTCCTCCGACGTGCGGATCCTGCGGCCGTCGACCTCGAGGATCACATCACCGGCCTCGAGTCCGGCCACATCGGCTCCCGAGCCGGCCGTGACGTCCTGCACGAACGCGCCGGAGGTCGCCGTCACCGAGAACCTGTCCGCCACGTCGTTGTCGATCCGGGCGACGTCCAAGGTGGCAACGCCGAGAACAGCACGATCCTTCTGTGCCTCCTTGCCGGCGCGGAGGTCATCGATGAGGTCGCGGATCGAATCGATCTCGAGTGCGAAACCGATGTTCTGAGCATCGGCGAGGATCGCGGTGTTGACGCCGACCACCTGTCCAGCCGCATTGATCAGCGGGCCACCGGAGTTGCCGGGGTTGATGGCGGCGTCGGTCTGGATCAGGTCATCTAGCACCGTGCCGTCGGGGGCACTGATGGAGCGACCGGTCTGCGAGACGATGCCGGTCGTGACGCTGGGCTCGGCACCGAGGTTGAGGGCGTTGCCGATGGCGACGACGTCATCTCCCACGAGGAGGTCGCCCGACGAGCCCAGCTCGGCGGGTACCACCGCTCCGTCCAGCCCGGAGGCCTGCACGATCGCGACGTCGGCCTCGGGCGCTGAACCGAGCACCCTCGCCTCGACGGTCTGGCCGTCGGCGAAGTCGACCTCGATGACGGTTGCGCCTTCGATCACGTGGGCATTGGTGAGCACCAGGCCGTCCTCGCTCAGAACGATCCCGGACCCGGCCGCCTCGCCCTCGCGGGTGCCGGTGTGGATTGACACCACCGACGGTTGCACCTTCTCCAGCAACGCCCTGATGTCGAGCGATTCGCCTGCTGATCGAGTTCGAGTTGCGGGTCGGAACCGAGGCGTTCGCGGCGGCTGCGGGCGCCGAATCATCGGCCCGGATGGTCATGGCAGCCGCGGTCACCCCGCCGGCGACGATCGCTCCGACCAGCCCACCGATCAGCGCGGCCTTGATGCCGACCACCACCCTTGCGTCCACGAGGCTCACCCGACCCCATGGGAGTCGCTGCCCCAGCCAGGCTGCCGGCAGGAGGAGGTCCGGGAGGAGATGCGCCGACAACGGTGGGAATCTGCGCGGTGGCGGGGCGGGCGGTGGCCTGTGGAGCAGACCAGCTGCCCGGCGCCTGCCATGCCTGCACGGGTGGAGACGAGGAGGGGTTGTCGCCTCCACCCGTGCTGGGCGATTGGTTCGGTCCGGACGCCAGCGGTCGGACCTGAAGCGGTTGGGGGAGCCAGGGTGTGGGCGGTCGGCGGATTGGCCGGCCGCTGTGGACGCCAGGCAGCCGTCGGACCGCCCGGGGACTCAGGGGTGGGTGCTGCTCCGTGCGTCGGATCATCAGGGTGCATGGGCCGAGTATGGGGCATTTGGATGCCGATGCGAACCTCGCGACCAACAGGTCTCCGAGAGTGCTCTCAGAGCAGGCTCGTTCGGGGCCCCGTACTGCCCATATCAGCTGCCTCAGCTGATGGGGATCTCAGCCAGGAGCGCCTTCGGCGAGCCCCGTTGGAACAAAACACCGTCCCGAAGCGTCTTATCCACGTATGGAGAACACCGCCGAGACCAAGTGGATGGCGGAGGGCAACTGTGCCACTCGCCGACCGTCGCTCTTCTTCCCGTCCGACGGCGTGGGTGTCGAGGTGGCCAAGCGGGTCTGCGAGGACTGCCCCGTGCAGTCCTTGTGCTTGGAGTACGCCATCGACAACCGCATCGATCACGGCGTCTGGGGTGGAACCTCGGAACGTCAGCGACGCCGGATCATCAAGTCGCGCTGCGTCCGAGCGCGCGCTATGGCTTCGTCGCCGCAACGACGTCGAGCGCTCCCAGATGGAAACCGTGTCCAGCTGAGCCACGAGACCCGCCGGCTGAGCGCCTGGATCTGACTCACTACACAGAACTGACAGTGGCGCTAGCGGTCCGAGCAGTGACGCGACGCTGACCTGGGTCGATCGGACCACCTCGGGGATCGACACCGTGAGGCGTCACTCCTTCGTGCTGCCCTCTTCGGTCTCGGCTTCCTCGTCCTCACCCTTGCCCTCAGCCAGACCGCGTTTGAACTCGGTCTGCGCAGAGCCGAGATTCTTGGCGAGCTTCGGGATCTGAGATCCGCCGAAGAGAACCAGGGCGATGATCACGACGATCAGCCATTCGTTGCCACTGAACATGAGACGCAGCGTACCGCGTCGGATCCCCACACCCTCACCAGGGCGTATCGTCGGTGAATGGTCGAGCGGGACGCAGCGGAGGTGAGCGCAGCCCGCGAAACGGGCCTGAGTTCACGACTGGCTCTGTCGGAAACGGAACGTGCCCGGCGCAGCGCTGTTATCGCAGACCTCCTGGCGGAACTCCCCGAGCTTCGCCAGGGCCGGTCAGTTGCGGCCTATGTGGCCACCCGGGCGGAGGTCGATCTCGACGCCCTGTGGGGAGCGCTCGCCGCGGCAGGCGTACGCCTGCACCTCCCGCGGATATCGCGTTCAGGAAGGCCGTGGGACTACCGGCGGCGATCCCCCGGACCGTTCGATGGACTTCGTGCCCTGGGAGCCGGGCAGCGTGCTCGAGCCGAACCGCTACGGCATCGGCGAGCCGAAGGGGGATGCCGTGGCCGTTGCGGACCTGGATGCCGTGGTCCTTCCCTGCGTCGCCATCGACGACCTCGGCAACCGTGTGGGCTTCGGGGCCGGCTACTACGACCGGGCTCTCGGAGGACTACGCAGCGGAGACGATCCCGCCAGACCCAGACTCATCGGAGTCGCATTCGACAACCAGCGCTGCGACGCCATCGCAGCCCAGCCGTGGGATGTGTCCGTTGACGTCGTGGTCACCGACCTCGTGGTGCTGAGACCAGCCAGCGACCTCGGACCACACGGCGACCTCTGAGTCGGCCAACCCGGTCGACCAGGGCTCGGCCCCAGCCGACACGCGGGTGGGAACGGGACGTCAGGCCGTCCGGGTCTCCTTGGCGGCGCGAGCCAGGGCACGGGCACGGCGCAAACGGCGACGCTCGCGCTCGCTCAAGCCTCCCCAGATACCGAACTTCTCACTGTTCTCCAGCGCGTACTCCAGGCAGTCCTCGCGCACGACACATGCCCGGCACACCGCCTTGGCCTCCTTGGTCGAGGCACCGCGCTCGGGGAAGAACAGATCGGGGTCCACTCCCAGGCAGTTGGCGTAGTTCTGCCAACTCTCCTCCGGCTCCACGGGTTCGAGGCCGACTTCGGTCTCGACAATGGACTCGGGGCTCTGGCTCATCGTCTGGCTCATATATCCCTCCCGCGCACCCGGTCAATGATCCCCAGTGATCCCTGATTCGGCTGCGTGTGGTGGTGACGGCACTCCACGGCCCGTTGCCGTGCGGGTGTCGCACCTTGGCGTCACCGGTGTAATTACATCGGTGTGATCCGTATCCTTGCCGGATACTTCGGGGGCGTCAAGCTGTTTTTCCACGAAGGATGGCGCGTATCTCACGTAACGTGGGAATCACACCTCGGTGTGACGGAAAACAGCACCCAGTGCCACCACCGGAGTGACTTCACCGGCTAATCCGCCGATATCCGGGGTCAGCGACGACCCTTCAAGAGGTCGCGCCGCTGGTCCAGGAAGTCGACCAGCACGTAGTCGCCGAGTGTCTCGGGAGAGGTGAAGAACGCCCTCCCCCGGTTCATCTTGGTGAGGTTCTCGACGAACCGCTGCAGCCCGGGGTCGGGATCCAACATGAACGTGTTGATCCGAATGTCCTCGCGAGTGCAGCGGGCGACCTCGAGCAAGGTTGCGTCCACGGTCTCGCGCACCGGCGGGTAGTGGAACTCGGGTTCGCCGAACCGGTTGATGTGAGCGGTCGGCTCGCCGTCGGTGATCATGATGATCTGTTTGGTGCCCGTCTCGCGCGAGAGCAGCTGGCGAGCGAGCTGGAAACCGTGCTGCATGTTGGTGCCGTACACGAAGTCCCAACTGACCTCGGGCAGCTGTGCCGGGGTGAGGATGCGCCCCACCTCCGAGAACCCGACCAGTCCCATGTAGTCCCGCGGGTACTGCATCGAGATCAGACTGTGAAGGGCCATCGCCACCTTCTTGGCGGGAAGGAAGTTGTCGCGCATCGGCATCGACAGCGACAGGTCCAACATCAGCACGGTCGATACCCGGACTGTCTGCTCGGTCTGTTCGATCTCGAAGTCGTCGGCGCTCAGACGGACCGGGGAACCCTCGCCCCGCATCACCGCGTTGCCGATCGTGCGGTTGATGTCGAGGTTGAACGGATCCCCGTACTCATAGGGCTTGGTCTGGTACGCCCGTTCGTGACCTATCCCCAACCGCTCCCGCTCATGGCCCCCGAGGCGGTCCTTGGCGAGGGTCCCGAACAACTCCTCCAGCGCGTTCTGTCCGAGTCGGCGCAGCCCGGCCGGGGTGAGTTCGAGGCGGCCCTCCTTCTGTTCCACGAGACCCGCCTCGGTGAGCATCTTCGTGATCTCGGCCATGCGCTCGAGGCTGGCTGCCGGCTGCTCCCCCAGCAGCTCGCGCACGCGATCGGTGTCCACCTCACCGAGGGCGCCGGGCTGCGGGGAACCCTTGAGCATCTGCTCCAGCTGATCGAGATCGCCGAACTCCCCCATGGCCTGCATGGCCTGGGACATGTCGAGGGGATCGGCTCCCTCGAACTGATAGGAGTTGTCCCAGCCCGCGTCCGGGAAGGCATCTCGGAGGTTGCGGCCCAGCTGGTCCGCCTGCCATCTCAGATCCATGTCCTCCAGGAGCTGTTCGCTGAGCTGTTGCAGCTGTGACCGCTGCTCGGGCGTCATCGAGTTGAGCATCGCCTGGGCCGCCGCCATGCGGCGGGCCATGATCTCCAGGAGTTCGTCGAGGGTCTGGGGGTTCTCGGGGAAGAAGTCACCGAACTCGGACATGAACGCATCGAAGTCCGGCTCCTCGCCGCGGTTGCGCTGCTCGAGCATCTCGTTGAGCGCCGCCATCATGTCCTTCATGCGCGGCCATGTCCTCGGGCGACATGTCCTGCACCGCGCCGGACAGCTGGTCGACGTACTGCTGCATGAGTTGCTCACGCAGCCGTTCGGTCAGCTCGGCGAATCGTTGCTCCGCGTCGGGCGATACGAAGTCGTGTTGTTCGAGACCCTTCACCTGACCCGCAAGATCCTGCGGGAGCATGTCGAGCTCGAGGTGCCGTTCATCCGAGGACTGCCGGGCCAACTCGGAACGACGCGGATCACCCGAGGCGAGGTCGTCCCGCAGCCGTTGGTCGATCGCCTGTCGTTCCTGTTCGATGACCTCGCCCAGTTCTTCGGCGATCTCGTCGTAAACCCCTCCGAGATCGAAGCGGTCGAGGGTCTCCTCGCGGCGCTGCTTCAGCTGTTCCAGGATCTCGCGCATGCCCTGAACACGCTCTCCGTTACGGTCCTCGAAGCCCTGTTGGAGCATCCGGCGCAGGGCGGCATTGACGTCGCCGTGGTACAGCAGATCGTCGGTGAGCTCACCCATCACGTCGAGCGCGTCGAGCTCGAATCCCCGTTGGGTTCCGTCCCAGGGTGAGTAGCGGAACCGGGGGCGTGTCATGGGCGAAGGCTACCTGTGGGACCGACGGCGCGTCCGGCGGCCGAGGCTCCCGGCCTGCCCGGAGGCACCCCGCGTCAACGATGCTTCGTCGCTTCGCGCTGTGACAGCCCCGACAACTCGGGATGAGCGTCCACCCACCCCCAGACCTCGTCGGGGAAGCTGCGCGCCATATCGCGCAACGCCCAGCCGATCGCCTTGCGGATGAAGAAGTCCCGGTCGTCGATACGAGCCCTGCAGTATCGGAACAACGACCTCTGGATCGGTCTCCTCCTTTCGCCCCAGCTGGTGCAGGATCGCCGCCCGGGCGATCCACATGTCGTCGTCCATGACCCAGGCATCGAGGTCCCCCGCCCGTTCGGGGTGGCTGACCACGACAGCACCAACCACCTTGGCCAGGGAGTCGACTGTGTCCCACCACGACTTCGAACCCACGAGATGACGAAGATCCTCGAGCGACGATGCGGGCAGGCGTTCGGCGACCCGACGCAGCAGGTCGCAGCCCACGTACTGGAACTCGCGTTCCGGCTCGCCCCACAGCGCCTTCGCAGCCGCGACACATGCGTCAGGTCCGGCGGCTGCCGCATCGGCCAAATAGGTCCGCTGCGCCGACCGACGGTCCGGCGATGTCACTCCCAGGAACGGGTAGCGGTCCCTGACGTAGTGGGACATCGCCTGGGCGCGCTGCCGGGTCGGCAACTGCGCACAGCGATGCCCGAAGATCCTCGATCTCGGCCGTCGACAACAGATCCTCTGCGAGGCCCGTGGTCGACGGTCAGCGGGGCCTGTATTGGGCCCGCGCCCCGACCGAGTCCTTGTTGAGGCGCTTGGAGAGGTGCAGGCCTTCGAGCACCAGCTCGATCGCCGAGGCCGCCTCGCCGGGAGTCGGCTCGGCACCGACCAGCTCGGTCACCGGGCCACGGAGCGCAGGTACCGACTCCAAGAGGGCGAGGTAGTCGGTCGAGGAGATGTCCTCCCCAGTCTCCACCGGATCGACCTCTTCGAGCTGCTCCACGACCGCCGTCAGCTGCTGGGGTGTGACCCGATCGCGGAACACCTCGAGGATGGCGGCACGGATGAGATGGTCGAGGATCTGGCCGTCCCGACCGTCCTCCAGCGTCTCGATCTCGACCTTGCCCGCGGTGGACGCCGGGAGGGCCTCCAGATCACAGATGCGGGGCACCACCTCGTCGTCGCCCGAGGACAGGGCACGACGGGCGGCATTCGCGATCATCACTTCCTGGTTCGACACCGAGAGCCGCACCGAGACCCCCGAGCGCTGCGAGATGTGGGCGCTCTGGCGGGCGAGTTGGCTGAGCATGGCCACGATCTCGGTCATGTGGTCGGGGGTCCGGACCGTCACACCATCGGCCTCGAAGGGCTCGGCCTCCTGGCGGATGATCGTGACCTCGGTCTCGACGTCGAGCGGGTAGTGAGTACGCACCTGGGAACCGAACCGGTCCTTGAGCGGCGTGATGAGTCGACCGCGGTTGGTGTAGTCCTCGGGGTTCGCAGACGCGACCAGCAGGACATCCAGGGGCAGGCGGACCTTGTATCCACGGATCTGCACATCGCGTTCCTCGAGCACGTTGAGCAGACCGACCTGGATGCGTTCCGCCAGGTCCGGAAGCTCGTTGATGGCGAACACCCCGCGGTTGGTCCTGGGCACCAGTCCGTAGTGGAGCGTGAGCTCGTCGGAGAGATAGCGCCCCTCGGCGACCTTGATGGGATCGACCTCACCGATGAGGTCCGCGATCGACGTGTCCGGTGTGGCCAATTTCTCGCCGTAGCGCAGGGAGCGGTGCACCCAGGCGATCGGGGTGTCGGCTCCCATCTCGTCCACGAGCGATCGGGCGTGTGCCGACACGGGAGCGTAGGGATCGTCGTTGATCTCCGATCCCTCGACTATGGGCATCCACTCGTCCAGCAGGTCGACCAGCTCACGGATCATGCGGGTCTTCGCCTGGCCGCGTTCGCCAAGGAAGATCATGTCGTGGCCGGCCAACAGAGCGTTCTCCAGCTGTGGGAACACGGTGTCCTCGTACCCGAGCACCGCCGGGAACAGCTGCTCCCCTGCTCGGATCCGAGCGGCGGCATTGCGCCGGATCTCGGTCTTGACGGGCACGGACTCCCAACCCGATGACCGCAGGTCCCCCAACGTTGCTGGCTTCGACATGGGCGAGACCCTACCCAAGTCGCGCAGTGCGCGAACCGCGACCGCGACGGCTCGCCCGCTTCTGATTGCCGGGGTCCCAGTGCGTGACACCATGAGGGCATGGGCGACGCGGCCGAAGACTTCATATGGGGGACCGCGGCGTCGAGCACCCAGACCGAGGGGGCAGCACCGCGAAGCGACTGGGGCCGGTGGGAGAGCCTCGGGCGGGCCCCGCGTTCGGGGGACGGCAACGGATTCGCCACCAGGTTCCGCGACGACTTCGCCCTGCTCTCATCGCTGGGGCTTCGCCACCACCGGCTCTCGTTGGAGTGGGCGCGACTCGAGCCCACCGAGGGCAACCACGACGAGGCCGAGATCGAGCGCTACCGCGAGCTGCTGATCGCTGCGCGCGAGTCGGGGATCGATCCGTGGGTGTGCATGCACCACTTCACGCTCCCGGGCTGGTTCTCCGAAGACATGGGGGGCTTCGTCGACGATCGCGGGCTGGGGTACTTCTGGCCGCGCCATGTCGACTGGGTGGCCGAGACCTTCGGCGACCTGGTGACCGGGTGGATGCCGGTGAACGAACCACTGGCGTATGCGGCCGCCGGTTGGCTTCTGGGCACCAACCCCCCGGGTCGCTCCGACCTGGAGGGCTTCGTCGATGCCCTGAGAGCAGCCCACCTCGCCAACATCGCCGCCTGGCGGTTGCTCCGGGGAGGCGATCAGCCGGTGGCCACGATCATGAACCTGTCACCGGTGACCGCTCGAGCCGTGGCCGACGAGAACGGACCCCCAGCCGAGGACGCCCGACAGCGGGCTTCGGAGTGGGCAGAGCTCATCGACCGCGTCTTCTGGAGCAGCTGGATCTCCCTCGTGCAACGGGGCGTGTACGACGACCCTTTCGGCGCGGCGATCGAGGTGCCCGACGCGGAGGGCGCCTTCGACCTGATCGGCTTCAGCTACTACAGCGCCGTTGCCGTCGACCAGAGCGGCGCCATGGGACCCCACCCTCCCGACGGGCCGAAGGGACCACTCGGTGACGTTCGGTACCCGCAGGGTCTGCGGGAGTGCATCGACCGGCTCGCCGACCAGCTCCCCGACCGACGCCTACTGATCAGCGAGGTGGGGCTGGGTACCTTCCCGGACGATCCGGGAGCCGACGAACAGCGTTGTGAGTACATGCGCGAGGTACTCGACATCGTCGACGCCGCTCGCCGGGGCGGGATCGACCTGGCCGGGCTGTTCTGGTGGACAGGCATCGACAACTACGAGTGGACCCACGGTTTC
Organism: uncultured Actinomycetota bacterium; assembly: GCA_963715225.1. GTDB lineage: Bacteria > Actinomycetota > Acidimicrobiia > Acidimicrobiales > Microtrichaceae > CAVQRK01. The sequence continues at coordinate 270,207 of CAVQRK010000010.1, forward strand.
GATGCGGAGTTCGGCCTCATCGACCGCGACCGGACGCCGAAGCCCTCCGCATGGATCGCGGCCGAGGCCGCCGCTCGCACCTGAGACGGGATTCCCCGGGCCGGGCCGCGTCGGGATGAAAGACTTCTCAGGATTGTGCGAAATCGGGGGAAGCATTCCCTATCGGGCCTGGTTCTCCTTGGTGCATCCCAACCCCCACCACCCGAGCCCGTCGACGCCTCCCCCCTCGTCGACGGGCTCGAGGGTTTTTCGACCGGCACACCAGCCAGCGGGACGTGGTTCAGCGCACAACCAGGGCCGTCCAGTCCGCTTCCGCCAGCACCAGCTCGGGGGCCACAGCCGAAGCATCGAGCGCTGCCAGCGCGCGCTCGCGCTGTGACGTGAGCAAACCGCTGATGACAATCGCTGCGCCGGGAGCGCACACACTGCGCAGTTCCGGTCCCAGCTCCTCGATGGTCCCGATCAGCAGGTTGGCGACCACGATGTCGTAGCGATCGGTGACGGCGCCCATACCGCCCGCTCTGAACCGGTAGCGCTGTTGGAACCCGTTTGCCTCCGCGCACGCCCGGCTCGCGTCGGCCGCGTTCGGGTCGATGTCGACACCGACCGCGCTGCCGGCACCGAGCGCCAGGGCGCCCACTGCCAGGATTCCGCTGCCCACCCCCACATCGAGGACCGACTCGCCCCCGTACACGATCGTCGCCAGCGCGGCGAGACACATCCTGGTGGTGGGATGACCCCCGGACCCGAAGGTCGGGCCGGGATCAACCACCAGTTCGAGTTCCCCCGCCAGCGCCGCCTCGGACACCCACGGTGGCCTCACCAGGAATGGACCCACCCGGTACGCAGTCGCGTGCTCACGCCAACCGTCGACCCACGACGGATCCACCTCACGAAGCCGAATCTCGGCTGCAACACAGGCCTCGTCACACCACAGCTCGAGTTCGCGGACCGTTGCCGGCGGCAGATCGGCCACCAGGAACCCGCCATCGCCCTCGGCAACGGCGGAGGCTCCGAGCACGAACAACCGGTCGGCAACGACCTCGGCTGCACCCGGTTCGGGCCGCACCTCGACCACCACCCTTCCCACAGGAGCGAGCGGCCAGGAATCCCCCGAGGTATCGGGCGGGACCGGCGAGGGCTCATCGGAGGACGACGGTTCCGGTTCTGCGGACGACTCGGCCACCACGGAATGACAGTACCCACCCCGCCGGGACGGTTCGCGGAGCACCCCTAGTCTGTGACGATGCTCCTCACGGTCTCCGGCGCAACCGACATCCTGTTGTTGGTACTCGGCTGGTCAGTCGTGGGGACCGTTGTCGGTTCCGCCGCCCGCACCGTCGTGCTGCCCGACGGTCACGGACACCGCGCATGGCGCGCGCTCACCTTCGCGGTGGCCAAGTGGACCGGCAGGGCGCTCAGTTCGGCTGTTCGATCCCCGAGGCGCAAGCACCTGATCCTCTCGGGCGTGCCGGCGTTCGCGCTGTTGAGCATGCCTGTCGTGTGGCTCACGGGGCACTCGTCGGGTTCACACTCGTGTTCAAGGCGCTCGGAACCGGCAACTGGCGCGAGGCCTACGAGACGGCTGGATCGAGCTTGTTCACCCTCGGGATTCTCCAACCTCGAGACCATCCCGGCGGTCACCGCCGAGTTCCTCGCCGCCGCGGTGTCGATATCGATCCTCGCGCTGTTGGTGGTCACCTACCTACCGACCATGTACGGCGTCTACAGCCGCCGCGAGGCGATCACCACCGAGTTCGAGACCTACGCCGGCACGCCGCCCGAGGCCGCGGAGATGCTGGTGCGGTACCACCGCCTCGCGGACTCGACCCACCTCGATCGGATCTGGATGGACTGGACGCGCTGGTTCGACCGAGACCCGTGAGACGCATACGGCGCTGCCGATGGTGGTGCTGTTCCGGTCCGCGGCGCCACGGCGGTCGTGGGTGACCACGACCGCAGCCGTGCTGGACGCCGCCGCACTTCGTGTCGCGGTGGTGGATCTTCCCTTCGACGCCTCCACGGCGTTGTGTATTCGGTCCGGGTTCCTGTGTCTGCGAGACGTCGCCGACACCGCACCGCATCGAATTCGATCCGGAGCCGTCACCCGACGACCCGATCAGCATCACCCGTGCCGACTTCGACGCCACCTACGACAAGCTGGCCGCAGCCGGGGTTCCGCTGCACCCGACCGGGAGCAGGCCTGGCGGACTTCGCGGGTTGGAGGGTCAACTACGACTCGCTGCTCAACGACCTCTCCGACTGCTGCACTCGCCAGGCCACCGCTGACCAAGCGCGTCGAGGCGCCCGCCTGAGTGCGCATCCCTGTCGTATTCTGTCCATCGAGCGACAGTTGCGAAGGCGCTGATCCGCCGTGTTCCGACCCGACCCGGGAGCCCGTTGCAGCCACAGGCTTTTCGCCATCGAAGCTGCCGAAGTAGGTTCTCAGAAGAGCCGGCACGAGGTCGGCTGTGATCAACCCCTCGGAGGCACTGGGCATGACCCAAGCCATTGAGCGCCCCGGAGCCGATGCCCCGGAGGTCAACGGCCCCCACCGCAACGCGCAAACCATGGCCACTGGACTTCCTGTCCACGGCGGTGGGCAAAAGTGGGTGATGGCCCTCAGCGGGCTCGCCCTGATCGGCTTCGTGATCGCGCACGCGTTCGGCAACACCAAGATGTTCTTCGGTGCCCACGACTTCGACGTCTACGCCGAGTCGCTTCGCACCCTGCTGTATCCGATCATGCCGAGGACGTGGGTGCTGTGGGCCATGCGGATCGGGCTCATCGTGGCCTTCGTCGCCCACATCGGCTCCGCCATCTGCTGACGCGGATGAACCAGCGGTCCGCCCCACCAAGTACCAGTCGCCTCGCCACTACATCGCGGCCAACTTCGCCAGCCGATCCATGCGCTGGACGGGCATCATCGTGTTCCTGTTCCTCGTCTGGCACCTCGCCGACCTCACCTGGGGCTGGGTCAACCCGGACTTCGTGCGGGGCGAGGCCTACGCCAACGTCGTGGCCAGCATGGAACGGGTGCCGGTCGCAATCCTGTACATCGTTGCCAACATTGCTCTCGGCATACACCTGTTCCACGGCTCCTGGTCGATGTTCCAGTCCATGGGCCTCAACAGCCCCCGCTACAACGGCGTGCGCCGGGCGATCGCCGCCGGCATCGCCGCAGCCATCACCATCGTCAACGTCTCGTTCCCCATCGCCGTGCTCACCGGCGTCGTCGGCTGACGTCCAGGAGAACCACGTGACACTCACGCTCGACTCGAAGATCCCCGAGGGCCCGCTGGCCGACAAGTGGGACAACCACAAGTTCGACCTGAAACTGGTCGCCCCCCACAACCGTCGCAAGTTCGAGGTGATCGTCGTCGGCACCGGCCTCGCCGGCGCCGCCGCCGCCGCCACCCTGGGTGAGCTCGGCTACAACGTCAAGGTCTTCACGTACCACGACTCCCCCAGGCGGGCGCACTCGATCGCCGCCCAGGGCGGTATCAACGCCGCGAAGAACTACAAGAACGATGGCGACTCGACCTTCCGTCTCTTCTACGACACGGTGAAGGGCGGCGACTACCGCAGTCGTGAGGCCAACGTGTACCGCCTGGCCCAGGTGTCGAACAACATCATCGACCAGTGTGCTGCGCAGGGCGTCCCCTTCGCCCGCGAGTACGGCGGCCTCCTCGACAACCGTTCCTTCGGTGGCGCCCAGGTCGCCCGTACCTTCTACGCCCGGGGCCAGACCGGCCAGCAGCTGCTGCTCGGCGCCTATCAGGCCCTGGCTCGCCAAATACACCTCGGCACTGTGAGCCCTGCACAACCGCATGGAGATGCTGGACGTGGTGGTGCACGACGGTCGGGCAGTGGGCATCACGACCCGCGACATGCTCACCGGAGACGTGAACTCGCACTCGGGCCACGCAGTGATGCTGGCCACCGGTGGATACGGCAACGTCTACTTCCTGTCGACCAACGCCATGGCCTGCAACGTCACCGCCACATGGCGTGCACACCGCAAGGGCGCGGCGTTCGCCAACCCGTGTTTCACGCAGATCCACCCGACGTGCATCCCGCCTGCGGACGACTTCCAGTCGAAGCTCACCCTCATGTCGGAGTCTCTGCGAAACGACGGCCGCATCTGGGTCCACCGATTCCCTCGATGAGGCCCGCTCCGCTGCTGAAATCCCCGAGGCGGAGCGCGACTACTACCTGGAGCGCAAGTACCCCAGCTTCGGCAACCTCGTGCCCCGCGACGTCGCCTCCCGCAACGCCAAGACGGTGGTCGACGAGGGGCGCGGCGTCGGTCCGCTGCAGAACGGCGTGTACCTGGACTTCGCCGATGCCATCGAGCGCCTGGGTGAGGACACCATCAGGGAGCGCTACGGGAACCTGTTCGACATGTACGAACGGATCACCGGCGAGAACCCGTACCAGATGCCCATGCGCATCTACCCCGCCACCCACTACACGATGGGCGGGCTGTGGGTGGACTACAACCTGCAGACCAACATCCCCGGCCTGTTCGCTCTCGGCGAGGCCAACTTCTCCGACCACGGCGCGAACCGGCTGGGCGCCTCGGCTCTGATGCAGGGGCTTTCGGACGGCTACTTCGTGGCACCGTCCACCGTCGCCGGCTACCTGGCGGAGTGGCTGGGCACCGACCCCGTTACCACCGACGATCCGGCCTTCGTGGAATCGCGAACCGAGGTGCAGGACCGCATCGACAAGCTCGTGGCCATCAAGGGCACCCACTCGGTGGACTACTACCACCGTGAGCTGGGCAAGATCGTCTGGGAGCAATGCGGGATGAGCCGCAACGAGACCGACCTCAAGAAGGCGCTCGAGGAGATCCCCGCCCTGCGCGACCAGTTCTGGTCCGACCTCAAGATCACCGGCGACCCCGACGGCATGAACCAGTCGGTGGAGAAGGCTCTGCGCGTGGCCGACTTCATGGAGATGGCCGAGCTCAAGGTCCGCGACGCCCTTCACCGCGAGGAGTCCTGTGGCGGCCACTTCCGCGAGGAGACACCAGACCGAGGAGGGCGAGGCGAAGCGTGACGACGAGAACTTCTCCTACGTCGCCGCCTGGGAATGCGGGCGGACCCGACATCGGCAACGACGCCGTACTGAACAAGGAACCGTTGGAGTTCGAGCACGTCGCGCTGACCCAACGCAGCTACAAGTGAGGAACCAATGAGCCAGATGCTGAACCTCACCCTGCGGGTCTGGCGCCAGCCCGGCCCCGATGCCCCCGGGCACTTCGAGACCCACGCCACCGAGGTGTCCGACGACGCGTCCTTCCTCGAGATGCTCGACTTCGTGAACGAGGAGCTGATCGAGGCCGACAAGGACGCCATCACCTTCGACCACGATTGCCGCGAGGGGATCTGTGGCATGTGCGGAGTGATGATCAACGGCCAGGCGCACGGACCCCAGAAGGGCACTGCTACCTGTCAGCTCCACATGCGCCAGTTCAGTGACGGCGACACCATCACCATCGAGCCCTGGCGAGCGGGCGGCTTTCCCGGTCATCAAGGACCTGATGGTCAACCGGGCCGCCTTCGATCGCATCGTCGAGGCCGGCGGCTACATCGGCGTCAACACGGGCGCGCCGCCGGATGCCAACGAGATCCCGATCCCCAAGGATGCTGCGGACTCGGCCATGGATGCGGCCGCCTGCATCGGCTGTGGCGCGTGTGTGGCGGCCTGCCCGAACTCGGCGGCCAACCTGTTCACGGCCGCCAAGATGCAGCACCTCAACCTGCTGCCCCAGGGCCAGGCCGAACGCTGGTCGCGCTCGGTGGAGATGGTCGACACCATGGAGGAGTTCTTCGGCAGCTGCACCAACCACGGTGAATGCCAGGATGCCTGCCCCAAGGAGATCTCGATCGACTTCATCGCCATGATGAACCGGGACTACATGAAGGCGAACCTGGTCAACCGCCGCCGCCTCGGAGAACGCAAGATCGGTTGAGGAATACCGCCTCGGGACGACGCAGACCCGGCATCCCCGGAGCTACGCTCTGGCCGGTGGCATCCCGAACGGGTCGAGCCACCCACAACCTGCTCCATATGGAGGCAACGATGCGGCTACGACTGGCTCTACCGATTGCCCTGCTGGCCCTCGGTGCACTACTCGCACCAGCCTGCTCGAACGACGACGGCGACTCCGAAGCCGCGGCGAGAACGAGCGAAGAGCGCGACACCTCCGGCAGCTCGGACTCCGGCAGCTCCGACTCCGGCGAAACCACCATCCCCGACCTCGATGACATCACGGATTCCATTCCGGGCCTGGGCGACCTCGAAGGTTGCATCGGCATGGCGACGGCCTACAGCTCGCTGTACCTGGAGGCGCTCGGTGGGGAAGACGGTGCCCGTGATGCCCAGAAGACGGCCGAAGCACTGAAGGACGAACTACCGAGTGACCTGCACGACGACATCGATGTGATCGCCGATGCCATAGGGCAGATCGCCGAGGAAGGCCTCCTCAATGGCAGTGACGCGTTCGAAACCCCCGAGTACAAAGAAGCTGACGCCGCGGTGACCAAGTATCTCCAGGAGGAGTGCGGCGGCTGACCATGTCCCGGTCGGACCAGAGGACTCCTCGGGTGGCGACAACCTCGGGGGACTTCCCAGGAACTCGATGCTCGGACGGTCAGTCCATGACGACGAGTACGGACGACTCGAGTTCTTCGAGGTCGAGTCACCGGTTCGGGTCACTTTCCGAACCGACGAGCTGGAGGCTCTGTGCCCGGCAGTCGAGGGCATCCAGCCCGACATCTACACGGCCGAGATCTCCTACACCGCTGTCACCCACGCGGTGGAGTCCAAGTCGCTGAAGCTGTGGCTGGTGACGTTCCGCGACCGGCGTATCTTCGCCGAGCACCTCGCGGTGGAAATCCACGACGGCCTGGCCGCACACGCGCCATCGGTGTCGCATGTGTCCGTTCGGCTCACCCAGAACCCACGCGGCGGCATCACGACCGTCGTGGAGCATCCGCCGCCACCCGGGTAGTTCTGCCTCTGTCCTGAGGCCTCACGTTTCCATATCTTCATCGGTGAGGTCGACGGAGACGACGACCCAGGACCGTCCCGGCCACGCCGGATGGAGGGAACCCTTTCGGAGAGCGGTCGGGTGCGGTGGGCGAGCACGTCCGACCCGCTCCCGTCAGGCATGCAGGTCGGGCCCCGGTAGGTCAGGCCCGCAGCCCCACCACAACGGCGCCGGCCAACCGCACCAGTTCTGCGACCTCGACCTCGAAGACGTCTCGGCCAGTGCCTGCAGCCGCCCACACGGTCTCCTCGGCAATCAGGGCACTGTCGATGTACGCGGCAGGCCTCGGGGTAAGCCGAACGGCGGCACGCCCCCGACCTCGAATCCGGTCGCGACGCGAACCGCGTCGGCGTCGAGGCGACGCGTAGCGCCACCTCGCCGCATCGGCCAGTCGCGACTCGTCGACCTGGTCGGCACCGCCCACCAGGGCGACGACGACCTGTCCGTCCACTTCGAACACGAGGCTCTTCACGATCCGGTTCGACTCCACCCCGATCGCCTGCCGCGGCTTCGGCAGCGGTGCGGGTACCTGCAGGGAACCGGTACGGCTGGATCGACACCCCAGGTCCGCTGCCGCGCAGCATCGACGACCTTGCGAATCGGCGGCTCATCGGGACTGAGTCCGAGCTCTGCTGCGACGGTCGAGCTCCTCTGCGCTCTCCTCGTCTGCGCCCACGTGGGAAGGCCACCCAACCGAAGACGAACACACCGAGTGCAAAGACCGTGCCCGACCAACTCGGCGGCCCGGATCCCATCGGCGAAGACCTCGTCGGCCACCTCGATGACTTCGGCCTGGTGATGGGATCGCTCTTCGGACCCACCGTGGCGGGTACCGCCGACGGATTGGCGGCATCGACCACGTCGTCCACGACCTCGTCACGGTCGGCGCTGTCGGGATCACCGTTTCGAGGTCGCTCGGGAAGCTGCATCCGCCACCACCAGCGCGAGGATGCTGCCCATCACGGCGAAGCCGGCGGTGGAACCCAGGGCGCGCTGGGTGCTGAGGATGCCCGACGCCATGCCGGAGCGCTCCGGGCTGATCGTGGCCATGGCCATTGCGGTGGCGGGCGACACCGACAGCCCGACTCCGCAGCCGAGCAGGAACAGTCCCACACAGGTGATCACCAGGGACCTCCCGGCGGAGAACGCCAGCGTGGCGGAGCCGATCGTGACGAGCGCGAGACCCACCAAGCGCCGGTCGCCGGCCACCGAAGCGTGCCCGCCAGGCGACCGGCGATGGGGGCGAACACCATCGACGGAACGGAGAAGGACAACATCAGCAGTCCTGCACCCTCGGGCTGAGTAGTCGCGAATGTTCTGGAAGTACTGGGTGATCACCAGCAAGCGTTCCGTAGGCGCAGAACAGCGCCGACGAGCATGGTGACGATGGCCGCGGTGTACGGCGCGGTCGCTGAACACCCGCACGTCCATCATCGGGTCGTCCGAGCGCAGCTCGAAGCGCACGAACACCACCAGGACCACCAGCGACAGGACGACGGAGCCGATGATCAGCGGGGATCCGAATCCGATCTCCGGCGCCTCGACCAGGGCGAAGGTGATCGCACCGATCCCGACGATGAACATCGCCTGGCCCGACGACGTCGAAGCTGTGCCGTGGTCGCCGATGACGATTCGCGAACCCAGGCGTAGGTGAGCACGATGGTGACCACACCGACCACCGGGTTGACCAGGAACACCGCCCGCCAGCTGAACTGCTCGGTCAGGAATCCACCGACGGTCGGGCCGATGGCGATGCCGATCGCGGCGATGCCGGTCCACATGCCCACCGCCCGGGCCTTGGCAGACGGCTCGGGATACGCCGCTCCGACGAGGGCCAGTGAGGCAACGTTCACCACGGCCGCTCCGACGCCCTGGACGGCACGGGAGATGTTGAGTACCGCGAGCGAGGGGGCGAGCCCACAGGCGAGCGACGCGACGGCGAACAGCACGATTCCGATCACGTATGCCTTGCGCCTGCCGAACGTAGTCCGACAGCGACGCCGAGGTCATCATGAACATGCCCATGGTGAGGCTGTAGGCGGCCACCACCCACTGCACGCCGACTCTCGCCGACGTCGAAGTCGGACTGGATCGACGGCAGGGCGACGTTCACGATCGTGGCGTCGAGGAACACCATGAACAGACCGAGTCCGGTGGCAAGCAGTGTGAGGCCGGGCCGCTTGGGTGTCATACCGTTTCCGACCCTAGGGTTCAGGGCGGCGAGGTGCGGCGAAGGGCGTTGGAGCGGCGGAGATGTCTCCAGTTCAGCTTCGTGTTGCCGATGGGCAATGGGACGCACCCACGGGCCGGATTCACGAGCGGAGAAAAACTGTGGCCAGCAAGAAGGAATGGAAGCAACGGGCGAAGTCCGCGGAGGGGCACCTGGCTGTCGTCCAGGACCTCAACCGGAGCCTGACGGCCAGCTACAAGGAAGGCCGCGGCGCGGATGTCGCCGCCGTTCACTTCGCTGCCGAGGCCATCGCCGCCATCGCATCGGACGCCGCCGCTCTGCGCTCGATCCAGTCGCGCAAGCGTCACGCCGAGTACGTGGACTACCTGACATTCCGGCTGCGACAGAACCTGGTCGAGGCCCGGACATTCCTGGACGAGCACAACCAGGTGACCTATGCCGCGGACCTGGCGGACCTGCTCAACGAACTGCCGCCGGACCCCGCCAGCGAATCCGGCTGAGTCGGATCACGACGCTGGCGATAGCACATCCGCCGACCCCCATTGCTGCAACGTCAGTGACCCAGGGTGGCGTGCTTTGCGCGAGTTCAGCATAGGGGTTGCTGCCTTAAGCCCGTCCTGCCCCATGTTATGAGGTAGTGGACGACTCATGACATGCGCCACGAAGCAGGTCAGGGTGGCATCACAGCTGGAGCGACAGCTCAGACTTAACGGGCCTGGGGACACCCGGAAGAAGCTACTACTGCTGCGGCTCAACGGCTTCGGTTCATCGGAGCGGCATGCGCTCCTACCTGCGACGGAGCGGCGGTACCCCGATTCAGTGGGTCTCCTCGGGTGCGTGACTACCGGTCCTCGGTATGACTGTTGACTAGAACGGGCCGATCAACACGCTGGACGACGGAGTGCGTCACAGCGCCTCTGATGGAAGCTGCGGCGATCCGTGCGGCGCAAACCGTCGTCTACCGGCCGGTCAGGCCTCAGTGCCAATCAGGGTTGCCAAGCACTGCGTCGGTGTGGATGTCTTCGGCTTCGATGGACCGGCGGCATTGCTGTCGCCGGGATGGTCAGACGACTTCTACATGGTGGGACGGCAGTCGACCACACCACCGCTGAGAGCGCTGTGGACGGCCCCCCTAACCCAGCCTGGGAGCGCTCGGACCGTCCTGTCGGCTAGACGGATGTGCGAGACCCCGCATCGCGGCCAGCCGGCATCCGTCAGGGGAACCTACGGCTCGCCCCGGTCTCAGCCCTGGGCGGCTGGTTCCACTCGATCCAGCCGCCGCCGGTGCGGCCATCGGCGGCGTCGAAGCGGGCCAGCGCCCGCGGGAACCGGGCGAGCCGACCGTCCGTCGGGGTGGACACAGCCCGACAGGCGAGAACGCCAGCGGGGTGACCGACAGGTCGAGGCCGCAGTAGCCGAGCTGCGTCGACTCCGGGAGCCGCTCGCGGCCCTCGTCGACCTCGAGAGTCACCTCGTCGCTCTCGGCGAACTCCGTCGAGTCCGGATCCAGTCGGTACGACGACGCCCCAGTCGTGGCCGGGCAAGAGCCCGCCCACTCCGTGGAAGCGGGTGCCGTCCTCGAGTCGGCCCGCCGACCAGCACCACTGGTTCGCCCACCAGTCCCGCGCCGCGCCCCAGGAGTGGTCGCGCTGGCCCCATCCGTCGACGCTGATCTTCTCGTCGCCGACCAGCACCTCGCCCTGCACCCGGCACGGGATCTCGTAGCGGGGCGTCACCGGCGGCCACTGGTAGGCGGCGCGGTCGGTGTAGAAGTCGAGCTCGAAACCGAACGGCACCCGATCCCCCCGCGGGTCGCCGTAGACCGCCGCCGGATCCTCGAGTGCGAGGCCGAACGCCTCCAGGTTGACCGACATGTGTTCGTTGGGTGTCTCGATCGTGTGGTCGGCCCAGAGCCCGTCGTCCGCGGACCTCCATCGACGTCCTGCGAGCCGGGCATCGCCACCTCGTGGTCGATCACCGTCACCAGCGGCCGGCCCTCACCCACCAGGCATGCCCAGTACCAGACCCCGCTCGCCAGGTTGGGATAGAAGCCGATGCGGACGTAGCCGCCGACCGTCAGATCGTCGCTGAACCAATCGAGGTAGTACGACTCGTTCCACAACTCGACTCCGGGATCGGGGTCGTGGCGGTACTCGTCGGGTCGGGGTCCACGCTACACGGCATGCTGGGCAGGTCTGCGCCCAGAGCAGTAGGGTCAGGTCGTGCAGTACCTCAGCGACGAATGGATCGAGGCCGCGGACACCGCCCTGTCGGGGGCCTGGCGAAGGCAGGTGTCCGACCGGGCGAGGCGACGAGACCACCATCACCTACTCGGTGACGGAGCTCCCGGCTGGCGAAGGTCAGTCTACTGACCGTGCACTTCGGCCCGACGGGGCCGGCGTGACGCCGGGACAGCCGGACGGAGATCCCGACGCCACCATGGAACTCGACTACGACACCGCCGTGGAGATCGCCAGGGGTGAGTCCTCGGCCCAGGTCGCGTTCATGCAGGGTCGCCTGAAGCTCGGCGGCGACGTGCACCGTCCTGATCCGTGGAGCCGACTCAGTCTGGCGGAGGTCGGCGACGCCCTGGCACCTCTGCGCGACACCACCGAGTTCTGACCAGAGCCCGGCCCGGCTCGGCCCTCGGTTACCGTGACCGCGTGCCGGAGTTGCCGGAGATCCAGGCCCATGCGGAACGCCTGAGCGGAGTCCTACGGAGGCGCCGTGCTGGAACGGTTCGAGCCGATCACCTTCACGGCGCTCAAGACAGCGGTGCCCGATCCCGTCGGACGCGGTGGGTATGTCGCGTGCTCGGCATCGGAAGACCGGGGCAAGCACCTGCTCCTGGGGTTCGGAGACCCGGGCGCCGGCGCCGGCGCCGGAGGCTCACCTTCGTGGTCCACCTGATGCAGGGCGGCCGACTGGTGCCCGACGAGAAGATGAGCCGCAAGCCCCGCTTCGGCATCGCCCGCTGGCGCTTCACCGACGGACCGGCGCTGCTGCTCACCGAGGCGGGAACGGAACGCAAGGCCGGGGTGTGGGTCGTCGAGGGCGACCCGCTCGCGCAGGAACCGCTCGTGGACCTCGGACCCGATGCCGATGCCGTGTCGACCCGTGGACTTCGCCGACGCGCTGGCCGCCCGGAACCAGCGGATCCACGGCTTCCTCCGCGACCAGCACGGGGTGGCCGGTCTGGGACGGATGCTCGCCAACGAGATCTGCCACCGGGCCAAGCTGTCGCCCTTCGCCATGTCCGCCAAGCTCTCCGACGCGAGGTGACGACCTGTACACGGCGATGCACGACTGCATCGCCGACGCGCTGGCCCACGAGCGCACCCTGGACGCGATGTCCAAGTCAGCCGACCGGCCCGGAGCCGTGCACCGACGCAAGGGAGAGACGTGCCCGGTGTGCGGCGACATCGTGCGGGCCGTGGAGTACAGCCGCTACGAGGTGGACTACTGCCCCACGTGCCAGACCGACGGCAAGGTGCTGGCGGACAACACCACCTCGAAGTTCCTCAAGTAGCCCCCCAGCCGTTCTGTGCTCCGGAGATTGCACTGGGTGCAACCCAGGAGACACAGAACGGGGTCGGGTGGGGTTCGGGGGGGTGGGGGTCCGGGTCAGATCAGGCCGAGTTCGGCGCACCGCGTCACGCTCTTCGGCCAGCTCGGCGACCGAGGCGTCGATGCGGGCTACGGGAGAAGTCGTTGATCTCGAGGCCCTGCACGATCTCGTATCGACCATCCGAACAGGTGCACGGGAACGACGAGATGAGTCCCTCGGGCACGCCGTAGGAACCGTCGGACGGAACGGCCATCGACACCCAGTCGCCCTCGGGGGTGCCGAGGTGCCAGCTGCGGATGTGGTCGATGGCAGCATTCGCCGCCGAGGCGGCCGAGCTGGCACCGCGGGCGTCGATGATCGCAGCGCCGCGCTTGGCGACGGTGGGGATGAACGTGTCCTCCATCCAGGTCTGGTCGCCCACGGCCTCGGCGGCGTTGCGCCCGCCGACGTGGCAGTGGAACAGGTCCGGGTACTGGGTGGTGGAGTGGTTGCCCCAGATCGTCATGTTGGTGACGTCGGAGATGGGCGACCCGAGCTTGTGGGCCAGCTGCGCCATCGCACGGTTGTGGTCGAGGCGGGTCATGGCGGTGAAGCGTCCCGGCTCGAGGCCGTCCGCGTTGTTCATGGCGATGAGGGCGTTGGTGTTGGCCGGGTTGCCGACCACGAGGATCTTGGCGTCCTTCTTGGCCGAGGAGCCCAGCGCCTGGCCCTGGGGCTTGAAGATGCCTCCGTTGGCCGAGAGCAGGTCGGCGCGCTCCATGCCCGCCTTGCGGGGCATGGCACCGACGAGCAGGGCGACGTCGGCGTCACCGAAGGCGGTGTTGGCGTCGTCGGTCTGCACCATGTCGGTCAGCAGCGGGAAGGCGCAGTCCTCGAGCTCCATGGCGACGCCGCGCAGGGCATCGAGGGCCGGGGTGATCTCCAGCATCTGCAGGATCACGGGCTGGTCGGGGCCGAGCATGGCGCCGCTGGCGATCCGGAACAGCAGCGAGTAGCCGATCTGGCCTGCGGCTCCGGTGACGGCGACTCGAAGGGGGGCATTCGGCACGTGGCTCCTGGGTGGCTCGGCCTGCATCCTTCTCGCAGGCCGACGTGCGTTGCGCCGCAAAACCTACCGGCTGAGCCGATGCCGACGGCGCCGGCAAACGGCATCGCTGCCAGGTCAGCCGTGCGGGTGTTGCCGATCCAGGACCGGTGGAGCCCTCCGTACACGCCACCCTCGGCCACGAGCTCGTCGTGGGTGCCCATCTGCACGATCTCGACCGGCGTCGAACACCACCACGAGATCGGCGGCCTCCGCGGTGGAGAGGCGGTGGGCGATGCTCACCGTGGTGCGACCCTCGGCGAGGGTGGCCAGCGCGTCACCGAGCTTGCGTTCGGTCTCGGGATCGATCGATGGACGTCGCCTCGTCGAGGATCAGCAGGCCGGGATCGGCCAGCTGGGCCCGGGCCAGTGCCACCAGCTGGCGTTCGCCGACCGACAGGGCAGTCGCCGCGCTCGCCGACCTCGGTGGCCAGCCCGTCGGGCAAGCCCTCGACCCAGTCGGCCAGACCGAGCTCGTCGAACGCGCCGAGCACCTCTTCGTCGGTCGCGTCGGGCGCGACCGTAGCGGACGTTGTCGATGATCGAGGTGTCGAACAGGAAGCCGTCCTGGGGCACGAGGCGCACCCCGGCCGCCCGCTGGGTCCGGCCCACCTCGCGCAGGTCGACCCCACCGACCGTCGACGGTGCCCGCGCTCGGGTCCGCCAGGCGGCACAGCAGCTTGGCGAAGGAGGTCTTGCCCGATCCCGTCTCGCCGACGATGGCCGACGTTGATGCCCGCCGGCAGGTGGAGATCGACGTTGCGCAGCACGGGCGGCCGGGCTCGTACTCGAAGCACACCCCATCGGCGTCGACCGCCAACGACCCCGGCGGCAGCGTCGTCGGATTCTGCGGTTCGACCACGTCGACCGGCTCGTCGATCAGGTCGAGCACCTTGCGCCAACCGGCCAGCGCGGTCTGGGTCTGGTCGAGCACCTCGCCGATCTCGGCGACGGGCTGCACGATCAGGTTGGTGATGAACAGCGCCGCCACGAGCGTGCCCGCAGCCATGCCCCAGCCCGGACCCCACCAGACACCCACACCGACCACCGCGGCCAGGGCCAGCCCGCTGAACAGGTCCGACACCGGGAACATGATGGCGAAGTAGAACCGGGCCACCAGCTGGCTGCGGTACTGGCGCTCGATCGACTCGTGCAGGTCCCGCCGTGCCTGGCGGACCACGCCGTAGGAACGCAGCACCCGCACGCCGCCGATGGTCTCCGAGATCGCCGAGAGGGTGTCGGACACCCGGTTGCGCAGGTCGTCGTAGGCCGCGAGCTGGCGGATCTGCACGCACCGCATGATCGGCACCACCGGGAACAGGATCAGCATCGACCACGATCGCGAGCTGCCACTGGTAGACCGCCAGCGCGATCAGGCGCGACCACGATCATCGTGAGGTTCACGATCCAGGAGATCGCACCCCACGAGGCGAACTGGGCGAGCACCTCGATGTCGGAGGTGACCCTGGCGACGAGCACGCCCGCGCTTGGACTCGCTGTGGTGCGCGAGGCTGAGGTCGTGCACGTGGCCGAACGCCCGGGTGCGCAGCCCGTAGAGCACGCTTCTCGGCGGTGGTCAGGAGGCGCAGCAACGTGATGCGGTCGAGCACCGCCAGCACCATGATGGCGACGTAGGCCACGACGCAGGCGGTGATGATGAACGGTCCAGTCGGGGCCCGACGTCGTTGAACCCCTTGTCGAGGATCTGCTGGATCGCGACGGGCACCACCAGGCGCCCGGCGGCGACGACCAGGGCGAAGCTGACCGAGACGAGGAAGCCGCTCCGCAGTTCGGGCGAGGCCGTCACACCGGCGCGGAGCACCTCCAGTGGCCTTGGCGTCCGGCGACCCGTCGTCGACCCGGGGGGCCGGGTCGATGATGCTCACGTGCCACCCCCGCCGGCCGGGTGTCGACGCCGGTGCTCCAGCCCGTGCGGGGCTCCTCCTCGAAGGGCTCGTCCTCGTAGGCGGTGACGAGCGCCACGTACTCGGGGTCCGACAGCAGCTCCTCGTGGGTGCCGACGACCGCGGATCCGGCCGTCATCGAGGTGCACGATCCGGTCGGCGAGCGTGATCGTCGACAGCCGGTGCGCGACCACCAACATGGTGGTGTCACCGTGGCGGAGGCGCCTCGAGGATCTCGGACTCGACCACGGGATCGACCGCCGAGGTGGCGTCGTCGAGCACCACGAGGCGTGGCCCGCCGGCGAGAGCACGGGCGAGGGCCACCCGCTGGCGCTGGCCACCCGAGAGGGTGACGCCTCGCTCGCCCACGACCGTGTCGACGCCCGTCGGGCAGGTCGTCCACGAACCCCGTGGCCATCGAGCGCTCCAGCGCCGCCACGTCGTCGGGTCATCCGACGGCGCGGCCCAGGCGGACGTTGTCGCGATCGACCCGGCGAACAGGTAGCTCTCCTGGAACGCCACCGAGACCGCGGAGCGGAGCTCGTCGGCGTCCAGGTCGCGGGTGTCGACCCCACCCAGCAGGATCGCACCGCCGGTGGGCTCGTCCAGGTGCGCCAGCAGGTTCACCAGTGTCGACTTGCCCGACCCGGTGGAGCCCACGAGCGCCAGCACCTCGCCGGGCGTGCGCCGCGAACGTGACGTCGCGCAGGACCGTGGCGTCACCGAAGGAGAAGCCGACGTCGTTCGAGCTCCAGGGACAGCGGCCCCTCGGGCAGCTTCGGACCGGGGTCAGGTCGGCGGCCGCTTCGACGCTGCGCGGCGATCTGCACTCCATCGGCGCATCGGCCGGGGCGTAGGCGGGGTCGGACGGGCTCGGCCAGCAGGTCGTCGACCCGGGCGATCGACACCACCGCCCGGGGCAGCGCCTGGAACAGGAAGCCGACCACGCGCATCGGGAAGGCCAGCCATCCGAACAGCACCACGGCCTGCACGAGGTCACCGACGGTGGCGCCGCCCGTGCTCGATGCGGGCCGCACCGACCAGCAGCAGCGTGACCATGCCGAGGTTCGGCAGCATCGTGATCATCGGCTCGAAGACCGAGGTCAGCCGGGCCAGGCCGATCCGCTCGTGGGCGAGGGCACCGGCGGCCTCGTCGAAGCGTTCGCGCTCGGCGTCCTCGCGGGCCAGGGTCTTGACCACCATCGCGCCGTCGAAGCTCTCGTGCGCGATGGCGGACACCACGCCCAGCTTCTCCTGCACCCGCGCCGCCGGTTCGTGGATCCGGTTCGTGTAGTACTGCGTCAGCCAGGCGAGGGCCGGGAACAGCAGCAGCGCGACCACGGCGAACCCGGGGTCGGCTGACCACAGGCTGATCAGCGACACGACCGCCAGGGCGATCACCCCGAGCGAGAACGGCAGCGGCATCAGCATCTGGGTGGCGGTGGTCACGTCCACGTCGGAGGTGGCCAGCAGCTGACCGGTGGGTCGACGACGGTAGGACCCCATCGGCATCTCGAGGAGCCGGTCGGCCACCGCGGTGCGCAGCGATCGCTGCATCCGGGCCTCGGTGACCGACCCGAACCAGCGTCGCACCACGACGGTGAGGCCGCGCAGCGACCCCGACCAGCACCAGCGCGATCACCGCCCACCACACCGTCGAGCCGTCGACCCCGGTGCTGAACGCCGGCTCGATCACCTCGTCGGTGACCCGGCCCGAGCACGATCGCTGGCGGCCACCAGCATCACCGCCCAGCCGACGCCGCCGAGCAACGGAGAGCACGAAGGGCCCGGGGTGCATCCGCACGAAGCGCCAGATCAGCCGGAGACCGAGCGAGATCGACAGCGCCGCCTCGTCGCCGTCGTCGACGAGCGCCGATCGCCTCCGCGTCCGCACCGTTCTTCGCCGGAGATCCTCTGCCGCCGCGCGGCTGCCTCGGCACGCGAGCCGACCGGCGGTCCACGTGTCACCGCCCGCGGGAGACTCGTCGTCGGGGACGCTCTCGTCGGTGTGGGTGTGCGCGGTCACTGACGGTGTGCAACCTCGATCGGGTGGAACGTTCCACGGTCGAGCGCGCGGCCACGGACACGTCACGTGATCCCGGCTCCGGACGCTGCGTCGACCGGGTCCGCGGCCCGGTCGTCGACGTCGACGAAGGTGTCGGGCTCAGCCCGGGAGCTGGATCGACTTGGTCTCGAGGAACTCCTCGAGACCCCAGCGACCACGCTCGCGGGTGTTGCCGGACTGCTTGTAGCCACCGAAGGGCGCCTTCGGGTTGAACGCAGCACCGTTGACGTCGACCTGACCGGTGCGCATGCGCCGGGCGACGCCATTGGCCCGCTCCGGGTCGGCGGACTGCACGCCACCGTGCGAGTCCGTAGATGGTGTCGTTGGCGATGCGCACGGCGTCGTCGTCGTCGGTGTAGGTGATGATCGACAGCACCGGGCCGAAGATCTCCTCCTGGGCGATGGTCATGTCGGGGGTGACGTCGGCGAAGACCGTGGGCTTCACGTAGAAGCCCGTCGGCGTGTCCTCGGGCTGCTCCGGTCCGCCCAGCAGGAGCGGTCGCGCCCTCGTCGATGCCCTTGTGGATGTAGTCGCGCACCCGCTCCTGCTGCGCCTTGGAGGACGAGCGGACCGAGCGAGTGGAACATGTCGGGCTCGTCGGCCTTCGGGTCGACCAGCTTGATCTGCGACGCCTCTGCCACGACGGCGTCGATGTACTCGTCCTTGCGGGACTCGGGCACCAGCAGGCGGGTGAGTGCCGAGCAGGTCTGTCCGGAGTTCATGAAGCAGGCGAACACCGACGCCATAGCCGACGGCTGCCGGATCGGCGTCGTCGAGCACGATGTTGGCGGACTTGCCGCCGAGCTCGAGACCGACGCGCTTGACGGTGTCGGCCGCGGCCCGCTGCACCTCGGCTCCGGCCCGGCCGGAGCCGGTGAAGCTGACCATGTCGACGTCGGGGTGCGAGACGATCGCCGCGCCCACCTCGGGACCGGTGCCGATCACCAGGTTGAACACACCGGCGGGCAGGCCCACCTCGTCGATGACCTCGGCGAGGATGTAGGCGTTGAGCGGGGTGATCTCCGACGGCTTGAGCACGACGGTGCAGCCGGCGGCCAGTGCCGGGGCCACCTTGCAGATGATCAGGTACAGCGGGTAGTTCCACGGCGTGATGGCACCGACGACGCCGATGGGCTCGCGGACCACCAGCGAGTTGCCGATCTGTCTCCTCGCACTCGTAGTCCTCGATCAGGGTGGCGAAGGTCTCCCACTCGCCCAGCGACAGACCGGCCTGGACCATCTCGGCGAAGGCCTTGGGCGAGCCGACCTCGCTGGAGATGGTGTCGACGATGTCGTCGAAGCGGGCGCCGAGCGCGGCACCGATGTCGCGCAGGTACTTGGCCCGGATGTCGGTCGGGGTCGATCGACCAGGTCTCGAACGCGTCCCGGGCGGCGGCGACCGCGGCGTCGACGTCGGCGGCGGTGCCCTCGGGAACCCGGCGCGATGACCTCCTCGGTGGCGGAGTCGATCACGTCGATCGTGTCGCTTCCGGTGGACGGCACCCATGTCCCCCGATGTACTGGTTCTCGTAGACCTTCACACTGCCCCCTTGTCGGCGCGGGACGACCCCGCCTAGCGCGTGATGCCAGATCGTACCGACATCCCCGGATTTCCCGTCGGAGTACCGGCAGCACTGCCTACCTACTGACTGTTTCTGCCACACCCCGGGCGCTGCTGGCCCCGCGGGCCACTCCCCTCCCCGTTCTGTGCTCGAGGATGGCACTGGGTGCCATCCACGGGTCAAGAACGGCGAGTGCTGTCGAGCCCCGGTGGTCGGGAATCAGCGCAGGTCGGCAGACTGGTGGCATGGAAGACCTCGATCCGTACGGGCATGTCTGGCCTGCGGTGCAGGGCTCGGACTGGCAGCGCTGATCCTCAGCGGGTGGGCAGTGACGACCCGGCGGGCGATGACACATCGAGCACTCCGACCAGGCCGACGCCGCGGACGCGGGCTCAGAGGACGGCCGAGGGTGCGGCCGGATCGGGCGAGGGGACCGTCCGACCACCCACCCTGGGAGCCGAGGCCGCGGGAGTCGTCACGGGCACCGCGGCCCGCGTGATCGATCTGCTCGGACCCGACGGCGGTGTGCCCCTCTCCGACGGGGACTTCGCCGATCCGTTCGTGCTCGACACCGGGCTGATCCCCTACGGGTTCACCACCAACACGACGACCGCCAACGTGCCGGTGTCCCGACCCGGACTGCGCGGTGAGGTGGAGCTCGGCGACGCTCTACCTGAGGTGGGTTCCTGGACCGAGGAGGGCCTGGTGTGGGCGCCGGGAGTCCTGGAGGTCGCGCCGGGTGAGTTCGTCCTCTACTACACGAGCCAGGACCTGGAGTCGGGCCGTCAGTGCATCGGAGTCGCCGTCGCCGATGACGCCACGGGGCCGTACGTGGACGACCACGACGAGCCGTTCATCTGCCAGCGCGAACTCGGCGGGTCGATCGATGCCAGCCCGGTACGTGAACGGCACCCCGTGGCTGGTGTGGAAGGGCGACGGCAACTGCTGTGGCCTGCCGACCACCGTCTGGGCACAGCAGTTGGGTCCTGACGGCACGACGCTGGTGGGCGACCGACAGGGTGGCATCGTCAACGACCAGACCTGGGAGGGTCCGCTGGTGGAAGGGCCCTCGATGGTGGAGGTCGACGGTCGACTACACCTCTTCTACAGCGCCAACGGGTGGGACACCGGTGACTATGCGATCGGCCACGCCGTGTGCGAGTCGGTCACCGGGCCGTGTGTGAAGGACCCTGAGCCGTTCCTGACCTCGGGTGACGAGTACAGCGGACCCGGCGGCCAGGAGTTCTTCACCGACCGGGCGGGTCAGGTGTGGATGGCGTTCCACGCCTGGCTCCCGGGCGAGGTCGGATACGAGGACGGCGGCCAGCGGCGCCTGTTCCTGGAGCGGATCGAGTTCGTGGACGGGAATCCCACCATCGCCGAGTAGGGCGGCCCCCCAGCCCCCAGCCCGGACCACCCCTCCCCAGCCCAGCCCTTTCTGTGACGCGTGGGTGGCACTGGGTGCGATTCTGGAGTCACAGAACGGGTTGGACAGTGCGTCGGGCAGCAGCAATCCCACGATTCACGAGACGCACGACCGACTCGGGATCTGTCCACACCATCTCGTCGGTCACCTCGATGACCTCGAACCCGTCGGCCCGCAGCCGAGCGATCCGGGCTGCGTCGTGGGCTCGATCGAGGGTCGAGGAGTGATGCAGCTCGCTCTGAACCTCGATCACCACGGGCAGCGTCGCATGACAGAAGTCGACCGCGCCCGGTCCAGTGGCCCTCGCCGCCCAGGTCGACCTGGCGCCTGACCTCTATACCGGCGGCACGCAGGATCTGCTGCACCCTCGACTCCAGACCGCTGTCCGGTGGCCGGTAGTCGTTGCCGCGCTGCTCGTAGAACCGGCGTAGACCCGCTGTCCCGTTCCGGCCGCGTCGTCCGAGGTCGCCCACCAGCAGACCGATCGAACAACCTGAGATCAGCCGCTGCGCCCACATCGACTCCACCATTCGCTCAGCCCGCTCGTATCGGTAAGAGGCGAAGAGCTGAAGGGCAGCGAGTTCGGGGCGGGCAACCAGTACTCCGTTGAGGTCGGTCACCCACCTGGGGTCGAGCTCGCGAACCCTGTGCACCCGCGCCAGCTGGGATCGCCTGGATGTGGTTCGGGTCGTGACGACATGTATCGGCGTTCGAGTTGGGCCCCACGGTGGCCCCACCATGCCGCGGCGGAGACATGGGACAAGACGGCGCCGGCGCCCACGTCGAGGACCGCGGCCACAACCCGCTGGGCCCTGGTGTCGGGCGAACCCGTGCGGCGCAGCACCTCAGAGGTCACGGACCCCCAGCCGTGGTGCTTCGTCAAGCGGGCTATCTGGGAGCCAGACAGGCCCATCGTCGCCAGCTGACGTTTGGCGACAACGCCGTGCTGCGCCGCGGCGAGGGAGTTCAGTTCGCTCGGGACCACCGCACCATCATGCGGGTACGGCTGCGTTCCACAAACGGGTCGCCAGGCCCGGGCCGAGCAATCGCCTCCCCCGCCGTTCTGTGACTCCAGAATCGCGCCCAGTGCCACCCACGCGTCACAGAACGGCGTGGGGGGGCGGTGGGGTGGGGGTCAGGCGGACTGGGCGGAGAGCCAGTTGCCGACGATGGCAGTGGTCGCCTCGAGGCAGGCGGGGTCGGTCGTCCCGGGTACCAGGATGAACTCGTCCACACCGGCTGCGGCGGCCTCGTCGAGCGCCTGCTCGAGACGCTCGGGCGTCCACACCGGGGCATCATCGGCCAGCGTTCGGGCCACTCCTTTGCCGAAGATCTCCAGGTACTCGTAGGTGAACGTGCCGAGCGTGGCGCGGGGATCGTCGACGCCGAGCACGTAGAAGCAGCCGGAGACCAGTCGGGGCGACTCGTCGCGTCCCGCCAGCGACCACGCACGGCGGGCGCCTCGCACGGCCTCGGCCATCTCGGCGCCGTCGGCGGTCAGGGCAAAGCCCGACACACCATCGGCCCACCGCGCCGCCCGACCCAGGCCCTTGGGCCCCATGGCGCCGGCCAGGATCTCGATGCCGGTCGCCCTGGACAGGAACCGGGCCGACCGGGTCGCTGCCGTCGAAGGGTGGGTTGCCGGACCATATGGAACGGATCTCGGCCACCGACTCGTCGAGCCGGGCGTGACGGCGTTCATAGGTCGAGCCGGCCGCGAGGTAGTCGTGCTCTCGTCCGCCGACCCCTACTCCGACGGTCAGGCGGCCGTCGGAGAGAACATCGAGGGTCGCCAACTCCTTGGCAACCACCGCCGGCGGGTGGAACGGCGCGACGACCAGATTCACGAACACGCGCACCCGCTCGGTGAGCGCCGCCGCCGCGGCGAGGGTGACCAGCATCTCCTGATTGCGAAACGTGATCCGCTCGCCGCAACTGATGGACGAGTACGGGCCTGCGTCGATACCCGCCGCCCACTCGAGGTTGGTGGCCCGTGTGTACCCGGTCGCCATCGTTGGCAGCGCCACGCCGATTTCCATAGCCGCTCAACCTAGCGGGGCCGTGGTTTCGAGCAACCTCTCCCCCGGGGGTCCCCCAGAACGGCCTCAGGGGGAGGGACCCGGACTCACGTGCTGGACTTCGCAACCGGGACCGTCACAGAGCTGCCAGTCAGTGATGACCGCTTGTGATGTTCCGCCGGCTTCCCCGAGTCGTATCCGTGCCGCTCCGCGGGGCAGGCTCGACGGGTCCCCAGGAGCCGTGTCAGCGGTGAGCACCAGACTCGGGTAGAACGCGCCGCAGCACACGACGCCCACCTTCGCACCGGGTACCCCCACGCTGCCGAGAGATCCGGCCACAAGGCTTCCGTTGAACAGCGATCGACCACTCGTGCTTCCGACTCCTGCCCATCGGACGTCGAGATCCGTGGTCGGCAGGTAGCTGGTGCCGTGGACCCTGGAACAGGG
Source organism: uncultured Actinomycetota bacterium (assembly GCA_963715225.1). Classification (GTDB taxonomy): domain Bacteria; phylum Actinomycetota; class Acidimicrobiia; order Acidimicrobiales; family Microtrichaceae; genus CAVQRK01. The sequence goes on from CAVQRK010000010.1 coordinate 293,533, forward strand.
CGCCGCGTGCTTCGTCAACGACGACCGAGATGTCGGGTCGGGCTTCGACCGAACCCAAGGTGACCAGCACTCGAGCCCAGCGGTAGCGCGGGAGTTCCAGACCGACAGTCGGCGATGAAACTGCCGCCGCTGCACCGGCAACCACGTCCGGGACTCAGGGCTGAACCGTAGCGAGACCTCGAGCTGAGCGAGATCCGCTGCAGATCGTCCCGCGCCACACGGTGAGAGGTCGAGCAACTGGGTGCGGATCGAACGGCTGTAGGTAGCCGGCGCGATACAGCTGACAGGACCCGATCCGTCGCCCCAGTCGAGCAGGACCTCCGTGCGTGGGTTGCCCCGGCGAGTCGGGCGGAGCGACCAGCATCGGTTGCGAACCATGCATCCAAGTGCCAGGGCCAGTCCGTCACTGTGGCGTCGGGGATGGGGATCACCCCCGATCACGGTGGCCCCGGTGAAACCCAGATCCAGCACGGCGGTCGAGACCCCACCGGATCGATCGCAAACGAAGCTCGGACACGCTTCTCGGCGTAGGTGTAGGCCGGATCGTCCACGAGGATGTTGGAAACATCGCGCCATGCCGAGGGGTTCGAGGGGTCATCGGGACTCGACGCAGTCGTCGGCGCGACCTCCAATTCGTTGACGGCGAGATGGATGTCCCCGACCTGAGCCGACCACGGGCATTCCCCTGCACATCCGGCGAAGAAGGGGTTGAACGTGCGGAACTCGACCTGCAGGACACGGCCATCCAGCGCGGCGCCGCTCGAAGTGGCAGCCAGGCAATTGGGAAGCAGGACGCGAGTCCCCATGCCGTCGGCGACCCTTCCGCGTTGGCTGAGTGCGTCCTCGCACACCTTGGTCCCGCCCGCGGCGGGGTCGGCGGTCCAGAGAGAAACCCAGACCTGCCTGAACGCGTCGAACGTGTTCGGATACTCCTGCGTCTTCCACTCCAGAGCGAGCGAGCTGATGGAACCAACCCCGGCGCTGTGGACCCTCGAGCGGACACTGCGGGAAAGTGCAGCCAGCCATCAGCGGCAGATCGACAGTGGTCCACCCTCGCCGGGTCTGACCACTCACCCAGCGCCTTCTCCGGCGAAGTCCACCAGCCCGCGGACGACACGTACTCCAGCGACGGCTGCAGATCGGCCAGCTCCGTCTGCACAAGTGCGGGGCCGGCGCTGTCTCCGCCACAGATGGTCAGGGCACCGTCGGTGTGTCTGATGCCGGTGCCTCCGCCGAGCACCACAGTGAGCTGCCCATCGAAGGTGGGATCACAGGTAGCGGGTGAAGTACCCGACTCGACCTGACCGAAGACGTAGGAAGCACCCGGGCGCCCGAAGTCCACCGTTCCGCCGCTTCCCGCGTCGAACCAGTACACATTTGGCGTGTCGCCAGATCCGGGAGGGAACACCACGCTGGGGCACGCGGCGAGCAAGAGAGTTCAGACGCTGGACGGCAGCAGGGTCGAAGTAACCCGGTCCTATGGGTGTGGTGCAGTCGCCGGGTGGGGGCAGGATGGCCTGGTCTGCAGGTCGGTTGACCGGAGGTGGAGCAGGGATACTGAGATCTGCGAGGTTCGAGACGCCGCAGGATGGTTCACCGTCGTCGGCATCGACCAACTGCCGAGCCGGCTCCGGGGGTTCGACCGAACCCAGTACCCCGCAACCCGAGTCGGCCCCGGCACCATCGGCCCCCTGCTTGTAGCTCCCGGAAACCTCTGCCCCCAGCGTCGATCCATTGAGCATCGCCCCCTTCTTGACCTCCACGTTCCCGACGAACCGAAGCGGTCCATCGCCTTGGTGCAGCACCGTCGAGCTGCCAGGGGATTCCAGCGGAACCCCGAAAGTCTGGGTACCGCCGTAGTCGTCGCCCACCACGGTCAGCCCACCTGCCGACGGAGCCGGATCCAGGGCCGGGTCACACTCGACGGCGACGTCACCGTCGGCATCAGCGCCTCCACTCGTCAACCGCATCGGCACGGTCTCGAACAAAGAGGGATCGTTGCACTCGGCCAGAGGATCGGCACTCGTGCGGAGCTTCTCGACCGCCACCTCCAGGGCTCCGTCCGCGGCTCGTCGCTCCAGGGCGAGGCGTTGCTGCGATATGGCTCCGGCGTGTGTGGCGAACGAAAGACCGAGCAGGGCGGTGATCAGCGTCATGCCCACGACCATGGCGGCCAACACGATCCCCAGGATGTAGCCCTCCTGGGAGCGACGTTGACGTGCTCGCACCACTGATTCGACACAGCCGCGTCCCACAACTCGGACCTGCTCAAGCATCGCTAGGGACCCGCCACGGCGGCCGACGACACACCGGTCGCTGCGTTGGCCCTCACCGCTAGCGCGGCGGTGATACCACCGGTGCAGCCCGGCTCGGGGGCCGGTGTGACCCTGAACGGACCGGATGCCCCAACGGGCCGACTGACCGGCTGACCGCAATCGCCATAGACGAGCGTCACGACGTAGCCGGTAGCCCCTGGCACCGGATCGAACACGACCGATCCGCTCTCCCACCGTGGCGGTGGAGGCACGGCGGGAACACCCGGGATCTCGATGGGCACCATCGTCGAGCGGACGAGACCGTCGATGTCGGTGACCGTCAGCTGGACTGCGTAAGTGCCGGGGTTGTTGAACGTGTGCGACACCGCAGCGCCCGAGCCCGTCCATTGTCCGCTGAAGGGACCGAGCGCACTGAAGTCCCAAGCCAATGCGGACAGGCCGTAGTCATCGCTGCTGAGGTCGGTGAACGTCACGGCCTGCGGTGCATTGCCCTGGGGGACCGAGTGGCTGAAGGCAACGGTGGGCGCACTGTTCACGCGGAACCGCACCTCCTCGGCCGGTTGCGCTCCGCGTAGACGGCGGATTGTGAAATCGCCTGTGGAGTCCTTGGCGAAAACGTGGGTGACTTCGTTGCTCGGACCGAACGACACGGTGGTACCACTGGCGTCGATGAGTTCCCAGCCGGATGTGTCGGCGGCTGAGGTGGAGAACGTTGCCGTGCGTGTACTCGCCGCGTCGCCGTCGGTGGACAATAGCCGTGGAAGGTGCCCGGGGACGTTGACCGGCGAGGGCACGACGTTGATCGGGGCATCCGGATCAGAGCCCAGGTCGAGCTGGAACGTACGTGTCGTCGAGCTTCCCTCATCGTCGATCACCCGCAGCTCGACGATGACCGCGCCCTGCAGTGAGGAATCGAGAGCGATGTCAACGTTGGGGCCTGTCGCGGTCGACACCGAACCGAACGCGTCGGCAGGGAACGTCCACCCGTAGCCGAGGGGACCGTCGGTGTCGGCGTCGGCGGCTGTCGCGGTGCAGTTGTAGGTCCGCGCTACCGAGGAGATGACGTCACATGAGGCTGCCTCGATGATCGGGGCCACGTTGACCACGGAGATCGAGTACGGCAGCGTGGCGGTGTTGAGACCGTCGAACACCTCCAGGTCGATTGTGTAGTCGCCAGCGATAAAGGTGCTGAAGGTGGTGGTGGTTCCAGATGTGTCGGACAGCGAGGCGGCGCCGGGACCGGACACGGACCAGGAGTACTGCAGGCCGCCGGCGGGCGTGTCGGAGTCGAAGGCTGAGGCGACCAGATCCACGGTTATCGGGGCCCCGGGAGCCCGGCTGGTCCGCGAGTTCTCCACGATGTAGGGAACGGGGACCACAGTGCCGCCGAACCCGACCAGCGAGGCGGCGGACGACCTCCGACTGGCCGTGACAGAAGTCTCGTGGCCGCCCTCGAGTTTGGCAGCCACCGTGACGGTACGGCACTCGTCCGGGTCGTCGTCGCAGGTCGCGGTGACATCGTCCGCTCCGCGCAGAATCTCGGTTTCCTCGAACACAACATGTTCGGTCGTGTAGTCGCACTTCCATCGGAAGAGCGACACGGTGTCACCAGACGGGGATGCAACGTTGCCGTAGACAATGGCGCCCTTCCTGCTCCCCAGGTCGTGGAGCGTGAGAACGGTCGTGGCTCCCTGCGGTGTGCCCGCGCATGTGATGAGTGAGCCTTCTGGCGGCGCCGGATCTGCGGCAACGACGATCTCGGCTGAGGAGACATCCCGGGTGATCCAGGTGTTGAGAACACGGGACTGACCGGCATCGGTGAAGCCGGCGGCCGTAGGCGCCTGGGTGGTGAAGATGAGCATCATCCAGGCTCCAACTGGGCCCACCACGATCACAGAGATGGCAATCGCCACCAGGGTCTCGATAAGTGTGAAACCAGCTTGTCCGCGATTTCGGTGTCGTTGGCTGACCAGGTGCCTCGTCATGCCTCCCTCCGCACGACGACCTGGCCCGACGCTGTCTGCGACCCGTCGGGGGTATCGACCGTCACCTCGACCGTCAGTCGGGTCACTCCCGAGTCGAGTATTGGTCGGACCGCGCAGTCGACCCATGCGTCCGACGGGTCAGGCGCGGCTTCGTCCAACCCTCGGTCCTGCTGACCGAGTACGCGACCACGGCCGGGTCCTCGTCGAGCCACGCCGGAGGATTCGCGGCAGACATGAAGTCGGCCGATGTCGGGCAGGGGCTGCTCACGCCGACCGGATACGAGCCCTTGAAACTCTCGGCGTAGGCGGACAGCGCTCCGTCGACCAACTGCGTTCCCTTGGCAGAGGCTGAACTCCGGACGGTGGTCAACAGCCCCGCGGCGAGAGTGAGAACGACCGTACTCACGAGGGCGAGGCTGACAATCGCCTCCAGCAGTGTGAACCCGCCCTGACCGCGACCGCGCTTGCAAGCGCTGGCACACATCCGCTGCACGCCGTCGGCCCCCGTGACTACCACTCCACTCCCTGCGTCGGGTTCCGTGGCGACGGAACCAGGTTCGACTTCACACCAGCGTTGCGGCCAACCGACATGGCGTCAAGGCCAGGACCTGGGCGGAGATGGGTCAAAGTCCACGTTCCCATTGTCGATGCTCAGTTGGTCCCTGCGTCCGGAAGTTGCACCTAGGCCACATAGAGGCTCCAGGGTTCGAGAATCTCGGGCGCCAGTAGGGCCACGCCGTAGGCAGCCAGAACGAAGGAGGGGCCGAACGGCACCTTGGCGCCCCGGCCGCGAGCACCGAGCGCAACCACACCGATGACCAGCCCCAGGATCGAGGCCCCGAGGAGGGTGAATCCTCCCAACACCGCTGCGGCGAGGGGCCGGGTGCCGGCATAGAACCCGACGAGCCAGCCGACGGGCACCGCCAGCCGAACATCTCCGAAGCCCATGCCGGAAGGGATGGCGAACCACACGAGGAACAGCGGGCCGGCCACGACTGCCACACCGACCAGGGCGGCGAGGAGGCGGCCCCACTCGCCGCTGGCGCCGGCGGCGGCGACCGAGACGACCGCCAACACCACAGTGCCGGGCCACACGAGGGCCGTCGGAACGATGAGCGTGCGCAGGTCGATGACGGCTACGGCCAGGGCAAAGGGGATGAACCAGAGAACGGGAGGCAGTAACCAGGTGATCCCCAGTGCCCAAAGGGCGACTACGAACGCCACCGGTACCGCGAGCTCGATGAGTGGGTGAAAGAACGGAATGTCTGCTCCGCAGGAGCGACAACGGCCACGCAGGGCCACCCACGAGGCCACGGGGACCTTGTCCAACGACCGCACCGGCTCGCCACACGAGCTGCAGCGGCTGACTCCGTGCACAACCTCCCTCCAGGGCTGGCTGCCCCAGGTGTCGCCGAACTCGTCGGGCTCGTCGAGCTCGTACGGCAGGCGGTCGATGATCACGCACACGAACGACCCCACGGCCAGGAAGGCGAAACAGCCGACTACCAACAAGATGGTGGATGTCATGGGGCACGACTACGCGGTGCGTCCACCGAGCGGCTGACCCGTGAGCGGGTCGGTCGCGATCGGTTGGCCGGTGACGGGGTCCATTGCCGCAAGCGGTGCGTCTATCTCATCGGGGTAGACGGACACCGCCACTGCGGCCTCGTAGGACACCACCCCGGCCTTCACCAGATGGTCCAGGGAGTGCTCGAGGAGCATCGAGCCATCCTTGGCTCCGGTGGCGATGGCATTGCGGATCTGGCGCACCTGGCCCTCACGGATCAGGTTGGTGACCGCCGGAGTACCCATCATCACTTCGTAGGCGGCCACTCGGCCCCCACCGATCTTGGGGACCAGGCGCTGGGAGATCACCGCCGCCAGCGTCATGGAGAACTGGGTGCGGATCTGAGGCTGCTGCACGGCGGGAAACGCGTCCACGATCCGGTCGACGGTCTGGGCGGCGTCGTTGGTGTGGACGGTTCCGAACACGAGGTGCCCGGTCTCGGCGAGAGTGAGCGCCAGTGAAATGGTCTCCAGGTCGCGCATCTCGCCGACCAGAACCACATCGGGGTCTTCCCGCAGAGCGGAACGCATGGCATCCGCGAACGTGACGCAGTCGCTGCCAACCTCTCGCTGGTTGACCAGTGCCACCTCGGAGGTGTGCACGTATTCGATCGGATCCTCGATGGTGATGACGTGCGACGGGGCGGTTGCGGTTGATCCAGCCGATCATCGCCGCCTGGGTGGTCGACTTGCCCGAACCGGTTGGGCCTGTCATCAGGACCAGGCCATGGGGTCGCCGAACCAGTGCCCCGGTGGCCTCGGGCAGGCCGACCTGATCGGGAGTGGGGATGTCCGTGGGGATGAGCCGCAGGGCCAACGAGGGCTCGTCGCTCTGGAAGTAGGCATTTGCTCGGAACCGGGCACTACTCGTGCCGGAGGACCACGCGAATGACATATCGACCTGACGCACCCTTTCGAAGGTCTCCCGGTCGACCTCGCTGAGCAGGCCATCGACGACCTGGCCCACCAGCTCTGCCGAACACACCGGAGCATCGGGAACGGCCACAAGCTGGCCATCGATACGAACCCTCGGCACCGATCCGACGGAGAGGTGTAGATCCGTGGCATTGGAAGCCACCAGATACGCGAGGTACGGATCGAGCTTTGTGGATGCCTGGGTCACGCGGGTTCCTTCATCGCCGCAAAACTAGAACAGGCGGGACCCGAAGGTCCCGCCTGCTCCACAACGAATCACCAAGGATCAAGCGTTGCTGCAATCTCCGGGGGCCGGATTGGTTGCCGAGATCGCAGCAGGTGTCCCACCTCCACCATCTGTATCTGCAAGCGTCCAGTACTTGCCGGTGATGGTCCCCCCAGAGACGGTCACGGATGACCCAGTCAGATAGTCACTTGGCGTGTTGCCCGTGCCCTTGGCGACTGCAGCTGCGTCGGCAGTTACCAGCGTGTCCCGCTCGAGATTGCATGCGTCCTTTGCAGCGTTCTCCGTCAGGTTTCCCACCGCGAACACCGCTACGCCGCCCAGGATCGCCAGGATCGCAATCACCACGAGGAGTTCGATCAGGGTGAAACCGCCCTGGCCACGGTTGCGCTTGCGCTGTTCGATCATTTTGATGTCCTGCTCCCACTCAGTGCGTTCGGTGCCGGAGGTTCCGCCCCGAAGCCGCCAAGGGGAGATCCCCCACCCCTGACCCAGACCAATATGACACAGGACATCGCCGCAACCTGTCAATCCAGGGATTTACCCAGACGGCCCGAACTCCCTCAGAAGTCCACCTGGTTGTAGATGCCGTACATGGCGCTGACCATGGCCAGGGCGACGAAGCCCACGACCACACCGATGAAGATCACCGTGAGTGGTTCGAACCAGGCAGTCATCTTGTCGATGGCGTACTCGAGCTCCTCCTCGTAGAAGCCAGCGGCGTTCTCCAGCTGTTGGGACAGCTCACCGGAGCGCTCCCCCACCCGAATCATCTGGATGACCGTCGACGGGAACAGCTCCGTGTCCGCCAGCGGGCCGGCGAATCCGGCGCCCTGGAGGACCGCCTCCATCGCTGTTGTCAATCGCTCCTTGAACACCATGTTGTTGGAGGCATCCACAGCGTTGGGCAGCGCCTGGGGCAGCGGCACACCGGACTCGAGCAGTGCCGCCAACACACGTGTGAAGCGCTCGGTGGAGGAGTACTGCACGACCTTCTTGGTCAACGGGAACTTCAACAGGAAGCCGTCGAGGGTACGTCTACCCGATCGGGTCCGTGACCAGATAAGACCGCCGAACACCAGGCAGCCGAGCACGATGCCGGTGGCGATCCCCCACGGGGAGGTCACGAAGTCGGCGATGCTCATCAGGATCCGCGTGGGCAGCGGAAGTTCGGCGTCGAACTCCTCGAAGAACTCGGCGAAGCGGGGGATGGCGAACACCACGATGATGCCGACGACCACGACCGACAGCCCCAACAGAATCATCGGGTACACGAGCGCCCGTCGGACCGCACGGCGCAGCTCTATGTCGCGCTTCACATAGGTATGCAGGCGATCGAAGGCGATGTCCATGCGGCCGGTCAGCTCCGCCGCTCCCAACATGGCCATGAAGTAGCTGGGGAACACGTCCGCGTGCTGGGAGAGGGCGTCGGTGATCCGGGCTCCCGTGTTGACCTGCTCCAGGACGTCGTTGAGCACCTCGCGGAACCGCTTGTTGCCGGCATCGAGGGCCAGGTTGGAGATGGCCTCCGTCATGGGAACCCCGGCGCGCAGGAATGTCCCCATCTGCCGCGAGAAGTGCATGACCTCCTCGAGAGGCACCTTGGACGGAGTGATCTCGGTGTTCAGACCCCTGCGCTCGCTGATGCGACGAACCCGCAGGCCCTGCACCGCCAGTTCGTTTCGGGCCTGGTTGACCGATGCTGCTCTGAGATCGCCCTTGACGGTGGTGCCGTCGAGGTCGACCGCCTCGTATCGGAACTTCGCCAGCTTCTTGGCCTTGGCGACCTTCTTGGGCTTTGGCTTCGGAGCGACCGGATCCGACGAGTCCTGGGGAGGCGGCATTGGCTCGGTCGCGGTCACCGGAGCGCCCCGGAAGCACCCATGCCGGGCATCGGCGGAGGCAGTTCGGAACCGGTCGACTGCCCGGACTCAGGCGCCGGAGCGCTACCGAACGGATCGGCTGCCGGCGGGGCGGAAACCACAGGCGGTGCCAGCGGACGCGTCCAGGTCCATGCCGGGGGCGTAGACGTTGCGCACCACGTCCTCGACGGTGGTGAGACCGGCGGCAACCATGTCGAACGCCTGCTGCTGCATGGAACGCATTCCCGCAGCCATGGCCGCTGATCGGATCTCGTGATGGGTGGCGCGGGCCACGATGAGGTCGCGGATGTGGTCGTCGACCTCCAGGAGTTCGTAGACGCCGATTCGACCCCGGTAGCCGGTCCCCGCGCACAGGTTGCACCCCGATCCGCGCATCCAGCGAGTCGGCACGGAACCCGTGTGGTGCTGCAACATCCGGACCTCGGCATCGGTGGGCTCGACCTCCGCGGCGCACCCGCTGCACACCCGACGCAGAAGGCGCTGGCCAACAACCCCGCTCACCGCAGAGGCCACCAGGAACGGCTCGATGCCCATGTCGGTGAATCGGTGGATGGCAGCCACGGAATCCACCGCGTGCAGGGACGACAACACGAGGTGACCCGTGAGCGATGCCTGCATGCCGATGCGTGCAGTCTCCTCGTCGCGGATCTCTCCCACGAGGATCACATCGGGGTCCTGGCGCAGGATGCCCCGCAGTCCCTCGGCGAAGGAGATCCCGGTGCCGGTCACCGGCATCTGGGTGATGCCGTCGAACTGGTACTCGACCGGGTCCTCGATGGTCACCACGTTCTTGGTCGGGTCGTTCACCTCGTTGAGGGTCGCGTACAGCGTCGTGGTCTTCCCCGAACCCGTCGGGCCCGGTGCACAGGATCATTCCCAGCGGAGCGATGGCGATGCGCCGGTAGCGCTCGGCCACCCGTTCGCTCATACCCAGATCCGGCAGGCTGATCAGTGAGCGGGTCTTGTCCAGCAGTCGCAGGACGATCTTCTCGCCGTTCACCGTAGGGACCACCGAGCAGCGCACATCGATCGGGCGACCGTCCACGTTCAGGCCGAACTGTCCGTCCTGGGGTCGGCGACGCTCGACGATGTTGAGCTCCGCCATGACCTTGATCCGACTGGCGATCCCCGGACCCATGGCGCCGGGTAGGCGAATGGCCTCGGTCATGGCACCGTCGATGCGATAGCGCACGCGCAGCTCGCCGGTCGTCGGCTCCAGGTGGATGTCTGATGCGCGCGAGCGCACGCCCTGGGTGACAACCCGGTTGACCACCTGCACGATGGGTGCGTCCTCGTCGACGCTGATCTGGCCCGTTGCATCGGTGGCGAAGAGCGACTCGTCATAGGTCAGCTCGAACGCCTGGATCATCGCGTCCGTGGACCGCAGTGCGTTGTACGCCTGATCCAGTTGTCGCTCGATGTCTGATGCCGCCCCGATGTGCATGGCGACCTTGCCGCAGTGCTCGGTCAGAGCCCGGATGGCCTCGGTGTCATAGGGATCGGCCGCGGCCAGGTGGACGCGGTCTCCCTCAACCGAGAGGGGCAGCACCATGAACCTGCGGGCGAGGTCCTCGGGGATCAGCTCGACCGCTGCCGGGTCCGGAGCCTCGGCGCGCAGGTCGGCCAGGGGCACGCCGAACTGGCGGGACAGGGCCGCGGCCAGCGCCACGTCGTCGAGTGTGCTGCGCTCCAGCAACACCTGCCCGAGCAGGTCGCGGGTCTCCGCATCAGCGCGGGCCTGGGCTTCGAGGGCGTCGAGCAGGACGTCCGGCTCGATCATCCCCAGCTCCAGCAGCACCTCGCCCAGGCGCGGGCGCTCGTGGCGCAACCAGTGCTCTATCTGATCCTCGAGAGCTGCATGGTCAGCGCTGTCGAAGCGAATCGCCCCTTTGGCGATCGCTCTCGTGCCACGCGATCGCGACGATTCGTCTGACTTGCTCCGGCGCAACAAGGCCTGCGCTCTCCCCTCGACTGTCGGACCGGAGACTACCGGCCCGCCCTGCAGTCAGCGGTACCTGCGCACTGTGCAAGCAGGGTCTCGATGGCCATGGGGTCGTCAACCAGTGTGGCCAGCCTCCGGATGGAGGGTCAAGGGCGAGTCGATCGGCACAGCGCGGTCGGCGGCTGCGCCGTCCGTCAGCGAAGGCGCTCGAGGATCGCGGCCACGACGTCGGAACGGTTCAGGCAGTACAGGTGCAGCCCGGGCACTCCTCGGTCGAGCAGCTCGATGGACAGCTCGGCCGCAGCATCAGCGACGACGGCCAACCGCTCCTCGTCGGACTCCGTGGCCTCCACGCGTTCCGCCAGGTCCTCGGGGAAGCGGGCGCCGGCCATCCCCGCGAATCGTCGGACGGTGGCCGGGCTCAGCATGGGCATGACACCGGGCAGAACGGGTTTGGTGCAGCCCAGCGCCGCAAGCTCGTCGACCATGGTGAAGTAGTCGTCGGCGTCGAAGAAGAACTGCGTGATCCCGAAGTCGGCTGCCTCCAGCTTGTTGGCCAGGAACTGCCTGTCCATGGCCCGGTCGGTCGACCGGGGATGCATCTCCGGGTGAGCAGCGACCCCGATCGAGAAGTCCCCGGCGGCGCGGATGGCCTCGATCAACTCGGTGGCGTACGTGAAGTCGCCCGAGGCTTCAGAACCGTCCGACGGCGGGTCGCCGGCGAGGGCGAGCACATTGTGGACGCCGTTGGCGGCATAGTCGGCGAGCAGGTCGTCGATCTCCGCCCGGGTGTGACCCATGCACGTGAGGTGCGCCATGGCTGGGAACGCCCGTTCTTCGTTCACCTTCACGACCAGGTCGCGGGTCCGGTCACGTGTGCTGCCACCGGCTCCGTAGGTGACGGACACGAACGTCAGGTCGTCAGCGATCCCCGATGGTCCACCGAGGTCGACGAGGTCGTCGATGGTCTCCTCGAGCGACTCCAGGCCCTTGTCGGTCTTGGGCGGGAAGAACTCGACACTGAAGGTCTGCCCCGCGGCTAGTGCGTCCCCTATGCGATCCATCATTCCCCTGCCCGGCCGTCGTCGTCGGAGGCGGAGCGTTCGGCCGCGGCGACGGTATTGGCGAGCAACATCGCCCTCGTCATCGGACCCACCCCGCCGATACGAGGAGACAACCAGCCCGCCACCTCGGCCACCTCATCGTCCACGTCGGAGAGCAGCTTGCCGTCATGGAAGCTCACACCGGCGGCCACAACAGCGGCACCGGGACGCACCATGTCGGCGGTGATGATGCCGGGAGCGCCCGCAGCGGCGATCACAACATCCGCAGTGCGGGTGTACTCCCCCAGGTCGGCGACGCCGGTGTGCACCACAGTCACCGCGGCGTTCGCCTCCGGGCGCTTCAGGGCCAGGAGATTGGCCAACGGCCGACCGATGGTGAGGCCCCTGCCCACGATGACCACATGCCGCCCGGCCACCGGGACCTCGTAGGCCGACAACATGGCCAGGATGCCCGCCGGTGTGCACGCCAGCGGAGCGTCGACGCCCATCACGAGGTGCCCGAGATTCGTCGGGTGCAGCCCGTCGGCATCCTTGGCCGGGTCGACCTGCAGGATCGCCGCCTCGTAGTCGAGTCCCTTGGGGAAGGGGTACTGCACGATGAACGCGTGAACGTCCTCGCTCTCGTTCAGTTCCGCCACGGCCGCTTCGACCTGAGCCTGGGTGGCATCCCCGGGGAGGCGGACGTCGACCGACTTCATGCCGAGGTCGGCACAGTCCTTGTGCTTCATGGACACGTACTTGGCGGACGGTCCGTCCTCGCCGACCAGGATCGTGCCCAGCCCCGGGGTGACCCCCTGCGCGGCGAGGGCCGCCATGCGCGTCGCCAGGTCTGCCTTCACCTCGGCCGCCAGGGCCTCGCCGTCCATGTTGATCGCTGCCATGAGGGGCCGATGGTAGCGGGGTGCGGCTCAGTGCTTGAAGTGGCGCTCGCCGGTGAAGACCATCGCCATGCCGGCCTCGTCGGCGGCGGCGATGACTTCCTCGTCGCGGATCGACCCGCCCGGCTGGATTACCGCCGTGGCACCGGCCTCGGCTGCAGCGTCGAGGCCGTCGCGGAAGGGGAAGAAGGCGTCACTGGCACAGGCCCCGCCAACGGCCCGGCCGTCGGCCTTCTCCGCGGCGATACGCCCTGCGTCGCGACGGTTCTGCTGACCGGCGCCGATTCCGACAGCCTGGCCGTCACGGGCCAGGACGATGGTGTTGGATGTGACCCTCGCCGCCACCTTCCACGCCAGTTCCATGTCGACCCACTCGGATTCGGTGGGCGCCCGTTCAGTGACAACCTGCCATGCGGCGCGGTCCATCGAAACCGAGTCGCGGGTCTGCACCAACAGACCGCCCTCGATGCTGCGGACATCCAGTTCGGGAACCTGGGGTTCCGGAGCGGTGAGCACACGCAGGTTCCGCTTCTCGAGGAGCACCAGGAGGGCGTCCTCGTCGAAACCCGGAGCGATGATCACCTCGGTGAACACGGGGATCAGCGCCTCGGCCATGGAGTGGGTGACGTTGCGGTTGACGGCCACGATCCCGCCGAACGCGCTCACCGGGTCGCACTCGTGCGCCCTCGTGTAGGCCGTGGTGATGTCGTCGGCCACTGCGACACCACACGGGTTGGCGTGCTTGATGACCACCGCCGCAGGGTCGTCACCGAGGGACCACACCAGCCTCCACGCGGCGTCGGCGTCGTAGACGTTCAGGTAGCTCAACTCCTTGCCACCGTGCAGCACGGCCCGGTCCCAGCAACTGTCGCCCGAGAAGCTGTAGCGAGCACCGTGCTGGTGCGGGTTCTCGCCGTACCGCAGCTCGGCTGCTCGGGTGGCCGACAGGTGCAGGCTCACCGGCAGCGGACCGCGGTCGGGCAGCTCCCCCGCTCCCCCGTCCTCGGCCCGGTCGAACCAGTCGACGATGGCGCTGTCGTAGGCCGCTGTATGGGCGAAGGCGTCCCGGGCGAGGCGGCGGCGGGTCATTTCCGAGACGTCGCCGGTACCCCGCAACTCGGCCAGCACCGGCTCGTAGTCGACCGGGTCGACCAGCACAGTCACGTACTGGTGGTTCTTGGCGGCGGCACGCACCATCGTGGGGCCACCGATGTCCAGGAGTTCCACCGAGGGATCGGATGTGAACGGGTAGAGGTTCACCGCCACAAGGTCGATGGGGGTGATCCCATGGGTGTCCATGTCGGCGCGGTGCTCGGGGTCGTCGCGGTCGGCCAGGATCCCTCCGTGGATCGCCGGGTGCAGCGTGACCACACGGTGACCCAGCATCTCCGGGAACCCGGTGACCTTGGCGGTGGGGATGACGGGTAGGCCGGCCTGGGCCAAGACCTTGGCGGTGCCCCCCGAGCTGACCAGCTCCCAGCCGAGTTCGACCAGGGCTCCGCCGAGTTCCACCATTCCGGTCTTGTCGTAGGCGGACAGCAAGGCCCGGCGGGGTCGGTCGCCCCTTGTTGAGTGTTTGTCAGCCATGTCAGGTCACGCTCCCTCGTTCGAGGATCTGGGCGATGGTGTCGGTGTAGAGCCTGCGCTCCACTTCCTTGATGCGTTCGTGCAGAGTCGACTCGTCGTCGTCGGGTAGTACGGGGACCGCCTCCTGGGCCAGGATCGGACCGTCGTCGACCTTGGCGGTGGCCACATGGACCGTGCACCCGGTGACCTTGACCCCGGCATCGAGGGCGTCCCGCACCCCGTGCCAGCCGGGGAAGCTGGGCAGGAGCGCCGGGTGGGTGTTGATGATCCGCCCGCCGAATGCCTCGAATGCACCGGGGCCGAGGATCGTGCCCCAACCCGCCATGGCCACGAGGTCGATGCCATGACTTCTGAGTGCGGTGACGACAAGGTCGGTGTGGGCGTCACGATCGAAAGCGTCGGTGAAGTCGGTCCGCTCCACCACCTCGCAGGTGATTCCGTGACGCCGGGCGACATCCTCGACGGCGCAGCGCCGGTCGACCATCACCAGGGTGATCGGCAACCCGGCGGTGGCCATGGCATCGAGCAGGGTTCCGCTCCCGGAGGCCAACACGGCGAGTCGCATCACGGCTGAACCTACCAGCAGTCAAAGGACCCCCGATTCCCGCCTCCAGTCACCGTTCTGTGTTTCGTGGATGGCGCTCAGCGCCATCCACGAAACACAGAACGAGGGAGTGAGGGGGTCAGAGAGCCTTGACGATCTCCACCATCAGCTCGCCGGCCTCGGTGGGGTTTGCCCCCACCTTCACGCCGGCGTCGACGAGGGCCTCCATCTTCGCGGCAGCCGTGCCCTTGCCGCCCGAGACGATGGCTCCGGCGTGGCCCATTTTCTTGCCCGCGGGAGCCGTTTGGCCGGCGATGTAGGCCGTCACCGGCTTGGACATGGACGACTTGATGTACTCGGCGGCCTCTTCCTCGGCCGAGCCGCCGATCTCACCGATCATCATCACTGCGGAGGTATCGCTGTCGGCCTCGAAGCGCTCCAGGCAGTCGATGAAGCTGGTGCCGGGGACGCGGATCGCCACCGATGCCGACACATGTGGTGACACCGATGCCCTGCAGCTTGAGCTCATAGAGCGCCTGGTAGGTGAGGGTGCCCGATCGGCTCACGATGCCCACGTTGGGCATTCCGGCCTGTGGCTCCTGGGCGATGTGGCCGGCGGTGATGCCGATGTTGCACAGCCCGGGGCTGATTATGCCGGGACAGTTGGGACCCAGAAGCTGGACGTCCGGATGGTTGCGCTTCAGCTCGTTGAAGAACCTCGCCTCGTCCTGCGCCGGGACGCCCTCGGTGATGCAGACGATGAACTTCACGCCACCTTCAGCGGCCTCCATGACTGCGCTGCGGACACCGGCGGCAGGGATGAAGATGCAGCTGGCGTCGGCACCGGTCTCGGCCACCGCGTCGGCGACAGACGCGAACACGGGAATGCCGTCGACGTCGCTGCCAGCCTTCTTGGGGTTGGTGCCGGCAACCACATTGGTGCCGTACTCACGGTTCAACAGGCCGTAGTAGCGGCCCTGGCTTCCGGTGAGGCCTTGGTAGACGACCTTGGTGTTCTCGTCGACGAAGATTGCCATCGCTGCGTGGTCCTTGTCTCTGCGTGCTGGGTGGTTGCGTTATCGGGGGATCGTGTGTGGAGCGAGCGGCCTCAGCCGGCCAGCTCCACGACCTTGCGGGCGGCATCGAGCATCGTGGGCTGCACCTGGAGTTTGTCGCCCAGGTGCGGCTGGAGGATGGCCAGCCCCTCATCGGCATTGGTGCCGTCGAGGCGAATCACGATCGGGGCCGAGATGTCGATCTTGCCCAGGGCGGCAACGATGCCGTTGGCGACCTCTTCGCCCCGGGTGATGCCGCCGAAGATGTTGATGAAGATCGACCGGACCCGTGGGTCGTTGTCGATGATCGTCAGGGCGTTGACGAACTTGTCGGCATCGGCACCGCCACCGACGTCGAGGAAGTTGGCGGCCGAGCCACCGACCTGGTTGACCACGTCGAGGGTGGACATGGCCAGACCCGCACCGTTGGCGATGATGCCGACAGAGCCCTCGAGTCCGACGTACTGCAGATCGGCTTCATGGGCGGCCTGCTCACGGTCGTCGCGCTCCTGGGTGGCCTCGTAGTCCGCCCAGTCGTGGCGGAACCCTGCGTTCTCGTCAAGCGTGACCTTGGCATCGAGGGCATGCACTTCGCCTGTGGGCTTGACGATGAGGGGGTTGATCTCCACGAGATCGGCGTCGCCCTCGGTGTAGGCCCGGTAGAGCTTCAACAGGATGTCGACCGCTCCGTCGGTGGCTGCCGGGTTGAGCTCTGCAGCCTCGACCCACTCGCGTGCCACGGCCTCGGAGAGCCCGTCCACCGGATCGATCCAGATCTTGGCGATGGCATCGGGATCGGTCTCGGCCACGGCCTCGATCTCGACACCACCCTGGGCGGACAGCATCCCCAGGTGCTTCTTGGCGGAACGGTCCAGCGTGAAGCTGGCGTAGTACTCCTCAGCGATGTCGCTCGCCACCTCGACCCACACGACGTGCACGGTGTGGCCCTTGATGTCCATGCCGATGATGTTCTCGGCGAACTCGCGGACCTGCTCGGGGTTGTCGGCGAGCTTGATACCGCCGGCCTTGCCGCGGCCGCCGACCTGCACCTGCGCCTTGATGACGACCGGGTACTGGTCGATCTCCGCCGCTGCCGCTACGGCTTCTTCCACCGAAGTGACGGCCCGGCCCTTCGACACCGGAATGTCGAAGGAGGCGAAGAACTGCTTGCCCTGGTACTCGAAGAGATCCACTTTTGCCTTCCAGTCGTGCGCCACTTCCCTGCGGGCGCCGCGTGCGTGCCCACGACACGTACGGGGCGATACTAAGCGGGCCTCCCGTCGCGGCCCCAAAGGGAGCCGGGGCCACCAGCCGTACTCGACGCGTCGGCGTACCGGGATGGCGCGGGTCGTGATGAGGATGGTCCCGACAGCGTGTGCGATCGTGGTCCCCATGCCCGTGGAGCAGCGATCCGGCGGATCCCAGGTGACCGCCATTGCCATCGGTGTCGTCACGGTTCTCGTGGCCGTGCTCGCGGCCTGGGGTCTGCTGAGCCTGGCGAGCGGCGGCGACGGACCGGTCAAGATCCAGCTGGGCGACGAGGACTTCGACGCCGGCCAGGCCGAACGCATCGCCACCCAGATCGCCGAGGAGGGCCCGGTCCTCTACAGCGACGTTTCAGGACGCGGCCAGAGCCGACCGATCTGGGTGAACCACGCTGGCGACGACGCCAAGCAACAGTGGTTCGTCTTCTCTGCCATTGCCCCCGATGCGGAGCCCGGCTGCTTCCTGGCCTGGAACGCGGCGCTGAACCTGTTCGACGAGCGCCGGCCCGACCCCGAGGATCCCCAGGCGCTCGGTGAGTTGTGCCGCGACGTCACCTACAGCGTGACAGGTGAGGGGCTCGAGCAGTTCGTGTGGACGGTCGACGCCGAGGACAACCTGATCATCACCCTGCGCGACGACGACTGATCGACCACCGTTCGGCACCGAACCACCTTTCTGTGCTCCAGACATCGCGCTGGGTGCAATCCTCGGAGCACAGAACGGTGGGGATGGTGGGGGCGCGGGCTGGGGGCGCGGGAGAGGTGGAGTGGGGCGCGGGTCAGGCGGTCAGACGGGCGGGCGGAACGGTGGGGTCAGGCCGGTTCGAACAGGTCCAGCAGCTTGGCGCGCTGGACCTTGCGTGTGCCCGTGCGGGGCAGATCATCCACGACCACGACGCGCCTGGGCGTCTTGTAGCGGGCCATTCGTTCGCCCGCCCAGTGGAGCAGGCCCTCCTCGGTGACCTTGGCTCCCGGACGCAGACGCACCACGGCGACCACGGACTCACCGAAGCGGTCATCGGGTAGGCCCAGCACCACGGCCTCCCTGACATCGGGGTGCTCCTCCAGGTCGCCCTCGACCTCGAGCGGGTAGATCGTGTAGCCACCCGACACCACGACGTTCTTGGCCCGACCGTGGAACATGACCGTCCCGAACGGCCCCGAACGCACCAGGTCGCCGGTACGCAGCCAGCCGTCCTCGGCCAGCACGGCGGCGCTGTTCTCCTCATCTCCCCAGTAGCCCTTGAGCACTCCGGGACCCTTGATCTGCAGCTCGCCCACGTGACCGGTGCCGACCTCGTTGCCGTCCTCGCCGATGACCCGGAAGTGCCAGCCGGGCAGCTTGATCCCCAGCGAGTCGCCGAGCCCAAGAGGCACGTACGGCGGCGACACCTTGGCGGCAACACCGCCGGCCACCTCCACCATGCCGTAGCCCTCGAGAAACGAGGCCTCCCCCACCGACCCGATCAAGGGCAGCGTCGCAGTGGCTCCGAAGGACTTGAACTTGCGGGCCAACTCCGCGGGCATCACGTCCGCTCCGGACATCCAGAATCTCACCGACGTCAGGTCGCGCTCGGCAGCTCCGGCCTCCAACAACATGCGATACATCGCCGGGACTCCCATGAAGGCCGCGACACGGCGCTTCTCGATCACCTCCAGCGCCCTCGTGGGCGAGAAGCGATCCATGAAGTACACGGGTACCCCCAGCATCAAGGGTGCCAGCAGGGCGACGAAGCCCATGATGTGGGCCACCGGAAGTCCCATCAGGATCTCCCTGTTGCCCAGGACCGGCGGAACGAGCGCGGTGGCTGCGTATGACCCGACAAGCCCGCGGTGTGTCAGCTCCGCTCCCTTGGGTTGGCCCGTGGTGCCCGAGGTGTAGAAGAGAGCGGCCACGTCGCCCGCGGCGGGCGAGTGGGCGGCGGGAACCCTGGAACGGCTCCCCTTGCCCGAGTTCAGTTCGTCGGAATCCCGGACGACCAACGAGGCCCCACAGTCGGCCACCACGTGGTCGATCTCAGCCGGCGACATCTGCGCGTTCACCGGTGCCGGCAACCGTCCCACCCGTGCGGCGGCGAGGCAGACCAGGAGCTGGTCGATCCCGTTGGGTGTGGCCACCACGACCGGCGCGCCGGGTTCGGAACGAGCAGCGATGGCCGCCGACCAGCGTCGTACCAGGGCGGCCAGATCGTCATGGGTGAGTTCGCGGACCGAGCCGTCGGGAAACTCCTCGGTGACGGCCAGCGAATCGCCGTGCAATCGTGCGAGCTCATCGGATACACCGGCAAGGTCGATGCCGGAGCGGAGACCGATATCGATGCGGTGGACGAGCCGTCCGACGGTGGAGAACATCACAGGTTCATCCTTCGTCCTCGGCTACCGCGTCACCAAGTCCACTGACCTTCTCGATCGGCGCCCAGGCCAGCAGCAGGCGCTTCTCCCCCATCTCGGGAAACCTCACCACCGCTTCTGTCTTGTCGCCGCTGCCCTCGATGTCGAGCACCACGCCGTCGCCCCACTTGGAGTGACGGACGTCGTCGCCGGTGGCGATCCCGAGCAGGTGCGCGCCCGACCCCTTCGGTCCGGCCGGACGCGTGGCGCGCTTCTCCAGGGTCTCGCGACCGCTGGGCCGCCAGGAGGTCGACTCCCAACCACCGGCACGCATCGAGGATCGTCCGGCAGAGGATCTGCTCGCGGGGTCGTCGGTAATCAGCTCGGCGGGGATCTCGTTCAGGAACCGGCTCGGCGGGTTGTACGCCGTGGAGCCGTACAGGCTGCGACACCAGGCATGGGATACGAAGAGTCGCTTCTCGGCGCGGGTGATGCCGACGTAGCAGAGTCGGCGCTCCTCCTCGAGCTCCGCGGGCTCCGTGAGGGCCCTCTGATGGGGAAACACGCCCTCCTCGAGCCCAGCGAGGAACACCACCGGGAACTCCAGGCCCTTGGCGGCGTGAAGCGTCATCAGCACCACCCCCGTGTCCGCGGGGTCGTCGCCGTCGGGGATCTGGTCGGTATCCGCCACCAGGGAGACCGACTCGAGGAACTCCGCCGTGGTCTCGAAGTCGTCAGCCACCCCCACGAGTTCCGAAAGGTTCTCGAGACGTCCCTCTGACTCCAGCGACCCGTCTGCCTCCAACTCCGAGCGGTACCCGGTGCGATCGAGGATCTCCTCGAGCAGCCGAGCCGGACCGTCGTCGAGACGGGCGGCCAGGTCGTCGATCAGGTCGAGGAAGAACTCGATGCCCCGCGCGGAACGGGCGGACACACCGGCCTCGTCCCAGCGGCGCAGCGCGTCGAGGAATGTGATGCCGTGGGTGCGGGCGTAGGACTCCAGTCGTCCGACGCTCTGATCACCGACGCCGCGCTTGGGAACGTTGATCACCCGCTTGGCGCTCACCTCGTCGGTGGGGTTCACCACCGTCTTGAGGTAGGCAACCGCGTCCTTGACCTCCTTGCGATCGTAGAACCTGGGTCCGCCCACTACGCGGTAAGGCAACCCGGAACGCATCAGCGCTTCCTCCAGGACACGACTCTGGGCGTTGGTGCGGTAGAAGACCGCCATGTCGCTCCAACGGAAGTCGCCCCCGGCATGCAGGGAATCGAGCTTGTGGACGATCCACTGGGCCTCGTCACCCTCGTCCTCGCCCTGGAACCGTACGATCTGTTCACCCTTGCCGGATTCCGACCACAGGTCCTTGGGCTTGCGGTGGGCGTTGTGGGAGATGACCGCGTTGGCGGCGTCGAGGACGGTCTGCGTGGACCGGTAGTTCTGCTCGAGCACCACGACCGTGGCATCCGGGAACGTGTTCTCGAACTCCAGGATGTTGCGGATATCAGCTGCGCGAAAGGCATAGATCGAGTTGTGCACGAGCAGGCCGTCGGCAACATAGGTGTGGGTGTCGTCGACCTCGAGGTCATAGACGGGCCCGTCGTATGTGATGAACTCGACCGAGTCGACCGTGCGCTGAACCAGCTCGCCGTCGACCTCCACCAGCACGACCATGCCCTCGAGTAGATGTGACAGCGGCGTGTAGTCATACGCTGTGCGATCGACCATCATCCGACGGCGGACATCTAGTCCCCCCGCCTCGGCCACGCTGCGGGCCAGCTGCAGGGCTTCTCGGTAGTCGTTGCGAGCGGTCTCGAAGCGGAACCCTGACCGGTTCGCCCCCAGGCCCCTCACGTTGTACCCGGCGGCCGCCACCTTCTCGGCAACGTTCTCGCGGTTGGTCGACCATTGCACCCGGTGCGACGGCCGACCGTGGCGGTTGGCGGCGAACATGGTGAGGTTGATTGTCTGGCGCCGGGCACCGTTCTGCGGGCGGTAGTGGGGATGGTCCGGGTGGAGCAGGAAGTCCTCCATGAGCTCCTTGGCCGAGGTCTCGGTATCCAGCTCGGAGTAGAGACGAGCCAGCCAGCGATCATCCATGGCCATGCGTTCGCGTCCGACGGCGTGAAAACACGCAGTGGGTAGTGCGTACTTCGCGGAGAACCACGACTCGTAGTACGCGGCCTCGGACTGACTCGGACAGACCTTGAGCACCCACAGCTTTTCGCCGTGCTCCTGGTTCATCCGGACCCGGTAGCCGACCCCGGGGTCTCCCCTGCCGTCGGAGCGCACAGCCTTGGTCCGTCCGACCCGATATCCCCTGTCGGCGCGGTACATGAGATACACGAGAAACGTGCCCTCCACGGCGGCCATGTGTGCGGGCACGATGTGGTGCGGTGTGCCGGTGATCGTGAGGTCGCCGGCCTCGACGATCGCCATCCAGCCGGTGTATCTCCCCTCCTTGACCTCCCGGACCGGACGCGGCACCAGTTCGGTGGTTCCCAGGGTTCCCAGTACCTGGTCGCCGACGCCGATGCTCTCGATCGGCTTCGTGCCCTGCGGTGTGCGGATCTGCGTGCCCGGAGGCAGGCACTGGTCGGTGTCCCCGACGATGCAGACGTTGCGATGCTCCTCGCCCAGCAGCATCACCAGATCGTTCTGGATCGGGTTGGTGTCCTGGTACTCGTCCACGAGGACGTGACGGAAGCGCTGCCGATAGTGCTCCAGCACCTCGGGGTGCACGCGGAACAACTCGACGGTGACCCCGAGCAGGTCGTCGAAGTCCATGGCTCCGGCGTGGCGGAGTCGGGTCTGGTACTCGGCGTAGACATCGGCGATCTTGCGCTCGGTGATCACGCTCGCCGCGTCAGCGAAGTCACCGACCGACGTGCCCTCGTTCTTGACCGCCGATATGCGGGCATGGACCGACCGTGGCGGGAACTGCTTCGGGTTCAGGTTCAGGTCACGGATCACGTAGCCGGTGAGCCGGACGGCATCGGCCTGGTCGTAGATCGTGAACTGCGACGGATAGCCGAGCAGGTGGGCGTCGCGTCGCAATATCCGCACACACGCGGAATGGAAGGTGGAGACCCACATCTTCTGTGCAACCGGACCGACGAGCTTGGCGACCCTGTCGCGCATCTCGCCTGCGGCCTTGTTGGTGAAGGTGATGGCCAGGATCTCGAAGGGCGAGACATGGTGGTCGCGGATCAGGTGCGCTATGCGGTGGGTGAGTACACGCGGTCTTTCCCGACCCCGCCCCGGCGACGACCAACAGGGGACCCTCGCCGTGGGTCACCGCCTCGTACTGGGCCGGGTTGAGGCCCTCGAGCAGATCGTCCGCAGTCACCGGAGGAACCCTACCGGCCCCCTGGGACGGGACTGTCCGCGCGTCGCGTGGCTCCGTCACCGGATCGGCCCCGACCGGGGCCGGGCGTCACTTGATGCGGCCGTAGGAGGAAGGCGTGCCCATGTACAGCAGCGGCACCACGCTCACGGTGCCACCCGAGGACGGTGAATGGATGACCATTCCTTCGCCGACGTAGATGCCGACGTGGTACACCGGCGAGCCCCAGAAGACCAGATCTCCGGGCCGTGCGGCTCCGGCTCCGACGTTGGTGGTCATCACCTGCTGGCCGCGCGAATCACGGGGCAGCGTGATGCCCGCCTGGGCGAAGGACCAGCGGGTGAACCCCGAACAGTCGAAGCCCACGGGCGTACTGCCGCCGGCAAGGTAGGGGGTACCGATCATGGTGTAGGCCGCGTTGAGAGCAGCCACGTGTGTCGGGTCCGCCGTGCCCCACGCATAGGTGCCGGTGGTGGTCGGCACCGCAGCTGCGGCCAGGCCGGGGGTACCGACCAGGAAGCCGAAGGCCGAGGCCGACGCCACGAGGGCCGTGGCTAGCTTGCGTGCGCGATTTACGATCCCCATGAAGTCCCAGTCTCCGGCATCTGTCGTCATGTTGCAACTGTGTTACGGAACTATCGGCATTCCCGGGCCAGAACTTGAGCTCCGCGGTGCTCATCCGGCCCAGTCGGCGTCCCAGCCAGGTCGCCGGGCGCCTTACTTGATCCTGCCGAAGTTGGGGGCGGAACCCATGCTGTCCACGGAGTCGATTCGCACCGATCCACGGGAGTTGGGTGCGTGCACCATCTGACCGTCGCCCATGTAGATACCGACGTGATGGGTCGGGGAGCCGAAGAACACCAGGTCACCGGCGCGCGCTTCCTCGGGTGCGACCGGCGTCGCGGCCGCTCGCTGCGCCCCGGAGCTGTGGGGCAGGCTCCTACCTGCATGACCGAAGGACCACATGACCAGACCGGAGCAGTCGAACCCGCCCGGGGCTGATCCGCCCCAGCGGTAGGGCTGGCCGAGCACGGAGCCCGCGGCCCGCATGGCCGGCAGCAGATGCAGGTTCATGGCCACGGCGGCGCCCGTGGCGGTCGCCTGGGCCTGGGGCATGGCCGGTTCAGCACCGGCCTGGCCCGGTGTCGCCAGGAACAACGTCGTTCCGGCGAACGCGGTTGCGATCGCCGAGAGGGTCTTTCGAACACGAGGATGCTGTGTCATGACATCCAGGATGACGGTTCGGGGTCGAATATTGCAACTTCGTTACAATATCATCCTGAACTGAAACATATCTGACATGAGCCACAGCGTTCCGACCCCGGCGCCGTACCCGCGGCGGCGTCGTCCGGGTCGGGCTCGGTGATCTGGCCCGAAAACGAGAACGACCGCCCGGAGGCGGCCGTTCTGTGGGTGGGCGTGGGGATGCACCCCGGGGCGACTGGCTGGTCAGCGCACCCTGCCGACGCCGCTGACGCTACCGAACCAGCCAACCGGGCGGATGGCCACGGGCTTGCCGGTCCTCGGAGAATCGATCGTCGCCCCACCACCGACGTACATGCCGACGTGGTAGACGGGCGATCCGTAGAACACGAGGTCGCCGGGCTGGATCTGCGACATCGAGATCCGCTGGGTGGCCGCGAACTGGGCCCGCGAGGTCCGGGGAAGCCCGACTCCTACCTGGGCCCACGACCACATCATCAGCCCGGAGCAGTCGAAGCCGGTGGAAGGTGACGTCCCGCCGTATCGGTACATGAGCCCAATCTGGGACTTGGCCGCCTGGATCGCTCCTGCTGCGCCACCACTCGTCGGCGGTGCAGGGGCAGGAGGAGGAGCCTGCGGAGCGGGAGCGGAAGAGCCACCCCGGGGGGCGGAAGGGGCGGGGGAAGGCGCAGCAGGTGTCGCCGACGCTGTCCGACTCGGACCGGCGGCCGGAGCGGCCGGAGCCGTCGCAGCTGCGACGGTCTGGCGAGCGGCGGCCTCGGCCTGCGCGGCCTCACGGGCTGCAGCCTCGGCGGCCGCAATGCGGGCAGCCTCGGCCTCACGTCGCTGACGCTCGGCCTCCAGGGCTTCCTGGAGCTCGCCGTTGGCCTGGTCGTACAGCGCCTGGCTGGCGCCGACAGCTTCATCGAGTCGTTCCGAAGCCGCCTGCTGCTCGGCTTCCACGGTCTTCACATCGGCCTGTTGGGTCTCGAGATCGGCGTTGCGATCGTCCAGATCGCCCCGGCTCGCGACCAACTCGTCGGCAAGCTGCTCACGGTCGCCGCGCAGGGAATCCAGCAGGACCTGCTGGTTCAGCGAGGTGTTGAGGTCGTCGGTGGCCACTGCGGCCAGCGCCGCGGTGCTGCCGGCATCGACATAGGCAGCTACCAGGAAGGTACTGACCTGACCCTCAACCGCATCGACCCTGGTCTGCGCCTCGGCGATTGCTTCCTTGGTGGTGTTTATCTCGGTGTACAGCTGCTCCAGGCGGTCGAGCGTGCCGAGGTACTCCTCATCGGCGATGGCAGCCTCGCGCTCCAGGTCCTCGAGTTCGTCCGCGAGCGCAGCAGCCCGTGAGCGGAGGTCGTCGATGTCCTGCGCCTGTGCAGGGGCGGGGCTGAGCGCTGCGGCCAGGAGGCCGAAGCACAACAGGACTGCCAGCAGACGTGGCAGTCGGCGCGGGGAGATGACCGAAGACATTGCCAAGTAGTCAATCAGATCTGGGCCAGTGTTACAAGCGCGTGACGATCCGGTGCCTGATCGTCACCTCCCACTCGCCCCGCTGTTCCCACTCACCACTATTCCCACTCGATGGTGCCGGGAGGCTTGGAGGTGATGTCGTAAGCCACACGGTTGATGCCGGGGACCTCGTTGATGACCCGTGAGGAGATGGTCTCCAACACGTCGTAGGGAATGCGGGCCCAGTCGGCGGTCATCGCATCCTCGCTGGTGACGGCCCGCACGATGATCGGGTGGCCATAGGTGCGTTCGTCGCCCTGCACCCCAACTGTCCGGATATCCGGCAGAACGGCGAACGCCTGCCAGATCTCGTGGTCCAGACCGGCGATGGTGAGTTCCTCGCGCACTATGGCGTCGGCCTCCTGCAGCAGCGCCACCTTGTCGGGTGTGACCTCACCGATGATCCGCACGCCCAGTCCGGGGCCAGGGAACGGATGGCGCCAGACGATCTCGTCGGGCAGTCCGAGCTGGGCACCAACGGCACGTACCTCGTCCTTGAACAGCGTGCGCAGGGGTTCCACCAGCTCGAAATCCACGTCGTCGGGCAGTCCGCCGACGTTGTGATGGCTCTTGATGGTCGCCGCGTGCGCAGTGCCCGACTCGATGACGTCGGGGTACAGCGTCCCCTGCACGAGGAACGCAGCGTCCTCGACCCCACCTTTCGCGTCCTCGAATACGCGGATGAACAACTCGCCGATCGCCTTGCGTTTGGCCTCGGGGTCGGTGATGCCGGCGAGCTTGTCGAGGAATCGATCGCCGGCGCGGATGTGGATCAACTCGATGCCCTGGTGGCGACGGAAGGTCTCCACGACCTGGTCACCCTCGTTCTTGCGCATGAGGCCGGTGTCGACGAACACACACGTGAGCTGGGAGCCGATCGCCTTGTGCACCAGCGCTGCGGCCACCGCCGAATCGACGCCTCCGGACAATCCGCAGATGGCCCGACCGTTCCCGACCTGGGACCGGATGTCGGCCACCGCGTCGTCGATGAAATGGGCGGTGGTCCAGTCCGCCTTGCAGCCGGCGAGGTCATGCAGGAATCGCACGATCACGTCCTGGCCGTGCGGGGTGTGGATCACCTCGGGATGGAACTGGACTCCCCAGATCCGTCGTGACGGGCTCTCCAGTACCGCCACCGGGGCGCCGTCGGTGGATGCGGTGGACTCGAAACCGTCGGGGACCTCGGTGACGGCATCGAAGTGGCTCATCCATACGGTCTGGTTCGAGGGCAGGCCCCGGAGCAGTCCTTCGGACGAACCACCGGCCAGGTGCATGACGCTGCGCCCGTACTCGCCCGAGCCACCACGCGCGACCGTCCCGCCGAGCTGTTGTGCGATCAGCTGCGCCCCGTAACAGATACCCAGGATGGGCACGTCGAGGTCGTAGACGCCGGGGTCGATCTTGGGAGCACCCTCCACATGTACCGACTTGGGGCCACCGGAGAACACGATGGCGGCCGGGTTCCGGGCAGCCATCTCCTCGGCGGTGATCGAGTGGGGAACGATCTCGGAGTAGACGTTGGCCTCGCGGACGCGTCGGGCGATCAGCTGCGCGTACTGGGCGCCGAAGTCGACGACCAGGACCTTCTCCTCCGGTGTGTGCACCGAGAGGACCTCGGGGTTCTCGCCCCCGCTCACAACGAGGACCCGCCGGACATGGCGACCAGTTCGGCCTTCTGCATCTCCTTGAGGGTCCCATGACCGGCGACGGCCATGGCCTTGCGCAGTCCCCCAACCAGGTTGACCCGGCCGTCGGCCCGGTCGGACGGCCCGCAAAGCACCTGTTCCAGGCTGCCGGCGGTTTCCACTCGCGCAAGCACGCCCCGGGGCAGGTTCGAATGGAATGACGACATCGACCACACCGCCCCACCTGCGGGCGCCTCGGCCGCGGCGGCCAGCGGGCTGCCCACCATCACTGCGTCGGCTCCGCAGACAACGGCTCGGGCGATGTCGCCCCCGGTGCTCATGCCGCCGTCGGCGATGACGTGGCAGTAGACACCGGTCTCGTCCAGGTGACGCATACGCGCCCGCTTCGCGCGTCGGCGATCGCCGTGGCCTGGGGGTTGCCGATCCCGAGCACCTCGGTCGTGGTTGACGCAGCTCCGGAACCCACCCCCACCAGAACTCCCGCGGCCCCGGTCCTCATCAGGTGCAGCGCCGCGGGATAGCTGGCACACCCGCCGACCACTACAGGAACGTCGAGGCGGCGAACCAGGTACTTCAGGTCGAGCGGCTCGCCGCTACCCAGGTGTTCGGCGGAGGTGACGGTGCCCTGGATGAGCAACATGTGGGGATCCGCAGCGGTTATGTGCGGCAGCAATGCCTCGGTGTGCGCCGGGCTGACCGTTACGCAGGCTATGGCACCGGCGGCCTTGATCTGGTTGATCCGTTCGCCAATGAGCTCAGGGTTGACGGGCCGCGCATAGGCCTCGCGCAGCTCGACCACGCGATCGCCAGGCTCCAGAGCAGCAATGCGCTCCAGGACGGGGGTGGGATCCTCGTAGCGGGTCCAGAGTCCCTCGACGTGCAGTGCTCCCAGGCCGCCCAGTCGGTCCATCTCGATGGCCGTCGACGGGCTGGTGACCCCGTCTATGGCGGCCGAGATGACGGGGGTGGCGAAACGGTAGGCATCTATCTGCCAGCTGACGTCCACCTCGTCGGCACGGCGGGTGCGTCGACTGGGGACGATCGCCACCTCGTCGAGGCGATAGCCACGTCGGGCCGCCTTGCCCATCCCGATCTCGATCTCAGCCACCCTGCGTACTCCATTGTCCATACCCCGTGCCGACAACGTGTTCGCTGCCCGCCCGCACCGGATATCACCGTCCGACACGCCGGGGATGGGGTGTCCACCGCCCAAAGGGGAAGCTGGAGAGTCTATGCGGTCCCGGGCTCCGCAGCCCCCTACGCTTCCAACCTGGCGTGACGGGAGTGAGCGGGCCGGTACGACAGGTGTGAGTGGAGACTTGTGTGAGCACTGAAACGGGGAGCGACTGGGCCCGGCGGGATGCCGACTCCGTCTGGCACGGATTCACCCAGATGGCGGCCTACGAATCCAACTCGCCTGTCATCGCCGAGTCTGCCGAGGGCCACGAGATCATCGATGTGGACGGGCGGCGCTACCTGGATGCCATCTCATCGCTCTGGGTGACCACCCTGGGTCACCGGGTACCGGAGCTGGACAGGGCGCTTGCGGAGCAGGCCTCGAGAGTGGCCCACACCACGATGCTGGGCAACGGCAACCGCGTGGTGATCGAGTTCGCAGAGGCCCTCAACTCCCTGCTGCCGATGGACGACCCCCGACTGTTGTTCGCCTCCGACGGCGCTGTCGCCGTCGAGCAGGCGGTCAAGATCGCCTTCCAGTACTGGGCCAACCTCGGGGTCCCGGGCAAGACCCGCTACCTGAGCATGGGCGGTGCGTACCACGGTGACACCCTCGGATCCCTGTCGGTGGGCGACGGCGGGTTCGGCACCGACCTGTTCGATCCCCTCACGTTCGCGGTCCTGCGGGCACCCGGATACGACCGACCAGATGCCATCGATCAAGCGGTGGCGATGATCGAGTCGCACTCGGCGGAACTGGCGGGGGTGGTCATCGAGCCTCTGGTCCAGGGTGCAGCGGGGATCCGAACCATGGCGGCCGAGGCATTCGGTCCGCTCGCCGAGGCCTGCCGGCGCAATGACGTGCTCCTCATCTGTGACGAGGTGGCAGTGGGCTTCGGGCGCACCGGCGCCCTCTTCGCCTCCGAGCTCTGCGGCATCCGACCCGACCTCATGGCCCTGGGCAAGGGGATCACCGCTGGCTACCTACCCATGGCGGCCACCGCTGCGGCCGACCACGTGTGGAAGGCGTTCCTGGGCCCGGATCTGGGAGAGCGGACCTTCTACCACGGGCACTCCTACGGCGGGAACGCACTGGCTGCCGCAGTGGCGCTCGAACACCTGGCGCTCATCGACCGCGACGACGTACTCGCGAACGTCCGTGCCCGCGCCGCGCAGTTCGAGACGCTGCTGGCCGAGCAGGTCGCCGGGCTGGCGGGTGTCCGCGAGGTACGCCAGCAGGGTCTGATGATCGGCATCGAGTTGGCGCCCCCGGAACGGGCGGCTGACGGCTCCGAGGGCGGCCATGCCCTTCGCTGGGGACGCCGGGTGAGCGCCGCATGCGTGGACCGGGGTGTGCTCATCCGACCCCTGGGCGATGTGGTGGTTGTGGTGCCAAACCTGACCACGACCGAGGCCGAGGTGGAGCGGATCGTCTCCGTGCTCGCCGAGGCCATCGCCGTTTCGACCACCGACGAGCCCCAGCGCACCCCCGGGGCGGGCACCGAGGTCACACGGGCCGCTCGGGGCTCACAGCCCGGGGCGGCGAGCGCCTGAGCATGGCCTGGTTCGATGCGGCCGCGGCCGCCACCAACGAATCGATCGAGCGGTCGGGACGCTGGCGTCAGGTCCGCACCCTGCAGGCCGGTGGCACCACGACCACGGTCACTTCGACCGGCGCACCCGTGGTCCAGTTCGCCTCCAATGACTACCTCGGGCTCTCCACACACCCCGCAGTGGTCGCTGCGGCAACAGCAGCCGCTCACCGCGACGGGATCGGCAGCGGTGCCAGCCGGCTGATCGTGGGCGGACGCCCGGTGCATGACCGCCTGGAGTCGGCCCTGGCCGACTGGAAACGCCCCGATCTGGAGAATCGCGCCGCGCTGCTGTTCCCCACGGGATACGCCGCCAACCTCGGGGCGTTGGGGGCCGTTGCAGCGGCCGGTGACCGCGAGCAGACCGTGGTGTTCTCCGACGAGCTCAACCACGCTTCGATCATCGACGGAACAAGACTCGGTCGCCTCGAGACCGAGGTGTATCCGCACCTGGATCTCGTGGAGCTCGAAGCACGGCTCTCCGGGAGGACCCGCCGCCAAGCAGTGGTTGTCTCCGACGCGGTGTTCTCCATGGATGGCGACGTCGCCGACGTGGCAGCGCTGTCCAGGCTCTGCGCGGAGCAGGACGCGTTGTTGATCCTCGATGTCGCGCGACGACGTGTTCGGAGTCACGTCCGACCTCGCTCCCGACGCGACCGTGCTGATCGTCGGCACACTGTCCAAGGCGCTCGGTTCGCTAGGTGGCTACATCGTCGGCACGCGGCCGGCGGTTGATCTTCGCGCTGAACACCTCGAGGACCTTCATCTTCAGCACAGCCACGCCTGCCCCCGTGGCGGCAGCGGCCGAGGCCGCCCTCGCTGTGGTCCGCTCCACCGAGGGGACGCGGCTCCGGGCAAGGCTGCGGACAACATCGATCACCTGTGTCCACCGCCCGAAGCCGGACCCGCCCATCCATCTCCCATCGTTCCCGTGCTTGTCGGCGACGACGTCCGGGCCATGGAGGTCTCCGCCGCACTGCTTGGCGCCGGTCTGTTGGTACCGGCCATCAGACCGCCGACCGTCCCCGTGGGCACAGCGCGGTTGCGGGTGGCGCTGTCCGCCCAGCACACCCGTGGTCAGATCGACCAACTCGCCGAGATGCTCGCGGAGTTGGGCGTGTCGATCCCTGTCGCGGGCCCTACCGGTGGCTGACCCGCGAACCGTGGTCGTGGTGACCGGGACCGGCACCGATGTGGGCAAGACCTGGGTGGCCACCGGGGTGCTCTCCGCCCTGGTAGCCGCGGGAGTGACGTGCTCAGCACGAAAGCCGGCTCAGTCCTTCGATCCCGGCGACCCGACCACCGACGCCCGGGAACTCGCGTCCGTACCGGCGAGGACCCCGCGGTCGTTTGCCCCGCGCACCGCAACTACGAGGTGCCGATGGCCCCACCGATGGCCGCGGACGTCCTCGGCCGACCCCGGATCGAGATCGACGATCTGGCGGCCGAGGTGAGGGGATCGTGGGGAAGCCCAACCCCGGCGCTGGGGCTGGTCGAACTGGCCGGAGGAGTTCGCTCCCCACTGGCCCATGACGGTGACGGTGTTGACATGATCACGGCTCTGGAACCGTCCGACGTGCTACTCGTAGCCGACGCCGGGCTGGGCACCATCAATGCCGTACTCAGCTCCATGGACTCGCTCGTCGCGATAACCGGCGCCGACGCGGCGCGGATCGTGGTGCACCTCAACCACTACGAAGACTCGAACGACTTGCACCGCCGGAACCGGCAGTGGCTCGCGGACGCCGGAGTGCAGGAGTTGACCACCGAGGTGGATCGGCTGGCACGCCTGATCAGGGCACGAGTGTCTTGAGCAGCTGCTTGGCTATCTGGGAGTTCATCTCGTAGACAGCCCGACGACCCGCGGTGGACACCTGGCGAACCACTCCGCCACCGGTGGCCTCCTCGATGGAGTCGAGACCGGCCAGGACAGCTGACTTGGTGGCATCGGTGGCCTTGTAGCCCATGTTGGTGAGGCCTTTGACGACATCGGACTCAGCGACGGGATCAGGAGCGGCCGACGCAATGATCCGCAGGGCGTCCTTGGTAAGTTCCGCCCCCTGGGTGAGCGTCTCCTGCACCGTGGGGGCGGCGTCGGACCCGCCGTCCTGGGACGACACCCACCGGCGCACCTTCTGCATGATCTCTGCGTGGGTCTCGCCTTCGAAGCTCAATGTGGGCATGTCACCAACGCTACGCCAACTCCCGCTGGAACCGCGCGAGGGTTGCGTGTCATTCGTCGGCCAGACGAAAACCGGGATTGGGCTCCGGATCACCCGAGAGCACGAAACCGTGTGAACCAGACAAGCCGATGGCGCCGTGATTCCCGCCGAAGGTCGACAGATGTACGCCCGGAACGCCGACGTGTCGCGGCGCAGGGTCACCGCTCGGCCCAGCAGGTGGC
>CAVQRK010000011.1:0-66011 GCA_963715225.1 uncultured Actinomycetota bacterium
GTGACCCGGCGGATCGTGCCACCCTTGCCGGCTGCGTCCCTGCCTTCGAACAGAATGATCATCCGCTGGTTGGTTGATTCGAGGTGCCGTTGAAGCTTCAACAACTCCACCTGGTACGGCACCAGCTCCTTCTCCCGACGCCGGGCACGAACTGCCTTGCGGCCCTCCTTGCGAGTGGCCTGCAGGGCCTCCTCGAGTCCGGCGACCTGCTCCTTGAGAGCCGCTATCTGGCTCTCGGGTCCCGGGGACTGGTGTCCCCCGAACGTGTCGGCGACGATCTGGTCCTTCTCATTGCTCATGGCTGTCTCCATCGGGGCGATCTGATGCCCCGGCGCGGTCCAGAATCGATCGGAGGGGCTCGTCATCGACCGTAGCGGTCATACAGGCCGCAAGCACCTATGCGCCGCAACCGGTGCCGCCCACCGGGCGCGAAGGCCTGGCGGACGGACTACCGTCGCATGCTTCGGAGGTCACCGAACCGGCGTGTACACGGCGGCCGGGCCACGACGAGGGGATGAGAGATGTCTGCGCACCCGAGTGCTGAACACCTGGACGGGAGCGGCCTCGCCCTGACGGTCACAGATGCCAACCGCAAGGCCGCGCGATGAGTGTTGAGCTCACGCCACAGATGCTGATCGACGGCCGGCTCGCCGACTCCTCCGACGGCCGATCCTATGACGTAATCAACCCTGCGACCGAGGAGGTCATCGGGGAGGTGGCGGACGGAGGCCCGGCGGAGATCGAGGCCGCGGTGGCCGCCGCTCGCACTGCATTCGACGACACAGAGTGGAGTCGCGATCACAAATTCCGACGTCGATGCATCCTGCAGCTACGAGATGCGCTGCAGGCCGACGCCGAGAACCTGCGTGACCTGACCCGGGCCGAGGTGGGTGCACCTCGTCTCCTGACCCATGGTCCTCAGTTCGACGCACCGGTGGCCGACATCGGTTTCGTAGCGGAGCTCCTGGCCGGGTACGAGTGGCGTCGGGACCTGGGCGTGGCCGAACCCATGGGCGTGCCCTCGCGGCGCTGGGTACTGAGAGAGGCAGCGGGAGTGGTGGCGGCAATCACGCCGTGGAACTTCCCCTGGCAGATCAATCTGGCCAAGGTGGTGCCCGCCCTTGCTGCGGGCTGCACAGTTGTACTCAAGGCCGCACCCGACACTCCTGGATGTGCAACGGCCCTGGGTCGTGTGGTGGCGGAGCAGACCGACATACCGCCCGGCGTGTTCAATGTCGTCACCTCCTCGCGTGCGGACATCGGTGCGCTGTTGAGCCGGGACCCACGGGTCGATGTGGTGAGTTTCACCGGATCGACCGCGACCGGGCGGAAGGTGGCGGCCGATGCGTCGGCGAACCTCACCCACGTCTTCCTGGAGTTGGGAGGCAAGTCGGCCTATGTGGCGCTGGACGATGCCGATCCGGCAACCGTGGCCACCATGGCGGGCATCGCCGGGTGTACCCACGCCGGCCAGGGGTGTGCCCTGACCACGCGGGTGGTGGTCCCCCGCTCGCAGTACGACGAATATGCGGAACAGATCGCCGCGATCATGTCCTCGGTTGGCTGCGGCGACCCCGATGACGACTCCACGTTCTGTGGGCCTGTCATCTCCTCGGTGCAGCGCGATCGGATCGAGGGCTACCTCCGACTCGCGGAGGAGGAGGGCGGCGCGTTCGCCACCGGTGGACGACGCCCACCCGACCGAGAGCGGGGCTTCTGGGTGGAACCCACCTTGGTGGTCGGCCTGGACAACTCCGCCCGGGTGGCCCGCGAGGAGATCTTCGGGCCGGTACTGACCCTGATAGCGCACGACGGCGACGAAGACGCCCTGTCGATAGCCAATGACTCGCCCTACGGCCTCTCCGGCGCCGTCCACAGCGCCGATCCCGACAGGGCCTGGTCATTTGCCGAAAGGGTGCGGACAGGCACCATGAGCGTGAACGGCGGGGTCTGGTACGGCGGGGACGTGCCCTTCGGTGGCTACAAGCAGTCCGGTATCGGCCGCGAAATGGGCGTCGAGGGATTCGAGGAATACCTACAGACCAAGAGCGTTGCGGAGCCGGCCTGATGAGTGACAGCACGAACACACCAGTCGGCTTCATCGGCCTGGGCACCATCGGTGCCCCGATGGCCAAGCACCTCCTGGACTGGCCCGCGGGATTGCACGTTCGAGACATCGACCCCGAGGCAACCAGGCCCTTCGCCGAGGGCGGTGCCACTGTCGCGGCATCGGCCACCGAGGTGGCACAGCAGTGTGGAGTCATCTCGCTGATGGTCCTCGACGATGCCCAGGTGCGGTTGGTGGTCGGAGAACTGCTGGATTCGGCCCGACCGGGAACGGTCATCGCAATCCACTCCACCATCCATGCCGAGACCGCTGTCGAGTTGGCAGCCGAGGCGAGGGGTCGGGAGATCGAAGTCATCGACGCGCCGGTCTCCGGCGGCTTCATGGGTGCTCACGAAGCCAGACTCGCCGTCATGATCGGGGGCAGTCCCGAGGCCTTCGAGCGGGTTCGAGCACCGTTCTCGCGGTTCGCCGACCTGGTCCTGTCAATGGGACCTGTGGGCAATGGGACCAAGACCAAGCTGGCTCGCAATCTGTTGCACTTCGTGGCGTTCACGGCAGCGGGCGAGGCCCAGCGCCTGGCCGAGGCCAGCGGGATCAGCCTGCGCGACCTGGGCCAAGTGGTGCGCCACAGTGATGCGGTCACCGGGGGCCCGGGGGCCATCATCCTGCGTGACACCGCCGGACCGATGGACCGTGACGACGACTGGTGGGCCACCCTGGATCATGTCCGCAACCTGGGCGAGAAGGACCTCACCTTCGCCCTGGAACTGGGTAGCGCGCAGGGAGTCGACCTTCCCTTGGCCATGCTGGCGCTGAACCGGCTCGGCGCCGAACTCGGCCTCTGACCCTCGGCCCACACCCATGTGCGGTCGCAACGATGACGATTTCTGACTGATCTCTCACGAATCGGCCGGTTCGGGCCGATGGGTTCGGATGAGCTACGAGAAGCGTGTCGGTCAACGTATGCCGGCCGGCGATCGCAAGATCACCTGGCATCTAGCTGACGGGAAGCCTCCGAAGTCCAA
Source organism: uncultured Actinomycetota bacterium (assembly GCA_963715225.1). Classification (GTDB taxonomy): domain Bacteria; phylum Actinomycetota; class Acidimicrobiia; order Acidimicrobiales; family Microtrichaceae; genus CAVQRK01. The sequence goes on from CAVQRK010000011.1 coordinate 3,094, forward strand.
CGGGCGGCGTAGGGGCTCGGACGGACCGGAGCCCGCCTACCTGCGCAACGTATCGGCCACAGGCGCTGCCGTTGTGGCCCCCAACGATGAGAACCTGGCCCGCGGGGCCCAGGTGAGGGTGGAGGTCGAGAGCGGCGCTGTGTTCGTCGGACGGGTCCGCAGGGTCGTCGTCACAGATGACCCCGACTGGGCCTACTACGGCATCGAGTTCATAGACGAGACCCCCGAACTGCGCGAATGGCTCAGGGAGATGATGGAGGAGAGCCGCGGCGACGTCATCAAGGAGACCGACTGGCGCTCCGCATTGTGAGCGATGCCTGAGGGTTCCCTTGTCCGGTGACGGGCGCTGAACGCGCATGCGAGACTCGCTGGGTGAAGAGTCCCCCACCACTTGCCCGCCGACCTGGCGAGGCGTGGTCCTCGACTCCGCCAGACGGTGAGGAAGAGTCCTGAGCGGAATCGGTCGACGTGCGAACGCGGCCTACCGCGCAGGTGGGCGCCGTGCACTGGTACTTGCCATCGGCGTGTTCCCCTTCGGCGCCGTGTACGGGGTGGCCGTTGCCCAGAGCGGCGTTGACATCCTCTCCGGCGCCCTGGCCAGCGTTCTCATCTTCGCCGGAGCCTCCCAGCTCTCGCTCCTGGATCTCAACGTCGACGGCGCGTCGTGGATGGTGGCCGTCGGTACGGCACTGGCCATCAACGCCCGTTTCATCCTCTACTCCGCCGCCCTGGCCCCAGCCTTTTCGGAGTTCGGGACAGGTTGGCGATGGGGACTACCCCACTTGATGACCGACCAGGCCGCCACGCTCTCGCTGGTCGAGTACCAGACCGAGCATGAGCCGACTGCCAGGCGGTGGTTCTACCTCGGAGCGGCAACCATGCTGTTCACGTTCTGGCAGGCGGGCACGCTCGTCGGCCTGGTGGCGGGGGCCCAGGTACCCGACGGGTTGCAGCTGGCCTTCATCATTCCGCTCATGTTCACCGCTCTGGCCGTGCCTGCCCTGACCCACCGCCCTGCCGTCGTCGCCGCAGTGGTCGCCGTCGCGGTGACCATCGCCAGTTCCCCACTACCTCCCGGAACCAACATCTTCGTCGGAGGGCTGTGCGGTGTACTCGCAGGCGCCCTGGTCGACGGCGGGCCCGAGGGGTCAACATGACCTTCACCCTCCAGATGATCGCTGTCGCTGCAGGCACCTACCTGATGCGGGTGTCGATCGTGGTGACGACGGCAGGCAGGACCATCCCTCCACGGATTCAGGCAACCCTGCGGTTGATACCAGCGGCGGTACTCCCCGCTCTCGTAGCCAATGCGCTGGTGTTCGAGGGTGGTGAAGTCAGACCGTTCGGGCCCTGGTACGTGGCGCTGGCGCTGGCAACCCTGGTCGCGGTGCGCTGGCGGTCGGTGGGATGGACACTGTTGAGTGGCATGGGTGCGGTTTGGCTGCTCACCGCCCTGTGGTGAGCCCAGGCTCTATGGTCCGCAGGTGCACGACAAACACCGGGTCCTCGACAACCGGATCAACCGTGAGCTCATGGAACGGATCGTGCCCGCGGAGACCATCGAGTACGTGGCACTCGATGTATCGGCACACGATCTCCCCGGGGAGCCGATGCCGGTCGGGCAGTTGGACGGCACCAAGTTCGAACCAGTAGCGCCGGGGCACCGGTGGGGTCGCCCCTGGGGCACGACCTGGTTCCGCGTCGGTGGCGAGATTCCGCCCCACCTCCTTCAGGAGGTGGGCGCCACGCGCACGGAGGTGTCCGCCGAGTTGGGCTTCTCCGCAGGCATGGTCGGCTTCCAGGCGGAGGGAGCCGTCTACGTGGACGGCCTGCTCCGCTGCGGCGTACATCCTCGCCGTCGCGCCATCCCGCTCGACACGGTCCGCGACGGTGACCGCGTCGACTTCATGATCGAGGCGGCGGCGAACCCCGACTTCTCCCAGTCGTTCTCCCCCAGCCCCCTCGGGTCACTGAGCACCGCCGGGGGAGCTCCGCTGTACACATTCGGCGGGGTCCGGCTCGTCGTGGTGGACCTGGAGGTGCGCAGGCTGCTGGCCGAGCTCTCGGTGCTGAACGGCACCATGCGCTCACTACCCGCTCAACACCGGCGCCGACAGCGCCTACAGGCCGTTTTCCAGCGGTGCTTCGACACCCTGGACCCTGCCGATGTCCGCGGCACCGCTTCCGCTGCACGCTCGGAGCTGGCGGCGGCACTCGAGGTGCCGGCAGCTGCCGGGTCGCACGAGGTGAGTGCGATCGGCCACGCCCACATCGACACTGCCTGGTTGTGGCCGCTGCGCGAAACCCGGCGCAAGGTTGCGCGCACCTTCGCCAACCAGATCCAGCTGATGGATCAGTACCCCGAGCACCGCTTCGCTGCCTCACAGGCGGTGCACTACTCATGGATAGAGGAAGAACATCCCGAGTTGTTCGGGCACATTTCGGACCGTGTCGCCAGCGGGCAATGGCTGCCGGTGGGAGGCATGTGGGTCGAGGCCGACATGAACCTCCCCTCCGGAGAGTCGCTCGTGCGCCAGATGGTCCACGGCCAGCGGTACTTCGAGTCTCGGTTCGGGAACCGATGCCGCGAAGTCTGGATCCCGGACGTATTCGGCTATCCCGGGAACCTCCCACAGATCTTCGCAGCCGCAGGATGCGACCGTTTCGTCACCCAGAAGCTGAGCTGGAACAAGCAGAACCGATTCCCGCACCACACCTTCGTCTGGGAGGGCCTGGACGGCACCGAGATCCTCGCCCACTTCCCCCCGGTCGACACCTACAACGCCGAGATCCAGCCGAACGAGCTGTCCCACGCGGTCAGGAACTTCGCCGACCACGCATGGTCCGACCACTCGCTGATGCCCTTCGGACACGGTGACGGCGGCGGTGGACCAACACGCGAGATGTTGGAGCGCGCCCGCCTGGTCCGCAATCTGAGCGAACTACCGCGACTCGTCATCGAAGGCCCGGCGGCCTTCTTCGATCGGGTCGATGCCGAGGTGGCCCGTTACGACGTGCCGCGATGGCGGGGCGAGCTCTACTTCGAGATGCACAGGGGCACCTTCACCACTCAGGCCAGGACCAAGGTGGGCAACCGGCGCTGCGAGGCCGCTCTGCGCGAGGCCGAGCTCTGGCTTGCGACCGTCGGCGACGACAGCCATGCGTCCACACTCGACACCCTGTGGAAACGGGTGCTCACCCAGCAGTTCCACGACATCCTCCCCGGCTCGTCCATCGCGTGGGTGCACGATGATGCCGAGCGTGAGCACCGAGAGGTGCTGCAGCAGGTCGGAGAGCTGACAGCGGATGTTCTGGAGCGACTGTCTCCCGGGGTGCCGACCGTCGCCAACGCGGCTACACACCGACGACGTGAGGTGGTCGCTGCCGGGGAGGCACCTCCCGGCGACGGTGTGGTGCAGGTCCTGCACGATGGGCGGGTCGCATTCGGAGTCGACGTTCCCGGCCTCGGCCTCGCCGAGGCTCGCGCATGCGAATTGGCCGACCGCGTCGAGGTGTCGGCCGTCCGACTCGCGAACTCGTGGATCGACGTTGCGTTCGACGGTGGCGGCAACGTCGTGTCCATCCGTGACCTCCGCGCCGACCGCGAACTGGTGCCTCCCGGGCGACGGGCGGCCGAACTGACCCTCGCCCCTGATACACCAGTCGAGTTCGACGCATGGGATCTGGAACAGTGGACCGCGGCAAGAGCCCGGCCGGTGGGTGATGCCGTGTCCGTCGAGGTGATCGAGTCCGGACCACTCATCGGAGCGGTGAAGGTGCGCCGCGAGTTCGGTTCCTCCTGGGTCGACCAGAGCTTCGTGCTGCGGGCCGGCAGCGCACGACTCGACGTTGCCCTCGAGATCGAGTGGCAGGAGAGCGAGAAGCTCCTGGCCATCAACTTCCCGCTCGACATCCGCGCCGACCGGGCTGCCTGCGAGGTCCAGTTCGGTCACGAGTACCGGCCCACCCACGCCAACACGAGCTGGGACGATGCCAAGTTCGAGGTCTGCGCCCAACGCTGGGTCGACTTGTCCGAACCCGGATTCGGTGCCGCGGTGCTGAACGACGGCCGACACGGGCATGCCGTGCAGGACGGCGGCATCCGCGTCAGCCTGCTGCGCGCCCCGCTCTATCCGGATCCCACTGCCGACCGGGGCCGGCACAAAACGACCGTGTCGCTGCTGTCGCACAGCGCGGATCTGACTGCGGTGGTCGCCGAGGCGGAGGCTCTCAACCTTCCCCTGCGGGTTGTCACGGGCGGATCGGCGGAGCAGCACCCGGACCCAGTGGTGGTTGTCGACGATCCCCGGATCCAGGTCTCTGCGGTGAAGCTCGCCGATGACGGCTCCGGCGATCTGATCGTGCGCGTGTGGGAATCAACTGGAGACCGTGTCCGGTTCGCGCTGGTCGCTGCCGGCGGTGTCTCTGCTGCGGTGGCATGCAACGCGCTGGAGGAACCGCTGGGGCACGCACTCGGCCCGTCGATCGATGTCGCTGACGGTTCATCCGTGGTGGTGCTGCCGCCGTTCACGATGGCCACTCTGCGCCTTACGGCCCTGTGACTGACGGCCCGTCACAGGCGACATTTCAGGCGTAGCCCTCGGAACCGGAGCCCTGACGGCTGTAGCCCTCGCGTCCGGTGCCGAACCACGAGGCGACGTCCACCAGGAAGGCGAACACCACAAGCGCTACACCGATGCCGGTGACGCCATCGAACGGGTCGTAGGCCGCGGCGTACACGAATGTGGTCCACGGGAGGAACACGAAGCCGGCCAACCCGAGCCAGAATGACTCGAGTGCGATCGACAACCTGTCGGTGAACAGCCACATGAGGAACACCGCCAACCGTGGCGAGATCCCTGAAGCAAGCAGAATGAGGCAGCCGCAACCCATGGAGCGAACCTAGCCCATAGCCCTCGGGGGCGTCACTGGTAGCCGGGGTCATCCATTTCGGCGATCGAACGCGACCGCACAGGCATGATCAGGACGGGATCGATCGTGTGTGGCAGCTCGGGGCCCCAGTTGACGGCGTCGCCCAGCATCTCGACCCTGCCGTTCTCGGTGTACCAATCCACGAGGTCGCCATCGCAACGCACGATCCAGGTGCACCCGACGTCCGGAGCCGCTTCGAAGTCGCCGTGGCGCACGAGGGCCGGCCGGAAGAAGTATGTGCCGGGCCACATGGTGCCCCAGTTGTACACAAATCCGCCGTCGAGGCAGTAGGCCTCCTCGTAGACGGGATGGTGGGCCAGCGGATGTTCTTTCCAGCCCGCTTGTGCCTTGATCAGACGCGTGTAGAAGCCGGTCTTCTCGTCCCGGTGCAGCATCTTGATGAATAGTCCCGGCACCGGCGTCCCACCCAGATCGAAACGCATCGGGCTGCCGAGCTCGACGGTGAGCCAGTCCATCTCCTTGGAGTGGACGACAGTGAAGACCTGGTCCTCGCGAACGTCCGGCAGGTCGGCGTCGCACACCTCGAATGACCAGTCGCCGTAATCCCGGAACAACAGGATCTCGGTGTCGGCATCCACCTCGATGGCCGGCGTGTGTACGCCGATTGGAGCCTGGAAGTAGCCGCCCTCGCGCAAGACGGCGTCGCCCACCCGGACCTCGCCGGAGAGCACGAACCACTCGGTCTCAGCGCTGTGCACGCCGCCCGGTCGGCTCCAGGCGGTATCGAAATGGACCTTCAACGACGCGGAACCGTCCTCCTCGTCATATGCAAGGTGCTTCTGACGGGCCGATCCGGTGGCGTCGGAGAACTCCGCCGGGTGCCAGATCAGGTCCTTCTCATCGATCAGTTCCACGTGCGGCCGCATGGCTCTCCCCGGGTCTTTCTTCCTGGCCGGGAAGACCGTGAAGTGCAGCCGTCCCGATCAGCACCACCTTGGTGCAGTTGTCTCCGAAACCATACAGCGGAACAGCGTTCCGCTACCAGCACTACTTCCCCGCCGGGGCCTGCGGGAGCCCAGCAGCACGATCAGCGAGGGAACACGGCGACCGCACCGTCGACCGATATGCCTACCCGAGCCCCGATCTCGGGCAGACGGGCCCGGTTGATCCGAGCCAACACCTCCGCCCCAGCGTCGACAAGTCGGAGGCGGACAAGCGCATCGTGGCCGAAGTAGGTCGAGGTGAGAACCTCCGCCACACGCTGGGATGCGGACGGATCGTCGAGCACCACCTGCTCCGGGCGTAGGACGATAGTGACCGTATCGCCGTCGCCGAGCGGGTTGTCGCTCGGCGGCCCCGAAGGGCTCTCGTACTCCAGTGCCCCGAGGACACAAACGACCCGACCGTTGTCGAGCGTGCCGTCCAGGCGTACCGATTCGCCCACGAACTCCGCCACCGCGATGTCCACCGGATGGCGGTAGAGGGTCACGGGATCCGCGACCTGGGCCAGGCGACCGTCGCGGATGACCGCCACCCGCTGCGCGAACGAGAGTGCCTCTTCCTGGTCATGGGTGACCAACACCGCGGTGGCTCCTGCAGCGTGCAGAACTTCGCGCACGTCATCACGGACCTGGGAGCGCAGTGTTGCATCCAGCGCCGAGAACGGTTCGTCCAGTAGGACCACCGCCGGCCCGGGTGCGAGGGCACGCGCCAGCGCCACCCGTTGCTGTTGGCCTCCGGAGAGCTCACCCGGCCGGCGACCGCCGGCATCCGCCAGGCCGACCAACTCGAGGCACTCGGACACCCGGGCGCTGCGCGCGCCGCGCGACAGCGCGGTGAGCCCGAAGGCGACGTTGTGCGCCACGTCGAGGTGTGGGAACAGCGCGCCCTCCTGAGGCACGAGGCCCACCTGACGGCGCTCGGGCGGAACCCAGATCCCCGGTCCCGCCACCGGCGCACCGGCCAGGCGAACTGTGCCCGCCGCCGGCCGCACGAAACCCGCAATGGTGCGCAACAGCGTGGTCTTGCCACATCCCGACGGACCCAACAGGGCGACAACCTCGCCCTCGCCCACATCCAGATCGACGCCGCGCAGTACCGGCTCGGCGCCGAAGTCGGCCTCCACGGCGCGCAACTCCACCGCGCCGGAAGACGCAAGCCCCCCATCGGCGCCGGATGCCGCCATGACCGGGTTCATCCAATCCTCCTCGATGCCCGGGTGAGTATCCAGGTCGGAATGGTCGACAGCAGGATCAGGGCCAATGCCGCAGGCGCTGCTGCGGCGTACCGGCCCACCGTGGTGTCGGACCAAACACTCATCGCCAACGTCTCCATGCCGGTCGGATGCAACAGCAACGTCGCTGGAAGTTCCTTCATGGCGGCCAGCAGGACCAGCGCCGTGCCCGCGGCGATGCCGGGTGCGGCCAAGGGAAGGGTGATGTTGAACAGGACGCCCCAACGCCCTCGACCCAACGACTGACCCATCTCCTCCAGACCTACGGGCGACTGTTCGACCGAAGCCCGCACCGAACCGACCGCCAGCGGCAGGAAGAGCACCGCATAGGCGAGCGCCAACATGGGTGTCCGTTGGTAGAGGGGACGGGCGATCGTGACGCCCACGAACACGAGACTCAGCGCGACCACGATCCCGGGTAGGCCGTGAGCGATGTATACCGACCGGTCGAGCAGCATTGCAGAGGCTCCTCGGTGGCGCGCCGAGAGGATTCCCAACGGGACGGCAAGCAACATCGTGACCAGCGCTCCGAGCCCGGCGACACTCAGGGTGGACCACAGCGCCTCGAACAGGGAGCTCCATTCGAGACCCGCAGAAAGGCCACGGGTGAACCAGACCGTGACGCTCACGGCGGGGAAGGCGACGCTTGCGGCCACGACGGCGCCGAGGACGAGGACGCCGGCCCAGCGCCAACGTCCGAGTGCCAAGGGTTGTTGCGGCCTCGCGGAACCGGACCCGATGCGGGCGTAGGTCGGACGTCCGCGCACCGCTGACTCGGCCCACACCAGACCCAGGGCGACCACCACCAGCACACAGGCCAGCACCGCGGCGCGCGACGGATCGAACCCGGCGCGGAACGCCCCGTAGATGACCCAGGTGAACGCCTCGTAGCGCATGGTGCCTACCGCACCGAAGTCAGAGAGCACGTACAGCGCCACCAGGAGACCCCCTGCGGCAGCAGCAGGGCGGATCTGCGGGAGCGTCACCGTCCACACGGTGCGCGCCGCCGATCTACCCAGTGAGCGGGCCACCTCCTCCTGCGCCGGGTCCAGGCGCCGGAGCCCCGCCACCACGGGCAGGTACACGAACGGGTACGAGACCAGGGTCAGCACCAGCGTCGCACCCCAGAACCCGGCGAGTGAGGGCCGGAACGACACCCAGGCGAATGCAGCCACGAAGGACGGAATCGCGAGCGGGATAGCGAGTAGCACCTCGAACAGCTTGCGGGCAGGCACGTCGGTTCGGGCGACGAGAACCGCGGAGGAGATCCCGATCGTGAGGCACAGGAACGTGACCATCGCCGTGAGACCAAGGCTGCGCCACAACAACGCGGCGGTCTGGGACGACCATACCTGGGCCCACAGCTCGTCGAGGCCCTGCTCCAGCGCTCGGTCCACGAGGTACCACAGCGGTAGTAATGCCACCATGGCCGCCAGCGTGGCCGGGGCGAGCAGCATCAGCGGAGGTCGGGGCCGCCGTCGGGTCGGCCTTCGAGCAACCCCAACCGCGGTCACTTCGTCAGTAGTCCCACCTCGGCCAGCATCGCCTGGGTCTGCTCCAGCGAGTCGAGATCCGACAGGTCCACCTGGGGCGGATCGAGTGTCGACAGCGCCGGCAGCAGATCCGACGCTTCGACGTCGGTCACCAGTGGGTACTCAAAGGTCTCCTCGGCGAAGTATTTCTGGCCCTCGGGTCCTACGAGGTAGGCCACCAGCGCCTCGGCGTCGTCGCTGGATCCCGAGGTGGCCAGCACACCGGCGCCGGCCACGTTGACCAGTCCGCCCGGGTCGCCACCACTCAGGTACTGGTTCCTCGCAGTGACCGCATCCGGGCCCACCTCCGCAATGAGTTCGTACAGGTAGTAGTGGTTCACGAGTCCCAGGGAGATCTGACCACTGTCGACCGCGTCGCGTACCGCGATGTTGCTCTCGAAGGGGACCGGCTCCTGCGCGGCGAACGCCTCTAGCCATTCGCGTGCGGCGTCATCACCACGCAGCACACGCATGCCGGTCACGAATGCCTGGAAGGATGCATTTGAGGGAGCAAACCCGATCTTCCCCTTGTACTGCGGATCGAGGACCCCATCGATCGAAGTCGGCGGCTCTGCGACGAGTTCGGGGTTGTACACGATGGTCCGGACCCGACCCGAGGTGCCCACCCAGGTTCCGTCACCGGCCCGGTAGGCCTCCGGTACCCGCTCGGTGATCTCTGCCGGTAGTTCGGCGAACAGGCCCGCCTTGGACACTGCGCCCAGCGCTCCGGCGTCCTGGGAGAGGAACACGTCGGCCGGGGAGGCATCCCCCTCGGTGAGGATCTGCGATGCCAACTCGGCGCTCCCGCCGTCGCGAACCTCGACCTCGATACCGGTGTCCTCGGTGAACTGCTCGATCAGAGGATCGATCAGCGCTGTGTTGCGCCCGGTGTACAGGGTGATCGAGTCTCCGCCCTCCGAAGACTGCTCACTGTCGCCGCTGCCGCAGGCTGTGAGGAGGATGGTTGCAGCCAGTGCGGCGCTCAACAGCGCAGTGCCCTTGTGTAGACGGTTTCTACGGACCCGGTGGCCGGTGATCATGTGTCCCTCTCACTGCCTCTACGTTGTGTCAACGGTGACCGACCATCCATCGATCACGCCTCGACGGTACCCGATGGTAAGCATGCTGAACAATATCCGTGCAGCATGCTGTCGTAAGGGTCGCTGCTCCCGAGACCCGTACTCCTTCCCGCGCCCGGAGATGGCGTCCCGCCCGGTCCCCGTATGCGGCCGATACCGTGGAGCCGGACATGGATCTCGTCGAAGGCCGCCGGCCGGCCCCGCTCCCGACCACCGCGCTCGACCGACGTTGGAGCGGGCCCTCGGTCGACTTCGGGGCGGTCGCAGACGGGCTGTCGTTGCTCATGCCCCACCTCGAACCTGTGGCGATAGCCGCGGTGCGAGACGGCGTGGGTGAACTCACCGAAACTCCCTCCGACAGAGAACTCGAACGTACGGCCCGGGTGTGGATCCGCCAGGAGGCGGCACACCAGGGCGAGCACCGTCGATACAACGAGGCTCTACTGGAATCCAGTTCGGGCATGCGTGGCGTCGACCGGGCCGCTCGATGGCTGGCGGACTTCATCGGACGACGTGGAGTGCGCTCCCGCCTCGCCTTCACCTGTGGATTCGAAGCCGTGGCCTACTCCGTTGCCCGCTGGGTGGAGCCCCGTATGGGTGAACTGTTCCGTGGGGCCGACTCCGGAACCGCCTCACTTTTTCTCTGGCATCTGGCCGAAGAGGTGGAACACAAATCTCTTGCACACGATCTCGACGCAGCTCTGGGCCACCACGGAATCGCCCGTTTCCTGGGTGGCATGGCCGCCCTGGCTGCGATCGGGCCGCTGACTTTGGTGGCCGCGCTGGTGGGCCTGGCCCGCCACCGTCGGCTGCGTCACCCGTCGACGTGGTGGCACCTTGTCGTGTGGTCGATCTCTTTCGCATTCAGCGCGCTCACCGCGGTCGTACTGCTCGCCGTGCCCGGCCACTCCCCCGCTGATCTCGCCGACCCCATCTGGTACCGCCAGTATCTGAGAGGCGCCGATCCTGATTCGGGACGGATCGAGCCATGGCAACCCCCGCACGGCCGCCGGTTCGCCTCAGCTCCGCGACAACAGCGAGTCGAACGGACCACTCACCTCATAGGTTGCCCCCACGGGGGCTGCGAACGACCCGGGTGAACCCGCCTGCGCCCGCTGGGAGCTGAAATAGAGCCGTTGGCCGTCCGGGCTGAAGCACGGCCCCGCGACCTCGCTGTTCTCGTGACCGACGATCTGCACCACCTCGAGCAGGGAATCGTCGGGCATGACCGCCACGATCTGCATGTTGCCGCCGTCCTCGGCCACCAGCAGTGCGCCGGACCCGTCATCGGCCCACAGATTGTCCACGCCACTCAACATCGACGCACCGCCGCCCTGGAATCGAAGGGATACGGCTCCGGAACCGATTGAGTACTCCCATACCCGATCGTCGCCCTTGGTGGTGAACCACACCCGATCGCCGAGGGTGTCGATTCCCTCGCCGCCGTTGAACCTCATGGTCCCCGGCACCTGATCACGGGTCAGGATCGGCAGACCACCCGGGTTCGGCACCGTGACCCAGGTGACCGGTCCCGGCGCCGACCCGGTCGCTATCTCCAGGACGCCGGAGGAGAGGTTTCCTGGCACCGAAGGAGTGAAACGGTAGAAGCCGCCGTTGCCTCGATCCTCGGTCAGATAGACACGGTCGTCGGAGGCGACCGCCGCGGCCTCGTGGGCGAACGCGCCCAGACCCGGACGCTCCTGCGGCGGGTTGATCCCCGTGGGGTCGCACTCCCACACCCGACCCCAGTCGAACTCCTCACAGCTGAGCCAGGTTCCCCACGGCGTAGCGCCCCCGGCACAGTTGAGCGACGTTCCCGACAGGATCTGTTGCCCACCGAGCACCGTGCCATCGGGGGCGAAGCGGAACGACGACACGCCACCGCCAAGGGGCACCTCGTGGTTCAGCGTCAGGTACCAGCCGCCGGGCTGCGCCGGATCGACGAATGTGGCCGCGCCGTCCGGGAAGGCCGGCATCGAGTAACCGTTGGAGGCGATGGGGGCGCCGCTCGCCGCGATCAATCGGGCCGAGAAGCCGGGTGGTACCAGTAGCGCCCCGGCCACACCCGGAAGCTGGATGCCGGGGCCGGCGTATGACGGCACACACGCTCCGAGCGATGCGGTGACGCCCATCATGCCGGCGGCTCCTGCCCATCGGAACAAGCCACGACGATCCACCGTCGTAGCGGCGATTCCTGTAGCTCCCTCGTCGGATACTTGCGAAGACATGTCCACGATGTCGCCCCCCGGTAGTCCACGACGATGGTAGGCCCCGAGGGTCGTCGACCATGTGGCGGCCACCGCACAGGGGCGCCTGCTCCGATACGGTCGGGCGCCATGTCGAGGTCCAGCTCACCGGTGGCCTGGCCGGGACGGCGACCCGCTCCCCTGCTGATCTGGTCGATCACGCTGACCGGAATCACGGCCAACACCCTCATCTCCCCCGTCCTGCCGGACATCGTCGAGGACTTCGGGCGTGCGGACTCGGCCGCGGGACTGCTGGTAGCGGCCGCTTCGCTTCCGGGAGTCCTGGCCGCACCGGCGATCGGCGTGCTGGCCGACCGCCTCGGCCGCCGCAACGTCGTGGTGCCGTGCCTCGCGATCTTCGGGGTCATGGGGGTGGTGGCATCCCTGGCTCCCTCGTACTGGATCCTCGTCGCCGCCCGCTTTCTCATGGGCATCGGCACCGCCGGCCTGATCAACCTCGCGGTCGTGCTCATCGGCGACCACTGGGACGGCAGCGAACGGGTCCGTCAGGTCGGGCGAAACGCAGCGGTGCTGACCTCGGGGCTCGCCCTTCTGCCGCTCACCGCCGGCGTGCTCGCATCCATCGGCAGTTGGCGCCTCGCCCTCGCACCCTCCGCACTGGGCCTGGTCACCGCCGTGGCGGCGTGGGTGCTGCTGGACGACGTGCGTCCACCGCATGGTCAGATCCCGTTGTCGGAACAGCTCCGGTCCGCCGGCAGGACCTTGCGCACACCCGCCATCGCCGCGACCATCGCGTCGGGCTTCCTGATATTCGTGATGATCTTCGGGCTGTTCCTGACGACACTGCCGGTGCACCTAAAACAGGAATTCGGCCTCTCCGCAGCCCCACGCGGTGCCCTTCTGGCGGTACCTTCGCTCACTTCCACCATCATCGCGCTCAACCTGGCACGGCTGCGGGGCCGGTTCGGGCTCAGGGCGCTCCTGGTGGTGGGTGGCGCGCTGTTCGGGGTCGCACTGCTCGGTGTCGGAGTCGCGGCCGCAGTGATCGGCGTCGTCATGGGTCTGCTCGTCTACGGCGTCGCTGAGGGCCTGACCGTTCCCTCACTGCAGGAGAGCACCGTGGCCCGCGCTCCTGCCGCCCAACGAGGCATTGTGCTGGCGACCTGGGTGGCGGCGGTCCGTCTCGGTCAGGCCACAGGACCGTTGGTATTCGCAGCACTGTTCGATGCCGTCGGCACGGGAACGACGCTCGTCATCGGATCGGCGGTCAGCCTGGTGGTGGTGGCAATTCACGCGTTCACGCCCGTCGGCGCGGATCCTTCCACCACCACGGATGCAACGGCACACCCAGGTCCGACGCTCGACCAGGGCAGCCCGGGCTCGTAGCGGTCGCCGTCTTCACTGTTGTCGGGGTCGGCACGTGGCCAGGAGTGGCGCTGTGGCCGGGCCTCAACCCGAGGAGCCGACCTTCGAACCCTTGGGCTGACCGATGGCGGCCAGCAGGTCGTTGAACCAGGGCACGTCTGTGTCGAAGGCCTTGCCACCAGCGATCCGCGCGAAGTCGATCACTGCGAGCTCGTCCCCGGCCTCCTCGTCCTGGCCGACCAGTCCACTCTCTCCCCGGAGTGCAGCGTCCACAGCCAGGTCGGTGCATCGATGTATGAGCTCTAGATCAGCCTGGTTCGAGGCCGCGGACCGCGAGAAGTAGCCGCTCTTCTGGATCATCGTCTTCTCGGCGCCGATCCTGTCGGCGAACTGCCTGGCGTACCAGGCGCCCGGGTTGATCGTGTCCAGCTTCACGTGGCCGAAGGGATCCCGTTTCGGCTCCTCCCCGTCCGCAATCATCCGGTCCACGATGGACTCCACACCGGCCCCCTCCGAGAGGAATATGTTCACGCAGCCGACTTCGTCCATGACGGCTGCGAGGCGCTCGGTCTCGGCCTCGAGGTCGATCTCCAACTCCGGCACGTATACGGCGTGGATGTCCCAGCCACGGGGTTCGTTGCCAAATCCTGCGAACTCCCGTGTGGCCAGCCAGCGGCGGTACTCCACTGCAGTTGCGGCGGTGAGCCAGCCACAACTGCGCCCCATCACCTCGTGCACGATCAGCATTCGGGGATTGGAGGAATGCTCGGCGAGGACATTGCGGGCGAAGATGGCTCCCTGTTCAGCTGCGGTCCACGCCCCGAGGCTCTGCGTCACCGGAATGACATCGTTGTCGATCGTCTTGGGCAGCCCCACCACGGTGAGTTCGTAGTCGTGGCTGCGCAGGTAGGCCGCCAGGTCAGCAGCAGTGAGGCTGGTGTCGTCGCCGCCAATTGTGTGGAGCACGTCGACGCCGTCCTTCGTGAGGCGCTCGGCCGCTGCGTGCAGCGGATCCTCACCCTCGACGACGAGCCCACGGCGTACACAGTCCTCGACGTTGGTCAGCTTGACCCGGCTGTTTCCGATCGGGCTCCCGCCGAACCCGTGCAGCAGGTGAGCGGCCTCGCGGATCTCCGGGGTGACTGTCAGGTAGTCGCCTCCGAGCAGACCCGCATACCCGTCGAGATAGCCGATCAACTCGACCTCGGGCGCGATCTCGGAGTAGCGCTCGATCAGGCCACCGACGGCCGAGGACAGACACGGCGCTAGGCCGCCGGCTGTGAGAAGGGCGACGCGACGAACGGGCATGTTGTTCTCCGGGCGGGGTTCTGCGTGACGACGGCGGGACAGGGACTCCCGGTACTCGTTGCCAACCATACCTGACTCCGTCGGTGTCCTCCCGCCCCGATGGAGCCCTCGCTATCGCCCTCGGGACCCTGTCGTGGTCCTACGTGGTCGGCTGGCTCTTCACGATGTCAGCTGTCCTGAACGTCGTCGTCTTCGAGGTCCGCAACGGTACCGGTCACGACGGACGCAGCGGCAGCGGTTCCCGCTGACTCACCAGCTGAGGCGGAACCATCGTCCGATGCCGACGCCCCGGCCAGTGCGTCAGGTCGAGAAACAGCGGACACCAGGCGGATGAGCCCTACCGTCGCGGCCACGACCGCGGTGATCCCCAGTACCACCGCGCCGCTCGGGTTGGTCCACAACACGAACGCGATTCCACCGATGGCCACCGCCGACCACGTCAGAGCACCCTCGTGCTGCTTGACCCATCGCGGAACTGGTCCGAGATCACGCTCACCCGTGCGTTGATCCACAGCACCGACGAGCACCTGCCCCCAACCTCGCACGCGAACAGCGGCGGCAGACGGACCGACGAGCCAGGCCCCGACGAGCAGAACCAGCCCGAGGGCCAGCCCAGTGCGCAGCGACTGCTTCAGGAAGACGGTGATGATGTCGTACGCCGACCCTGCAGCCGCCATGTTCAGGACCACCCCGTCGAGTGCGTTCAGGTAGCTCTGTCGTGCCAGAGCGAACAGCGCCAGGGATACCACCATCGAAACGGTGATGCCGATGGCCGCCCGCCTTACTCCGAGGCGTCGCTGCTCAGCCACGAAGATGGCCCCACCGAGCGACACGAAGACCAGGGCCACTGCGATCCAGGAGATCGTGTCGAAGAGCTTGACCGTCGACTGGAGATCCGCGAGGTCCTTTGACTCGAACAGCACGAATTCCCCCGACACGGCGTCGGCCGGCACCTTGCTCTTCAGGTCGAGACCCGTCGCGTCATCGATACCACTCAGCACCGTGTCGACGAGTTTGTCGAGCTCGACAACGACCTTGCCGTCGGAGAAGTTGGCCACATTGCCCTCACCTCCGGTGAGCAGCGGCACGAGGGCGTCGTGGGCCCGCCGGTTGGCGGAGGCCCAGATCTCGGCGAACTGATCGCTCTCGACAGCCTTGTGGGAGAGATCGTTGATCAGGTTGTCTCCCCCGGCCGCGATCACGCCGGCGAGGGGAGCTGCCTCCTCGGGCAGCAGCTCCTGGGTGACGGATTTCAGGTCGATGGCCTTGCTCGCCTCGGTGGCGACGCGGTTCGCGACGGCATCCTGGATGTCGGGGTCGTTGGCCAGCGGGGCCACGGTCTCCACATAGATGTCGGTGTTCAACAGTCGGTTGCGAACCCAGACGGTGGCCACCGCCGGGGGCAGCAGCAGTGCCAGGGCGACCGCGAACGAGATGGATCCGAGACGCCGACGTTTGCGAGCCTTCGCAGCCTGCGCCTCCGCGTCCTCCTTCGGGCTGGTCTCCAACGCCGCCTTCAGTCGCGCGTTCTCTGCCCTCAGCCGGTCGAGCTCGTTTGTATCGCCGCTACCACCGGGATCGGTATTGTCGGCATCGTCAGTCATCGGGCGCTCCTGTGATGTGATCCGTTGCTGGTCACCCACGGGAACCAGTTCGAAACGGAGGTTTCGTACGGCAGACCGGTAGACATTGCCACAACCGGGTCGGCCTACTGGGACGCACGGGGATGTTCTCGCGTGATGCTCTCCGACCGGGCTCGACACGGACACCGACGACGTGGCCGTGATTCCCCGCCGACCACCGCCACATGTCACCCCCCTGACGTTGCAGCAGCACCGCTCGGGTCACCACACTGGAGGTTGTTCGCCCGGCTTCATGTCGGGACCCCCCGGACCGAACCCCTGGAGTACCTGTGTTCGCTCGACTTGGTTCCTGGTGCGCGCGGCGCCGCGGCGTCGTTGTTGTCGTGTGGATCGGCGGCCTGGTGGCCGTGGGACTCATCGTCGGCGCGGTCGGCAGCGACGTGAGCACCGAGTTCGAGCTTCCGAACGTGGAGAGCCGCCAGGGTTTCGAGACGCTGGAGGACAATTTCGGAGGGTTCGGGGCCGGGTCCCCGGGAACGATCGTTTTCGAGAGTGAGAACGGTTTCGAGGACCCTGCCGTGGTAGCGGAGATAGCGGCGTTCCTGAGCGCAGTCGACGAACTGGACGACACCACGGTGACCAGCCCGTTCGCTCCAGTCAGCGAGGATCCGGCGGCAGCCCTGGCCGCTATGGCTGACTTCCTGGGCGACGATCTCGATCCCGCCGCCTTCAGCGGTACTTCCCAGATCTCCGAGGACGGCACCATCGCCTACGCGGACGTCGAACTCCCCGGCGACATGGACCAGAGTGCGAACGCGGATTTCGCGGAGGAGGTCCAGGCGCTGGAGCCGGAAATCGAGGGCGTCCGCATCGAGTACGGGGGCCAGATATTCGGTGACTTCGAGCCACCCTCCTCCGAACTCCTCGGGCTGGCCTTCGCGATCGTCATCCTCATCGTCGCCTTCGGCTCCGTACTGGGAATGGGCCTGCCGATCGGGGTCGCGCTGGGGGGATCGGACTTGGGTCGATGCTGCTCCTGCTGTTGTCCAACGTCGTGTCCATGCCTGACTTCGCGGCGACCCTCGGTTTGATGATCGGCCTCGGAGTGGGGATCGACTACGCCCTGTTCATCGTGACCCGGTACCGAGAGCAGATCCGGATGGGACACACCGTGAACGAGTCGGTCGCCATCGCCATGGACACGTCGGGTCGAGCCGTCACCTTTGCCGGGATCACGGTCGTCATCTCGCTCATGGGAATGCTCATCATGGGGGTGAGTTTCGTGAACGGTCTGGCGATCGGATCGGCCACCGTCGTCACCATGACCCTGCTGGCCTCGCTGACCCTGCTGCCGGCGCTGCTCGGCTTCGTGGGCCACCGAATCGAGGTCAGCCGCTGGCGGGGAATCATCGCCGCGGGATTGGCCGTGGTGGCTCTCGTCGGACTGGGCCTGAAGATCCAGCCCCTGGTCATCGGTCTGCCGTTGGCCGCAGTGGTGCTGGTCGCCGGGCTCGTGTTCTCTCCCCTCAAAGCAGTGATCCCGAGCCGCCCTGAGAAGCCACTACGTGAGACCACCGCCTATCGCTGGAGCCGGGTCGTGCAGGCCCGACCGTGGACCATCGCCGTCGCCAGCTCCGCGGTTCTGCTGTTGCTGGCAGTGCCGGTGCTCTCGATGCGCCTCGGGTTCTCCGACGCCGGCAACAACCCCGAGAACACCACGACGCGACAGGCCTACGACCTGCTGGCCGAGGGCTTCGGCCCGGGCTCGAACGGCCCCCTGATGCTCGTCACCGAGATCGACGGACCTGTCGATTCCGCGGCACTGGTCGGCGTGACCGACGCAATAGCGGCCACCGACGGCGTGGAGCGGGTATCGGGGCCATTACCGAACACGGCCCTGGGCGAGGGTGCCACCGAGGTCACCGCCGCCATCTGGCAGGTGCAACCGACCGACGCTCCCCAGGATTCGGCAACCACCGATCTGGTACACGAGCTGCGCGACGAGGTCCTCCCGTCGGTGCAGCCTGCCGGAACCGATGTGCTGGTGACCGGCTTCGTCGCCGTCACCGTCGACTTCTCCGACTACCTCTCCGAACGCCTCGTGTGGTTCTTCGGTGCGGTCCTGATCCTGAGCTTCATCCTGCTCATGGTTGTGTTCCGGTCGCTGCTGGTGCCGCTGAAGGCCGTGATCATGAACCTCCTGTCGATCGGCGCCGCCTACGGGCTGATGGTCGCAGTGTTCCAGTGGGGATGGGGCAAAGGTCTCATCGGGGTCGAACCCGCCCCCGTCGAACCATTCCTGCCGATGGTCATGTTCGCCATCGTGTTCGGGCTGTCGATGGACTACGAGGTGTTCCTGCTGTCACGCATCCACGAGGAGTGGGTACGCACCGGCGACGCCAAGGAGTCGGTTGCCGACGGACTAGCAGCGACGGCGAAGGTCATCACTGCAGCGGCGGCGATCATGGTGTTCGTCTTCGGCAGTTTCATGCTCGAGGACGATCGATCGATCAAGCTCATGGGCTTCGGGCTGGCGGTGGCGATATTCCTCGATGCCACGATCGTCCGCCTGCTGCTCGTGCCGGCGACGATGGAACTCCTGGGCGAGCGCAACTGGTGGCTTCCCCGCTGGCTGGACCGCATCATCCCCCACGTCAATGTCGAAGGAACCGAGCTCGAGGTTGATGAGAAGATCGACTTCGAGTTGGGCGACTCCCACTTGGGCGAGTCCGAACTGGGCGACCCCGACCCTGACTCCGATTCCGAACCCGAACTCGTCTGACCCCCCTCCCCCACTTCGTTCTGTGTTTCGTGGATGGCGCTGAGCGCCATCCACGAAACACAGAACGGTGTTTGGACGCAATAGGATGACCCCTCCCGGGTCGACCATTACGGAGCACACCGCACATGGACATCGAGCACTTCTACGACGGCAACCCCAAGCGACGCTCCTCCAAGGAGTATTCGTTCGGGCAGGACTGGACCGACGCCGGTGGCACGCGTTGGGAGCTCAACTGGGTCGAGGACACCGCCGAGGTCTACGTAATGCGCGAGGCCGGCGAGCCCCTGATCATGGACCCCCTCGGCGACACCGCCGTACCCGAGATGTCCGCAGATCAGGTGACGGTCGAGATCCTTGGGCGCATCGAGGGCCTGGAAGCCGTCGAGAGCGCGTTCTCCGGCTGGTCCGGCGCGCAGTCGCCGGCCAACAGCCTCGAGTGGGTTCGCACCCGGGTAGCGGACGCAGCCGCAGGTGTCTCCCATGAAGATGACGCCGACGATCCGGAACCGGGTTCCCTGCCCGGCAGTAGCTGAGCCACGGTTACAACTGCGGTGATCAGGCGCCCGTCGGGCTCTGGATCACCCCGTGAACGCCTCGGTGTTCGCCGGATCGAAACCGGCGGCGAGAAGCCGTGCAATGGAGATCGGCTTCGAGGGCGCAGCGATCTCGTCGCGGAAGTCCAGCGGATCGAACCCCTGTGCCGCGCCTATACGGTCGAACAGCTCCCGGTTGGTCGCCGGCGTGTCGCCGTGGGTCAGGTTGAACGTCCCGTGCAGTCCCGCCTCGAGTGCGAACACGACGGCAGCGGCCACATCGTCGACGCTGACCCGATAGAACAGTGCCTCACCGCCGAAGGGCACCGATCCGCCGAGCATCTCGTGGGCCATACGCACCTTGGCCTCGATCGGAGGATCGTCGGCTCCGTAGATGTCGGCGCAACGCAGGATCGTCGTGCGCTGTTCGGCCACGTCCAAATAGGTGCGCTCTGCGGCCAGGAACATCGCGGGGCTGGGATCGTCGGAGTCGGTGGTCGGTGAGTTCTCGTCTATGACGTCCAGACCATCGGCGGCGTTGCCGTAGACACTCAGTGCACTGAGCATGACCAGGCGAGGCCCACCCGGCAGGGACGCGACGCTCCGGGCAGTCTCGACCAGCACCTCGTGGTAGCTGGCCTGACGGTCCTCGCGGGACATGGCCTGGGCCGCCGACGGACCGGCGGTGACGACCACGGCATCACAGCCCTCCGCCGCCTCGGCGACCGCGTCACGGTCGGAGCCGCGCAACAAGGCGACCTCGTCGAACGTGCCCGCCAGCGTTTCCAGTTTCTCGGGAGTCGTCGTGGTGCCCATGACCGTGTGCCCTGCGGCCCGAGCCAGCGCGCCGAAACGGGAGCCAACGAGTCCGGATCCGATGCACAGGATCCTCATGCCGGTCACCTACCCGCCAGTTGTTCGGCCCCGTAACGGGCTCCGATCAGCTGTTCCACCATGGCGGCATCCATGAAGTTGGCCGCCAGGGCGTTCATGGGGTCGAGCCGATAGATGTGTTCGCGAAGGAAGTGGTCACGGGCCTGCAGCTGCGGTCGTTCATCGTCCGGAACAGGCTCCGCCGAATCCACGAATCCCAACCAGCGATCGAAGCGGCCGTTCACTCGTTCTTCCAGAACGTCGAGGACGTCCTCGTTGCGCTCCGCGGTGTAGCTGTGGCCGACCGGAGAGATGATCGCCCGCATGTAGGTGCCGTGCGAGACCGACCAGGTGAAACGGTCGTCGCCCCGGAACTCAAGGAAGTCGGCGTTCGCGGGTTCGTAGTACCGCTCGAGGTGCTCGACGTCGGTGGCTAGTTCGCGTCGGGGAATGAGGTCCGAGTAGTGGAAGACCTTGGGGATGGTGCCGAAAACGATGACCAGGTGCGGTACATCCACGTGGGGACCCAGCCACACCTGGAAGTTCATGTCGAGGATTCCCTGGGACCGGTTGCCGATCCAGGAATGGACGACCCACTCGGCCTCGGGACCGGTGTAGGTGTTCAGCGACCCCTCGAAGCTGCCGGAGCTCCAGTCACCGAACTCCGCGCTGGAGGGATGCGGGGTCAGCTCGAAGCGGTTCTCCACCTGGTCCTTCAGGCCGCTGAGGATGTCCCAGAAGCGGCCCCAGATCTCCATGGAGTCCGTATCCGGAGCCTCCGCGAAGAACTCGGGGATGGTCTTTGTCTGCTTGTCGCCGCTGCTCACGGCGCAGACCATACCGTGTCCGCGCCATTCGACGACCTCACTCCGGAACGGCGTTTCGGAACCGTTCCGGATGATTCAGCTCTCGATGACTCCAGCTACGTCGTAGCCGGCGTCGTCGATGGCGGCCCGGATCGGGCCGTCCTCTCCCCCGACGACCCGCACGGTCTTGGCGTCCACGTCCACCGCCAGGGAGTCGACCCCCGGCAGCGGACCCACTGCCTGCTCGATGGCGGCCACGCAGTGGTCACAGCTGATGTCGGGAACCTCGTAGGTTCGGATGGTCATGTCGTGCCCTCCAGGGCCGGTGTGTCGTGCAGGGAAGCGTCACGTTGGCGACGGGTGTGGGCGGGTGGCCGGTAGCCCTTGAACCGACGCAGGCGGAGGCTGTTGGTGACCACGAATACCGAGGACACCCCCATGGCCGCGGCAGCGATCATCGGATTGAGCACGCCCAGCGCCGCCAGCGGAATGGCCGCCACGTTGTAGGCGAACGCCCAGAACAGGTTGCCCTTGATGATCGTCAGGGTGCGACGTGAGAGTGCGATGGCATCAGCCACCGCCCTCAGGTCGCCAGTCACCACGGTGAGGTCCGACGCTTCGCGGGCAACATCGGCGCCGGTGCCCACGGCGATTCCCAGATCGGCCTGGGCCAGGGCAGGTGCGTCGTTTATCCCGTCGCCCACCATGGCGACGCGATGGCCCGCGGCCTGGAGACGACTCACCTCCGCGACCTTGTCGGCGGGGAGCACCTCGGCGATCACATGGTCGACCCCGACCTTTGAGCCCACTGCTTCGGCGACGAACCGGTTGTCCCCCGTGAGCAGGGTGACCTGCAGGCCCTGGTCGTGAAAGGCCGCAACCGCGTCGGCTGACGTGGGCTTGATGCGGTCTGCCACGGCGATGGCGCCGAGTGCCTCGAGACCCGATCCGCTGCGCGCCACACCAACCAGCACGACTGTCGCCCCCTCGGCCTCCAGCCGCGCCGCAGACTCCTCAACCACCATCGGCACCACATCGAACAGGCCACGTCGTCCGACCCCTGCGCGTATCGGTCGTCCGTCAACGGTCACCTCGCCCGTCACTCCCATTCCGGCGTGACTCTCGAACGATGCCACCTCGCCGGCGGGGTCGGCCGCTGCGGCGATGGCGACGCCAATCGGGTGTTCGGAGCGGAACTCGAGCGCGGCAGCGAGACCCAGAAGGGTACCGGCATCCTCGCCGACAGCTACCTCTGGGAGGCCGACGACGGTCATCCGGCCTTCGGTGACGGTCCCGGTCTTGTCCAGCACGATGGCGTCGATAGCGCGGGTGTCCTCGAGGACCTCGCCGCCCCTTATGATGACGCCCATCTGCGCCCCGCGTCCGGTGCCGACCATGATCCCCATGGGAGTGGCAAGCCCCAGGGCACACGGGCAGGCGATGATCAGAACGGCGACGGCGGCGGTGAATGCGTCCTGGGCCGAGTGGCCGGTCACCAGCCAGCCGAACAACGTCGCCGCAGCGATGACCATCACTATCGGGACGAATACGCCGGCCACGCGGTCGGCCAGGCGTTGCACATCGGCCTGCGACCCCTGGGCCTGTTCGACCAGCTCGGTGACCTGGGCGAGCATCGTCGCCGATCCGACTGCTGTGGCCTCCACGACCAGCGATCCGTTGGTGTTCAGGGTCGCGCCGACAACCTCATCGCCCACAGCCACCTCCACCGGCACCGGTTCACCGGTGACCATCGATGCGTCCACTGCCGAGTGGCCCTCCACGACGGTCCCATCGGTGGCCACCTTCTCCCCCGGCCTGACCATGAAGCGCATCCCCACGGTGAGTTCGTCGAGCGGGATCTCGTGGCCGTCCTCGAGGACGACCGAGGATGCACCCAGCTCTGCCATGGCCGCCAGGGCGTCACCCGACCGACGTTTCGCCCGGGCCTCGAACCACTTGCCCAACAGGATCAGGGTGATGATGACGCCGGCACCCTCGAAGTAGACGTGACCGCCGCTCAGATCGGCGACCAGCACGACTGTGGACCAGCCCCAGGCTGCGAGGGTGCCCATCGAAACGAGCGTGTCCATGGTGGTGGTCCCATGTCGGAGGTTGGTCAAGGCCGAGACATGGAATCCCCAGCCGCTCCAGAACACCACCGGGGTGGCAAGGGCGAATGCCACCCACTCCCACCCCTGGAAGTGCAGCGACATACTCATGGAGATCGCGACAAGTGGTGTCGTCAGAACCAGGGCCACCACGAACCGGTGCCACAGATCGCGCTCACGACGGGCGGGGTCGATCTCCTCGTCCGGTTCGGGGACCTGGTATCCGAGCGACTCGACGGTGGACCGGACGTCCCCTATGTCCAACGACGAGTCGTGCACGATCGTGGCCCGCCCGGTGGCGAAGTTGACGTTGGCCTGCTCGACCCCGTCCATGCGGTCGAGCTTGCGTTGGATCCTGCTGGCACACGCGGCGCACGTCATGCCCTCGACGGGTACGTCCAATCGGACCAGTCCCGTCGCGTCCTCGACGCCCGCCAGCCCCTCGGGTTCGGTGCCCGCGTCCACAGAGGTACTGCTCATGGCAACATCGTAAACCTTCCAGTCCAATAGAAGGTCAAGGGCCCTCTGAGCCCGCTCCGGTGATGACCTGGCATCGCTGGGGGTCGGTGCAGTCGCCGGGGTCCAGTGCGTCGGCTCGCTCCGCCATCGCCAGGAGTTTCGCCCTCGCCGTGCCGAGCCGTGCGATCTGCTCGTCGATCTCCACTATGTGCCGGGCCAGGAGGTCACGGGTGTGTTCACAGGAACGCGCTCCGGCGTCCTTGAGCTCCAGCACGGACGCCACCTCTGACAGTGTGAGTCCGCTCGCCTGGGCCTCACGGACGAATCGGAGCCTGTCCACGTCGGACTCGTCGTACTGGCGGTAGCCGGCGGCGGTGCGGGGCGGTTCGGCCAGGAGTTCGATCGACTCGTAGTAGCGAATGGTGCGGGTCGGCACGTCGGTGCGTTCCGCCAGTTCCCCGATGCGCATGGACCAAGGCTATCCGGGCCTCAAGGTACGGACCCGGCGGCCGACGGGTACTCCATGTACCCGTTCTCGGTTCCTCGATCCGGCCGGTCGATCCACCGTGGCCGAACCCGCAGGTCCACCCTGCTGGGAGCAGCGGTCACCGTGGCGTCCGCTGGTGCTAATCGCAAGCGCTTGCTCGAAGCACACCGAGCCGGCCGCGGCCCAACCGCCCTGCGCGGGAAGCGATGGCGTCGGCGGTCCGGTGCCCAGCGGGCTCGGACCGGGTGACCTCGTCAGCAGCGAGGAACTCTCCGCGGGCAGCGACGACGACTCGGGCTTTCCCACCGGCGCGCGGGTGTGGCGGATCCTGTACGTCAGTACCGGCGTCGACGAGACCGACCTTGAGCTCATCTGTGGCCTGGTCGCGCTCCCGGTCGACGGCCCCAGGGAATTCGCGGGGTCCGGTGGCTCCTCGGCGCGGATGCTCGCATGGTCCCACGGCACGATCGGGCTCGATCAGCGGTGCCTGCCCTCCAGCGACCCGGCCACCCATTTCTGGGGAAAGATGCCGGGCGGGATCAACGCGATCAGCTGGGGCAGCCTGCTGGGCAAGCACGAAGGCAAGCCCTCCGGTGGAGCGCTGCAGTACGCGCTCGACCAGGGTTGGGCGGTCACCGCATCCGACTACCAGCCCACTGACACCTACGTGATGGGCAAGATCGCCGGGGCGAACGTTCTCGATGCCGCTCGCGCCGGTTCACAGCTCGCCGACCAGATATTCGAGGACTCCCCGAGCCGCTACCAGATGATGCCCTGGGGTCACTCCCAGGGAGGGCACGCTGCCCTGTGGGCCGGACAGCTCGCAGAGTCCTATCTCGAAGCAACCACGCCGTCGCGCCCTACGGCGTCCCTCGACCTGGCCGCGGTGGTGGCGCTCGCTCCGGCGACCAACTTCCTGACCGATCCCGAGTTGCAGCCCGGCACCGACCTGGGCGACGGGCTGGCCGACTGGGAGATGCACCAGACGATCAAGCTTGTGCCCCTACCCAGCCAGAAGTTCGACCTACAGATCGGGCCTGCCCTCTTCTCCTACATATTCGGATCCTGGGAGCAGTACTCACAGGGCCCTACCCCCGCCCAAGCCGCGCAGTTCCCTGCCTTCCCCGCAGCGGCGACGGAGCTCGATGAGTCCACCGTCGCCACGAACGAGGGTCACCAGACCATCTCCACGGTGGAGGCACTGTGTCTGGGAGGACCAGATGCCCTCGACGTCCAGACGGCAACGGCTCCGTACCATGACGCCGAGGCTCACCGGATGCTGCAACCGGAGATGTGGAACCTGCCGGATGAGTACGAGCCCGGCGACGACTTCCGGGGCGGGGTAGGCAAGACCTGTGCCGGCACCGCTGACCCTTCCATGGAGGATTGGTGCGACTGGATCCGCTGGAACATGCCGGGGCCCCTCGGCGACAATCCGTTCCCAAAGATCCCGAGTGTCGACGGCAACCCGGTCCCGATCCTCATCGGTCAGGGCACCTACGACCAGATAATCCACTGCCAGGTTCCCGAGGGCGGGGACCCCGAGGCGGTCCCCGATGCCGCCAACTGCATGTCCAGGGCCTATTACGAAAGCATGGCCGCCGATGCCTACTGCCCGGACGGCAACTCCCTGGGACACCTGCAACTGGTGGGAGTGCCGAAGTCAGGCCTGTCCAGCCCAGGCAGCCACTTCGCCATCCCGGGCCTGATGTCGGCCGCCAAGATCGGCCGTTCCAGCGACGACCTGCGCTTCGAGGGATCGCCCGTACAGGAATTCATGGTCAGCGCCTTCGAGGGCGACCTGGACACCGGGTGCGGAGTCCACCTGCGCGAGCCATGAGCACCGGCATCGGTATCCTCGGCATCCGCCAACGGGGTCGGTAGCGTCAGACCGTCCCCAACCGCAGTGCCTCCCACCAGGGTTGTGCCGCCGATCGGAGTTCCTGTGCGCCGTCCAGTAGTCATCATCTCCGCCCTAGCGTCTGCTGCGGCGCTGGCTCTCACCGGGTGCGGGTCCAGCGTCGATTCCGCGGAAGTAGAAGACCAGATATCCAGCGCACTCGAGGATCAAATCGGGGCCGCTCCCGACGATGTGTCCTGTCCGGACGACCTGGATGCCGAGGTCGGATCCAAGACCCGTTGCGAACTGACCGCGGACGGCACCACCTACGGCGTCAGCGTCGAGGTCACCAGCGTCGAGGGCGACGTGGCCCAGTTCGACATCCAGGTCGACGAAGAACCCAGCAGCTGACGCCAGGAGCCGGTGCGTGGTCCTGCGTCGACACCGCTGATTCGCCGTCGGCGATCCGCCTCTGCTGCTTTCGGTACTCGAGTGGGTCCCGGGTAATTCGAATGTGGTCCTGCCAACGCGTGTGTGCCGCGTCGCCAACTCACGGCGCGGCGAGCGTACGAATTATTCTCGCCATCGAGCCCCCCTGGAGGAAGACAATGCCCATCGATGTGGAGAAGTTCACGCAGGCCACCTGGTCGGCGATGCCCTTCAGCGAACGGACCGGAATCAGGATTCTCGAGGCCGAGCCGGGACACGTGAAACTGATGATGCCCCTGGAGCCCAACAAGAACCACGTCGGAATCATGTACGCAGGTGCGCTCTTCACGCTGGCCGAGATCCCCGGCGGCACCATGAGCGCGTCGACGTTCGAGTTGGGCAAGTACTTCCCCATCGTGAAGGACCTCCGGATGAGCTTCGTGGCGCCGGCCACAACCGACATCACCGTCGAGGTCCGCCTCGACGACGAGACCATCGCCGGGATCCGTTCCGAGCTCGATGAGAAGGGCAAGGCGGACTACGGGTGGACCTCCGAGCTCGTGGATTCGAGCGGCACCGTCGTCGCGCGCGAGCATCAACGAGTACCAGCTCCGCTCGCTCGACCTACCCTTGCCCGTGTGACCGCACCAGAGACCCATATCCGTACGTGCCCCCTCTGCGAAGCCACATGCGGGCTCGAGCTGACGCTGGACGACGCGGAGGGGATCAAGGTCATCAGAGGCGACCGCGATGACGTGTTCTCCAAGGGGTTCGTCTGCCCCAAGGGCACGACACTGGGCCGCCTCCACACCGACCCCGACCGGCTCCGAGCCCCTCTGGTACGACGGGCAACGCCGGACGGCGGCAGTGAACTCCTGGAGGCCACATGGGACGAGGCATTCGCCGCAGTCGCCGAGGGGCTCGGCGCCGTACGCGATGCCCACGGGCCCAACGCTGTGGCCCTCTACCTGGGAAACCCGAACGCCCACGGCCACCACAACGTGATCTTCGGCCGTCCGGCCATCAAGGCGCTGGGAACACGCAATGTTTTCTCGGCCAGCACCGTCGACCAGATGCCCAAGCACGTGTCATCGGGTCTCATGTTCGGAAACGCCCTGACCATCCCCGTACCCGACCTGGACCGCACCGATCACCTGCTAATGCTGGGCGCCAATCCATACGAGTCGAACGGCAGCCTCTGTACGGCTCCTGACTTCCCCGGCCGCCTCGAGGCGATCATCGAGCGTGGGGGGAAGGTCGTCGTCGTCGACCCCCGCCGCACACGCACCGCCGCCCACGCCAGCCAGCACGTCCCGATCCGTCCCGGCACCGACGCGTTGTTGCTGATCGCGATCGCAAACGTCCTGGTGGCCGAGGATCTCGTGGACCCGGGTGACGCGGCGCCGTACATCGAAGGCCTCGACCGTATTCCGGCCATCGTGGCCCCATTCGGTCCCGATGCAGTGGCAGCGCACACCGGAATCGGAGCCGAGCAGATCCGCACCCTGGCCCGAGAGCTCGCCGCCGCCCCCCGTGCAGCCGTGTACGGACGCATCGGCACCCATACCGTCGAGTTCGGAACCCTCGCCTCCTGGGCGGTGGACCTAGTGAACCTGCTCACGGGCAACCTGGACCATGCCGGAGGTGCCATGTGGCCCTCCCCCGCGCACCTGCCCCGGCGGGAGTCCCCCGGTGGACGCGGTTACTCGACCGGGCGCTGGACGAGCCGGGTGGGTGAACACCCGGAGGCCAACGGGGAACTGCCTGTCGCCATACTCGCCGAGGAGATCACCACCCCCGGCGACGAGCAGGTGAGAGCGCTCGTCACCATCGGTGGGAACCCGGTGCTGTCGACCCCGAACTCTGAGCGCCTGGCCCAGTCACTCACCGAACTCGATTTCATGGTCTGCGTGGACCCCGCACTCAACGAGACCACATGTCATGCAGATGTGATCCTGCCGCCTCCGAGTCAACTGGAGCGCAGCCACTACGACCTGGCCTTCTACGCTCTGGCGGTTCGCAATGTCGCCAACTGGTCACCGGCCCTGTACGAGCCCGATGGGCCCGACGAGGTGGAGATCCTCGCTCGGCTCGCCATGATTGCCATGGGAATGGCGGCCGATGCCGATCCCCAGGTCGCCTACGACCTCGTGCTCGACACTCTCCTCGGCCAGGCAGTGTCCCGCCCCGGTTCGGCCATTGCCGATCGTGACACCGAGGAACTGCGCTCACTTCTGTTCGCCGATCACCCGGCCGACCAGGCTCTGGAGGTGATGCTGCGAACGGGCCGCTATGGCGACCAGTTCGGAGCTGTCCCCGATGGACTGACGCTGTCGAAGCTGGCCGAGAATCCGCACGGGATAGACCTCGGTCCCCTCGTTCCGCAACTGCCCGAGATCCTCTCCACGGCGTCGGGACGCATCGAGGTCGCGCCGAACTCATCGTGGACGATCTCGATCGACTTGCGGCCTCGCTGCAACGAGAGCATCCCGAAATGGTGCTCGTCGGTCGACCGCGACCTGCGTTCCAACAACTCCTGGATGCACAACGTCGAGGTGTTGGTCAAGGGACGCGTGCGATGCACGCTGCAGGTGAACCCCGGCGACGCGGCTCGACTGGCGCTCGACGACGGCGACACGGCGCGGGTCAGTTCGCGCGTCGGCTCTCTCGAGGCTCCGATCGAGATCACCGACGACATCATGGTCGGCGTGGTGAGCCTCCCCCACGGCTGGGGACACGACGTCGAAGGCACCGCAATGGCGATCGCCGCGAAACGACCTGGCGTCAACAGCAACATCCTCACCGATCACCAGGTGCTGGACCCGCTCTCGGGCAACGTCGCCCTCAATGCCATACCCGTCACCGTCGCAGCCGTCTGAGCGATGAACGTGTACCCGCTGACAAACCTCCTGGGCGAGTACTGCGAACGGATGGACACGGCCGATTTCGATGGCGTGGGTGCCCTGTTCGCCGATGGCCGCCTGTGCGACGAACACGGCAACGTCCTCGCGGAGGGGGCCGGCGCCGTCGCCGAGTTCTATCGCTCGACCGTGCTCCTGCACGACGGCAGTCCCCGAACCAAGCACCTCGTGCTCAACCCCATCGTCGACCTCGCCGAGGGGACTGCTCCGACGCAGGCATCGGTGCGGTCCTCCTACCTCGTGCTCCAGGGGCTCGACGGTGTACTCCGGCCGATGATCTGCGGGCGGTACCACGACGCCTTCACCCGCGCCCCGATGGGCTGGCACTTCACCGAACGACGCTTCTTCGTCGACCTGGCCGGCGACCTCAGCCGGCACCTGGGATTCTCGATCTAGGAGTCCCAGCAGCAGGTCGTCAAGGCAGAAACCAGGCGCGGCCACAGTCCGAGAGCACGTCGGCATAGGCGTCTGCCAGCACTGCTTGGCCCTCGAGGTCCGGATGAACGCCATCCGAGGTGAGCGCGGTGAGGTCACCTCGTCGGATGGCAGCGGCCTCCTGCGCCCGATCCCAGCGCACCAGCTCGGCATTGGGATGGCGCCGGACCGCATCGACTATCAACTCGTTGACCGCTGCGCTCTGCATGGGCAGAGGCACGCCGTCGCCAATGAGGTTCTGTCCCACGGTCACGACATGGACACACTCGACATCGTCGAGAGCCGTGAGGATGCTCTCCATGGCACCCGCCGCTACGTCGATCGGGGTACCCACGACGACGTCGTTGGTGCCGAGATTGACCACCACCTGGTCCGGCTGAGCCAGGGCATGACCCTGCGCTGCCTCCACCCGGTCTCCGATCCGCGCCCCGAAGGCACCATCGACGACCACGTCGTAGGCAGTCCCGAGCTTCTCGGTCATGTGTCCCTCACCCATTGCTGTGACCGAGTCACCCAGGACCACCACAGAATCACCCGAACGATCCGGACCGGGCACCTGGGACGCCACAGCGAGCGCCACAACAACCACCGCGGCGATCGCAACGCTCACTTGCACCACACGTCGGACTCGCGCCGATAGCCCGCCCAGCAATTTTCCCACCCCGAGTTCAGGCGTCGATGCCGGCGATCACTTCGGTCAGTTCAGCCACCACGTTGTCCCGCAACGAGGCGTCGGTCTGACCGAGGCGAACCACCACGGTGTCGAGCGCCGGAACCACGACGATGTACTGGCCCTCGTAGCCCGAGCAGTTGTACGCACCCCACGGATTGTCGTCCCACACCCACCAGTGGGCGCTGTGGGCCCGACCGGCGTCGTCCACGCCCGTGGGCATCCGAGCCGTGCGGACCCAATCCGCTGGCAGGACCTGGGTTCCTCCGACGCGGCCCTCGTTCAGGTAGAGCTCACCGAATCTGGCGAAGTCGGTCGTGGTACAGAAACAGTACGACGAAGCTATCCACGTTCCGGCCTCGTCGAATCGTGGTGTCGCCGACTCCATTCCGACGGGGTCGAACAGATTCGCCCGCAGCCACGACTCGTAGTGATCGCCGCCGCCGACCACTCCTGCAACTATCCGCGACAGGATGTTCGATGTCCCACTCGAGTAGTTGAGAACCGTGCCCGGCGGGGCCACGAGCGCCTTGTCGGCAGCGAAGCCCCCGGTGTCGGCCACCGGCTCCCAGTCACGGGCGAACAGCATCTCGATGACGTCCGATGCCTCGCCATCGACGTAGTCCTCGTTCCACGAGAGACCGGGTCGCATCCGCAGCAGATCCCCAATCGTGATCCCGTGTCGGGGGTCGTCGGGGTCGGACCACTCGGGAACAGCAGCCGGTGCCTCCGGATCCAGGCGGCCCTCGCCCACCAGGATGCCCACTGCAGCGTGCAACATGCTCTTGGCCATCGACCACGATTTCAGGCTGCTCGAGGCGTCGACCCCATCGCCGTAGCTCTCGAAAATCACCTCACCCCGCCGACGCACCATCAACGCGTCTGTGCGACCCATCTGCTCAGGGTCGGTCATCAGCCGGTCGCCGCTCTCGGTGAGGGTCAAGGCACACCGCCCGCGTGCGCGTTGCGCTTCATCGATGTCGTCGGCGGGACCCCCATGTCGTTCACCGATCAAGACCGTAGTTCGTCGTCGACTCGACTGGCCCCGTCGCTGTGGCGACACTGTTGAGATGACGTCACCCGATGAACGCCAGACACTCGTGACCCTCGACCTCGAGGGTGTGCTGGTTCCCGAAATATGGGTGGCCACCGCCGCCGCCACAGGGATCGACGAGCTTCGGCGGACCACTCGGGACGAACCGGACTACGACGTGCTCATGGGCGAGCGCCTCGAGGTGCTGGCCGCGAACGGACTCACCATGGCGGACATCGAGGCGGTGATCGCCACGCTGTCGCCTCTCGAGGGGGCAGCGGACTTTCTCGATGAACTCCGCTCGATCACCCAGGTCGTGATCCTGTCGGACACGTTCGAGGAGTTTGCGAGGCCCCTGATGGCACAGCTCGACTGGCCGACGGTGTTCTGTCACCGACTCGTGGTCGACGACACCGGCCGGATCGTGGGCTACCGGCTACGCCAGCCGGACCAGAAGCGACGCTCGGTCGAGGCATTCCACGCGCTGAAGTACCGCGTGATCGCGGCCGGCGATTCCTACAACGACACCAGCATGCTGACCGAGGCCGACCATGGATTCTTGTTCCGGTCGCCGCCGAACGTGATCGAGGAGTTCCCGCAGTTCCCGGCCCTCGAGTCGTACGGCGACCTTCTCGGCCGGATACTCGAGGTCCTGTGAGAACTGCCCCCTGAGCCGAATACGCTGTGGGTGCTGGGACACTACTGACCGGAGAACCCATGGGCCGCTGGACCAGGACCGAGATAGAGGAAGCATTCGAGACCTACCAGGCTGCGGCTCGACACGGCGGAACCACCGGGGACTGGGAGCCGTGGGCGAACTGTTTCACCGAGGACGCCACCTACGTCGAGCACCTCTACGGCCGTATGGGTGGCCGGGCAGCCATCCTGCGATGGATCACCGAGACAATGTCCACTCCCCCGGGTGACCAGATGCCTCACTTCCCCATCGAGTGGTACATCGTGGACGAGGAGCGCGCCTGGATCGTTTGCCAGGTCTGGAACCGCATGGCGGACCCGGGCGACGGCTCCCTGCACCAGGAATACAACTTCACGCTCCTGAAGTACGCCGGCGAAGGCCAGTTCTCCTACGAGGAGGACATCTACAACCCCACTCACTTCGCCACCATGATCGGCGACTGGGAGAAGCGACGCTCCGAGTTGGCCGGCGAGAAGTGAGCCCCTCGATCGACGACCGTACCGCCGAGCGCCGGAAGCTGCTCGAGGACGCCCTCGTCGATCACACGCTCGAAGACCGCGTGGAGATGGTGGTGTCATCTCCGGCACCCGACACCTTCCGTGCGGCATCGGCCCACGGCTCGGTGGTCTTTCGCCGTGAGGTGGACGGCCAGAAGCACTCCTATCGGCGGGTCGATGGAGGCGGGGTGGACCCGCTCGCCGATCAGGCGTCCGACCGCTTCCTCGGCCACAACGTCGAGCGGGCGACCCGCTACCCGAGCCGTACCGAGAATTCCTATCCGTATGCCTTCGATTCCATCGCCCAGTTCTTCGACTCCCCGCACGCTCCCGACCTGATCGCGCTGCACGCGGCCGCGCACACAGTCGACGGCCATCTCGGTCAGCACGGATCTCTGGGAGCGGTCCAGGCCCGGGCCCCGTTCATTGCCAGCGGCGCCGGGGTGAGGCCGCTCGGAACGATCGAAGGCTCGACACGGGTGGTCAATGTCGCCCCGACGGTGGCGGCGCTGCTGGGCGTGGACCCTCATCCTCGTGGCACCGGCCCGACCGGCGCCAGACGCGCGGGCGCCCTGCTCGCCCGACAGGATGGCGATGTCGAGAGCCAGATCCTCGACGGCTCGACCGCGAGCCATGTCGTCGTGTTCCTGCTCGACGGCTGCAACGCCAACCTGCTCACATCGGTGGTCGAAGCCGGGGAGGCTCCCCACATCGCAGACCTGATCGACAGCGGCGCCACCTTCGGGCACGGCTCCATGGCGTCACTCCCGACCGCGACCCTTGCCAACCACACCACGGCTGTCACCGGTGCGCACCCCGGCCACAGCGGTGTGCCGCACAACGCATGGGTTGTGCGGGGTAGCGACGAGAACATCGATCTACTCGAGTTCGAGCAGATGTTCTGGGCAATGCGTCACCTCTCACCGGATGTCGAGACGTTGTTCGATGCGCTCCAGCGCACGCGCCCCGGCTCGTTCAGCTCCGCCTCCTTCGAGTTCTGCGACACCGGTGCCGCGTTCTCGAGTTTCGGCCTGGTCCGAGGGGGCGATCAGTCGGGCCTACCGCCGGTCGAGGTCATCCGCCATCTCGATCGGGACGCAGCTGCCAGCGACAGCTATCTGTTCATGTCCAAGGTCGATCACCTCAGCATCTCGCACACGGTGGACTGCTGGGACCGGGTCCACGGCAACGAACTGCCCTCACTGAGTTGGTGCAGCCTTGCCCTCACCGACGAGGCCGGCCACGAGAGCGGGCCCCACGGTGAACTCGCCCGCGCAGCCGTGCGTGACTCCGATCCGCGCATCGGCGAGGTGCTCGCTGCCGTCGACCGAGCCGGGGTCCGTGATGACACAGCTGTACTCGTGATCGCTGATCACGGCATGGAACAGAGCGACCCCGGGGTCGACGAGACCTGGGACGCGGCATTGGCTGACACGGGCGTGCCCCACCGGGAGGTCGGCGGCGGACTCATATACGTGCAGTAACGGCGGGCCGGTACTAGGTCGCGCCGGCAGCCTGGCGTTGTCTGGCGGCAGCGAACGAGAGCATCTCGTTGTACAGGGTGAGGATCTTCACGCCGTATCCGGGCCCCGTCGCCCACACGCCCGACAACTCCATCCATGTGTCGCAGCATCCCCGAACTCCGACTCGCTCCGGCGGGCGCCCAACAGGAGGGTTGCCCAGGCGGTCGGTGGTCAGGTTGTCGTCGGCGTATGCCCGCAGGAGCTGCATCTGTGCGCGAGCACCCATCTGGGGTGAGGCATAGCGGAAGCCGGAGGTGCAGCTGTCACAGGCTCCGATACCGGCGTAGTTGTTGTCGCTGGTCGACACCATCGATCCGCGGTAGCCGAAGTTGCCCGTCTCGAGGATGGACTGTGCCCATGCAATGTCGGCCCTGACTCCCTCGGCCTCGCCCTCGGCAACGAAGTACATGGCCAGCGCGAGAAGGTCGACCGAGCTCGATGCCCCGGCCCGTTGGGCCGAGAAGGCGGCCAGGTCTGCGGGGCCGATGACCGTTTCGCCGAGGATCGTCGGGCCGAGGCCGTCCACTGCCAGGCCCTCTCCGATCCGCGCCGCCTCCGCCACTGCGGCTACGCCCTGGGCGGCAACCTCCTGCGATGCCGACACGGCGGCTTGCTCGGCGACCCTGGCTGCCCCGATGCGCCCCTCGAGGGCCGTGCGCGCATCGAGGGCCAGTGCGGTCGCGGCCTCGGTAGCGGCGAGTGCCAGTGCCGCCTCGTTCTCGCCCACGGTAAGCGACTGCCACGCCGCGCCGCTGTACTCGGAGGTGGCCACGAAGTCCTCGAAACCGTCCATGCTCTGGATGATCCCCGTGGAGCTGTTGGTCACCGCATCACGTCCGGTGAGGGCCAACGTGTAGGACTCGACCGCCAACTCGCTGAGCCGGGAACGCGACCGCTCCAGAGCTGCTGCCGCTGCACGCTCGGCAGAGCGGGCCGCGGCAACCGCGGCATCGAGGGTGGGTACCTCGGCGAGTGCTCCGTCGAGCTCGGCCCTCACTGCCACCACCCGGGCCAGCGCCTCCGCGTTCATGGCGTCGGCCACCGCCTGGGCGCCCGCTGTCGCCTCGGCCCGACGGCCGGCCATGAGTTGGTCCAGGGATGAGAGGTCGATCGGGGGCGGAATGAGCTCAGAGCGGTCCGGGCGGCGCGGGGCGGGCTGCTCCTGCGGTGTTCCCTCCGGCTCGGCGACGACGCCGGGGGTGGTGGTGCTCGACGATGGGGTCTCGCTCGGCGGAGCAGTGGTGGTTGTGGACGACGCGGGAGTGGTGCCGACCGGGTCGCTCTGGGCCGAGACCTGCCCGGGGCCAACTGCGGCCAGGATCAGAGAGGCGGCAAGCACCGCTGCGGAGACGCGAACAGTCCACCTGGGATCGGACGCACCCGGCGTCAGCCTCCATCGGAGTGCTGCGGCGCCGTCGCGGCGAGCACCTCGGGGCACCCCTGAACGCACCTGTAGATGATAACGGCCTCGGCTCCGATCTCCTCTGTCGGCGACCCGAGCGGAGCACCGTCACCGAGGCGGATACCGCCTGGCCAGACCTGCGACCACGTCGAGGCACCCGGTCACGCACTCCTCGATGATGGCGGCGACGGGTTCTACAGCGTCGATCCGACCTGCGACCTGACCGGTGAGAGCAACTCCCGACTCCATGTCACCTCCGAAGTACAGGTCGGCAACGTTGAATGCGGCCATGGCGTTTGACTCGCGGTCGAATTCCAGGGCCTCGGTCCGATCGGTACGCAGTGCCCTGAGTGCCGGCGACGTATGTGAATTGAGCAGCACCGTGTCGGTCTCCGCTGCACCGACGATGGCCTGCTTCCAGTTCTCATGAACGGGTGATTCGGCAGCCGACACCATCCTGGTCCCCAACTGCACCCCTTCCGCGCCGAGAGCGAGTGCGGCCGCCATCGTGGGGCCATCCATGAATCCGCCCGCGGCGATCACCGGCACGTCGACCGCGGAGACCACCAGCGGTAGCAACACCATCGAGGACACGGGCCGGGGGTTCTTGAAGCCGCCGCCCTCGCCTCCTTCGACGATCAGGCCGTCCACACCGGCATCGACCGCTTTCAGCGCCGCCCGCAGCGTCGGCACCACGTGGAACACCGTGAGCCCTGCAGCCTTCAGCTGCGCCGTGTACCTCGTGGGGCTGCCGGCAGAAGTGGTCACGAAGCGCACGCCCTGATCGATCACGAAGTCGACGATCGCAGGGTCGCTCACGAACGCCTGGGCGATGTTGACACCGAAGGGTTTGTCGGTGAGGTCGCGCATCCGGTGTATCTCGGCACGGATGTTGTCCAACTCCCCCGAGGAGGTCTCGATTATCCCCAGGCCTCCCGCCTCCGATACCGCCGATGCCAGCTGGGCACGGGCGATCCAGCCCATGGGTGCCTGCACGATCGGGTACTCCACACCCAACATGTCGGTGACACGGTTGGGAAATGTGCTCGACGCCATACGTACCCCCTGCTCGACCGGTCGGCCAGGCCCGGAGCCTAGAACTCGCGGGTGACACCCAGCCCCTGAGCCCCTGAGCCTGGCGACGAATACCCTTCCGACATGTGCGAAACATCGACATCCTTCTCCGAGGCCACCGCGGTCGAGCGGCGTCCCGAAGAGCCCGATCCGAGTGTCTCCGCGTCGGCCACCTACGACACCTCCATCGCTCAGGGCTGGGACATCATGGGCAATGCCAACGGTGGCTACCTCCTGTCACTGGTGGCTCGCGCATGTGCGCTCGAGGTGGGTCGACCCGACCCTGTTTCGATCACCGCCCACTACCTGTCTCCAGGGCGGCCCGGGGTTGGTGAAGTAGAGGTCTCTACGGCACGAATCGGTCGCCGCTTCGCCACCGCCGATGCCACGCTTCGCTCGAGCGATGGAACCGAGGTGCTCCGCGCGCTGGGTACGTTCGCAGATCTCGCGGACACATCGGGCCCCGAACGGATCGATGCTTCACCGCCCGACCTCCCCCCGGTGGACGACTGCGTCGGAGCACCTCCCGCCGGCGGCGGGGATGCGGGCGCAGCGGTCCCACCGAGCTTCATGGACAAGGTCGACCTGCGGCTGCACCCCGACGACGCCGGGTTCGGTCGTGGAACACCAAGCGGGAAGGCGAGGGTTCGGGGATGGTTCCGCTTCCCCGATGGCGAACCAGTCGACACCATCGGCCTGCTCTGCGTCCTCGACGCATTTCCTCCAACGGTGTTCAACACCGACCTACCGGTGGCTTGGGTACCGACCCTGGAGTTCACCGGCCACGTGCGTTGTCGGCCGACACCCGGCTGGCTCGCCTGCGAGTTCAGCACCCACATCGTCTCCGGCGGATTTCTGGAGGAGGATGGATTGGTCTGGGACAGCGAGGGACGTCTGGTGGCACAATCACGACAGCTCGCGCTCGTCCCGAGGGGCTGAGCCTCACCGGGTCGCCGACTCACACAAGGGTCGCTGTGGCGAACGACAACCTGAACCGCTCGCACCAGATGACGACGTTGGCCAGTTGCGCCAGGTCGACCTCCGGGGGCAGCTCGTAGCTCTGGGTGCCCTGGTTGCCCTTCAACGGGGCGATCTTGATACCGCCGTCGACCGAACCCGACGAGTCCGGTGAGAGGTACAGCTGCAGGTCCGGACCGTTCTCCGAGTCGAGATCGGGCAGTACCAACAGCCGCGTGCCCGACCGGTCCACCACAAAGGCCGAACCGACGACGTCGTGACCCGTCTGGGCGACGAACTGACCCTGGCCCAGCACCGGAGGCAGAGTCGTCTGCGTTGTCGCAACGGGCGGGTTCCCCTCGACCGGATCCGACGTAGGGGGTGTCGGCACTTCGGTGGCGGTTGACTCGGACGCGGCCTTCAACGCTGCTTCCACATCGGAATCGAGGTCTTCCTGCACGACCTCGTCCACGAACAGCTTGTCGGGGCGGAACGCCGCGAAGGCCACCACCAACAGAACTGCCAGAACCGATCCCGCAACCAACCAGCGTTTCTTGGTCATGGATGAGATGCTGCACGACGAATCGGTCAGATGTGTGCAATCGCAGTTAACAACTGCGAAACACCCATCTCGGACGGCTGGCGCATCGACACCCGGCTGCGCAGGGCGGGCAGCTGCCAACGCCGATCCACTCGCTCGAGCTCATGATCGTGCACCCGACCGAAGCACTGGACAGCTGCCCTTGTTTGTCCAATACTTGATACATGACGGACTCTATGACCAACACCGCGCCTGTGTCGCCATCGCCTGAGCCCCTCTTTGTTCCCCGCGGTGCGGAGACGTGGCGGAATCCCTTCGAGATGTACACCAGGCTCAGGGACGAGGACCCGGTGCATCACGTCGAGGATGGCGACTACTGGGTGCTCTCGCGCTTCAACGACGTGTTCGACGCCGCCAGGGACACCGACACGTTCTCCTCCGCGCAGGGCCTCACCTTCACCTACGGCGAGCGCGAGGCACTCGGAATGGACTTCGCTCCCATGGTGATGCTCGATCCCCCCGAGCACACGGCATTTCGTCGCCTGGTGGGGCGCAGCTTCACCCCACGCCGGGTCGTGGAACTCGAGCCGGCGGTACGCGACTTCGTGGTCGAACGCGTGGAACGCCTCCGGGACCAGGGCACCGGCGACCTGATCGCCACCCTGGCCAAGCCGTTGCCCAGTTTCGTGGTGGCCCACTACCTCGGCGTGCCCGAGCAGGACCGGGGGCGGTTCGACCACTGGACCGACGAGATCGTGGGCTCCAACGCGACCGGAGATCCACTCGGCGCCATCGATGCGGTATCGGAACTGGCGATGTACTTCTCCGAGCTCATCGAGCTGCGCAAGACCGAACCAGGTGACGATGTCGTGTCGGATCTGGTCACCGCGATGGAGGATGGCGAGGAGGTCGACATGCTCGCAATCCTGGGCTTTGCCTTCACCATGGTGGCAGGAGGCAACGACACCACGACCGGACTTCTCGGTGGAGCCACCGAGCTACTCACCCAGAACCCCGACCAGCGGGACCTCCTCCGAGAGGATCCGGAGCTGATTCCTGGTGCCGTGGAGGAGTTCCTTCGACTGACGTCGCCGGTCCAGGGACTTGCCCGCTTCACCACGCGCGACGTCGAGATACGGGGCACGACCATCCCCGCCGAACGCAAGGTCCTGCTCGCCTACGCATCGGCCAATCGCGATCCCCAGGAGTTCGGCCCCGATGCCGAGGAGCTCGACGTTCGACGCGACATCGATCGGATCATGAGCTTCGGGTACGGCGCCCATCACTGTCTGGGCGCCGCAGTTGCCGCGCCTCCAGGCCAGAGTGGCACTGGAGGAGCTGTTGTCCCGCTGTCCGGACTTCACCGTTGACGGCGACGCCGGATCCTTCGCCGACGGACACTTCGTGCGCCGCTACGCATCGCTGCCCTTCACTGCTGCGTGGCACCGCTGATGTCCGAGGGTTGGATCAGCGAGGACCGAGTCGCACTTGCCACCGAGCGCCTGCTCGACGCCGCCGGTGAGGTATTCGCCCGAAACGGAGTACAGGCCACCACCATGGCCGAGGTCGCCACCGAAGCCGGATGTTCGAGGGCCACGCTGTACAACCACTTCGGCGATCGACGGGCGTTGGAGGTTGCCTTCGTCCACCGCCAGGCATTGGCACTCTCGGCAGAGATCGGGAGGGCCGCGGCGGGGATCGCCGACCCTGCCCGCCGCGCGGTCAAGGCGTTCTCGCAGGCTCTCGCCGCCGTACGGTCGGACCCTCGCATGGCCGCCTGGTTCTCGGCATCGGACGTGGGAGTGGCCACCGCGATCAGTGCCGACTCCGAGGTTCTGGAGGCGCTGTCCTCGGCATTCGCCGGCAATCTTGTTGCCGACCTGGATGACGACGACATCGCCCGCCGCGGCCGCTGGGTCATCCGGCTCATGGTGTCGCTGCTGTCCATGCCCGAGAGCGATCCACGCGAGGAGCGACGCCTCATCGAGGAGTTCTTCGTGCCGTCTCTGCTGTCCCCGCCACGCACCACCCGGTGGGTCGCCAGCTGACCCTTCTCCGACGTGGTAGTCGTGGTAGTCCACGAGGAGGCCATGTGATCGATCTGTTGACCAACGAAGAGCTGCGGGAGATCGCCGAGACACAGGCGGCGAACTGCGTATCGCTGTACCTACCGACCCACCGGGCCGGGCCGGACGTACAGCAGGATCCGATCCGCCTCAAGAACCTCCTCTCGGACGCCACCACCGAACTCGAAGCCCTCGGGATTCATCGTGACGCCGCTCGAGATCTGCTCGCCCCCGCAGCGGCCCTGGTCAAGGACCAGGACTTCTGGGCCCACGGCGACGCCGGTCTTGCGGTACTCGTCGGCGATGACCGGATGCGTACCGTTCGTCTCGCTGAGCCGGTCGCAGATCTGGTCGTGGTCGCCAATCGTTTCCACGTCAAACCACTGCTCCACTCAGTGACAGCCGGCCAGGTCTTCTGGATCTTGGCCATCAGTCAGAATCGTGTCCGTCTGCTGCGGGGCGGCCCCACCGCAGCAGCAGAGCTAGAGCTGGGCGACATTCCGGACAGCTTGGCTGCCGCGCTCTGGTTCGAGGATCGCGAGCGCCAGCTCCAGAGCCACGGAGCCACCCGTGTGGGACGTGGCAGGGTCTCGGCCACTTTCCACGGTCAGGGCATGGGCAAGGACACCCGGCACGCGGATCTTGCTCGATTCCTGAGAGCCGTGGACGACGGGGTACGTCATCTCGTCGCCGACGGCTCCCAACCGATCGTACTTGCCGGCGTAGAGCGAGACCTCGCTGCCTACCGGGAGGTGAGCAGGACCAAGAACCTCGTGGACGGCGGGTTCACGGGCAACTGCGACCATCTCAGCGCTGCGGAACTTCACGCCGGTACCTGGCCGCTGGTGCGGGACCGATTCGATGCCGACAGACGCCGGATCAGCGATGAGATCCTGTCCGGGACCGGACAGAGCGAGAGCGATGTCTCAACGGTCATGGCTGCCGCGAGCGAGGGCCGAGTCGCCGCTGTCCTGGTGGCGCTCGGTGTCCAGGTGTGGGGAACTACGCACACAGACGGGCCGCCGGCGATCCACCAGACCCACCAGCCGGGCGACAGGGACATCCTCGATGCCGTGGCGATCGAGACGATGGAGCACGGAGGGGACGTGCACGCCGTACCCGCCTCCGAGGTCCCCGGTGACGCGCCACTGGCAGCCCTGCTGCGCTGGTGAGTCCCGCACCCTGACTGCCAGCCGAGCTGGCCAGTCAGTTCACAGCTCGGTCGTGTCCCTCCCAGTAGGGGGCCCGCAGCTTGAACTTCTGGAGTTTGCCGGTAGCGGTTCGGGCCAGCTCATCTCGGAACTCGATGGTGCTCGGGCACTTGAATCCTGCGAGGTGCTCGCGGCAGTGGGCCCGTAGAGCTTCCTCGTCGATCGAGGAGCCGGCAACCCGAACCACAAGTGCCTTCACGGTCTCACCCCACTTGTCGTCGGGAACGCCGATCACCGCCACCTCGGCGACCTCCGGATGAGAGAAGAGACAGTCCT
The DNA here is from genome assembly GCA_963715225.1 of uncultured Actinomycetota bacterium. Classification (GTDB taxonomy): domain Bacteria; phylum Actinomycetota; class Acidimicrobiia; order Acidimicrobiales; family Microtrichaceae; genus CAVQRK01. Next base: position 44,914 of record CAVQRK010000011.1, read on the forward strand.
CGACCTCGATCGACGACACGTTCTCGCCGCCGGAGATGATGACGTCCTTCTTGCGGTCCGAGATGGTGAGGTAGCCCTCCTCGTCGAAGAACCCTCCATCACCGGTGTGGAACCACCCGTCCTTGATGGCCGCCGCGGTGGCCTCAGGTTGTTCCCAGTAGCCCTCGAGCACATGATTGGCTCGACCCAGTACCTCGCCCTCCTCCGACAGCCGGACCCGCACGCCCAGTGCCGGAACACCGGCCCGAGATAGCCGTCTGGCCCGTTCGGGGGGGTCCAGCTCGTCCCACTCGGCCCGATTCCGGTTCACCGTCAACACGGGCGACGTCTCGGTGAGTCCGTAGATCTGGATGAACTCCCAACCAAGTTCCGATTCGATCCGCTCGATCGTCCGCGTCGGCGGAGGTGCGCCGGCCACCACCATGCGGACCGTCCCCGAACCCGGGATCGGGCCATCCCACTGCGCAGCGGCATCGAGCACCGCGCCAACCACCGCTGGCGCCCCGCACATGAAGGTCACACCGTGCTCGTCGATCCGGCGGAGGATCTCCGCCCCGTCGACCTTGCGAAGGATCACATGGCGTCCGCCCATGGCCGTCAGCGCGTACGGCATCGTCCACCCGTTGACATGGAACTGCGGGAGTGTGTGCAGCATCACGTCGCGGTCGGATATGCCCACGTGCCAACCGAAGATCGCAGCGTTCAACCAAAGGTTCCGATGGGTCAGCTGCACCCCCTTCGGCCGCGCCGTGGTCCCGCTGGTGTAGTTGATCGACGCCGTGGCTTCCTCGTCGGGTTCCCACGGGGCCGGCTCGGTATCGAAGTCATGAAGCACCGAGTCCGCCGCCTCGCCGATGACGAAGCGATGTCGGGCCCCGACGGTGGCCAGCGACTCGTCCAACTCGGGATCCACGAGAAGCACAGAAGCACCGCTGTGTTCCACGATGTAGGAGATCTCCTCCGCGGTCAGCCGGAAGTTGATGGGCACGATCACGCGTCCGTAGGCGCTCACTCCGAACAAGGCCGACAGAAGTCGGGCGGAGTTCTGGCTGACCACTGCCACACGTTCGCCGTGCCCCACCCCCAGGCGATCGAGGCCGGCCGCCTGGGCCCGAGCCATCTCGGCCAGGCGTCGGTAGGTCAGATCCGGCCACGGCGGAGCCGGCTGGTCCGGTTCGTCGATGATCCCCACGCGGTCACCGAACACCGTCTCTGCTCGGTCTATGTGATCTCGAAGAGTCAGTGGGACCTTCACCTGTTACCTCCGGCCGGCTCGCCCGCTGCGATTCTGTCAGGCTGCCGGCGACAGCGGCTGTTTCACCTTCAAGTCGGCCGGTGTGCCAACAATCGTTCACAAAGGAGCGCCCATGCCTTCATCTGTTCCCGACGGAATGCACTCGATCACCCCTGCGCTGGTGGTGAGTCCCTGTGAAGACGCCATCGCGTTCTACGAGCGGGCATTCGATGCCGAGGAGATACCGCCCCGGATGACCGGACCCGACGGCACCGTCGCCCACGCTCAGGTCCGCATCGCCGGCTCCATCGTGATGTTGGCTGACGAGTGGCCCGATGGCCCCACCTCGGCACCCTCCAACCTCGGCGGCACCAGCTGCGCGGTGTACATCTACCACGACGAGGTCGAGCGGCTGTGGGACCAGGCGGTCGGCGCCGGCGCCGAGGTCGTGTTCCCACTCGAGCTGCAGTTCTATGGCGATCTGTCGGGCCGGCTCCGTGATCCGTTCGGTCACAGCTGGGGCCTCAGCAAGCACGTCGAGGATGTTGACCCCGAGGAAATGCAGAGTCGCATGGCCTCGTTCTACGAGGATCTCGACACCGAGTGACCAACGACGGGTCAACTCCATCGCACCAGGTGCCGATGGAAGTCCATGGCCCGATTGCACCGCCACGCCCACCACGCGCGATTCGGACTGTCCGGCGCCCTCGGACTACTCGCGCTCACCGTTGTGCTGGTGCTGCGGATCGGACCGGTCGTACTGGTGCTCTCCCCCACCCACGGCCTGCACAGCGGCGACGTCATAGGGTTGCTCGCCGCGGCGGTCGCTATGTGGGTACTGCGCCTCGGATCACCGACACTCGAGACCCGGCCGGCGGCCTGACATCGTTCAGAGGACGAATCCAGCGGCCTCGCTGAGTCGCCGCGACAGGTCCCCGGGATCAAGTGACGCTGCTTCGGTACCCGACACGAACTCGACGAGGATCTCGGCGAATCGCTGAGGGTCCTCCACATACGGGAAGTGCCCGCACCCCGGCATGATCTCCAATGAACTACCGGGCATGGCCTCTGTGGCGTCGTGGGCGTGCGCGACGGGGATCACAGGATCCTCGTCCCCCCAGATGATCAGCGTGGGAACGTCCTCGGCCAGGTATAGCTTGTCCATCGCGCTGACCCGTTGGCCCTTCAGGTCCACCACCGCCCGCAGCGTCTCGACGAACGCAGATCGCGTCTCGGGGTCGATCAGCGAGGTGTAGGAACGCCACATCTCGGTGGTGACCGGAGCAGGTCGCATACCGAGCTTGCCCAGAAAACCGGCGACGGACTCGACGCCGGTCCTGATGAACGGCTGGAACGCCAGGGGCATGACGTACTCCGCCCCGGGCACCGCTAGCACCCGGAGAAGAGGCATCACCTCCTCGCCGAGGCCACCCGCACCCACCAGGACCAGTCGCTCGCAGCGTTCGGGATGCTGATACGCGAACTGCATGGCGATGCCACCGCCGAGGGAGGTACCGACGACCGTGGCTCGCTCGTGTCCGAGAGCCGCCAGGAGGTCGCGGAGGAAACTGGCCTGGGCCCCGAGTGAGTAATCGCCCCGAGGTTTGCCGGAGCGGCCGTGCCCCGGAAGGTCGGGAGCGACGTAGGTGACGTGGTCGGCGATATCGCCCAGGATCGGCACCCATGAGCGCGAACTGCCCGCCATCCCGTGCACCAGGAGCACGACGGGGCCGTTACCTCCGGTGATGTAGGAGACTTGGTGTCCGTGCACGGTGACTGATCGATGCTCCATGCGGTCCGCCCTCTCAGTGGTGACGAGATGCACGCTACAACCGCCACCGAAGCGCATCGAGACGGTGCCCACCCAATTCAGCCGTAATCAGTTTCCGGCTGTGTCAGGAGGTCCGTCGGACTCCATCCAGGGGCCGACCCCACCGATACGATCAACGGCGACGCGGACCATCACGCTGGAAGGAGAATCGCGCATGGCCAGGGGGTGCCGATCCAGACCCGCATACTTCTGGGCCAGGCGGTCCATCAACTCGGGGTCGGATCCGGGCTCGAGCGTCGCCCGACCGTGGATCACGAGATGCCGCTGGAAACCCCGGGGGCTGCGCTCGGTGTCCTCCACCGACAGGATCAGCCGTGGGTCACGCTCGAGATTCCTCGCCTTGCGGCTCCGGGCATCGGTTCCGAAGAGGATCTCGTCCCCCTGCACGATGACCCACACGACAGAGACCTGTCCCGAGCCGTCCTCGTTGACGGTCCAGACATGGGCAACCGCGTCGGTTCCGAGCAGCGCCTGGGCAGGGCTGGGAATCGAGATCATCGAACCCCCTCCTCAGTCATCGAAGGTACGGCCGACACTACCGGGCTTCCCTCGTGTCCGATCGGAATCCGCGGCGCGGACGGCCGCGACCTATCCTCGGGACACTCCATGACTGACGCAACTCCCAAGAAACTCAAGAAGCTACCGAGCGACGTGTACGAAAAGGAGCTCACCCGACTCCAGCGGGAGCTGGTGAAGCTCCAGGGATGGGTCGAACAGGAGGGCCTTCGTGTCTGCGTCTTGTTCGAGGGGCGTGACGCTGCGGGCAAGGGAGGCACCATCAAACGGATCGCCGAGCGCACCAATCCGCGCACCGTGCGGATCGTGGCCCTGGGCACACCCACCGAACGCGAGAAGTCCCAGTGGTACTTCCAGCGCTACGTGCCCCATCTCCCAGCGGGTGGCGAGGTGGTCCTTTTCGATCGAAGTTGGTACAACCGGGCCGGGGTCGAGCACGTCATGGGCTTCTGCACCGATGACGAGTACGAGGAGTTCCTGCGATCCACACCCGAGTTCGAGAACATGCTCCTGCGGTCGGGGATCATCCTCGTCAAGTACTGGTTCTCGGTGAGTGACGACGAACAGGAACGTCGCTTCGAGAGCCGGATCAAGAACCCGGAGAAGCGCTGGAAGCTCTCTCCCATGGATCTTGCCTCCAGGGCCCGCTGGCTCGACTACTCCCGGGCCAAGGACCGGATGTTCCACCACACCGACACCAAACTGTCGCCCTGGTGGGTGGTCAACGCGGACGACAAGAAGCGGGCCCGGCTGAACTGCATCAGCCATCTTCTGTCGGTGATCCCATACGAGGACGTGACCTCGAAGTCGCTGGTGCTTCCTCCACGCCAGGAGGGCGAGTACATCAGACCACCTCTGGAGGAGCAGTCCCTGGTGCCCGAGTTGTTCTGATCCCGCCCCGGGGCGCCGCTTCATGGTCTCAAGGTGGAGTCTGGGCGCACCGACCACTGGTCATGGGTTCCCCAACGGTCTACCAGTCGGGCAGGCGCGCTGCGCCTGCCCGGAAGAAGGGCTGGGTGCGCTACCTGCCGTTCTTCGTGCTGGTTGTCGGGATCGCGACGACCGTCGGGGTAGCCCGCTGGCAGGCTGCCGACTACGAGAATTCACGCGAGACCCGCCTCACGGAGGAGACAGAGGACATCACCGCGAGTCTTCTCGCTTCCATCGAGAGCTACGAGGCAATCAACACATCCATTGCCGAGCAGGCCCGGCCCGCTGACGGCCACCGGACCACGGAGCAGGAGTTCGCGACCTATGCCGATGGCCTCGTGCTGGAGGCGCGCTTCCCGGGTACGTTCGGCGTGGCGTGGGCGGACTCGGTGCCCAGCGTGCAGCTGGAGCAGATGCTCGCCGATGCGTCCATGCCAATCGCTTCGCTGCCAGACCTGCGACCCGATGAGTCCCAGGAACGGTCGGTGGTCGTCACGCTCGGTGAACCCGCGGGGACGATGTCGATCGCCCGCGGGGTGGATGCCCGTGCGTTCCCACCCATCTCCACCACGATCGATCAGGCCGTTGATCTCCAAGCGGCCCGGATGAGCGAGCCCTTCGCACTGCCGCTGCGGTTCGGGCCGGAAAAGGATGATCCGCCCATCGTGGTCTTCCTGGCCCGCCCCTTCTTCAAGGCCGACGCCGACATGAGCACGGCAGCGGCCCGCGCCAATGCGGCGGACGGATTCGCGGCGGTGATCGTGGACATGGACCGCTTTCTCCCCACCGCCGGAGGGCCGATGCAGAACCGGTATGCAGTGTCGGTCGAGGATGTGACCGGACCCGAGCCGATCCCACTGGCGGCAACGGCGAGCCAGGCGCTGAGCGGAGGCGCGAGCCGAACGGTCGACACCACCCTGATGGGTCGTGAGTGGCGTATCCACTACCAGGAGGCCGAGCTCGTCGTTTACGGCGAGCAGGACCTGTCCAGGAATTCTCTCGTCGGCGGAGTGGTGTTGACCGCGTTCGTATTCGTGATCGTGTTCCTCATCTCGAGATCCGAATCGCGTGCGCCGCGGGCTGGTCGATCGCGCAACGGCCGAACTGTCGTACCGGGCCTCCCGCGACTCGCTGACCGAGCTGGTGAACCGGTCGGAATTCGAGAAGCAGTTGGACCTGGCGCTCGGGAATGACTCAGGAGTTCCGCCGACCTTGCTGTTCATCGACCTCGACGACTTCAAGCTGGTCAACGACAGCCTGGGACACGCAGCCGGCGACGAACTGCTGATCGCCGTCGCCCAACGACTGTGCGCCGCGGTACGACCCACCGATGTGGTTCGCGCTTCGGCGGCGACGAGTTCGTCGTCCTGGCGCGCGAGATCAGCGAACAACGCTCAGCCATCGATCTGGTGATGCGCCTCCAGAGCACGCTCGAGGATGCTTTCGAGATTGCAGGCCGAGAGGTATTCGTCTCCTGCAGCATCGGTGTCGCCAGCGACCCCGATGGCACGGCCACGGCCGAGTCGCTCATCCGGCACGCGGATGCAGCCATGTACAAGGCCAAGGAGGACGGGGTCGGGAACTACGCAGTCTTCGAGGCCTCGATACAGAAGCAGGCCGTAGACCGCCTGACCCTTCTGACCGATCTGCGCCACGCGCTTGAACGCGGAGAGATACGCCTGGAGCACCAGCCACAGGTCGACCTGCACACCGGGAAGATCTCGGGTGTGGAGTCACTCATGCGCTGGGACCACCCGACCCGTGGCCCAGTCGGGCCGGAGGAGTTCATACCGCTGGCCGAGCAATCGGGACTGATCGGTCGGTTGGGCTTCTGGGCGCTGCAGGAAGCATGCGCTCTCGGCGTCCGCTGGCAGGGATTGGCCGGAGGCACCTGGATTCCGGTGTCCGTGAACGTGTCCGGCCACCAGCTGATCGGATCGGAGCTGGAGACCGACGTGGAGCATGCCTTGTGCTCGAGCGGTCTGGATCCCCGTGCGCTGTGCCTCGAGATCACCGAGGGTGCGCTGATACGGGACATGGACGGGCTCACGGACAGTCTGGCGCGTCTGCGTAACCAGGGCATACAGATCGCCGCGGACGACTTCGGGACCGGGTACTCGTCCCTGGGGCAGATCAAGCGCCTCCCGGTAGATGTACTGAAGATCGACCGCTCGTTCATCGAGGGACTGGCCGAAGGCCCCATGGACGAGGCGATTGTCGGTGCTGTCGTCGACTTCGCCCACGCGATGGGCACCACCACGGTGGCCGAAGGCATCGAGACCGAGACACAGCGCGACATCGCCCGCCGGCTCGGCGTCGACCATGCCCAGGGGTGGCTGTTCCACCGATCTCTCTCCCCAGAGGCGATCGACACGCTGATCGCTGGCGATCGCGAGCCGGATCCGACTCCTGTCTGACCCCGATTGACCACTCGGGGCGTACCCCACGAGCGAGCGCTACGGTCGCGGCATGCACGCGGTTCGGGTCGAGAGGGGAAAGATCACTGTGTCGCGCGTGCCGCGGCCAGCGGGGCCGGGCGTTTCGCGTTCGGGTCCGCTCCGCGGGCATCTGCGGATCAGACCTTCATCTGATCGGTCCCGGCGATCTGCCCTCTCCGACGGTGACCCTCGGGCACGAGGTTGCCGGCATCACAGACGACGGCACCGCGGTGGCGGTGGAACCCCTCTCCCCCTGTGGGGCCTGCGAACCGTGCATCAGGGGCGAGTACAACCTCTGCGACCGAAGCTCGGCCATGATCTTTGGCATCGGGCTCGATGGCGGCATGGCCGATGAGATGTGGGTCCCGCCACGGGCCCTCGTCGCCCTGCCGGCCGGGGTGGAACCGGGGGATGCTTCCCTGGTCGAGCCGCTGGCCGTCGTAGTTCACTCGTTCCGCCGGGCCGACGTGCAGCCACCCACGCGGGTTGCCGTTGTGGGAGGCGGCACCATCGGCCTGTGTGCAGTCGCCGTGGCCCGCGCCCGTGGCTGTGAGGTGGCTCTCGTGGCCCGCCACGAGGCGCAGCGCATCGCCGGCGAGCGACTCGGCGCCACAGAGGCACGCGGCGAGTACGACGTGGTGATCGAGGCCGCGGGCACCGAGAGCGCTCTGGCCACCGCCGTTCGGCTGGCCAGACCATCCGCCGAGGTAGCCATACCCGGCGTCTACTGGGGCAAGGTAACCATGCCCGGCCTCAGCATGTGCCTCAAACAGGTGTCTCTGTGCCCGACCACCCTCTACGGCCGCCACGCGAGGGGACGCGACATCGACGACGCAGCCGCTCTCATGGCCGAGGTTCCCGAGTTGGCAAGAGTGGTCATCAGCCACCGCTTCCCCCTCGATGCCGCTCCCGAGGCCTTCGTCACTGCGTCCGACCGCGCGGCAGGGGCGATCAAGGTCGTTCTGGAGCCCTAGGGCATCCGGTAGAGAATGCCCCGCCGGTCTCTACCGGCAGTTGTGACCGCCCCCGACACACGGAGGCAATAGCCCACTTCCTGGGCCAGGTGACGGGACCGCCCGAGACCGTTCGCCAGGTCGGCCGTCGTGAACGGATCCGGCAGTCCCTCGGGAAGCAGTGCCGCTAGATCCTCGGGCGAGCCGAGCACGACCGTTTCCAGCACTGCGACCAGCCGCCGTTCCTGGATCGCGAACCCTCCTCGCCGCCAACCCTTGGTGCGGTCGGGTCGTCGAACCTCCTCCTCCTCCACGAGGGCCACCTCCAGAGTGAAGTTGGGGTGGCTGAGCAGAGATGGAAAGGAGACCAACTCCTCGCACACATCCGCCGCGATACCCCGCTTGGGTGATCGTCGGCGGGAGACCTGAGCGCCGTCCTCGTCCAGCTTCACGATCCATTTCTCGGCAGCGACCGGGTGCACCAGACGCATCGGATGGGAATCCAGCAGGCTGTCGAACTTGCGCCGCATCGCAGAGAACCCGCGGGTCTGGATCTCGATCAGCTCGCGGTCGTGGACCAGGTCGATCACGAAGCCCTCCCGGGGTGCCTCGACCTGGTCGCCGTCCTGGTGGTAGTACGACTTGAGAGCAGCGTGCAGAGGCTTCTCGTTGAGCGACCCGATGCCCGACACCGGATCAGCCTAGGAGCGACAGGCCGAAGCTCCGCGACCATTCGTCACATGCACCCGGACGCCGGGTCGTCACGCCCACACTGGCTAACGTGGGTGCTGTGCCAACGACCTCCGCGAAGAAATCCTCACAATGATCTCCGCACCCATGCAGGCGGCGCTGTCCGCGCAGCTGAACGACGAGTTCTACTCGGCGTACCTCTACCTCTCCATGTCTGCACATTGCAGCCACACCGGCTTCAACGGCGCTGCACGGTGGCTCGAGGTCCAGTACGAGGAGGAGCACCTCCACGCCACGAAGATCTTCAACTACCTGATCGAACAGGGAGTGCAGGTCGAGTTGCGGAAGATCAAGCAGCCGCCGACCGACTTCGGTTCACTGCTCGAGGTATTCGAGGCTTCGCTGGCCCACGAGCAGGAGATGACTGCCGCGACTGAACGACCTGAGCAATCAGGCACTGAGCGAGAAGGACCACGCCAGCTACAACCTGCTGCAGTGGTTCGTGAACGAACAGGTCGAGGAGGAGGCCACGGTCGGCGGCATCATCGCCAAACTCCGCCTGGTGAGCGAGGACGGCTACGGGCTTCTGATGGTGGACAACGAACTCGGGGTTCGCACGACAGCTCCACCGATCTAGCCCGTCGCCCTCCCCAAGATGGACAGCACTGCACCCGCAGGCACTACCGTCGGTTCAGAGCGATTGTCTGCGACGGGGGTGGCGAAGTGAGCCGATCGATCACGGCGACCCGACGGGTCTGTGTGCTGTTCCTGGTCGCTGTCGCGCTTGTTGCGTCGGCGTGTGTCACCTCCCCCGGAGGCGGCGCGTCGGCCACGACGACCACCGTGCCCTACGACGGGCCCCTGGCGATCGCCGAATTCTCCGCCCAGCGGACCTCCGCCCCCGCCCCTCTGACAACGGCCTTCTCCTGGACCCTGTTGGATCCCGGGCCGGCACCCTCACCTGTGGGCTGGACTTCGACGACGACGGCACGTACGAGATGCTGATCCCCTCGTGCACCAGCTCGTCGGTACGGTCGGCCACCTTCGCCACGACGGGCACACGCACGGTGCGGCTGGGCGTCACCGATGGCACCACGACGGTCACCAGCAACGCCGTGTCGTTGTCGGTCGGTGCGGCGTCGACCGATTCCTTCGCAATCACCCTGCGCTACAACGGAACCATCACGACCGCGCAGGAGTTGACGTTCGACTCCGCCGCATCCCGCTGGGAGCAGATTGTTCTGACGGGTCTGTCGGACCTCCCCGTCAACATCGCTGCGAACCACTGCGGCACCGGCGCTCCGGCGTTATCCGGAACAGTTGACGACCTCCTGATCGATGCAAGCATCGAGGCGATCGACGGAGCCGGTGGCGTCCTGGCCACCGCCGGGCCGTGCCTCACCCGGACAGCCGGCGGCCTCCCCGTCTATGGGGTAATGGAGTTCGACTCCGCCGATGTCGTCAACCTCGAGGCGAACGGTCAGCTCGAGGCCGTGATCCTTCACGAGATGGGCCACGTCCTCGGCTTCGGAACCGTGTGGGACTCCCTGCTGGCAGGCAAGGGAACCTCGGACCCCCGGTACACCGGTCTCACAGGTCGTGGGGCCTGGAGCGCCGTGTTCGGCGGCTCTGGGCTGTCCGTACCGGTGGAGAACATCGGTGGACCGGGTACCGCTGACTCCCACTGGCGCGAGTCGGTGCTCGACAAGGAGCTCATGACCGGGTACCTCGACAGCGGCGTGACCCCGCTGAGCGAGGTGACCGTCGGAGCGCTCGCCGACCTCGGGTACGGCGTGAACCTGGACGCGGCCGACCCGTTCGGCACTCCGGCCCTGAGGGTTCAGGCGGGTCCCCCGATCAAGCTGGAGACCCAGCTCATCTACCCAAGTGGACAGGTCGACGGCTGAGGGAGACCTACGCGACTCAGTTGCGCCCGAGCGTGTAACGGACCCGTTGGCTCACCAGGTATCCGCCCTCGGGCTGGCGGGCGGGCTCCAATCTGCGCTCGGCTTCACGTCGCACATCGTCATGTTCGGTCGGCGGAACAGCGGCCCACATTGCTCGCTGGCCCGTCGACATGGTGAAGGAACGCCAGTGGTCCGCATCCCGGAACCTGACCTGCAGGTCGATGCTTCGGGTCATCACGTCGGAGTAGCCGGCAGCACGGACAAGATCCTCCACTCCTTCATCCGTCGAGAACGGTCCCTTCGATCCGCTCACACGTGCATCGAGCATCTTCTGGGGTAGGTACGGCGTGAACACTTCGTCCACGTGGCGCCAGGTGTCGTCCTGTCGTCCGAATGTCGACACGCCGACCCGGCCACCGGGGCGGAGGAGCTCTCGCCAACGTTGCAGGGCAAGCCCCGGCTCGGCCAGGAAGAACAGCACCAGAGAAGACGCCACCACGTCGAAGTGGCCGTCGATCCAAGCGGGGTCCTGCACGTCTCCCTGGTTGACCTCCACGTTGTGCAGCGACGCTGTCGCAGCGGCGGAGACCAACGACTCCAACATGGCGGTCGAGGCATCGACCCCCAAGACCCGGCCACCGGAGCCGGCCAGCCGAGCCGCAGACAGCGTCAGTGCGCCCTTCCCGCAACCCATGTCGAGTACTGCCTCGCCCTCGCTGACCGCGAGCTCCTCGACCAGACCTTCGGCAATGGGGCCGAAGAAGTCGACCCCCACCTCGTCGTAGGTGTCGGCGAGCGAGTCGAACAACTCCTCGTTCCGTCGGGCCGGGTCATCCTGGATCTGCACCGACGAGAGGCTAGCCGGGGCCCCGCCTCCTGTGTCCTTGTGTCAGGCTCTCGACCTGCAGGAGCCCGGATGGGCGGACAAGGGACCGACATGCAAGCCAACCAGGGGCAGTCCGAGGCTTGGAACGGCGCAGAGTCCGTGCATTACATCGACCACGCCCTGCGATACGACCGCCAGCTTGCCCCCTTCACCGGGGCCGTGCTCGAACGCGCCGGCCTCACCCCTGGGGACTCCGTTCTCGACGTCGGCTGCGGTTCCGGCGCAACGACGCTCGCCGCCGCCCGCACCGCCCGCAGCGTGGTCGGGGTGGACATCAGCGAGCCACTACTGAGCCTGGCAGAGACCCGGTCCCGCTCAGCATCGATCGACAACGCCACGTTCGTCGTCGCCGATGCCCAGACACACCGATTCGATGCTGGGTTCGACGTCCTCGTCAGCCAGTTCGGCCTCATGTTCTTCGACGACCCGCCTGCAGCCTTCGCCAACCTCCGCCGGGCTCTCGTGCCCGGAGCTCGGATGGTGTTCGTCTCCTGGCAGGAGCTCGACGCCAACGAGTGGCTCACGGTCCTCGCCAGGGCCGTGGCCCGCCGTGCGGCACTGCCCGAACTCGGAGGACTCAGCGGCGGACCGGGCATGTTCGCACTCAAGGACCCCGATGAGATCGCGGCCCTGCTCAACTCGGCCGGCCTGCACTCGACCGAGATCGAGCCCATATCGCCGACCATCCTCCTAGGTGGGGGTGGCACCCTCGAGGAGTCCACCGACTTCCTGTTCGGCACCGGGATGGCCCGCGGACTACTCGGCCGTGTCGAGCCCGCGCTGCAGTCAGAGGTGATCGGCGAGGTCCGCGACGCACTCGAGGCCCACCACGAACCTGGGGTTGGAGTCAGACTCGGGGCGAGCGGCTGGGTGGTATCTGCAGTGGCGTAGGTATCGACCTCTGGGTCGCCGCCCGGCCGCTCCGCACAGGCCTGCTAGACCAGCATCATGACGACTCGGCAGCTCCACCCCGATTGCGAGCCCCTCGCCGGTTTGCTCGGCACATGGCGCGGCCGTGGGTCCGGGGAGTATCCGACCATCGAGTCGTTCGAGTACCTCGAGGAGGTGTCATTCGCCCACGTCGGCAAACCCTTCCTCGCCTACGGCCAGAAGACCCGTGATGCGCACGACGACCGCCCCTTGCACACCGAGGCCGGCTACTGGCGACCGGTGGCCCCCGGTCGACTCGAGATCGTGCTCTCGCATCCGACCGGGATCACCGAGATCCTGGAGGGCTCGATCACGACCGGCCCGGTCACGGTCCTCGACCTCCGGACGACGTCAGTGGGTCTCTCGACAACCGCCAAGGACGTGACCGAACTGACTCGACGATTCGAACTCGACGGCGACACGCTGCGCTACCGGGTGGCCATGGCTGCTGTCGGCCTGCAGCTCACCCACCACCTCGAGGCCGAACTCCACCGCGTGGATTGAGCGCCACGATGGCAGAGTCAGTGCGGCAGAGTTAGTCCGGCAGCTCCACTGACAGAACCCGCTCGACTGCGGCCCTGGCCCGGCCGACGACCGCGGGATCGTCGTGGAGGATGAAGGCTGCATTGGCAGCGGTGACCAGAGCGTTCAGCTCGAACACCAGGAGCGCCACATCGGTGCCCGCCCGCAGGTGTCCGTTGGCGACTGCATCGTCCGCCGCACTGCCGAGAAGCTCCATCCAGTCACGCTGGTAGTCGGCCACGAGCTCCCTCACAGGACCGGGTCGGCCACCCAACTCCGCCGCGGCAGCGGCGAAGAAGCATCCACCCGGCAGTGTCCGCTGCTCCACATAGGACAGGAACGACTCGCAGAGGGCTCGCAGGCGATCCAGCCCCTCGACCGCGAGCGCAGGAAGAATCACGACGTCGACGAACAGGTGCCGGGCAGCGCGAACGGTCGACAGCTGGAGCTCCTCCTTGGACCCGAAGTGCGCGTACAGGCCGCTCTTGCTCACTCCGGTCGCCTCGGCGAGTTTGCCGATGCTCAGACCCTCCAGGCCTTCGGTCGTGGCCAGACGAACGGCGGTGTCGAGGATCCGCTGACGTGTCCGATCGCCGTCGGCCCTGGTCCGCCGTTGCGCCGACTCCACCGGCCGTTCTGCACCATCCATTCTTGACATGATAGCACGATCGTTCGTACTATCTAGAACGACCGATCGTGCTATCTCCAGGCGATTCAACCAACAGCCAAAGGCGAATCATGAACAGCATCGACAGCACCACGGAGTGGCGGGGAGCCGAGAGTGACTGGCAGGAGGCCGGACGTGGCTGGGGCGCGCGTGCCATGGAGTGGGCCTACCTGTTCGAGCCCTATGCCCAGCGTGCCAACAACCTGTTGCTGGACCAGCTGGACGTCGACGCCGGCACGCAGCTGCTCGATGTCGCGTGCGGCTCGGGACTGGCAGCGAGGATCGCCTGCGACCGCGGTGCGTCAGTGGCGGGTCTCGACGCGTCCGCTCCCCTGATCGAGATCGCACAGGTACGAACGCCGGAGGGCGACTTCCGCGTTGGCGACATGTACGCCCTTCCCTTCGATGACGGCTCGTTCGACGTCGTGACCAGCTTCAACGGAATCTGGAACGGATGTGAGGCGGCGCTCCTCGAGGTCAAACGGGTACTGACTGGTACCGGTCGTTTCGGGATGACCTTCTGGGGCGCCCACGAGGGCCTGGGGCTCATGCCCTACTTCCTCAAGGTCATCGAGTTGTCCCCCGCCAGTCACCAAACGGCGACCATGACACAGGGTGACACGCGACTGGTTGCCGAGGAGATGCTGGTCGGATCCGGCTTCACTTGCCAGGAGCAGGGAACCGTGGACGTGACCAACGAGTGGCCAGACGTGGCGACAGCCGTGAGAGCGCTCGCATCGGCAGGACCGTCGGTCCCCGCCATCGAGGCCGTCGGCTACGAGAGGTTCTGTTCAGAGCTGGCCGATGTCCTCGCACCCCTGCACGACCCCACCACCGGGATCCGGATCACGTCCGAATTCGGATGGGTCACCGCGCAGCCGTCAGCCGGCTCCTAGCCGGCGGACTCGGCGGCCGCACCGATGTCGGCCAGGTCCTTGGCCAGCGCCTTGCGGGTGGCGCCCATGAAGAGCCGGCCGACCGTCGCGTCCATGACCTTGGTGAACGTGGTCTGAGGTTCGCCGCGGAAGCCCATCGACAGTCGGCATCCCGAATCGGTGGGTTCGACGCTGATCTCCGAGAAGTACTTCGAGCCATGTGACTCGGCTGAGGTCGCATAGCGGACTCCGTCCTCGTACTCGGTGACCTCCATGTCCTCGGTGGCCAACTTGCCGAACATCGTGCGGGTCTCCCGCCAGGTGGTCCCCAGCCCGAAACCGTCGCCATCATCGAGGCGCTCGACGGCTTCGATGGCATCGATCGTCTCCACCCAGTCGTCCATCCCCACCACGATTGACCACACAACTGCGGGGCTGGCAGCGACCTCATGGGACACTTTCACGGATGACATGTCGCAACCGTATCGCCTGATCGTCCAGCCATTCCCTCGCCCGGCCGCACGGAACCAGACGCAACCAACATCCAGGTCACTCTCGGCGGCGACCGGGACGGGTCAGACCGCGAGGTGCTCGGGGCGGTCAGCCGGATCCTTGTCGATGGGGTTCGTCCACTGGTCCCCGGGCAAGCTGGTGCACAACACGAGCCGCAATGCCGGCCCGGCCAGATTCCGGTGCAGCCACCCGGCGGGAGCATCGAGTCGGCATCCGGGACTCACTTCAGTGACATTGTCATCTGCGTCACAGAACGCACCCGTTCCCGAGATCACCCACGCCACGGAGTCGAACTCGTGCCAGTGCAGCGGTTCGTCCACGTCCACGACGAGGTCGAACGCGAGGGCGTGCAGCCCCATGTCGGCCCCCTGGGCGAGGGCCTCATCCTCGCTGATGGGCTCGCCCTGCTTGAAGCAGTAGTCCATGATCCTGGCCCCCTGATGCGTTGAGCGACCTTCGCGTGACTCGGCCGATGGGTGCAACGTATACCAGCTCCGGGCGCCAACGCCTCCACGCCATCGTGGGCGAGCGCTCTCGTCGGTGATCGTGTGTGGGCCGAGCTCGATCTCACCGCCTCTCATGTGATAGCCCACGCCGGCGTATCGCTGTGTGAGATGACCAATCTGGGGCACCCCTTCGTGGATCGAGTACACGGCGGGCGAGATCTCCTTCGAGGTGCGATTCCCGGTGGATCGGTGACAAGGATGGCCAGCGCAACCTCCTCGTAGGTGCCAGCGTCGGTATCCACATAGTGCACACAATTCACCGAGAGCACAGCCCGGCGAGGGAACACCTGTGCCGGGGTGAATCCACTGTCGGCGAGCAGATTCCTGGCCGCGGTGAATGGCGCTGCGAACGTGGCGTTCATCGACGAACCGTCACGGAATCGGGTCGGGTATCCGAGATCGCGTCCTTCGATGTCGAAGCATCGGGTCGAGTTCACCGGACAACCTCACCCGGAGCGACTTCCGCTTCCATCGCTGCCAGAGTCGCCGAACTGACGGGTGCGGTGATCGCTCCGAGCAACATGTCGATGAGGTTGGACACGAATACGTCGACGTGCGTCCGGTCCCGCACTCCCCCACTGAACAGCTGCTGGCGTGCACAGGTCGCAACGGCGCCGATGACCTGTGAGATCCCGATCACCAGACGGTCGGTAGCCGGCCGGCCACCGATTCCTACTTGGTCCGGTACAGGTCGAGCACATCTCCAGTTTCGCGGTCGATCACCACATGCGCCTCGCCGCCGTTGCCAGTCACCTCTAGCGGAACGAATGAGACGTCCCAGGTGTCAGCGAGGTCGTGTGGGATCGGCCGGTTCTGGTCAGGGTCGAAGGCTGGATCGTCTTCAGCCACGGCGGAACGGGCGATCTCGATCGCCTCGCCTTCGTCGATGCCAACTTGTGGCGCACCAGTCGTGGTCGGCCCGGCCTCGTCGCCAGAAGTGCAGGCCCCAGCAACGGGCCCGAGCGACACCAGCATCGCCGCGACGACGACAGCGGCGCGCCTCATCGCAGTCGTCCGGCCAGCTCGACGTGACCCTGGGCATCGGCCAGATCGGCCGGCGTGCGATCCTGGTCGTCGACTGCCGCTACATCGGCTCCAGCGGCAACCAGGGCGTCTACGATCTCGTCGAATCCCCAGAATGCGGCCAGGTGCAACGGCGTCGAACCATCGGACCCGGCGCGAGCCGGATCAGCGCCCCCATCGAGCAGGAGCCGGACCAGAACGGCGTTGCCAGTGGGCACCGCGGCGAGCAGCGGGGTGCGGCCCTCCGCGTCCCGTCCGTTTGGAGACTGGCCGGCCCCGAGCAGCTGGCTCACCTGGTCGAGCCGTTGGAGGGAGGCCGCCTCAACCAGCGCGGTGACATCGGGGGTGGTGAGGCGGTCGTGCTCCGCCTCCACTGCTGCGGCTTCCTCCGCGAAGGACTCCTCGCCGGTGACAGCGACGTCGAAGATGCATTGGTCGAGGCGACGAGGGTCGGTCACCCCCTGGGCCCGGCACGCTGCCTCTGCCTCGCTGAGGCGACCTGGATCGAGCATGCCTCGGGTCAACGGGATCGCCGGGACGCCGTCGATCACGTAGTCGGCAGTGCTGGTCCCCGGCGGATAGGTGAAGAGGCTCGTGGCGTCGGTGATCCGCCAGGTCGGCGCCAGCGAGTCGTAGGTCTCGGCGAACGTGAGCCGACTGTCGGCCAGCAACGCGGAGCCGTCGCTGTCCACGAGATCGTCCGCAGGGTCACCGTTATGATTGCCGAGCAGCCCTTCCACCCGGCCTGCCCGGGCATCGACGAGGTCGATGACGAGAGCGGCGCCGACGAACGATGCCACGGAGCCGTCGGACCAGCGTATGCGGATGATCCCGTCGTCATTGCTGACCTGACCGCCATCTGGCGTGGTCTGTTGGTCGAACTTGCTGCGCGTAGTGGCGGTGCCGTCGATGACGACATCGGTCTCGTTGACCTCCACGTCGGCTCCGTCGACCCGTGCAGCGATGGCTGTGTTCAGGGTGACGTGACCGGTCGCAGTTGGCTCCTGGCGGGCCTGGACCTGCAGGTCGTCGTCGAGGGAGCGCACCAGCACGAACTCCCCTGCCGCCTGGAAGTCATAGGGGTGCCCGTCGAAGGTGCGTAGATGCGGCTCACCCGCGCTCTCGGCCGCGTCGTCATCTCCGCCGGGCGGACAACCATCCGACGGCACGGACGGGCCATAGGAGGTGAGGCCATAGGAACCCGGGTCGTTCGGGTGGCCGTGGATGACTATGCCGGGCAGTCCATCGCTGTCGGCCAGGATCTCATCCTTGTCGGAGGGCTTCTCGTTGGGTGTCCCGTCGTTGTCGGGATGACCGGTCTTGGAGCCCGTGTGCGAGTGATAGGTCCCGATGAGCGAGCAGTTGCCGGCGTCGAGCTTCGGACCCTGACCGATGCTGTTGTAGTCGCCCTCGGGCCAGGGGACCACCTTGGTGAACTCGTCGCCGGCGGAGTCCCAACAGCGGTAGATCCAACCGCCCTGTTCCTTCGCGTCGGGCCAGGAGACCGGCTGCTTGCCCGTCGGGTCGACCACGGGCTCGGCACCGTCCCAGGTATCCTCGAATGCCTGCTTCAGTGCCGCGTCCAGGACCGGGTCACCTGCCGTGAGCAGGGAATCGGGGGACGCCGTGGTACACCCCACCACTTGTGCCGCCACCGGGCCGGCAGGCAGCAGCACACAGAGCGCAACCGCCAGGACGGCACCCCGATACCTGCCCCACCTGCGCTCCCGGGGGCTCCGGCCAGTTCGATTGCTGAGGCCAATACCCATCAGTCCGCTTCCCGGATCCGCCCTGTGATCATCAGGGAGCCGGCGTCGCGTCGAGCCCCTTGGTCGTACACGTCACCTCGGCATCGGCCAGTCCGTCGACCTCGATCGACCACTCACCCGAACCACCGGGCTCGACCGTGCCAACCTCCGTCGTCCCACGACCGAGTTCCTCTCCCGTGGCGTCATCGATGAAGCCGAGCGTGAGTTCATAGGAGGCCGGTTCCTCCCCCAGGTTCTCAACAGCACCTGACGCGGTGCCCGTGCCGTCGATGATCTCGCATTCCTGGATGTCATTGAGGGTCTGACCAGCCGAGTCCTGTGAGCCGGCCGTGGTGGATCCGCCTGGCGCGGCGGACGTTGTCGTCTGCTCCTGCCCGGTCGTGCTCGACGTCGAGGGCTCGTCGTCACTTCCGCAGGCTGCCCCGATTCCTGTCAACAGCAGCAGGGTGGCCGACGCCGCAAGTGGGCGGACCCAGCTGGTCGTTCGTGGACTCGGCCGTTCGATCATCGGGACCTCCGCGTCTCGGTTTCACCTGTGCTGAGAATACTCGGGAGCGCCGCCGTCGGCGGTGAAGATCTCCGTCGTGGCAGCAAGCAGGCTGACACACGGCGACCTCACCCAACCGAGTGCGCCCAGGCCTGGACCACCCGAAACCAACCAACACTCGCACAGCCCCTGGACCATCCATCGGGGACCCCTCATCGCTGCCGGCCACCACGTCGTCCTCAACGTCGTCATGGTCCCAGTCAAGCTGTCCGCCAGCCGGGCCGCCGCCGACGGTCACGATGTGCCGGCCGACAAGATCACCGCTCGCTACGAACGGATCTGGTCCAACGTCGTCGCCGCAGTCCACCGTTGCCGTCGCACAGTCGCGTACGACAACTCCCACGACGCCGGACCCGTCGAAGTCGCTGGGTTACGTGCCGGCCTTCCGGACTACCCGCCGAGGTGGCCGAACTGGACGCCCGAGGTATTGCAAACTGCATTTCCGTGAACCGATCCACCGGTCGAGGATCCCGGGAGCGCAGTCGGTGCCGCTTCCCTGTGATCTGACGGCTGTGGTGTCAGGTGATCTGGTCGGTCGCTGCCTGCCGGGGTTCGAAGACGATCACGGGCGTGTCGGCAGAGCGTGAATCGGCGTAGGCATCCAGCCCATCGTCGACCTCGGCCCACAGCTGCCACAGTCGATCCCGCTCCGCGCCCTCGACCTTGCGGGCGCGCACCGGACGCTCCGGCTGGCCCTTCTGGCGGATGACGGCGTCCGGATGGGCGTCGAGGTTGAGCCACCAGGCCGGCTCGCCCTCGTCCCAGCCGTTCATGGCCAGCACGACTGGGTTCGAGCCGTCATCGATGTAGCCGACGATGACGCTGCGTTGATGGCCGGACCGCCGGCCGATCACCGTAAGGTGCATCGCGCCCCATCCGCGCTTGCTCTTCGGAGTCCACAGGACGCGGCCGCCGGTGAGGCGGTAGAGAAGCCGGTGGACCCGCCAGAAGAGGTGCTTGAACCACGCCGGCGGCAACTTAGGTGGCTTGGTGATCTGGGGGTCCATGCCACGCTCCCATCGCCTACGTCTAGTTGATCGTAGCTGGTTATCACCCAGGTGCTGTTGGGGATGGTTCTTGCGGGTGCGTCCTCAGCGACGCGGTACCTGCGGATTTCATCGGACCCCTAGCGTGCTCTCCGAGCTCATCGTAGGCGGCCTCGTTCGAAGGGGTCATAGCTACGCACCCGAATTTGAGTCGTGTCGGAGGGGGGACTCGTATCTTGAACCCACGGGCTGCGACCGAGGGATACTTCCTCGCAGCGTGACCCGGGAGTCTCGAGGCGCTGGACTGCATCAAGCTCCGATCTCAGTCCGCCTCGGCCGCCTTCAAGCGTTCGACCGCGGCGACGAGTGGCGGCAGATCGTGTTCGACTGTTGCCGTGACGATCTCGTGGTCGGTGTCGAAGTAGCGGTGCGCCAGGTGATCGCGTACGCGTGCGACGTCGGCCCACGCGATGTCCGGTTCCTTCGCCAGCAGATCAGGATGGATGTCCTTGACTGCTTCGCCGATCTCGATCAGTCGCACCCTTACGGCAGCGAAGAGGAGTCCATCTGTCAAGGTCCCACTTTCGAGGTGGGACTCGATCGCAGCAGCGGCAGCCAGCACGTCGTCGAGTCGTTGCGCATCGGTCCTCACAGCGGAATCGCCTCGGCGAACGTCTGCGTGGCGAGCCGTGACTTCAGATTGGCTGCAGGAACAACGTCGACCTCGCGCGGCCGAGGATCTCGGCGATCTCTCGCTCGAGTCCGATCAGGCCGACGATCCCGATATCCGGCGACAGGTCGACCAGCAGATCGACGTCGCTCGACTCGGTGTCGGTGCCACGTGCGGAGCTGCCGAACACACGGACGTTCGTCGCTCCTCGTCTCTCCGCCGCCCGGATGATCGCCCGACGCCGGCGACGCAACCTTCGCCCGATAGGTGTGTCCGGCAGTCCACGGGGGGTGTCGGGATCGGCGACGAGGTCGATGCTCAGCGTGTGTCCCGATGCCTCGACCAACTTGGTCAACATCGACATCCCGGGTTCACGACGGCCGCTCTCGTACGCGCTGATCACCGGCTGCGACACATGTGCGCGACGAGCCAAATCGGCCTGCGACAAACCGGACCGACGCCGCGCCCTCCGGATGACCGCTCCTGCTCCATCGGACATACTCCAAGCCTATAGCGTATCGTCTATGCCAACAACGCCCCATTCCCAGATGTAGCGACCGCTCGCCAATGCTGCTGACCGCTGCACGGGGAAGCGTGGCTCGTCGCTGCGTGACAGCGGATCACCAAACACGCTCCGGCCTCCTACGCTGCCGAGGTGACCGACCTGGGCCAGCTCATCCCGACGCCATCCGATCCCGATGCGGT